>NZ_NVQE01000015.1 GCF_002591975.1 Mycobacterium neglectum | reverse complement strand
CGGCGCGGTGTTCCACAAAGGCAAGCTACTCGAACGGCCCGTTGGCATCACACCCGCCGAGAGCGACGAATCAACCGAAACCGAGGTCGCCTGAAACAACCTCATCCACAGGTCTTGACAATATCTCGACGCCGATCGCAACCTGATCAAGATGCGCGGCCTGGCCCGATTCGACAGCGAACTCGGTGTACCCGCGGCCCTTCCCGGCCTGATCGATCTGCGAGGCTTGCAGTTCTCGGCTCTGATGGCCAGCCTGCCAGTCACACCGCCACCGCGACCTGTCGACCACTGGGCCTATGCGCGGTGGGAGACCGCGCTGAGCGATCTGTCGGTGCCCGCATCTGGTTGTGGTCAGGTGATCGGCGCCGACGAGCGGGGCCGCGCGGTCGCGTTGCCCCTGTTCGGTCCGCAGATCGACCGCGTCGAAATCTGCGGCACGCTGCACCTCGCCCAGCAGGCGGTACTGCGGGCACTCGCGCTGGGGGCCCGGGTGCTGGTCCACAGCAGGCGCGCCGGACTGTGGCGCGACATGGTCGAAGTGGTCGGAAGCCAAGACATGCTCTGGGTGGCCGACTTCAATCGCCAGGCGATCCAGGCCGGGGCCGACCGCAACTACTCGGTGGAGGTTTTCGACGGTGTGACGGAACAATCCGTTCGCGCCGGGGTCACCAGTGTGGTCGTCGCACCGCCGAACACACCAGTGACGCCGAATGCGGATGTCGCCCTAGAGCTGACATCACTGGAACACGACACTGTAAGGGTCAGTACGCGTGCGGGCTCGGCGATCGTGACGATGGTCGCGACCGACGAGGAAATGCGCTACCTAGAAGCCTCAGCCAACAGTGTCGACTGACAGGAGTGATCATGGTCTACCCGCCGAGCAACCCAGACTTTTACAATGCCCCCGAAAGTCGTTTATCCAGAACCCTTCTCATCGTAGTCGCTGCGCTCGGCCTGGTCACGTACTGCATGAGTTTCGGCCCGATGAGCAGCGGCAGCGTCGCCATGGGATGGCATGTCCGATTCGCGGCAATGGCGGCCCTGTGTGGGGTTTTCAGCGTGGCGACTCGGCAGATAGCACTTCCGGTGGTCACTGCGGTGCTGGCTGCGATGGGCTTTCTGGACGGATTGTCGACTGTCGTGGCGGCTTCTGGCGCCGGCTGGGTGATGACAGCGATCGTCGTGGTCAACGCGCTGCAAGCCGCCGCCGCGATCGCCGCAGTGTTGTTGGCCCCCAAGGATGTTCCCGACCAGCCGTCCTCGGAATATGAAGCGTATGTCGATTATTACAACCAGGCCGTGCGGAACTACTACACCGAGTATGCGCGATCGCCGGAATCACATCAGTACGCCGAGGGGTACGGCCAGGCAGATGCGAGTGCGCAGGGTGCCACGAACTCGCTGCGCACTGCGCGCTCATCACAGCATGCTGACTATTCCGAACTGAACTACGAACGGCGCCGTGATCCTATTGGTCAGGAACAAGGTTCGCGCGGCAGCAGATCCGCGCGTCCAGCTGGATTGCCGAGTTTCGGTGCCACCACAGGGGCGGCCCCGTCGTATGCGGACCAACCGGGCCACCAGGGCGACGAACCCGTGGCGCCGCCTTCGCCGAACTAGAGTTCTCAGCGCCGAGCCGTCCTCCTACAGGACCGCCAGCGCGACTGCTCCAGTCGCCGCCAGGCACATCGACGGGCCATGCGGAACAGTCACTTCCGATCGGAGGAGCAACGCGGCCGCCGCCGTCAGCAGCGGCGCACCCACCGCGGCCAGCGTCCACACGTCGATGCCGAACGAACCGGTCAATGCTCCGATACCGAGCGCCAGCTTGACGTCACCGGCACCCATCGCGGCCGGCAGGACCAGATGGATCGTCAGATAGACCGCGAACAGCGCAGCAGAACCTGCCAACGCAGGCACGCCACGGCCCGCCGTCGTAGCAGTCGCCAGCACCACCACGGCACCGGGGATCGTCAACCAGTTCGGCAGTCGCCGGTCCCGGATGTCGTGCCAACTGAGCACGATCAACCAGGCCACCACGCAAACACCGGCCACCCCTGCCCCCATACCTGGAGGCTAGCGTCAGCCCAGCGCCTCCCTCATCACCTCTTTTGGCGCAGGCATCCCGGTGAACTGCTCGACTTGCGCGTACGCCTGATTGAGCAGCATCTCCAGGCCGCTGATCACCCGCCCACCCGCGGATTCGACGGCCGCGGCCAGCGGCGTGGGCCATGGATCGTAGATCGCATCCAACAGCACCGGCGTTGTCGCCAGTACAGATGCATAATTTGCGGCGGCGTCGGCCGGGACGGTATTCACGACGGCGTCCGCAGTCGACATCACCTCGATGACCTCGGTGCTGTTGATGTCGCACCAGCTGGCGTCGGCACCCACTCGGGTGGCGAGATCCACCACCGCGGTGACCTTTTCCCGGTTGCGCGCCACCACCGTGATCCGTTGCACGCCGAGTTCGACAAGTCCCACCACCACGGCTGGTGCGGTTCCGCCGGAGCCGACCACGACCGCGTGTCCGGAGGCGCGCCCCAGCGCTCCGGTCACCCCGTCGATGTCGGTGTTGTCGGCACGCCACCCATTCGGGGATCGCACCAATGTGTTGGCCGAGCCCACCAACGCGGCGCGTTGTGTGGGTTCGTCGGCGAATCGCAGTGCCGCGAACTTGCCGGGCATCGTCACCGACACACCGACCCACTCGGGCCCGAAATCGCCGACCACCGTGGGCAACTGATCAGCGGTGCACTCGATCCGCTCATAAGTCCAGCCGTCCAAACCCAGCGCGCGATAAGCGGCAAGGTGCAACTGCGGTGAGCGGGAATGCGCGATCGGCGACCCGAGCACCGCCGCCTTGCGTGGACCGCTCACCGCGAGGAATCGAGGACACCGTTGCGCATGGCGAGTTCGATGTTCGCCAGGTGCTGCGGATAGTCCCGGGTGAACAGGGTGGTGCCCTGCATGTCGATGGTCACGAAGTACAGCCAGTCCCCCGGCTCCGGGTTCTCTGCCGCCGCAAGTGCCGGCTGACCGGGCGAACAGATGGGCGTCGCCGGAAGTCCGGGCCGCACATAGGTGTTCCACGGCGTCTGCTGTCCGCGGTCACCATCCGTGGTCGCCACTTCGATCCGGTCGAGCGGATAGTTCACCGTGGAGTCGAATTCCAACGTGCGATTCTCGGCCAGCCGGTTGTAGATGACCCGCGCGACCTTTCCGAAGTCCTCCGGTGTGGCTTCGCGCTGCACCAACGAGCCGACGACCAGAATCTGATAGGGCGACAGGTTCATCGCCGTGGCGGTGTCGAGGATGCCACCCGCCTCGTACTGGGCGGCGCTGGCGCCGATCAGTGTCGAGAGAATCTCCTGTGGCTGCGCGGACGGGTCGATGTCCCACGAGCCCGGGGCGATCAGCCCCTCCAGCCGACGGTGGTCGGTGCCCATCGCGTTCACCGGAGCGACGGCCCATTCCGGGACCGACAGCACCGACGGTTCGGCCGTGCTCGCCGACTCCTTCAGCGCATCGGCTGCGACGCAGTTGCGCTCACCGTCGAGGTCCACACATGTCGCCTTGGAGATCAGGCTGAGGATGCCGTCGGTGACGGCATCGGTCTTGACGTCCCGGACGTCGTCGAGCTGACGCCCTTCCGGAATCACCAGCTTGCCGACTCGGTTTTGCGGATCGGCCAGCCGTTCAACGGCATTGGCTGCCGGGATCTCGGTACGCACCTTATAGAAGCCGGGCTGAATCGCCGAGATCGCGGCATTTCCCTGTGCAGCCTCGACGAATCCGGCCGAGGTCGCCACCACGTTCTGGTCCTGAAGGGTCTGACCGATCGCGGTGGTCGAGTCGCCTTCGTGGACCTGGATGACCACGTCGTTGAGGCCCGCGCCGGTGAAGTCGCTGCTCGTGCCGAACACGTTGTGCCACAGCTTCGACCCGAGGAACACCACGCCGACGACGACCACAATCAGGATGCCGAGCGCCAACCAGCTGGCCAGCCGGCGCTTGCGCCGTCCGCGTGCCTCTCGCATCCGGTCGGCCCGAGTCCTCCGACGCCGTGGTGGGCCGACCGCCATGGGTTCCACCCGTTCCTGGCGCCAGCTGGGTTCGACGCGTTCGCGGCCCCAATCGTCAGACATCCCCGACCTCGTCCCTGAAGTCACCGTGCGCGGCCAACACCGCGCGCCGTTGGTCCAGCCAGTTCTGCAAGATGCCGACAGCGGCAGCCTGGTCGATCATCGTTCGCTGCCCCTTGGCGCGAATCCCGGCCTCTCGCAACGAGCGCTGGGCGGCAACGGTAGTCAGTCGCTCGTCGGCCAGTCGCACCGGCACCGGCGCGATGCGTGCCGCCAATTGATCGGCGAGACCGATTGCGTCCGCGGCGGCCGAGCCAGACCGGTCGGCCAGCGTCCGCGGCAACCCGACCACCGCCTCGACGGCCTCGTACTCATTGACGAGTGCCGCCAGCCGACGCACATGTTTGTCCGACCCTTTTCGGCTGTCGCGCGCCACTGTCTCCACCGGTGTTGCGAGGATTCCGTCGGGGTCACTGACGGCCACACCGATGCGGACGCTACCGGCGTCGATACCCAACCGACGGCCCCGTCCGGGATCCGGAGGCGTCAGCGTGGGGCCCGGCCGGTCCGGTAGGCGGTCGTCGGATTCGGTCGGCACGCGGTCAGCTCCGGCCCAGCTCGGCGCGCAGCGCGGCCAACGCCGCGTCGATCCCCGCCGCACCTTTACCGGAGCCCTGTGCCAGATCAGCCTTGCCGCCCCCGCGGCCGTTCACCGGCGCACCCAATTGCTTCACCAGATCATTGGCGCTCAGACCGATGTCCTGCGCGGCCGGATTGACCGCCACGACGTACGGGACAGAATCACCCTCGCCCTCGGCGATCAACGCGACGACCGCGGGTTCGCTGGTCAGCCTGCCCTTGATGTCGCCGACGAGTGTCCGCAGATCGCCCGCCGACATTCCGCCGGCCATCCGCTGCGCCACGAGGTGGACCTTACCGACCTGTTCGGCGCCTGCGGCGGCATTCGCTGCCGCGGCGCGCGCGTTCGCCAGCCGCATCCGCTCGAGTTCCTTCTCGGCGGCCCGCAACCGCTCGACGAGGTTGGCCACCCGGGCCGGAACCTCCTCCGAGGGCACCTTCAGCGATGACGACAGCCCGGCCATCAGGGCGCGTTCCTTGGCCAGATGCCGGAACGAGTCCAGACCGACGTAGGCCTCCACCCGACGCACGCCGGACCCGACGGAGGCTTCGCCAAGGATCGTGACGGGGCCGATCTGGGCGGAACTGTGCACGTGAGTGCCGCCGCAGAGCTCGAGCGAGAAGGGCCCGCCGATCTCCACGACCCGAACCTCGTCGGGGTAGGCCTCGCCGAACAGCGCCATCGCGCCCATCGATTTGGCCTTCTCCAAATCCGTGGTGAAGCTGTGCACCTCGAAGTTCGCTTCGACCGCCTCGTTGGTGACTTCTTCAATTTGTGTTCGTTGATCCTCCGACAGCGAGCCCTGCCAGTTGAAGTCGAACCGCAGGTAGCCGGGACGGTTCAGGGATCCGGCCTGAACTGCGTTGGGGCCCAATACCTGCCGGAGTGCGGCGTGCACCATGTGGGTTCCGGAGTGTCCCTGGGTCGCACCGTGGCGCCACTTCGGGTCGACCGCGGCGACCACCGTGTCGCCCTCCACGAACTCGCCGGACTCGACGTTTACTCGATGTGCCCACAGCGTTTTGGCGATCTTCTGGACGTCTGTCACCGCGGCCTTGGCCGCCGCCGACGCACCCGCGCCGGTGATCGTGCCCTCGTCGGCGATCTGTCCGCCGGACTCCGCGTAGAAAGGGGTGCGATCGAGAACCAGCTCGACGCGACCGGCGTCATGCGCTCCGTGGCCGATGACCGGTACCCGCTTGCCGTCGACGAAGATCCCGAGAATTCTTGCCTCGGAAGTCAATTCGTCGAATCCTGTGAATTCGGTAGGGCCGGTGTCGACGAGTTCGCGGTATGCCGAGAGATCGGAGTGTGCCTGCTTGCGGGCAGCCGCGTCGGCCTTGGCGCGCTGGCGCTGCTCGGCCATCAAACCGCGGAAGCCCTCTTCGTCGACGTTCAAGTCGGCTTCGGCAGCCATCTCCAATGTCAGTTCGAGAGGGAATCCATAGGTGTCGTGCAGGGTGAATGCGTCGGTTCCGGAGATCGTTGACTTGCCCGAACGCTTGGTCGTGGCGGCCGCCTCGTCGAACAGCCGGGATCCTGACGCGAGCGTCCGGTTGAACGCGGTCTCCTCCGCCACCGCGATGCGCTGGATGCGGTCGAAGTCGGTGACGAGTTCTGGATACGACGGCCCCATCGCGTCGCGCACCGTGGTCATCAACTCGGCCACGATCGGCTGCTCCACACCCAGCAGCTTCGCGGCCCGGACGATCCGGCGCAGGAGCCGGCGCAGGACGTAACCGCGCCCTTCGTTTCCCGGGCTGATGCCGTCGCCGATGATGATCGCGGCGGTACGGCTGTGGTCGGCGATGACGCGGTACCGGACGTCGTCTTCGTGGTTGCCCATGCCGTACCCGCGCGGGGCAACGGCGGCGACCAGGTCGATCACCGGGCGCAGCAGATCGGTCTCATAGACGTTGTCGACGCCCTGCAGCAGGCAGGCCACCCGCTCGACCCCCATGCCGGTGTCGATGTTCTTGCGTGGCAGCGGGCCGAGGATCTCGAAGTTCTCCTTGGATGTGCCCTCACCGCGCTCGTTCTGCATGAACACGAGATTCCAGATCTCGATGTAGCGGTCTTCGTTGGCCTCGGGCCCGCCCTCGATGCCGTACTCGGGCCCGCGGTCGTAGTAGATCTCCGACGACGGCCCGCACGGCCCCGGGATACCCATCGACCAGTAGTTGTCGGCCATGCCGCGGCGCTGGATGCGCTCGGGCGGCAGCCCGGCGACTTCCTGCCACAGCGCGATCGCCTCATCATCATCGAGATACACGGTCGCCCAGATCTTTTCCGGGTCCATGCCGTACCCACCGTCGGCAACAGGATTCGTCAGCAGGGTCCACGCGAACTCGATCGCGCCCTTCTTGAAGTAATCGCCGAAGCTGAAGTTGCCTGCCATCTGGAAAAAAGTGTTGTGCCTGGTGGTGATGCCGACCTCGTCGATGTCCGGGGTGCGGATGCACTTCTGGACGCTCACCGCCCGGTTCCACGGTGGTGTGCGCTGCCCGAGGAAGTACGGCACGAACTGCACCATGCCGGCGTTGACGAACAGCAGATTGGGGTCGTCGAGGATCACCGAGGCACTCGGAACCTCGGTGTGGCCCGCGTTCACGAAGTGATCGAGGAAACGCTTCCTGATCTCGTGTGTCTGCACGTTCTTACTGTTCCTCGCACTAGGGGTGGTTCCGCAATTACCTGCGACTATTCGACCGCACCACAGTACCGGTCGCGGTTATTGCGCCTGAAAGGCCAACGAACGAACGCGACCTCCGGTGCCGGCTAGGCGTCGATGAAGCTCAGCCGAACCTTACGCTGGGGATTGTCGCTGTTCAGGTCGACAAGCACCACGCTCTGCCACGTGCCGAGCAGCGGCTTTCCGCCCTGGACGGGCACCGTCACCGATGGTGACACCAGCGCGGGCATCACATGGTCGGCTCCGTGCCCCGGCGACCCGTGGGCGTGACGGTAGCGATCGTCGCGTGGCAACAGGCGTTCGAGCGTGTCGAGGAGGTCGTGGTCGGACCCGGCGCCGGTCTCGATGATCGCGACGCCGGCGGTGGCATGCGGCACGAAGACATTGCACAGGCCGTCCTCGTGTGCGCTGCAAAAGGAACGCACCACGTCGGTGACGTCGACGATGCGGCGCCGCGCGGTGTCGATATCGATCACATCCGAGTCCACGTCATCCAGCCTACGAGTGTCCGCGCGGATTGACGCGAGCGTTTATTACGCCGGGGCCCCGGGTATCGCTGCTTTCACCAGGGTGATCTACGAACTGCCCTACCCCACTAGGCATTGGAGGCATCGTGACCGTCACCGGCATCATCACCGCAATACTCATCGGCATCGTCATCGGCGTACTGGCCAGGCTGCTGCTACCGGGTAAGCAGCCCATTGGGATGCTCGTCACGATCCTGGTCGGCATCGTCGCCGCGCTTATCGGTACGTGGCTTGCCCAGGCGATTGGCATTGCAACCGCAACGCCCGGCGTCGACTGGGGAGAGTTGCTCGTTCAGCTCGTCGTGGCCGTGATCGGAGTGGCGCTGGTGTCGGCGCTCATGGGACGTCGCCGCACCGGCCTGATGGGTCGGAAGCGCTCGGGCCTCTTGCGCTGACAGATACCACCCAAATAGCGATCCCGGCTGTACCCCTGCAGCCGGGATCGCCCTTTCGTGTCACGACGCGAACGTCGGAATCGTGATCCCGACAGCGGCGTTCTCCTCGGGAGTTCCCAAGTGGTAGCCGTACCGCATCGCGGTCGCTACGAAATTCGCGACTTCTTCGGCGGTTGGCGGCGGTGCATCGACCGGACGACCGATCTCGCGAAAGAACTCGCCCATCCGTGAGGTCGTGATGATCAGATCGACAGCAGGCTGTTCGGAGATGTTGCGATGCGCATGCGGCATCTCACCGGGAACTCGGATGTAGTCGCCGGCGCCCGCATCGCGCCATTGCAATCGGCCATCGCTCTCGATGAGTACCTGATGGCCACCGGATAGCACGAGAAAATCCTCGAAGTCGTCGTGGCGGTGCAGCGGAACGGTCACGCCCGGCGGAATGACCGCCCGCATCACGCAGATGTTGTTGGTCTCGTCATCCGTCATCGTCAGAAACTCGACCTGGGGTCCGAACACATCGAGGGCGGAAAGTCCTGTCCCGTCGGCGATTCGCGTCAGAATGCGGGGCTCAGATGGTGTGTTCATGCAACTCCTTACTTCGCGTCGCCGTCGAATCGCGGCCGGGTCGGGTGCGGCGTCACCCAGTCTTGGGCTCGACGCCACCACACCTCGGCGGCCGGCTCAAGGCCTGTTCGGTCGTCGAGGGTTCCGGCCTTGACGATCATGACGTCGGGCCGTTCAGCCAGGCTCGTGAAGATGGGAGATCCGCATTCTCCACAGAACAGTCTGTCCCTCGAATTGCCATTCTCTGATCCCACGGTCCGGTAAGACTTCGGTGTTCCGTCGATTTGCAACGTGTTTCGTGCCACCAGAACGTTGACCGAGAACGCCGCGCCGCTGTGTCGCTGACAATCATCGCAATGGCAAAGGATGACCGAATCGGGTTGGGCATCCAATCGATATCTGATCGAACCGCACAGGCAACGTCCGGTACGCGTAGTCACGACCCAACCACCGAATCTGCCACCCGATAGCGCTCATCGGCGCGCTGCAGTGCGGCGAAGACTTCGTCGTCACTCTGCATCGGGACCTCCACTAGCAGCTCGCCGGTAGCGGGATTGATCGTCTGAAAACTCACTGTTCTGCTCCTTGCTCGATTTCGCAACTGAATAGGTCCGTCATGCCATGCCTGCAGTTTCGGTCGCAGCACTCCCGAGTTGCTCGATCGCCCACTGAACGCCCGCTCCATAGGCCGGATCGGCCTTGGCGCAGTGGCCGACCCAGCGCTGCTGTATCTCGGCGGGCACCCCGCGCATTGCCCTGGCGGTGTTCTCGAACAGCCGCCGCTGGGCGTCGGCTGTCATGAGCCGGAACAGGTTTCCCGGTTGCGTGTAGTAGTCGTCGTCGTCCGCGCGGAAATTCCAGTTGTCCGCGAATACCCGGGCACCGTCGCCAAGCGCCTCCGGCGGCGCCTGAAAGGCCGGCTGCTCCTGCCATTCGCCGTAACTATTCGGCTCGTAGTTCAAGGTGCTGCCGTAGTTGCCGTCCACGCGCATCGCCCCGTCGCGGTGATAGGCGTGTACCGGACAGCGGGCGGCGTTGACCGGGATCTGGTGATGATTGATGCCGAGCCGGTAGTTCTGGGCGTCGTTGTAGGAGAACAATCGGCCCTGCAGCATCTTGTCGGGTGAGAAGCCGATCCCCGGCACGATCCTCGCCGGCGAAAACGCGGCCTGCTCCACCTCGGCGAAGTAGTTGTCCGGATTGCGATTCAACTCCCACTCGCCGACCTCGATCAAAGGGTAGTCCGCATGCGGCCAGACCTTGGTGAGGTCGAACGGGTGATACGGCACCGTCGTCGCGTCGGCCTCGGGCATGATCTGAACGCACAGTTTCCACCTTGGGAATTCTCCGCGCTCGATGGCTTCATAGAGATCGCGCTGATTGCTCTCGCGGTCCTTGCCGATCACCGCTTCGGCCTCGGCGTCGGTCAGGAACTCGATGTCCTGCTGACAGACATGGTGGAATTTCACCCAGTGTCGAACGCCGTAACCGTTGATGAAACTGTAGGTGTGCGAGCCGAATCCGTGCATGTTCCGGAATGACTTCGGAATGCCACGGTCGCCCATCGTGATGGTGACCTGGTGCAGCGACTCAGGCAGCAGGCTCCACCAGTCCCAGTTGTTGCGCGGGCTGTTGAGGTTGGTCCGGGAGTCGCGCTTGACAACGTGATTGAGGTCGGTGAACTTCAACGGGTCTCGTATGAAAAAGGTCGGGGTGTTGTTGCCGACAAGGTCCCAATTGCCTTCCTCGGTATAGAATTTCACCGCGAAACCACGGATGTCGCGCGTCGCTTCGGCGGCCCCACGTTCACCCGCCACAGTGGAGAACCTGACGAACATCTCGGTCTTCGTGCCGACCTCGGCGAACAGTTTTGCCCGGGTGTAGCGCGTGATGTCGTTGGTGACGGTAAAGGTGCCGTACGCGCCGGAACCCTTGGCGTGCATTCGCCGTTCGGGGATCACCTCGCGATCGAAATGCGCGAGCTTCTCCAGGAACCAGACATCCTGCAGCAGCATCGGGCCTCTGGGTCCGGCAGTCACCACGTTGTTGTTGTCGACGACGGGTGCACCGGCGATTGTGGTGAGCTGGCCTTCGGTCGAACCACGGCTACCGTCACCGTTCTCATTGACAGTCATTGTTCTGCTCCCTTCACACGTTCGACTCAAGCACTGAGTCCGTCGCCACTGCGCCAGGGAAATCCCCGGGTCGTGGACACCCGTGGTGACCACGGGTGCCTCCAAAACCTCTGCCCTGCCACTGTCGAGTCATGACATTGGTCAACAACGCAGTGCTGACGGTGATTCAGCCAGGTGAAGGCGACAGCGTGTCGATGGCCGGCTTCGGCGCCGTCTTCAAATTGCGCAGCGAGACGACAGGCGGACTCGTCGCCATCGTCGAGCATCAATTCGAGGTCGGCCTCGTCACCGCGGCACATCGCCACACCAACGAAGACGAGCATTCGCTCGTGATTGCCGGCGAGATCGGTTTCCGCTCAGACAACGACGAGGTCGTGCTCGGCCCGGGAGGCTATATCACCAAGCCTCGCGGCCAGATGCATGCGATGTGGAATGCGGGCAATGAGCCGGGGCGCATCGTCGAAGTGATCACTCCCGGTGGGGGTTTCGAAAACTACTTCCGCGAGCTGAGCGAATTACTCTTGTCCGGCACGGGCAGGAATCTGCACGAAGCACCGGAGTTCGTCGAGCTCGCGCTGAAGTACGGCCTGACCTATGGGTCACCGGACTGGATGGACGACATCGTCGCCCGGTACGGACTTACGCCGCCGACGCATTGAGTCACGGCGCCGGCAGTTCGGCGGTACGCAACTCCTTGCGGGAGCTGATGCCGAGCTTGGCGAAGATCTTGCTCAGATGCCACTCCACCGTGCGGGCACTGATGAACAACTGGGCGGCGATCTCGGAATTGGTGTGACCATCCCTGGCGAGTTTGGTGATGGCGCTTTCCTGGGTCGTCAGCTCCGTGGCGGGATCGCCGGTTCGCTTGCGCACAGTCTCGCCCGTGGCTTCGAGCTCGCGACCCGCCCGCTGCGCGAACGCCTCTGCACCCATCTCGGTGAACATGTCGAACGCGTTTCGCAATTGGGCCCGGGCGTCGACCCTGCGGCCCTGTCGGCGCAGCCACTCTCCGTAGACGAGGTGCGACCGGGCCAGGTAAACGGCGGCCGGGCTCTTTTCCAGATGCGCGATTGCCTTGCGGTATTCGCTCTCGGCAACGGGGCCGTCGGTCGTCAGGGCTCGAGAGCGCGCCGCCAACCCGAGTGCGGTGTCCGTCTCGCTGGCATCTGCACGCTCCACGAGCGTTGCAAGCGCGTCCGTGGCAGCCGCCACATTGCCGCAGCGCGCCGCGGCCTCAACCGTCTCTGCCAACGCGTATCCGGTGATCGCGGGATCGTCGTGCTCAAGCCCGCGCTCACATGCACTCAGCGCCTCGGCATACTGTCCGAGCCCGTTGTGCAGAACGGCCAGCGCGAAAAGCCCAGCGGCGATGGAGAAGCCCTGTCCGTGCTCGACCGCGCCCCCCTCAATGGTCTCGTGCACCATTTCCCGACAGATCTTGTCCTCACCGCGATACGCAGCCAAGTGGGGCTCGATTCGTCGCCACCGTGGGCTTCCAATGGCGGTGGCGGTGGCTTCAGCCTCCGCGAGGTGGGCCGCAGCATCGCCAAGGCGCCCACCGAACACGTCGACCGCTGCGCATGCGCCGAGACCGACAGGCAATTGCGCCAACACTCCTGCCTCACGGAACAATTGGAGCTGACGTGCGGCGACCTTCTCGAAGGTGTCGTGATCGAAGAGGTCAAGACAGATTCGGCCGGCCATGTCGTACCACCGTGGCTCAATCGCGTTGGCCGCGTCTCCACACATGAACGCTTGCAACGCCAGCTTCAACAGCGGCGCCCCGGCGACGTACCCGTCGAGGATCCTTGCCACCAGGCCGTCCAACATCAGGTCCACCACCCGGGGATTGGCCGCGGGCGGGGCGCAGCGTGCGGCACTCGCCACGGTCAACGCGGTGGCGTCCGGCGGAGCCAGCCGACCCGCGAGGATCGCAGCCACCAGCGCCTCGAGATAGGTGTCCCTGGCCAGTTCGGTGTCGACGTCGTGCAGCCGCTTCGCGGTGTCCAGCAGCAGCGAAGTCATGTCGCCCCCGCGACCGGACGGACAGGCTGTCCTGGCGCGCAGCAGGTCGATTTTGGCGCTGAGAAGCGGATCGTCGCTTGGGTATTGGACGTCCATCAGCATCTTCGACGCAGCCTCCGGCGCACCGGAGTTCATCTTGGCCTCAGCGGCGAGCAGCGCGCGACGAGCCCGGCGCACCGGATCGGGTGTCAGTTCGACCGCGCATGCCAAAAACGCCGCCGCGGCCGCCGCACCGCTGCGCGCACAGGCCTGCTGTGCCGACTGTTCGAGCTGCTCCGCCAGGTTTTCGTCGGGTGCGTTGGCCGCATGCGCGAGATGCCACGCACGGTGCTCGTCGGCCGCCGGCCCGTCGACGACGTCGGCAAGCGCCTGATGGACGCGTCGGCGTTCGGACAGCGGCGCACCGCGGTATACCGCAGAGCGGATGAGTGGGTGCCGGAATCGAACCCTGTTACCGAGCGAAACGAAGTCCTCCGCACGGGCGGCTTCCACCGCGTCCTCGGAGATGCCGAGTCGGCGGGCCGTCGCGGCGAGCCATTTCCGATCCCCCGTCGGATCTGCCGCGGCGACCAGCAGCAGGGTTTTCGTCTCCGTTGGTAACTCGGTAAGACGTTGGCCGAAAGCGCGTTCGAGGCGGTTTGTCAGCTGATGCGCTTGCGCCAACCCGAAACCACCCGCGAGCTCAGCCGGCGAAAGAACTCGGTGTAACTCCGTCAATGCCAGTGGATTCCCACCGGCCTCGGCGATGATGTTCTCGCGCACCTGCTCGTCGAGCTGACCGGGGACCGTCTTCATCAGCAGCGTGCGGGCGTCATGGTCACCGAGCCCGGCCACCTCGAGTTCGGGCAGATCGGAGATGAGGCGGTCGTCTCGGCGTCTGCAGGCCGCGAAGAGCATCACGATGGGATCGGCGAGAACCCTTCGCGCCACGAAGGCCAACGCCTGCAGGGACGCCGCGTCAACCCACTGCGCGTCGTCGATGACGCAGACCGTCGGCCGCTCGCCGGAAGCCGCCGAGAGCAAGGTCAGCACACCGAGACCGACCATCAATCGATCGGGGTGGTCCCCGTCTTCGAGTCCCAGCGCCACGCGAAGGGCCCGCTGCTGGGGTGCAGGCAGCCGATCAAGGCGCCCGAGGAATGGCGCGCACAGCTGTTGCAACCCCGCGTACGAGACCTCCATCTCCGATTCGAATCCGGCAATGCGAATCGTGCGGAAACCCGACGCCCGGGCCAATGCGTATTCGAGCAGCGACGTCTTGCCAATCCCCGCCTCGCCGCGCAGCACGACCACGCCGCTTCGGCCTTCTCGCGCTCGCGTCAGCAGGTCAGCGAGGGCCTGCTGTTCACGCTGCCGCCCCAGCAGGCGGCGTGGGCCGTTGTCATTCATACCAACGCAATTTTGGGCTTATCCAGATCAACCTGGCAATGCGTTCGCATCGATCAGGCTGACGAAGTCGGTCCGTTTGAACGTCGGGTCGAAGTGTGCCAGCACGTCATCGTTCATGGTTCCGAAGGTGGTGTCGGGCCGATTTTTCATGCCGTCGTGGAAGGCCTGCAAGATGCCTGCCTTGAAATCGACACGAGGATGGGCGGCGATCACCTCCTGAATCTCGGCGGACGAAAGCGCATCCAGATTGAGGCCGAGGACATCTGTCTCAACACCCGCAGTGACCAAGGCGATCTCCGGCCCGAGCCGGTCGGGAATGCCGGGCGTGGTGTGCAGGGCGATTCCCAGCCAGACGTTTCTGGCGTCGTGTTCGGAGATTCCGTGGGCGCGCAGAAAGGCCTGGGCCGCGTCGGCGCCGTCGAGTTCGAAACGCTGGTCGGTGCTGCAGTACTTCTCCGTCAGCCCGAGGTCGTGAAACATCGCCCCGACATAGAAGAGTTCAGGATCCGGCACGAGGCCGCGGCGGCTGCCCTGCAGGCTCCCCCACAGGTAGACCCGTCGGGAATGGTTGAACAACAGATCGTCTGCGACGTCCCTGACCAACTCGGTGGCTTCGCGGACCAGTTCGGTGTCGGGAATGACTATCCCGGCGATCTCTTCTGACATGACTCAATGGTCCGCGGCCCGCCACCCCCGTCGCACCCGTAAAACCCCCCGGAAAATGGCCCGGGGGCACGGGCACGTAGCTGATTTACAGGTTCTTGAGCAGCACGTCGAGCTTCTGGTAGCCCTCGGTCATTCCGCCCTCCATACCCGAGGACAGCAGTGCGTCGCGTGCGTCGGTGTTGGGGCAGATCGACCGGCCCCGCAGCCGGGAGCGGCCATTGCCGAGGTCCTCGAACCACATGTACTCGATGTTCACCATGTCGGGCGCGCCCTCGAATTCGAAGGTCTGCAGGATGAACTCGTTGTCGCGCACGGTGTGAAACGTGCCGTTGAAACCGAACGTCCCTTCGTCGTTGGAGTGGGTGTAGCGGTACCCGCCATGGCTTTTGAAGTTCCACTCGCTGATCTCCATCTCGAGACCGTGCGGACCGAGCCACTGCTTCATCAACTCGGGCTCGGCATGGGCGCGGAACAGCGCCTCGACGGGTGCGTCGAACTCCCGGGTGAACTCCATGGCCAGGGTGTCGACGGGAGCGTTGAGGTCCAGTGCGTTCGTCATTTCTTCTTTCCTTTCTCCGGTGTGTCGGTCATGCCAGCCAGCAGGGAGTCCAGCCGGCGGTAACTGCGTTCGGCATCGAGCCGATATCGGTCGATCCATGCGGTCAGCCGCTCCAGCGCGGCGGCGTCGAGATGGACCGGCCGCCGCTGTGCATCGCGGGTCCGGGTGACGAGACCCGCCTGCTCGAGCACCTGAATGTGCTTGGACACCGCCTGTTTGGTGATGTCGAACGGTGCGGCCAGCTCGTTGACCGTGGCCGGCCCCCTGGACAGCCGCGCCACGATGGCGCGCCGAATCGGGTCCGCCAGCGCCAGGAAGGCACGGTCGAGTCGCACATCCGCATCTCCATCACGCTCCATTATCAACCTTATATTTGATCAACGCATTGGTTGATTATCAATGTAGGGCGATGCGACACGGCTGTCAAGACCAGTGCTCGCCGCTATCCGACGGTGGTGGCAGAAGTGCGCGCTAGGTGCTGATCAACTACCGCACCTCGACCATCATGGAATACGCGTTAGAGCGGCAATTGCTTGTATTTGCGCAGGCCGGAATGGCACAGCTCGACAGGCCAGCACTGACCGTCGCGGTGGTCACCAAGCTCCTTGAACGACGCACCGGGCGGGAGGCGGTCGGCAGCCAACGACGCGGTCGCGGGCGACAGCACCGTCTGACCGCCGCAGGCCATGTCGCGCAGCCACGCGGCTCCCTTCATGGCGACAGGTTCGCCGCCGTCGGCCGAACCTGTATCGGCACTGTGCAGGCCGATCCGCAATGCGAACGGATCCAACGATTCCAATTGCAGGTACAGTGCGCAAGCCACCGCGTCGGACGCGCATCTGAATGCGACGACGAAACTGTCAGACGACCCCGGCCCTGCCTGCACGACACCGTCGTTCAGTGCCACAAAGTGGGCCACTGTCGCACGCAGCCATGGCAGCGCGGGGAACATTTCCTCGGGCTCGGCCTCCCACAGCGGTGCGGGCCCCTCGACGCCCGCTATCAGAAACGTCACCATTCCAGTTGGTAGCTTCTCGGCAACACCCACATCTCCCCCGGCCAGATTCCGTCGTGCTGCTCAGCACGCCCGCATCTTGATTCACGCGACTATCACAGTAGCTGCTTGCCAGAGGAGCACAGTCACCGTCGAACTGAGATGTCGGCGTGAATTCGCCAACTAGCGCTTCTTGCGGATGATCGCGCGCAGCTTGTCCAGGCGCGTCGCGATTTCACGTTCGGCACCGTGGGTGGTCGGCTGGTAATAGTCGACGCCGACCAGCTCGTCGGGTGGATACTGCTGGGGCACAACACCATCGGGGTCGTCGTGGGCATACTTGTAACCGATGGCGTTGCCCAACTTCTCGGCGCCGGAGTAGTGACCGTCGCGCAGATGCGTGGGCACCTGACCGGCTTTGCCCGCACGGATGTCACCCATCGCTTTGCCCAGCGCCGTGGTGACCGCGTTGGACTTCGGCGCGGTTGCCAGGTGAACGGTGGCATGGGCCAGCGTCAGTTGGGCCTCTGGCATCCCGATCAGCTGCACCGTCTGCGCTGCGGCGACCGCGGTCGGCAGTGCCGTCGGATCGGCCATGCCGATGTCCTCACTGGCCAGGATCATCAGGCGTCTGGCGACGAAGCGCGGATCCTCCCCCGCGACCAGCATTCGCGACAGGTAATGCAGGGCGGCGTCGACGTCGGAGCCGCGGACCGACTTGATGAACGCACTGACAACGTCATAATGCTGATCGCCGTCGCGGTCGTAGCGGACAGCGGCCTTGTCCAGCGACTGCTCGATGACCTCGACCGTCACGTCCTCCCCCGACTCGGCGGCGACCTCCAAGGCCGTCAGCGCGCGGCGGGCGTCACCCGCCGACAGCTGGACGAGGAGTTCAACGGCGTCGTCGGTGACTTTGACCTTGCCGCCGAGGCCACGCGCATCATCGATCGCCCGGCGCACCACGTTGCGCACGGCATCGACGTCGAGCGGCTGCAGCTGCAGGATCAGCGAGCGCGACAGCAGCGGTGCGACAACGGAGAACGATGGGTTCTCGGTGGTGGCCGCGACCAGCAGCACGACGCGGTTCTCGACGGCGGACAGCAGCGCGTCCTGCTGTGTCTTGGAGAACCGGTGCACCTCGTCGATGAACAACACCGTCTGCTCGCCGTGCGCGGCGGCCCGTCGAGCCACGTCTATGACGGCACGGACCTCCTTGACGCCTGCTGATAGCGCCGAAAGCGCCTCGAACCGGCGGCCCGTCGCCTGCGAGATCAGCGACGCGAGCGTCGTCTTACCGGTACCCGGCGGACCGTAGAGGATGACCGACGCTGCTCCGGAACCCTCGACCATCCGGCGCATGGGCGAGCCCGGCTGCAGCAGGTGGTCCTGGCCGACGACCTCGTCGAGGGAGGCGGGCCGCATCCGCACCGCCAACGGCGTCGACGCGCCGACGTGAGCAACCCCCGACGAGCGCTCTTCGCCGGGGACGTCAAACAGACCGTCGGCCACGCTCTCTGCTTACCACGCGGCTATGACGCGACGGTGGAACCGTCATCCAACGGAGGTTGGGTCACGAAGTCGATCAATTCCTCGACGCGACCGATGAGCGCGGGCTCGAGGTCGTTCCAGTCCCGCACGCGGCCCCTGATGCGCTGCCACGCCCTCGCGATGTCGGCCTGCTGGGCGTGTGGCCAGCCCAACTTGCTGCACACGCCCTTTTTCCAGTCGGTGCCCTTGGGGATGACCGGCCACGCCTGGACACCGATCCGGCCCGGTTTGACCGCCTGCCAGATATCGATGAACGGATGGCCGACCACGAGCGTGTGCGCACCACCTGGCCCGCGGCGAACCGCATCTGCGATCCGGGCTTCCTTCGAGCCGGTGACGAGGTGGTCGACAAGCACCCCCAACCGTCGGCCGGGCGCTGGCCGAAACTCCTCGACGATCGCCGCGAGATCATCGACGCCACCGAGGTATTCGACGACGACGCCCTCGATGCGCAGGTCGTCACCCCACACCTGTTCGACGAGTTCGGCGTCGTGGCGGCCCTCGACGTAGATGCGGCTCGCGAGCGCAACCTTTGCGCGGGCGTCGCGCACGGCCACCGAGCCAGATGCGGTACGGGATGCTTTCGGGGCAGGCCGCTTCGGCGGCGTGAGGATCACCGGCCTGCCGTCGATGAGATAGCCGGGGCCGACCGGGAACGGCTTCCGGCGGCCCTTGCGGTCCTCGAGTTCCATCCGGCCGTACTCGACGCGCATCACCGCGCCGACGAAACCTGTTTCGGCGTCTTCGACGACCATGCCGATCTCCACCGGCAGCTCGGTCGAGCGGGGTCGTTGGCGGTGCGGATTGGTCGCGAGAACGTCGGAGCCATAGCGGTCAGCCACCGGGCGATCGTAGGGTCAACTCCGTGCTGCTGAACCGCGACACGGCCGAGGGAATCGCTAACGGCAACATCACACTTGTGCTGCGCGCCTGGGACGTGCCCAGGGCCAAGGCAGGCGGTACGCAACGCACGGTCGCGGGCACGATCCGCATCGACGACGTCGCGGAGTATCCCGGCAGCCACCGCGTCACCGCCGCCCAGGCGCGCGCCGCCGGTTATCCCGACACTGCGACCGCGCAGCGGGACCTGGACCGCCGCCCGGCCCGGCACACGTATGCGATCGCGGTGTCCTTCCTGGCGCCCGACGAACGACCCGACCTCGCCGCCGACGACCGGCTGTCGGCCGCCGACGTGGCCGCGATCGCGGCGCGCCTGGACCGCTGGGACGCGGCCACCGAGCCGTGGACGCGCCAGTACCTGCAGATGATCGGGGCCAGCGAGGCGGTGCGTGCACCCGATCTGGCCGACCGCGTCGGGATGGACGTACGCCGGTTCAAACGCCGCGTCCGCCAACTCAAGGGGCTGGGCCTGACGATCAGTCTCGACGTGGGCTACCGCCTATCGGGACGCGGCAGAGCCTTTCTGCGGCTGTCAGGGTAGAGATAGGACCGTGACGGAACTAGCCAAGTACGGACCGTGGGCGGTGGTGGCCGGCGGCTCTGAGGGTGTCGGCGCGGAATTCGCGCGGCAGTTGGCCACCGCGGGAATCAACCTCGTCCTGATCGCCCGAAAGCCGGTACCCCTTGGCGAGACCGCGGATTCATGCCGCAGCCTTGGCGTCGAAGTACGAACGCTCACTGTCGATTTGGTCTCCGCCGATGCCGTGGCTCAGATCGCCGACGCCACCTCGGACATCGAGGTCGGCCTGCTGATCTACAACGCGGGCGCCAACACCTGCAGCGAGCCCTTCCTCGACGGCGAGTTGGGTGACTTTGCACGGGTGATCGATCTGAACATCGGCACCATGCTCGCGCTGGTGCAGCTTTTCGGTAGGCCCATGCGAGAGCGCCGGCGTGGCGGCATCCTGATGGTCGGCTCGATGGCCGGCTACCTGGGCTCGATGCGGCACACCGTCTACGGGGGGGTGAAGGCCTTCGGGCGCGTCTTCGCCGAGAGTTTATGGCTCGAGCTGCGCGAATACGACGTCGACGTACTGGAACTGGTGCTCGGTGTCACCCGCACGCCTGCCATGGAGCGCGTCGGGCTGAACTTCGACGTGCCCGGCATGCGTGTCGCCGAACCGGCGGACGTGGCGCGTGAGGGTCTGGAGCGACTACCCCATGGCCCGGTCCACATCGCTGGCGGCAACGGCGACGACGTAGCGCGCCGCAATGATCCCGATCGCGCCAAGGTGGTGCTCGGCACGCACAAGTTCATGCAGAAACTGATGGGATCCCGCTAGCCGATAAGGAGTTCGGATGAACGACGAGCGGATTTTCGAGCTGCAGCGACGGCTCGAACGCATCGAGGAGGAGCGCGCGATCGAGCGGGTCATCGCGTCGTATGGTCCGCTGGTGGATGCCGGAGAGGCCGACGCCGCGGCGGAGCTGTGGGCCACCGACGGAAGCTACGACGTCGAGGGCTGGCCGATGCGTAGTCGCGAGGACGTCGCCGCCATGGTGCGTTCGGATGCCCACCAGGGTCTGATCAACCGCGGGTGCAGCCATTTCCTCGGCCCGGCGGTGGTGACCGTCGACGGCGTCGACGCGGTGGCAGTGTGCGAGTCGGTCCTGCTGGTCCACCGCGGCGACGGCTTCGTCGTCGCACGGGCGGGCGCGAATCACTTCCGGCTCAAACTCATCGACGATCGATGGCAGATCGTGGAGCGGACGACGCGGACCCTGGATGGGAAATCCGAGGCGCGCGACCTGTTGGCTACGGGGGTCGCCGGTTCATGAGCGGACAACTCGAGGGCAAGGTGGCCCTGGTCACCGGCGCGGGCGCGGGCATCGGCGAAGGCATCGTCCGGCGCTTCGCCGACGAGGGCGCAAAGGTGGTGGTCGCCGAGATCGACTCGGCCGCAGGCGAAGCTGTCGCGGAGTCGGTAGGCGGCACCTTTGTATCCACCGACGTGTCCGATCGGCCCCAGGTCGAAAATGCGGTGCAGACCGCTCTTTCGACGTACGGATCCGTCGACATCGTGGTCAACAACGCGTGGGGCGGTGGCGGGATCGGTCGGGTCGAGAAGAAGACCGACGAACAACTGTCACAGGGCATCGCCGTCGGCTACTACGGTCCGTACTGGGCGATGCGCGCGGCGTTCCCGCACATGAAGGAGAAGGGCTGGGGGCGGGTCATCAACATGTGCAGCCTCAACGGTGTCAATGCGCACATGGGTTCACTGGAGTACAACGCGGCCAAGGAGGCGCTGCGCGCACTCACCCGTACCGCGGCCCGGGAGTGGGCGCCGACCGGAGTCACGGTCAACGCGATCTGCCCGGCAGCCAAGAGCCAGGCCTTCTTTCGTGCGATCGGCGAGTACCCGGAACTGGAAGCGCTCGCAGATGCGGCGAACCCCATGGGCCGCATGGGCGATCCCTACGACGACATCGCACCCATCGCGGTATTCCTGGCCGGCGACGGCTCGCGTTATCTCACCGGCAATACGTTGTTCGCCGACGGCGGCGGGCATATCAACGGCGCGCCATGGGCGCCCGATCTCGACGCCGACTAAGAGGTGACCTCTTCGATGACGGTGTGGACGAACCGCATCTTCTCCAGCACGGCGGCGGGCAGCACGAACGGGTAAAGGTCTTCTTTGCCCATCGAGCGGTTGATCATGTTCAACGACCAGGACAGTGGAAGCCACATGTCGATGATCGTTTGGAATCCACTCGGCCCCAGCACTCCTCGCTCGAATGTCGCGGACGCGGGAGCGAAGCTGAACGCAGCTGCGGTGTCCAACGTGTCGCGGATGTGTAGGTAGTGGGCGAAGGTCTCGGCCCAGTCCTCGGCGGGATGCATGGTGGCATAGGACGAAACGAACTTCTTCTCCCAGTTCGGTGGTGCGCCCTCGTTGTAGTGACGGTCCAGCGCTGCCTGGTAGTCGGCGTCGGCGTCGCCGAACAGCTTGCGAAACTGCTCTTTGTAGTCCTGCGACGGATCGACCAGCCGGTAATAGTAGTAGTGGCCGATCTCGTGGCGGAAGTGGCCGAGCATCGTCCGATACGGCTCGTCCATCGCCACTCTGAGTTGCTCTCGGTGCACGTCGTCACCCTCGGCGAGGTCCAGTGTGATCACGCCGTTCTCATGACCGGTGAACACCTTCTCGAACTCACTGGACAATAGATCGAATGCGAGTCCGTAATCCGGATCTTCGTCGCGCCCGACGATCGGTAGCTTCATCTCGTGCAGTTCGACGATCAGCCGTCGTTTTGCCTTCTCCGCGACGGCGAACGCCACCATGGCCTTGGTGTCGGACTCGTTCGGTCGGGTCCGCGTCAGGGCGCACGACGCGCACAGGCGTCGGGTCGGCGCCTTTTCAACCAGCCAGTTGCACTTGGCGATATATAGATTCGCGCACAACTGATACTCGCTCGAGTCGACGGCGCCGGCGTGTTCGCTCTCTTCGCCGGGTGCGATGACCAGGAGCGCCATATCCTCCAATGAGAAACCCAACGAACTCTTGCAGGACAGGCAGAGCGAGTTCTCAAACGACAGTCGCTGGCCACAGTTGGGACAGGTGAAGTCACGCATGCAAGACGCCACCCTCGAAGGGCGCCACGTCCACCGCGACGTCGATGACACTTTTCTCGGAGTCGGTGTAGATGATGCCGCGCAGCGGCGGCACGTCGGCGTAATCGCGACCGAAGCCGACGGTGATGTAACGCTCGTCGACCATCTGGTCATTCGTGGGATCGAAACCGAGCCATTGGTTCTGCGGCGTCCACACCGACGCCCATGCGTGAGTGGCGTCGATTCCCACCATGCGTTCCTTTCCCGGCGGCGGGTCGGTCGCCAGGTATCCGGATACATAGCTGGCGGCCAACCCATTGGCACGCAGGCAGGCGATGGCCAGCCGCGCGAAGTCTTGACATACCCCCTCCCGGGCTGTCAAAACCTCGCCTACCTGAGTCGACACCGTCGTCGAGCCGGACCGGTAGGTGAAGTCGGTGTAGATCCGCGACGTCAGGTCGCGCACCACCTCGATGAGTGGGCGTTCAGGCACGAAACTCGGTGCGGCATAGTCACGCAGCTCGTCGGTGATCTCGTGCGTCCGCAGATCGAGGGTGAACTCGGTGGCCAGGGCGCCGTCCGGGCCGACCGGCCGGGAAATCTCCCACGGCGCGCGGGCCGATCCGCCGTCGTAGAGGTCGGCCGGCGTCGGATCCACCTCAACCACCGAACTGCTCGTGATCGACAGGGTCTGGTGCCGCTCGGTGACATGGAAGTAGGAGCTGATGTTGCCGTAGGCGTCGCGGCTGGTGGAGCTATCCGCCGCCTCCGGGTTGATCGCCAACTCGTGCGAAAGACAACGTTGCCGCGCAGAGTCGCGCGGTGTGAGAAAGCCGCGCCCGTAGCTGCTGGTGACGACGTCGGAGTACCGGTACACCGTGCGGTGCGAAACCTGGTAGCTCCGGCTCGATCTCGACGCGGTAGGCCCGTCGGGGAACGCTGTCACGGCATCACCCGGCGTTCGTCGGGCCCCCACAGCGGCTGCATGCCGCCGGGCAGCGACAGGTGCGTCGCGGTGATGACGCGCGACAGGTCCCGCAGATCGGCGTGCATATCGCTGAGCAAGGAGGTGAGGTCTGCCCGGCGGCCGTCGGCCGTCACCTCTTCGAGGTCGGCGGGCTCGATGCGGCGCAATCGGGTGAGAATTTCCTCGACCAGCCGCTCGGGCCGCGAAGAGCCCGACGATCCCGGTAGCGACTTGAGTCCGATACGCAGCCGCTCGAGCTGGTAGGCCAGCGACCGCGGATTCTCCGCGTCGAACAACACCAGGTCGGCCATCGCGGCGACATCAACGATGCCCGGATTACGCCGCCGATAGATGACCGAGGACTCACAGGCCACCAGTGTGGATTCCGTGATGGTCTGCTCAGCCCCTGGGCTTCGGGCGGTGGCGAGTGTGGCACGCAACAATGCCGTCAATCCCAACCCTCGTTCGATGCGTTTACCGACGTCCATCATCGTCCAGCCGACGTCGTGCACCATAGACTCGGCGGCGACCCCCGACAAGGCCAGCATGCCCGCCAGTGTGAGGCTGCTCGTCGAGGAGAGGAAGGCCTCGCCCTCGGCTTTCGAATCTGGCGGTGAGTCGGGAGCATGCAGCAGCGCGCGCTCGACCGAAGCCAGAACCATCCAGGTGTCGTTGGACATCTGGTCGCGCACTGCACGTGCGGCAAGGCCGAGACGTTCGACGGATTGCGCGAGCGAGCCCGAACGGTGCCGGTCGGCGGTCAGCGACCACAGCGTCGACGGTGCCGTCGCCACCATCTCGGCGTAGTCGCCGTCGCCGGTACTGGTTCCGGTGATCGAGCCGAGGGCGGTCAGCAGCACCGGGACGCACTCGCTGCCTGGCAGCTCCCGGCGGTATCGGAACTCGTGGTAGCGCTCACGGGTCACGGTGAGCAACCGGGCCATGTTCTCTGCACGCTCGGCGTAGCGGCCCATCCAGAACAGATCGGACAGCACACGCGGCGAGCTGACCGCTCCAGTGGGGCTCGGCGTGATGGCGGGCAGGTCTACGGCCGGCCCGGTGGGGGTGCGTTCGGCTGTCACCCGCGACGGCGTACGCACCCAGATGTCTTTGCCTGCAACGGTGTTCAACGTGAATCCGGCGTTCCCTGGTGCAACCAGGTATCCCAGCCCGCCGATCATCGGCGCGTATCCGCTTCGCTGCGACACCGTGAACAACCGCATGCCCACACTGGCGGCCGACAGTCCGCCCGGGTAGTAGTCGGTCGGCGCCGAGGAGAATTGTGGCAGTTCCTGGCCGACCCATTGCCATGGCGTCGCTTCGATGCGCACCCCGAGCGCCTTGCGCTGTGCGGAGGTGAGGGCCGGCCCGACGATGGTGTCCCCGCCCGTGACCGGACGAAGCAGCAGCGACGATAGGTTGCTCAACAGGTGCGAACGTTCGGTGTTGATGCCGCCCCAGTACAGCGGCGCTGTGCGCAGCAGCGGTGTCTCCCCTAGTAGCCGCTCGGCAAGCTCAGGTAGAAACCGAAGCAGCCCAGGACTTTCCAGGATGCCGCTACCCAACGTATTGACGACGGTGACCGCGCCGCGTCGCAGCACCTCGACGAGTCCGACGACGCCCAGTCGCGAATCCGGGCGCAGGTCGAGTGGGTCCGCGTACTCGGCGTCCACTCTGCGCAACACCACATCGACGCGCTTGAGCGTTCCCATCGATCGCATCCACAGCTTGCCGTCGCGCACCACCAGGTCCGCGCTCTCCACCAACGGAAAGCCCAGCACACTGGCCACGTAGGCCTGGTCGAACGCTGTCTCGGAATGAATTCCGGGGCTGAGCACCACGACCACCGGTTCTTCCGCCGATTCAGGCGCGGCGTCGATCAGCGCGAGTCGCAGCGCCTGCGCCCATGGCGAGGCCGGACGCGGCCCGATGCGCTCGTACAAGTCGGGTATGGCGTGTGCCACCACCCGGCGATCGGCCAGCGCGTAGCCCGCGCCAGACGGTGCCTGCGTCCAGTCGGCGTTGACCACGAAGCTGCCGTCCCGCGCGCGACTCACGTCGCAGCCGTGCATGAACAGCTGGTGCCGCCCCGGCACCACGATGCCCCGCGCCGCTCGGATGTAGCCGGGGTGGGCGAACAGCAACTGCGGCGGCAGCACACCACTGGTCACCGATACGCGCGGGCCGTAGAGATCGGTCAGCACGGCGTCGAGCAGCCGCGAGCGCTGCAGCACACCGGCTTCCAGGATGTCCCAGTCGGGCGAGCTGATCACCAATGGCAACGCGTCGAGGTGCCACCGCCCTGGCTCCGACGAGCCGTGCCCATTGGTGACGGCGTCGCCGTTGCGATCGACTTGGACGTAGGTGATGCCGTCGTTGTCGACGAGGCTGCGCACCGTTGACCGAAGCTGGTTCAGACCGCCGCGTCCCCGTTCGCCGATCGCCTCGGCGAGCTCCAGCCAGGCCGGGCGGATACTGCCGGCCGGATCGACGAATTCGTCGTACCCGCTGACCGTGCCGCCGCGTACATCGAACAGCGCGTGCTGCGCTCGCGCGCTGCGATACCTGGATAGCAGATTGTCGATGTCGTGTGGACTAGCCGCGGGTAGGACCATCAGTGCAGAACGGTACGCACTCGGCGCAGATCCAAGATCCCCGGCGCGCCCACGTCGGTCGATTGGCGCGCCTGCTTCTCGCGGATGTCTGACATGTCGACCTTGCCCGGTGTGAAACCGGTGGTCTCGAAGCGGCGGCCGCGCCGCGACTCGGCCTCAACGGCGTTGACGGGCGGCCTTTCGTAGGAACGGCCACCCGGGTGTGACACGTGGTAGGTGCAGCCGCCGCGTGACGTGCCGGTGGCAATGTCGAGCAATTCGAACCGCAACGGTCCGTCGACGGTGATGCTCGGGTGCAGCGCGCTCGGCGGCTGCCACGCCCGGAACCTCACGCCGCCCACCTGAACATCGGGGTTGTCGGTGGCAAGCAGCGGCACCGGATGGCCGTTGGCGGTAACCACGTAGCGCTGGCGGTCAGCGCCGATGAGACGTACCTGGATGCGCTCGACGGACGAGTCGACGTAGCGCGCCATCCCGCCCGCGGTGGCCTCCTCCCCCAGCACATTCCACGGCTCGATCGCTCCGCGAAGCTCGATCTCCACGCCATCGAAGACTGCCGTTCCGATGCGGGGGAACCGGAACTCGGTGAACGGATCGAGCCAGCTGGTATCGAAGTTGACGCCGTGCGCCCGCAGATCAGCGGCCACGTCCGCGATGTCGTGAATCAGGAAGTGCGGCAACAGATACCGTCCGTGCAGATTGGCGCCGTGGCGGATGAGTGGTGCCCGCAGCGGTTCATCCCAGAACCATGCGACCAGCGCTCGCACCAACAATGACTGCACCATTGCCATCTGGTAGTGCGGCGGCATCTCGAACCCGCGCAGTTCGAGCAGACCCAGTCGGCCGCGCGGCCCGTCGGGGCTGTAGAGCTTGTCGATGCAGAACTCGGCCCGGTGGGTGTTGCCGGTGATGTCGGTCAGCAGGTGGCGCAAAGCCCGGTCGATGATCCACGGAGCGGAGCTTGCGGAGCGACCATGTGCCGGCGGAGCTTCTCCCGCCGACAGCCGCGCGATCTCGGCGAACGCGATCTCGAGTTCGTACAGTGCGTCGGCGCGGCCTTCGTCCACCCGGGGCGCCTGCGACGTCGTTCCGATGAACCGGCCCGAGAACAGGTAGGAAAGCGACGGGTGACGCTGCCAATACGTCAGCATCGACACCAGCAGGTCGGGACGGCGCAACAGGGGCGAATCCGCGGGCGTGATGCCGCCCAGGGTGATGTGGTTGCCGCCGCCGGTGCCCCCGTGGGAGCCGTCGACGTCGAATGACTCGGTCGACAGCCTGGCCAATCGAGCCTCACCGTAGAGCGTTTCCAGCTGCTGTTTCTGCTCGGCGAAACTGGCCGTGGGCGCCACGTTGACCTCGATGACCCCGGGGTCAGGGGTGACCGTCGTCGACGTGATACGCGGATCTGGCGGGGGGCCGTACCCCTCGAGGACGACCGGGCAGTCGGTTTTGGCCGCGGCGGCCTCGACCCGGCGGATCAGGTCGACGAAGTGCTCGGCCTCGTCCGTGGGCGGCAGATAGATGTAGAGAATTCCGTCACGAACCTCGGCAACGACCGCGGTGGTCGGCATGGCGTCGGCGTCCACGACTTCCGCGTCGTCGGTTTCGGATTCGACGGGCAGTTCGTCGCGGTGCGCCAGAGGATCTGCGGCGTGCGTCGGTTCCGGCGGATGCCAGCTGATCGACTTGAGCGGCAACCGGAGCCCGGCCGGCGAGTCGCCGTCGAGCAGCACGATTCGCCCGCGCCGCAGCCGCCAGTCGGCGCTGGCCCATCCGGAGCCGTCGTCGGCTCGATGCAGCGGCAGGACGTAGGCGGCCGGTTCGGCGACGGTTTCCTCCACCCGCGCGATCAGGGCGGCGCGGGCATCGGCGGTGTCGGCTTCCAAATCGTCTGCGGCGGCGACAGGTTCGCCCTCGGGCAGGCGCACCGCGGCGCCGAGTCGGCTCAACGCATCCTCGTACGCGGACCGCACCTGGGAGGCGGGCAGGCCGAGCCCGTCGGCGAGTGCACCGAGCACACGCAGCCCGGCATCGGGCGCCACCTCGATCGTCGGGGGCGTTGACTGCCACGGGTCGACAAGCAGCGCTTCGTCGCGCCACAACGGCTCACCATCGGTGCGCCAGTAGAGTCCAATCTGCCAGCGCGGCAACGGTTCTCCCGGATACCACTTGCCCTGATTTCGATGGACAAGGCCCTGCGGCGCCCACACCTTCTTCAGTCGCGCGGCAAGATCGGACGCCAGTCGGCGTTTGTGCGGCCCGTCGGCGTCGGTGGTCCACTCGGGGTCGACCTGGTTGTCGATCGAGACGAACGTCGGCTCGCCGCCCATCGTCAGGCGTACGTCACCCGCGGCCAGCCGCTCGTCGACGCGGCCGCCGAGCTCGCAGATGGCGCCCCAGGCGGCCTCGGTGTACGGGAGAGTGACCCGCGGGTCCTCGTGGATGCGCGTGACGATGTTGGCGAAGTCCAGCGTCGTCTCACACGGCCCGGTGGCTCCCGTGATGGGGGCCGCGGACTCCGGGTGTGGCGTGGCCGACAGCGGGATGTGGCCCTCGCCGGCGAACAGCCCCGATGTCGCGTCCAGCCCGATCCAGCCGGCGCCGGGGATGTAGACCTCGGCCCATGCGTGTAGGTCAGTGAAGTCGGCGGCCGGGCCCGACGGTCCGTCGAGCGCCTGGACATCCGAGGTGAGCTGCACCAGATAGCCGGACACGAAGCGGGCGGCGAGTCCGAGCTGACGCAGGATCGACACCAGCAGCCAGGACGAGTCCCGGCATGAGCCGATGCCCGTGCGCAGCGTGTGGTCCGGCGTCTGGACACCGGGTTCCATCCGCAGGCTGTAGCCCACATCGGCATTGATCGCACGGTTGAGCGCGACGAGGAAGTCGATGGTGCGGGTCCCCGGCGCGACGGAGAAGTTGCTCACCCACGCCTGGACGAGGTCGCCGGGCCCGGACCCCTCGTCGGCCTCGTCGACGGGCCGCAGGTAGGGCTTGAGGTCCTCGGCGAGAGCCTTGGGATAGGTGAAGCCGACGCGCTCGGCGTACTCCTCGATGAAGAAGTCGAACGGGTTGATCACCTTGAGGTCGGCGATCAGGCCGACGGTGATCGTCAGGCTGCGGGCACGTTCCGGAAAGACGAGCCGGGCAAGAAAGTTACCGAACGCGTCCTGCTGCCAGTTGATGAAGTGATCGGCAGGCTCGACAGTCAGCGAATACGCCTCGATCGGGGTGCGTGAGTGCGGCGCGGGGCGTAGTCGAACGACATGGGGATGCACCTCCACCAGCCGATCGAACGTGTAGCTGGTGCGATGCTCCAGCGCCACCTTGATGCCCATCGCAAGATCCCATCACAAGCTAGGAGGGTGCGCAGTGCGGCACTCAGGTCTGGGCCACGCGCGGTATGAGTGTGCCCTTCGGCCGCACCCCGAGCACGAGCACCCCGGCGATGACGATGCCTACCAGGTTCTCCCCGGGCGCTATCACCCGTAAATGCAGCACTGGAGAACCCTAACCGCGCACAATCGTCTCCCGTGGCCACCTGGAAGGACGTCGGACGAATCGTCGGCCAGTTGCCGGAGACCGCCGAAACCTCGCCGCGGAACTGGCGGGTGCGCAAGAAGCTGATGGTGTGGGAGCGGCCGCTGCGCAAGGCCGACTACGTGGCGCTCGGCGACGACGCTCCGGACGGCGACATTCTCGGAGCGCGCGTTGCGGATGAAGGGGTGAAATTCGCGCTCGTCGCCGACGACCCCGACGTGTACTTCACCACGCCGCACTTCGACGGCTACCCGATGGTGCTGGTCCGGCTTGCGACGATCGGAGTGCCCGAACTCACCGAACTCGTCACCGACGCGTGGCTCGCGCAGGCGCCCAAATCGCTGGCGAAGAAGTACCTCGCCGAGGAGCGTTAGCTTCGGACAGCCCTGACGATCAGCTCGTCGGGCGGCACGTGATGCCCCTTCTCGCAACGGATTTCGACGGTGGCCTCAGCGCCGCAATCCGCGTGCGCCAGGCGCAACCGTGAGCGGTTGGGCAGGTGGCGGCGCCCCCACTCGAACATCGCCCACACCACCGGCATGAACTCGGTGCCCGCCTCGGTCAGCACGTACTCGTCTCGGCTGCGCTGCCCCGGCTCCTGATACGGCCGCCGCTCGAGCAGGCCGGCCTCGACCAGTTCCGACAGACGTGCGGCGGCAGCGGCCTTGGTAACACCGACACGACGCCAGAAGTCGTCGAACCGGGTCGTGCCGTAGTAGGCCTCGCGCATGATCAGCATCGCCGTCTTGGTCCCCAAGAGCGCCATCGTCTTCTCGACCGGGCATTCGCCGATCGCCGACCAGGTCTCGCGGTCGGCCAACCGGCCCTCCAGCATCGTCATGGAATTCCCCCTCCCTCTGAGTTGTTCTAAGTATACCTAGGTGATATAGCTGGGTATAGGAAGCATTACTCAGTGGTGAGTACAGGAGGCTGAAATGGCTGGATATGCAGGCCGGGACGCGGTCATCGTCGAGGCGGTACGCACGCCGATCGGAAAGGGCAAGGCCAGCGGCGCACTGCACGACGTGCTGCCCGTCGATCTTCTGGCACACAGCCTGACCGAGCTGGTGAAGCGCACGGGCATCGACCCGGCACAGATCGACGACGTCATCACCGGCGCCGTCTCGCAGGTCGGCGATCAGGCCGTCAATATCGGGCGCAACGCGCTACTGGCCGCCGGCTTCCCCGAGACCGTGCCCGGCACCACCGTCGACCGCCAGTGCGGCAGCAGCCAGCAGGCGATCAGCTTCGCGGCACAGGGCGTGATCGCGGGCGCCTACGACATCGTCGTCGCCGCGGGCGTGGAGTCGATGTCGCGAGTACCGATGGGTTCGAGTGTGCTGCCGGGCAGCGACCCGTTCGGCGCCATGGCGCAGCGCTATCCGGAGGGGTTGGTGCCGCAGGGCATCAGCGCCGAACTGATCGCGGCCAAATGGGGCTTCTCGCGGCAACAGCTCGACGAGTTCTCCGCAGGCAGTCACGAAAAGGCCGCGCAGGCAACCAAAGAGGGCCGTTTCGACAACGAGCTGATTCCGATCGCGGGGCTGGCCACCGACGAGATCATTCGCCCCGGCACCACCGTGGAGACACTGGCGGGTCTCAAGCCCGCGTTCTACAGTCCCGCCTATGAGGCGCGGTTCCCCCAGATCAATTGGGAGATCACGCCCGGCAACTCGTCGCCGCTGTCAGACGGCAGCGCGGCGGTGATGATCACCACGAGTGAGGTCGCCAAGCGGCTTGGCCTGCGTCCGCTGGCTCGTATCCATACGACGACCGTGGTGGGATCCGATCCGCTGTACATGCTGACCGGCGTCATCCCCGCGACCGAAAAGGTGTTGCAGCGGGCCGGACTGACGCTGGCCGACATTGACCTGTTCGAGGTCAACGAGGCCTTCGCGCCGGTTGTGCTGGCGTGGGCACACGATGTCGGCGCCGACCTGTCGAAGACCAACGTCAACGGCGGTGCCATCGCGATCGGTCACCCGCTGGGTGCTTCAGGTGCACGCATCATGAGCACGCTGGTCAATGCGTTGGAGCAGCGTGGTGGTCGCTACGGGCTGCAGACGATGTGTGAGGGCGGCGGCATGGCCAACGCCACCATCATCGAGCGACTCTAGTCGGCGAATTCGGTGCGCAAACGCTCGCTCAGCGATTGTTTGCGCACCGAAATCACGCCTTCTGGAGCTCGAAGAGCGGGATGACGCGGCTGGTGTTGGCCTGGTAGTCACCGAAGACCGGCGACTGCTCGACGATCTTCGGGTACACGGCATCGCGCTCGGCGGGCGGCAACTCGCGGGCGGTCACGTCGTAGTCCGTGGTTCCGACTTCGACGTGCGCCCGTGGGTTGGCGCGCAGGTTGTGCACCCAGTCGGGATTCGTGTCGGCGCCGGCCTTCGACCCGATGATGATCATCTTGTCGTCGATGGTGAGGTACGCCAGCGGCGCGAGTCGCGGTTGGCCGGACTTCACGCCCGTGGTCGTGAGCAGTAGCAGGGTTCCGCCTTCGAACGGACCGCCGACCTTGCCGCCGTTGGCACGGAACTCGTCGACGATATTCGCGTTGAACGCCTTCATGGTCTCGGCGTCGGGTATCTCGGTCATGCTTGAACTATCCCCCGCCCGGCCGGATCTATTCCGCTTCCGAATAATCAGCAGACATGCGGGTGATCATCACGGGCGGCAACAGCGGTGTCGGCGCGGCGACAGCGACGGCGCTCGCCGCCGAGGGCCACAGCGTGGTGATCGCGTGCCGCACCATCGACAAAGCCCAGCGAGTCGCCGCCGAGATGCCGGGCGACGTCGAAGTGCGTGCGCTCGACTTGGCGGACCTGGCCAGCGTGCGGGCATTCGCCGAATCGGTGGAATCCGTTGACGTGCTGGTGAACAACGCCGGGGTCATGGGCATGCCGTTGACCCGCACGGTCGACGGCTTCGAGGCCCATATGGGCACGAACCACCTCGGGCATTTCGCCTTGACCTGTCTGCTCGGCGACCGGATCAAGGACCGGGTCGTCTCGGTCGCGAGTGCGACGTACCTGTTCACCCGGCTCGACCTGGCCGACCTCAACTGGCACACACGGAAGTACTCGAAGTGGAGCGCCTACGGCCAGTCCAAGCTGGCCAACCTGCTCTTCGTTCGCGAACTCGCCGCGCGCGGCGTCCGCGCCTACGCGTCGGATCCGGGTGCGACCGATACCGACATCACCAGGTCGATGGGAATGGGCGAGCACCGGGGAATGCGCAGATTTCTGCACACGCCGGCCCAAGGCGCACGGGCCAGCCTGCAGGCGGTGTCGACCGATCTGCCCAGCGGCACGTATCTCGCGCCGCGTTTCAATCAGTTCGGCCCGCCGAAGGTGACCAAGCTGCGGCCCAAGGCGAGCGATCCCGTGATGGCCCGCAGGCTATGGGAGCGCTCCGCCGAGCTGACGGGATGCGACTGGCCGACCTAGTCGGTCTTGGGCTTGGCGTCGATGCCCGATTCCTTGCGCTGTTGCGCGGTGATCGGCGCGGGTGCATCGGTCAGCGGATCGACACCACCACCGGACTTCGGGAATGCGATGACCTCGCGGATCGAATCGAAGCCGGCGAGCAGCGCAGTGATGCGGTCCCAGCCGAACGCGATGCCACCGTGCGGCGGAGCGCCGAAAGTGAAGGCGTCCAAAAGGAATCCAAACTTTTCCTGAGCTTCGTCGTGGTCGATGCCCATCATCGCGAACACCCGCTCCTGGACATCGCGACGATGTATACGGATCGATCCGCCACCGATCTCGTTGCCGTTGCAGACGATGTCGTAGGCGTTGGCCAACGCCGAACCGGGATCGGTGTCAAACGTCGCTTCCGATTCCGGCTTGGGCGAGGTGAACGCATGGTGCACCGCCGTCCACGCTCCGGAGCCCACCGCCACATCGCCGGCCGCAGCAGCCTCGTCGGCGGCCTCGAACAACGGCCAGTCCACCACCCAGGTGAAGGCCCACGCGTTGGGATCGATCATGTCGAGGCGCTTGGCGACCTCGATACGGGTCGCTCCGAGAAGCGCACGCGCCGCCTTCGTCGGGCCGGCGGAGAAGAAGATGCAGTCCCCCGGCTTCGCCCCGACATGCGCAGCGAGCCCGTCCCGTTCGGCATCGGTGAGGTTCTTGGCGACCGGGCCGCCGAGGGTGCCGTCGTCGGCGACGAGCACATACGCCAGCCCCTTGTGCCCGCGCTGCTTGGCGAATTCCTGCCAGCCGTCGAGGGTGCGCCGTGGCTGCGACGCGCCACCTGGCATGACGACGGCGCCGACGTACGGCGCCTGGAACACTCGAAAGGTGGTGTCGGAGAAGTACTCCGTGCACTCGACGAGTTCCAGGCCGAATCGCAGGTCGGGCTTGTCGGAACCGAACCGGCGCATCGCGTCGACGTAGCTGATCCGCGGGATCGGCGTCGGCAGGTCATAGCCGATCAAAGACCATAAAGCCCGCAGCACCTCCTCGGACACCGCGATCACATCGTCGGCGTCGACGAAGCTCATCTCCATGTCGAGCTGGGTGAACTCGGGCTGGCGGTCGGCGCGGAAATCCTCGTCGCGATAGCAACGGGCGATCTGGTAGTAGCGCTCCATGCCCGCCACCATGAGCAACTGCTTGAACAGCTGCGGGCTCTGCGGCAGCGCGTAGAAGTTGCCCGGCTGCAGCCGCGCGGGCACCAGGAAATCGCGCGCCCCCTCAGGTGTGGAGCGCGTCAGCGTCGGCGTCTCGATCTCGACGAAGTCATGGTTGGCGAGTACGCCGCGCGCCGCCGCATTCACCTTGGAACGCAAGCGGATCGCGTTTCCCGGGCCATCGCGCCGCAGATCGAGATATCGGTACTTCAGCCGGGATTCCTCGCCGGCCTGCTCGTCGAGCTGGAACGGCAGCGGTGCGCTCTCCCCCAGCACGGTCAGCGACGTGGCGTTGACTTCGATGTCGCCCGTGGAGATTTCGGAGTTCGCATTACCCTCGGGTCGGATCTCGACGACTCCGTCGACAGCGATGCAGTACTCCGCACGCAGCCGGTGCGCGTTCGCCAGCACGTCCGCCTCGCGGAACACCACCTGCGATACGCCGGACGCATCGCGAAGGTCGATGAATATGACACCGCCGTGGTCGCGACGGCGCGCAACCCAGCCGGCAAGCGTCACCTGCTGACCGGCATCGGTGGACCGCAACGAACCGGCGGCGTGACTGCGCAGCACGAACTCTCCTCGCAAACGGGGATGGACCGACTGCACAGTCTAGAGGTGCACCTCCACGGGTAATTTCGTCAGCGTGAGGATCGCAGTGGTTGGACCGGGCGCTATCGGCACCACAATCGCGGCTCTGGTCTACGCCGCTGGTCACGAGGTCATAGTGGGTGGGCGTACGCAGCGACCGTCATTGGAATTGCGTCCCGACGACGGCGACCCGATCGTGGTGCCTCACCCAGTCCACACCGACCCCGCCCAGGTCGACGGGCCCCTCGACGTGGTGCTGCTCGCCGTCAAGGACACCCAGAACGCGCAGGCCGCGGCCTGGCTGGCCCGATTGTGCGACGAACGCACGGTGGTATGTGCGCTGCAGAACGGCGTAGAGCAGGTCGAGCGCGTCGGAAGGTTCTGCCCCGAGTCGACCGTCGTCCCGTGCGTGGTGTGGTTCTCCGCCGAGACACAACCCGAGGGGTGGGTGCGGCTACGCACGCCAGTTCGGCTGGTCCTACCCGAAACAGTGGCTGCGAGGCGACTCGCCGAGGTGTTGCGCGGTCCCCGGCTTTCGGTCGACACGGATCCCGACTTCGTGACCGCAACCTGGCACAAGCTGCTGGTCAATGCCGTCGCAGGGCTCATGGTGCTCACCGGGCGCAAGTCGGGGATGTTCCGCCGCGAGGACGTCGCCGCCATGGCCCGCGGCTACGTCGCGGAGTGCGTGGCCGTAGCGCGCGCCGAGGGCGCCAACCTCGGCGACGAGATGATCGACCAGACGGTTCGCCTCTTTACCCAGGTGCCCGAGGACATGACGACGTCGATCCTCACCGATCGAGAGGCGCACCGCCCGCTGGAATGGGATATCCGCAACGGCGTCATCTCGCGCAAGGCCGCCGAGCACGGGTTGGCCACCCCGATCAGTGATGTCCTGGTTCCGTTGTTGGCCGCGGCCAGCGACGGGCCCGGCTAGACACAGTCGGCTACCGTGTATGGCCATGCATGCTTGTGAGCTGGTTGACCTCGACTTCATCGACGGTGCGCCGTTTCGGTTCGTCAGCACCGTAGACCTGAAGATCACGCCCGAGCAGCTGTTCGAGGTGCTCGCCGACGCCGAGTCCTGGCCGCACTGGGCGACCGCGATCACCAAGGTCACATGGACCAGTCCCGAGCCACGTGGCATCGGCACGACACGGACGGTGAACATGCGCGGCGGCATCGTCGGCGACGAGGAGTTCCTGGCTTGGGAACCCTGCACCCACATGGCTTTTCGGTTCAACAAGGCATCCAGCAGCTCCATCTCGGCTTTCGCCGAGGACTACCGGGTGGTGCCGACGGCCGACGGCTGCCACCTGACGTGGGTGATGGCGATGAAGCCCAAAGGCGCTTCGGGTCGCATCGGTATGACGCTGGGCAAGCCGCTTATGGCACGCACGTTCCAGAAGTTTCTGTACAACCTTCGCGACTACTCCGACAAGCGGTATGCAACCACCGCTTAGCCCAGGCGGGCCCAGACCTTCCGGCGCGCGGCGTCGGGGTCCTCGGTCACGGTGTCGCGGGCGGTCATGATGATGCGGGTGACGCGGCGGTCGGTGTCATAGGCCGGCCAGTCGTGGCCATTGGACCACTGGATCTCGCCGGTGTCCCACCCCTTGGTCGCGAAGTCCAGCCAGGCGCTCTGCATCCGCCGACCGACCGGCGGTTGTAGCCGACGCCCGAGCGGATGGAGCTTGCGCCCGATAAACGACGCATAGCTGTGCTGGATATGCACGATCTCGCTGCCGTGAGTGGCGCCCAGACCCAGCATCCGCAGACTCCAGCCGACATGGTCGAACCGGTACATGTGCGTCGGCGCGATCGCACTGTACGCGTCGGCGAACGCCCATGCCGGGCCGCCGAACATGACGTCGGAGCCGAACGCGATCAGCGCCCTCCGCTTCGGATACTCCGGATATGCGGCCAATACCTCGTCCCTGGCATCCGGTGCGACGCGATCGAGATAGGCGCCGATGGAGGCCGTGGTGGTCGGCAGCATCGGCGGCTTGGTCCACGCGAACATCGAAGCCTCGTGGCTGTTGGTACCGATGATCAGCGGCATCCGCTCAACCGCGCCCGCGCGCGCCGCCTCCACCGGATGGCTCGGCAGCAGGTCGACGCCGTAGGTCAATCCGTAGGCAAGGTTCGGTGTGCTCGACGCGCTCTTGAGCTGAAGCATGCCGGCCGCCCGGCGCAGCTGCCGCTGCGGCAGCTGCTTGACCTCGCCGACGTCAACGCCCAAGCGCTTGACGAATTCGTGCGCCTGCCTGGCCCGGGTTTCGCGTTCGCCGATCAGCGGCAACGCCGGACTCTGTGCGATCGCCCGGCTGAACAGTCCTTTGGCCGCGGGGCTGGCCAGTAGTGCCAGCACCGACGTGGCGCCCGCCGACTCCCCGAAAACGGTCACCCGGTCGGGGTCGCCGCCGAACGCGGCGATGTGCGCGCGGACCCAGTGCAGCGCCGCCATCTGATCGCGCAGCGCAAGGTTGTCATCGAATCCGTCGCCGATGTCGCTGAGCTCGAACCCGCCGAATACCCCGATCCGGTAGGTGATGTTGACGACCACGACGTCACCGTTGGCGGCCAGCCGCGAGCCGTTGTAAAGCTGAAACTGCCCGGCGCCGTATACGAACGCGCCGCCGGGAATCCACACCATCACCGGAAGCGAAGCACTGGTGTCCGGTGACCACACCGTCAGCGTCAGACAGGCTTCGTCGCGAACTTTCGGATCGTCGCGGCCGCCGCCGACGAACGATTTACTCTGCGGCGGCAGCGGCCCGTGTTCGAGCGCGTCGAGGGCACCGGTCCACGGCTGTTGCGGCACCGGAGCCAGGAATCGTCGATCCCCCACCGGCTGCTCGGCGTAGGGCACGCCACGCCAGACCCCGACACCGCCTTCGGTCGTACCGCGTATGTCCCCTAAATCCGTACGCACGACTGTCGAGTGTCCGACAACGACTGCCACGCCTAAATCGTAGTGTGCAAAGCTGAATGCAACTGGGTGCCAGACCCGTGCGGCGAGCGCAAACGAGGTAATGCGATGACCTTCAACGAAGGCATGCAGATCGACACGAGCACCACCTCCACCAGCGGTGGCGGTCGCGGGCCGGGACGCGGCATCGCGGTGGGCGGCGGCGTCGGTGGACTACTCATCCTCGTCGTCGCGCTGTTCCTCGGTGTCGATCCGAGCACGGTCATGCCGACGCAGCAATATGACGCCGGCGGCGTCGAGACGCCCGGCTTCGATACCAGCCAATGCAAGACCGGCGAGGACGCGAACAACATTGTGCAGTGCCGGGTGATCGCGACGGGCAACTCGGTGGACGCGGTGTGGCAGCAGCTGCTGCCGGGTTATCAGCGGCCGCGGATGGAGATCTTCACCGATCAGATCCAGACCGCCTGTGGGCCTGCGACAAGCGACGTCGGACCCTTCTACTGCCCCGGCGATCAGACCGCGTACTTCGATGTCGGATTCTTCGATGTGCTCAAGAACCAGTTCGGTTCCAGCGGTGGTCCGTTGGCCCAGGAGTACGTGGTGGCCCACGAGTACGGCCACCATGTGCAGAACCTTCAGGGTTCACTCGTCAACGCGCAACGTGATCCGGAAGGCGCAACGGGCGGCGGCGTGCGCACCGAGTTGCAGGCCGACTGCTACGCAGGCATCTGGGCCCACTACGCGACCATCACCAGGCAGGAGAGCACCGGGGTGCCGTTCCTGGAGCCGTTGAGCGACAAAGACATTGCCGACGCCCTATCGGCCGCGGCATCGGTGGGCGACGACCGCATCCAGCAGGCCGCCACCGGACGTGTCAATCCGGAGGCATGGACCCACGGCTCGTCAGAACAACGGCAGAAGTGGTTCACCCAGGGTTACCGCACCGGCGACGTCAACAGTTGCGACACGTTCTCCGCCGGCAATCTGGGGTGATTTCGCCGCCAGCTGATCCGGTTTGATCGCCGTGCGCCGGATCAGCGACACGGCTGCCACACTGAGAGGGTGACGCCCGAGCGTGACCCCATCGAGCCCGACACCAAGGACTGGACCTGGGTCCTTTCGCGCCCGTGCCCCGAGTGCGGCTTTGCCCCGAACTCCTTGCACCACACCGACGTCGCCGCCCACATCCGCGTCGACGCCAAGCAATGGGTGCCGCGGCTCTCCAAACCCGGTGTCAGCGTTCGGCCGCAGCTGACCGTGTGGTCGACACTGGAGTACGGCTGCCACATCCGCGACGTGCACCGCATCTTCAACCGTCGGGTCCGGCTGATGCTCGACGAGGACGTGCCGCTGTTTGAAAACTGGGACCAGGATGAGACGGCGCTGGCCGATGACTACGGTTCGCAAGACCCCGCCACCGTCGCCACCGAGTTGGTCGACGCCGCCGGTGTCGTCGCCGACACCTACGCCGGCGTACCGCCCGACGCGTGGTCGCGGCGCGGTCTGCGCAGCAACGGCAGCGAGTTCACAATCGCATCAATTGCGATCTACCACTTGCATGACATCGTCCATCACGCGCACGATGTCGGTCATGGCTGAAGACACACCGCTGGCGGGCAAGGTCGCCTACGTCACGGGAGCGGCGCGCGGACAAGGACGTTCACACTGCATTCGGTTGGCGAGGGCAGGTGCTGACATCATCGCGATCGACGCCTGCGCGCCGGTTGCCGAGCACAATGGCTATGCCCCGGCGCTGCCAGAAGACCTCGCCGAGACGGTGAGTCTGGTCGAGGGTGAGGGCCGCAAGATCCGCGCAGAGGAGGTCGACGTTCGCGACCTCGAAGGCCAGCAGCGGGTGGTGGCCGACGCGATCGAGCAGTTCGGCCGGCTCGACATCGTCGTCGCCAATGCCGGCGTCCTGAATTGGGGTCGACTGTGGGAGATTTCGGCCCAGCAGTGGCAGGACGTCATCGACATCAACCTGACCGGCGTGTGGAACACCATCAAGGCGGTCGTCCCGGCGATGATCGAAGCCGGAAACGGCGGGTCAATCATCAACATCAGCTCGGCGGCGGGCATCAAGGCCGTTCCCGGCGGCGGGCATTACTGCGCAAGCAAATTCGGTGTCGTCGCGTTGACCAACTCACTGGCGATCGAGCTGGGCGAGTTCGGAATACGGGTGAACTCGGTGCACCCGTATGGCACCGACACACCGATGGGCAACGACGTGTCGATGTACCAGATGTTCGCCGACCATCAGACATACATCCACAGCTTCTCGCCGGGCGCCCTGCCGACCGACTCGCTCGCCGCACCGGATCTGGTGTCCGACATCGTCGTGTGGCTGGCCGGCGATGGCGCGTCACTGGTGACCGCTGCTCAGATTCCCGCGGACAAGGGCTATCTCAAGATCTAGAGCCGCGACTGCTCCTTGATGCTGGTGTCGGTGGTGCGCAGCGGGCGGATCAACGCGTCCTGACCAAACGATGCGATGAGCTCACCGCTCTCGGTGTGAACGGCGCCGCGCACATACGACATGCCCGCACCCACCTGGGTGCTCTCGTGGGTGTAGAGCAGCCAGCCGTCCCACGTGAACGGCTCGTGGAAGCTGACCGTCACCGTCATCGGCGCCGTCGACACGGTCAGGTGCGCCTGCGCGGTCCCGATGCCCTCGTGTGCGCGCATCGTCGTCGAAATACCAAGGTGCCCGGTGAAATACGCGATCAGTGCTTTCGCCAGATCGTCCCTCGCGGGGATCGGGTCGTAATGCAGCCACGCATACAGTTCCGGCGGCCCGACCTCATCGGGGCTGTTCACGTCGACGACGTCGACCAGGCGCAGTTCCCGTCCGGTCATCGGCATCGACGCCACATTCGCGTCGGCGGGCCCTGTGACATCGGGCCGCGGCAGGTGGTGGCGGATGACGTCGGCGGTGGGAACGTCGGTCAGCACGGTCGCCGTGATGCATCGCTTGCCGTTCTGCTTGGCGGCGACGATCGCGGTCGCGGTCGACCGGCCTTCGTTGACCACGTCCAACTCGATCTCGACCGGTCCCGCGCCGACCAGGACCGCGCGAGCGAAGACCGCGGACACCGAGCGCACCGACTTCTCCGGAAAGCGTTTGGCCACAGCGACAATCGTTTGGGCAAGTACCTGCGTACCCTCGACTACCTGGCGATCGTCCTCCCCGGCGGGCCCGGTCTCGGCGATGAATCTGTTCTCACCGTCGGGCTGCACGTCGAACAGGTCGAGCAGGCTCTGAACGGTCCAGGGCGTCTGCGCTGAGTCTGTGGTCATGGGAGGGAACACTAACCGAGGCCGGACAAAAGCGGTAACGTCGTTACCGACATTGCACGCGACCAGGAAGGTGCCCATGGCGAAGCGCAGCGGTCGGCCGCCAGGTGGAGGAGCCCGCCCGGCGACGTCGGACGCTGCCGTCGACCTGGATCCGGAGTCGCGCCCGAAGCGATTCATGAAGTCGGCATTGGCAATTCTCGGCGAGACCGGACGCACCGACTTCACCGTGCTGGAGGTCGTGGAACGGTCCAAGACGTCCCTTCGATCGTTCTACCAGCACTTCTCCACCAAGGACGAGTTGCTGCTCGCGCTGGTCGACAAGATCATGTCGGAATCGACGCGCAAGTGGCGTGCGGATACGGCCGGCCTGCCCGCCGTCGATGCCCTGCGGATACTGATCGACCGCATCTGCACGCCGGCGGAAACCACGACACAGGACAAGGTCAACCGAGGCCTGACGTTCTACAACGACCGCCTGGCCGAGGCGCTGCCCAGCGAGTACGCGCGAGTGCTCTCGCCGGTGCACGAGCTGATCAAAGACATCATCCACGCCGGTATCGACGAGGGCCGTTTCCGGACCGACATCGACATCGACGCGACGGCGGCGCTGATCATGCAGTCGGCGCTCGGGGCCATGCGGTTGCGGGTGCTCGGCGCCGAACTCAGCGGCGTCCCCGTGGATGCCGACCACATCTACGACTTCTGCGTCAGCAGCCTCACCGGCCGTCGCGACCCCGTCTGACCTGCACCGGCACCCGGTGAATCCGGTGTGCTGTTTTCGCTGGTCCAGCCGTGGTAATGTCGTTACCACGACAGCCACGACGAGACTTCCAGGAGGCGGAATATGACCCGCGAGCTCCCCTATCCGGTGTTCGATGCCGACAACCACTTCTATGAGCCCAAAGAGGCGTTGACGCAGTTCTTGCCGGATCACCGCAAGGGCGTCATCGACTACATCGACGTCCGCGGCCGCACCAAGATCATGGTGCGCAACGTCGTCAGCGACTACATCCCCAACCCGACGTTCGAGGTGGTCGCCCGGCCAGGCGCGCAGGAGGAGTACTTCCGCCACGGCAGCGGCGGCAAGAGCTTCCGCGAGGTGATGGGAAAGCCGATGAAGGCGATTCCAGCCTTCCGAAATCCGGAGGCACGCATCGAGGTGATGGACAGCCTCGCGTTGGACTACACCCTGATGTTCCCGACGCTGGCCAGCCTCGTCGAGGAGCGACTCAAGGACGATCCCGACCTGATCCTCGACATCGTCCACGCGTTGAACCAGTGGATGTACGAGACCTGGCAGTTCAACTACGAGGACCGCATCTTCTCCACGCCCGTCATCAATCTTGGCAATGTCGATCGCGCTCTCGAGGAACTGGATTGGTGCCTGGAGCGCGGCGCCAAGACCGTCTTGGTCCGGCCCGCGCCGGTGCCCGGCTACCGCGGCACCCGCTCCATGGGAGTCGAGGAATTCGACCCGTTCTGGGACGCCTGCGTCAAGGCCGGCATCCCTGTCTCGATGCACGCCTCGGACAGCGGATACTCCGAGTACCTGAACGACTGGGAGCCCGGCGACGAGTTCAAGCCGTTCGCGCCCACGTCGTTCCGCATGGTCGCGATGGGTAAGCGGCCCATCGAAGACACGATGGCGGCGCTGGTGTGCCATGGTGCGCTGACACGCAACCCGGGCCTTCGCATCTTGTCGATCGAGAACGGCGCCGACTGGGTGCCCTACTTGTTCAAGCAGTTCAAGAACGTCTACTCGAAGATGCCTCAAGGCTTCCTCGAGGACCCGATCGAGGCGTTCCGGCGCTGCGTCTACGTCGCACCGTTCTGGGAGGACGACTTCGCCCAGATGGCCGAGCTGTGTGGTGTCGACCGCGTGATCTTCGGTTCCGACTGGCCACACCCCGAAGGCCTGTCGCAGCCGACGCACCTGATCGACGACCTCCAGGGCCTCGATGCCGAAGGACAGCGAAAGATCATGGGTGGCAACATGATCGACCTGTTCAAGATTCCGAACGAGATCGTCCACAAGCCTGGCGTTCCCGCGATGGAATTCGCCTGACCCCTACCGCCTCAATCGTGACGTGCGTGCCGGTACTCCGACACGCACGTTCACGCGTTATTGAAAGCGAGTTCGCGCCGTGACCGACGCCCCAAACCCAGAACGGCTGCTGTTCGCGTCCACTACCCAGTCGTTCCTCGAAAAGGGTGCCTCACTGGGTCGGCTGCGTGAAATGCAAGACGCCGGAACATCGTTCGATATGGACTGGTGGCGGCGCGCCACCGAACTCGGCTGGACCAGCCTGCTGGTGCCCGAGGAACTCGGCGGTGGCAGTGTGTCCGGCGATGGCGTCGCCGACCTCGCGCTCGTCGCCGAATTGTCCGGCCGGACCGTCGCACCCGGTCCACTACATCCGGTCAGCATCGTGCTGGCGGGTTTGGCGGAAGCCCCGGAGAACCACGAGCAGACAATCGAATCCCTGGTCTCCGGTGAGGTCGTGGCCTCGTGGGCGGTCTACGAACCGGGCAAGCAGTGGTCGCCTCTCGATGCCGCCGTGACCGCGACGCGCACCGACACCGGGTACCGCATCGACGGTGTGAAGGACCGTGTCGAGGCCGGCGCCGAGAGCGCGGTTCTGCTGGTGGTGGCGAATTGCGACGGCGCGGTGCGACAGTTCGTGGTTCCAACGGACGCACCGGGCGTCAGCGTCGAATCCCAGCGATCGATCGATATGGTGAAGACCTACGCCCGAGTGCAATTCGACGGCGTCGAGGTGGATGCGTCCGCCGTCGTCGGCTCCGCCGAACAGACCCCGGCCCTCATCGCGAGGCAGAGCCAGATCGCCGCGATTCTCCAGTGCGCCGAAATTGTCGGGATACTGGAGACGGTGCTCGACTTCACCATCCAGTGGGGGTTCGACCGGCATTCGTTCGGCAGGCCGATCGGCTCCTACCAGGCCCTTAAACACAAGTACGCCGACCTGAAGATCTGGTTCGAGTCGTGCCGCGCGACGACGAAGGCCGCGGTGATCGAGGTGGCCGCGCGCTCGGCCGGAGCCGGGATGGCGGTCAGCGTCGCGAAATCCTATGTGGGTGAACGTGCACCGGGCATGCTGCAGGATTGCGTCCAACTGCACGGCGGCATCGGCGTGACCTGGGAACACGATCTGCACATCTTTCTGCGGCGGGCAACGCTGTACCGCTCGATGTTCGGCACACCCGAGGATCACAATCTCCGCGTGTACGCGCTCACCAAGAACCTGGAGCACGCATCATGACCGACACCGCCTCCGCACCAACGGAAACAACCGAGTCGGTCGAAGAGTTCGCAACGCGGGCCCGAATCTGGTTGGCCGAGAACATGCCGCCGATCGATCCGGCCGACCCGCCCGAGCACGACCGCGGCGAAGAAGAACCATGGGATCGCGCCAGGGAGCTGCAGAAGAAACTGTACGAGGGCGGGTTCGCCGGGATCTGCTTCCCTCGCGAGTACGGCGGCCTCGGTCTGCCGATCGCCTATCAGAAGGCGTTCAACATCGAGTCACGCTGCTATGAACTTCCGGTCATCCTGAACACCCCGACCTTCACGATCTGCGCCGCGACCATCCTCGATACCGGGTCCGAAGAGCAGAAGCAGCAACACATCTCGGCCGCGCTACGCGGTGAGGAGGTGCTCGTACAACTGCTGTCGGAGCCCAGCGGCGGGTCGGATCTCGCAGGAGTCATCACCCGCGCCGACCGCAAGGGTGACACATGGGTGATCAATGGTGCCAAGACCTGGAGCACCAGCGCGTTCGCCGCCGACTACGGGCTGATGCTGGCCCGCACCGACTGGGACGTCCCCAAGCACGAAGGCCTGACGATGTTCCTCGTGCCGATCAACAGCGAGGGAATCACGCTGCGGCGCATCAAGCAGGTCAACGGGTCGGTCGAGTTCTGCGAGGAATTCTTCGACAACCTCGAACTCGCCGACGACGCCGTCGTCGGCGAGGTCAACGGCGGCTGGCACGTGGCGTCGAGGCAGCTGTACCACGAGCGCCGGGCCGTCGGCGGGGGTTCGGAGTTCGCGAGCGGCATTGGTGCCGAAGGCAAGTCCGACGTACCGATCGATTACGTCGCACTGCTGGAAGCGACCGGGCAGGCCGACAGCGAGCGAGCGCAGGAGGCCGCGGGCCGGGCGTTGGTGCACCGGGCGGTGCGCGAGCAGCTGATCGACCACGTGTATCACGGTGTCCTCGACGGCTCGCTGCCACCGGCCGCGGGTTCGATCATCCGCGTCACCCACGCCGAGGTACATCATCTGGAGTTCGACACCGTGCTGTCGCTCACCGGAAGTTCCGGCGTCGTCGATGCCGGCGACGACATGATCCGTTTCGGCGAGCGCTACCTGTCGCGACAGGCGGCGGCGCTCGGCGGTGGCACCACCGAGATCGCGCGCAACATCATTGGCGAACGCGTGCTGGGCTTTCCGCGTGAGCACGCCGCCGACCGTGGCGTGCCGTTCAATCAGGTCAGGCGCAACAAGGGTTAGGCGCCCAATACGCGAAACTGAATTCCAGCAGCGAAAGTTCGAGTGAAGCTGCTGGAATGCCATTTCGGCGACGATTAGAACAGCGTGGGCTGGAGCACCTCGGCGCAGTCGACCGCCGGAGCCGCCACCGCCCGGAACGGCCGACGGTCCGGTGCCAGGGCGTGCTTGGCGATCAACGGGGTCACCCGGTCGTGCAGCATCTTCTTGTAGTCCGACGGCAGATACGCTCCGCGCCTGTACAACTCGCGGTACACCCCAACCAGCTCGGGGTGGGACCGCGCCAACCACGCCATGAACCACCCGCGGGTCGAACCTCGCAGATGTAGCCCGAACGCGGTCACTCCCGTGGCTCCCGCCGCGGAGATCTGACCCAGCAATGCGTCCAGATGCGCCGCGGAATCCGTCAGGTGCGGCAGCACCGGCGCCACCATGACGTGGCAGTCCAGGCCCGCGTCGCGGATGGCGGAGATGAGCCCGAGGCGGGCCTGTGGTGTCGGTGTGCCCGGCTCGACGTCCTTGTGTAGCTCGGGGTCCCCGACGGCCAGCGACACCGCGACGCTGACGTCGACGCGCCCGGCCGCGGCGGTGATCAGCGGCAGGTCGCGGCGCAACAGCGTACCCTTGGTCAGGATCGAGAACGGTGTACCGGAATCTGCCAGCGCGGCAATGATTCCCGGCATGAGCGCATAGCGCCCCTCGGCGCGCTGATACGGGTCGGTGTTGGTACCCAGCGCAACCGTCTCCCGTTGCCACGACCGGCGAGACAGCTCGCGGCGCAGCACGTCGGCGACATTCGTCTTAACCACGACCTGGGTGTCGAAGTCGGCGCCGGAATCGAATTCCAGATATTCGTGGGTGGGCCGGGCGAAGCAGTAACGGCAGGCGTGCGAGCAACCTCGGTACCCGTTGACCGTGAATCGGAAGGGCAACATCGATGCGTTAGGGACCTTGTTGAGTGCGGATTTGCAGAGGATCTCGTGAAAGGTCATGCCCTCGAACTGCGGCGACCGCACACTGCGGACGAAGCCGATCCGCTGCAGGCCGGGCAGCGCTCCGTCGTCGACGCTGACGCCCTGACGATCCCACCGCATCCAGTTATTCGAACTTATGTTCGATGGCATGTCAAGGTGGTTACGCGCTCGCCACGGCGTCGATCAGCAGCTTCGCGGCCACTGCGGCTCCGTCGGCACCACCACACCGCGCAACGAAGACACCGCCCCGAACGGTAGCCAAAACTGTTGCAAGCTGATTATCGGCAAAGCAAGTCGCAGACGGTCTGCCCACCCGGGTGGCAACGAGACCCAGCTTGCACGCTAGAAATCCCGCATCGGAGCCTGTTCCAGCCTCCTCCGGGCGACGTCACAAAAAGTGTGACGAAGTTTGCAGAGACAGATTTTCGACACCGCCGAGCAAACATCGAGGCGGCGTCGGCCCGGCGTGACGACGGCCGACCGCCTGCGCACGTCGAACCTCCCCCTACCAGTCAGGATGCAGGTCCGGAGCACCAATGTCGGTGCTAGAACATAACTAGCAAAGTTGTTTTCTCGGTTACCGAAAACATCGAGGCTGGCTAATTTCTACGCATGCGTCGATTTCGTACTAGACGTAAATGGCCTTGAACTGCTGTCTTCCGGCGTGGATATTCGCGTGATAGCTTCCTGCAAGGCGGCGGGTCGAGCCAACAATGAAGGCTTCTGGCTATTGTCAAGATCGTTGCTAGATATGCCGGTGCACGCGGATTTGCAGTCACAAGGAGAAGCTGCGCAGCTCACTCAAAGAGGCGGGTGGCTGCGCAGGACTCCTCTATACGTCCTCGAAAGGGAGTCAGAAATGTTGGATCGCGCTGTAGCTGCGGGTCTAGAAGGAAGCGGTGGTCGACGTCGACGCGTCGCCGCGCGAGTCCGAAATGCTGCTCTAGGAATGGTTGCCGTGCCGCTCGCGGTGTCGGTACTCACTGCAGCCCCCGCCTCGGCGGGCGCGGTAATCCAATACGACCCGAACCCAACCGATATCTATGCGTTTCAGGCGGGCACCGTCCTGCCCTGGCTGATCGGAGATCCCGCAATCGGCGGTTCGAAGGGATCCATCGGAGGCTGGACTTGGGCCCACTCCGGACCGACCGGCACCCAGGCCGGCGTCAAGGGAGTCCTTCAGCAAAACACACACCTCGGGCCTGCCTTCTTCAACCTCGACGTGATCAAATCCGCCGTGTTCACTTACACGCCGGCCACAACCACGACTACGACGACGCCGGGTGGGCACGGGCCGTGCGACCACCCCGAACATCAAACGACGACAACGACCACGAAGGGCCCGAAGGCCGAACTCAACCTCGTCGACATCGGCAACTGGTCGGTGGGTGTGAAGGGGTTCGTCGAGTGGTATGGCCAACTCGGCTTCACATCTGACACCGTCGTCGATGAGAACGGCATCAGCTTCAACTGGAAGGGCGTCAACAAGCAATACCTCTCGATCGGTGGCGGGCTGCTCGTCCTCGGGTTCGATTTCCAGCCGTCCTTCGGCTTCAACATTCCGACACCCGGAGTGAATCTGGCGGCACCACTCGCGCCGATCCTGGCACCTGGTTCTACGACTGCGGGCACCACGACAAGCCTTGCTCCTAACGCCAAGACCGAGGACGAGGCCGCCAAGCCAGGTCATGACGCCGAGAAGCCGGGCGATGACGGTTCCAAGCCGGGCCAGAACATTGAGGCGACGGACTATGAGACCGTCAAGCCGGGGCAGGAAGGCGTGACTCCAGGCACCGAAGGTCTTCAAGGCCAAGAGGGTGTCAAGCCGGGCGCAGAAGGTGCGATTCCGGGTCAGCAAGGCGGCACTCCAGGTCAGCAAAATGGCACACCGGGTCAGGGCGCGCCGGGCAACGAAGACGCGACCCCGGGTCAGCAAGGCGGCACTCCAGGAAACGACGGAGCCAAGGGTCGCGACGGAGCCAAGCCGGGCGACAACGGAGCCAAGGGCAACGACGGAGCCAAGCCGGGCGACAACGGAGCCAAGCCGGGCAACGACGGAGCCCAGGATCGCAACGGTGACAAGCCGGGCAACGACAACGATGGTGCCAAGAACAACGACGGTGCCAAAAACACCGACGGCCCCAAGAACACCGACGGCCCCAAGTCGGGCGTCGGCGCCAAGGGCGGCAACGATGGCGGCTCCGACTCGAAGTAGGAACCGCAACCGCACCTTCGACGTGCATGAAGGCGGCGGCCGGGCAATGTGCCCGGCCGCCGGTTTCTCGTTGACTCCCCTATGGTGTCGCTCGTGACCGAACTGCTGTTCTCGTACGGCACGCTGCGGCCGCCCGGTGTTCAGCACGACGTCTTCGGCCGCGAACTCGATGGCTGGCCTGACGCGATCGTCGGTTACGACCTCGACTACGTGACGATCACCGATCCGCGTGTCATCGCGTCGAGCGGCAGTGACCGCCGTGAGCGACGGCGAACTGATGGCAGCCGACGACTACGAGGTCGACGACTACAAGCGGATTGCGATCCCGCTGCGGTCAGGCGATCACGCTCGGGTATACGTGTTCGCCGGACTTACCACTGACCGAGCTGACAGAAGGCCGTGGTGGGACCTGTGTTCTGGACGGCCAGTTGTCCGTCGACCCAGATCTCGCAATGCGCGTTCGGCGGGGCCTCCATGGCATGGCCGGCCCGAGCGACGCTGATGTACGCCCACTGCGGGTCTGCGAGAGTCGCGGTGGTCTCCCACGGCACAACGAAGCTGCCTCTGGTCGAGTAGGCGGATGCGTCGGCATTGAAAGCCTGCAAGTCCGCGGGCGAACTGGTCACGTAGTTGATGTCGAAGCTCAGCGGGGCGTCCGCGGTGACAACGTACTTGACGTTTGGCCCCGCAGGCGCCGGTGGCTGCGCGACAGCAGTTCCCTGACTGACTGCAATCGAGCTAGCGGCCAATACGAACGCCGCCCCGACCATCGATGTCGCTTTTCGCATGTTGGTCACATCGCCGCACCGTACCGGACTGTTACAGGCGCGTCAGACCGCCGCCCTCCCTACCCAATCAACGGCAAACAAACACGTGACGGCCGACAGGTTAATTTATTCGTCACACGCAGACATTTCGCAGAAACACAGCCGCTCTAACGTCCCGATTCGACACCCCTGCGGTGTCAGAAATTCTGCACTCCGCCTCGACGCTCATCCACCGATGTGCGCTGTTGATATAGGGAAAGGCTGTCAATGCGACTACCACGACGCTCCTCGATGAGAAGGTCGGCGCTAGCGACGGGAAGCATCGTCGCCGCGAGCGCTCTGCTGTTGGCGGGCTGTGGAAGCAAGGCGACCGAGTCTGACTCGGCAAACGCCGAGTCGTGCGTGGACACCTCGGGTTCGACCATCAAGGTCGGCTCGCTGAACTCGCTCTCGGGAACGATGGCGATCTCCGAGGTGACCGTCCGCGACGCCATCGCGTTGGCGGTCGAGGAGATCAACGCGGCCGGCGGCGTGATGGGCAAGCAGATCCAGGTCGTGGGCGAGGACGGCGCGTCGGAGCCGACGGTGTTCGCCGAGAAGGCCGAGAAGCTGATCAGTAGCGACTGCGTGGCAGCAGTTTTCGGCGGGTGGACCTCGTCGAGCCGCAAGGCCATGCTGCCCGTGTTCGAGAGTGCGAACTCGCTGCTGTACTACCCCGTGCAGTACGAGGGGCTGGAGTCGTCGAAGAACATCTTCTACACCGGCGCCACGACCAACCAGCAGATCGTGCCGGCGTTGGACTACCTGAAAGAGAAGGGCGTCAAATCGCTCTATCTCGTCGGCAGTGACTACGTGTTTCCACAGACGGCGAACCGCATCATCAAGGCCTACGCCGATGCCAACGGCATCGAGATCAAGGGTGAGGACTACACACCACTGGGCTCCACGGACTTCTCCACGATCGTCAACAAGGTCCGCACCGCTGACGCCGACGCGGTGTTCAACACGCTCAACGGCGACTCGAATGTGGCGTTCTTCCGCGAGTACAAGAACGTGGGACTCACCCCGCAGGAGATGCCGGTGGTTTCGGTATCCATCGCCGAGGAAGAGGTCGGTGGCATCGGTGTGGAGAACATCACCGGCCAACTGACAGCGTGGAACTACTACCAGACGATCGAAACACCGGTTAACGAGGCATTCGTCAAGGCCTACAAGGACAAGTTCGGCGCCAACAAGCCGACGTCGGATCCGATGGAGGCGGCCTACGTCTCGGTCTATCTGTGGAAGAACACCGTCGAGAAGGCAAAGTCGTTCGAGGTCAGTGCAATCCAGGAGAACGCAGGAGGCGTCACGTTCGACGCGCCCGAGGGCCTGGTCACGATCGACGGCGAGAACAACCACATCACCAAGACGGCACGCATCGGCGAGATCCGCGCCGACGGCCTGATCTACACGATCTGGGAGTCTCCCGGCCCGATCGAGCCGGATCCGTACCTCAAGTCGTACCCGTGGGCCGCTGGTCTCTCCGGCTGATTGCCGGCCGAGCAAAGCAACGGGGAGCCACAGAGGTATGGATGTTCTAATCGGACAACTGGCAACGGGATTGAGCCTCGGCTCAATCCTGTTGCTGGCCGCCCTCGGACTGTCGCTGACCTTCGGTCAGATGGGCGTCATCAACATGGCGCACGGCGAGTTCATCATGGCCGGCTGCTACACCGCCTACGTGGTACAGCAGTTGATCTCCAGTGCCGGTGCGTCACTGCTGATCTCGCTGGTCGTCGGATTCTTCGTCGGCGGCGCCATGGGTGCACTGCTGGAAGTCACCTTGATCCAGCGGATGTACCACCGGCCGCTTGACACGCTGCTGGTCACATTCGGTGTCGGTCTGATCCTGCAGCAGATCGCACGCGACATATTCGGTGCTCCCGCGGTCAACGTCATCGCCCCGGCCTGGCTGTCGGGCGGTGTGGAGATTTTCGGCGCCGTAGTCCCCAAGACCCGCATCTTCATCCTCGTGCTCGTCGTGGCGTGTGTAGCGGCGCTGGCCACCGCACTCAAGGTCAGCCCGATGGGCCGTCGCATCCGGGCTGTCGTGCAGAACCGCGACCTGGCCGAAACCAGCGGCATCTCCTCACGCAAGACCGACATCACCACGTTCTTCATCGGTTCGGGCCTCGCTGCCGTTGCCGGTGTCGCGTTGACGCTGATCGGTTCCACCAGTCCGACAATCGGGCAGAGCTATCTGATCGACGCGTTCCTGGTCGTCGTGGTCGGTGGGCTGGGCCAGATCAAGGGCACCGTCATCGCCGCATTCTCGCTGGGATTCCTGAACTCGTTCATCGAATACAACACCACCGCGTCGCTGGCCAAGGTGATCGTGTTCGTGATCATCGTGATCTTCCTGCAGGCCCGACCGCAGGGCCTCTTCACGGTTCGCACAAGGAGTTTGGTGTGAGAACAATTCTCGGGCGCTGGCAGACATGGGCGGGCTTCGCCGTCGCAGCCGTGGTGTTGTTCGGAGTGGCGCCGGTTGTGCTGTCCGACTTCCGGCTGTCTCTGCTCGGCAAGTTCCTGTGCTTCGCGATCGTTGCGGTCGGTATCGGGCTGGCCTGGGGCCGGGGCGGAATGCTGGTCCTGGGCCAGGGCGTCTTCTTCGGCCTCGGCGGCTACATGATGGGCATGCATCTCAAGATCGCCGACGCCCAGATCTTCGGCAACGACGTTCCCGATTTCATGCAGATCGCCGGGGCTCGGGAACTGCCCGCTTATTGGCAGCCGTTCGCCTCCCCTGCCTTCACACTGCTGGCGATCGTGCTTGTGCCGACGGCGATCGCCGCAGCATTGGGTTTCGGTGTCTTCAAGCGCCGCGTCAAGGGTGCCTACTTCGCGATCCTGTCTCAGGCACTGGCCGCGGCGCTGGCGATCCTGCTCGTCGGGCAGACCAGCATCGGTGGAAGCAACGGGCTCAACAGGTTTCGTACATTCTTCGGTTTCACCCTGACCGACCCGGCCAACCGGCGGATGCTGTACTTCATCGCCGCGGGCGTGCTGCTCCTGGTCGTCGCCGTGGTTCGACAGCTCATGCAGAGCCGATACGGCGAATTGCTGGTGGCGGTGCGCGACGGCGAAGAGCGGGTGCGTTTCCTCGGCTACGATCCCGCCAACATCAAGGTCGTCGCCTACACGGTCGCCGCGCTGTTCGCCAGCATCGCCGGCGCGCTGTTCGCCCCGATCGTCGGCTTCATCGCACCGTCACAGGTCGGCATCCTCCCGTCGATCGCATTCCTGATCGGCGTCGCGATCGGCGGGCGCACGACACTGCTGGGACCCGTACTTGGTGCTATCGGTGTGGCGTGGGCGCAAACCCTGTTCTCCGAACGCTTTCCGTCGGAGTGGACATACGCCCAGGGTCTGCTGTTCATCGTCGTCGTCGGGTTCTTCCCCGCCGGCTTTGCCGGGCTGGCGGTGTTACTCAAGCGCCGCCGCAAGGCCAACGCCGAACCGGAGCCGGAGAAGACCCCTGGATCCGACACCGACGCAGAGAAGGTGGGGGCCAGCTCATGACCGAGGCTGAAGCGAGCGTCGCGGGTAAGGAGCCCGTCGAGGGCGGCAACGCCGGCATGGGCACCCAATACCTCGAAGTCCGTGGCTTGACAGTCGATTTCGATGGATTCAAGGCGGTCACCGACGTCGACCTGACGCTGTTCCAGGGCGACCTTCGCTTCCTCATCGGACCCAACGGTGCGGGAAAGACGACGGTGATCGATGCGATCACCGGGCTGGTGTCTGCGTCCGGGTCGGTGAACAAGTCCGGCGTGGAACTGCTCGGGAAGAAGGTGCACCAGATCGCGCGCCGCGGGGTGGGACGTACCTTCCAAACCGCCAGCGTGTTCGAGCAGTTGACCGTGCTGCAAAACCTCGACATCGCGGCAGGTGCCGACCGGTCGGTGTGGACTCTGCTGCGACGCCGCAACGGCGTACTCCCGGCGATCGAACAGGCGCTGCACACCATCGGGCTGACCCACCTCGCCGATAAGCCCGCCGGGGTGCTCGCCCACGGGCAGAAGCAGTGGCTCGAGATCGGCATGCTGCTGGTCCAGAACGCCGACGTGCTGCTGCTGGATGAACCTGTGGCCGGTATGAGCCATGAGGAACGCGAGGAGACCGGCAACCTGTTGCGCCGCATCGGCGCTGAACGCACGGTCGTCGTCGTCGAACACGACATGGATTTCATGCGGGCGTTCGCGACATCGGTGACGGTGTTGGCGCGTGGGCGGGTGATTGCGGAGGGTTCGGTGGCCGAGGTCCAGGCCAATCCGAAAGTGCAGGAGGTCTATCTGGGTACCGCCGCGGCAGGAGCCGACGGCATCGAACTCGTGGAGGAGAACTCCTGATGCTGCAGCTTCTGGAAGTCCACGCCGGATATGGCCGCTCCGAAGTCATCCACGGCGTCAGCATCGAGGTACCGACCGACGGAGTCGCCGCCGTGATGGGACACAACGGCGCAGGCAAGACGACGTTGCTTCGTGCGGCGGTTGGCCTGCTCAAATGCACTTCGGGAAAGGTCATGTTCGACGGCGAGGAGATCACCAAGCTGCGGCCCAGCGCACGCGTTTCACGCGGCTTGGCGTATGTGCCGCAGGGGCAGCAGTCCTTCGGTCAGCTGACGACGGCCGAGAATCTTCAGGTGGTCGCCGACGGCCGCAAGAACGGCAAGCAGCTCATCGACGAACAGCTTGATCTGTTCCCCGCGTTGAAGGAACTTCTCACGAGGCGCGCCGGCCTGCTGTCAGGCGGCCAGCGCCAGCAGCTGGCGATCGCACGCGCACTGATCACCACCCCCAGATGCTTGATTCTCGACGAGCCGACCGAGGGCATCCAGCCGTCGGTGGTCGCCGAGATCGAGGCCGCGATCACCGCCTTGACGCAGCGCGGCGACCTCGGGGTGCTGCTGGTCGAACAGCACATCGGCTTCGCACTGGAATCCGCGCAACGCTATTACATCCTGGAGGCCGGCCGGGTCACGTCCAGCGGTACCGGCGGCTCGGCGTCAGAAGCCGACGTCCGCGCCGCCATGGCCATCTAGCTGCCCACCTCCACCGCGACTGACCGTGGCGGTACGCGACACGCCATCGATTTCTGTACAAACGCGGTCGCTCGCGGACAATTAGTGGGCATGCTGTGCAGGATGAACGCACCCACAGAGGCCAAGGTACTCATCGACACGGGCGGGCTGGTCGTCACCGACGACGGCCGCCGGGTCAATGTCTTCGACCGCTGCACGGGGTCGCTGATCACGCTGGCATTCGTACTGGGCATTTTGACCCTCGTCGTCGGCGGTTTCGGAGTCGTCGCGCTCATCGTCGCGGATCCCTCCAGAGCGCTCGGCGCCATATTCGTCGCGGTCGGTGTCGTGTTCGCGGCGGTGTTGTTCATCGTGGTCCGCAAGATCCGTGATCGCCGTAGTCAGCCATTACACACTTGCCGCTCAGTCGCCGTGATCGACCGCAAGCTCGGGCTGTTCAGTTACGGCGGCGGCGCTATCGTCCCGCTCGACCAGGTGCAGTTCGCTCGCCGGATGCAAATCGGTTCCAGCTCACCCAAACTCGTCGCACTGACACCTGGCGGAACGAAAATTCTCAAGCGCGGCAACCCTTTCGACGGCGGCGTCGGCAATGTCGACGAGGTTCTCAGCGCGGTCGTCCGCGGCGGCTGATCCCGGTGCAGGTCTCGAGGCGGTCAGTACTCGCGCTGTTCGCAACGGCTGTCGGCGGGGCCGCGTTCGGCGTGTCGGCATGCCGATCAGCGCCGTCAACCACGCAAGCAGCGTTACCGGAGAACGCACTCATCACCCTCGGCGTCCAAGCCGGACCGCCACCGGTTCCCAACAAGATCGGCATCTCGTCCGCGCTGAAGATCGGCGATGACGTCTACCAGATCGACTGCGGCCTCGGCTCGTTGAACGCTTTCACCAATGCCGGGCTCAAGTTCGACCAGTTGCGAAGCATGTTCATCACGCACCTGCACACCGATCACACGGTCGACTACGGCAGCTTCCTGTTCTCCGGCGGCTATACGGCTTCCAAAGGCAAGGCGCCGGTGACCGTGTATGGGCCAGGCGCGGCGGGTGGACTGCCGCCCAGCCAGGTCGGCAACCCGGATCCGGCAACGATCGACCCCGCGCACCCGACCCCGGGATTGGCCGAGATGACCAAGTCCCTGCAGCAGGCGTTCGCCTACACGAACAACATCTTCATCCGCGATATGGGGACCGACGACCTGCAGACGCTGTTCACCGTCACAGAGATCGCGGTGCCGCCAGAAGCCAACTACCAGAACAGATCACCGACGACGGATCCCTTTCCGGTGATGTCGGATGACAACGTCACCGTCACCGCGACGCTGGTTTCTCACTACGACGTCTATCCCGCGTTCGGCCTCCGCTTCGATCTGAAGAAATCCGGTGTTTCCGTGACGTTCTCCGGCGATACCACCAAATCCGACAACCTCATCACGCTGGCGAAAGACACCGACATTCTCGTGCATGAGGCGCAGTTCAGTCTCGATGACTCCTACTACGGCAACCGGTTCCCGCCGAACTACCTGAAGAGTTCGCACACCTCCGCCGTGCAGGTGGGTGAGGTGGCTGCGGCGGCCAACGCCAAGCACGTCGTCCTCAGCCACTACGAGCCCACCGATCTACCCGACTCCCAATGGACCGATGAGATCGGAAAGAACTTCTCGGGTGAGGTCACCGTCGCGCGCGACGGCCAGGTTTTCACCCTCTGATTGAATCCGGAAGTCGATCACCGAAGAGTCGAATCGCGTTCTCGGAGCTGACTTTCCGGTGCGTGGCGTCGTCCATAGGATAAGACGCCATGAACTCCGCCCCGGTCTGATTGTCGTCCATCGGATAGTCCACCGAGAACATCACGCGGTCGGCGCCCATGACCTCGAGCGTGCACGCAAAGGCCGGCGGGCAGAAGTTGCCGCTCGTCGTGACGTGGAAGTTGTTTCGCAGATAGTCCGAAGGCAGGTGTTGCAGCCGGTGGCCAGAGCCACTTCCGCCGAGACCGTAGTAACGATCGATCCGGTAGGCGGCGAACGGGAGCATCTCACCGAGGTGCCCGATGATCATCTGCAATTGCGGGAACTTGTCGAAGAGTCCCGAGTAGATCAGCCGCAGCACGTGTGTCCCCGCCTCGGCGGCGAATCCCCACGACGCCAGGTGCAGGCCGTCTTCGACATATGGAGCGAACCACGCCTCCATGACCGCGGGATGCGGAGTCGTCGGGTGAAGGTAGATCGGAGCATCCAGCGATTCGGCGCAGGCGAACAGGGCCTCATATGCCGGATCGTCGAGATAGCGCCCCTGACAGTGCCCGTTGATCAAACCGCCCACCAGGCCCAATTCCGTAACGGCGCGCTCGAATTCAGCGGTCGCGGCGTCCGGGTCCTGGGTGGCCAGCGCCGCGAAGCCGCCGAATCGGTTCGGGTTCGCCCGCACGGTCTCGGCGAGGTCATCGTTGGCGCCGCGGGCGAGCCCGATGGCGCGCGCGACGTCGGTCATCTCCTGCACCCCGGGGTCGAACAGCGACAGGATCTGGAAATCGATGCCCGCCGCATCCATCTGCTCGATTCGAAGTGGGCCGCGGTCGTACAGCCGGTCGTAGGCGACGCGGTTGTTGGTACGCAGCCATGTGCCCACCACGTTGTCGGTGCTGGCCGGATCCCAGGCGAAATGCTCTTCGAGTGCGATCAGCGTCATGACACCTCCGCGGTCGGGTCGGCATAACCCTACGCGGACGCCGTGCACAGAGTGTGAGCGCGCTAACCCCGGTTGAGCCGCGAAAATATCGCGGCCAATACGTCATCGACGGGGACGTCGATCTGCTCACCTGTGCCCAGGTTCTTAACCCCGATGGTGCCCGCCTCGATGTCGCGGTCTCCGGCGACCAGAGCGATCGACGCACCGGAACGGTCCGCAGCGCGCATCGCGCCCTTGATTCCGCGGTCTCCGTAGGCGAGGTCGACCCGCACACCCGCGGCGCGCAACCGCGCCGCCAGCACCGCCAGCGTGATCTTCGCCTGCTCCCCGAGCGGCACGGCGAACACGTCGACACGGGCCGTCCCGCCGACCGTCTTGCCTTCGGCCGCCAGGGCCAGCATCGTCCGGTCCACGCCGAGTCCAAAGCCGATACCGGACAGATCCTTTCCACCGAGCTGGTGCATCAGGCCGTCGTACCGGCCGCCCCCGCCGATACCCGATTGTGCGCCGAGTCCGTCGTGCACGAACTCGAAGGTGGTCTTCGTGTAGTAGTCCAGGCCGCGGACCATGCGCGGATTGATGACGTACGTCACCTCGAGTGCATCCAGATGTGCGAGGACGGTGTCGAAGTGCTGCTTGGCAATGTCGGAGAGGTGATCGAGCATCACCGGTGCGTCGGCGGTCATCTCCCGCACGTGGGGGCGCTTGTCATCGAGTACACGCAGCGGGTTGATGGTTGCCCGGGTGCGCGTTTCTTCGTCAAGATCCAACTTGAACAGGAAGTCCTGCAACAGTTCCCGGTATTGCGGGCGGCACGTGTCGTCACCCAGCGAGGTGATCTCCAGCCGGAAGCCGTCGAGCCCGAGCGACCGGAAGCCGGCATCGGCAACGGCGATCACCTCGGCGTCAAGGGCGGGATCGTCGACGCCGATCGCCTCCACCCCGACCTGCTGCAGCTGTCGGTATCGACCGGCCTGTGGACGTTCGTAGCGAAAGAAGGGCCCGGCGTAGCAGAGCTTCACCGGCAGCGGTCCACGGTCTAGCCCGTGCTCGATGACCGCACGCATGACCCCTGCGGTGCCCTCCGGGCGCAGCGTCACCGAGCGGTCGCCTCGGTCGGCGAAGGTGTACATCTCCTTGGACACCACATCGGTGGACTCCCCCACCCCGCGCGCGAACAGCGCGGTGTCCTCGAAGATCGGGAGTTCGACATCGCCGTAGCCGGCGCGGCGGGCCGCGTCCAGCAGACCGTCGCGGACACCGACGAACTGCGCCGAAGCCGGCGGCAGATAATCCGGGACGCCCTTGGGCGCCTGAAAGTCACTCACTAGTTCAAGCCTTCGAGGAAAGGGTTGGTGCGGCGTTCGTCGCCGATCGTGGTCTTCTCGCCGTGCCCAGGTAGTACCACGGTGTCGTCGTCGAGCACCAACAGTTTTGTCACGATCGAGCCGAGCAGATCTCGCCCGCTGCCGCCGGGCAGGTCGGTGCGGCCGACCGACTGCCGAAACAGAGTATCGCCGGTGAAGACCAACGAGCCCGTGCCCGTCCCGATATCGGCGTCGACTCGGAACACCACCGAGCCGCGGGTGTGCCCAGGCGTGTGGTCGACCGTCACGGTGACACCCCCCAGCTCCACCTTGTCCCCGTCCTTGTCGAACTCGATGACCTGCTTGGGTTCGGAGAACAACGCGCCGAACGCAGAGCGGGCCAAGCCCCCGAAAAGACCCCGACCGAAATCCTTGATCGGATCGGTGAGCATGAACCGGTCATCAGGGTGGATGTAGGCCGGGCAGCCGTACATGTCGGCCACCTTCTGTGCCGACCAGATGTGGTCGATATGTCCGTGGGTGAGCAGCACCGCTGCTGGTGTGAGGCGGTTCTCGTCCAGAACCCGCCGCAATGGGCCCATGGCCCGCTGACCCGGATCGACGATGATCGCGTCCGAGCCGGCGCGATCAGCCAGCACGTAGCAATTGCACGCCAACATGCCCGCCGGGAATCCGGTGACCAACACGACGTCCAGTTTTCCATCCTCGATGGCGTGGTCGGCAACCCCACACTCAGCAATGCCTGGCACACTCGTTGCCGACCGATCTATACGAGGAGGACAGCGGCGGTGCCGACCAACGAACAACGGCGTGCGACAGCGAAGCGCAAACTCGAACGACAGCTGGAGCGCCGGGCGGCCAAAGAGCGCAAGCGCCGCATTCTCATGATCGTCGGATCCGTCGCCGGCGCGATCATCGTCGTTGGCGGCGTGGTGGCGGCCGTCGTCCTCACCAGGGATGACAAGGACAGCGAGAACACCGCTTCGACCGAAACACCGACCACGTCGAGTGCGGCACCGACCGGCCCCGGCACGCTGCCCGCGTTCGCGGCGCCGCCCGGTCTCGGTGACAACTGCCAGTACGCAGCCACCCCGGACCAGGCGAGCAAGGAGGTCAAGCCGCCGCGCACGGGCAAGGTGCCCACCGATCCTGCGCAGGTCAGCGCCAGCATGGAGACCAACCAGGGCGATATCGGCCTGATGCTGGACAACGGCAAGTCACCGTGCACCGTCAACAGCTTTGCCAGCCTCGCGAATCAGGGATTCTTCAACGACACCACGTGCCACCGGCTGACCACCTCGGAGTCGCTGTCGGTGCTGCAGTGCGGCGATCCGACCGCCCAAGGCACGGGAGGTCCCGGTTACCAGTTCCCCAACGAGTACCCGACGAACCAGTACCAGCCGGATGACCCCGCACTGACGGAGCCGGTGCTGTATCCCCGCGGCACGCTGGCCATGGCCAATGCCGGGCCGGGCACCAACGGCAGCCAGTTCTTCCTGGTGTACAAGGATTCGCAGCTACCGCCCAACTACACGGTGTTCGGCACGATCGACGAGACCGGGCTGGCGACGCTGGACAAGATCGCCGCGGCGGGCACTGCCGACGGGGCCCCCGACGGTGCGCCGAAGTCAGAGGTCAAGATCACCCAACTGCAGCTGGATCCGTGACCAACCCGCCACCGCCCTACGGTGCCTATCCGCCGCCGTACGGCGGCTATCCCCCGCCCTACGGTGCGTACCCGCCGCCGTACGGCGGCTATCCGCAGCCGACGAACGCCCTCGCAGTCGCCTCACTGGTGTGTGCGTTCGTGTTCGCACCCTTGGGGATCGCGTTCGGGCACATTTCGCTATCGCAGATCAAGAAGAACGGTGAAGGGGGCCGCGGACTTGCCATCGCGGGCCTGATCATCAGCTATTTGTTCACCGCGTTCATGATCCTCGTGCTCGTGTGGGCGGTGGTGTTCATGATCGCCCTGGGCCGAAGCCTCGAGGAATTCGACGGAACGACCTCTCAATACACGGCAACGCCGACCCAGCCGGTAGACGCCCCGCCACTGCCGGCGTTCAAGCCGCCCGCCACCCTCGGATCCAACTGCCAATATCCGGCGACGACGGAACGGGCCAGCAAGCCCGCCAAGCCGCCCCGCACCGGTCGGGTGCCGACCGATCCCGCGTTGATCACTGCCAGCATCATCACCAACCGCGGGGGGATCGGGCTGCAGTTGGACAATGCCAAGACTCCTTGCACCGTCAACAACTTCGCCAGCCTGGCCCAGCAGGGCTTCTTCGACGGCACGACGTGCCACCGGCTCACGGCCACCCCCGCGCTCGGAGTACTGCAGTGCGGCGATCCGAGCGGAACCGGGCAGGGTGGTCCCGGCTACCGGTTCCCGAACGAGTACCCGACCAACCAGTTCCGGTTGACCGACCCGCTTTTGGGGTTGCCGATGTTGTACCCACGCGGCACGCTCGCGATGGCCAACGCGGGTCTGGGCACGAACGGCAGCCAATTCTTCCTGGTCTACAAGGACTCGATGATGCCGCCGACCTACACCGTGTTCGGCACCGTCGACCAGACCGGACTGGCGACGCTGGACAAGATCGCCGCGGCCGGTGTGGCCGACGGCAGCGAGGACGGCGAACCCGACCAGGACGTGACGATCAAATCGGTGCGGCTGAGCTGAGCCTGATCGGGCTTCAGCTGGGACGGGTCTCGATGTAGAACTCGACGTTCTCGCCGTCGACCTTGGTGATCCGCATGTCCGCGGTGTACTCCGTGCCCTCAGGCCCGGTGAACTTGCACTCGAACTTCGTGCCTTCTTTGGCTTCGACGCCTTCGGGACACTTCACGTCGGTGGGTGTGAAACCCGTTTGCTTCTTTACCAGATCAACGACTGACTTCGCCGCACCCTCGGGCTTGATGGTCGAGCCGCAACCGGAGATAAGCACGGCGACAACGGCAAGAGTCGCCACAAGAGCGGTGCGCATCGCCGAATTATGACAGAAATTGACGCTCTCGCGATTCTTTGCTCAAAACCGTCATGCGGCAGACGTCACGCGGTAGACGTCATACACGCCCTCGACGTTGCGCACCACGTTGAGCAGGTGGCCCAGATGCTTCGGATCGCCCATTTCGAAGGTGAACCGGCTGATTGCCACCCGGTCGTCGGACGTCGTGACCGACGCGGAGAGGATGTTGACCTTCTCATCGGCCAGCACCCGCGTCACATCCGACAGCAACCGGTGTCGGTCGAGCGCCTCCACCTGAATGGCGACCAGGAAGACCGACGACGGCGACGGTGCCCACTCCACTTCGATGATCCGCTCCGACTGCTCCTGCAGCGACGTCGCATTGGTGCAGTCGGTGCGGTGCACGCTGACTCCACCGCCACGGGTGACGAACCCCATGATGACGTCGCCAGGAACGGGAGTGCAGCACTTGGCGAGCTTCGACAGCACCCCTGGCGCACCGGGTACGGACACACCCACGTCGTCGGAGCTGCGGTGACGTACCGGCATGGTGGCCGGTGTCGAACGCTCGGCGATCTCGTCGGCGGCGTCTTCGTCTCCACCGAGTTGAGCAACGAGGCGCTGCACCACATGTCGGGCCGATACGTGACCTTCGCCCACCGCGGTGTAGAGCGCGGACACATCGGCGTAGCGCAACTCACGGGCCAGTGACGCGACCTGCTCGGCATTCATCAATCGCTGCAACGGAATTCCAGCGCGCCGTACTTCTCGGGCGATGGAGTCCTTGCCGGTTTCGAGCGCCTCCTCGCGTCGTTCCTTGGCGAACCACTGGCGGATCTTCGCCTTCGCCCGCGGCGAGACCACGAACGTCTGCCAGTCCCGCGACGGGCCGGCGTTGGGCGCCTTGGATGTGAAAACCTCTACTTGGTCGCCGTTTTCGAGCTTGCGCTCCAACGCGACCAGCCTGCCGTTGACGCGTGAGCCGATGCAGCGATGACCGACTTCGGTGTGTACGGCGTATGCGAAGTCCACCGGGGTGGACCCGGTGGGCAACGTGATCAGATCGCCCTTCGGGGTGAAGACGAAGATCTCTTGCACAGCGAGGTCGTAGCGCAGCGACTCGAGGAACTCACCCGGGTCGGCGGCCTCCCGCTGCCAGTCGAGTAGCTGGCGCATCCAGGCCATGTCGTCGATCTCGGCGGCTGCGTAGCTGGCCGGAAGTCCGTTGCGGCCCTTGGCTTCCTTGTAGCGCCAGTGCGCTGCGATGCCGTACTCGGCGGTCTTGTGCATATCGATGGTGCGGATCTGGACTTCCAGCGGCTTACCCTCGGGACCGACGACGGTGGTGTGTAGCGACTGATATACGCCGAACCGTGGTTGGGCGATGTAGTCCTTGAATCGTCCGGCGATCGGCTGCCAGAGCGAATGCACCACGCCCACCGCCGCATAGCAGTCGCGGACCTCGTCACACAGAATGCGCACACCCACGAGGTCGTGAATGTCGTCGAAGTCGCGGCCCTTGACGATCATCTTCTGGTAGATCGACCAGTAGTGCTTGGGTCGGCCCTCCACCACCGCGTTGATCTTCGACGCATTCAGCGTCGAGGTGATCTCGGCGCGCACCTTGGCCAGATAGATGTCGCGCGACGGTGCCCGATCGGCGACCAGCCGCACGATCTCCTCGTACTTCTTCGGATGCAGGATCGCGAATGACAGATCCTCGAGCTCCCATTTGACGCTCGCCATACCAAGCCGATGTGCCAGTGGCGCAATCACTTCCAGCGTTTCACGAGACTTGCTCGCCTGCTTCTCCGGCGGCAGGAAACGCATCGTACGCATGTTGTGCAGCCGGTCGGCGACCTTGATCACCAGTACCCGCGGATCGCGGGCCATCGCGAGGATCATCTTGCGGATGGTCTCGCCCTCGGCCGCGGTGCCCAGCGCGACCTTGTCGAGTTTGGTCACGCCGTCAACGAGGTGGCCAACCTCGGTGCCGAACTCCTCGGTCAGCGCCTCGAGCGTGTAGCCGGTGTCCTCGACGGTGTCATGCAGCAGCGCGGCGATCAGGGTCGTGGTATCCATCTCGAGCTCGGCCAGGATGTTCGCGACGGCCAGCGGATGGGTGATGTACGGATCGCCGGAGCGACGCAACTGATCGGCATGACGCTCGTCAGCGACCTCGTAAGCGCGCTGCAACAAGGTCAGGTTGGCCTTGGGATAGAACTGCTTGTGGACTGCGACCAACGGTTCCAGCACGGGGTTGAGGGCGCCGCGCTGTGCCGTCATCCGGCGGGCCAGCCGGGCCCGCACCCGACGCGATGCGCTGGTCGCCGCTTTCGAGGTATCGGCCTTGGGGATTTCCAGAGGCTGCGTCTCGGGCATATGCGTTTCCGGCAGCGACTGCACAGCCTGTCCGTTGCCGGGAGCATCCCCGTTCGTAGCCATGGTCACCTCCTGAAATCGCTCAGACTTTTCAGGATACGGCTCAGATCGTGAGCAGGGACGTCACCGGCAGCGGTTCGAGCACGTCGCGGCCATTCAGCGCGGTGAGTTCGAGCACAACCGCAGCACAGGGAACGATCGAGCCGCAGTGCTGGAGCAACCGGTGCGTCGCGGCGACTGTCCCACCGGTCGCGAGAACGTCGTCGATGATGACGACCCTGCGCCCGGCCAGTTCGATGCCGTCGGCCGGTAGCTCCAGCGTGGCCGAGCCGTATTCCAGCTGGTAGGTCTCGCTGTGCACCGGCGGAGGCAGTTTGCCGCCCTTGCGGACTGCCAGCACACCGATCCCGAGCCGCAAGGCGACCGCCGCGCCCAGCAGGAACCCGCGCGCATCGATGCCCGCCACCAGGTCGGCGCCTTCTGCGGTCTCGGCGAGAGCATCGGTGACCTTGGCCAGTCCGTGCGCATCGGCAAGCAGCGGCGTCAGATCCTTGAACTGGATACCCGGCTCGGGAAAGTCGGGCACCTCCCGCAGCAGGGATTCGACGAGAGCCGCGATGTCTCGGGTGCTCACCCGCCCAGCGCCCAGCGATCCATGTTCCATCCCGCACCCCATCGAGTCGGACTGCTGCTCACCGCGTACATGTCTTTCGACGTCAACACGGTCCGCTGCTGACGATAGAGCGGAATGGTCGGCATGTCAGTCCACAGGATCGATCCGCCCTCACCGAGTAGCCGCGACAGTTCCTTGGGGTCGGAGGTCACCGCGATCGCCGCGATGATTCCGTCGACGCGCTCATTGGTATATCGGGACAGATTGTTGCCGTTCCCCGAATGCAGGTCGTAGGCGTCCATCGAATTGGATCCGGTCGACCCGCTGCCCGCCGCACCGCCTGTGCTGGCGAGCAGGACGTCGATCTCGTTGTCACGCAACGTCAGCGGGCCGGTCTCGTCGGTCGCGACGTCCTGCACGGTGATGCCGGCCGGCGCGCACGCCTTGGCGATCGCACCGACGGTCGCCGCCAGCCGGGCGTTGGGGCTCTGATAGCCGATACGGACGGTCAACGGCCGGCCGTTCACCGCGGCGCGCGCGGCTTCGGGATTGGCGACGCTGAACTGCCCGCCCTCGACCGCACTTTCGGCTGCGCTGTACGCGTCCTCCGTGACGGGGTTCAGACGCGAGTTGGCGATCGGCACCGCGGCGTTGCGGGCGATCACGTCTCGTGGAGTGCAGTGGGCCAGTGCGCGCCGCTCCGGCGGCTGGGACAACGGCCCCTGCGACGCGAAGATGAGCTGCTCGATACCCGCGGACGCGGCCTCGGTCCGGATGTAGTCGTCAGGCAGGTTCAGCGTGCCCGATGAGCCCGCCGAGACATCGACCACGTCGTAGGCGCCCTGGTTGATGCGATCCTGGATGTCTGCGCCACGCGGCCATACGGTGATCCTCGAGGTGACGGGCGCGGCTCCCCACCACTTGTCGTTGGCGACGAGCACGACGGCGCCGTCATCGGTTACCGAATCCAGCTTGTAGGGGCCCGACGACGGGAACTTCTTGATGTCGATGTCCGGCGTCAGATTCCAGGTGGTGTTCCACACCTTGGCGATCCGGTCCACCGTCGCGGCGTCGTTGTTGTTGACGGCGGTGGTGACACCGCCGTCCGGAAGGCCGAGCACATCGGCGATCACATGCGACGGCATCATCGACGTGGCGGCGAACAACTGGCCGTAGTCGACGAATGCGCGATCCTGCGCGAACGACACCCGAGCCTTCTTCTGCCCTGGTGCACATTCCACCGACGCGACGTCGGTGTAACCCGCGCGGCTGGCCGCATCGAAACCGGGGAAACGGCCGGATTGTGACGCCCAGGCCAGCACCATGTCGTCGCACGTGATCGGCTTGCCGTCGGAGTACACAGCGGCGTCGTTGATTTCGTAGTCGAGTACCAGCGGCGCCCGTCCGACGACCGAGATCTTGCCGAAGTCGTGATCGCCGACGATCTGGCCGTCGGGACCGTGGTAGTTGAAACCGGTGAGCACCCGCGCGAACGCCTGCGGACCACCGGATGCGGCACCGGCCACGGTGTTGACGTTGTAGGTCGTGAGCAGGCCGTCCATGGCGAAGTCGATACTGTCGGCGGGGCCGCGAGAACACGAGGACAGACCGGCGGCCACGACCGTCAGCGCGGCGGCCAGCACACCGGCGCGCCGACTCCATGGCATGGCCACTCCCCTAACTGACCGGGGACCCACCCGCTTGCGGAGGATCATCTGGCTTACCGTCGCCGGGCGTCGCGCTTACCCGACGGTCGTCCGGTCCGGCTGTTCGTCGGGCGGTTGGGCCGCGCACCGGGCGCTGGCTTGTCAGGCGGCGGCGTGGCGCTTGTCACCGGCGAGGACACTGCCGCCGTGGCCGGCGTCGCCGCCGAATCGTCGTTTTCGGAATCCGACACCCTCGCGGCACTTCCCTTGCGGCGATTCATCACTCGGCGCGTGTGGTTGCGCACCAGCGCGGTGCGTTCTCGCAGCGTCACCAGCAGCGGCGTCGCGAAGTAGATCGACGAATACGTACCGACGATCACACCGACCAACTGCACCAGGGCCAGGTCCATCAGCGTGCCGACGCCCAGCAGCCAGACCGCGATCACCATCAGCGCGACGATCGGCAGCACCGAGATGACACTTGTGTTGATCGACCGCATGAATGTCTGGTTCACCGCGAGATTGGCGTGCTCTGCGAACGTTCGGCGAGTGGTGTGCTCGAAACCCTCGGTGTTCTCCTCGACCTTGTCGAACACGATCACGGTGTCGTAAAGCGAGAAGCCGAGGATGGTCAGCAGACCGATCACCGTGGCAGGTGTGACTTCGAATCCGACGATGGAATAGACACCGGCGGTGACGACGAGGTCGAACACCAGGGTCGCCAATGCGGCGACGGCCATGTAGCGCTCATATCGCACCGTGATGTAGAGGGCCGCCAGTGCGAGGAACACCACCAGGGCGATGAGTGCCTTCTCGGTGATCTGCCCACCCCAGGTCTCCGACACCGCGGAGTCGCTGATGGCGTTCTTGTCGGGCTGGCCGTCGGGTCCCCGCGGCTGGAATGCGTCGAAGAGTGCCGTGCGCAGCGTCTCGATCTCTTGGTTGTCCAGCGTTTCCGAACGGATCTGCACCGTGGCGGATTCGCCGCTGCCGACGATCACCACCGCGTCGGCATCCGTGCCCAACGACTTGCTGAACACATCTTCGACCTGTTGGGCGCTTACGGTGCCGGACGCGCCCTGCGCCGGCATCGACACCTTGGTGCCACCCTCGAAGTCGATGCCGAAGGTGAAGCCGCGCAGCAGAATGCTCGCGAGGCACACGGCGACGATCAAGCCGCTGATCATGAACCACAGCTTGCGCTTGCCGATGACCTCGAACGCGCCGGTGCCGGTGTAGAGCCGGGTGAAGAAGCCGTGCTGCGGCGTTGCGGTCTCGAGGCCGGGCGCCTCGACGGCTTTCGACGTCAGGTCTTCTTTGTCTTTATCGATGTCTTCGTCCTTGGCGGCCATGTCGCTATCCCCGTCCCGTCACGTGTGCGGCCGCTCGGCGCTCGCGGGCGATCTGCTGCACTGCGCCCAGACCGTTCAGGCGCGGCTTCGCCATCGTCGGCGACTTCGACGCCATGTACACGATCGGCCAGGTCACCAGGAACACCACCACCACATCGAGGATGGTGGTCAGGCCCAAGGTGAAGGCAAATCCCTTCACCTGGCCGACAGCCAGGATATAGAGAACGGCAGCGGCCAGGAATGTGACTGCGTTTCCAGACAGGATCGTCTTACGCGCCCTGCTCCAACCGCGGGGCACGGCCGAGCGGAACGACCGACCGTCACGTATCTCATCCTTGATGCGCTCGAAGAACACCACAAACGAGTCAGCCGTCATACCGATACCGATGATCAGACCCGCGATGCCGGCGAGGTCGAGCGTGTAGCCGATCCATCTCCCCAGCAGCACCAGGATCGCGTAAACCATTGCGCCGGAAGCGACCAGCGACAACGCGATCAGGACGCCCAAGATCCGGTAGTACAGCAGCGAATACAGCAGCACCAGCGCGAGCCCGACCGCACCCGCGATCAATCCTGCCCGCAGCGATGTCAAACCCAATGTGGCCGAGACGGTTTCAGCTTCCGAGGACTCAAAGGACAGCGGTAGCGAGCCGTACTTCAGCACGTTGGCCAGTTCGCGGGCCGTCTGCTCGGTGAACTGTCCGCTGATCTGGGTACGGCCACCCGGAATGGGCTCGCGTATCTCGGGAGCGCTGACCACCTGGGAGTCCAGGACGAACGCGGTCTGTGTGCCGACGTTCGCGGCGGTGAAGTCCGCCCAGATCTTGGTGGCGTCGCTCTTGAATTGAACGTCGACGATGTACTGGCCCTGCTGCTGATCGAGACCCGAGCTCGCGTTCTCGATCTGTTCACCGTTGATGATCGACTTGTCGAGTAGATAGACCTCGTTGCCGTCCTGCGAGCATGTGACGAGCGGCAGGTTCGGGTCATCGTTGCCGGCCAATACGTCTTCCTCGCCGCAGCGGGTGGCCTGGAACTGCAGTGCCAGAATCTGGATCTGCTGGTCGGCGCTCTGGCGCAGCTCCTTCTCGTCGGCGATGCGTTGTGAGAGCGGAATGTCACCGGGCGGCGGCGCCGGGGTCTGCGTGCCGGGGGCCGGCGCGGGCCCCTGGCCTGGCGCCGGTGGCGGCGGAGTAGGCGTCGGGGGCGGCTCGGGTGCGGGCTGGGCCGGCGGCTCCTGAGGATAGGGACGGGGCTGCGGCGCGGGCGACTGCGCAGGCGGCGCGGCGGGCTGCTCGACGCTTCCCGGCGCGGGCGCCGATGCGCCGGGATCGGCACCAGGCGGCAGCCCGGGGATTGCTCCGGGCGGCATGCCGGGAATTCCGGGCGGCGCGCCCGGCGGAGCACCTGGTGGTGCGCCCTGCGGCTGCTCGCCCTGCGCCGCCGCGGAGGGCATCGCGTGGACTACCGGCCTGATGTACAGCCGTGCCGTCTGGCCTAGGTTGCGGGCCTCACTGCTCTCATTACCCGGAACGGTGATGACGAGGTTGTCGCCGTCGATGATGACTTCGGACCCGGAGACCCCTAGCCCGTTGACACGATCGTTGATGATCGTCTGCGCCTGGTTGAGGGCATCACGGGTCGGAGGTGAGCCGTCCGGCGTGCGGGCGGTGAGCGTTACGCGGGTGCCGCCCTGCAGATCGATGCCGAGCTTGGGGTCGGGCTTCTTGTCCCCCGTAAGGAACACCAACAGGTATGCGCCGACCAGCAATACCAAAAAGAGCGCAAGGTATCGGGCAGGGTGCACCGGCGTCGAAGACGATGCCACGTTTCTAGGGTCTCCTCGAGATCAGTTCGTCAGCACCGCAAAGGGTACGTGCTCAGGCTGAGTACTCAGCCTTCAGTCCTTCTTGTTGGGACTTTCAGTGATTTCGGTGGCGGTCGACTCCTGGTCGTCGAAGTCGTCGATCTCCTCGAAATCCTCGTCCTCATCGACGTCCGGCCCGATCTTGTCGCGTACGGCCAGCTTCATCCAGGTGGTGACCACTCCGGGAGCGATCTCCAGGTCGACGGTGTCTTCGCCGAGGCCGGAGATCGTGGCTTCCATGCCCGATGTGGTGTGGATGCGGTCACCGACCTGCAGCGACTCGTGCAGATCGATGGTCGCCTGCATCGCCTTCTTCTGGCGGCGCGATGCGAAGAACATGAAGAGCCCCATGATGATGATGAGGGGCAGGAAGATGACCAGATCCATGTCAGCAGCTGTCTTTCGTATCGGTCTCGGTGTCACAGCGCAGACCGGCAGGTCAGGCGCTTCGTCAGTGACCAGTGTGCCATTGCGGCCACAGATCACCGAGTGCCCCCGTCGCTGCGGCGAGGTGTTAGCTTCCTGTAGTGCTCGGGCACCTCGGCATCAACGTTGAAGATCTGAGGGCGGCCAAGGCCTACTACGACGCGGTCATGCCGCTGCTGGGATTCGACGAGTACTTCACCGCCCGAGGACGAGTTCGCGTACCGACCGTCCGGCGGAAAGCCCGGTACGCATCTGTTCTTCTATCCGTCGGCCGAGAACTCGCAGTACACGCGGCACCGGACCGGACTTCAGCATCTGGCGTTCATGATGCGGACCCGATCACGGGTGAACGACGTTCACGAACTCGTCACAGCGCTGATCCCGCAGCTCGGCGGACAGGTCCTACACCGGCCGCAGGTGTTTCCCCAGTATCCGCAGCCGTACTTCGCGACGTTCTGGCTCGACCCATGGGGGCTGATGCTCGAAGCCGTGTGTCATCACGACCGAGATTGAGCGTTTGCGACGAAATCCGTTGCGTCATTCCATGGCAACCGATGAACCCGTTAGAAGCTACCGGAGTTTTCAATCCGATCGGTGCGCCGCCGACTAGGCTCGAACCGCGACGCGTCGGGCGTCGAATCCAACTCGTCAGGAGGCGGAATTGAGCACCGTCGAGCAGAGCCGCTACCTCGCCACCGAGATACCCGGCCCTCTTTCGCAGGCGCTGATCGACAGGAAAACCGCCGCGGTCTCCCGCGCGGTAGGCAACACCATGCCGGTGTACGCGTCGCGGGCATTCGGCGGCATCGTCGAAGACGTCGACGGCAATCGGCTCATCGATCTTGGGTCGGGCATCGCCGTGACCACCATCGGAAACTCGTCACCTGCCGTCGTCGCGGCCGTTACCGATCAGGTGGCGCGGTTCACCCACACGTGTTTCATGATCACGCCGTACGAGGGCTACGTCGCGGTCGCCGAGCAACTCAACCGGCTGACACCGGGCACCGGCGAGAAGCGGTCGGCGCTGTTCAACTCGGGCTCAGAGGCGGTCGAGAACGCGATCAAGGTCGCCAGGACCTACACCCACAAACCGGCGGTCGTGTCGTTCGATCACGCGTATCACGGTCGCACCAACCTGACGATGGCGTTGACCGCGAAGTCGATGCCCTACAAGCACGGCTTCGGGCCGTTCGCGCCCGAGATCTACCGCGCGCCGCTGTCATACCCGTTCCGCGACGCGGAGTTCGGCAAGGAGATGGCCACCGACGGAGAGCTTGCGGCCGAGCGCGCCATCACCGTGATGGACAAGCAGGTCGGTGCCGACAACCTCGCCGCCGTCATCATCGAACCGATCCAGGGCGAGGGCGGGTTCATCGTGCCCGCCGACGGCTTCCTGCCCGCGCTGCTGGACTGGTGCCGCAAGAACAACGTGGTGTTCATCGCCGACGAGGTGCAGACCGGGTTCGCCCGCACCGGGGCGATGTTCGCGTGCGAACACGAAGGCATCGAACCCGATCTGATCGTCACCGCCAAGGGCATCGCCGACGGTATGCCGTTGTCCGCAGTCACCGGCAGGGCCGAGATCATGGACGCACCGCACGTCAGTGGGCTCGGTGGTACCTACGGCGGCAATCCGGTCGCGTGCGCGGCGGCGCTGGCGACCATCGAGACCATCGAGGCCGAAGGGCTCGTCGAGCGGGCGCAGCAGATCGAAGCGCTGATGAAGGATCGGCTCGGGCGGCTGCAGGCCGAGGACGATCGGATCGGTGACGTACGTGGTCGCGGCGCCATGATCGCCATGGAGCTGGTGAAGTCCGGCACGACCGAGCCCGACGCAGATCTGACCAAAGCGCTGTGCGCCGGATGCCACGCCGCAGGGGTGATCGTGTTGTCCTGCGGCACATTTGGAAATGTGCTTCGGTTCCTCCCCCCGCTGACCATCAGCGACGACCTTCTTGTCGAAGGTCTCGACGTCCTTGCTCTTGTTCTGAAAGACCTTTAGCCGAAGAAGGGGTTCCTGTGGCCAGCAGTGTGCGAGTTCAGAATTTCATCGGCGGCGAACTCGTCGACTCAGTCAGCGGTGCCACCATGCCGCTCGTCGACCCGAGCACCGGCGAGGAGTACGCCACCGCGCCCATCTCCAACGAGGCCGACATCGACAACGCGTACAGCGCGGCGTCGAAGGCCTTCAAGGACTGGAAGCGCACCACGCCGTCGAACCGTCAGAAGGCGCTGCTCGATTTCGCCGACGAGGTGGAGAAGAATGCCCAGGCACTCGTGGAGGCCGAGGGTCGCAATACGGGTAAGCCGAACCACGTCACCGCGGCCGAAGAGATTCCGCCGATGCTCGACCAGATCCGCTTCTTCGCCGGGGCGGCAAGGGTGTTGGAAGGTAAGTCGGCCGGTGAGTACATGGAGAACCACACGTCGTGGATCCGCCGTGAACCAGTCGGCGTGATCGGCCAGGTATCGCCGTGGAATTACCCGATGATGATGGCGATCTGGAAGTTCTGTCCGGCGATCGCCGCGGGCAACACCGTGGTGATCAAGCCCAGCGACACCACTCCGGTCACGACGGTGATGCTCGCCGAGATGGCGGCCAAACACTTCCCGCCCGGTGTGCTCAATGTCGTGTGCGGAGACCGGAACACCGGTGCCGCGGTGGTCGCGCATCCGACGCCGGAGATGGTGTCGATCACCGGTTCGGTGGCGGCGGGCCGCGCGGTGGCGGTGAGCGCGGGCGGACATTTGAAGCGCACCCACCTGGAGTTGGGCGGCAAGGCACCGGTGATCGTGTTCGACGACAGCGACATCGCCGGCGCCGCCGAGGGAATCGCGACGGCGGGATACTTCAACGCAGGCCAGGACTGCACTGCGGCCACCCGAGTGCTGGCGACGGCGAAGGTGGCCTCGGATCTGACCGATGCGCTCGCCGAGCAGGCGCGCGGTGCGACGACGACGTTCGGCAAGGCCGCCGACGATGAAGACGCATGGGTGCCGCCCGTCAACAACGTCAACCAGATGGAGCGGGTGCTGTCGTTCTTCAGCGACGTGCCGTCGCACGCCAAGGTGGCCGCGGGTGGAGAACGCCAGGGCGACAAGGGGTTCTATGTGGCGCCAACCGTCGTCGGCGGGCTTCGCCAGGACGACCGTCTGGTGCAGCAGGAGATCTTCGGCCCGGTGATCACGGTGCAGTCGTTCTCCGACGAGGACGAGGCGATCGCATGGGCCAACGGCACCGAGTACGGCCTGGCGTCATCGGTGTGGACGAAGGATGTATCGCGGGCGCTGCGGGTTTCGGCGGCATTGGACTTCGGTTGCGTGTGGATCAACACCCACATCCCACTGGTCGCCGAGATGCCGCACGGCGGATACAAGTCCTCGGGCCACGGTAAGGACCTGTCGATGTACGGCCTCGAGGACTACACGCGCATCAAGCACGTAATGGCCTTCACCGGCTAGGTTTTTCGCCAAACAGCGCCCCGGCACCTCATCGCTTTCGACGTTTTGTAGCGAAAGTGCGAGACACGGTCCGCATTTCGTCGATAGCGATGCAAACGCGATAATTTGGCCCTCGTACGGCGGCCTGCAAGCGCGTTCAGGTCACCGCCCAACATCGGCTGAAATCTGCTATTTCGCCGGGTGATTGTGGTCTGTTCGTGCCCAGAATTCGGTGATGGACTGCAGGACCCGGGCACGGTCGATCAGCAGCGGCGAGGAATGGCCGGAGCCGGCGGTGGCCACCACCTTGGCGTCAACCATGGTGTCCGCCACGGCCTGCGCATCGGCGGGACGCCAGCCAGTGATGTCCTCACGACCGGCGATGATCAGTGTCGGTGCGGCGATCCCGGCCATGTCGGCAGTCATGTCCGGCCGGTTGAGCATCATCGACCGCATTGCGTGATACATCGCATCCTTCGGCGCGTCGATGAACCCGCTCATCACCGTTTTCACGAGATCGGGTGCGAGGTGTGACGATTCAGACCCGACGAGCGCATCAGACAGCGGCTTCAGCAGCAGCGGGTTCGGACCGGTGAACCGGTAGAGCTGCACCAGCGGCCATACCTTGGTCCAGCGCTCCGCGGGACGCAATGGGTGGGCCGGCGTGCCGATGGTGGTCAACGTCCGGATCCGGCTCGGCAGGCGCACGGCCAACTGGATGCCGATATGACCTCCCCAGGCATTGCCCACCCAGTCCACGGGCTCATCGAGACCAAGGCCGTCGAGCACCTGTTCGGCGGCTGACGCACACTCGTCGAACGTGAAATCGCGGCCCACCGGCTGGCTTCGCCCGTGAGACGGTCCATCGATGACGAACACGCAGTGGTTGCGCGCCAATTCGTCCTGCAGGCCGCACCAGGATCGCGAGTCGAGAAACAGGCTGTGCCACAACATGACCGGGGATCCGGAACCCATACGTTCGACGTGCAGACCACCGAGGTCGGTGGCGATGAGCTGGGCAACCATCATGTCTCCATTTACTTCGGAATCCGAAACTTCGGTATCCGTAGTATCCTCACAACCCATGGCGCCGTCAAGGGAGCTGCCGCCCGATCGTCTGGCGATCGGGCAGCTGCTGGTGAGGCTGTTACGCGAGTTTCGCGACGACCTCGCCGCACCCCGTGCGGGGGCCGGATACGGAGACGTGCGAGAAGCGCACTTTCAGATCTTCGGAAACATCCGAATGGGTGGTATTCGCCTCACCGAACTCGCCGAAAGGGCGCAGCTGAGCCTGGCGGCGGCATCGGAGTTGGTCAACGATCTCGTCGACCTCGGCTATCTCACCCGTCGACCAGACCCTGCCGATGGACGAGCCAAACTCATCGACCTGACGAAGCGAGGGCAATCGCTGATGGCCGATGCCGGCGACCGCGTCGCCGACATCGAGGGTCATTGGTCAAAGATCGTCGGCGAGAACAAATTCGGCCAAATGACCGCGACGATGCAGCGACTCCTCGACGAACTCGACCCGAAGGACTCACGCAGCTAGTCGGGACCGGCCACCAAGGTGGCGACGAAGCTGCGGATGTCGTCGACGGTGAGTTCGGCGCCGTCGACCTCGAGTGCGATCAGCTTCGTCATGAGATCGTCGGCAGGCCGACGGCACCGGTCGGCGATCATCACATCGACGTACTGGTGCAGCGCGTCTGCGGCGTTCGGCGTCAACGGCGTGTCGGCCCAGCGGTAGAACAGCGGCCAATCCTTCTGGGGCACACCCAGCGCGTCGCACACTGCCGCAGTTGTGGCCCGACGAGTACTGGCGGTGGTCATGTCGGCCTCTCATGAGTCTGATCGGGACGGCTCCACTGTCTGCTTAGCCCAACTACCGATCATCCGCCGCCGGGCGTAGATCTGACGTGATCGAGGCGCAAATCACTCGGCCGTGCGCCAAACGGACTAGTGGGCGGCTGTGCGTTTGCCGAACGTGTCACGCCAGCCGCGGTGCCGTCCCGTGTCGGTCCCCGTCGGCTGAATTTCGGTGACGTCGTCGGTGTCCGAGAACGCGGGCTGCGGCTGCACATCCGCTGCGACACGATTATCGACATACTCGACGTCGCGCACGCTGCGGACTGAAATGCGGCCAACCGCCGCCGCACCCAGGAACACCATCAGCGCGCCGAGTCCATAGAAGTACGCCAACTCGAGTGCCAAGGCCTTGCTCTCCGTCGCCGCCACTGGTGCGCCCGCGTCGCCAATCCCAAGCAACCCGGCCGACGCGCGGCCGGCAACAAACCATGCACCGGCGATCACGCCGAGCCATGCGCCGAGCATCGCCGTGGCGCGGTTACCCGAGACGAGTAGCAGCAGACCACCGACAACGGCGACCGCGCCCGGCAGCACCTGGAGCCACCCGCGCGCCTCGGTCCATGCCCACGCCGTGTCCGGACTGAAGGCGAAGTCAAAATAGGGTCCGACGAACGGCACAAGAGCACCCCACGCACCCAGCAGAATCAGCAGGAAGCCGCTCATTGCGCCGCGACTGCGCTGCATCTGAAGACGGCCGCCGCGGGTAGGAACTCGGGTATCGGTCATGCGCGCGGGAGTACCCGAACGCCGAGCGGAGTAATCCGTGGCGTCGCGGCCGGGGTCTCGTCGAACATTGTGATGAAAACCACGGATGCAGCGCGCCCGCTTCACCTGCCATCCCCTCCGCTCACAGCCAACTACCAGCTGCTTGACGGAATAGCTTTAGCTTCGCTAACGATATTGCTAATAGGCCCGACGAAGCGCCTCTCCCCTTTAGTCCTTTGTTTTCTTCTAAGGAATTCCGATGTCCGCTGATACCCGCGAAGAGCGCCTCGAGCGCCGCATCGCAAGCTTGTACCTCACCGACCAGCAGTTCGCGGACGCCAAGCCCAACCGTGAGATTTCCACGGCGATCGAGGTGCCCGGACTGCCACTGTCAGAGGCCGTGCGCACCGTGATGGAGGGCTACTCCGATCGCCCCGCGGTCGGACAGCGCGCCGTTGAGTTCGTCACCGACCCCCAGACCGGCCGCACGACGGCGGAGGTTCTCCCCCGATTCGAAACCTTCAGCTACGGCGAGGTGTGGAGCCGCGTAGGCGCCCTCACGAATGCATTGTCCGATGTGCATCCGGGCGATCGCATCTGCATCCTCGGCTTCACCAGCGTCGACTACACGGTCATCGACCTGACGACCGTCGCACTCGGCGCAGTGTCCGTGCCCCTGCAGACCAGCGCGCCGGCCACTGCGCTCCGGCCGATCGTCACCGAAACCGAACCGGTGGTCTTCGCCTCCAGCGTCGACTACATCGACGACGCCGTGGAGCTGGTGCTCACCGGCCACACGCCTGATCGGCTCATCGTGTTCGACTTCCGGCCCGAGATCGACGAGCACCGCGAGGCCTACAACGCCGCGCGTGCGCGGCTCGCGGCGGCGAACAGCCCCACGGTCGTGGAAACGTTGACCGAAGTCCAGGAGCGTGGACGGGCACTTCCGGTGGCATCTGCCGCCCAGCGCGCGGATGACGAGATAGCCCTGCTGATCTACACATCCGGCAGCACGGGTGCGCCGAAGGGTGCGATCTACACCCGCAGCCTGGCCGCCAAGATGTGGCGCCCGGCGGCATGGGGCTGGGCAGACAGCCCCGATCCGTTCATCACGCTGAACTTCATGCCGATGAGCCACGTGATGGGGCGCGCCAGTCTCTACGGCACCCTCGCGCACGGCGGGACGGCCTACTTTGCCGCCAAGAGCGACCTGTCGACCTTCCTGGAAGACCTCGCGCTGGTACGGCCCACCCAGCTGAATTTCGTTCCGCGCGTGTGGGAAATGCTGTCGGCGGAAGTCCACAGCGAGCTGAACCGGCGGGTGCCCGAGGGCGCCGATGGCGCCACCGAGGCCGAGATCGCCGCCGACGTGCGCGCGCAACTGCTCGGCGACCGATACATCGCCGTGGTGACCGGCTCGGCCCCGATCTCGCCCGAACTGACGCATTGGGTCGAGGAGTTCCTCGACATGCACCTGGTCGACGGCTACGGATCGACCGAAGCCGGCGGCGTGTTGGCCGACGGGCAGGTGCGCAGGCCACCGGTGCTCGACTACAAGCTCGTCGACGTACCCGAGTTGGGCTACTTCAGCACCGATCGTCCGCACCCCCGCGGTGAGCTGCTTGTCAAGACGACCAACATGTTCCCCGGGTACTACAAACGGCCCGAGGTCACCGCCGAGGTTTTCGACGCCGACGGCTTCTACCGAACCGGCGATATCGTCGTCGAACTCGAGCCGGAGCGCCTGCAATACGTCGATCGGCGCAACTTCGTGCTGAAGCTCTCGCAGGGCGAATTCGTCACGGCCTCAAAGCTGGAAGCGGTATTCCAGAACAGCCCGCTCGTCCGTCAGATCTACATCTACGGCAATAGTGCACGCTCGTATCTCCTCGCGGTGGTCGTGCCGGTTGCCGACGTGGCAGCGCGGGGCGACACCGAGGAGCTGCATCGGTCCATCGGCGACTCGTTGCAGGACGTCGCGAAGGCGGCCGCCCTGCAGGCCTTCGAGATCCCGCGCGACTTCATCATCGAGACAACGCCGTTCACGCTGGAGAACGGTCTGCTGACCGGCATCCGCAAGCTGGCACGGCCGAAGCTCAAGGAGCTCTACGGCCCCCGACTGGAGCAGCTGTACTCAGAGCTGACCGAAGGCCAGGCCAGCGAGTTGCGGGAGCTTCGCCGTAACGCCGACCAGCGTCCGGTCGTGGAGACGGTCAGCCGGGCCGCGGCTGCGCTGCTTGTCGGGGCGGCCTCCGAGGTACCCGCCGACGCCCAGTTCACAGATCTGGGCGGAGACTCCTTGTCCGCGTTGACATTCGCCAACCTGCTGCGTGATGTCTTCGACGTCGACGTTCCCGTCGGCGTGATTGTCAGCCCGGCGAACGACCTTGCGGCACTTGCCCAATACATCGAAGCCGAACGTTCCGGAAGCACACGCCCGACGTTCGCATCCGTGCACGGCCGCGGGGCCACCGAGATTCACGCCCGCGAATTGACGCTCGACAAGTTCATCGATGCGCACACTCTCGAGACCGCACCGGCACTGCCGTACCCCAGCCAAGAGGTGCGCACCGTTCTCCTGACCGGCGCCACCGGATTCCTCGGCCGCTACCTGGCACTGGATTGGCTGGAGCGGATGAATCTCGTCGGCGGCAAGGTGATCTGTCTCGTTCGCGCCAAGGACGACGCCGCGGCGCGGCAACGCCTGGATGAAACTTTCGACAGCGGCGACGCCCAACTGCTCAGCCATTACCGGCAGTTGGCCGCAGAGCATTTGGAGGTGCTCGCCGGAGACAAGGGCGAATCGGGTCTCGGACTCGATGACACGACCTGGCGGCGGCTGGCCGGCACTGTCGACCTGATCGTCGATCCCGCCGCACTCGTGAACCACGTCCTGCCGTACGAGCAGCTGTTCGGACCCAACGTGGTCGGTACCGCCGAGCTGATCCGGCTGGCGCTCACCACGAAGTTGAAGCCGTTCATCTATCTGTCGACAGTCGGTGTCGGCGATCAGATCGAACCCTCGGCATTCGTCGAGGACACCGACGTGCGTCAGATGAGCGCGACCCGCGTGGTCAACGAGAATTACGCCAACGGCTACGGCAACAGCAAGTGGGCAGGCGAGGTGCTACTCCGCGAAGCCAATGACCTCAGTGGTCTGCCGGTGGCCGTCTACCGGTGCGACATGATCCTGGCGGAGCCCAGGTACGCCGGTCAGCTCAACGTGCCCGACATGTTCACCCGGCTCCTGCTGAGCCTGGTGGCAACTGGAATCGCACCCGGCTCGTTCTACGAACTGGACGCCGCAGGCAAACGCCAGCGGGCCCACTATGACGGCCTACCAGTCGATTTCATCGCCGACGCGATCTCCACCCTCAGCGGGTACCAGACGCACGGATTCGAGACATACCACGTGATGAACCCCCACGACGACGGGATCGGGCTCGACCAGTACGTCGACTGGCTCGTCGGCGCCGGATACCGGATCGACCGCGTCGCGGACTACGGCACGTGGCTGCAGCGGTTCGAGACGAGCATGCGGGCCCTTCCGGACAAGCAGCGACAGGCTTCGCTGTTGCCGCTGCTGCACAGCTACGCGCAGCCCGCCAAGCCGCTTCTCGGTTCGTTCGCCTCGACCGAGCGATTCCGCGCCGCGGTGCAGGAAGCGAAAGTCGGGCCGGATAAAGACATCCCGCATATCACGGCTGACATCATCGTGAAGTACATCACCGACCTGCAACTGATCGGTCTGCTGTAGGACGTACGGCATCGAGCTGGCGACGCTACGTCGCCAGCTCGATGCCGAACAGGACGACCGCGATCAACGGCAGAATGCCCTGAGTGATCGCCGCCCGCGCCTTGTCGGGCGAAGACACCAGGAGCACCAGCGCGGCGGCGAGCATGGAGCCAGTGCCAGCGAAGATGAGTGCGAGCCCGACGCCGACGTGCTCGAACCCGTAAAAGACAATGCCCACGAAGGTCACCACTGCCAGAAACAGGTTGTAGAAGCCCTGATTGAAGGCGAGCTCCTTGGTAGCGAGTGCCTGTTCCTCAGTGGTCCCGAACGTCGCCATGGTCCGGGGCGATGTCCAGGTCAAAGATTCCATCACCCAGATGTATACGTGCAGCAGCGCCGCGAGAGCGGCCACAATCAACCCTGCGTAAATCATTCAGGCACCTACGCTTTCGACTCGAACTATTCGAACAGGCCGGGCTGCCCGAATCCAGCGGCCCCGGCGGGCGGCGTCATTCCGAGGTGGGTCCAGGCTTGTGCGGTGGCGACGCGTCCGCGCGGCGTGCGGGCGATCATCCCGGCACGCACCAAGAACGGCTCGCAAACCTCTTCGACCGTGGTGGCTTCCTCACCGACCGCCACCGCCAGCGTTGACACCCCGACCGGGCCGCCACCGAAACTGCGTGTCAGCGCCGACAATACGGCGCGATCGAGCCGATCCAACCCCAGTTCGTCGACGTCGTATACCGCCAGCGCGGACTTGGCGATGTCGCGGGTGATGACGCCGTCGGCACGCACCTCGGCGAAGTCGCGAACCCGCCGCAGCAGCCGGTTCGCGATACGGGGCGTGCCACGTGAGCGTCGGGCGACTTCGGTCCCGGCGTCGCCCTGTAGCTCGATACCGAGGATGCCCGCCGAGCGGGTCAGTACCCGCTCCAGTTCTGCCGGATCGTAGAAGTCCATGTGAGCGGTGAAGCCGAACCTGTCGCGCAACGGCCCCGTCAGCGCACCGGAGCGGGTGGTGGCACCGACAAGCGTGAATGGCGCGACCTCGAGCGGGATTGATGTGGCACCCGGGCCCTTGCCCACGACGACGTCGACGCGGAAGTCCTCCATCGCGAGGTAGAGCATCTCTTCGGCGGGCCTGGCGATGCGATGGATCTCGTCGATGAACAGCACGTCGTGCTCGACGAGGTTCGACAGCATCGCCGCAAGGTCACCGGCGCGTTCGAGTGCCGGCCCGGAGGTGACCCGCAGCGAGGTGCCCAACTCGGCCGCGATGATCATCGCCAGCGAGGTCTTGCCAAGGCCCGGCGGGCCGGAGAGCAGGATGTGGTCCGGTGTGCCGCCGCGGTTCTTGGCGCCCTCGAGAACCAGCTGCAGCTGCTCGCGGACGCGGGGCTGGCCGATGAACTCCCCTAGCGACCGCGGCCGCAGGCTGGCGTCGATGTCTCCCTCGCCGACCGTCAGCGCGGCCGACACCTCCCTGTCGGAGGTGTCTTCGGATTCCGTGTCCTCGAATCGACCGGTCACTTTTTGCCCAGCATCGACAGCGCCAAGCGCAGCGCGGCGGTGGTGTTGGCCTCCGGGTCGTTGGCAAGCACCTTATCGGTGGCCTCTTCGGCCTGCTTGAGCGCAAAGCCAAGGCCGACAAGCGCTTCCACGACAGGCCCGCGGACGGCATGTCCATTCATCACGGCGGCACCGGAGGGTGTGATTGCGCCCATCTTGTCGCGCAGGCTCAGGGCCATCAGCTCGGCGGTCTTCTTGCCAACCTTCGGAATGCGGGTCAGCGCGGTGATGTCACCCTCGGCGATCGCCCGCCGAAGGGTGGGCCCGTCGTACATCGCCAACGCGCCAAGCGCGATGCTCGGCCCGATGCCCGACACCCCGAGCAGCGTCAGGAAGAGGTTGCGCGCATCGGCGTCCGAAAAGCCGTACAGCGTCATCGACTCCTCGCGCACGATCATCGCGGTGATCAGCCGGACCTCGCCGCCGCGGTGCAGTGTCGCCAGCGTGGTCGGGGTCGCCATGACCTTGTATCCGACACCTGCCGCCTCGATGACGACGTGGTCAAGGGCGACGTCGATGACCTCGCCGCGAACGGATGCGATCATCGTGCCGCCTTCGCTTTCGCCTTGATCGTGGCCTTGTACTTGCGTTGCTGCTCGGCGGCCAAGGCCTCGGCTGCCGCCATACGTGCGATCATCGGGGCGCGCCAGCAGTGGCAGATCGCCAGCGCAAGCGCGTCGGCCGCGTCGGCGGGTGTCGGTTTTGTCTGCAGCGCAAGGATTCTCGTCACCATCGCGGTGACCTGCGCCTTGTCTGCCCGACCGTTGCCGGTGACGGCGGCCTTGACCTCGCTGGGTGTGTGGAAATGGACGTCGATGCCGCGTTTGGCAGCCGCGAGTGCGATGACACCGCCGGCCTGCGCAGTGCCCATCGCCGTGTTCGCGTTCTGGTTGGCGAACACCCGCTCGATCGCGATGACATCGGGGCGGTGGGTGTCCATCCAGTACTCGACGGCGTCGCTGATGGTCAGTAGCCGACGATGCAGGGGCTCGTCGGACGGGGTGCGGACGACGTCCACGTCCAGCGCAATGACCCGTCGCCCCGTGCCGCCCTCGATGACGGACAACCCGCACCGCGTCAACCCGGGATCGACACCCATCACCCGCACGGGTCAGCTCCTTGTCTGTGAACACCTGTTCGAAGGAGCTTAACGCCGACAAGGGACACCTCAGCGGCTCGACACGCCCCCATGACAGGGCTGCGTGTCGGTCGAATCCAGCGGTTGATCGACCAGACCGTGCCGGTGGGATCTGTGAGAACTGCCACGATGATTATGTTGCGCGCGGTAGAGGGTATTCCGCTCGATTGAGGCCGCATAGCGCATTGCGTCGATGTGACGACGCGAGTGAGCGGCGCTACCGTCGCGAAGAGACCCGACCCCGACTCAGTGGAGCTGATCTCACCCAATGCCCGACGAGAACGAACTGGAAACCGCAACAAACCTCGCCGTCACCTTGGCGTGGGCCGCAGGCGCCATGACGGCCGCGTTTCTGCTGGGAGTGGTTCTGACCTGGGCGCTGGGCCGCATCGGCCGCCGGAGCGCCATGCTCTGCGACGTCGCCGAGCTGACGCGCATGCCGGTGCGGGCGACCCTGATGGTCGTCGCCGCGACCATCGCCGTGCAGCGGACGTCGGATCCGGCCGATACCTGGCGCCGGATGTTCGATCACTCGCTGCTGATCCTGCTGATCGTGGGACTGACCTGGCTGCTCACCAGCCTTGTCCAGGTCGCGGAGAGGCGAATGATCGCCCGCTTCGGCGGCGGCGGCGAAGAGATCTCCGATGCCGACCGCCGGTGGCGGCGGGTCCGGACACAGGTCACCGTCCTGCGCAGGCTGGCCACCGCCGTTGTCGTCATCTTCGGCGGCGCCGCAATCCTGATGACCTTCCCGTCGTTCTCCGACATCGGAACGACGGTGTTCGCGTCCGCCGGTGTGCTGTCCGTGGTCGCAGGCCTCGCCGCGCAGACCTCGCTCGGTGCGGTGTTCGCAGGTATGCAGATCGCGTTTTCCGGCGCTATCCGCGTCGGTGACGTGGTGCAACTCGAGAACGGCCAATGGTGGGGCCGTGTCGAAGAGATCACCCTGAGCTACGTCGTCGTGCGCCTGTGGGACGAGCGCAGGTTGGTGCTGCCGACCACTTACTTCACCACCGAACCGTTCGAGAACTGGACCCGTAGCGCCACCGAGATCATGGGTACCGTCGAGTTCGACGTCGACTTTTCCGTCCCGCTGAACGACATGCGGGCCGAACTGGACCGACTGCTCGCCCTCAGCGAGTTGTGGGACGGCCGCCGCGGCGTCCTCCAGGTGACCGATGCCGTCGGCGGGGTGGTCCGGGTGCGGATCGTCGTCAGCGCCCCGAACGCAGGCGCGTTGTTCGACCTACGGTGCGATGTGCGCGAGGGCCTGGTCGACTGGGTGCAACACCGTCGTGCGCTTCCGCTGCAGCGCTTCGAGGCTTACGAGACCGCCTCTGAACCCGCGCCGCGCCGCGAGACGATGGGCGAGACCAAGCGGGTCGCATCAGGCATGTTTTCCGGCAGCCCCGAGGCAGAAGAACGCGCACGGGCCTTCGACGAGAATGCCAGCTACGACGACGAACTGGCCCGATCAAACGGTAGGGGTTGAGCGGGCGAGAGCCCCACACCACGGTACTGAGGGGCCAACGCCGCGCCTGCGGCCAGCAGCGGCTCGGTATCACGCAGGGTGCGCGCCAGCACGAACGCACCCTCGAGCGCACCGACCAGCGCCAACGTGATCTCGCGGGCCCGCTGCGGATCGAGTCCCCGTGCCGCGAAGTAGGCAGCGCCACCGTCGATCCAGCCACGGAACACCACGGCCGAGGTGTCGCGGAGTTCTTCGACGGTGTCGGCGACTTCGGCGGCAACGCTGGCGACCGGGCACATGTTCGCGAATCCGGTGCCTGCCATGTCCTCGGCGGCCTGCGCAAAGACGCCCTCGATCGCGACGCCGAGGTCGGTGTAGGCATCGATGAGCGTCGGAATGAGCAGCCCATAGGCGGCCCCCGCGTTGATCAGCGCCTCGCGTGCGATCTCGACCTTGCCGCCGCGAAAGTGGTGGTACAGCGACCCGATCGGGGCGCCTGACGCCGTGGCGATGTCCTTCATCCCGACCGCCGCATAGCCGCGATGCCGCATCAACTCGGCTGTCGCGGTGAGGATCGATTCCCGCGTGGATCTTGCCATTGTCGCCTCCTGCAGAGAGACTAGAGCATACGTTCTAGAATCACCATTCTAATTAGGGGAATAGAGATGGAAATTGTCGTTTCTGCAGGAACCATCGAATACCGCCAGGAGGGCGACCCCGACGGCCCACCGGTGGTGCTACTGCACGGCCTGCTGATGAACGACACCCAGTGGAACCTCGCACTACCCCACCTGCCGAAGGGGTTTCGCTACCTGCTTCCGGTACTGCCGATCGGCGGGCATCGCGTCCCGATGCGCGACGACGCTGACCTCACGATGCCCGGCATGGTCGACGTGGTCGCCGATTTTCTCGACGCATTGGACCTCACCGACGTCACGCTCGTCGTGACCGACTGGGGCGGTCCGCTCCTTCTCACCGACGTCGGTCGCGACAAACGCGTTGCGCGACTGGTGATCTGCCCGTCGGAGGCATTCGACAACTTCCCGCCGGGGTTCCCCGGCAAGGTCACGTGGTTGGGCACCCGCACCACGGGCACCGTGAAGATGGCGATGCAGCAGCTGCGGATCGGCTGGCTGCGCGAACGGTTCTTCCTGTTCGGAATGATGGCCGCCAGACCCATCCCCCAGGACATCGTTGAGGCATGGACGGATCCCGGTATCGCCGACGTACGGATCCGTCGTGACCTGCTGAAGTATGCGCGTACCAAGATCGACAAGCCCAATCTCGTGCGCGCTACCAACCGGCTTGCGGAGTTCTCGGGTGACGTGCTGGTGCTGTGGAGCCGCAACCGCGTGATGCCCGTCGCGCACGCCGAGGCTCTGACCCAATTGACCGGCGGCACATTGCGTTACGTGGACGACGCCAAGGTGCTGATCATGCTCGATCAACCAGAGGAGACCGCACGGGCGATCGGCGAGTTCCTCAGGCGCTGAGCGCGCCGATCTGTCGCATCTGCGTCAAGACGTCAACCACACCCCACGTCTCGGCGACGCGGCCGTCGACAAAGCGGAAGATGAAGATCTCGTTGTACGTCACCGCTTTACCGGTGGGCGGCGTGCCCATCATCTCCCCGCGGTGTGTACCGGTGACGGTGTTCCTGACGACGATCTTGTCGCCCGCCGCGATCAGATCGTCCACGGCGACATGGAGATCGGGATAGACCGCGAAGAGCATCGACCACACCTGCTTAAGTTTTTCTGCGCCTGTCGCGCTGATCGGCAACGGGGTGCGGATCTCCGCCTCCGGCAGGACGAATTCGTCGATGGTCCGTGCGAGGAGTTTGACGTCGCCCGCGTTCACCGCGTCATGGAAGCGCTTGAACGCCGCGGTGTTCCGGGTTTCCTCGGCCGTGGACAGTTGACGCTCCTCGGGTCGCGCTATTCCTCGTCGTCCAGTTGAGCCGCGACGTCGTCGGGGATGTCCATGTTGGTATAGACGTCCTGCACATCGTCGCTGTCCTCGAGTGCGTCGACCAGCTTGAGCACCTTGCGTGCGCCGTCGAGGTCGACCGGCACGGTCACCGAAGATTGAAAACTGGCCTCTGCGGACTCGTAGTCGATGCCCGCATCCTGCAGGGCAGTACGCACAGCAATGAGATCAGTTGGCTCGCAAATGATCTCGAAGCTGTCGTCGAGATCGTTGATCTCCTCGGCACCGGCTTCCAGCACCGCGGTGAGTACATCGTCCTCGGTCAGACCGTTCTTCTCGAGGGTGACCAGTCCCTTGCGGGAGAACAGATAGGCGACCGAACCCGGATCGGCCATGTTGCCGCCGTTGCGGGTCATCGCGACGCGCACCTCGCCCGCGGCGCGGTTGCGGTTGTCGGTGAGGCATTCAACCAACACCGCGACACCGTTGGGTCCGTAGCCCTCGTAGGTGATGTTCTGGTAATCGGCGCCACCGGCTTCTTCACCGGCGCCGCGCTTACGGGCCCGCTCGATGTTGTCGTTGGGTACCGAGGACTTCTTCGCCTTCTGGATCGCGTCGTAGAGCGTCGGGTTACCGGCGGGGTCGCCGCCGCCGACCCGCGCGGCCACTTCGACGTTCTTGATCAGCTTCGCGAAGTTCTTGCCGCGGCGTGCGTCAATGACGGCCTTCTTGTGCTTTGTGGTCGCCCACTTGGAATGGCCGCTCATGCGTGTACTACCCGCTTCCTAAAGTCGTGCAACGTTCGATCGACGAGTCTACGGGGGCGTTTGCGCCCTATCGAACGGCGCCGGGAGGCGTAAGCGCGACAATCCGGTAGCCGATGCCTGCCGGCCAGCCGAGGTGCCCCTGAAGATGGACCTGAATCCACGTCGGCGCACCGGACGGGTCATCGGTGAAAGTGGCGGCGGCCTCCGTGATCGCGCTGGTCTCACCCGCCGCCCGGAGCACCACCGAGACCGACAGTGTCGGCTCACCGAGCACAGTCCGGTCATACGCCAGGCTGTCGGGCAGAAAGAATGACGTCGAGAAGTTCGGCGTCCGGATACCGCGTGGCGCGTTCGCCGCTCGGCGCAGCATCAGCCCGGCCGCCTGCGGCTTGCCGTCGAACCACGCGGTGCCGGCGTATTCGGTGCGCCTCGCCTCTTTTCCGTTGGGCAGACGGACGAGCGTGTCGATGCGCGGTTGCGGCTCGACCTCGACCATCGTCACGTCTGAATTGTGCGTGATTTGAGGTCGCCCTGGATGTAGTGCTGCAGATTCGGCGCGATGGCGTCGACGAGCTGGTCGTCGGTCATGGATCCGACGGGTTCGATCTTCCAGACAAATCGCATCATCGCCAAGCCCATGATCTGCGAGGAGATCAGGCCGCTGCGCACCAGTCGGTCCTTGTCGTCGACGCCGAGTTGGGATACCCCCATAAGGCTGCCCTCGACGACTCTGCGCAGCTTCTCGCGCGTCGCCTCGTCATGTGCCGCGGTGAGCAGAACCGCGCGCAGTACGGGGCCGATCTCCTCGTCGGCCCACGCCCCGAGCATCAGCCGCAACAACGCGGCACCCAGCTGGTCCACCGGCGTGGCCCACGTACGGGCGACACCGTCCAGCCAGCGTTGCGGCGGGTTCGTCGCCGCGTCGAGCAGTGCCTCCTTGGACCCGAAGTAGTGATAGACAAGCGCCGGGTCGACGTCGGCTGCTCGCGCGACGGCCCGCATCGTGGTGCCCGCCCAGCCGTGCTTGGCGAATTCGTCGCGCGCGGCCGACAGGATGCGCCCCGACAGCACTCCCCGTTCGTCGCGGGGGCCGGGGGCTGGGTTCTTCGGCACGATCGACAGCCTATCAAAAGTTTCACGTTGCGTTGAGACTAGTTTCAACGTAGCGTGAAACTCATGACGACGGAACGCCAACTCAACGGACCGCAGACCACCGGGCGTCACTACCGGAACCTCAGCCGGCCGGAGTTCAAGATCCGAAGCGACCACAACGCCGAGGTGCCGATGCGCGACGGCGTCACCCTGTTGGCCGACGTGCACCGCCCCACCGCGGACGGCAGGTACCCGGCACTCATCGCGGCGTCCCCCTATCCCCGTCAGATGCAGGACTTCGGCGCTCCAGCGGGGTTCATCGAGGCGGGAGCCACCGACTTCTGGGTGTCGCGGGGATACGTCCACGTGATCGCGAACCTCCGCGGAACCGGCGGCTCGGGCGGCACCTTCGGGTTCTTCGACCCGCAGGAACGCCAGGACATGTACGACCTGGTCGAGTGGGCGGCGGCTCAGCCATGGTGCGACGGCAACGTCGGCATGATCGGCATCAGTTACTTCGCCATGACCCAACTCGAAGCGGCCGTCGAGCGGCCCCCGCACTTGAAGGCGATCTTTCCCGTCGCGGTCACCGCGGACCTGTATGAGGCGGCCGCCCATCATGGACTGGTCAGCACGTCCTTCATCACGCCGTTCCTGTCGATGATGGGTTTGACGTCGGATCGCAGCGACGGGTTCTGGCGCCACAACCCCGTGATCGCGCTGGCCCGCCGGGTCCTCAACACGCCACGACTGCATCGCAAGTTCGCGACCATGAACGGTGAGGCCGCGGTCACGATGATGCGCGCACTGCTGAAGCTGCCGCACAGCCCGCATCCGTGGGACGACCTGTGGCTGGACACCGTCGTGAAGCATCCACTGCGCGACGACTGGTGGGAGGCGCGAAACCTGTTGCCCCTGATGAAGAACATCGACATCCCGGTGTATCTGGGCTGCGACTGGGAAAATGTGCCGTTGCACCTCCCGTCGACCTTCGCGTCGTGGGAAGCCTTGGCGGACAACCCGAATGTGCGGATGGCGCTGCTGGGACAGTTCGGCCTCACCTGGCCATGGGAAAGCCTTCATCACGAGGCGCTGGCGTGGTATGACCACTGGCTCAAGGGACGCAACACCGGAATCATGGACGGTTCTCCGATCCGTTACGTGCTACCCGGCGCCGACGGCTGGCATACTGCTGACCAATGGCCGCCCGCCGCAACGTCTCTCACCGAATTCGCGTTGAGGGCCGACGGCACGCTCGATGCCGCGGAGGGCACGCGGGGAAGTCGCGAATATCTGACCCTCGGTGCGGGCCTGAACCGGGTCAAGGCCAGCTCCATCGACCCTCCTGCCCAGCTGACATGGACCAGCGCACCGCTGACCGAGCCGAAGGACGTTGTCGGCGATGCCGAGCTGCGTCTCGTCGCATCGGCAACCGCCTTCGACACCGGTTGGATTGCCACTCTCCAGCACGTCGCCGCCGACGGGACAACCAGTGAGGTGACAGCGGGCTGGTTGAGGGCGAGTCTGCGTGCCGTCGACGAGGCCGCCAGCCGCCCCGGTGCCCCCGCGTTGCACTGCCGGACGTTTGCGCCGGTGCCTATCGGCGAAGACGTCGAATACCGGATTCCGTTGGTGTCCAACGCCCGTCGCTTCGCTGCCGGAGACCGCATTCGGCTCGTAGTCACCAGCGATGACCAGGACCCGCGTACACCCGCAATCATGAACTTCCGGCACGCAAGTGTCGGCACCAGCAGCCTGAACTCCGTCCGGTCGTCATCTCGGCTGGTTCTGCCGGTGCAGTCCTTCGGTAGTTAGCTCCGCCACACTGTCGCCGCTTCTAACTTACTCTGCAGTAAGGTATCCTTGAATCAAATCTGAAAGCGCGGATCATGACTGGAAGGACCGCGACTGATGTCTTTTTCCTTGGAGCTTTCCCCGGACCTTCTCCACATTCGCGACTGGGTTCACGAGTTCGCGACTGACGTGATCCGGCCCGCTGCGGCGGAGTGGGACGAACGCGAAGAGACGCCGTGGCCGATCATCCAAGAGGCGGCCAAGGTCGGCCTGTATTCCATGGAGATGTTCGCCGAGCAGTCCGCCGAACCGACGGGTCTGGGCATGCTCGTGGTGTTCGAGGAGATGTTCTGGGGTGACGCGGGAATCGCGTTGTCGATACTCGGCACCGGCCTGGCCGCAGCGGCGCTGGCCGGCGGCGGCACGCCTGAGCAGATGGGTGAATGGCTGCCGCAGATGTTCGGCACCGTCGACGATCCGAAGGTCGGGTCCTTCTGCTCTTCGGAGCCCGGCGCCGGTTCTGACGTCGGCGCGATCCTCACCCGGGCGCGCTACGACGAGGCAAACGACGAATGGGTGCTCAACGGCACGAAGACGTGGGCGACCAACGGCGGCATCGCCGAGGTGCACATCGTCGTTGCCTCGGTGTATCCGGAACTGGGTAGCCGCGGCCAGGCATCGTTCATCATCCCGCCGAACACCCCCGGTTTCGGGCAGGGCCAGAAATTCCTCAAGCACGGAATCAGGGCGTCGCATACCGCCGAGGTGGTGTTGGATGACGTCCGCATCCCTGGCCGCCTGATCCTCGGTGGCAGAGAGAAGTTCGAAGAGCGGATCGCGCGCGTGCGCGAAGGCAAGAAGGCCGCCGGCCAGGCAGCGATGGCCACCTTCGAACGGACCAGGCCCTCGGTCGGCGCGATGGCGGTCGGCGTGGCACGTGCGGCCTATGAGTACGCGCTGGGGTACGCGTTGCAACGCGAGCAGTTCGGCCGCAAGATCGGCGAATTCCAGGCCATCGCATTCAAATTGGCGGACATGAAGGCGCGAGTCGACGCCGCACGGCTGCTGGTCTGGCGGGCCGGCTGGATGGCCCGCAACGGCAAGCTGTTCGAAAACGCCGAGGGGTCGATGGCCAAGCTCGTCGCCAGCGAGGCGGCCGTCTACGTCACCGACGAGGCGATCCAGATCCTGGGCGGCAACGGCTACACGCGTGAGTATCCGGTCGAACGGATGCACCGCGATGCCAAGATCTTCACGATCTTCGAGGGCACCAGCGAGATTCAACGACTGGTCATCAGCCGCGCGATAACCGGTCTCCCCATCCGCTAGCAGGGAATTCGGCGCGCTTATCGACCGCGACGGTTGATAAGCGCGCCCGATTCAGAGTAATTCCACAAAGAGTTTGTGGATGCGGCGGTCGCCGGTCATCTCCGGATGAAACGACGTCGCGATCATCTTGCCCTGGCGCACCGCGACAATATGGCCGCCGGCCTCCCCAAGCACCTCGACGTCCTGGCCGACGCGCTCGACCCACGGCGCCCGGATGAACACGGCATGCACAGGCTTGTCGAGGCCGGTGAACTCGATATCGTCCTCGAACGAATCCACCTGACGGCCAAAAGCATTGCGCCGCACGGTCATGTCGATCGCCTTCAGCGGTGTGGCCTCGCGCCCGACGGAGCCGGCATCCATGATCTCGGTGGCCAGCAGGATCATGCCCGCACACGATCCGTAGGCCGGCATACCGCCGGCCAACCTCGCCCGCAGTGGTTCGAGCAACCCGAATTCCCGCAGCAGATGGCTCATCGTGGTGGACTCCCCGCCGGGGATCACCAGAGCGTCAACGGTTTCGAGTTCACGCAGCCGTCGCACCGTGGACGCCTCCGCGCCGGCCTCCCGCAAGGCCGCAAGATGTTCGCGAGTGTCGCCCTGAAGCGCGAGCACGCCGACATGCGGTGCGCTCACGGCGTGTAGTCGCGCTTGTAGCGGGTGAGCCCTTCCTGCGTCACCGCCGCCACCATCTCACCGGTCTGGGTGTAGATCTTGCCCTGGGTCAGCGAGCGCCCGCCAGACGCCGTCGGCGACGACTGGTCGTAAAGCAGCCATTCGTCGGCGCGGAACGGACGCATGAACCACATCGCATGATCCAGCGACGCAACCTGCAGATGTTGGCGCTCCGCGGCGTGGTGCACCTGTGCCGATCCGAGCAGAGTGAGATCGCTCAGGTAGGCCAGCGCGCAGACATGCAGCACGAAATCGTCGGGCAGCGGGTCCCGGTGGCGGAACCACACCTGCTGCTGGGAAGCCTTGCCGGGCAAGCGTTCCAGCTTCTCCTGTGGCACCACCCGCACATCCCACTCGGCGAACTGCTTGAAGCCCGCATCGTCGAACGCCTTGACCTCCGTCAGGCCCGGCAGGTCATCGGGCGGCGGTGCCGACGGCATCGTGTCCTGGTGGTGGATGCCGCTCTGGTCGGTCTGGAAGGACGCCGACATCGAGAAGATGGTCTCGCCGTGCTGGATCGCGTTGACCCGACGGGTGGCGAAAGATCCGCCGTCGCGCAGGCGCTCGACGATGAACACCGTCGGAGCCTTCGCGTCACCCGGCCGCAGGAAGTAGCCGTGCAGGGAGTGCACCTGGTACCTCGGATCGACGGTGCGTACCGCCGAGACCAACGACTGGCCGGCTACATGACCGCCGAACGTGCGCTGCCAGTTGCCCGATTCGGGGCTGAAGACACTGCCACGATAGATGTTGACCTCGAGTTGCTCCAGATCAAGGATTTCTTCGATAGCCACCTGACGTTCTTACCAGCCGCGTTCGGCGAGCCGGTGCGGGGCAGCGACGTCCTCCACGTTGATCCCGACCATGGCCTCGCCCAGCCCGCGCGACACCTTCGCCAGCACGTCGGGGTCGTCGTAGAACGTCGTGGCTTTCACGATCGCGGCTGCGCGGGCCGCCGGGTCACCGGACTTGAAGATGCCCGATCCCACGAACACACCCTCGGCCCCGAGCTGCATCATCATCGCCGCGTCGGCGGGGGTGGCGATGCCGCCGGCGGTGAACAACGTGACCGGCAGCTTGCCCGCCCGGGCCACCTCGACGACGAGGTCGTAGGGGGCCTGCAATTCCTTTGCCGCAACGAATAACTCGTCCTCGGACAGCGAGGTGAGTCGACGGATCTCGCCGCCGATCGCGCGCATGTGCGTCGTCGCGTTGGACACGTCTCCGGTGCCCGCTTCGCCCTTGGAGCGGATCATCGCCGCGCCCTCGGTGAGGCGGCGCAACGCCTCGCCGAGATTGGTCGCGCCGCACACGAACGGCACGGTGAACTTCCACTTGTCGATGTGGTTGGTGTAGTCGGCCGGCGTCAGCACTTCAGACTCGTCGATGTAGTCGACACCGAGGCTCTGCAGGATCTGCGCCTCGACGAAGTGGCCGATGCGCGCCTTCGCCATCACCGGGATGGTCACCGCGGCGATGATCCCCTCGATCATGTCGGGATCGCTCATCCGCGACACCCCGCCCTGGGCGCGAATGTCGGCGGGCACCCGCTCCAGAGCCATGACGGCCACGGCACCGGCGCCCTCTGCGATGCGGGCCTGCTCGGGCGTGACGACGTCCATGATGACGCCACCCTTGAGCATCTCTGCCATGCCGCGCTTTACCCGGGCGGTTCCGGTCTGGGACCTACCGTTCTGGGGTGCGGTATCCACTGCTATCTCCTCCGAATCGCTACTGATCCAGTCTAGAGGTGGCCGCAAATACAAAAGAATCCGCAGATCAGCGAATCGATTGCAACTGCCTCCGCACCATTTCAACCGGATGATCGGCCAGGTTCGTCGCCTCGCCGAGGAGCTCACCCAACTGCAACGGATATACGGTTTCGCCCCTGGCGACCAGCTCGGCGATCATTGTCTCATCGCACCACCGGTGGCCATGAATCGTGCGCCGCTCGAGGTCGTTGTGACCGCTCGTCGACGGTTCGAAACGGTCGGTCCGATAGACGAAGAACTTCTCCTCGCTGCGGATGAGTGCCCCGTTGAACTCGAACACCGCATTTCGGCGCCACACCGGCCCGATCAGATCAGCGGCGCTGACCCGCAGGCCGGTCTCCTCGGCGATCTCGCGCGCAGCGGCGTCGGCGAGCGCCTCCCCCGGTTCGACCTCGCCGCCGACTGTGAACCACCACAGCGGCGCGCCGGCGAGAGCAGGATCGGAGCCGCAGAACAACAGGACCGCCCCGTCGCGGTCGAGCAGGACCACACGCGCCGAGACGCGTTGGTTGGCCGCGGGCCCCACCTCATCGGACGTCGCGGCACCAAGAGCCCGTTCGGCGATCTCGAAATAGGTTGGCAGCGCGGCGGTTCCGCCGAGGCGCAGCATCCGCACCGCAGGGCGCTCCCGCAGCGCGAGGGTGTCGCGCACAGCATCGTTGTGGAATCGGCGGGCCAGCAGCACCCGCGCCTCGGCGTCGGCCAGTTCGGCGACCAACGCGAGCGGCAACGATGACGGCTCGACCATCGCCAACGCTGAGGACAGCTCGTTCTCGGCAGCCTCACGCCGCTCCCGCGGAGAGCGTTCGGCGACGTCGGCCAACGCCTTCAATCGCTTGCCCGCAGGCGCACCTTCGTAGGCATCGACGGCGACTGCACGAGCGACCACGGCCCGACGCGCCAGCGCGCTGTCGAGGGCCTGCCAGGACAGGTCATAGCGCACGTGCAGCCGGTCCAGACGGTTGGCGGTTTGATACGCCCACGCCCCGATCAGCAGCAGGGCCACCAGCAACAGCCCGAGGGCGATCACGAGGATCCAGGTCGTCACTTGGATTCCCCGGCCTTGCTCGAAACGCGCCGACGGCGGTCGGTCGTACCCGCGACATGCACCTTCGTGTCCGCGCCCGCGACCGTCTCGTAGACGCGCGTGATCTGGCCGGCCACCACCGACCAGTCGTAGCGGCGCACCGCCTCGGCCGCCGTCTGCACGTAGCGCGACCGGACGTCGTCGCTGTCCAGCACCTCGATCACCCCGTCCGCCAGTCCCGCGGGATCGTCGACCGGCACCAGTCGACCCGCGGTCCCATCCATCAACACCCGGCGGAACGCATCCAGGTCGCTTGCGACGACCGCGGTGCCTGCCGCCATCGCCTCGACGAGCACGATGCCGAAGCTCTCTCCCCCGGTGTTGGGCGCGCAGTACACGTCCGCACTGCGCAGCGCCGAGGCCTTCGCGGCGTCGTCGACCTGGCCGAGAAACCGCAGGTGCTTCGCGCATTTCCCGGCGGTTTTACGCAACTCGTCCTCATCGCCGCGGCCGACGATCAGGATCTCGATATCGGTGAACCGCTCGACCAGCCGCGGCAGCGCACGCAGCAGCACGGCCATGCCCTTACGTGGTTCGTCATACCGGCCCAGGAACAACACCGATTTGCCCCTGCGCGGGTAACCATCCATCGTCGGCGCCGACGCGAACGCCCCGACGTCGACTCCGTTCGGTATTTCGACGGCGTCGCTGCCGAGGGACTCCATTTGCCACCGCCGCGCGAGGTCCGACACCGCGATGCGGCCCACGATTTTCTCGTGCATCGGCCGCAGGAACGGTTCAAACACGCTGAGCGTCAACGACTTCGTGGTCGAGGTGTGGAAGGTCGCGACAATCGGCCCCTCGGCGATGTTCAGCGCCAGCATCGACAGGCTCGGCGCGTTGGGCTCGTGCAGATGGAGCACATCGAATTGGCCCTGGGCGAGCCACTTTTTCACCATGCGGTGCGTCGCAGGCCCAAACCGCAGCCGCGCCACCGACCCGTTGTACGGGATCGGCACAGCTTTGCCACCCGACACCACGTAGTCGGGCAATGAGGTCTGCGCATCCGACGACGTCGGCGCCAGCACGCTGACCGCGTGGCCGCGGCCGTGCATCACCTCGGCCAGCTGCAGCACGTGGGACTGCACCCCACCGTTGACGTCGAACGAATAGGGACAGACCATGCCGATGCGCATCAGGTCGCCTCGAGTTTGGCGCGTCGTTCGTCAGACAGATCAGCCAGCCACTGCGGCTGCATCATGTGCCAGTCCGCAGGATGCGCGGCGATGTTGCTCGCGAACCGATCCGCCAACGCCTGGGTGACAGCGGTGACGTCGCCGGAGCTGGTGTCGAGCGGCTCCTGGAGGTTGATGACACAGTCGTCGCCGTCGTAGTAGACGTGCGCCGGAATCAAGTGGGCCCCGGTGGTGATCGCCAATTTCGCCGGACCTGCGGGCAACCGGGTGCGTTCTCCGAAGAAGTCGACTTCGACCCCCGACCGGCTGAGGTCGCGGTCCGACATGAGGCACACCAGCTTGTTCTCGCGCAACCGCTCGGCGAGCAGCTCGAATGGTGAACGCTCGCCGCCCGACGCCGGGAACACCTCGAAGCCGAGACTTTCCCGGTATTCGATGAATCGGCGATACAGCGATTCCGGCTTCAGTCGCTCGGCCACCGTCGAGAAAGTGCCGTGCCTCTGAACGAGCCACACACCGCCCATGTCCCAGTTGCCGCTGTGGGGCAGCGCCAGAATGCCGCCGCGGCCGGCGTCCAAAGCCGCCTGGGGTCTGTGCGTTCCGATACTCACTTCGTCGAACCGCCGCGCGACCTCGACCAGGTCCATCGTGGGCAACCGGAACGCCTCCCGCCAGTATCGGGCGTAAGAGGCAAGCGAAGCGCGCATCAGTTCGTCCGGCACGCGGTCCGGCGAGACGCCGAGCACGCGGGCAAGGTTCTTGCGTAGTTGGTCGGGCCCGCCGCCGCGGGCGGCGTAGAGCGCACCGGCGCCGAACGCGTTGCGCGCCACCACCTCCGGCATTGCACGAACGAGTCGCCAGCCTGCGGCATATCCCCAGTCCGCGAACCTGCCGCTCAGCGAGGTGCCCGATTCCGGATCCTGTGGCGGTGCCGTCATGACTCGTCCCCCTGCGCTGCCGGCGGGGTGTGCCCCGACGTCTCCGGTGTCTCATCACCGGCGCTTTCGGGCTTCGTCAGCCGATCCATCGCTCCTGGTGAGGTCCGCACGCTGTGCACGCGCTGACCCAGGGTGATGAGGCTGGTCACCGCCAGCAGCCACATCGCCACGTGCAGCAGCCACGGTAGGCCGAAGAGTCCCGACAACCCCGCCCCAAGCAGGACGATCATCAACCGTTCGGGCCGCTCGATCATGCCGCCCTCGGCAGACAGACCGCTGGCCTCGGCGCGCGCCTTGATGTACGAGATCACCTGCGCGGTGACCAGACAGATCAACGTCGCCACCACCAATGAGGTACTGCGCACGCCGAAAGCGGCCCACCACAGCAGACCGCAGAAGATCGCGCCGTCGCCGATCCGATCGCACGTGGCATCGAGGACCGCGCCGAACCGCGTGCCGCCACCGCGCTGACGCGCCATCGCGCCGTCCAGCATGTCGGCGAGTACGAAGAAAGAGACGACGAGCCAGCCCCACCACAGCTGGCCGATGGGAAACAGCGTCAGCGCGCCCAGCACGGTGCCCGCCGTGCCCAGGATCGTGATGCTGTCGGGGGTCAGCCCCGCGCGCAGCGCAGCCTTGGCGATCGGCCGAGACAACTTCTCGTACGCCGCACGGGTCATCACGTAGACGTTGCTCACTGCTGCTTCGCCCACTCCGTCGCCAGTAACTCACGCGTTTCGCTCAGCAGCTGCGGGACGATCTTCGCGCCTCCGATGATGGTGATGAAGTTCGCGTCGCCGATCCAGCGCGGCACCACATGCATGTGCAGATGCTCGGCCAACGACCCGCCCGACACCTTGCCCAGGTTCAGCCCGACGTTGAATCCCATCGGGTTGGACACACTCTTGATGACGCGAATCGCCTTCTGGGTGAAGGTCATCAGCTCGACGCTTTCCGCCTCCGTGAGGTCTTCGAGCTCCGACACCCGGCGGTACGGGACGACCATGAGATGCCCAGGGTTGTACGGGTAGAGGTTGAGCACGACGTACACCAACTCGCCGCGCGCCACCATCAACCCGTCCTCGTCGGACAACATCGGGATGTCGGTGAACGGGCGCGAGGGTTCCGAACTATTGCGCCGCAGCGGCGACTCGGCGATGTACGTCATCCGATGCGGCGTCCACAACCGTTGCAGGTGGTCGGGCTCGCCGACGCCGTGGTCGACGATCCGGTGGTCATCTTCCTGCTCTTCGTGCAGACGCTCCTCGGGGGTCACAGCGCAGTGCCCACCTTGACCAGTTCAGCTGTGGGAGTGGCATTTTCCCGGCCTGCGATCCACTTGGCGATGGCGGCCACCGCGTCGTCGCGCGGTACACCGTTGATCTGGGTGCGGTCGCCGAAGCGGAAACTGACGGCACCGGCCTCGATGTCCCGATCGCCCGCTACGAGCATGAACGGCACCTTCTGGTTGGTGTGATTCACGATCTTCTTGGCCATCCGGTCGTCGCTGACGTCAACCTCGGCCCGGATGCCGGCCAACTTCAACTGATTGGCAACGCCGTTGAGGTACGGGATGTGGTCGTCGGCGACGGGAATTCCGACCACCTGTACCGGCGCCAACCATGCCGGGAACGCGCCGGCGTAATGCTCGGTGAGCACACCGAAGAACCGCTCGATCGAGCCGAACAGCGCACGGTGGATCAGGACGGGGCGCTGGCGGGTGCCGTCGGCGGCGGTGTATTCCAGTTCGAAGCGGTCGGGCATGTTGAAGTCGAGCTGGATGGTCGACATCTGCCAGCTGCGGCCCAGCGCGTCCTTGACCTGAACGGAGATCTTGGGTCCGTAGAACGCCGCACCACCCGGATCGGGCACCAGGTGCAGTCCCGAGGCTTCGGCGACCTCACGCAGCGTCTCAGTGGCCTCGTCCCAGTCCTCATCGGAGCCGACGTACTTCTCGGGATCCTTTGTCGAGAGCTCCAGATAGAAGTCGTTCAGGCCGTAGTCGGCGAGGAGGTCGAGCACGAACCGCAGCAGCGACGCCAACTCGTCACGCATCTGCTCACGGGTGGTGTAGATGTGCGCGTCGTCCTGGGTCATGCCGCGCACCCGAGTCAGGCCGTGGACCACACCGGACTTCTCATAGCGGTACACCGAGCCGAATTCGAAGAGCCGTAACGGAAGTTCCCGATACGACCGCCCGCGCGACCGGAAGATCAGGTGGTGCATCGGGCAGTTCATCGGCTTGAGGTAGTAGTCCTGCCCCGGCTTGCGCAGCGTGCCGTCCTCGTCGAACTCGGCGTCCATATGCATCGGGGGGTACATGCCGTCGGCGTACCACTCCAGGTGTCCCGACGTGATGTAAAGCTGTTCTTTGGTGATATGCGGGGTGTTGACGAAGTCATAACCGGCCTCGATGTGCTTGCGGCGCGAGTATTCCTCGAGTTCTCGACGGATGATTCCGCCCTTGGGATGGAAAACCGCCAGCCCGGAACCGATTTCATCGGGGAAGCTGAACAGGTCCAGTTCCGCACCGAGCCTGCGGTGATCGCGCTTCTGCGCTTCTTCGATGAACTCGAGATGGCGGTCGAGGGCCTCTTGCGACTCCCAGGCCGTCCCGTAAATGCGTTGCAGGCTCGCGTTGTCCTGGTTCCCGCGCCAGTAGGCGGCCGAACTGCGGGTCAGCTTGAACGCCGGAATGTAGCGCGTCGTCGGGATGTGCGGACCGCGGCAGAGATCCCCCCACTCCCGTTCGCGGGTGCGGGGATTGAGGTTGTCGTAGGCCGTCAGCTCGTCACCGCCGACCTCCATGACATCGGGGTCGCCGGACTTGTCCTCGATGAGCTCGAGCTTGTACGGCTCGTTGGCAAGCTCTTCTCGCGCTTGGTCTTTGGACTCGTAGACCCGCCTCGAGAACAGCTGCCCTTCCTTGACGACCTGGCGCATGCGCTTCTCCAGCGCCTCGAGATCTTCTGGCGTGAACGCGCGCGGCACATCGAAGTCGTAATAGAAGCCATCGGTGATGGGCGGTCCGATACCGAGTTTGGCTTCGGGGAAAAGCTCCTGAACGGCCTGGGCCAACACATGGGCGGCGGAGTGACGGATGACGCTGCGGCCGTCGTCGGTGTCGGCGGCCACCGGGATGACGTCGACGTCGGCGTCGGGCGTCCACGACAGGTCACGCAGCCGCCCCTCGAGGTCTCGCACCACCACCACGGCGGCGGGATCGCCGCGACCCGGTAGACCGGCCTCTCGAACCGCCGTACCCGCGGTGGTCCCGGCAGTGACCCGAATAGGGGCTGCTGGGACGGGGCTGACGGCGGTGCTCATCGGGGTATCTCCGTTGCTTGTGGGCTATGCGGGCGTTGGCCGAACGCGACCATGCTATCGGTGCGGGTCCTCAAGACCCCAAGCCAATCGGACTGTTCAGCCAGGGCCAATCGAAGCCGAAGAGTTCGACGGTCCAGTCAGCCGCGCCGAGCAGCCACAGGGTGCCGATGACGATCAGCACCGTGAAGATGCCGGCGATCGCCTGGATGACGATGTGCTGTTCGCCGAACCGGGCCATTACCCGGTCGTAGCGCTCCTTGCTGTAGGCCAGCAGCCGTCGCGCCCATTCGAACTCGGTCGCCAGAATTCCGAGCCCGATGAACACGATTGCCCAGCCTGGACCCGGATACGGGATCGCGATGATGCCGACGACGAAGACCACCAGACCGACGACTCCGACCACGATGCGGTAGACGAAGTCGACCTTGCGTCGATCGCGGATCTTGTCGCGCCAGCGGGCCCATCGGCGGGCGCGACTCGGCCGTTCATCTTCGTCCTGGTTCACGGTTGCCCGGGTAGCAGTTTCACAAAGAGTGCGTGCGACTCGGCCAGGACGTGCTCCCCGTCCAGCAGCCGCCCCGACACGAAGATCTTGCGGTCCACGATGCTGTCGATGCGGGCGTCGACCTGGAACTCCTTCTCGACGAGCGCGATTTTGCGGTAGTCGACGTGCAGGAACGCGGTGCGCTGGGCGCGGCTGCCGCTGAGGGTGAACGCGGCGTACCCGAGCAGGCCGTCGAACAGCTGCGCCACCGCGCCGCCGTGAGCGGCACCGTTGCGGCCGAGGTGGAAGCGACGGAACATCGCCGTGCCTTCGATGCGCCCGTCGTCCGTCTTGTGCAGATCCAGCGGGATGGCGAGGAGATTGCCGCGGTTGGGCAGATCCATCCGGCGTCCGGACGGCGAGGCCCACTCGTCGGCGTAATAAGGCGCCAGTAGTTGGGTGACCTTTTCGACGAGGTCGGCGGCCTCGCTGATCACGTCATCGGGTGCGTCCGCCGCGCGGGCGTGGTCCTGCAGCGTGCGGACGGCGTCGACGAACCGGCCATAGTCGGGTCCCCCCTTGGTGGTCGGCACCGGCGGATTGAATCCCCCACCGGGATGCGCACCCGAGGACTGGTCGGTCGTCACACGACCACCGTATTGCCTGGCTCAGACTCGGGCTGGATCGCCTGGCTCAGGCCGAAGCAGACCCGGCTTTGCTCAGCGTCTCGAACTCATCGTCGGACAACTCGATACTCGCGGCCGCGACGTTCTCTTCGAGATGGGCGACCTTCGAGGTGCCGGGGATCGGCAGCATCACCGGCGATCGCTTGAGCAACCAGGCCAGCGCCAGTTGCGACGGGGACGCATCGTGGTCCGCCGCGATGCGCTGCAGCGGTCCGTCAGCTGCCGCCAAGGGGCCGGCGGCCAGCGGAAACCACGGAATGAAGCCGATGTTCTGGGACTCGCACGCTTCGAGCACCGGCTCGGCCGTGCGGACGGAGAGGTTGTACATGTTCTGCACCGACACGATCGTCGCGACCTTCTGGGCGGCCTCGAGTTGGTCGACGTTGACCTCGGACAGCCCGATGTGGCGGATCTTGCCCTCCTGCTGCAGCTTGACGAGCTCGCCGATCTGGTCCTCGGCGGGGAACTTGTCGTCGATGCGGTGCAGCTGGAACAGATCGATGGTGTCCACACCGAGGCGGCGCAGGCTCATCTCGCATTCCTGACGCAGGTACGCCGGGAAGCCGAGGACGGGCCACACGTCGGGCCCGGTCCGCAGCAGACCGGCCTTGGTAGCGACGACGAGCCCTTCCGGGTACGGGTGCAGGGCCTCTTTGATCAGTTCCTCGGACACATACGGGCCGTAGGAGTCCGCGGTGTCGATGAAGTTCACGCCGACCTCGACGAGACGGCGTAGCACGCGGATGCACTCGTCGTGATCGGCAGGCGGGCCCCACACGCCCTGGCCCGTCAGGCGCATCGCGCCGAATCCCAGACGATTGACGGTCAGGTCGCCGCCGATGGTGAAGGTGGTCATGTTTGGCAACCGTACGCCGACATTGTTAACCGCGAGATACCGTGTGGCCGCAATGAAACTGAGCGACCTTGCCGTGCTGCCGTTGACCTATTCAGAGGTCGGCGCCACCGCGGGAACACTCCCGGCCGGCTACCACCATGTACAGAAGTCGGCGGTGATCGGCCGCGGTCGGGCGCGCTTCGAGGAGGCCGGCGCGGCAGGTATGCGTTGGGGCATGCTGCGGGGCGCCGGAGTCAAAGTCGAGGCGACGACGGAGGTCGCCGCCGTGGGCTCCGAGGTAATCGTGGGGGTGGGTCCGGTGCAGGCGCCATGCCGGGTGGTCTACGTCGTCGACGAGCCCGATCGTCGCGGGTTCGCGTACGGCACATTGCCCGGCCATGCCGAATCCGGCGAGGAGCTGTTCCTCGTGCGCTACGACCCGGCGACCGAGAACGTCCTGGCGGTGGTGACGGCCTTCTCCCGGCACGCTACGTGGTGGAGCCGCCTGGGATCGCCCGTCACGTCGCTGGTGCAGCGAGTTGTCACTACGCGCTACCTGAAGGCCCTGTGATACTCGGTTGGCTCTCGCCGTCGCTGCTGACAAGCGCCTCGGAGTCCAACAGCGCGTAGCCTGGGAAAAAACCTAAATCAAGTCATTCGGACGGTGAGTGGTGAACAATCCAGGCGTGGTCGAATCCACCCACTTGCGTATTGCCGAGCTGGTTCAGAACCTGCACGGCAGGCCCGACACCGACGCAGACACCGTGATCGCCGAGCTGGCAGAGCATGCTGCTGTGGAGATTCCTGGCGCGCAGTACGCCGGCATCACGGTCACCCGCAACGGCAAGCACATCGAGACCCCGGCCACCACGCATTTCTATCCGATGTTGTTGGACAAGATTCAACAACGGCACCAGGAGGGCCCCTGCCTGACCGCGGCATGGGAAGAGAAGACGATCCATGTCGCCGATCTCGAAACCGATGACCGTTTCCCACTCTATCGGCAGGACGTGCTGGCCGAGACCCCGATCCGGACAATTATGGCGTTCCAGTTGTTCATCGCCGGTGAGACGATGGGTGCGCTGAACGTGTACGCCGAAGAACCCGACGTGTTCGGGGACGAGTCGCGAAACATCGGCTTGGTTTTCGCCGCGCATTCGTCGGTCGCGTGGAATTCGGCGCGACGTGACGAGCAGTTCAAGAACGCTTTGGCCAGCCGCGATGTGATCGGTCAGGCCAAGGGGATGATCATGGAACGGTACGGCGTCGATGCGGTGCAGGCGTTTGAACTGCTGCGCAAGCTATCTCAGGACTCCAATGTGGCACTGATCAAGGTTGCGACCCAGCTCGTCGCCGACACCCAGTCAGCATCCACGTAGCGTCGCGATCGTGTCTCGATAGCATCGCGAGCAGGTCTCGATCGGTCAACACCGCGAGATTCCTTGTGCGCCATTTGCGTTCAGAACGCAGGTCGTTTGCCAAAATTGCACGCCGTTGCCGAAGCGTGACGAACCCTTGACCGAATTGCGAAGGCCCGCCTGCACTTCGAATTGCCTTGCCAGCCCTACGATCTCTAATTGACAAGGTTGTAATTTTGAGAAGGAATCAGAAGCCATGCGTGGGGTTGTTCGATGTGTTCTCGCAGCGATCGTGACAGCTGCCAGTGTGGTCGCGGGGCCGGCCGCCGCCCCTAGCGCGGCGGCGAGCCAGTCGTATCGCCCCGCCATCGCGTCGGTTCTACCGGCACGGGACGCAGTGGTGGGTATCGCCCACCCCGTTCTCGTGACGTTCACAACGCCTGTCACCGACCGGCGCGCGGCCGAACGCGCCCTCGACATCCAGTCGGTGCCCGCGATGACCGGCAAGTACGACTGGCTGGAAAACACTGTTGTGCAGTGGATTCCCGACGAATTCTGGCCGGCGCACAGCACGGTGTCACTGTCCATGCGCGGCGGGCTGGCCACCACAAACTTCAGGACGGGGCCCGCCGTCGTCGGCGTTGCCAATATCTCGGACCACACGTTCACCGTGACCATCGACGGCGTCGACGCGGGACCGCCACCTCAGCTGCCGGCGCCGCACCACCGACCGCGTTGGGGTGAAGAGGGTGTGTTCCCCGCATCTATGGGCCGGCCGCAATATCCGACGCCGGTCGGCACCTATGCCGTTTTGGGCAAGGAACGCGACGTGATGATGGATTCGAGCAGTGTCGGCATCCCCGTCAACTCCCCCGATGGCTACCTGCTGGACGTGGAATACGCCGTGCGTTTTACCCAGCGCGGCCTCTTCGTGCATTCAGCGCCGTGGGCTGTCAATTCAATGGGGTATGAGAACGTCAGCCATGGCTGTATCGGACTCAGCACCGAGGACGCCGAGTGGTACTTCAACACCGTCAACGTCGGCGATCCGATCATTGTGCGGGAGAACAGCATCGAAGTTCCCCGGACGGTGACCGGCTAACAGAGCCCCGTGGTCTAGCTCTGCCAAACCATGACTTAGTCGTGCCCAGCTATCGGCGACACTGTCGCTACATGCTGTGGAGACTCTCCTTCTGCGCGACCTTGTCGCTCGCGGCTTGGGCGCTTTCGACGTGGGCGCCAGGCACTCCTAAACGGCGGAGGGTCTGTCGATCCCCCGGCCCGACAGAGCGATAACGGTAGGCGGTGCGAGCGGCGGCGACCATGCATTGCGTACGCGGCGATGCATCAGTGTAGAGCGCCAACAAACTTGTTGATCTGCAACAGATTCCGCACCCGAGGTGCGTCACACTTCGAGGATGCAAACAACGAACCGCCCCCACTCGGTGGGGGCGGTTCGTCGCGGAGGAACGGTGTCAGTGCCCGGTAGGTCCGGGCGCCGTCGGCTGACCGGCTACCGGCGCTCCAGCCGGTGCCGGACCGGTTGAATCACCCTTACCGCCGGCGGCACCACCCATGGTGGTCAGCGGCGCCAGTGGCGCACCCGCGGCAATCGGCGCACCGATCGGAACGATCGGGACCGGCGGGACCAGCGGTGGGACCAGCGGCGGCGGCACGACTGGCGGCACCAGCGGCGGGGGAATGATCGGCGGCGGGACCAGCGGCGGCACGATCGGAGGCCCAGGCAGGGCCATCGGAACGCCCGCCATCTCGGCGACCGGGGCGCATACGGGCGCCGCTGCAGCCGGGCCGGCCTCACCAGCCGACGTCTGGAGGCATTCGTAGCCGCCAGCTGCCGCGATGCCGGGGCTCAACGCAATAGCGACGCCGCACAACCCCCCGACAGCAATTACTTTGAGGTCGAATCGATCAAAGATCGCCATCGCCCATCGACTCCTTCATTCGCGCACTGACATTCCGCATTCACCTGGTGCAACACAATCCGCGCTGTACCAAAGCCGTCTACTGGACGACCTCGTCAATTATCTGTACGAATTACAACGGTGGGACACGCCGCACCGCACCGTATCCAAATGGTGACGTACGACTTTCAAACAGTGATGTTGTTGCTCCGAAGTTGCTGCGCTCGTTGAGGTTTCAACTTAGCAATCGAGACACAGTGGTAACCGATCTGTGCCCAAATCGAGTCCGGGATACATGGCGCGGGCAGTATGCGTTTCAAACCCGCGAGCCAGGGCATCACTGGGGAACGAAGCATCGAATGAGGGGCTGGTAATCATGACAGTTGAATCCAAACCCACCGCAGATGCGTCGCTCGGCGAGTTGTTGAGCCAGTTGTCGGCGCAGACATCGCGGTTGGTTCGCGACGAGATGCGATTGGCGCAGAAGGAGTTTCAAGAATCTGCCAGGCACGCGGGCATCGGCGCCGGACTGTTCAGCGTCGCCGGTTTGTTGGCCGTCCTTGGCCTCGCGACACTGATCGGCGCGGCTGTGGCCGCGTTGTCGCTGGTACTGCCGGTGTGGGCGGCCGCCGTGATCGTGGCAGCAGTACTTTTCTTCGTCGCGGGTGTCGCGGCTCTGATCGGTCGACGTCAGGCGGACGAGGTCACTCCGGCAACACCCAGAACAGTCGAAACGGTGAAAGCCGACATCGAGGAAGTGAAGGAAGCACGCCATGGCCGCACCTGATCCCCATCGTCCCGAGCCCGGTCCCGAGGCGGACATCGGGGACATCGAGGCTGACGCCGAGCAGACACGCACCGAGCTCGGCCAGACGGTCGAGGCGCTCGCCGACAAGCTTGACGTCAAGAAACAGGCGAAAGAGAAGGCCGCAGGGACCAAGGAGCAGGTCGTCGAGAAGGCCGACTCACTGAGGCATGCCGCTACCGACAACCCGAAGCGAACGGTGCCGACCGCGGCGGTGGTCGTGATCGCCGCGCTGGCGGTCGGGATCGTCGTGTGGCGGCGGCGCCACTGAGATCGGCGAGACTGGGTGGGCTGAGACGAAATGTGCTCTGAACTTGTGGTCCCGACTGGGATCGAACCAGTGACCTTCCGCGTGTGAGGCGGACGCTCTCCCCCTGAGCTACGAGACCGGGGAGCTCGACCAAAAGGGTCGAACGACGTCGAAGACTATCACCTCGCGGGTTGCGACCCGAATTCGTTTCGCTATGGACGCTGCCCGCATTTCGTACGTTCGACGGCCCACCCCGCATTGCCGGGCTATCGTCACGCCGTGGATCAACCTGGCAGACATTCGGTCTCCGCCGTTGCCGGTTTGGTCGCCGTGCTCACCCTCTCCGCGTGTGGCAGCTCCCCCGGCCCCCATCCCGCGAGCGCTTCGTCCGCCGCCACTCAGACCAAGGCGTCCGCGACGCGCTCACCGCCACCGACGTCGGAGCCACAGCCGGCGGACCGGGAGGTGTTCGCGTTCACCGGCTTCATCTCCCCGACGGGCAACGTCGCCTGCATGATCGACGTGGACCTGGCCCGCTGCGACATCATCGACCACGACTGGTCACCTCCGCGGCGCCCCGCGGACTGCGAATTCGACTACGGACAGGGGATCGAGATCGTTGCCGGCCAAGCGGCCGAGTTTGTGTGTGCCGGCGACACCGCCTTCGGCCCCGACGAAGTGCTGCCGTACGGCGATGCGATCACGGCGGGCCCGCTGCGCTGCGAAAGCGCCGACGAGGGCATCACGTGCCGAGACGCGGGCACCGGACATGGCTTCACGATCGCACTCAAGGCGTATCGGCTATTTTGATCGCCGTTGAGTTTTCAGAGTTCGCCCAGCACAAGCTCAGCTTTGGCCATACCTTCATCGCATGAAACACGCCGTTGTCGCCGCGCTCGCTGCGGCCGCGCCCGTCGCAGCGATGCTCATGGCCGGAACAGCCACGGCGTCCCCGGGCTCGCTCGACGAACTTCCCCTCGAAACGATCACAGTGACGGAGTTGACCGCATTCAACTCCCCGTCGGGGAACATCGGGTGCTACATCGACCCGAGTTCGGTGCGCTGCGACATTCGGGAGCGCGACTGGGCGCCACCGCCCAAGCCCGCGTCGTGCAATGAGAACGTCGGCTGGGGTCAGGGCCTGACACTCAACGCCGGCGAACCCGCCGGGGTGGTGTGTGCGGGAGACACCGCACTGACGACCGGAAATCCATTGGCCTTCGGCGACACGATCGTTGCGGGTTCGATCGAGTGCACGAGCGCCGAGTCTGGCATCACCTGCTGGGATTTCCAGTACGGCGGAGAGTTCTCGATCTCCCGCGAGGCGTATCACCTCAGTTGAGACTACGGATGACGGAGCAAGGGATTTGTGGTGTCTTGCTCGGGTCGACTAATGTCGTCCTTCGCGACGGACGGCAATGCTGTTTGTGGCGCGCGGATGTAGCGCAGTTGGTAGCGCATCACCTTGCCAAGGTGAGGGTCGCGGGTTCGAATCCCGTCATCCGCTCGAAGGTGTGGTGGCATCAACCCCAGCGGTGGAGTGGCCGAGTGGTGAGGCAACGGCCTGCAAAGCCGTGCACACGGGTTCGATTCCCGTCTCCACCTCAACGATTTATTCTCGGCGCGATTAGCTCAGCGGGAGAGCGCTTCCCTGACACGGAAGAGGTCACTGGTTCAATCCCAGTATCGCGCACCAAGTTCGATGCAGTTCGGGCCCGGTTTCTACCGGGCCTGAGTTGTCTCCGCGCAATCAAGGTCGGCGGGCGGCGGCCTACCGAAGCGATCGGGGTTGCGCCGCCGCGAGCCGAAGCTGGCCACCTAAAAATTCACCAGCCGCAGGCAGACAGCGGCTACCCTGGGAAGTGGCAACGGATGTAGGGCTGGTTGCGTTCGTGTTTCTGTTGCTAGACGGCCGTTGGTGCAACTGTGGTGTTAAGCAGTCAGCATCAGACTGGCCGCCGTCGCCTTAGCTGTGTGCACAAACGCAGGGCCTCGTGTCGATGTCTTCGACCAGAGCGCAGGCGTCTCCGCCGGAGCCGCATGCAGGGCTTTTAGAAACTTCCAAGGTCTTCTGCCAAGACTCGGTTCGCTATAGGTGTCAGGCGACACCGAGTCGCAACAGGAGGCAATGCACGATGAAGGCAACGAACTTGAAGAAGATCGCCGTCACAGGCGCGGTCTCCGGAGCACTGGGCTTGGCCACCATCGGATTCGGGGCGGGCACGGCCAACGCCGATGAATTGGATTCGATCGCACCGCTGGTTCCCGGCGGGCTGAGCGACGACTGGCAGTCGTACCTGCCGTTGCTCGACGACGTCGCCGACGTCGGCAGCATCGCCGGCCTCGGAGAACTCGGCAGCATCCCAGTCCTTGGTGACATCGGAAACCTCATCCCCGCACAGGATCTTCTGGGACTCGCCGCAGGGTTCTAGACAGTCGAACGCCAAACAAGCCTGCCCGCAACAGACGTCGGCCCGCCACGACCCCCCGAGTGGCGGGCCGATCCCTTTTCGCAGCACCCCTGATCTCCTCCAAGAAAAGTCCAAGATCGCCGGCGGATGCTCATTGCAGTCAACAAGCCAACTCACGAGAAGCAGGTAGTCATGAGTATCAAGCACATCGCAGGCGCCACCGCCGCCGTCGCCGTCGTGGGATTCGGCGCGTTCGCTTCGGCACTGAGCTTGAGCGAGTCGGCCACCACAAGCACGACCCCGGAGATGGCCAGCGTGCACTCCTGGGGCGAACTCCTCGCCGCTGCCCCACCGTCCGGTTTCAGCCGCTGAGCGCAGCACTGCACCTCTCAATTTCCCGATGGCTTTCCCACCAAAACGAAAGTTGCGCCCGATCCGATCTTGGCCGGTCGTCGACGATGCTGGCGTCTAAAAATGTTTGCTCAAAGGGTTAGAATGGGCTGGCTCTGGCTATCTCAGTGGGCAGGCCTGCCGCCGTACATCCGACTCGCACACCCGGCACCGGCGGCCGGCCCAGCGAAGCCCCCGCGCAGGGGTCGGGGGCTTCGCACCCAACGTCAGCGCCGCGTGACGGCGAGTTAGCGGGCGCCGCCTTCAGCGCAATTCCCCTGGCCCGTCCGCGATACCGAAGCCGGGTCCCCAACTGGGTGTCATACACCGCGTAATGGGTACCTGAAGAGCATGGCGAATGAAGCGTTGTTCGCGACTGCCGGTCTTTTCGGACTGTTTGTCGCCATGTTGTCAGGGGCCTTATGGGACACCCGCTTGATGGCGACCCCCATCCGCTTCTCTCGGTCGGGAGGCGGCCGACACACCACGCCGCGGTAATACCTGACTCCTCGCGACCACTCAATCCAAGGGGTAGCCTCCGATCATGCGCCTGACCTCGGCCTTCTTTGCCAACCACGTTGACCTGGTTGACCAAATGCTCAATGTGGAGGGCGGGTTCTGGAAGACCACCACGGTCGCGGCCAATTCGACGGGCTTCCGATGCTGTGCCGTGGTGCTCGTCGACACCGACGCCGGCGACGTCGGCCGACAGTTCGCCCTGCACATCGACGCGGAGGGTCCACACGGAACCCTCCAGGCCCCGGCGTTCGCGCAGGATTTCACCCTCGACAGACCGACGACGTTCATGTGTCTGACATCTCTGGTGCTGCCGATTGCCGCCGGCGGCGGACGCCACGCCTACACCTTCCGCATCGGCGACGGGCACGACCGGGTGGACGTGCCGCTCGCCATCCGCGTGACGGCGGCCTGACGCGGCCGTCATCGCCGCGAAACCACTCGTGTGTCTTCGGGCACCGATTAGGCTCTCCGAAGGTCAACCTGTCATGACACCAAGGGGTGGGACGTGATTCGCGAACTCCTCGCCGCCGCTGCGATCGCAGGCGCTGCTATCAGCTCTGCTCCGGTCGCCGTCGCCGACGACCTGTTGTACCCCGACACGCCGGGCCGCTACCCGTCAGACGTGCCCGGCATGGTCTACGAAGCTCACCTCACCGCGCCCTGCACCAACCTCGAGCGCTTCACGTTCGGCCGCGGTCCCGGCGGCGAGGTGCTGCAGTGCCGCTGGATCGCCAACCAATGGCCACCGATCTATACGGGTTTCTGGGTGGCGACCTACGAGTTGTTCGGCGTCCAGGAGCAGGGCGCGCCATGCCCCAAACCTCATGCGGCAGCTCAACATCCCGACGGACGTCCCATGTTGTGTCTGGGCACGCAAGGCTGGCAACCCGGCATCTTCACCCGTGAGGGCTTCTTTCCGCGGTAGAAAGCCGCTACCCGCGCAGTGTGGAACTCGGTGACGTGCCGAACCTGCGCTTGTACATGCTGCTGAATCGTCCGGCATGCCCGAACCCCCACCTGCCGGCGATCGCCATCACGGTGTCGACCGACGGGTCGGCGGCCTGTAGCTCGCGGTGGGCGCGGTTGAGCCGAAGGCACCGCAGATACTCCAGCGGTGTCGCCCCGACATGGCGGCGGAACGTGTATTGAACCGACCGCGGCGTGACGTTGACCGACGCCGCGATGTCACTCAACGTGATATCGCGGTGTGCGTTCTCGTGGATGAACGCGATCGCTTGCCGCAACATCGGCGGCTTGGCGGTCGAGGTATCGGCAGGGTCAGCTGTCATTTCGAAGCACCGACTACCCGCTGACGAATCCCCAAAACGAGGGCCGACACAGATCACACCTTGACACCATCGGACCATGACCGAACGCATCGAAGTCCCCCGCACCATTTCCGCCCCCGCCGCCGACGTCTTCGCGGTCCTCTGCGATCCGCAGGGCCACGTCGCGATCGACGCCACGGGCATGCTGCAGAGCGCGGACGGCGATCCCGTTCAGGCCGTCGGTGACAGCTTCGTCGTGCATATGGATCGTGAGTCGCTCAACGACTACCCGCTCGGCAAGTACGAGGTCACCGTCTCTATCACCGAGTTCGAGCAGGACCGCCTGATCGCGTGGACCATCTTCGGACAGCTCAAGCCCGACATCGGCCACGTCTACGGCTACCGGCTCGCACCGGCCGACGGCGAAACGCTGGTCACGTCGTTCTACGACTGGTCCGACATCGACCCTCATTGGCGCGACGCGAACATCTTCCCGATCGTCTCCGAGCTCGCGTTGCGTGCCACCCTCGGCATTCTCGACCGCACGGTCCGGCGCGGCTACCCGCAGGCGTCAACCGTTGGTTGACGATCATCTAGCGTCAACCTAGAGTTGACGCCATGACCGAGTCCGCGAAGATCACCAACCCCGTCCGCCTCGATGACCTGATTGATGTGATCAAGACGGTGCACGAGGAACCGCTCGAACAGCTCACCGACGCGGTGCTGGCGGCCGAGTCCCTCGGCGAGATCGCCGACCACCTCATCGGGCACTTCGTCGACCAGGCGCGGCGATCCGGGGCGTCATGGACCGAGATCGGCAAGTGCATGGGCGTCACCAAGCAGGCCGCCCAGAAACGATTCGTCCCCAAAGCGCCCAGCGACACCGATGCGCTCGATCCCAACGCCGGCTTCGGCCGATTCACCCCGCGGGCGCGCAATGTGGTCGTGGGAGCCCAGAACAAAGCCCACGAGGCCCGCAACACCGAAATCAACCCCGACCACCTACTGCTGGCGATGTTCGACGATCCCGATGGGCTGGCGGTCAAGCTGCTCGCCGGCCAAGGCATCGACGCCGGCACGGTCGCCGAGGCGGTGACGCTGCCGCCAGGCACGGATGGCGACCTGCCCGCGTTGACGCCTTTCGACGGCGCGGCGAAGAAGGTGCTCGAATTGACGTTCCGACAGGCACTTCGCTTGGGCCACAACTATGTTGGCACCGAACACATCGTGCTCGCACTCCTCGAAGCCGAGGAGGACGGCGCACTGCAGCGCATCGGCGCCGATCGGGACCGCTTCGAAGGCGACCTGCGGACCGCGCTGGAGCCGTTCACTCAAAGCTGATCTCACATCGCGAACCGCTGCGGCGTCTACACAATGTGAAGGTGCGCCCGTTCGAAGAGGTAGTGGCCGAGCACGGCGCGACCGTGCTGCGGGTGTGTCGCGCGGTCGTCGGCCCTCTCGACGCCGAGGACGCGTGGTCGGAAACCTTTCTGTCGGCGCTGCGCGCGTATTCGACACTTCCCGACGACGCCAACGTCGAGGCGTGGCTGGTCACCATCGCCCATCGCCGCGCCCTGGACGTCGGCCGGGCCCGCTCTCGTCGGCCCGTGCCCACCGATACCGTGCCCGACCGGCCGGCATCGCACGCCGATCCGGCCGCCCGCGACCCCGACCTGTGGGCGGCGCTGCAACGACTGCCGACCAAGCAACGCCAGGCCGTGGCCTACCACCACATCGCCGGTCTGCCGTTCGCCGAGATCGCCGAACTGCTCAACAACTCCCCCGACGCCGCAAGGCGCGCCGCCGCCGACGGCATCAAGTCTCTGCGCAAGACCTATCAGAAGGACGGAACGCCATGACGCTCAACATTTTCGAGGAATTGAACGCCGACGACGACACGATGTCACGGTTGCACACTCGGCTCGAGCAGGCCGCCGAGGCCGACCAAGCCCTCGACATCTCCTACCGCACGATCGATACCCCCGTCGGCACGTTGCTCTTGGCCGCCACCACCGTCGGACTGCTCCGCGTCGCGTATGACGTCGAGGGCCATGACACTGTGCTCGCTCGACTCGCCGACGCCGTGAGCCCCCGCATTCTGCGGTCGCCGTCCCGGCTGGAGGCGGTCGCCCGGCAGATCGATGAATATTTCGCCAAGCGCCGCACCACTTTTGACGTTCCAGTCGACCTGCGGCTGACGAACGGATTCCGACGTAGCGTCGTCGAGCACCTGCGCGAGATCGACTACGGCCGCCGGGAGAGCTACGCGACCGTCGCCGCGGCGATCGGCCACCCCCGCGCCGTCCGCGCCGTCGGCACCGCCTGCGGCCACAACCCGCTTCCGGTGGTCTTCCCATGCCACCGCGTGGTGCGCTCCGACGGGTCCACCGGCCAGTACGTGGGTGGTGTGCTGGCCAAGTCAGCGCTGCTCGACCTCGAGGCCGACGCTCGGGAATGAAACGGTGCGCACATCGGTAGAACAACGCATGAGGCTCAACGACGCCGCCCGCGGACTCATCGGGCCGGGCACCGACGCCATTCTGGTCACACTCAACGCCGACGGCAGCCCGCAGGTCTCCACGATCTGGATGGCGCTGGACTCGACCCCCGAGGGCGACGAACTCGTCTCGGCACACCTCAGTGAGTACCGCAAGACGCGCAACGTACGCCGCGATCCACGCGTGGCCGTCACGATCCTGGGCCCCGAGCGGCCCGGCCAACTCAGGGACTACCTGAGCATCACGGGCTCCGCGCGGATCGTCGAAGGCGGCGCTCCCGAACTGCTCAAGAGCCTGGCCAGAGTCATGTTGGGCAGCGACGAGCACTTTCCGCCCCCGAACGCGCCGGCGGGCCTACTCACGCGAGTGCGCGTCGAGAAGATTGGCGGCTCCGGGCCGTGGGTGTCGGAGAACCGGCTGTAACACGTTTCAGTTTGTGCCATCATGCGTGCATGCGTCGCTGGTTCGTCCTCCTCATCGCCGTGATGGCGACCCTCGCCGGTCTTACGGCTGTGACCGCCCAGGCCGCGCCTGACGAGGCCGAGTCCGCGCCCTCACCGATCGGCCGGCTCGGCGAAACACTGCAGGTCAACTTCGAGGGCCTGGTCGCCAACGTCACCGTCAACAGCTTGGCCCCGTCCCCGATCCCGCCCGGCTTCGGCTATCCGCCACGCGCCCCGCGCTACGAGGTGTGGCGCGCCCAGATCACCGTGAACCCGGTTAAGGTGCCCACGTCGTACGCCCAGGCGATCACCTATCAGTTCCGCGGGGTCACCGCGACGGGCGATTCCTATGAACCGCGCAACACCGATGCACCCGACTCGTTGACCCTTGCGCTGATGAACGCTCCGGCCGGTTCGACCGTCAGCGGTGGGGTCTGGTGGGACTGCTACCGCGACCTGATCTCGAATGTCGTGCTGCTCGACAGGATCACCGGCCAGCACCTCGCGCAATGGAACGTGGCCTGACTCGAGGCACGAGTATTGCCAATTGATGTGGTCGCGGCCGTCGGCGCCGACCTACCCGAACTCGCCGGGGTCGCCGCGCAGACGTTCCCGCTGGCGTGTCCGGCGACGGCGAGCGCCGACGACATCGCCGCATTCATCGACCAAACCCTCTCCGAGCATCGATTCCGCGACTACCTCGCCGACCCCGATCGCCGGGTGCTCACCGCGCGCCAGGATGAGCGAATCGTCGGTTACGCGATGCTGATTCGCGGTCTCCCCGATGACGAGGATGTCCAGCGCGCCGTCACAGCGCGTCCGGCCATCGAACTGTCGAAGATGTATGTGCTGCCCGACAGCCACGGCGCCGGCGTCTCCTCGGCACTGATGACCGCCGTACTGGACGAGGCGCGCGCAATCGGCGCCCACATCGTGTGGTTGGGTGTCAACCAGCAGAACCTGCGCGCACAACGCTTCTACCGCAAGCACGGCTTTAAAATCAACGGCACCAAGACATTTCGGCTCGGCGCGGGCATTGAGAGCGACTACGTGATGGTGCGCCCGGTCTGACCGGCCGCCGTCAGCGCAAGCAACCGCGACGTCGCGCGCAGGTATTTCTTGCGGAACCCCCCGGCGAGCATCTCGCCGCTGAAGATCGTGTCCATCTTCGCGCCGGACGCCACCACCGGGATGCCCGCGTCGTAGAGCCGGTCGGTCAGTGACACCAGGCGCAGCGCGACATTCTGATCGTCGATCGCGTGCACGCCGGTGACGAACACCGCGGGCACACCCTCGATGAGCGTCAAATATCGCGACGGGTGCATGGTGGCCAGGTGCGCACACAGCGCGTCGAAGTCGTCCAGCGTCGCGCCGGGCGTCTGCGCAGCACGGGCGGCGACCTCGCTATCGCTCGGCGGTTCCGGGGCGGCAGGCAGATCCCGATGCCGGTAGTCGGGCCCATCGATCCGCACTGTCGTGAAAATCGCTGCGAGAGTGTTGATTTCGCGAAGGAAGTCCTGGGCGGCGAAGCGGCCCTCGCCGAGTTGTTCAGGAAGCGTATTCGACGTGGCCGCCACCGAGACCCCGCGTTCGACGAGTTGTGACAGCAGCCGCGAGATCAGCGTGGTGTTGCCGGGGTCGTCGAGTTCGAACTCGTCGATGCACACGACGACGTACTCGGCGAGCAGTTCGATGCACTCGAGAAAGCCGAAAACGCTCGCCAGTTGGGTCAACTCGCCGAACGTCGCGAACGCCTTGGGTTGCGGCAGCCGGTAGTAAGACGACGCCAGCAGGTGTGTTTTGCCGACGCCGAACCCGCCGTCGAGATAGACCCCCACGCCGGGCAGGACCTCGCGGCGCCCGAACAGCTTCTTCCTGCCGGCCCGTCGCTCGGCCGCCTCGGCGCAGAACCGCAGGCAGGAGTCGACGGCCGCGGATTGCGTCGGTTGCGCCGGATCGGGGATGTAGGTGTCGAAGCTGACGTCGGCGAAGGTCGGTGGCGGGCTCAGCTGAGCGATCAATCGCTCTGGTGTGACCTTGGGATGCCGGTCGACCAGATGTCCGACATCGCTGGCCCCGTCCATGCACGCACCTTAGCGACGTGTTGCAATGCTGTTCATGGCCGATACCACCGCCGGGGTGCGGTTCACCGCGCTGGGGCCCGACGGCCCCCTCATCGAGGGTGCCGACAGCCGGCTCGCCGACTTCTACGCCTACCCCGACGACCCACAGACCTGCTGGGTGCGCGGCAACATGATCGCCAGCCTCGACGGCGGTGCGACCGCCGACGGCAAGGCGGGTGGTCTGGCCGGAGCGGGCGACCGCAGCATGTTCGGCCTCATGCGGCACGCCGCGGACGTGATCCTGGTCGGGGCCGCCACGGTCAGGGTCGAGAACTACTCCGGTGCGCAGGTCCCGCTCGCAGCGCGGCACGCCCGGCAGAGCCGCGGGCAGTCGGAAGTGCCGCCGATCGCCGTCGTCACCCGAACCGGCAACTTGGAGCCCGACTCACTGTTCTTCACCCGCACCGAGGTTCCGCCGCTGATCCTGACGTGCGCCGATTCCGTCGACGACACCCAGCAGCGGCTGGGTGCGGTGGCTGAGGTGCTGAACGCGTCCGGATCGCGGGCCGATTCCGTCGACAACGCCACCGCGCTGAAGCTGCTCGCCGAGCGCGGGCTATTCCGCGTGCTGACCGAGGGGGGCCCGTCGCTGCTCAGCCAGCTGATCTCCGACGACCTGCTCGACGAGCTCTGCCTCACAGTCGCGCCCATCCTGGTCGGCGGCTCGGGGCGACGCATCGCCACGGGCACCGGCGAGGTGCACAACAAAATGCGGCCCGCACATCTGCTGTCCGACGACCAGGGCTATCTGTACACCCGCTATGTCCGGGCTCGTTGACGCGCGCTCAGTCGTTGCGCGACGAGGATTGCACACGGGAATCAGTACTGTGGTCGGCATGCAGCGGCGTCGCCCGATCCGGGTGTTGAGCACCTCAGCACTCGTGCTTTCGGTTTTGCTGGCCGGTTGCGCACCTGGTCTGGCGGCCAATCCACGCTTCGCCACCGACGAAGGCGCCCAACCCCAGGGTCAGCCGGAGACCACCAGGGCGTCGGAAGGCCCGCCACCGATCGAGCCGCCGAAGAACGACCTGTCCTGGCGTGACTGCACTTCGGACGTGCTCTCGGATGCCTCCGTCGCCCCCATCGCCGGGGTGACGTTCGACTGCGCGACCTACGACGCCGACCTCGACCCGATCAAGGGCGCATCGGGGACGATCAGCATCGGTGTGGTTCGCGCGAAAACCGACGAGACACCCGAGGACGCCGGCCCCCTGGTGATGACCACCGGATCGGATCTGCCGACGTCGCTGCAGCTGCCGGTCTGGCTGAACCGGTCGGGCTCAGATGTGCTCAAGACGCGGCCGGTCGTGGCGGTGGACCGGCGCGGCACCGGAATGTCGGGGGCGCTGGACTGCCGCGATCTCTACGACCGCCAGGCGATGCTCGACCAGGCTCAGTTCCAGCCCGGCGACGACCCCGTCGCCAACCTCGGCGATATCACCCAGGCCGCGACGACCAGCTGCACCGACACCATCGCCCCCGGCGACTCGGCCTACGACAACGCCCACGCCGCCGAGGACATCGAACGACTGCGCAGCACCTGGGACGTACCGACGTTGGCGCTGTACGGCATTGGCAACGGTGCCCAAGTGGCCTTGGCCTATGCCAGCAGCCACCCGAACAAGGTGGCGCGGCTCGTGCTCGACTCGCCACTTCCGCTCGGTATTGCGGCCGAAGCCGCCATGGAACAGCGCGTCAAGGGCGAACAATCCGCGCTGGATGCATGGGCGACGCAGTGCGTGGCCGTCAACTGCCCATTGGGTCCCGATCCGAAGGGGGCCGTCGCGGCGTTGCTGAACCAGGTGCGTGGATACAACACGACGAGCCCGGGCTCGGTGGCCACCGTCACCGATGCGATCTCCACGGCCCTGGCCTACCCTCGCGGCGATCGCGTCGCCGCCACCAACAGGTTGGCGTCGGCGGTCGCCGGTGCGCGCTCCGGGGACTGGAACGCGATGAACACGTTGATGAGCGAAGCCGAGACGTTGCGCGGCACCGACGGTCAGTTCGTCAACAGTTGCAGCGACTCTCTGAACAGGCCCACCCCCGACCGGGTGCGCGAGCTGGTGGTGGCGTGGGAGAAGCTATATCCGCAGTTCGGCCAGGTGGGTGCGCTCGAATTGGTGCAGTGCCTGAATTGGCCCAGCGGTTCTGCTCCCCAAGAGCCACCGAATCTCGACACCCCGGTTCTGCTGCTGGGAACGGCGCACGACCCGATCGTCGGAAACGAGGGGGTGGCCGCCGTGGCGGCCACCGTGATCAATGCGGGGGCGTCCAACAGGCGCGTGATATGGCAGGGCATCGGCCACGGCGCCGCCGTGTACTCCCCGTGCGCTCTGCCGCCGGTCATGGGCTATCTCGACACCGGCAAGCTGCCGGACACCGACACGTTCTGCCCGGCCTGACACCTCGGCCCTGACACGGTCGGGTACGGTGCGCTGGTGCGCGATCTTGTTCTGGCCGCTTTCCGGCCCCGCACCTCCCCGCCGGGTCTGGCCACGGTGTTGCGGTCGATCCTGTGGCCGCTGGCCATCCTGTTCATCATTCATCGCAGCTACGTCCTGGCCACCAATGGCTACATCACCGACGACTACGGACCGGTGTACCGAGCCGTCGTGAATTTCAAAATGGGCTGGGACATCTACAACGAGAACTTCAACCACGTCGACCCGCACTATCTCTACCCGCCCGGCGGCACGCTGATCATGGCGCCGTTCGGCTACCTCCCCGTCGATGCGTCGCGGTACTGGTTCATCACCTTCAACACGATCGCGATCATTCTGGCCGCGTACCTCCTGATTCGGCTGTTCGGTTTCAAATTCGACTCGGTCGCACTGCCCGCCCTCCTGGCCGCGATGTTCATCAGCGAAAGCGTCGTCAACACACTGGTTTTCGGCAATATCAACGGCTGCATCCTGCTGCTCGAGGTGCTGTTCTTCCGATGGCTGCTCGACGGGAACCGCAACCACGAGTGGTTGGCCGGGACAGCCATCGGTCTGACGCTGGTAGTCAAACCTCTGCTGGCGCCGCTGCTGTTGCTTCCGCTGCTGAACCGACAGTGGCGGGCGTTGATCCCGGCGTTCGGAGTACCGGTCGCGTTCAATCTCGCCGCCTGGCCGCTGGTCAAAGACCCGATGAGCTTCGTCACCCGCACCGCCGAATACATCTTCACGACGCGCGACTACTTCAACAGTTCGATTTCGGGCAACGCCCTGTACTACGGCCTGCCGGTCTGGCTGACACTGTTGCTGCGGTTGGCCTTCGTCGTGCTCGCGGTGGTGTCCCTGTGGCTGCTTTACAAGTACTACCGGACCCGTGATCCGCTGTTCTGGATGCTGACCTCTTCCGGTGTGCTGCTGATCATGTCGTTCCTGGTGTCGTCACTGGGCCAGGGCTACTACTCGATGATGTTGTTCCCCTTCCTGATGACGGTGGTGCTGCGAAACTCGGTGCTCCGCAATTGGCCGGCATGGCTGGCGATCTACGGGTTCATGAGCGCCGACAAATGGCTTCTCGGGCATTGGCCGACGACTGGTCGCTTCCTCGAGTACATGAAGTTCACCTACGGCTGGTGTCTGATGCTGATCGTGGTGTTCTGCGTACTGTATTTCCGCTACCTCGACGCGAAGTCCGAGAACCGGTTGGACGACGGCATCGACCCGGTGTGGATGAAGGATCCTGCGAAGACACCCGCCCCCGCGCAAAGCGGATGACAGCGTCGTAAATTCGCTGCGATAGGCCGCTGATCGAATACGATTGGCTCGCACGCAGGCAGGTCACGGGGAGGCGATGCGGATGCCGACTATCCCGCTGGATCCCTTGGGCATTACTCCTGATTGGTTGAGCGAAGTGCTTAATTCCGATGTGCGGGTGTGCAAGATCGAACAGATCGGCATCGGATACGGATTGCTCGGCCGACTGTTTCGCGTGCATCTCGACGGTGCCCCCGACCTGCCGCGGACAGTTGTCGTCAAGCTGCCGACACTGGACGTCACGGCGCGGGTGAACCTCTGCGAAGCCGCTGAGTTCTACCTACGCGAAATCCGCTTCTATCAGGAGATCGGGGTCAAGAATCCGCTGCGGCCGGCCCAGCCGTACTTTGCCGCCTTTGACGAAGCGACACACGATTTCGTGCTGGTTCTCGAGGATCTGGGGCGGCTCCGCAACGCCGACCAGATCGTCGGGTGCAGCGTGTCGGACGCCGAGACGGTCATCGACGGCATCGCCGGCCACCACGCCTACTGGTGGGACAACGACCGCCTCGCGTCGCTTCCATGGCTGAAGACCCATAACACTCCCCCATTCTCAACGGTGGTGGCTGACACTTACCAGGCGGCGTGGCCGGTGTTCGTCGACCGCGTCGGCTACGACATGTCGCCGGCGATGCGTGATTTCGGCGAACGGCTGCCGTCACTGATGCCGTGGTTCATGGCGGAAATCAGCCGCCCACCGCTCACGTTCCTGCACGGCGATCTGCGACTCGACCAACTGTTCTTCGCCATCGGCCCCGCCGATGCGCGGGTGAGCGCGCTGGACTGGCAGATCACGGCAAAGGGTCGTGGTGCCTTCGATGTGGCCTATTTCTTGAGCCAAAGCCTCACGGCCGTGACCAGGCGCAGCTGTGAGGGTGACCTTCTCGAAAGATATGCCCAGCGTCTCGCCGAGCGCGGAATCGATTACCCCCGAGACCAACTGCGGCGCGACTATCGGCTCATCACGGCATGGTGCTTCGTCTATCCCGTCATCGGCTCCGGCCAGATCGACATCGCCAACGACCGCCAATTGGCGCTGCTGCGCACAATGTTCATCGGCGCAGCGACGGCAATCGACGACCACGACGCGTTAGCGCTGAGACCGGACTGACGATGGCGGAGAGCCGCCGCGCCTGCGCCTCGTGCGGTACGACGAACGAAGAGGACGCCCGCTTCTGCGAAGACTGCGGCGCACCGCTGGCCCGGATCTGTGCCACGTGTGGCGTGGAAGCCACTGCGACGGCGCGCTTCTGCCGCGGATGCGGGGCGCCGCTCGATGCCAGGTCGATGTCCGACGCACCGGATGTGGGTCCGGTCCGCAAGACTGTCACGGTCATGTTCGCCGACCTGGCGGGGTCGACGAGCTTCGAGGAGCGCGTCGACGCCGAGACGGCGCGTGAGGTCATCGGCGGCTATCACGACCTGTTGAGGTTGGTAGCACAGCGGCATCGCGCCGGCGTGACGAAGTACATCGGTGACGGATTCATGGCCGTTTGGGGCGTCCCCGAAATCGGACCCGAGGATGCCGTGCGCGCCGTGGACGCGGCGGTCGAATTACAGGAGCGCTTCGTCGACCTCGCGGCCCGGGTCACCGAAACGCACGGGGTGGAACTCGCATTGCGCGTCGCGGTGAACACGGGCGAGGTGGTGGTCGGCGTCGGCGACGCCGACCTTGTCGGCGACGCGCTCAACGTCTGCGCCCGGCTCGAATCCGAGTGCCCACGTGGCCGCGTCGTGGTCGGTGAGGAGACCTGGCGCGCGACGCGGGGCCACTACGGCTACGAGCCCCTCGGCGAGGTCCAGGTCAAAGGCCGCACCGCCGCCGTGGCCGTCTACCAGTGGCTCGGGCGTCAGTCGGAGTCCGTCGACGCCGCCCCCTTCGTCGGACGACGCGACGAGTTCCGCCGACTGCAGGCCACGATGGACAATGCGGTGTCCGCGCGGGCCGCGCGGTTGGTCACCGTCATCGGCGACCCGGGTGTCGGCAAGAGTCGGCTGGCCGCGGAGTTCACCGGTGTACAGACCGACGCGCGGGTGATCGGGGCTCGATGCGACGTCGAACGGACCGTCGCGATGGCGCCCCTTGTCGAGGTGCTGCGGTCAACAGACCTCGAAACCGATCTTCCCGCAGGCATTCCCGAGCGAGAACGGCTGCTGCGCGACCTCACCGGCCTGGCCACCGGCGAAGCGGGATCCGTCGAGGAGACCTTCTGGGCGCTGCGCCGGTTCGTCGAGGTGCTGGCGTCGGACAGACCGCTAATGCTGCTCCTCGACGATATCCAATGGGCCGACACACTGCTCCTCGACTTCATCGAGCACCTCGTCGAGTGGGCGGCCGACGTGCCGGTGCTCGTGCTGGCACTCGCCCGGCCTGAAATGCGTGAGCTACGACCCGAGCTTGTCACCGTGGGCCGTTTTGTCTCCGAGGCAATCCACCTCGGCGGCCTGGACCCCCGTGCGACAGCCGAACTCGCGTCCAACGTGCTCGGGGCCGCACGGCTGCCTGGCGAGCTCCTGCATCGACTCCCCTCGTCCACCGGAGGAAACCCGCTCTTCGTGCGCGAGCTCGTCTTGATGCTCGCGCACGACGGGGTGCTCATCGAGGAGCACGACGGATGGCGACTGACCATCGATGTCGACGCCATCGCGGTGCCACCGACGATCCATGCCCTACTGGCCTCGCGGCTGGAACGACTCGACGCCTCAGATCGGCGTGTCCTCGAGATCGCCTCGGTGGTGGGCAGCGAGTTCTCACTGGGCGCCGTGCGCGCCCTCGCGGGCAGTACCGCAGCGGGAGTCAGCCTGTCTCTCAACCGTCTTCGCCGGCTCGAGCTGGCCCAGCCGAGCGGCGCCTACGTCGGCGACGAACCGGTATGGCGATTCCACCACGTGCTGATCCGCGATGTCGCATACCGACGCCTGTTGAAATCGGACCGCGCCGAGCTGCACGAGCGGCTGGCCGGCTGGGTCGAAACAGGCGGGCCAAGCGTGGCTTTCGACTCCGACGAGATGGTTGCCCGCCACCTCGAAGCCGCCTACACCTACCGAAGCCAACTCGGCCCGCTCGACGAGCGGTCCGGCGAACTGGCCGTTCGATCCGCACGCCACTACGCGGCGTCGGCGCGGCGTGCCCTCGACCGCGACGAGCTGGTCTCCGCAGGAAATCAGGCGGCTCGCGGCGCGGCACTGGCCGCCGCCGAGGAGGCGCTACACGCCGATCTGCTGCTCATCGGATGCGAGGCATACCTGTCCGCGGGTGACGTCGCGGCCGGCGCACCGCTGGTGGACGAACTCGAACACATCGCCGACGACGCCCTTGCGCCGTGGGCGATCTGCTACCGCTGTCAGTTCGTCGTCTACACCGATCCGGAGCGACTGCTCGAAGTCGAGGCCCGCCTGCATGAGGCCATCGACGAGTTCGGCCGACGTGCAGATCCGGCGGGACTTGCCAAGGCGCATCGGGTTCGGGCAGGCGCGCGCGGTCGTCTCGGACGGATCGGCGACAGCGAGATCGACCTTTTCGAGGCGCTCATCGCGGCCCGCCAAAGCGGCGATCACCGGCAGATCACCGCGGCGCTGGGGGCCGCGCCGGGCGCCGCACTGTGGGGACCGAGCCCGGTCCCGAAGGCGGGCGGCCGGTGTCTCGACGTGGTACGCATGCAGCGGATGACGACGGCCGCGCCCTCGCTCGAAGCCACGTCATTGCGCCACCTCGCCGTACTCGAGCTGCTGCGGGGACGGCCTGACAAGGCCAGGACGATGCTCGCGGATGCCCGACAGGTGGTCGCGGATCTCGGCCTGCGGCACGGTGTCATGGAGACCGAGCTGTTCGCCGGAATCATCGAATCAATGGAGGGCGACCCCGTCGCCGCCGAACCACACTTCCGTACCGCATTGGAAGGCCTTGACGCCCTGGGTGTCGGCGCCGACGCAGGGCAGGCCGCCGCGCTGCTCGCCCGCTCTGTCCTTGCTCAAGGACGGCTCGATGAAGCAGACCGTCACGCCGCCGAAAGTGAGCGTCTCGCCGGCCACAACCTCAAGACCGCGATCGCGTGGCGCGCGGTGCGAGCAGAAATCTTTGCCGCGCAGGGCCGCCACACGGACGCGGTCGCGATGGCGCGTGAGGCGGTGACCGTCGCCGCGGGGACCGACTTGGTGCTCGACCACGCCGACGCCTGCCTGGCATTGGGCCGGGTGCTCGACGCCGGCGGGGATGCCAAGGGGGCTGCAAGTGCTCGCGCCAACGCCGACGCGCTGTACACCGCGAAGGAAGTAGCTTCCAGGATCGGCCGGGTGGCCGCGCCGGCTAGCCCAGCACATCCAACGACATCCTTTGTGAAGGAACCGGTTTCGTTACGCTTGACCGTCACCAATCGGGCAGTTGAGGTCGCGCAGGGGCAGTACCCCCATTTCGACATGAACGTCTTGGCCGTCCGGGGTGAGCGTCTGGCGTTGGCAAGGTCACGTTTGTCTGACGAGTCCGGCAATGAGACCACCGACTTGGTCGTGTCCGAGATCGACGATGACGGGCGGATCATCTACGAGGGCCGCTTCGACGACGACTTCGACAGTGCGTACCGCGAACTCGACCGCCGCTACTTCGGCGGTGAGGGCGCGGCATTCGCCGAAGCCGGCACTGCGATCACGGAGTGCATAGTCGCGGTGAATCAAGGTGACTACGACCGGCTTTTCGGCGAACTCAGCAATTCCGACTTGCGTGCCGAGTCGCAAACGCGATCCGCGTTCCCCAATCGCTCGGCGAGCGACCTGCGCGCCAGCTTCGAGTCTCTCGCTGCCATGGTCGCATCGTCACGATCGTGGCTAGCGAAGGTGTGCTGGGTGTCTCCATTGTGGGCGGTTACCCGCTTCGAGCGCGAAGCCGTCGGCAATGAGACCGAATCCTACGCCTGGACAAGGATTCTCGTTGTCGGTTTACGCGATGATCGACTTGCAGCCCTGTGCGAGTTCGAGATCGACGACGAGGACGCGGCATTCTCCTACGCCGAAGATCAGGTCAGGAGGAGCACCAGCAGGCTCCGGGTCGGCAACCGCGCCAGCGTGCTTGCCGAAGCCGCGGCGCAGGCACTGCAGGCGCATGACGTCGACGCGCTGCGTGTTGCTCCATCGGAACACTTTGTGTACGACGACAGACGGCGGATCACCGGTGACCCGATCGAGGGTGCAGCCGACCTGCATGCTGCGACCGAGCGCATCCTCGAGAGTTACCCGCACACCGAATGGCGGACGATGGCGGTGCGCGGCGAGCGGTTGGAAATGCACTCGAGTCGCCTATGGGATGACGACGGCAACGAGGCGATCACGCTGAACGTGATGGAGTTCGACGACGCCGGCCGCCTCAAATATTTCGGACGTTTCGAGGAAGACGACTTCGAAGGCGCCTATCGCGAACTCGATCGGCGCTACTACGCCGGCGAAGGCGCGCTGTTCGCTGAATCCGGCGGCGTGGCAACCGAATGGGTGGTGGCCCTCAACCGCGGTGACTACGCGAAGGCGTTCGGAGAACTCAGCGATCCCAATGCCGGCTTCGAGAATCGGTCGCGCTCGGCATTCCCCGACCCCTCGGTGAGCGACCCCAGAACAACATACGAGGACTTGAACGCGATGGTCGGGTCGACGCGAACGTGGCCATCGGCTATTTGCATATTGTCGCCGACGCTAGCCGCGGCCCGGCTCGAACAAGAGGCCATCGGGCCTGGCGGTGAGTGGTACTCATGGACGTGGATCAGCGTGACGGAGATGCGCGATGGGCGATTCGGTGCAGGTTGTCTTTTCGAACTCGATGACGAGGACGCGGCCTTCGCCTACGCCGAGGAACGGATGCAGGCGCACCGCTCCAGACTCGCGGTGACCAACCACGCGGACCGCACGGTGCAGGCGTACTGGGCGGCTCTGCGCCGTCACGATGTCGATGGCGCACTCGAATGTTGCGCGGGCGGGATCGCTTACGACGATCGGCGCAGCATCACGGGCGACCCGATCCTCGACCGCGCCGCACTCCGCGCTGCTTTCCTGCGAATTTTCGCGCAGTACAACGATGTCGAGTCGCGCACCCTGGCCGTCCGGGGTGAGCATTTACTGCTCGGGTCGAGTCGATGGTCCAGTGACGCTGGATTTGAGTCGGCCTACCTCCACGTGGTGGAGATCGGGGAAGACGGGCGGATCGTATATGAGGCACGCTTCGACGAGGACGACTTCGAGGGTGCGTGTCGCGAGCTCGACAAGCGTTACTACGCGGGCGAAGGTAAGGCATTCGCCGAGAATGGCCTTCCGGCCAGCGAAGCCATGGTGGCCATCGACCAGAATGATTTCGACCGGTTGTTCGGCGAGCTCATGTCGCCTGGTCTGCGCATCAAGACCCGTTCCCGCAGGGCATTTCCCGAGCGCTCAGCCCATGAACTCCGGGCCGGCTTCGAGGAACTGAACACGCTGATCGCCTCGAAGCGGACGTGGAATTCGGCCGTGGCGTGGTTGACCCCGAGTTGCAGCGTCATCCGCCTGGAACGGGAGGCGGCCGGACGCGATGGGGAGGCCTACCAATGGACGATGATCCTAGCGAGCGAGCATCGCGACGGTCGCTTCACCTCGATATGCGAGTTCGACTCCGATGACGAGGCCGGCGCTTTTGCCTACGCCGAGGAGTTGACGCGGGCGCAATCCAGCCGGCTTGCCATTCGAAACGAGTCATCCGAGATCGTCGACGGCTTCTTCGCCACGATGAGGGCACATGACGCTGCGGGCGCCATCGCCTTTTACTCAGAACAATTCGTCTACGGCGACCATCGACGGCTCAGCGGCGACCCAGTTGTGGGCCGCGACGCGATGCGCGTAGGCATTGAACGCCACCTCGCGCAATTCAGTCAGTACGAATTCCCCCTGTGGGCGGTCCGCGGTCAAAGCGGCTCTTCGATTTTAATGGGGCAGTTGTGATTTCGCTCTCGTAGGGCGTGTCGCTGCATGGGGAGGCCCTTGGTCTTCCGAAGTCTGAAAGTTGCGAAGCATTCAGGCTGACGAAGGGAACCAAGGG
>NZ_NVQE01000014.1 GCF_002591975.1 Mycobacterium neglectum | reverse complement strand
AGATGTGTATAGAGACAGCCAAGAAGACCGTCTTCATCGTCCTCGGAGTCATCGCAGGGCTGGTCGTGCTCCTCATCGGTGGCGGCGTCGCGCTCTACTTGGCCTTCGGCCAGGGCACCGTCACCGCAACGGACGTCAAGATGGGCGACTGTCTCTCGGAGATCCCCGGCGACACCAAGGTGCTCACCGTGAAGACCATCGACTGCGCCGAACCGCACGCGGGTGAGGTCTTCGCGGTGCTGCAAATGCCGGGAGGCGACTTCCCGGGGCAGGCCGCCATTGACACGTACGCCGACAAGTGCAGCCCGGAGCTGGCCAGCTATGCACCCTCAGCGATGGCGGACGACACCGTCCAGCTGTACGTGCTGTACCCCACAGCCGAAACATGGGAGCAAGGCGACAGGGCGGTGACCTGCGTCGCGACGCTCGACCCGCCGCGGTCCGGCTCCATAAAGAGCTGAGTCGATCGCCGAAGTTGAGTGGTACCTGAGGTACCGTTCATTCATGACTTCGGAGCAGTTCGACGCCGTAATCGTGGGCGCCGGATTCGGAGGGATCGGGGCTGCCATCCAGCTCAAGCGGATGGGCTATGAGAACTTCGTCATCCTGGACCGCGAGGACGATCTCGGCGGAACGTGGCACATCAACCGCTACCCGGGCCTGGCCGTCGACGTCCCGACGACCACCTACTCGTACTTCTTCGAACCGAACCCCAACTGGTCGCGACTCTTCTCCACCGGTGAGGAGATCAAGCAATACGCCCACGCCGTGGCCGATAAGTACGACGTGCGCGCACACATGCGATTCAACACCAACGTCGAGGGCGCCCGCTGGGACGAGGAGGCCAAGACCTGGTGTATCGCGCTGGCCGGCGGCGAGACCCTGACCGCGCGCTACCTGATCACGGCCACCGGTTTTCTATCCCAGCCGAAGACACCGGACATCCCGGGGATCACCAGCTTCGAGGGCAAGGTCATCCACACCACGGACTGGGACGACAGCTACGACCTCGAGGGTAAGCGGGTCGCCATCATCGGCACCGGCGCCACCGCGGTGCAGCTCGTTCCCCAGCTCGCCAAGAAGGCGGCGGACCTCACCGTCTATCAACGCACCGCGATCTGGGTAGTGCCCAAGCTCGATTTGCGCTTCTCCGAGCGTGCGAAGCGCCTCTTCGCGCGAGTGCCGTTGGCGCAGCGGGCCATCCGCGCCATCACCGACGCGCTCTACGAGTTCTTCATCTTCGTCGAGCTCCACCAAGACAAACTCGTCCTCCGGCGGCTCAATGTCGCGGCGGGCGACCTGTCCAAGACACACCGCCAGGTGTCGGTTCGGGATCCTGAAGTGCGTAGGCAGTTGACACCCGACTATGACTTCGGTTGTAAGCGCCCGACGTTCTCGAACGACTATTACCGAACCTTCAACAAACGCCATGTCCACCTGCAGTCCAGCGGGATCGAACACATCGAGCCGGATGCCATCGTTTCCAGCGACGGCACCAGGACGCCGATCGACGCCCTCGTACTCGCCACCGGATTCGACCTGTGGGAGGCCAACTTCCCCGCCATCGAGATCGTCGGCCGTGCAGGCCGTAACCTCGGGAAGTGGTGGCGCGACACCAGGTTCCAGGCGTATCAGGGTTTGACTGTGCCGTACTTCCCCAATTATCTGAGCATGGCCAGCCCGTACGCGTTCCTCGGGTTGAACTTCTTCAACACGGTGGAGTACCAGATGCGGCACATGGATCGACTGTTCGGCGAAGTGAAGCGCCTCGGTGCCACGACGTTCGAAGTCACCGAGGACGCCAACACCCGCTATCTCGACCGGATGACGGATCTGATCGGTGATTCGGTGTTCATCCGCGGGAATTGCGCGTCATCGCGGTCGTATTACTTCGACCCCAAGGGCGAGGCCAACCTGTTGCGCCCCCTTTCGACGCGCGCCGCTATCGCGGAAGCTTCCGAGTACCCGTTGAGCGACTATCAGATTGCGTGATCGGAGAGGAATCCAAGCAGTGCCCTCAGAACAGAAGAATTCGCGTGGCGCGACGATAGCGGGCCTGGCCCTCGCAGGTACGGGACTGGCCCACTTTGCCCGCCCAGAGCTCTTCGAATCGATCACCGTGTCGGCATTTCCGCGCAACACCCAACAGAACATCTACATCAACGGCGGCATCGAGACGGCCCTGGGGCTTGCCCTGGTCGCACCGAAGACCCGCCGCCTTGCCGTCGTCGGAGTGCTCGGGTACGTGGCCTATTTGGCGGGCAACGTCGCGCGCAATCGGTAGTGGCCCAACAGCGTCAGATCGAGTAGGCGCTCCACCGTGGAAAAACTGTGCGTCGATCGCTCATAGCGCATCAAGCGGCCCAGATCGATCACCAGTGACATGGCGGCGTGGACGGCGAACCGCGCCTGTCCCGGTGTCCACTCCCGCCGCACCGCCACCACCAGTGCCACCCATGCCTCCACGGTGGAGCGCTGCATGTTGCGCAGAATCTTCTGGTCGCCCGCGGACATGTTGAGCCGCTCGCTGTAGTACACGTACGACAGTTCCGGCCGGTCGAACGACCGAGCCACGTATAGATCGATGACCGCGGTCAGCGCATCCTCCGGATCGTCGATCGTGGCCGTGATGGTCGCGGTGTCCGCCGATAGTCGGTCGGCCGCCCTCCGGAACGCCGCCGCAAGAATGTCGCTCTTGCCGGAGAAGTATCGGTAAATCCCGGATGCGGGCATCCCGACCGCGGCCGCGATGTCTTCCATCCCGGTATCCCGATACCCCTTGAGATTGAACAGCTGCATCGACTCATCCAGCAGCGCTTCGTATCTCGATGATTCCGGCATCGGGGAAATCTCGGCCTGGACGGCGCCTTCGTCTGCGCGTGGGTCGGGAAGCTCAGCGGCCACAACGGCGTCAGCGAGTTCGGCCAGCAGCGCGCGCACCTGGATGGCAGGCAGTTTGGCCCGGTGATCGACGATGCTGCCCAACACGGAAAGCACCGCCGTGGAAAGCGTCCAGCGCTCCCTCGGGGTGAGGTTCGGACGAATCACGCACAACGGTCGCTGGATTCGGTGATGAACGGTGCGCATCTGCGCTATCAGCGTGGCCTGATCGTCGCCGCGCAGATACCGACCCTCCCACCGATAGAGGCCACCAGACTCCCGATTGATCATCGCGGTGTCGACGAGCGAAGCGATGAGCCGGTGCAGAACGAGTTGCGGGTCCTCGACTGCGGCGTCGTCGGCGAAGTCTGTGCAGTCCACGAGCTGCTGGCCCAGGCTGAGCACCGCATCGCGGAAGAGTTCGTACTTTCCGGTGTAATGCCGGTACAACGCTGGCGCGGAGATTCCCACACGGGACGCAATCGCCTCCATGCTCACACCGTGAAAGCCGAGCGTGGAGAACGCCTCGGCGGAGGCCCGAGCGATCTGCGCTTTGCGATCCTTGGGTCGGCGCCGAATCGTATCGCCGCGTACTGGCCGGGGGCGCGCCATGGCGACCACCATAACGGACGTTACGCACACATACTCACCGAGTTCGGCTGAATAATCCTTGCCAAAGCCTCCGGGGCGCGGAGAATGGCCATTAACATAGGGACACGTTCGGCGCGGACGTCTGCATGAAATGCGCGGGGAAACGCGCGCATGGCTGATGGCGCGGCGCGAGAACGCCTGACCGTCGCGGCGAGGTCGGTTGATGTCATGCCGAGGCCCTGATTGGCTGTGATGATGCAGCCGATGACACCCGTCGGCCCCGAACCGGAACTGCACCGGCGGCTCGGCACATTCGACGCCGTCACGATCGGTCTGGGCTCGATGCTCGGGGCCGGCATATTCGTCGCACTGCCCCCTGCCGCTGCCGCCGCTGGAACCGGTCTGCTCATCGGTCTCGGTATCGCCGCCGTCGTCGCGTATTGCAACGCCACGTCCTCGGCCCGGTTGGCCGCCAGGTACCCGCAGTCCGGCGGCACCTATGTGTATGGCTCCGAACGCCTCGGCGAGTTCTGGGGCTACACGGCGGGGTGGAGCTTCGTCGTCGGCAAGACCGCATCCTGTGCGGCGATGGCGCTCACCGTCGGCTACTACGTCTGGCCCTCGCAGTCCCACGCGGTCGCGGTGGCGGCGGTGGTCGCGCTGACGGCCCTGAACTACACCGGCATTCAGAAGTCCGCCCTGCTGACCCGCGCCATCGTCGCAGTGGTCCTTGCCGTGCTCGCGATGGTGGTGGTCGTCATCCTCGGCTTCGGCGACGTGGACATCGGACGGATCGGCATCGGCACCGACATCTCCGCCGGTGGCGTGCTGCAGGCGGCGGGCCTGCTGTTCTTCGCCTTCGCCGGCTACGCGCGGATCGCCACCCTCGGCGAGGAGGTGCGCGATCCGACCAGGACGATCCCGCGCGCGATCCCGATCGCGCTGACCATCGCACTGGTCGTCTACGGCGTGGTCGCCGTCGCAGTACTGGCCGAATTGGGCAGTGACACCTTGGCTTCCGCGACAGCGCCGCTCGCCGATGCGGTGGCCGCTGCGGGGTTCTCCACCCTCGAACCGGTGGTCCGCGTTGGGGCCGCGGTGGCCGCCCTCGGATCACTGCTGGCTCTCGTTCTCGGTGTCTCGCGAACGACGCTGGCGATGTCACGCGACCGCCATCTCCCGCACGCGCTGGCTGCGGTGCACCCGCGCTTCGGCAGCCCACACCGCGCGGAGATCGCAGTCGGCGTCGTGGTGGCCGTTGCGGCGGCCGTTGTCGACGTCCGTGCCGCAATCGGCTTCTCGTCGTTTGCCGTGCTGCTGTATTACGCGATCGCCAATGCGTCGGCGTGGACACTCGGGGCGCGGGTCATCCCGGGCGTAGGCCTGGCGGGCTGCCTACTGCTCGCGTTCACGCTGCCCCTGCCGTCGGTGATCGCGGGCGCTGGTGTGGTCGTCGTCGGCGCGGTTGCCTACGGTCTTAGAGCATGGCGCATTTGACATGGACTCCGCTGTTGAGATGGACCAAGGTCGACGCGCGTTCCGACGACGACTTCGTCGTCGCCCCTGACGAACGGCTCGACTGGTTCCGCACCATCGGGCTCGGCGCACAACACGTCGTCGCGATGTTCGGCGCCACCTTCCTGGTGCCGGTGCTCACCGGATTCCCACCGGCAACCACCCTGCTGTTCTCCGGTATCGGCACGGTGCTGTTCCTGGTGATCACGGGCAACCGGCTGCCGAGCTATCTCGGATCGAGCTTCTCGGTGATCGCTCCGGTGACAGCCGCCGTCGCGTCGAACGGCACCGGCAGCGCACTGGGCGGCTTGGTCGCGGTCGGTCTGACCCTGATCGTCATCGGGGCGGTCGTGCATCTGGTCGGCACACACTGGATCGATGTGACATTGCCACCGGTGGTCACCGGCGCGATCGTCGCCCTTATCGGTTTCAACCTCGCACCCGCGGCGAAGTCGAACTTCGAAAAGGGCCCGCTCATCGCCATCGTCACCCTGGTGCTGTTGGTGGCGACGCTGGCGTTCTTCCGCGGCATCATCGGACGGCTTGCGATCTTCATCGCGGTGTTCACCGGGTACGTGCTGGCGCTGATCCTTGGCGACGTCGACACCTCCGGCATCAAGGCGGCGCCGTGGCTCGGCCTGCCCGAGTTTCAGACCCCGACGTTCACGTTGGCGGTGCTGCCCATGTTCCTGCCCGCCGTCATCGCCCTGGTCGCCGAGAACATCGGGCACGTAAAGTCCGTCGGCCAGATGACCGGGACCGATGTCGATCCGGTGACGGGCCGTGCGCTGGCCGCCGACGGAGTTGCCACGACGCTGGCCGGCTTCGGCGGCGGTTCGGCGACCACCACCTACGCCGAGAACATCGGCGTGATGGCCGCCACCCGCGTCTATTCGACTGCGGCCTACTGGGTTGCCGCCGCGGTCGCCATCCTGCTGTCGCTGTGCCCGAAGGTGGGCGCCGCGATCTCAGCGATACCGGCCGGCGTGCTCGGCGGGGCAACGGTGGTGCTCTACGGATTGGTCGGCGTACTCGGTGTGCGAATTTGGCTGACCAATCGAGTCGACTTCGCCAAGCCGCTCAACCAAATGACCGCCGCTATCCCGCTGATCATCGGTATCGCCGACTTCACCTGGCATGCGGGGAATTTGACGTTCACCGGAATAGCACTGGGATCGATCGCCGCCCTGGTGGTCTATCACGGTATGCGGCTGCTGGGTTTTCGGCGGACTAGGGAGCGCTCCGATGCCGCTGATCCCGAAGCGGAACTCCATTGACGCCCTCGACCGACTGCGCGTAGGTGCCGACCGCGAACGCCGCCGCGGCGCCCATCACCGACAGCGCGTTGCGATCGATGTTGTCGACCGTGTCGCGCGGAGTGCGATAGTTCGGGTCATACGGCACACCGGCCCTGCCACCCCAGAGGCGCGCCTGCACTTCGGTTTTCCGCTGCGATGCGCCCGCTGTCACGCCGCCAACGGGAACGCCGGCGGTCAGGAACGCGGCGTAGTCGGTGTAGCGGGTCAGCGGCATATCGGCGGGCCGCGCACCCGCACTGTTGAGATACGCCGACAGAGTTCGTTCGATGCCGGCCGATCCGTCGGGGATGGTGTCCAACGGGATCTCGGGGTTCGGCTGACCCGACTGGTCGCCGTCGTAGGTGAAGTACCCGGCGTTCGGTGAGCCGATCATCTCGAGGTTGAGATACAGCGCGATTTCGTCGAGCTCGCCACGTGGGAGTCCTCGGAGGTACTTCGTCGCCCCTTGGAGCGAGTTCTCCTCCGAACCCCACAGGGCGAACCGCACCGTGTTCTTGATCTGCGGCGATGAACCCAGCGCCGCCGCGGTCTCGAGCACCGCAGCGACCCCGGAGCCGTCGTCGTTGATGCCGGGGCTGCGCGCGGAGCTGTCGAGGTGCGCGCCGACCATCACCACGTTGGTGGTGTCGCCGGACTTGGTTTGCGCCAGCACGTTTCGTGCCTTCTTCATGACCGGCTTGTTGTCCAGTACCAGCTTCACCGCCGCTGTGGTGCGGCGCAGCGCCGCATTGGCGTCGTTGCCGATGACGCCGACCGGGACGGTGAGTTGCTGGTAGTAGCCCGGCGTGAAAAGCCCGGCCGGGCTGCCGGTACCGGCGGCGGGGGCACTGACGACGAGCACGCCGACGGCCCCCCTGTCGACGGCCGCGTTCTGCTTATCGACGATCGAGCAGCCCGTGTCGTCGACGACGGCGATCGCTCCTTTCATCGACGCCGTGCCGTAGTCGGCAGCGCGGCATCCCGCAGCTGTCTTCTGTGGGCGCAGGGTCACCGCGCTCAGCCCGCCCCGCGGCGTTGTGATCAGAAGTGACGCCTGATCCACGTTGTGATTGCGCCCGCCGATCGTCAGCTGCGGGTTCCCGCCCTCCGAGCGGTCGAGGATCTCGAATTCAGGAGTCTGGACATCAAACCCCTTGTCCTGAAGGAACTTTGCGACATAGTTGACGCTGGCGTCGTATCCGGGCGTCCCGTTGGCCCTGTTTCCGCCGTTCGCGTCGGCGATCTTCTGAAGTTCGTTCAGATGTGTGTACATTCCGTCCGCGCCGACCTTGCCCGCCAGATCGGCCGCCAGATCGGCCGACGGGCCCGCGGTGTCCGCCGAAGAGCACGACGTCAACACCGCAATGGCCGCAACGACTGCCGCCAAGCGCATCATGATTCGATGACGTGGCGTGTGCGGTCGTCGCGGATCGGCACGCCGTTGCGCCCACTTTGGTCCTGGGCGTAGAGCGCCACGACGTATGCCGCACCGCGACCGTTGATCTCGAGCGCGGTGGGGTCGATGTTCTCAATCGTGTCGCCGGCCTTGTGATAGTTCGGATCGAACGGCTGACCCGCCTCACCGCCCCACCGCTCGGCCTGTTCGGCGGTCATCTTCTCCTCGGCGCCGGTGAACAGGCCACCCGCGGCGACACCGGCAAGCGTGAAGCTGCTGAAGTCTGAACGGCCCTCGAATTGAACATCTTCGGGGTCCTTGCCGGCACTCTTGAGATAGGCCACGAGCGTGCGTTCGATGCCCGCCGAACCTTCAGGGATGCGAGGTGCCTGCTGTTGCGGATCCGGCGCCTCGGACTGATCCCCGTCGATGGTGAAGTAACCCGGGTTGGGTGAGGCGATCATGTCGAAGTTCAGATAGAGCGAGAGGTCCTTGAGCGCGTCGTGGTCAAGGGACGCCACGTAGTCGTTGGACCCGAGTAGTCCGAGTTCCTCGGCACCCCAGAACCCGAACCGCACCGCGTTTTTCACTTCCGGTGTGCTGCCCAGCTGCAACGCCGTTTCCAGGACCGCCGCCACCCCGGAGCCGTTGTCGTTGATCCCAGGCCCCTCCGCGACGCTGTCGAGATGCGCACCCGTCATCACGACGTCGGCGGTGGACCCCGTTTTGGTCTGGGCGATCACGTTGCGGGTCCGCTCGACGCGCACGCCGGCGTTGAGTTTGATGGTGGCCTGCCCCAGGCTGCTGCGTAGCTGCTCGCCGGCCGCCTTCGTGACTCCGACGACGGGAATCCGCACGTCGGTGTCGGGGCCCAGCGTGGCTCCCGTCTCATCACCGTCCACATTGTTGGCGACGATCAGGGCGACGGCACCACGTTCGGCGGCCGCGGCCTGCTTGTCGCCGAACGGGCATTTCCCGCGGTCGACCAGCACGACTGCACCCCTAACCGGGAGACCGTCGTAATCGGACGCGGTGCAGCCCGGTGAGTCCTCGACGCGGGCAGGCACCAGGTCACCTGCCACACCGTCGGGCCCGGTGCCGATGGTGAACTCCAGCGGAAAGGCCTCGACCTTGGCGCCTGAAACGGTCACTGCCGGCTCGTCTGAGTAGGGCAGACGCACTTCGAACTCGGGGGTCTGCACATCGAAACCCTTGTCGCGCAAAGTGCTTGCCACATAGTCGACGCTGGCGTCATACCCCGGACTACCGAGCGCCCGGTTGCCCCCATGCTCGTCGGCGATCTCTTGGAGCTTGGTGACGTGCGCCATCATGGCGTCTTTCGTCACTGCCTGTGCGATCTTCTCCGCGAAGTCCGCGGCAGCCGCGGTGGGCCCCGCCGGAGTGGCCGGCTGCTCGGACGGTTGCGGACGCATTTCGCGCCCACATCCGGCCAGCACCATCACGGCGGCCATCGACAGCGCGGCCATTCTCGAGAACGTTTTGTGCCCCATCGCCCACCACGTTATCCCGACTCGGCGGCACCGCGGCCCGACACCTGCGCGACAACGAGATCGGCGACCGCCCGCATACCTTCTGCATTGGGGTGCAGGGGTGCGGGGCGACCTGGCACAGGCAGACCGAAGCCCGTTGTCCAAGGATCAGCGGACCACGCATGGTGGGCGATGCTGCGCTCGGCGACCGGTACCAATTCGCAGCCGGTGTCGGCGGCGGCCTCGGCGGTGGCCCGCGCCAATTCCGCCGCCACGTGACGTCCGGTCACGGCATCGGCGTCCGACAGCGGCGGAGCGGCGGTGCCCGGCGGGGGCAGCAGAGTCAGGTAGTCGACGAACAGCACCCTCGCTGCGGGTGAGCGCCGGCGCAGCGTTCGGCCGACGGCTCGCAGTGACTCTGCGACCTCGACCAGCGCGCGATCGCGAGCGGAGGCGTCGAGCTGGTCGGTCAACCGTGCGCCCAGCAGCGGCAGGGACCGGACGAACCGTGGCAGGCCTGCCGCGAACAGCAGCGGCACATAGCCGACGTCGTTGCCGCCGATGGTGACCGTGATCAGGTCCTCGGTCCCATTGAGCGCCTCGATCTGCGGTCGGGCGCCGGGCTGTGTCTCGGCCAGCACATTGGCGGTCGTCGCGCCGGAGTAGGTCACGTCGACGAGTTCGAGTCCGAGCCGGTCGGCGACGAGGTGGGGATAGTTACGTGCTGAACGGCCGGCGAAGAACGGGGCGCCCGCCGCACGTGGCCGAATTCCCGGCCCGGCAGCCATCGAACTGCCCAGCGCCACATACCGACTCATGGGGAAGGGCTGGACGCCTGCGCCCAGAACCGCTTCGGAATCCGGCCCGCCTGGCGCGCCAGGTATCCGGCGGTGACGGCGGAGGCCATCGCCGCGGCCATGGTGGGCGGATCGGCGGCGCGGGTGACCGCCGTCGCGAGCAGCACCGCGTCGCAGCCCAGCTCCATCGCCAGCGCGGCGTCGCTCGCGGTGCCGATGCCCGCGTCGAGCACCACCGGCACCGAAGCGTGCTCGACGATCATCGCGATGTTGTGCGGGTTGGCGATACCCAGCCCGGTTCCGATCGGCGAGCCCAGCGGCATGACCGCCGCACAGCCGGTGTCCTCCAGCCGACGAGCGAGCACCGGATCATCGTTGGTGTAGGGCAGCACGACGAACCCGTCGTCGACCAACTGCTCTGCGGCCCTGATCAACTCCAGGGCGTCCGGCAGCAGCGTGCGTTCGTCGGCGATGACTTCCAGCTTGACCCAATCGGTCTGCAGCGCTTCGCGGGCGAGCTGGGCGGTCAGCACCGCCTCGGCAGCACCCCGGCAGCCGGCGGTGTTCGGCAACGGCGTGATACCGAGACGGCTCAACAGATTCAGCACACCGGTGCCGCCCTCGCTGTCGACGCGGCGCATCGCCACCGTCGTCAGTTCGGTACCGGAGGCCACCAGCGCCTCTTCCAGAACGGTCAGGTTCGCGGCGCCGCCAGTGCCGAGAATGAGGCGAGAACCGAACTCGCGACCCGCGATCGTCAGCTTCGTATCAACCACCTTGCACCGCCGTCACCACCTCAACCCGCGCGCCGTCGGCGAGCGTCGTCTGCCATTCCGACCGGGGAAGCACCGCGAGGTCCACGGCCACCGCGATGCCCTTCGGTCCGAATCCGAACCGCTCCAACAACGCGGCGACGGTCGTCTCATCGTCGACCTCAATGGCTTCGTCGTTCACGGTAATTTTCATTGAATCCTCATCGCGCTTCCCACCAAGTCAGCTTCGGCCACCGGAACCCCGTTCAGCTCCCCCAGTATCGCCTCAGCCGTCCAGGGTGCCAGCAGAAATCCATTGCGGCCGTGCCCACCCGCTATCAGCGTGCGCTCGTCGAGCCGGCCGACGACGGGCAGCCCGTCAGGCGTCATAGGTCGCAGACCCGCAGAGCATTCGGCGAGTTCGTACTCACCGAGCGCAGGCATCACCGCGCATGCGTCATCAAGCAGCTCACGCACACCGGTGACGGCGGGCGCGGTATCCCGACCATGTTCGTACTGGGTGGCGCCGACGACCAGCCCATCGTGGCGCGGCACGAGGTAGACCTGGCGGCCGTGTACGCGGGCACGGATCACGCGCTGCGGCACGGGCATACATCCCCGGCGCCAGCGCAGCCGAAGTACTTCGCCCTTCACCGGGCGGATCGGCAATCCAGGCCACAGCGACGGCGCGTCGATGCCGTTCGCGATCACCACGGTGTCCGCCCGCGCCTCGGTCAACGCGCCGACCGGCGACGCCCAGCGCACCCCGAGACGTTCGCAGTGCGCGGCGAGGGCGTCGACGACGGCTCTATTGTCCACGGCCAGTTCGGTTTCGACGCGAAAGCCGTGACGAATACCCTGCGCGAGCAGCGGTTCGATCTCGCGGGAAGCCGCGGTGGGCGTGACTGGAAAGCCCTGTGCGGCCAACCACTCGGCGACCATCTTCACATCGGCGGCGTCGGCCCGATCGACGGCGACCACCAGCGACTCCCGCGCAGTGACGACCTCGGCGGGCAGACCGTCGAGGAAGCCGTCGCGCCCCTCGGTGTTCCACATGGCCAGCGACGCGAGCCCCAGCCGCAGCAGCCGTTCCTCACCGGGCCAGCCCTCACTGTGGGGGGCGATCATGCCGCCCGCCACCCAGGACGCGCCGTACTCCTGCCCTCCGGGACGGTGCACGTGCACTGCGTAACCGTCGATGGCAGCCCGGCGCGCCACCGACAGCCCGATGACGCCGCCACCGATGACGGCCACTGATCCCTTTGAACCCGTCATTGTCCCTCCCTTCGCCGGCATGACCCGGATCAGGTGTGACGGTAAGGGCAAGACGTGCCCACTCTCAGTCCCCGGTCCCTGGGACTCCCGTGATGAGCTTCAAGCCTACGGGAGGCACTAGCGTTCGCGGTGTGCATAAACGATCAGACCGTCTAGCCGAGGCGCAGCTGTACCTGTGCACCGACGCCCGGCGGGAACGCGGCGACCTCGCCGATTTCGCCGACGCGGCGCTGGCAGGCGGCGTCGACATCATTCAGTTGCGGGATAAGGGCTCGCCGGGAGAGCAGCGATTCGGGCCGTTGGAGGCGCGCGAAGAACTCGATGCGTTGGCCATCCTCGCCGACGCCGCACGCCGCCACGACGCGCTGCTGGCCGTCAACGACCGGGCCGACATCGCGGTCGCCGCGGGTGCGGATGTACTGCACCTCGGCCAGGATGACCTGCCGCTGGCCATCGCACGCGGCATCATCGGTCCCGGCCCGCTGATCGGCCGATCCACTCATGACGACGCCCAGGTGAGCGCGGCCGCCGCAGAGGATGTCGACTACTTCTGTGTAGGGCCGTGCTGGCCGACGCCGACCAAGCCGGGCCGCGCGGCACCGGGCCTTGATCTGGTGCGCGCCGTGGCGCAGTCGGGGACTTCCAAACCGTGGTTCGCCATCGGCGGGATCGATACGTCGCGGCTGGGTGAGGTCATCGCCGCCGGGGCACGTCGGGTCGTCGTGGTGCGTGCGATCACCGCTGCCGACGATCCACGAGCTTCGGCGCGACATTTGAAGGCCGCGCTCAACGGGTAGCCATCCCACGTGTTTGGCCGACGACACAAAAAGTCCAGCGACCCCCCGCGACCGGATCCCGACACGCTGTCCGAGCAAATCCGACTGATGGGTGAGGCCGCTGACGCAGGACACAAGGTGGCTGCATTCGATCTCGGCGTGATCTACGAAAGGAACCATGACCTCGCTTCGGCGCGGACCCGCTACGAGCAGGCTCGCGAACTGGGGCACCAGTTGGCCGGGAAGTTCCTCGCCGCGCTCGACGAGAAGGAATCCGGCATCGCGGACAAGCAACGCAAGCTCGACGGCATGCGCCAGGCGGCCGAAACCGGTGACCCCGCGGCGATGGGCAAGTACGCGTGGCAGTTGCGATTCGTCGAAAGCGATCCCGCCGCCCGCGAATGGTTCGAACGCGCCGCATCGGCCGGCGACCGAGTGTCGCTGAAGTGGTTGGCGGAGAACACCGCAGGCCAGGACGTCGCGTCCATCGCCCGAACCGAGGGGCTGCTGCGCGCCGACGCCGAAGGCGGTGACGTCGAGGCGGTTTCCGCGCTGGCCGCGTTCTTGTCGGACCAGGATCCCGACGCAGCGGTCGAGGTTCTCGAACGCGCGCACGCGGCCGGCGCTGACGACGCCGCCTACGACCTCGCGCGGCTACTCCAGCGTCGGGAGCGACTCGAAGAGGCCGAACACTGGTATCGGATCGCCGCCGACGGCGAAGGGCCGCTGGCAGATGTGGCGGCCGGACTCCTCGGCTGCATGCTGCTCGAGTCGCGACGTCACGACGAGGCCGAGCCGTTCCTACGCCGGGACATGTCGGGCGATCTGCATCTGGCGTGGCTGCTCGAAGGCCGTGGTGACGACGACGAAGCGTTGGAGGTGTACGGCAATCTCGTTCAGGACGACGACCAATTCGAAGCGAAGGCCGGCCTGGCCCGGATCTACCAGCGGCGGGGCGATGCCGACGAAGCCGCGTTCTGGCGCGAACAGGCCGAGGAGCAAGGCGCCGAGCCCGATTTGCCGCCGTTCGCAGGCCCGTGAAAAACGAGCTCAGGGCTGCTTGTCGACCAGCAGGGGGATCGATGCCGACTCCGTGCGCAACAGGGCCCAGCTGGCGGCGAAGCCGGGGTGCAACGGTAAGTCGGCGACATCGTCCTCGGCGACCCAGCGAAGCTCCGCACTCTCCCGATTCGGTGTGGTCGCCAGCTGCTGCGGCGCGTCGGCGATGACGGTCGTATAGCTCCAGTAGGAGTCGTTCTCGCCGAACACCTCTTTGGTGATGACCTTCGTCCGCACGGTGAGCTGGTCTTCGGACAGCCCGGCTTCCTCGTGTGCCTCCCTGATGGCGGCCTGCTCGACGGTTTCGTGGCTGTCGCGCGCACCGCCCGGCAGACCCCACGTTCCGCCCTGGTGACTCCACGCCGCGCGGTGTTGCAGCAGCACCGCGGCAGAACCGTCATGGTGCGGCGCCCGCAGCATCAGACCCGCCGCTCCGTGCCTGCCCCAGAACCACGAGCCGGAGTCGGATACCACCCAGCCGTCACCATCGCCGCGCACGCGTTCAGAATACGGACGCGCGTCTTCGATGAAGCTCTTAGGATTTTTTTATAGAGTGGAAGCGGTCAGGAAGATAGCCGGAAAGCACAATTCGAAAAAAATGATGGAGCCCGCGCACACGTGACTGTGGAGTTGGCGCACCCGTCGACGGAGCCTCTCGCGTCGCGGTCGCCCGCAACACCAGCGCACCCACGCTGGTGGTTCCTCTGGACCACCCCGGGCCGGATTCTGAGCATCGGTGTCGTGTTGTCCGCGTTGGTGATAGCCAGCGCCTTTGCCACCTCGACGACGATCAACGACCGGCAAGCCGCACTGACGACCGTTCTCAACCACACCGAACCACTGGCGTTCGCCGCCGGACGGCTCTACACGACGCTGTCGGTTGCCGACGCCGCGGCGGCGACGGCGTTCATCGCCGGCGCGGAACCGCGTGACGTCCGGCAGCGCTACGAGCAGGCAATCACCGATGCCTCGGTGGCCGTCACCCGGGCGTCGAGTGGGCTCACCGACGAGCCGATGGTGCAACTGCTCGGCCGGGTCAACGCCGAACTCGCCGTGTACACCGGGCTGGTCGAGACGGCGCGGACCAACAACCGGGCCGGAAATCCCGTCGGTTCCTCGTACCTGTCCGAGGCGTCGGCGTTGATGCAGACCCGCATCCTGCCCGACGCGCAGCGGCTCTACGAGGAAACCTCGAAGCGGGTGGACGCCGAGACGACAGCATCGACGAGGATTCCCGGTCCGGTGATTCTCATCGTCCTCGCGACGCTGTTGTTCGGCGCGTTCGCCAACCGGTGGCTGGCCCGCCGGACCCGCCGGCGGATCAACATCGGCTTCATCGCCGGAGGGATGGCGGTGCTGATCATGCTGGTGTGGGTGGGAACAGCGCTGATCATCTCGACCGCCGACAGCCGTAGCGCGAAAGACACTGCGGCCGAATCGCTCAAGACCGTCACCAATCTCGCGATCACCGCGCAACAGGCCCGCGCCGACGAGACCCTTTCGCTGATTCGCCGCGGCGACGAGGACGTGCGCAAGCAGTCCTACTATCAGCGCATCGATGTCATGCAGCAGCAGCTCTCGGACTATCTCGCGCGCGACGACGTGATCGACAAGGCCGATTTGGCCGACGCCGAGGCGCTGCTCAAGCGGTGGCGTGCGGCCGATGACCGGATCAACGCCTACATCGCGGTCGGCAACTACCAGGCCGCTACGCAGGTAGCGCTTGGCACGGGTGAAGACGATTCCACCCCCGCCTTCAACAAGCTCGACGACGCGCTCAGCAAGGGCATCGAGGAAAGCCGAAGTCAGCTCCGCAACGACATCGTCAACGCCCACCGCGTGCTGTCCGGCGCTACCGTCGGCGCCGCGGCGCTTTCGGTCGTGGCGGCGCTGGCGGTGGCACTGGGGTTGTGGCCAAGGTTGAGTGAGTACCGGTGACCGGAAAGCTAGGGAAGCTGACCGCCGTCCTCGCCACGACGGTGGTGCTGGCAGGCTGCGCACAGGCGTCGTCGGTGATTCAGACTCCCGGTCTCACGCTTCCTCCACCGACGCCGGCGGGTATGCAGGAAGTACCTCCCGAAATAGTGCGCGTACCAGCTGAGCCCGAAGACGAGTGTGACCGCACCGCGAGCCTGCGGCCGTTCAACAATCGGGCCGACGCCGAAGCCGCGGTCGACAACATCCGGAACCGCGGACGGTTGATCGTCGGCCTCGACATCGGTAGCAACCTGTTCTCCTTTCGCGATCCGATCACCGGTGAGATCACGGGATTCGACGTCGACATCGCAGGCGAGATCGCTCGCGATATCTTCGGCACCCCGTCGCAGGTCGAGTACCGCATCCTGTCCTCGGCCGACCGGATCGCCGGGCTGCAGAACAACCAGGTGGACGTCGTCGTCAAGACGATGACGATCACGTGCGAGCGCAAGAAGCTGGTCAACTTCTCCACGGTGTACTTCAATGCCAACCAGCGGATCCTGGCGCCGCGCGATTCGACGATCTCAGAACCGTCGGACCTGTCCGGCAGGCGGGTGTGCGTCGCGAAGGGCACGACGTCACTGCAGCGGATCCAGGAGATCACGCCGCCGCCGATCATCGTCGGCGTCGTCGCGTGGGCAGACTGCCTGGTGGCGTTGCAGCAGAGGCAGGCCGACGCGGTGAGCACCGACGACTCCATCCTGGCCGGGCTCGTGGCCCAAGACCCCTATCTCCACATCGTCGGGCCCAGCCTCAACGAAGAGCCCTACGGAATCGGGATCAACCTGCAGAACACCGGGCTGGTGCGCTTCGTGAACGGCACGCTGGAACGCATCCGCCGCGACGGCACGTGGAACACGTTGTACCGCAAGTGGTTGACGGTGCTCGGCCCCGCCCCCGCGCCACCAGTGGCAAGGTATTCGGGCTGATGGCCGAGCAGCATTCAGAAGAAATCGACGAAGCCGGACCGGGAACCCAACCGGCCAGCCTCGACGACCTCGATTTCGACAGCGCCGCCACGATGCGGCCGATGGCCACCCAGGCGGTCTACCGCCCGCACTTCGATGACGACTCAGAGGGAACGTCCGTCGGCACCGGCGAGACCGAACCACAGGATCACACGACGGCCACGCGGGCGTTGTCGCCGATGCGCCGCCTCGGCGGCGGCCTCGTCGAGATCCCCCGTGTGCGTGCCAAGGATCCGCTTGAAGCGTTGATGACCAACCCGGTGGTCGCTGAGTCCAAGCGGTTCTGCTGGAACTGCGGCCGCCCGGTCGGCCGATCTTCGGGGGACGGCGACGCGCTCTCCGAGGGCTGGTGCCCCCACTGCGGAAGCGCGTATTCCTTTCTGCCACAGCTGAGCCCGGGTGACATGATCAACGACCAATACGAGATCAAGGGCTGCATCGCCCACGGCGGTCTCGGCTGGGTGTACCTGGCCTTCGATCACAACGTCAACGAGCGCCCGGTCGTCCTCAAGGGTTTGGTGCATTCGGGTGACGCCGAAGCACAGAAGATCGCGATGCTCGAGCGCCAGTTCCTCGCCGAGGTCACCCATCCGGGCATCGTGAAGATCTACAACTTCGTCGAGCACGACGACAAGCACGGCAACCCCGTCGGCTACATCGTGATGGAGTACGTGGGCGGTACCTCACTCAAGCAGGCCAAGGGCGAGAAGGTGCCGGTCGCCCAGGCCATCGGCTACATGCTGGAGATCCTGCCCGCGCTGGGCTATCTGCACTCGATCGGCCTGGCCTACAACGACCTCAAGCCCGAGAACATCATGATCACCGAGGAACAGCTCAAGTTGATCGACCTCGGGGCGGTGTCGACCCTCAACTCGTACGGATACCTTTACGGCACACCGGGTTACCAGGCACCGGAGATCGTGCGCACCGGGCCGACGGTCGCCACCGACATCTACACCGTCGGCCGCACCCTGGCGGCACTGACCCTGAACATGCGCACCCGCAAAGGCCGATACGTCGACGGTCTGCCCGAGGACGATCCGGTGCTCACTGAATACGACTCGTTCGCCCGGCTGTTGCGCCGCGCCATCGATCCGGATCCGCGGCGGCGGTTCGCCAGCTCAGAGGAGATGACGAGTCAACTGCTCGGCGTCCTGCGCGAAGTCGTGGCCCGCGATACCGGCGTGCCGCGCCCCGGCCTGTCGACGGTGTTCTCCGCCTCGCGATCCACGTTCGGGGTCGACCTGCTGGTGGCCCACACCGACGTCTACCTCGATGGGCAGGTGCATTCCGAACGGCTGACCGCACAGGACATCGTCAAGGCGCTGCAGGTACCACTGGTCGATCCGACCGACGTCGGCGCGACCGTGTTGTCGGCGAGCGTGCTGACACAACCCGTGCAGACATTGGACTCGTTGCGCGCCGCCCGCCACGGAGCGCTCGATTCTGAGGGCATCGACCTGTCGGAGTCCGTCGAACTGCCGCTGATGGAGGTGCGCGCCCTGCTCGACCTGGGCGATGTCGCCAAGGCCACCCGCAAGCTCGACGATCTCGCCGAACGGGTCGGCTGGCGGTGGCGGTTGGTGTGGTTCCGCGCCGTGTCGGCGATGCTGACGTCCGACTACGACTCCGCCACAAAGTATTTCACGGAGGTGCTCGACACCCTGCCCGGCGAGTTGGCACCCAAGCTTGCCCTGGCCGCCACCGCTGAGCTGGCCGGCGCCCAGATCGATGAAGCCCCACAGCGCAAGTTCTACGACACGGTGTGGTCCACCGACAACGGCGTCATCTCGGCGGGCTTCGGATTGGCACGTTCGGAGTCGGCGGCGGGGAACCGGGACGCTGCGGTGCGGACGCTGGATCAGGTACCCGTCATGTCGAGGCACTTCACCACCGCGAGGCTGACGAGCGCCGTGACATTGCTGTCCGGACGGTCAATCAACGAGATCACCGAACAACACATCCGCGACGCGGCACGACGCGTTGAGGCGTTACCGGACACCGAACCGCGGGTGCTGCAGATCCGGGCGCTGGTCCTCGGGACCGCGATGGACTGGCTGGCCGACAACACCGCGAGCACCAACCACATCCTCGGCTTCCCGTTCACCGAACACGGACTTCAGCTCGGCGTCGAATCGTCGCTGCGCAGCCTCGCGCGCGCCGCGCCCACCCAGGGACATCGCTATGCGCTGGTGGATCTCGCCAACAGCGTGCGCCCCACCTCGACCTTCTAAGCTATCCACACAACGAAATCCGTAGTACAACGCGTGGAGAAAATGCCTGTTCAGCGGGAATTCCCTCATCAAGCTGCCATAGTCATTGCACGAAATCCGTAGTAGCGTCTACCTCAGGTTGAATTTTCCAACCAGTTCGGCGGCTTTAAGACAAAGGGCCCCATTCCACCTCAGGAGCCCATCGTGACGATAAGTACCTCCCGAATATTCAGACCCGACCCCGAATCCGTCGGCAAGCGCGAGGAGCACCACCGCGCGGCCTTCGAGGCGCACCGTGACGCTCCTTCGACAGTCACCGTCGTGGTCGAGGGCGAGATCGACGCGTCCAACAGTCGTGAACTCGCCGGCTATGTCCAACGCCACATCACGGGCGCGGAGCACGTCGTGCTCGACCTGCGGCTGGTGGATTTTCTGGCCACCGCCGGTTTCGCGGCGCTGCACAACATCAACGTGATCTGTTGCGGTAGCGATGCCACGTGGGAGCTGCAGGCGGGCCGTCAGGTGCGTCGCGTCCTGGCGATCTGCGATCCGGACGGTGCCCTACCTCTCGAGAAGGCACCGCAGCAGCTCACCGCAGCTCACTGACCAGCCGGGCGCAAGCCCTTGCGATCGCCAGCTCCTCGTCGGTGGGTATCACCAAGACGGTCGTTCGCGAGCTGACCGCCGAGATTCGTCGCGCCGCCTTGCTGGGCTCGACGTTGAGCTGCTCGTCGAGCTCGATGCCCAACGCGGACATCCCGCTCAGCGCGTCGCGGCGGACAACTGTGTCGTTCTCACCGACGCCCGCGGTGAACGTGATGACATCGACGGACCCGAGCACGGCGAGGTAGGCGCCGATGTACTTGCGTAGCCGGTGGATGTACACGTCGTAGGCCAATTGAGCTGAGGCGTCGCCGGATTCGATGCGTTCGCGGACCACCCGGAAGTCGATCTCACCGCCGAGGCCGAGCATTCCGGCGCGACGGTTGAGCATCGACTCGATGTCCTCGACGCTCATCTTGGCGGTACGCCACAGATAGGTGATGACGCCCGGGTCGATGTCGCCGGAACGGGTGCCCATCACCAGACCCTCCATCGGGGTCAGACCCATCGAGGTGTCCACCGGGCGCCCGCCGTCGATCGCCGAGGCCGATGCCCCGTTGCCGAGATGCAGCACGATCTGACGCACCGAATCCAAAGGTGCACCGAGGAATACGGCGGCCCGCTCGCTGACGTACCGATGCGACGTGCCGTGAAATCCGTACCGCCGGATATTCCATCGCGTGGCGATGTCGCGATCGATGGCGTATGTCGCAGCAGCGGGCGGCAGGTCGTGAAAGTACGCCGTGTCGAACACCGCGATGTGCGGAAGACCCGGAAGCGCCCTACGGGCCACCTCGATACCCAGCAGTGCAGGCGGATTGTGCAGCGGCGCAAGGGAAGAAAGCTCAACGAGCTTGGCAACGAGCGCGTCGTCGACGAGCGTGGGTTCATAGAGGTCGGGCCCGCCGTGCACCACTCGGTGCCCCACGGCCACCAGTCCGGCCATGTCGTCCGCCAACTCGTCGAACACGACCTGCAATGCCGCGGCGTGGTCGGGGATCTCGCCTTCCCCGATCCGCTCGACGATGCCATCAGCCATCGTGTCACCCGAATCCGCATCCACCACCGCGTATTTCAGCGACGACGAACCCGAGTTCACCACCAGAACGCGACTCACAGCGACTGCGCCTGGATCGCGGTGATCGCGACGGTGTTCACGATGTCCTCGACCAGAGCGCCCCTCGACAGGTCGTTGACCGGTTTCTTCAGGCCCTGCAGCACAGGGCCGATCGCGATCGCGCCGGCGCTTCGCTGGACGGCCTTATAGGTGTTGTTGCCGGTGTTGAGGTCGGGGAAGATCAGCACGGTGGCGCGTCCGGCGACTCTCGAGTCGGGCATCTTCGTCTTGGCCACTGACGGCTCGACCGCCGCGTCGTACTGGATCGGCCCGTCGACCAGCAGGCCCGGCTCCCGCTCACGGACGAGTTCTGTTGCGACCCTGACCTTGTCGACATCAGCGCCCGTTCCGCTGGTTCCCGTCGAATACGACAGCATGGCCACCCGCGGATCGATGCCGAACCTGGCGGCGGTGCGCGCCGACGAGACGGCGATGTCGGCGAGTTGTTCCGATGTCGGATCCGGCACGATCGCACAGTCACCGTAGGCGAGCACCCGATCCGCGAGACACATCAGGAAGATGCTCGACACCGTCGACACGTCGGGCAGCGTCTTGATGATCTCGAACGAGGGTCGCACGGTGTGGGCGGTGGTGTGGCGGGCGCCCGACACCATGCCGTCGACCATGTCGTTGTGCACCAGCATGGTGCCGAAGTACGACACGTCGTGGATGATCTCGCGGGCCTGCTCCACGGTGACGCCCTTGTGTTTGCGCAACTCGGCGTACTGTTGGGCGAACCTGTCACTCAGCTCGCTGGTCTTCGGGTTGATTACCGCCGCCGCCGACAGATCGAGGCCGAGTTCGGCTGCGCGCGCCCGGATCTGAGCTTCCTCGCCGAGGATCGTAAGGTCGGCGACGCCGCGCCGTAGCAGGCGTCCCGCTGCGGTGAGGATGCGATCGTCTTCGCCCTCGGGCAACACGATGTGCTTACGGTCCGAACGCGCCCAATCCAGCAGCTGGTAGGTGAACATCTGCGGAGTGACGACCGATGGGATCGCGATCGTCAACTGCGCCAATAAATCCGCGATATCGACGTGCTTGTCCATCAGAGCAAGTGCGGTGTCGATCTTGCGCAGCGAGGTTGCGGTGACCCGGCCCCGCGCAGAGGCCACCCGGCTGGCGGTCTCGAATGTACCGAATCTCGTGGTGATGATCGGCAACCGCAGGCGCAAGCCGGACACCAGCGATGCAATGGACGGATGCAACTCGTGACCGCCGTTGAGGATGAGGCATGACAGCGATGGAAAGTTTTCCGCGGCATGGGCGCTCACAACCGCCAGGACGACATCGGAGCGGTCGCCCGCCGTGATGACGGCAACGCTTTCGTGCAGCCGCTCCAGCACGTGCTCGGCGGTCATGCCCGCCACCAGCACATGCATCGCCTCGCGTGACAGCAGCGCGGGATCGCCCGCGATCACGGTACCCTCGACGGCCGTCTGCAATTCTTCGACCGAGGGTGCGACCAGCAGCGGCTCCTCGGGCAGGACGTAGCACTTCGGGGTGAAGGGCTCGAGTGCCGCCGCCATGGCCTCCATACCGCCGGGGTCGCAGCGGTTGGCCACCACCGCCGCGGCGTGTGCGTGCTGGGTGCGTATCTCAGTCAGACAGACGTCGACAATCTGGGCGACCTGCTCGGGGCCGCGGTCCTTGGCCTTCACCGCGAGCACGATGGGCGCACCGAGGTTGGCCGCGATGCGCGCGTTGGTCGACAACTCGCTGGGCGCGGCGACGTCGGTGTAATCACTGCCGACGATCAGCACCGCGTCACACTGGTCGGCGACCCGGTGATACCGGTCGACGATTTCGCCGATGGCGGCGTCGGGGCCCTCGTGCAGTTGCTGGTAGCTGACCCCCACGCAATCCTCGTAGGGCAGGCCCGCGGTGGCCTGCGGCAGCAAAAGTTCCAGAATGTAGTCGCGGTCCTCGCCGAGGCGGGTGATGGGACGGAACACGCCGACCTTCGCCACGTTCGCGGCCAGCCGGTGAAGGATGCCGAGGGCGATTGTCGACTTGCCCGTGTCGCCCTCTGGTGACGCGATGTAGATCCCCGAAGTTGGCTCAGCGGGCACGGGACCAGCCTAGGGCACGGCTCAAACCGTTCGCTCGGAGCGCGAGGCCTGCGGGGCCGGGCTCGCCTTTGACGTGGACGTCATCAAGATCGCGTACCATCGCGGGGACGGCCTCGGGGGGCCGGCGAGATAGCTCGCACTGCGTGGAGTACCCGCTGCGAGTGTTTGCCAAAAATTGTCGGTCGTGTGATTTGACTCATATGTCACAGCGAGTTACGTATTTTGCTGGTAGTTTGCATTACGGCATAAACACGTCATCAGTACCGTGGTTGCCTAGCAAACTTCATAACTGACTGTCCGCGGGGGACCGTCCTAGAGGTGAAATCTTGGAAACGTCGAACGTCACTCTCGTGCGCCCACTTGCCTTGGTGGAGGCGCCGCCAGCCAGTTCGATAGCGGTAACGCAGCGATACTGGCCCCGCCTCGCGGTGTTTGCGATTCTGTCTTTTGCCGCCTACGCCTTTGCGATCGCCGACATCCTCGGCGACGCCCTCGCCGGGTCGCGGGCAGTGGTCCTGCTCGTCCTGCCGATCCTGATCGGGGTCATCGCCTCGGGTTACCGCCAGGCGCCCAGGGGCGTCAGCGATACCGAATCGGACTGGATCGTCGCACTCATTGCAGGCATTGTCGGCTTCACCGGCATCTATCTGCTCCGGAATCGCATGCCCACTCTGGCCGTCCAATGGCAGTTGGACCTGCTGGGCGTTCTGCTCTGGATCGCGTGCCTGGTGGCGTTGATGTTCGGCGTCAGACACGTGGTGCGGATGTGGCAATTATGGCTTTTTGCGGTGTGTTGCATCAGCCCGCTGCCCTTCCTGTTGACTGCAGCGGCGTTTGGCGGGTCGGACACGGTGGTCGCACTCCTGACAGCTGCTCTCGGCGCGACGGCGGTTTTTCTAGCCGGCCGCTCTGCATCACGGGGGCGGCGAGTATCAGCGACCCTGGTGTGCCTGGCGAGCTCGAGCGCGCTGACAGCGAGCGTAGGCGATCACCTGAGTCTCGCCGCCACAGTCTTGCTGGTCGCGGGCGTCGTGCCCGTCGTCGTCACCGTGGTCATGCTTCTGCGTGATGCGCACCTGGTGAGCACCGCGACCAGCGCCTGGACGGACATGCCGCACCGTTCACCACTGTCCCTGCTGATGCTGGTGCTGGTAGCGGTGATGCTGCTGCTGATCAACCCGCCGCACGCGAAGAGCCAGTATGCATCAACGGTTTCTGCTGACTGGGAGCAGCGTGCCGGACTGACGTCGCAGGAAGAATTCCCGTTCATCACGAGGTACGTCGGTGCGGACGCCACCTTCGTCCGCTATGTCGTACCTCCCGTCGACGGAATGCCAACTGCGGCCGTCGATGTCATCACCACCGGGCGTCTCGCGACTCTCACCGACTTCGACAACGCCATCTGGTACCCGAGCAGCAGGCCGATCGAATACCAGTCAGTCGCAAGCGAATCGATGCCCTCTGGTGCCAGAGTGATCCACAGTAACGCCGACGCCACAACCGACGCCGCCGCTGTGGACTGGTACGCCGTGACCTGGATGTGGAAGACCGGCGACGAATACCAACGGGTCACCGTGATCGTCAACCAGACGGCCAAGCGCGACGCGCCACCACCAGCCCCCGAGGCGCTTTCGCTTCTCGATACATCGATCAAGCCCGCGCTGTGGTTGGCCCGCCAGCAGCCAGATGGTGTCGGACAGGTCGACCCGTTGGTCGTGGCGCGTGCGGACCGTGTAATCAAGCTGTTGATGGAATCCTCCGACACGGCGCCTGGAGCAACGGCCGGTGACTGAAACCAGCCAACCAGTTGTACTGCCGGCGAACTTATCCGCACGCACGATTCTCGGCCGCAGAGTGTTGTTCGGCTTTGGTTGTGCAACCTTGCTTTTCGTGGGTTCCGCGTTCGCGCTGCCACACCACATTCCGCCCTTGCTTACGCTACTGATCGCGATGCTGTACCTGGTTTCGACGATCGATCGAAACTATCTGGTGCTCAGGGGTTTGAACACGTCTGCGCTGGTCCACATCAGCGACGAAGAAGCCCTAGCGTTGACCGACGACGAACTTCCGGTCTACACCGTGCTGCTGCCTGTCTATGACGAGCCCGCCATCGTGTCCAACCTCATCAACGGCGTGGGCAGGCTCAACTACCCCACCGACAAGCTCGAGATCCTGCTGCTGGTGGAAGAGGACGACCTCGCCACGCAGACGGCGCTCTTCGATGCAGACTTGCAGTCTGTGCGGGTCGTCCTGGTGCCATACAGCTTGCCCCGTACGAAGCCCAAGGCGTGCAACTACGGTATGTCGCTGCCCGATCTCAAGGGCGAGATGGTGACGATCTACGATGCCGAGGACATTCCAGACCCGTTGCAGCTTCGGCGCGCTGTTGCAGCCTTTCGACGGGTGCCGCCTGAAATCGGTTGTCTACAAGCGCGGCTCGCGTACTTCAACGAGCGGCAGAACCTGCTCACCCGATGGTTCTCGCTCGAGTACGACCAGTGGTTCGGCGTCGTGTTGCCCGCAGTCGACGAGTTGAGATGTGTCGTGCCGCTCGGTGGCACGTCCAACCACATGACCACCAAGGTTTGGCGCGAGATTGGCGGCTGGGACGAGTTCAACGTCACCGAGGATGCCGATCTAGGGGTTCGGTTGGCTCGGCATGGCTACCGAACACTGATCCTCGATTCGATCACGTTGGAGGAAGCCAACGCTGATGTGGTCAACTGGATCCGGCAACGGTCCCGTTGGTACAAGGGTTATCTGCAGACGATGCTGGTCCACCTGCGCAGCCCAGCCCAGCTGCGCGATACGATCGGCATCAAGGCCACTCTGCGTCTTATCAACATGACCGGCGGAGTGCCGCTGACAGCCGCTATCAACTTGATCTTCTGGTTCGCGATGTTGGTGTGGGTACTCGGCAGGCCCGCATTCGTGGCGGAAGTCTTTCCGCCGTTGACCTACTACATCTGCTTGGTGCTGTTCATTGTCGGCGCCCCGTTGTCAATCTTCGTTGGCTTGGTCGCCACGCAAGCCCTGGGTAAGCCCTATCTGTGGTGGGCGGCATTGCTGGCGCCGCTGTACTGGTTGCTCCAGTCGATTGCCGCGCTTAAAGCGCTGTACCAATTGGTATTCCGCCCATTCTTCTGGGAGAAGACGGTGCACGGTCTCACCCATTCCACAGCCTCGAGCACAACTATTACTGGAGGTAATTAATGCGCGCCATCGCGCGGGCGCTCATCGTGCCACTCGCCGTCGTCGGAACCGTAGGCGTGCAAACCGTGCTGCCCGCAGGGTCTGTCGCATCTGCCCAGCCATATGAAAGCGTTGCCGTCGAACCGAACGTGACACCGGCGATTGGCTGGAGGCAATTGGGGCTGCCAGACAGACTGGACCTGATCGGCTCCAACCAGACCTTCGACACATCGATCCCGGTACCGGAGGGCATCGGACCTTCAATGCTTACCGGCCAGATCGGATCGGTCGTCAATGTGATCAATGGCCGTGTCGACGTCCTGGATGCACGCGGCATTGTGCTCGGTAGCATCGTCGTGCCCGTGGGGGTGCCAACAGTGCCGTTCAACGTGGACATCAGCGGCGCACTGATAACCAAAGGAAGAGCACCGCTGAGTTTCATTCTGCGGGACAACAACCCGACTTCGAATAGCTGCTCTCAACTTCCTTCACTCACCTTGAGTCAGCTGATGACCACATTCTCCGGTCCGCCCCCGGACCCCACAACGGTCGCAGGATTCCTGCCGCGCTATCTCGACCAGATCACCATCGGAGTAGGTCCCAAACCAAGCCGCGATCAGCAACAGGCAGCGCTCGCACTAGTTGCCAACCTCACCCACTTGAGTCGGCCAATCCCGATCAGGATCGATGTCAACACTTCGTCGTCGCCGGTTGAGGGCGGCGGACCAACGCGGCGAACGATAGCGATACGCGAGGGCGACAAGCCCGGGATCGCCGTCGAGAACCCTGGAACTCAGGCGGCGGTTCTGGCAATCACCGGGAAAGGAGAGGAACTGCTACGACAGGTGGATCTATTCACTGACCGCCGGTTCGAGCTCGCCCAAACACCCACTGCGTCCGTTACTTCAGCGGAGACCGATGTTCCTACTGCGGCATACACACGCAGTTTCGGCGAACTCGACATGGCGGCCGAGGCGGAGATCTTGGGCGTGGACACACTCTACGTCGGATTCGACGCATCAGCCTTTGCCGTTGGCTCAATCGACCACGCACGGGTGCACTTCATCGCCAACTACACTCCCGTGACATCGGCGAACGCTTCCATTTTGATTCGCTCCGGAAGTACCGTGCTCGCATCGCGCAAACTTGACGAGTCCGGCGTACTCGACCTCAACTTTGACCTGCCACCGGAAACCATCTCCTCGAATATTGGACTCTCACTGGAGATTCGCTACAACCCCGAAAGGGACTGCGCTCCACTTACAGACAGAATCACCTTCACGGTAGATCCCAAGTCAACAGTCGCCGTGAGGCCTGGAAGTCGCAATCGCGGCGGATTCCCGGTTCTACCAATGGCATTTGCACCTGAGTTCGATGTGTCGATTGATCAGCCGGAGCACATCAGCTATGCCGCGCAGGCAATCAATCTGATGGGACAACACTCGGCGGGACCGCTGCGGCCACGGCTAACGACTCTCGATGAAGCCTCAGGACGCGGCTCGGGGTTACTGGTCGTCGCCAGTGGCGAGGAGCTCGCGAAAGCGGGCATGCAGCCCCCGATGCTTACTACCGGCGCCAGCGTCGTCGACGTCAACGGTGCCCCGATCACAGACGTTGATGTCCATGGTCCCCTTGGTGTGGTGCAGGCCTTCTCACAGAACGAACGGATGGTGCTCGCGCTGAACAGCACCGGTGAGTGGGGCCTGGTGGACCGAAGTTTCGACTACATCAGGGGACTTGAGAACCGGTGGGCATCTCTGGTCGGCGACACCGTTGCCACCGGCCCTGCAGGGGCCACCGCCAGCCTGGCCGTGCGCGCTGGTGATGCTATGGCGCCGCAACCAGACCTTGGCAACGGCTGGCGATGGTGGGTCTGGGCCTCCATCGCAGCAGGGGCCGTCGCTGTTGTGGCCGCACTTTTGATTGTGGTCCTACGAAGGCGACGCGCGAAGGCATGAGTCCTCGATGAGTGTCGTTGTTGCTGAGACCGTCCCGGCGTCCACAGAGGAGAAGTCGTCGTCACCGAGGCGACGCGTATCGTGGCCCGCGGTCGTACTGTTTTTGGTTCTCACGGCGGGGTACGTCGTGGTCAACGCCGTTCTGATCATGCGTTACAACCTCTTCGACGGCGACGGACCTAGTCGGGTTGCCCACGCAGGCTTTGCACTGATGAGCAGGGATCCCCACCTATCCGCAATTGGCTTTGTGTGGAACCCGTTGCCCAGCATCATTGAGATCCCGCTACTGCCGTTGCACCAATGGTGGCCGGAGCTAAAGACATACGGGCTGGCCGGCGCGATACAGAGCGCAGCCTTTATGGCCGGCGCGGCGCTAATGATCCGACGGATCGCGATGGATCGAGGCGTCGGTCGGGTCTGGCGGTACATCGCGGTAACCGCCTTTGCGCTCCACCCGATGGTCGTCACGTACGGCGGGTCAGGGTTGAGTGAAGCCGCCGAGATATTTTTCATCCTTTGGTGTATTCGCCACTTGCTCAGATGGGTCAACTCCCAGGCCGTGGGAGATCTTGCCTGGGCCGGAATCGCCTTGGGCTTAGGATATCTCGCACGCTACGAAGTCATAGTCGCTGCCGCCGGTGCAGCCGTGTTAGTTGCGGCCATAACGCTGACCCGCTACCGGTCGCGGACACCCATATCGTCGGCGATTCTCAACATGCTGATCGTGCTGTTCCCTCTGGGCGTGGCGTTCGTAGCATGGGCCGTCACCGGATGGATCCTGACAGGCCAGCTATTCGCGACCCTGTCCTCCCAGTACGGCAATACCAGCCAGGTCGCGACATCGCTGTCCCGCGGCGCCGGCGTCGCCGACGTGCCGCAGGAATGGATGGTGCTAGCGATCAGAACGTTGGCCATGCAACCTTTAACGGGGTTCGCTGTTGCCATAGCGGTGGTGATTGTCGTATCGACCAGGCGGATCGACGGACTGCTACCCATTGTGACATTCGGATCAATCTTGGCGTTCTCCCTGTGGGGCGCCTACACGGACACGACGTTCGGGTGGTTCCGTTATTACCTACCGGCGGTTCCGATGGTGATTGTCATCGCGTTGATTTGGTGGACTCCCACTGACGAACCGGTGGGCCGTTGGCGAGTGAACACCGCCCCGAGCCGAATTGGTACGGCGGTCCTGAGCGTCTCACTTCTCGTTGGTGTTCCCTTGTCATCTGTTTCGATGCTTAACAAGGACATCGGCAACCATCAGTTGCAGTTCGGGCTCAATTCGCTCATCGATCCGGATCGTTTTCCGCCCGACGAACAGTGGTATCGTCGAGTTGGCATGGACGACCGAATTCTCGCGGCCCATCTCGACCGGCAGAATTTGCCCGACGGATCGGTACTGATGGACACGTTCATGAACTGGGGAGTTTGGTTGGCGTCCTACGATCCCAAACAGTTCATCATCGACACCGACTTCGACTACACCGCAGCCCTGAATCGTCCGTGGGACTTTGGCGTGCAGTACTTGCTCGTCACCAACCCCAAGTACAACGCCGCGCCGGATACCGTTCTGACCCGCTATCCGACGATGTGGGCGGACGGGGCGGGAATCGGTGTATTAGTGCACTCAGCTCAGGGCGCGTTCGGGCAGGAGCAATGGCGGCTGTACCGAGTCGTCAAGCCCGAGGTTGACGACGACCTTCTCCAAGACTCACCCTAAGGTTCACGCTCGACGACCGGGCGATTGAGCGTCGCCGACAATCTCTTAGCTGACGCGGACTCGTCGAACCTACGCCCGCCGAACCTCGGCCTTAGACCACCGGATAGCTGGCGGTCGGGTCGATCGGAACCTCGATGGTGGTAGCCAGTCCGCGATGGTCGGAGCCGGGCAGTTCGACGGTGCGCACCGACGACCCCACGCAGTTGTAGACGAGCACGTGGTCGATGCCGGTCATCGGCGCGCGCCAGGGCTTACTCGGGTAGGTGCGGGTCAGACCCGCGCCGACCTGCTCCCCCGCGTCGCGGTAACCCTCCGCGAGGAACTTCCGAAACGGCTCCATGTCGAAGGTGGAGTTCAGGTCGCCCGCGACAATTACCGCGCCCGCGCCGGCGTCGCGGGCCACCTCGCGCAAGGTGGCAGGGAAGCGCGAGGTCGTCGCGGAAGTAGTGCAGCGGCTGCACCCACGGCGCGGCGAGGTGCACCGCCAGGACCGTGGGTGCGAACATCACCCGGGACCTCAATCCGCGCCCTCAGCATCGGCATCTGGTAGCCCTCGATGTGCGCCGAATCCACGATCGGATACCGGCTCCACACCCCGATGCCGGACGCCTGCCTCTCCGGATTGAGCACGCTGTGCGGAAACCTCTCGTCCAGCCCCGCCGCGGATAACCGCGCCGCGGCTTCCGACGTCAGCTCCTGGATCACCAGCACATCGGCGGACGAAAGCGCCAACTCGGTGACGGCGCCCGGATGCGCCAGTCCGAAACCGAGATTGGCGGTCACCACCCTGACCGCCACACTCGGCACCCCCGCCCGCTCCGGCCCGACGAAGCGGGGCAGTTGGACGCCGACCATCACCACGCATAACACCGCGGCAAGGATCGTCAGCACCCAGCGTCGCGCAATGGCGAACAGGATCACCGCGATCACGCCCGCTACCGCCAGATACGGCGATGCCGCGGCGACAACGAGGATGACCTCGTTGTCGATAGGCAGATACCGCGACACCAATCCGGCGGCACCGACGGCGAACGCGAGCACGCCGAGGACGGTCGCGAACACTCGAATCATGCGGCGCTCGCTATGCTTCAGCGCGAATTGAACTGCTTGCCAACCAATTCGACCGCTTCGGCAGAGTCTGATGCCACGATTCAGTGGCTGACGACCTGCTCGATGGCAGCGGCCGAACTGGGGCAATTGACCACGTACTCCAAGGAATACACGGCTGCGGCAAGGGAAGAACTGCAGATTTTCGGTGACCGCTCACCGAGGCAGCCCTCCGCCGGATTCGCGACGCCAATCGGCAAAAGCCTCGAGCAGCGAATACTGCTGGGTGAAACCGATATCGGCAAGGCGGCCGGAGCTGATGTTGGTATCCAGATGCAGTTTCTGGATACGTCTCGGATGAACGCCGGGGCGGTGTCCTCATGCAGCTGCTGGTAGCTGACACCTACCCAATCCTCATACGGCAGGCCCGCGGTTGCTTGCGACGGCAACAACTCGAGGATGTAGTCGCGATCTCGCCGAGGCGGGTGATTGGGGGAAGACGCCAACCTTTGCGACGTTGGCCGCGAGCCGATGAAGGACGCCCTGAGCGATTGTCGACTTACCCGTATCGCCCTCTGAAGAAGCGATGGGCAACTTGGGCTGGGGAGTCAGGCCGCCTGACAGGCAAGCTCGACCGCCGGCTCGGTCATATAGGCGGGTGGATCGACGCCGAAGAGCCGGAGGATCGTCGGCGCCACCGACGTCAGCGGAATCCGCTCGCCGATATTGCGAGGCGTGGGAGATTGCACCCAGAAGCAACCGTCGGGATGATGTCGGCCGCTGCGGATGGTGTGTATCCGGGCGAACAGATCGTCGAAAGGCACCCGTGAACCGTCAGGCATGGTGACCGCACCCTGATCCGGGGTCCACTCGTTGACCGCACATCCGACCTTGACCCTAAGCGGGTCGGACTGCTCGTACCGAAACAGCGGTTCGTTCCCGATCCGGGAGTCGTTGAGCCGCGTCAAAGCCTCATCCGCCGCTGCGGTGTCGGAAAACGACAACATGAACTCCTCGGCCATCACCGGCGCGAACGAGACCCGAGATGGGTTGAGGCCGAGGACGTTCAGCAATCGGCCGAAGTCCTTGGGACGATACGTGCATTTCGTCGTATCCCAAGGCTGCTGGCTCAGCGCAGTGGCGAAAACGAGGCGGTCGTGGGGGAAGTCGGACAGAAAGCGTCCGATCAGCCGGTCGTAGTTGCGGTAGCCGGCGAGCATGGCGTCTGCCAAGGAGGGGTGGTCCTCGGGCGGCGGCGGCGCCGAGAAGCTCTGCGGCCGGAAATTGCGCCAGAAATAATGCTGAAAGTGGGCGGTTGAGTTGGAGAAGAACGTGGCGTAGGCCACCTCGCGGCTGCGCACCAGCTTGCGGAAGACGTCGTAAGACATGGCATCCAGGATGATCGACCGCCGCCATGTGAGACCAGGGTCGCGCCGCTCATCGATCAGCTGCCGCAATGCCAAGGTACACGTAGCCGGCGTCAGGCCGTGGGTGGCGAGGTACGCGAGGAAGGGCAGCGCGGCCTTCTTGTTCAGCGTGTTCGCGGAGTTCTCCTGCACGGCCGAAACCACGAAGTTGGTGAACGCGTTCAGACTGGCGGGGTGCGGAGTCGAGTTCGGGTTCCACGGATCGGGCACCACGAAGCCGTCCAACGGCCCGTAGTCGACGTTCATCGATCCGAACACGCCGACCTTGAATCCTGACCTCGCCAACTCGCGCGCGATACCTCGACCAGCGATTCGATTCCCCTCGCCGAGGTGCTGGATACCGTGGTCGCGGTCTGCGATCCCGGTGTGCAGGGTCGGCCACTGCGTCCAGGGTTCGAGGGTGGCCTCATCAGAAGCGTCGGTGACGAAGACCTCGGAGGATTCCTGCAGTCGCCGGAAGTTCGGCAACTCGCCCGCCGCTATCAAGTCATCGATCAACGTCGGACTCAACTCATTGAATTCGATCTGAAGTGTCCGACGCATAGACCGCTCCCCGCTTCAAGAAATAGTCGAGAAGATACTACGAGTCGGCCGCGCCGGCCGCCGCGATCTGCCCGTTTTGCGCAACCTCACCAGGGCTTTAGTGCTCAGGGCTGAGTTTCCGCGCTGGCGATGGGACGAGATCGCCGTCTCAGCAAGGCAATTGCTCCCCCTATGACGGCCAGCACGACGAGTACTCCCGCGCCGAGCAAGGTCCACTCGTACCAGCCGCGGGAATCCTGGTGAACGTCGACATCCGCGGGGGACGGAACCCCTGCCATCGTCGGACCATCGGACCTCACGGTGAAGTTTTGCGGGTCGGCGCCCTGTCCGACCACCAGTACGTCGCCGGTCAGCTCGCGCCAACCCTCAGGAAGGCCTGCGACATAGCCGAATAGTGGCGCCGCGAGAGTCCACGGACCTGATGCGGTCAGCAGGACGACCGTCCGGTTGTTCTGCGCATAGCTCTGGAGGGCAGCCAGCCCGGTGTCGATGTCGATGACGGTCGAAGACGGGAGATCGACTTGTGACAGGTTGTCGCCTTGTGGAGCAATCGGCGGGTCCAGGTCGTTTCGCTGCACCGACTCAGCACTGGCGATGATGAGTGCGCTGGTGTCGCTCTGGGCGGCCTGTTCGAGACTGACCAGCTCGGGCAGCATCGCGGTCGATGAAAGCCGTTGGATGAGTTCGATGATCGTCGCCGCATGCGCGAGTTCGTCCGGGTCACTTCCATCGAATGCGACTTGGAACTTCGGAATGAAACCTTGGGGCAGCGCCGAAAAGCCTCCCATCGACACCTCACCGCCACGCCGAACTATCGCGGTGGACATCGGGTCGATATCGAAGTTCATCGGCAGGGTCAGCGGGGTACAACCGGGGCCGGGTTCATATCTCACAGTGACGGTCACGTCTTGGTTGCGCGCCGCGAGATCGGCCGGGATGGAGAAGTTGCTGTCCACTCGGCCAGAGGCGTCCAGCCGGACGGTGGTGAGCACCAGGTCGCCCACGGCGACGATCATCGTTCCCTTCTCGTCTTCGTCCAGCGGCGTGTAGTTCGCGAGCAGATGGACGTCGACGATGCCCGGTTTGGTGGCCGCGGCCAGGGCGCGAGCTAAGCTCAGATAGATGTAGTTCTCGCCCAAAACGGTCGTACTGCCGCCTAGGAGAAGCTCCCCGAATGTTGCCTTCGCGGTCTTTTCGTCCGTTTCGGATGCAGCGGATTCGATTGCGAAACTGTTGGCCTGTGCCAGTTTCTGTAGGTCATCCCGGAACAGGCCGGCTTGCCTTGCGAGGGCCTCGCCGCGTCCGGTGAAGACCAGAAACGGCCCACCGGCATCGGTGACCAGTTGCACGCCCGGCTTGGGCTCGTCGACATCACGGATGACGATTCCGCGCGCGGCGCCATCACGATCCGGCGGTGGTCCTGGCGCCGTCCGGGGCAGCGGGCGCACATTCATCGTGACTTTCGCCGGTTGGTAGTACTTGGACACCGCCGCGACCAGGCGCAGTGTCGTGATCTTCTCGGCGTCGGTGGGTGCCGGATCGACGTAGAGGTCGACAACGGGCGCGATGACGGGAAGGAACTGTTCGATGGTCTGGGGCGACTGGGCGCCCCCGGCGTAGGACACACTGATATTTCCCATGACCAGCATCGGTATCGGCCTGCAGACAGTGTCGGCGTCCACCTGCAGGATCAGGTTCAGTTGAATCTCACGGCGAACGACCGGCGCTGAGGCGATGTCGAGACTGAATCCCACGGGCGGCTGACCTGCCGCGAGAATGGGTATCGGGATCGCACCCACCGGCCGACCGTCGGTGGTCTGGGCTTGGATGACTCCCGATGGAATATTGCTGACGGATTCAATCACCCCGGTCATCGCGATCGGCTGAAGTCCCTCAGGTACGGGTATCACGATCTTCTGCGTCATGTCGTCACCCACCAGTGCCACCTGGGGGTTGATGCCAAGTTGTTGCCAGCCGATGGTGATCACCGGGGGGGCATCGCCGGGGGGCTGACCGACCGCCGGACCGACAGGGCCGATGGCGGCTGCCGCAACCATGCACACGACCGCGACGAACGATCGGGATATCCGCCGCATCAACACTGCCTTCCTACAGACGCCGAGTCGACTGATATTAACGGCACCGAGGGTTAAACAGAGGAGTTCGGATGTTCACGTGACGGACCAACTCAGGTTACGGCCTTGAAGTGAGGTCGGTCCATGCTTGCCAGGCACTGTGCACGGTGTCGTGGAGATCGCGGCGAGATTCCCAACCGAGCTCGAGGCGGATCTTCGCCGGATCGGCCACCACGTCCGGCGGATCCCCGGGACGCCGCCCGATGACGTCGTAATCGAAATGCCTGCCGGTGACCTGCCGCACCGCGGCCATGATCTCGAGGACGCTGGTCCCCGTACCTGTTCCGATGTTGTAAACAGCGGTCATGTCGGTGGCCGCCATCTGATTCAGTACGGTCGCGTGGGCGTCGGCAACATCCTCGACATGGATGTAGTCACGAATACACGAACCATCCGGGGTCGGATAGTCGTCGCCGAACACCTTCGGGTGTACATCCGAACTGATCGCCCGAAAGACCTTCGGTATGAGGTTGTTCTCGCCGCGGTCAGCCAGTTCGGATGCCGCCGCACCGGCCACATTGAAGTAACGAAGTGCCGACCAGCTCAATCCGTGCGCCGCCGCGACATCGGAGATGATCTGTTCACCGATCAGTTTCGTCCAACCATAGGGAGACGACGGAATGGTGGGTGTTTCTTCTGTCACCGGACTCGCGACGCGCTCTCCGTACACCGCGGCGCTTGACGAAAACAAGATGCGGCGTGTTCCGGCTCCGACCATCGCCTCGAGCACACTCTGCATACCCGTGACGTTTTCGCGGTAGTAGAAGAGCGGGTTGGCGACGGATTCGTCGACGGCTTTCTTGGCCGCGATGTGCACCACGGCGTCCGCAGCGAAGTCGCGTAGGGACGTCTTGACGAACCCGGTGTCCAGCACAGAGCCTTTGAAGACCTGGGTGTGGGCGGCCAGACGGCGACGCTCGCCTGTAGAGAAGTCGTCGATCACCCCGACGTCGTGCCCACTCCCGTGTAAGGCCCTCGCGACGTGCGCTCCGATATAACCTGCTCCACCCGTAACGAGTACCCTCACTGCGAAACTCCTACGTCAGACGCCGCACTCCTCAAGCATGAAATCACGTGTCCCCGCCACGCACGAAGATTTTGGAGGGTTCAGCAATGGGCCGTGCCACAGGTCGATCGCGATGTATGGTCTCGGGGTGGCGCTCAAGCACGTTGTCTATCGCGCGCTTGACCATAGACCTGGCCGGCCGTTGATCGGCATCATGGCCAACCTGCGCGCGAAAGCCGCTGGGGAGCAGGCACGATTCATCTACGACCGCGCGTGCGGTCTGTGGTCCAAGCGCACGCCCGCGGGTGTCATGCCGTTACCTGAGCGCCTACAGGGTATGAGCATCGAGGAATGCCAGGCTTTCACCCACGACGTGTTCCTGCGTGACTACACAGTCAAACCGGGCGACGTGGTTCTCGACATCGGTGCCGGAATCGGAACGGAGACGCTGCCGTTCTCGCGTTGGGTGGAAGCCTCGGGCAAAGTCATTGTGGTAGAAGCTCATCCCGCGACGTTCGAGACTCTGAAGCGTGCGTGCCAGCTCAATGATGTCCGCAACGTCGAGTTGCTGCACGCGGCCATCATGGATTCCGACACTCCCGTCATGATCAGCGACCTTCCGACAGAGGTCAGTTACGAGAACAGGATCGGCTCCGAGGGCATCGTAGTCCCGGCACTGACGCTCCCGGATCTGGTGCGCAGGTACAACCTGGATCGCATTGACTTCCTCAAGATGAATATCGAAGGCGCGGAGCTGCCGGCACTGCAAGGGGCCTCAGAAGTGCTTCCGCTGATACGCAACGCGGCCATCGGATGTCATGATTTTCTGGCAGAAGAGACCGGTGACGATCAGTACCGAACCAAGGACGCTGTGAACACATTGTTGGTGGACGCGGGGTTCACCGTGCGACGTCGGGATGACGATCCCCGCCCCTGGGCCCGTGACTATCTGTTTGCATCACGCTGAGCCGTCAACTGGCACGGGCGATTTCACGGTGCTGGTGACCTCGCGTCGTCATGACGTGATATCCGGCGCCCGATGAGATTCAGGAGGAAGCCACCGCCGCACGACGAAGGCGTCACGGACGTCGCCGAGTCAGCGTCGTTGGTTGCGCCACCTACCGGGCGCCAGGCCCTCTGGAATTACTTGGTCTTCGGTCTCAGTAAGAGCTCTGCGCTCATCACCACGGTCATCGTGGCCCGGCTGCTTGACCCCGCAGATTTCGGTTTGTTCGCGCTTGCCCTGTTGATCATCAACTTCTTCGACTACCTCAAAGACCTCGGCGTCGGCGCCGCACTCGTGCAGAGCCCCGGTTCGTGGAAGCGATTCGCCCCAACGGGATTGACACTCGTCATCGTGACGGGCCTCCTGGCAGGTGCGGGACTCGCGATTGCGGCGCCCCTGCCGGCATCCATGCTCAACCAGCCCGAACTCACCAACATGGTGCGTGTTCTCGCCATCGCCGTCACCATCTCCGCGTTTGGCGTCCTACCCGCTGCGCTGCTGCGCCGACGGCTGGACTTCAAGAGCAGGCTCTGGCCGGAGTTCATCGCCGCCGTCATCAAGGCAGCCCTGACGATCACGTTGGCCGCCAACGGTTTTGGCGTGTGGAGTCTCGTCTACGGTCAGCTCGTAGGCACCGTGGCGCTCACAGCGCTGTACTGGTGGGTCGCCCGCACGCCTGTGGTCTGTGGCTTCGACCGGCACGAGGCCCGGCAACTCCTCGGCTACGGGTTGTCCGTCACCGGAGTCACCCTTCTTGCATTCGGCATCGCCAACGTCGACTACGCAGTCGTGGGTATCCGGCTCGGCGACACCGCGCTTGGGTTGTACACCCTGGCATTCCGGATCCCCGACTTGCTCGTGCTCAACCTGTGCATCGTGATCAGCGAAGTACTGTTCAGCTCTCTGTCCCGGCTCCAACGGGACCGCCGCCGCGTCGGTGAGCACTATCTGCAGGTCGTGACGATCGTCGTGCCCCTGACCGCGCCGATCTGTGTCGCGCTGGCGGCGGCGGCGCCGGCGGTGATAGGCACCCTCTACGGGCCGGCCTACGCTGATGCCGCTCCGGTGTTGGCCGTCCTGGCCATGTACGGCCTCGTCCATTCCGCCTCCTATCACGCCGGCGACGTGTTCAAGGCCATCGGACGTCCCGGGCTTCTGACAGCGACCGGTGCGGTGAAGCTCGCGCTACTGATTTGGCCGATGTGGTGGGCGGCCGGCCACAGCATCCTGATGGTCGCCGTAGTGCTGCTAATCGTCGAGCTGGTGCCGTTGGTGGCAAACATGGTGTTGGTACGAGCGGTGACGGGGTTGGCGTTGACGCAGTTCGTCCGCGCGACACTGCGTCCGATGCCCGCGGCGGCCGCCATGGCCGTGGTGATGATGGGGGTCACATACGCCACGGGTGGCTGGCCGGCACCCGTTCAGCTGAGCCTTGCCCTCCCCGCAGGGTTAGTGTCCTATCTATTGGTGCTGCGGCTGACCGCGCGCGGGCTCTATGACCAGGGACTATCATCGGTTCGCTCACTGCGGCGGTCGGCTGCGGGTACTGTCGTCGCGCCCGAGTCGGGAAAGGACACATAAGTGGTCAAGTTGCTTTCCGGACGGCGGTGGATGGTCGCGGTCGTCTTCGGGGTCATCGGGATGTTGATCGGTCTGGCGATCGCTTTCGTGCTGCTCGGGCAGTCGAAGAGGTTCGCCGCCCAGACCACGCTTGCGATGTTGCCGGCTTCTTACATACCTACCAGCGAGGCGGCCCAGTTCTGGGAGGTGCTCAACAACGGGCAAGCGACGCGATCCGCGGCGATCGTGTTGGCCCAGGGCACGTGGTTGCAGCCCGCTGCAGCCGCCGCCGGAGTTCCCCCCTCCGAGCTGAGTCTGACCGCAGGTCCCATCCGCGACACGACGCTGATCGAGGTCACACTCGAAGCGAATTCGCCCCAGACCGCAGAGGCGGCCCTGAGTTCGGTCCTCAATGATGCTGTCCCCCCGGCGATCGCTGTCTCCGGTCCATTCCGGCTGGAAGTCATTAGGCCTGCCACCGGCAGTGCGCAGAGACTGGGTCCCGGCGGCGTTCAAACCTACGGCACGGCCGGGATCGCGGGGCTGGCGCTTGGAGTCGGCGTTGCGCTGCTCGCGAGCCGGTGGGCCGAACGCAGGGATCCCGAGCACGTGAACCAGGCAAGTCATGCCGCCAGGCGGCAGCCCCCCGAAGCTGACAAGGCCGCCCACACCGCCCCGATTTCATCCGAGACACCCGCGCGGTGAAACCTGCCGTGGCCGACGACGTAGCCGTGTCGGCACGACCGAGTAGTTATCTCATCGGCGCGGTCATCGGCGCGGCGGTACTCATTGCGTTCTCGCCGGTGCTCGGACTGACTCCGCTCGTTCTCGTCGTCTTACTGCCGGCAGCCATGGTCGCGATGGTCTACCTCGTGCGGCGACCGCACTGGACCGTGGTCGCGATGGTCGTGTGCGAGGTGGCCAACATCAGCGGGGTGGTCGGTGCCCGGGGGCCCATCTCGCTGTTCCGTATCTCGCTCCTGCTCGGGCTGGTCGCCCTGGGCATTGCTTTGTTCGATCCGGTCGCCAGGAGCCGCCTCAATCGGTGGACACTCGTTTTCATCGGGCTCGTGGGGACCTTCTTGACGACCCAGTTCGTGGCCTCGATCGGCGCTCAGGACGTCGCTGCGGCGTTCAGCCTCATGACGAAACAGGGCACCGACTTCGTGTTCATCGTTGTCGTCATGATCTTGATACAGGTGACTCAACGCCGATGGACAGTCGCGGCTGCGGTCGTGATACCTCTTGCCACGATCGGTGTGCTCACCCTGTTGAACCAGGTCATCTTCAACGGAGCGATGTCATTTGGCGGGTTCGCGACGGTAACCGAGGCCAAAGGTGAGCTGGTCACCACCCTGCGATTCGGGGGTCCGCTGCCGGACTCGAACTTCTGGGGCCGCCACCTCATCATGGGCTTACCGTTGGCCGGCGCACTGATGGTGCGTGCCTCGCGGGCGGGCCGAGGACGAGCCGTGATCGGCTGGGCCGCGGCGCTGCTGGGGCTGCTGGTCGGCATCTACCTCACGCAGTCCCGCGGAACGTTCATCGCCACTCTGGTCGTGCTGACCGTTTGGACCCTGGCCAGTGGCCCATCGGCCTGGCGCGTGGCGGTCAGAATGCTGCCGGCCGTGGTGCTGTTGTTGCTTGTGCCCGGCATAGGTAACCGGCTGATCGCCTTGGTCGTCGACGTATGGGGATCGCGACCGTCTTACAGCATCGATCTGTCCGTGGCATCACGAATGGCTGCGGGCGAGGTCGCTTGGACGATGTTCGATGACCGACCCGTATTCGGTTTCGGCCCAGGCGGATTCGAGTTGGAAGTAGCCCGGTATTCGGGCTTAGTACCGACGGCCGTGATCAATCCCGCAACCACCGCCCCACACAACCTGTACGCGCAGTTGGCGAGCGAAAGCGGCGTCGTCGGACTCATCGGGTGGGCGGTGCTGGTCATCGGAGTCACAGGGTGCGTCGCCATCCGAGTGACGCAACTGGCTTTGCGGTCCGACGTCGTAGAGCGTTCGCTGGCGGCCGCGGCGATGGCGGCGGTGGTCGGGTGGTCGGTTGCGAGCATCTTCATCCACCTGTCCTATCTACGGACCTTCGGCATCCTCCTCGCGCTGGCGGGTGCGATCGCGACGGATATCGGCACCCAGTGGCGGGAGCCCCTACGAGAGTGCACCAGGACCGCTGCTCAAGCGAGCGCAGCGGCCCTGGTCGGACTGGTGGTTGTCGCGGGATGCCTCACCGCAACTGCCACCCGGACGCACACCGCGAGTCAGCGCGTCACGGTGCTCCCCACCGGCGCCACCGAATACGCATACGCATATGCCCTCGACGTCCGCAGCTACGACGTTGTCTTACCCACATACGCGGCAATGATGACGTCTGGCACTCCTGGGGTCGCCGCTGTCGCCGACACCGTGCGCGGGATCGTCACGATCACCGCCACCAGCCCTGACCCACAGGCTGCCCGAGGATCCCTCCGCCTCGCGGTGGAGCGCGCGAGAACCAACCTCGCGATGTTCAATGTCGCCTCGTTGTACGACTTACGACCGGTTGGCTCCACGATCCAACGCGACGAGACCAAGCACTCAGCCGCAGCGACGGTATCGGCGTTCGCCGCGGGGGCAGTGGTCGCGGTGGGTGCTTATCTTCTGCTGCGACGTCGCATGCGCAAGAATTGAGACAAGACATCCGCAGGGTGAGGAGTGCTCATCATGGCCTTCTCGCGCAGACTCGGTTCCGCGCTGGCCATCGTGCTCTGCTCATACCTGGTCCTGACGGTATGCGGTCTCAGGGAACCCCCGAACGCGCGCCATCGGATTCAGCCTTTCGCAACGGACAGTCCCTTCCGGACGCCCGTGGCGCACGACGCGCCAGTCGACGTCAACAGCCCGCAGATTGTCGCTCGGCTGTCACGTGATGACGGGCTGTACGCCAACCTGGTCGAATTCGCCATTCCGATCTATGAAGCAGACGACGACGCGCCTCGCACGTCCGTTTCGTGCAGGATCACCGACTGGGGTCCCTGCCCCTTCGCCGGATATTCGGTGCCCATTCCCGAAGACGCTGAACCGTCACCGGGGTCGGATGGGGCAATGGTCGTGGTCGACAATGACAGACGTCTGATCTTCGAATTCTGGCAGGCACGACGTGAGGGTACGAGGTGGACGACCAGTTTCGGCGCGGTCAACGATCTCGACGGCTCCGGCTGGGGCACCCATGACAACGGGTTCAGTACGGGCTCCGGAGCATCGCGGCTCGGCGGCGTCATCCGTATCGACGAGATGCGTCGCGGCGTGATTCCGCATGCGCTGGCCCTGCAGAGTGACAGCGTCTGCGCCGGCGTGTTCCGGCCGCCGGCGGTCAAGACGGACGGGACGTATCGCGGGTCGGACTGCATACCCGAGGGTGCTCGCATTCGCCTGGACCCAGACGTCGACATTTCCGCGCTCGATCTGACCCTGGCGGGACTGGCGGTCGCCCAGGCATTGCAGACCTATGGCGCCTACATCGTCGACTACGGCGGCGCCCCGCTGAGCGTGGCGTTCGAGCGCGACACCGCGGCCTCCGACCACTCGCCTGGCGCGATCTACCAGCATCGCGAACTGCTGTGGGATTACAGCCGAATCGACGGCATCCCGTGGGAACGCATTGAGGTCCTGGCATGAGGCCAGAGTCGATCACCGGCCGATGAATCCTCCGCGGAAGAGGGCTGGTGCTGGCTAGCATTCTCGTCGCGGGGAAATGGCACACCACAGGAGGTTGACGTTGTCGGAACCGACACGGGTGCTGATGGTGTTGGATTCCTTCAGCTTCGGGGGTGCAGAGAACCTCGTCGCCGAGCTCGGGTTGCGCGCGCCGGCATCGATGAGAATCTCGGCAGCGAGCCTGGCGCCGGCCGTCGGCACTCGCACCGCGCTTTTCGGTCGCATCGCCGAGGCTGGACTCGAGCCGACCTACCTCGGCGTGAAGAAGCTCACCGACATCGCCGGCTTCGTACGCCTGGTTCGAACCCTGCGGCGAGCATCCGTCGACGTCGTGCACGCCCACCTCGGCTACTCGGCCATTCTGGTGACCCTGGCGGGCTTCCTCGCTCGCAAACCCGTAGTCGCCACCCTTCACCTCATTCCACAACGGCACACCAGTCGGCGGGAGTGGCTCAAAGAGCGGCTCTCGGTACGGATTCCGGGACGCCTGGGGCGGCTGGTCCTGGTGTCTCAGTATGCCTTCGACGAGTACGCCAGGCTGCACGGACCGGCACGAGACACCTGGCGGATGATCCCGAACGGCGTTGACACCGAACGCTTCTCGGTTGCGTGCTCCGATAACGACGTCGATGGACCCGTCTGGGCGTGTGTGGCGGCGCTGCGCCCCGACAAGAACCACGCGGATCTGCTGAGGGCATGGACAGAGGTGGTGGCCAAACATCCAGCCGCACGACTTCTGGTCGTCGGTGACGGCCCTGCCCGCCCGGAGATCGAGCGCACGGTTGCCGAACTCGGCCTTGGTGGCTCGGTGGAACTCCTGGGCCGTCGCGAGGATGTGGCCGCCATTCTCGCCACGGCAGACGGTGTCGTCTCGGCGTCGGTAGAGGAAGCTCTCCCGACGGCGATCATCGAAGCCGCCGCCTGCGGGCTGCCGGTCGTCGCCGCCGACGCCGGGGGCACCCGGGAGATAGTCATCGACGATGTCACCGGACGCCTCGTTCCGGTACGCGATGTCCCCGCTCTCGCCGAGGCCTTGCTGAGCACGATCGGGAATCCGGTGCGCGCCGCTGAGTATGGGCGCGCCGGAAGGGATCTGGTCGAGCAGAAATATTCGCTGACCCGCTGGATCGAGAACCTGAACCACCTGTACGCAGAGGTGACCCGTGGCGTCTGACAGCGGTCCACTCACGGTGGCCCATGTCATCCACTCGCTGGGCGCCGGTGGGGCGGAGGCGGTTCTCGTCGAACTGGCTCGGGTGGCGCTGGGGGCCGGCCTGCGGATGGTGGTGATCGGCCTGTCGGATTTCCACACCCCCGAGGGTGTCGACAATCGGGTCGTCCCTCTACTTCGGGAGCAGGGTGTCGTGGTGTATGAACTGCACTCATCGCGATACGACCCGTTCACCGCGTTACGCGTCGCACGGATCCTGCGCGCAGAACGGGTCGACATCGTCCATACCCACTTGAAGCACGCCGACGTGGTGGGCGGCGTCGCGGCCCGGTTGGCCGGAGTTCCTGCGATCTCCACCCTGCACGTGATCGACAAGGCGACGTCGCGGGCACACCGCCTGCGCGTCCGGGCGGCGTTGAGCGCCCGTCGCCGATTGGCACAGACCGTGATCGCGCTGTCGGGGGCACAGCGACTCTGGTACACCGGGTTGGCCGGGGGGCAGGCCCCGATCACTGTGTTGCCCAACGGAATCAACGAACCCGAGCCGATGACGGATCGACCGGCGGTCCGCGCCGAGCTCGGTGTCCCTCCCCATGGGTTGCTCGCGCTGTGCGTCAGCCTCCTGCGCCCGGAAAAGGGCCACGCCGACCTCCTCGAAGCCATGCGGTCAGTGCCCGACGACCTGCCGCTGACGGTGGCGTTGGCCGGCGACGGTCCTCTGCTCGACGAGATCTCCGCAACCGTGCAGGCCGACCCCGCGCTCAGGGACCGGGTGCGCATACTCGGGTTCCGCGATGACGTCGCCGATCTCATCGCCGCGTGCGACTTCGTCGTCCACCCGTCCCGTGAGGACGCGCTGCCCACTGCGCTGATCTCCGCGTTGGCCGCGGCGCGACCGATCGTCGCGACAACCGCGGGCGGAATCCCAGACATCGTCACGCCCGAGTGCGGGCTGCTCGTCGAGCCCGGTGTGCCCGCGGCCCTGGGCGCGGCCATCACCGAGATGGCAACCACGGTGGGCGGGGGCGGGCCGCAGCTGCACCGCCTCGAGGAGAATGCCCGGCACCGATACGAGACGACCTTCAGTGCTCAGCGGTGGGCGCACCAACTGCGAGCCTTGTACGACCAGACCATCGATCACGGCGACCAGGCCCCCGCCGGGCGACGACACATCGCGCTGGTGCAGTTCCAGCCGTCCGGTGGGCTCTTCCATTTCGCACTTCAGCTCGGCGAGGGACTGGCGCGCGCCGGTACGGACGTCGAGGTCATCACTGGGCCCACACCGGAATTCGGATCTCGGGAACCTGCGTGCCGCGTCCGCAGCATCCTGCCCACGTGGCATCCCACCGCGGGTGCCGATGCACCCGAGTGGTGGCGCCGGGCCCGGCGTGGAGTACGCGCCGTTCAGCATTCGGCCGCCTGGGTCGTCCTGATCGGCTATCTGATGATCAAGCGACCAGACGTCGTCGTGTGGTCGTACTGGCAGTTCCCGCTCGACGGCCTGGGCGTACACATCGTGCGAAGCGTCCTTCCGCACGCGGTACTTGCTTTGATCTCGCACGAGCCACGCCCCTTGGTCAAGCGCCGCGAGCAGGAGGGGATGTACCACATCGCGGCCGTCGCCCGCAGGACGCTCAATTGGGCGTATACCGACCTCGACGTGGCCTTCGTGCTCGGCGAGACGGCACGAGCCGCATTGCTCGAGACATGGCCGGTCAGCGCGCCGGTTCATATCATCCCGCACGGTGACGAGGGACTGCTGGCGAGCAAGGTTCCACCCGCCGACAGCACCGCTCGGGTGGCGCTCTCGTTCGGCGTCATCACTCGATACAAGGGCACGGACACGTTGTGCGAGGCGTGGCCGCTGGTGTTGCAAGAGCTTCCCGACGCCGAGCTCGTCATCGCGGGTGTCGCTGATAGCGATGTCGACAAACATCAACTGCGCGAACGAATCTCGCGCCTTAACAGCGCGCAGCTGCACCTCGGCTATGTCTCCGGACCCGACGTACCGGGGTACTTTTCCCGGGCCCGATGCGTCGTGCTGCCCTACAAGCGCAGCAGCCAGTCCGGTGTCGCGCATCTGGCGCACAGTTTCGCCCGTCCAGTGGTCGCGTCCCGCGTCGGCGACATCCCGTCCGCCGTCGACGACGGCATCTCCGGCCTGTTGGTACCGCCGGAGGATCCCCCGGCGCTGGCAGAGGCTATGGTCCGACTGCTATCCGACCCGCAGGAGGCGCGTCGGATGGGCGATGCAGGCGCGCGGACGCTCTCCACGAGGGGTTCCTGGGACGAGGTCGCAACCCGCTTCCTGCGGGGCGTCCCCGGTCGCGGCGGTAGCTCCTTCGGTCAGCCCAGACCGAATACCGCGTCGTAGCGGTCAAACACTGCGCGGCGCGAGTAGGTGTTCTCGAAATGCTCCCCTGCCGCAGCAGACAGTTCGGCGTTGCGCGTCGGGTCCACGGTTTCGAGCATGAGACGGGTGAAATCGGACGCCGAATCACCCACGATGACACCGTATTCCGCGCCCGTCGCCACCCCGCCGGCACCAACCGAGGTCGACACCACCGGTACTCCTGCGCCGAGCGCCTCGATGATCTTCAACTTCACACCCGAGCCGAACCGAAGCGGATTGACCAGCGCGACGCAGCGCGACAGGATGCTCGCCAGTTCCGGCACGTAGCCCTCGAGTTTCACACTGTCGGCGAATCGGGCCGCCAGCGCTGTCAGACCCGGGTGTGGGTCGCGGCCCACGACGACCAAGCTGGCGCCTGGCCGCTGCGCCAACACGAGCGGCCAGATTTCGGCGAGGAAGTGCCGAAGGCCGTCGTCGTTGTGAGTCAGCGAGAGTTGGCCCAGAAAAATGAATTCCGGGTGCCCCCGGTAGTTGCGAGCGGACGGGGGACGACGACCCAGCAACGGCGGTATCGCATGTATACGGGCGTCGTCCACGCCCGTGCGTGCCCGCAGTGACGCTGCTTCCTGCGCGTTGATCAGCAACGTGGCGTCGAACCGGCGCGCGACCCGGTCCTCACTGCGCCGAACGAGGTGCTGCTCCATTTTCAGCAACAGATGCTGGCTGGGCCGCCAGTCGGCGATCGGACGCACGACGCGGGGCACATGAACGCCGAAGTTGCCCATCGGGTGGAGATCGACGTCCGGATATCGCCTCGCCGCTTCGAGCATTCCGCGATATCGCTCGGAGAACAGGTCGTCCAGGTAACAGACTGCGCGAACATCGGTGACGCGGGCATGCTGAGCCATCCGGACCGTGTCGTAAATCTCGAGGTCCGGCCGGATGTCAGAGAGCGTGCAATGGATGGCGTCGCGCAGACCGCGGGTATTCAGGAGGGCCTCTTGCATGCTGGACCGCCCGGTGAGGGTACGGGTGATCAGGCTGGCGATCGCCTGGCGGCCGCGGGGCTTTTCTACGTGGCGCAGTGTGACCGGAAACCGATTGCCGCCATGGCCACCCACCATCAGGTAATGCACGTTGCGTGCGCCGACCCGTTCGGCCAGATATTCGACGAATCCGGCGAGAACCACCTTCTTGCCGGCGTCGGTCGGATACGGGTCCACTGCGCTGATGAGAGCGACGGACGTCGGCATCATCTACTCCGATGCGTTTGGACGGATCACGAACAATAGCCGAGCACGCGGGTTTGCTTTTGGTTCGGCAGTCGGTCGGAGACGACCATTGCGTGAACATACGTCCACCATCGCCGCGGCACAAATGGACCGGTTCCCGCACATGCCAGCGGCGCACTGGCCCGTTAGACGTCCGGATAACTGGCGGTCGGGTCGACCGGAATTTCGATAGTCGTGAGCAGTCCACGGTGGTCGGAGCCCGGCACCGATACCGTGCCCGCACTGGTGGCGACGCAACTGCGCACGAGCACGTGGTCGATGCCGACCACGGGACGTCGCCACGGCTGGCCCGGGACCGTGCTCGGGAAGCTGCGAGTCATCCCTGCCCCGACCTGCTCGGCGGCATCGCGATAGCCCTCGTCGAGCAGTCGCCGGAACGGCCGCATGTCATAGGTGGCGTTGAGATCCCCTGCAACGATCACCGCACCCGAGCCCGCCTGCTTGGCGACCTCGCGCAGCGTGCCCGGGAACCGCTCGTAATCATTGGTGAAGTCGTCGAGCGGCTGTACCAGAGGCGCGGCGAGGTGCACAGCTAGCACCGTCGGGTCGAAGCGCACGTCTGGAACGCGGATACGCGCGCTCAGCATCGGCATCTGGTAGCCCTCGATGGGCGCCGACGACACGATCGGGTATCGGCTCCACACGCCGATACCTGCCGCCTGCGGACGCGGGTCGATCACCCGATGCGGAAACGTCGCGTCCAGGCCTGCCCCCGACATCGCCGCAGCCAGCCCAGCCGTCATCTCCTGGAGGACCACGACGTCCGCCGAGTTGCGCGCAGACTGCACAACCGCAACCGGATCAGCTTCTCCGAGGCCGAGATTGGCGCTCAGCACCCTGACGGCGACACTCGGCACGCCCGCGTTCTCCGGCCCGATGAAGCGCGGCAGTTGGACGCCGACCATCACCACGCATAACACTGCGGCAAGGATCGTCAGCACCCAGCGTCGCGCGAGGGCGAACAGGATCATCGCGATCACGCCCGCGATCGCGAGGTACGGCGATGCCGCGGCGACAACGAGGATGAACTCGTTGTCGATAGGCAGATACCGCGACACCAATCCGGCCGCACCGACGGCGAACGCGAGCACGCCGAGGACGCTCGCGAACACTCGAATCATGCGGTGCTCGTTATGCTTCGGCGTGTCGGCTCAGCCGAGCTTACGAAGCCGAGGCTCCAAGTCTTTCTGAAACAGTTCCAGGAAGCGGCGCTGATCATGGCGTGGGTCGTGGAACACCAGGTGGTTCAGCCCCCACTTGACGTACTGGCCGACCATTTCGACCGCCTCGTCGGGATCCGATGCGACGATCCAGCGCTTGGCGACCTGCTCGATGGGCAGCGCGTCGGCCGCTTTCTCCATCTCGATCGGGTCGTTGATGCTGTGCTTCTGCTCGGCGGTCAGCGACAGCGGAGCCCAGAACCGGGTGTTCTCCAGCGCCAGCTTCGGATCCGGATCGTAGGAGATCTTGATCTCGATCATCCGGTCGATGCTGTCGGGGTCGCGGTCGGCGGCCTCCGCCCCCTCTTTAACGGCGGGGATCAGCTTGTCCTTGTAGAGCTCCTCGCCCTTGCCGGAGGTGCAGATGAACCCGTCGCCCGCGCGGCCCGCGTACTTGGCGACCTGCGGCCCGCCTGCGGCGATGTAGATCGGGATGCCACCCTCGGGAACGTCGTAGATCGATGCGCCCTTGGTGTTGTAGTACTCGCCCTCGAAGTCGACGCGGTCGCCCAGCCACAGCTCGCGCATCAGCCTGATCGACTCGCGCAGGCGGGCGTAGCGCTCCTTGAATTCGGGCCAGTCACCCTCGTACCCCGTCGCGATCTCGTTGAGGGCCTCACCGGTGCCCACACCGAGGAAGATCCGGTCCGGGTAGAGGCAGCCCATGGTCGCGAAGGCCTGCGCGATGACGGCCGGGTTGTAGCGGAACGTCGGCGTCAGCACCGACGTACCGAGGATCAGCCGCTCCGTGCGCTCGCCCACCGCGGTCATCCAGGCGAGCGAGAACGGCGCGTGGCCACCCTCGTGACGCCACGGCTGGAAGTGGTCGCTGACGGTCGCGCTGTCCATGCCGTGGGCTTCGGCGGCGACGCCGAGCTCGACGAGTTCCCGCGGGGCGAATTGCTCCGCCGACGCCTTGTATCCGAGTTTCAATTGAGGCACGCCTCATTTCTACCCTCCTGCCTAGACTCGCGACATGGCAGCAGCGCTGGACCGCATTACCGACCGCGTCCACTTCGCCTTCACCGACCTCGTCAACTGGACCCTGGTCACCGACGGTGACGGCGTGGTCCTGATCGACACGGGGTTCCCCGGCAATCGTGAGGACGTACTGGACTCACTGCGTCAGCTCGGCTTCGGCGTCGACGACCTACGCGCGATCCTGTTGACACACGCCCACATCGATCACTTCGGATCGGCCATCTGGTTCGCGAAAACCCATGGCACACCGGTGTATTGCCACGCTGCGGAGGTCGGCCACTCCAAGCGGGAGTACCTGGAGCAGGTCTCCCCGGTCGACATCGCCAAACACATCTGGCAGCCGCGCTATCTCAAGTGGTCCGTGGCGATCACCCGGAAGGGCGGGATGACCCACGACGGCATCCCGACCACGCAGGCGCTGGCCGAAGACGTCGCCGCCAGTCTGCCCGGCGCGCCGGTCGCGATCCCCACCCCGGGACACACCGGCGGGCACTGCTCGTACGTGGTGGATGGCGTACTTGTCGCCGGCGACGCCCTGGTGACAGGCCACCCGCTGGCATCGCACACCGGCCCGCAGCTGCTGCCGAAGCTGTTCAACCACGACCAGGACGGCTGCGTGCGCAGCCTGGCCGCGCTCGGGCTGCTGGACACCGAGGTCCTACTCCCGGGGCATGGCCCCGTCTGGCGGGGTTCGATCCGCGAGGCCGCCGAGAAAGCCGCGGCCGCCGCGCGCTAACACCCACGACATTCACTTTCGGCCGAACCATTTGACGACTGCCGTCGTCGTACCCCAGTAGAGCCACCAACGGCGGTGGCTCAACTCGTCCCATTTCATGGTTCAATAATTGAACCAGTTCATTAAGTGAATCGTTACGGCGGTTCAGACGATTGCTGATTAGCGAGGCTCCGATGACCACGACGTACCCCCATTCCGCGGTACTGCCCATGAACGGCCCTGAGCACCTGGACGCCACGGCGAAGCGGATCGCCGACACGGCGGCCGGCCTCGCCGCCGAAATCGACGCTCACCGACGGCTACCCGTCAAGCTGCTCAACGAACTGGCCGTATCGAAGATGCTTCGCGCAGGCGCACCGGTGGAGACCGACGGGCTCGAACTCGACCCCGTCACCTCCCTGCAGTGCGCCGAAACAGTGGCCCGCGGCAACGCTTCGGCGGGGTGGTGCCTGTCGATCGCGACCACGAGCAGCCTCCTGCAGGCGTACATGCCCGAGAGCAGCCGAATGGCATTCTTCGGCAACGGGATCGGGGTGGCTGCCGGCGTCTGGGCGCCGCGCGGCAGGGCACAGCGCGTACCCGGCGGCGTGAAGGTCACCGGCCGTTGGCAGTTTTGCAGCGGGATCACCCACGCGGACATGTTCTTCGGCGGTTGCTTCATCGGTGACGGGCCAGAGCACTACATCGTGGCGATTCCCGTCGCAGAGCTGGAGATCATCGACACCTGGCACACGCTCGGGCTGCGCGGAACCGGCAGCCACGACGCGGTGGCGAATGAGGTGACCGTCCCCGACGATCGGGTGCTGTCGCTGACCGACGGGCCGATGATCGATCGTGCGCTGTACCGCTTCCCGATCTTCGGGTACTTCGCGAGCAGCATCGCCGCGGCGGCGCTGGGCAACGCACGTGCGGCGGTCGACACCTTCATCCACCTGGCAGCCACGAAGAAGTCTGCAGGATCGTCGCGCCCCCTCAGCGAGCGGCAGACGGTGCAGAGCGCCGTCGCCGGCGCTGAGGCTGCTCTGCGGTCGGCGCGCGCGCTCTATTACCAGGCGATCGAAAAGGCCTGGACGGCAAGTCAGGTCGACGCACTCACGACCGATGATCGACTGCAGTTGCGACTGGCGGCCACCCACGCCGCACGGACTTCCACCGACGTTGTGCGCACCGTCTACGACCTCTCCGGTGGCAGCGCGATCTATGACGACGCGCCGATGCAACGACACCTGCGCGACGCGTTCACGGCGTCGGCGCATTTCCAGGTCAGCGAATCGTCCTTGGAACTGTCCGGTCGCATCCTCGTGGGCCAGCCTACGAACGTGGTGACGTTATGAGTCGCCGGATCGAGGCGGCGCTGCCCTTCTGGCTCGACCGCCCCGACGCCGAGGCGGTCGACGTGGCCCACGAAGCCTGGCGGGCCGGTCTGCGCGGACTCTGGGTGGGTGAGATGGCCACCTACGACGCGTTTGCCTTGGCCACGGCGATCGCCGCACAGGCACCCGGGATGCGAATGAACATCGGCCCGCTGCCTATCAGTGCGCGTGCTCCGGCCGGAATCGCACTGGGCGCCAGCACCATCGCGTCGTTGACAGGGGCGCAGGTGAGCGTTGCACTCGGCGCCTCGAGCCCGATGATCGTGACCGGATGGCATGGCCGGGACTGGGGCCGCAGCGTGGCGCGGATGCGCGAGACGATTGACGTGCTGCGGCCAATGCTGGCCGGTCAACGCAGCAGCTACAACGGAGATCTGTTGTCCAGCCACGGTTTCCGATTGCGTCATCCGTTGCCGAGTGCTCGCATCGCCGTGGGCGCCTTCGGCGACGACATGGTGCGGCTGGCCGCCGTGCACGCCGACGAGCTTGTCCTGAACTTGGCCACCCCGGCACGGGTGGCACAGATTCGTGAACGCATCGACGGGTACGCGAGAGCCGCGGACCGCCAACCCCTGCACCTGACGGTGTGGGTGCCGGCCGCGGTGGACCCGGCCGAACAGACGTGGCGACAGGTCGCCGGCCAGATCGCCGTCTACCTGCGGCCACCCGGCTACGGCGAGATGTTCACCGACCTCGGTTTCGGCTCGCTGGTCGCCGACGCCCGCCGCGGCACGCACCGCTCGGAACTGACGGCGGCCATTCCCTCCGAGTTGTCCCGGCTTCTCGGCGCCTTCGGCACGGCTTCCGAAGTCACCGGCAGGCTCGCCGAGTTCATGGCCGCCGGCGCCGATACCGTTGCCGTGATTCCGGCGACCGCGAACGACCCGGGAGGACGCGAGACTCTAAGGTGTGCGTCCGATTTCCTCAGCGTGCACGGGGTTCACTCCTGTGCTCCGCCGAAACCGGAACCGGGTTCGGGTGTCACGTTGCGAGCCGTGAGCTCCTCGTTGCAGTGATTGCAGACCAGGCGAGCCTCGGCGAGATGTCCGCATAACTTGTGCCTCAACACCAGCGGTGGCCCCTGCGGGACTGGCAGATGCTTGTCACCCCACTGCATCAGGGTCACGACGGCGGGAAACAGGTCGCGGCCCGAGTCGGTCAGCCGGTACTCGAAGCGCTCCCCGTTCTGCCCATAGGGCACCTTGACCAACAGGCCGTTCTCGACAAGGGAGCGCAGGCGCGCCGCCAGGGTCGGACGAGGGATGTTGAGGTTGCGCGCGATCTGACCGAAACGGCGCACGCCCAGAAAGATCTCGCGAAGGATGACGAAGGTCCACCGCTCGCCGACGAGCGCGAGGGTGCGCTCGACGGACTCCACCTCGAAGCGGTGCGACAGATTGTCGGGGCTCGTCATGACCCCACCACTCTATCGGTTCACATACTGAACCCAAAGCTATCCCGCGAGCGCCTCTTCCAGCGCCGCGACCACACCGTCCAGGAACGCCGCAGTGACATGTGATCCGCTCCGCGATGATGTCGAGTTGGTCTGCAGTGAAAGCGAAACCGGCGGTCACGCCCGTCATCCGATCTCCCGGCGGTCCGGTTGCCCGGCGGATGCGCAACCGAAAGCACTGCGCTGCAACAGTTCCCGCATCCGTCGGTGTGCACGATGCAAACGGGACGCCACGGTCCCGACCGGAATGCCGAGGATGGCAGCGATCTCCACGTTGCGGTATTCCAGGACGTGCGCATAGAAGACGGTGAGCTTGAGATCCTCAGGAAGCGCCCGAACCGCACTGGCGACGTCCCCCGACAGCGGCTCCAGAGCGTGCACCTCGGCCGACCTGGCGTCGGGTCGGGTCGCTGCCGCCTCCGAATGCTCGACTTCGAGCGCCACGTCGCCGGTCAGCCGCGTCGGTGGCCGCCGCTTCGCGCTTCGATAGTTGTCGACGAAGACGTTGGACATGATGCGGTGCAGCCAGGCCCGCATGTTGCCACCGGGCCGGAAGCTCTGCAGACCGACGTACGCCTTGAGCATGGTGTCCTGCACCAGGTCTTCGGCGTCCGCGCGGCAGCCCGTCATCGCCCGCGCATTGGTGTGCAGGTAGTCGAAGTGGGGCATGACGTCGCGGACGAATTGCACTTGTTCGTCCTCGTCGTGGGTCAGGTTCATCGGAAATCCTCGATTCGAGCGTGCAACGTGATCTACGGATGCTCGAATGAACACTGGCGACATCCAATATATTGCACTTTGCATTCTTCTGCGGCGGCATGCTCCTCGCAGACGACCCGATCCATACGGCAAATCGTCATGGGTGAGGGCCGCGCTAACCAGGACCTCTGAGTGCCTGGAAGCCTGGGCTTCCTCGCCGGAGGCACCGGAATGTGAACCGCCTCACAGGGACGAACGCCGAGCATGAATTCGGCCGTCTTCGAAGGTGTTACAGGCCTTCAATCCAGGAGAAACAATGAATTATCCGACCGCTGCCGGGGTTCCGACCATCGGTGCGCACCTCGTGGCCCGGCTTTTCACCAGCAGACTGGATCATCAGCTCGCGGTCGGGGTTATCCCCCACGCCGGCACCGCGCTCGCCCTTCATGCCGAACGTCTACGGTCCGATCGCGAGCGCCATGCGATCGCCCGGGCGCTGCGCAGAGCCGTCGAGCAGGCGCACTCGGGTCGCGCGCCGGGCAGCTCGATGGTCGCCGTTCACCGTCGCAACGTCAGAGCCTCGACAGAACTGATCGACGCGATCACCCTGCAGCTACATGCGCCGCGCCGCATCAACGCCATGGGCATGGCTAGGCTGCGGCGAATACTGGCCGACGGCCAGGGTCCGATGTATGACGGCGGCGCAGGCGATCTCGTCGGTCGACTCTCGGCAGCACTCGCGGCACTGTGATGGCCAGCCGTCGCCTGGGGTGCTCCGCGACCGACGGTGAGCCGGGCTCAGTGCGAACTGACTTCGACGTCTGACATCAGCACCCGAACACCGCCGGTGGACAACCGCGCCATCGCCTCGAAGAAGGCGCCGGCTTCGGGCGTGATGACGGCGTCGCAGGCGGTGTCGTAGTCGGGGTAGTACAGATCGATCATTCGGTAGGCCGGCGTCGGGCTGCCGTCCTCCTTCGGCCACACTTTGGACGTTTCGAGCCGGAGGTACCCCGGGATCCGACGGAAGGCCTCCAACTGCTCGTCCTGGTAACCCGCTTCGAATGCCGCCGGGTCGGTCGGGTTGTCATAGATGACAGTGATCTTTGTTTCGGACATGGGATCCTTCTGTTCGGACGTGGCCAGCGGCCGACGTCAATTCGTGTCGAAATCGACGAGAGACGCCAATGTCTCCCAATTCTGTTGTGCCGCCAGTGCTGCCGCTTCGGCATCACCTCGACGGCAGCAGTCGATGATTCGCTTGTGCTGCGCGATCGACTGCCGGCCGGTCAACGACGAGAAGCGCAGGAATTCGAGCCTGCGCAACACCGGGGTGACCTGTTCGAGTACCGATCGGATGGTCTCGTTCCGACTCGCGTCGACGGCCACGCCGTGAAACTCGTCGTCGCTGCGCATGGCGGCGTCGGCGTCACCGTTGGCGAACGCAGCGGCGAACTCCTTGTTGGCTTTCGTCATCGCCTTGATCTCGGCGCTTCCCATCAGCGGCACCGCGGTCCGGACCGCGAGCGCGTGCATCGCGGCCGCGACCGCCTGGGCATCCAGCACGGTCTTGCGCTCGATCGTCGACACCACGGTGGACCGGCCCGGGGTGGTGTGAACAAGCCCGGCCACCTCGAGCCGCCCGACGGCCTCACGGATGGGGGTACGGCTCACACCGAGCCATTCCTCTAGCTCCGAGTCGCGCAGCTTCTCGCCCGGGAGGAAGGTTCCGTGGATGATCGCGTCCCGGAGGGACTCATAGGCCTTCTCCCGCAGCAGGGACCGTGCGTGCTTTCCACTCTCCGTAGGAACCGGCATGCAATATATCGTATCTTAGGCGCCGCGGCTCAGGCCAGCGTGTTGTAGCCCAGCAAGAACAGCGCCGTCAGACAGAGGCCGCAGGCCACCACGACGGTGGGCATCAGGATCATGCTGTCCAGTTCGTCGTCGTCGAGTACTTCACTCTCGAAGCGACCGAACAGCACCCGCGCGATCCCGGTCCTGCGGAAGGTTCGCACCATCGCCCGCACGGGCTTGGTGCCGCGCCTGCGACCGATGAAGACCCGCGACGCCAGGCCGAAGACCGCCGTCAGCGCGGCGGCGGCGAGAAGCAGCCACCCGACCGCCGTCTGTGACAAGGACATTTCCACCCCCGGTGTCGCCACGACACCCTGCGGGCAAGCCTATCTGCCGAGAGACTTTTCGAAGGCGACCGGATAGCCGCCACTCGCGGCGGGGAGCGGCCCGGTGAGGCGCGTGTACCCCGACGACAGGTAGAGCGCCTCGGCCTCGGGCTGGCGATCACCGGTCGTGAGGTAGACGCGGCGATACCCTCGTGCAGCGATTTCGCGCTCGAGTTCGGCCAGTGCCGCCTTCGCGTAGCCGCGCTGCCGATGCCTGCTGTCGGTCCATATCCGTTTGAGTTCGGCCCTGGTGGCGTCGAATCGCCTGAATGCACCGCCGGTAACGGGACGGCCGTCGAGAAGGCCGATCAGCAGAGTGCCGTCCGGTGGGGTGAAGTCTTCGGCGGGATATTCCTCGAGCAGCCATTTCATGACCCGCTGCTCGGTGCCGCCGTACCGGCTGGCGTACTCGACGGCCAACTCGGCCAGCAGCGGCGCGGCCAGCGGATCGTCCTGGCTCACCGCGACGAAGCGAGCTCATCGTCTGCCGGCATGCCCATCACTTAACTGTTTAACGCCTATCCTTTCGCAATGCCATCGAGCCTGTCAGGAAAGGTCGCATTCGTCACCGGAGGCGCGTCGGGTATCGGCGCCGCACTCAGTACCGAGTTGTCGAACGGCGGCGCGGAGGTCTGGATCGCCGACCGTCAGATCGGCCGGGCACAGGAGTTGGCGCAGCGCCTTCGCGATGGCGGCGCCAAGGCGCATGCGATCGAACTCGATGTGCGCGACGCCGCCGCTTTCGAAAGCGCCGCGGCGGAGGCGGTGCAGGAATCGGGGCGGCTCGACTACCTGTTCAACAATGCCGGCATCGGGGTTTCCGGTGAGATCGACTCGTACACGCTCGACGATTGGAACGATGTCTTCGACGTGAACCTGCGCGGCGTGGTGCATGGAATCCAGGCCGTCTACCCGGTGATGATCCGCCAGGGTTCCGGCCACATCGTGAACACGGCGTCGATGGCCGGGCTGAACACCACCGTGGGCCAGGCGAGCTACACCGCCACCAAACATGCCGTCGTCGCGATCTCGAGAACGATGCGGGTCGAAGCCGAGCGTCACGGAGTGCGCGTCTCGGCCCTGTGCCCGGGCGTGATCCGGACCCCGATCCTCACCGGGGGCGAGTACGGGCGAATCAATGCGCCTGGCCTCACCAGCGAGGAGTTCCAGAAATCCTGGGAACGGTTGCGGCCCATGGACGCCGACAAGTTCGCCGAGCGTGTTTTGCGTGCGGTGCTACGCAACGACGCCATGATCATCGTGCCCGGGTGGTGGAAGGTGTGGTGGTACCTGGAGCGCCTCTCACCCGCGTTGGCACTGCGAGTCTCGAAGATGTTACTCAAGGAACTCCGCAAAATGGAGTCGGCGCCTGGCACCGCTTAAAACGGTGGCGGCGAGTTGTTTTGTTCGCGTTCAGCTTTGATGCGTGCGGCGCGAACTTGGGCGCGGGTGCGTTTACGTTGGGGCATCATCAAGCCCCGGTCGGTGCTGAACGTCTCCACCGGTGGTGGGGACGGCAGGTCGCCGGTGTTGGTATCCCAGTCGGGAAAGAAACTTCGACACCCCGGATAGGTCGTATAGGTGTGCCCGGTCGGTGCTGTCCACACCGCCGCACCATCGGGCAGCAGCTTCAGTTCCCAATCCCCGGCCCAAAATGTCTTGAGAAGATGATGTTTTCGGCACAAACACGCCAGATTCGACGGATGTGTCGCCCCGAGCGGATATGGGATCACATGATCGATGTCGCAAGACTCCGCCGGCGACGTGCACCCCGGGAACCGGCACGTCAAATCACGGGCCTGCACGAAGCGAGCCAACTTCGCCGACGGCCGATACCCAGACTCCGGCTCGCAGTCCTGCTCGGGCGTGCATATCGGTCGCAGCTTGGCGCCGGCGCGCACCAACTCGGTCAGCAGCGGTGTCGGCATCGCTTCAGTACCGGACAACAGTGCCGTGCCCGCCGACGGGGGACGTGAAGCGGCGGCAGCCGAACTCGGCACCGCGCGAGTCTCTGGCGCGGGAGCCGCGGGTGTGGATGTGTGTGGCGCCGGAGTGGTGGGTGCGGTGTTCTGTAAACCGTCGAGAGTGGCTTGGTCGGTGTAGACGTTGACAACCACCGAGGACTTGGGCGTCGGCTTGCTCTGCCGGGCGGGGCAGTTCGGTGATTCGCACGCACACGGCAGATGATCATTGCCGTTGCTCAACGCGCCCAACGCATCCGCGCGGCGCTCGTTGGCCGACCGCGGATCGTTCTCGCACACCGTGGCCACCATCGCAGCCACCTTCTTCTTCAACACCGCGGCGTCAGCAGCCGACAGCCGGCCCCACACCGCCGTCGTCCCGGCCTCATCCTCGATATCGCCGATCACGAAATCGCGGGTACGCGCCACCGCCTTGCTCGCCATCACCGCAGCGGCATCGAACTCCAACACCAACGCGTCCACCGCGGATGTCAGCTTGTCCTCCCCGAGCGGACCCCACCTCGTGGCCCGCTTGGCGATAGCGCGATCGATGAGCGCCCACACCGCGGCATCGGTGATCAACTGCGTACGCCAGGTGATCGCCCCCACCACCCGCGCACTCAACTCCCCGCGCCCGAACAACTCGGCCACCGCGGGCAGATGATCACCCAAGGCCACCGCGATGCGCATCTGACCCGATGCCTTCCGCGAGCTGATATTCATCGCCGCGGCCACCTCGGCGGCCGCGCAATCCCACCAATCACACGCCCACCGCGCACGCTCATCATCGTCAAGGACGCGGCGGCGTTTGAGTTCACCGATCGCGGCCAGCCGACGGGCCCCAGCCGCAGCCTCGGCCCGCGCACCGTCCTCGATGGCAGCGACGACCGCGGCGTCGTCGGCCCCCGCGAACTCCAATTCGAACATGTGTTCGACACTACATCGCACCACCGACGAGTTGAATCCGCGTCCGGCGACGCACCTATTCACCAAAACTTGACAGGTGTAAAGTTCGGCCGCATGGACAACATCCGGGGCAAGACGATCGCGATCACCGGCGCCGCCCGCGGCATCGGGTACGCCACCGCCAAGGCACTCCTTGAGCGCGGCGCGCGGGTGGTCATCGGCGACCGCGAGGTGGCCCTGCAGGAATCGGCCGTCGCCAAGTTGACCACCCTCGGGTCGGTCTCGGGCTATCCGCTGGATGTCACCGATCGCGAGTCCTTCGCGGCATTCCTCGACAAGGCGCGCACCGACGGCGGCGGCCGCATCGACGTGTTGATCAACAACGCCGGCGTGATGCCGATCGGACCGTTTCTGGAGCAATCGGAACAGACCATCCGCTCCACCATCGAGGTGAACCTGTACGGCGTCATCACCGGATGCCAGCTGGTGTTGCCCGAGATGGTCGCCCGCCGCAGCGGCCACATCATCAATATCGCCTCACTTGCCGGCATGCTGGCCGTCCCGGGACAGGTTGTCTACGCGGGCAGCAAGTTCGCGGTGGTCGGACTGTCCTCGGGGCTCGCCGACGAGTTCGCCTCGCAGGGTGTCGAAGTGAGTTGCGTGATGCCGACATTCACCAACACCGAGTTGATCACCGGGACCCATACCTCAGCGGCGCAGAAACCGGTGGAGCCTGAGGATATCGCGGCCGCCGTGGTCAAGGTGCTCGACAAACCAATCACGCTGGCCTCGGTGCCGGCGTGGGGTCGTTTCTTCGCCGCGATCACCCCGGTGATGTCAGCGAAACGTCGCCGGTGGCTGTCGCGCAAGATGGGCAACGACACGGTCTTCATGTCCTTCGACGCCAAGGCGCGGCAGGCATACGAACAGCGGGCGCAGCACGCGCAGGGGGTCGTCGAGGGCCCCGAGAAAGGCTAGCCGAAATCCGGGATCGGGTTCCCCATCCGGTAACCCTCGATCACATCGAGATTGTCGAACAACTCCTCGAGCCCGAACTGGTAGTCGTCGGCCGTACCCACAAATACGACATGGACGACGTCGGCGTCGTCGGAGGTCATCGCGATCGTGGTGACCGGTACGACCTCCCCGTCATCGGGCACCTCGGCCGTCGACGGAATGAAGTACCAAAGCGCCGACTCCTCATCGGAGAGCTCTTCGTCGAAAACCCAGCCGCGCTCGGTGATTCGCTCGTCGAGCTGTTCCAGGACCGCAGCGAGTTCGATGTCACCGGAGAGGCCATCGAGAACGGTGTCGGGGAGCCATCGCGAATTCTGGGCCGACTGCCGCTTCTTGCGTCGAGCCTGCTTAGCCTGGGACTTGCGCGACACCTAAGACACCTAGGCCAGCGCCTGATCGAGATCGCCGATGAGATCCTCGGTTCCCTCCAGTCCCACCGAGATTCGCACGACTCCGTCACCGAGGCCGATCGCGGCGCGCCCCTCCGGCCCCATGGCCCGGTGCGTGGTGGTGGCCGGATGTGTGATCAACGACTTGGAGTCGCCGAGGTTGTTGGAGATGTCGACGATCCGCAGCTTATCGAGCACCTCGAATGCTCGATCCTTGCTGCCGCCTTTGAGTTCGAACGTGACAACCGTTCCGCCCCCGGTCATCTGGCGCTTCGCCAGGTCGAACTGCGGATGCGATTCCAGGAAGGGATAACGCACCCAGCTCACCGCGGGGTGGTTCTCGAGGAACTCTGCGACGCGGTGCGCCGACGCATTCTGGTGCTCGACGCGCACCGCAAGCGTCTCCAGGCCCTTGAGCAACGTCCACGCGTTGAACGGACTCAGCGCGGGACCGGTGTGCCGCATCAGCTTCTGCACGGGCTCATCGATGTACTGCTTGTCACCGAGGATCGCGCCGCCGAGCACTCTGCCCTGCCCGTCGATGTGCTTTGTACCCGAATACACCACGACGTCGGCGCCCAGCGGCATACCCTGCTGGAGAATCGGCGTGGCAAACACGTTGTCCAGAACCACTTTTGCCCCGGCGGCGTGGGATATCTCGCACACCGCGGCGATGTCCACCAACTGCTGCATCGGATTCGACGGCGTCTCGAAGAACACTGCCTGGGTCGGCACCGAAAGAGCCTCTTCCCACTGCGAGAGGTCATCGCCGTCGACGAACACCGTCTCCACACCCCAGCGCGGAAGAATCTCGTTACACACCACGAAGCACGAACCGAAAAGGCTACGCGCGGCGACCAATCGGTCGCCCGCGGCGAGTAGCGCGCCCAGCGACGTGAACACCGCCGCCATACCCGTCGCCGTGGCAAAGCATGCGGGCGCGCCCTCGATCAGTCGGAGCCGCTCCTCGAACATCGAGATGGTCGGGTTGCCGTAACGGGAGTAGACGTAACGGTCGATTTCACCCGTGAACGCCTTCTCCGCCTCGGCCGCAGAGGAATACACGTACCCCGACGTGAGGTACATCGCCTCTGCCGTCTCCTCGAAGCCGGACCGCAGCAGGCCGCCGCGCACACCGATGGTCGCCTGGCTCACGCCCTCGGGCAGTTCTGCGGGCTTACGGACCGACGGCACTTCTGGACTCATGACTGCCTCCACGGCAGGCCGACGGCCTTCCAGCCGGTACCACCACGGTGCTTGTTTTCGTCCAGATTGCCCTCGAACCCGTCGAGGATGTTGTAGGACGGTGCGATGCCCGCCTCGGTTGCGGCCTCGGCAGCGCCGATCGAGCGGTTGCCGGAACGGCAGAGGAACACCACCGGCCTTTCCCCCGGCGTGACGCCTGCGGCCAAGAGATCGTCGACGAAACCGTCGTTGTGCTTGCCGTCCGAACTGGTCCACTCGACGTAGACGACCTCGCGATCGAGACTCGACAGATCGGCCACCCCGACGAACCGCCATTCGGCGTCGGTACGACAGTCGACCAGCACGGCGTCGGGGTCATCGGTCAGCAGTTTCCACGCCTCCTCAGGCGTGATGTCTCCGGCGTAACTCACGGACGTGAGTGTCCCACAGCTAGCTGGAGACAGGTGTACAGACCTTCCATGCCCCGTCCTCGCGCACGAACGTTGTTTCGACATCGGTTTTGGTGTCCGGTGTCTTGTCGAATTGGTACGTCACCTTTGCGGTCGCCTGATCACCATCGACCACCACGTCGGTGACGTCATCGATGAGTCGCCGGCCCTGCTTCTCTTTCGAATCACGTTGACCGGCAATAACTTCGGCCTCGGTCCCCTGCTCCGACCGGCAGGTATTGGTCGCAAAATCGGCGTAGTTCTCCTTTTGCAGCGCGTCGTTCTGCGCCACCGCGGCCCGCACCACCTGCTGCTCGGGGGTCAGCTCGTCATTGCCGAAGTAATTCACCAACCCAATTGCAATCACGACGATCCCAATGATTGCCAGCGCGGCCAGAAACGGCGTCGCGGTGCGCCGGTCCTGCGGCGTCGGCTCGGGGCTGTCCACGGGCTACAAGAGTTTGCGCAGCGTCGTGGAAACGCGGCGGGCGCGGTCCCGCGCGATGATCGGGTCGGGGGCCGTCGCGAGGGCCACCCCGAGGCGCCGGCGCCCCTCGGTCTCGTCCGGCCTGCCGAACAGGCGCACGTCGCTTTCCGCTACGGCGAGCGCCTCGGTGAGCACCGCGTTCAGATCGGCGTCGCCGCTTTCGGTGGCGTCGGCCCCGGCGTAGCTGATCTCCGCAGCAGCCGGCGAGACCATGATGGTGTCCACCGACAGTCCGAGGATCGCCCGCGCGTGCAGTTCGAACTGCGAAAGCCGTTGCGAGCGCAGGGTAACCAGGCCGCTATCATAGGGCCGCGGCCGTACGTTGTCGAAGTAGACCTCATCGCCACGAACGAGCACCTCGACGCCGAACACGCCTCGCCCACCCAGTGAGTTGACGATCCTCGCGCCGATCGACTTCGCGGCGTCCAGCGCGGCGGGTGACAACTGCTGGGGCTGCCACGACTCGAGCACGTCGCCGCCGAGCTGTCGGTGTCCGATCGGCTCGCAGAACTGAACCACCGGACCGGTCGGCCCGATGGTGCGGATGGTCAGCAGCGTCACCTCGAAGTCGACCTCGACGACCGTCTCGGCCATCACCCGATTGTTCGGAATCCGGCCCGCGGCGATCGCACGTTGCCAGGCGGGCGCCACGTCTTCGGGACGCACCAGCACCGACTCACCCTCACCGGGGGCCGCCGCGATCGGCTTGACGACGAGCGGGAAACCGGCGTGTTGGGCGACGGCGGTCAGCTCCTCGGCGGAACCCGCGAACCAGAACGGCGCGGTCGGCAGGCCGAGTTCGTCGGCCGCGAGGCGACGCAGCCCTTCGCGGTCCAGCGACAGCCGGGTGCTGCGCGGCGTCGGGAACACCTCGATGTCGCCGCGCTCGGCAACCGCGATCAGCGCGTCCGCGGCGATCAGGTTCGCCTCGGCAACCACATAGCGCGGGTGCTCCTTCTCGATCACGGCACTCAGCGCGTCGGCGTCGTTCAGCTTGACGACTGCGGAGCGATCGGCCACGCCGTGCGCGGGCGCATCGGCGTAACGGTCCACCGCGATGACAGAGGCTCCCAGGCGCTGGAACGCCAGCGTCAACTCCCGGCTCAACTCACCGGAACCGAGCAACATCACCGTGGTCCCCGCGGGGGCAGGTTCGGGCCCCGTCTCGGCCTCGTCGGAGTCGACTTGGGCGTTCAGCTCGGCACTGTCGGTCGTTTCATTCATCGAGGGTCCAGCCTGCCAGATATCAACCGACGCGGGCGTCGATGTAGCACCAGCGCCAGTTCTCGCCGGGTTCGACGGAGCGCATCACCGGATGACCGGTCTGCTCGAAGTGTCCACTGGCGTGCTGGTGCGGGCTGGAATCGCAGCACCCGACGTGCCCACATGTCAGGCACATGCGCAGGTGCGCCCACGCGTCCTTTCCGTCCTCTTTGCAGTCCTCGCAATGTCCCGGCGTGCTCGGATTCGGCTCGGCGGCATCAATCGCGGCTTCGAGGTGTTCGCATGTTTCGGGGACCTTCGTTTTGGGGACCTCCGAGGTTCTCGCCTCACGCTCGCGTGATCTCCTCAGCATGCTGATCACGATACTGATCACGACACAGGAGGCTTGACGACGTGGGTGCATCACTGCTGGCGGTTCTGATGCTGTCGATCCTGTTGGCTGCCGTGGCCCGTCGCTTCGACGTCTCCGCCCCGTTGGCCCTCGTCATCGCGGGACTGCTGGCGAGCAATCTGCCCGGTTTGCACGACGTCGTGCTCGAACCCGAGCTCGTGCTGTACGTGATTCTGCCGCCGCTGCTGTGGTCGGCGGGGACCGAGAGCAGCTACGTCGCGCTGAGGAAGAACCTCCGTCCCATCAGCCTGCTGGCAGTCGGCCTTCCGTTGGCAACGACGTTCGCGGTCGGGTTCGTCGCATACAAGACGGTTCCCGAGCTCACCATCGCGGCGGCGCTGACCCTCGGCGCGATCGTGGCGCCGCCCGACGCGGTGTCGGCGACGGCGATCGGCAGGCGGTTGGGCCTCCCGCGACGAACCATGGTCCTGCTCGGCGGCGAGAGCCTGCTCAACGATGCGACGGCGTTGACCGCCTACAAGGTGGCCCTCGCGGCCGCGATAGGTACCGCGGCGACGTGGGGTTCTGCCATCGGCACGTTCGCGCTGGCGGCGGTCGGCGGCGTCGCCGTCGGCATCGCGTTCGGTGCCCTCATCTCATACGTCCGGTCCCGGCTCGACGATCCGGTGGTGGAGAGCGCGATCGGATTGATCGCCCCGTTCGTCATCTACTTCGTCGCGGAGCTGATCCACGGTTCCGGCGTGATCGCGGTGGTGGTGGCCGCCCTGATCCTGGGCCAGCGCTCGGCGCACGCCGGCTACGCGACGCGCTTGCAGGATTTCGCGCTGTGGCAATCCGTTGTGCTGACTCTGGAGTCGTTCGCGTTCCTGTTGATCGGATTGCAACTGCCCGAGGTCATCAGTGAGCTGGAAGGCATCCGAGCGTCGGTACTCATCTGGTCGTCCGCCGCGGTGTTCGCCACCGTGATCGGAGTCAGGATCGCGTGGGTCTTCATGTTCGCGTATCTGCCTCCCCTGCTGTCCCGACGCGTCCGGGAACGCGAACCCACACCGCCCCCAGCTCAGGTGTTCGTCGTGGCATGGGCAGGCATGCGTGGGGTGGTCTCGCTGGCCGCCGCGGCGGGCGTCCCGCTGGTCACCCTGTCGGGGGATCCGTTCCCGGGCCGGCCGCACCTGGTGTTCCTCACGTTCGTCGTCGTGGTCGGCACGCTCCTACTCCACGGTCTGACCCTGCCCTGGGTCATCCGGCTGCTGCACGTGCAGGGCGACGACCCCCAACAGGATCGGCTCGCTGCGGTTCAGGCACAGGACCGGGCGGCGCGCGCCGCGGCCGACCGCCTCGACGAGCTGCTGGCCGACTCGCAGGACACCACCGACACTCCGGAGCGCGCCGCCGAGGTGCTGCGGACCTGGAATACGCGCCGCCTCAACAGCGCGTGGGAGCGGTTGGGACGCACCGACGAGGAGATCGGTGAGAGCCCGGCAGCGGCGTTTCGCCGACTGCGACTGGAAATGCTTGCCGCCGAACGTAAGACGTTCATCGAGGAACGTGACGCGGGGCGTATCAACGACGAGGTGTTGCGTACGATGCTGCACGGGCTCGACCTCGAAGAGGCGACGCTCAACCGGACGTAGCGTCGAGTTGGGTGCGGAATGCGTCCATCGCGTCGATGAGTGCGGTGAAGGTCCGGTGCGCGGCGCGCAGGTCAGCGTCGGACAACCCCGCCATGGCGATGCGGGTCTGCTCGGCCAGTGGCGTGAAAAAGCCTCGTGCGACGTGCATTCCATGCTCGGCGACGCGCAGGATCACCTTGCGCCGGTCGGTGGGATCGGACTCCCTGCGCAGGTGCTCCGAGGCGATCATCCGCTCGACGAGGTAGGTGATCGCCGCGCCGGACATGCCCATCCGTTTACGGAGCTCGCCTGCGGTCAACGGAGTTCCGGCGGATTCGGCGACCATGATGTGCAGTAGGGCACGAAAATCGTTGGCCCCGACATCGTGCCGACCCGCGAAGTGCCTGCCGATCTGGTCCGATTCGGCATTCATCGCCCGCACGTCGGCCGCGATCATCGACTCCAGCGCGTCGCGGTCGTCGGTCACAGGGGAAGCATAGGCCGCGAATCTTCATTTGATTAATAGTTAAGTATCTGAAATATTAGGAGCATGTCCCACCGCTGGTCATGGGTTCTGGCATTGCTTGTGGTCGCAGTGTCGGGCGCCCTCATGGGTCTTCTCGGTGGTGACGACTCAAGCCAGCGATCGCCGGTTCCCGTGCCCGACACTGCCGAATCCGCGCGCGCCGCCGAACTGCGTGCCCAGTTCCCCGGCGGTGACGAGGTCCCGGCGATCATCGTCATCACCCGAGACGACGGCGCGCGCCTGAACCCCGCCGATCTCTCCGCCATCGAAAAGAAGTGGCGCGCGCAGGTGTCCGAGGATGGTGAAGCCGCGCTGACGGTGGTGCCCTTGAACGCCGACCTCACCGGGTTCGCGCTCAACGATGCCGTCAAGGAGCTTCGGAAGACGGCACCCGCGGGGCTGCCCGGCGATCTGCGAACAGAGGTCACCGGCGGGCCCGCATTCGGCGCCGATATCGCGAACTCGTTCTCGGGAGCCAACATCACGCTGCTCGCGGTCACCGCCGCGGTGGTGGCGCTGCTACTGATCGCCACCTACCGGTCCCCGGTGCTTTGGCTGGTGCCGCTGGCAGTCATCGGGTTCGCCGACCGGGTGGCCGCCGTGGTGGGTACCGCGGTCGCCGGCGGGCTCGGGATGAATCCCGACGGCTCGACGTCCGGTATCACCAGCGTGCTGGTATTCGGCGCCGGTACCAACTACGCATTGCTGCTGATCTCCCGCTACCGGGAGGAGTTGGGCCGAAACGACAACGCGCGCGATGCACTGGACATCGCGGTGCGACGGGCCGGGCCCGCGATCCTCGCGAGCAATGCGACGGTGGTGCTGGCGCTACTGACACTGCTCTTCGCGTCGTCGCCGAGCGTGCGCAGTCTAGGTGTGCAGGCCGCCGCGGGTCTTGTCGTTGCCGCGGTGTTCGTTCTACTGGTACTGCCGCCGCTGCTCGCCTTGTTCGGCAAGCGATTGTTCTGGCCCTTCATCCCGCGGGCGGGCGCGAAACCCCTTACCGACAGCGGAATCTGGCACAGGATCGCCGAGTCGGTGGCGCGACGGCCCGGCCGAGTCGCGATCGTGTCCATCGCAGGACTGGCGCTGCTGTGCACCGGCTTGCTTTCCACACCCGTCGGCCTATCGCAGACCGAACAGTTCCGCGTGCAGGCCGAATCCGTCAGCGGCTACGAGACTTTGGCCAAGCACTTCCCGAGCGGACTCACCGATCCGACGCAAGTCATCGCGCCGACCAATCGTGCCGCCGACATCCAAAAGGCGATCACCGACACCCCCGGCGTCCTATCCGCCACACCCGCAGGGCAGAGCCCCGGCGGCCTGTCGAAGTGGTCGGTCGTGCTCAACGCCGAACCCGCGTCCGAAGAGGCATTTGAAACCATTGACGCCCTGCGCGATTCGGTGCATTCCGTAGATCCGGGCGCCTTGGTCGGTGGGTCCGATGCGTCGGCGCGCGATGCCGGCGCGGCCGCCGAACGGGACCGGCTCGTCGTGATCCCCGCGATTCTGGTCGTGGTGCTCGCGGTTCTCTACATTCTGCTGCGATCGGCGCTGGCCCCGCTGGTCCTGGTCGCGGTGACGGTGCTCAGCGCGCTGGCGGCGCTTGGGCTCGGCGGCTGGGCCAGCGTGCACCTGTTCGGCTTCCCGGCATTGGACAACACCGCCCCGCTGTTCGCATTCCTGTTCCTGGTGGCGCTCGGGGTGGATTACACGATCTTCCTGGTCACCCGCGCCCGCGAGGAGACCCCGGATCACGGGACCCGCGACGGGATCGTCCGCGCCGTCTCGGCGACGGGCGCCGTCATCACCAGTGCAGGCATCGTGCTGGCCGCGGTGTTCTGCGTCCTTGGCGTGCTTCCGCTGATCGTCCTCACCCAGGTGGGCATCATCGTCGGCCTCGGCATCCTGCTGGACACCTTCGTCGTGCGGACGGTGATCATTTCAGCGCTGTTCACGCTGATCGGCCCAGCGATCTGGTGGCCCGCTCTCAGAACCGACGACTACCGTTCACCAGGTGGAGGAACAGGCGGTCGACACCGTGCTCGGGAAGGTGCGGATCCGCACTAGCGGAACCGGGCCGGCCATCATGTTCTGGCCGAGCCTGCTGATGACGGGCGACATGTGGTCCGCCGCAGCCGATCACTTCGGCGCGACGCAGCGGGTCATCCTCGTGGACCCGCCCGGCCACGGCGGCAGCGAAAAGCTCACGGCCCCCTTCACGTTCGACGACTGCGCCCGCGTCATCGTCGACATCATCGACAGCCTGGGGCTGCAGCGCACACACTTCGTCGGCAACTCATGGGGCGGGATGATCGGCGGCACCTTCGCCGCGACGTATCCCGACCGCATCGGCCACGCGGTACTGATGAACTGCACCGGGTCGGCTGCGGGCGCGCGCCAGAGGCTGGAGTACGGGTTCCTGCTGCGCATGGCCAAGCTCCTCGGCGGAGTCCGACCGCCGCTGACCCGGTCGGTACTCAAGGCGTTCCTCGGACCGACGACGTTCGCAACCCGTCCCGACGTCGTCACCTACGTGCGGGACGCCGTGCAAGCGGTCGACATCTCGTCCGGATCCTGGGCGGTGCGCAGCGTCGTGCCCCTCCGACCGGACCAACGTTCGCTCTTCGCGAAAATTCCGACACCGGTTCTGGTGGTGGCCGGCGCCGAGGATGCGACGTTCGGCCTGCAGGAGACGGCCGCAATGGCCGAGGCCATCCCGGGTGCACAGTTGGCCGTGCTGGACGGGGTCGCACACCTTGCCGGGCTGGAGAACCCGTCGCTGGTCAACAAGCTGATCGAGGACTTCGTCTTTCACGGGTAGCGTCGAAAGATGACCGGCACCTCCGGAACCCAGGCCCCGCAGTTGCCGCTGCACATGCGGCGCAACACGTTCGACCCGACTCCGGAGCTACGGGAGATCCGTGAGGCCGCAGGGGTCCGCACCGCGACCAACTCTTTCGGTATGACGGTGTATCTCGTCACCAGGTACGAGGACGTCAGGGCCGTGCTTTCCGACCACGAGCGGTTCTCCAACATGCGCCCGCCAGGGTTCATCATGCCCGGGGCTCCGGTCCTTTCCGACGAGGAACTGGCGAGTGCGCGGGCGGGCAATCTGCTCGGACTCGACCCGCCGGAGCATCAGCGGCTGCGTCGCATGCTCACACCGGAGTTCACCATCCGCCGGATGAAGCGGTTGGAGCCGCGCATCGCCGAGATCGTCGATCAGCACCTCGATGCGATGGAAAGTGCCGGGCCGCCCGTCGATCTGGTGGACAGCTTCGCCCTCCCGATTCCCTCGCTGGTGATCTGTGAGCTGCTCGGGGTGCCTTACGACGACCGCGACGACTTCCAGCGGCGCAGCGCACGCCAGCTGGATCTGTCCATCCCGATTGCCGAACGCATCGACCTGCAGCTGCAAGGTCGCGCCTACATGCATTCGTTGGTGCAGCGCGCACGTCGAGCGCCGGGCGACGACATCCTCGGCATGCTGGTCCGCCAACACGGCGACGAGCTCACCGACGACGAGCTCGTCGGCATCGCGGGCCTGCTGTTGATCGCCGGACACGAGACCACGTCGAACATGCTGGGCCTGGGCACGTTGGCCCTACTGCGACACCCTGAGCAACTCGCGGCGGTCCGTGACAATCCCGACGCCGTCGGGCCCGCCGTCGAAGAACTGATGCGCTGGCTGTCGATCGTGCACAGCGCAATCCCACGGTTCACCACCACCGAAGTGCAGGTCGCCGGCGTCACGATTCCAGCGGGTGAACTCGTCTTCGTGTCGCTGCCGTCGGGCAACCGAGACCCGGACTTCATCGCCTCGCCGGAGGCATTCGACATCGGTCGCGGTGCAGCCGGACATCTGGCGTTCGGCCACGGCGTCCACCACTGCCTCGGCGCCCCGCTGGCGCGGATGGAGATGCGGATCGCGTTCCCCGCGCTCCTGCGCCGCTTCCCCACCCTGGCGCTCGCCGAGGACTTCGGCGACGTGCAGTTCAGGTCGTTTCATTTCATCTACGGCCTGAAATCATTACAGGTGGGATGGACGACATGAAAGCGCTTGCCGATCGCGACGTGTGCATTCAGGCGGGCAACTGCGTGATGGCTGCCGACGCCGTTTTCGATCAGGACGACGACGGCATCGTGGTGGTTCTCGTCGACGAGATTCCAGAAGACGAACTGGACCGTGCCCGCGAGGCCGTCAAGCTCTGCCCCTCACAGGCCCTGCGATTGTCTGACTAGGGCCCGTCGCGTTTGAGGTCGATGACTCCCGCCCGGCTCAGCAACAGCAGACTGACGACCAGCACCCAGGTGGGAAAAGCCATCGTCAACCACATGGTGAGGTCGGCGGACACGATGAGCCCAACGGCGACAAGATAAGTGACGACGACCAGCCACTTCGGCATCAGGCCGGTCTTCAGCCAGATGGTGGCCAGCGAGATCATGAAGACCGCCGCCATCCGCAGCGCATAGGTCTTACTCAGTGCCAGCAATAGCGCCTGCCCGAACACCGCGTCCTCGAGCCCGCTGTGGGTTAGCGCCACGCCCACCGCTGATGAGACGAAAATCATTGCCAGAAAAAGCAATCCGCTGCCGATGAAAACCGATGAGAAGAACTTGTCCTCGAAGCCGCCGAAGCCGTCGCGAACCACGCCGATGAACCAGAGGAAGGCGATGCCCGCGAACGGAATCAGAACCGCCGATGTCCTGATGCCGTGGCCACCGTCCGCCCACTGCGAGCCGGGTTCGGCACCCTCGGGGAGGGAAATGCGGATCATCACCAGTGCGGTGCCGAACAACAGCGCGAACAACACCCCGGCGAAGGCGGCCGCCCGCGGGGTCGACAACACGTGCAGCTGACGGTCGATCGGTTGGGAGGTCACGCCGCCATCGTGACACCTCTAGGGCTGGCCGGGGAGCAATCTGATCATCAGACCGTGCGCCTCGGCGAGAAGTTTCTCATCACGGTCGCGCAACTCGGCGTTGACGAAGGCCTTGCGTCCCTCGACTTCCCGCACCCAGCCACGTGCAACGAGCGGGGTGTCGATCGGCGTCACGTTGCGGTAGTCGACATGCAGGAAGGCGGTGCGGCTGATCGGCCGGCCGGCCGCGTGGATGACCATCCCGAACACCGAGTCGAACAGCAGCGGCAGCACACCACCGTGGACCGCGTAGTTACCGCCGACGGCGAACCTGCTGAAGTGGACGCCCAATTCGACGCCGTCGGGTTCGAACCTGGTGACGCGGTACGGCGGCATCAGCAGGCTGCCCGAGCCGGGTAGCGAGGGCACACGGTTGGCCGGCCCGACACCCTCTGGCGCCTCGAACGGGTCCAGCAGCTTGACCAGTTCCTCGGCACGGTCGGCGGCCTGTTCCCAGGTTTCGGTATCCGGGTCAGCCGAGACCGCGAGGTCCTGCGCGCGCCGCATCGCAGTGAGGAAACGACCGAATCCCGGCCCGGGCTCGGCGGCCTCGAAGTTCGGGAACCCGCCGTGCTTGTCGTAGTCGGGGTCAATCAGATGGGGGTCGTCGGTCACGGTGCCAGGATGTCCCGCCGCACGATCGTCTGTTCCCGGCCGGGACCGACGCCGATACACGAAACGTGCGCCCCGGCAAGCTCTTCCAGACGCAACACGTAATCGCGTGCCTTGGCGGGCAGATCGCTGAACTCGCGCGCCTCGGAGATGTCCTCCCACCAGCCGGGCAGTTCCTCGTAGATGGGTTCTGCGCAGTGAAGGTCTGACTGGGTCATTGGCATGTCGTCCACGCGCTTGCCGCGGACGGTGTAACCGACGCACACCGGCACGGTCTCCAGACTGGAGAGCACATCGAGTTTGGTGAGGAAGAAGTCGGTGATGCCGTTGACGCGGGTCGCGTAGCGCGCGATGACGGCGTCGAACCATCCGCAGCGGCGTCGCCGACCGGTCGTGACGCCGACCTCGCCGCCCGTCTTGGACAGGTACTCGCCGAACTCGTCGAACAACTCGGTGGGGAACGGGCCCGAACCGACGCGGGTGGTGTAGGCCTTCAGGATCCCCAGCACCGTCGTGATGCGCGTCGGACCGATGCCGGATCCCACCGCCGCACCGCCCGCCGTCGGATTCGACGACGTGACAAAGGGATACGTGCCGTGGTCGACGTCGAGCAGCGTGCCCTGCGAACCCTCCAGCAGGACGGTCTCGCCCCGCTCGAGTGCGGTGTTGAGCAGGAGACGGGCGTCGGCGATCCGGTGCTTGAAGCCTTCGGCCTGCGCCAAGAGATCCTCGACCACCTCGTCAGGATCAAGCGCCTTGCGGTTGTAGATCTTTACGAGCACCTGGTTCTTGAATTCCAGTGCACCCCTGATCTTCTCGGCCAACTGACCTTCGTCGAGAACGTCGGCGACCCTGATCCCGATACGGGCGATCTTGTCCTGGTAGCAGGGACCTATGCCGCGGCCGGTGGTGCCGATCTTCTTGCTGCCCGCGTATCGCTCGACGACCTTGTCCATCGCGACGTGATACGGCATCAGCAGATGCGCGTCGGCAGAGATCAGCAACCGTTCGGTGTCCACCCCGCGGTCCTCGAGACCCTTGAGCTCGGCGAGCAACACGCCTGGATCCACGACGACGCCGTTGCCGATCACGTTCGTGACGCCGGGCGTGAGGATGCCCGACGGGATCAGGTGTAGGGCGAAGTTCTCGCCCGATGGGAGCACCACGGTATGGCCGGCGTTGTTGCCGCCCTGGTACCGCACCACCCACTGCACTCGGCCACCGAGTAGATCGGTGGCCTTTCCTTTGCCCTCGTCGCCCCACTGAGCGCCGATGAGCACGATTGCCGGCATCGCGTACTCTCCCGCTTGATCTGCCCAAAGTCTGGGTCCAGCCGGTGACCCACCCTATCCCAGCAGACCCCGAGGAGCCGCTTTGGCCGCAGCTGACGTAGTGGTGTTGCTGTTCGACAGTAGGCAAATGCCGCGATCGCTGCGGGCGTTGGCCACGATCACCGCAGACGCGGTCACCGAATATCGCCGCGTTGTCGTGGTCGGTTCGCACGCTGACCTGGGCTCCGTGCTGACGCGATTGCTACGCGCCGACCGGCTGGACGTGGAGGTCGCGCACGTGCGGTGGCCGTGGCACGCCAGGCGCGCGCGCACCGGCGTCGCCACCCGGATCCCGCTGATCAGGGACGAGACCGGGGCCGTGATCACCAAGGCCGCGTACTGGCTGCCACCCGACGAAGACGCCGCCACCGTCCGCGGCGAGGTCACCGTCGACGACATCGCGCTGTTCGGCGGCGAGGTGACCGGTGTGCGGATCGAACCGACCGAGACGATGCCGGGCCTGAGGGCCGCCGCGTTGTCGTCGCGTATGCGGCCGAAACGTTGGGTCGCAGGGCGCGCCGCGCAGCTGGGCACCGACGCCGCGCTCGTGGTCCGGGACGGGGTACCGGGGCCACGCCCCGTCCGCAGGTCGACGTTCTATCGACACACGCAGGGCTGGCTATCGGTTCGGTAGCGTCAAACCGTGAACGTCCGTCCGCTGCACCCGCAGGCCTCGGTGCGCCCCAGCCCCGTCTTCCTGGCGATCATCGCGCTGACCGCCGTCGGCGGCTGGCTGGCCTGGATATCGGTCGCTGAGTTTCGCGCACCGCTCGCCTACGCCGGCGTGTTCATCTTCGTCATCGCCGGCTGGATCGTGTCGCTGAGCCTGCACGAATTCGGGCACGCATTCACCGCCTGGCGGTTCGGCGACCATGACATCGCAGTGCGCGGCTACCTCACGCTCAACCCGTTCAAATACACCAACCCGATGCTGTCGCTGGGCTTGCCCGTTCTGATCACCCTGTTGGGTGGCATCGGCTTACCCGGGGGCGCGGTGTGGGTGCGCACCTCGTTCATGACCGTGCGACAGAAGTCGATCGTCAGCCTCGCAGGACCGACGATGAACGTGCTGCTCGCGGTGCTGTTACTGGTGACAACGCGGCTGTTCTACGACCCTGAGCACCTGGTGTTCTGGGCCGGAGTGGCTTTTCTGGGATTCCTGCAGATCACCGGCGCGGTGCTCAACCTGCTGCCAATTCCGGGACTGGACGGCTACGGCGCACTGGAGCCGCACCTGAGCCCGGAGACGCAGCGCGCGCTCGAGCCCGCCAAGCCGTGGGCCTTTTTCGTTTTCTTGTTGCTATTGATCGCAACGCCGCTGAACCAGTACTTCTTTGCGCTCGTCGGCTGGTTCTTCGACCTGTCGGGGGTGAACAGCGGGTTGATCGGTGCCGGTTTCAACCTGACACGGTTCTGGTCCGCCTGGTTCTGAGCGGGCCCCTTGCGACATATGCGTGTTTACGCATAGATTGCCGGGTATGGGAGCTGGCCACGATCACGGCTCGCGGGACACGCGAGTCAGCCGGATGGTCATCGCTGCCGCGATCCTGACGGCGTTCTTCATCATCGAGCTGGTCACCGCGCTGTGGATCAACTCGATCGCGCTGCTCGCCGACGCCGGCCACATGCTGACCGATCTGGTCGCGATGTTCATGGGGGTGACCGCGGTCCTGCTCGCCAAACACGGCAGCGCGTCACCGGCGCGTACCTACGGCTGGCACCGGGCGGAGGTGTTCACCGCAGTCGCCAACGCGGTGCTGCTCCTCGGGGTGGCGGCGTTCATCCTCTACGAGGCTTTTGAACGCCTGGGTGACGCACCCGAGGTCCCCGGCGTGCCGATGATCGTGGTGGCACTGGCCGGCCTGCTCGCCAACGCGGTCGTGGTGCTGCTGCTGAGGTCGCACTCCGAGAGCAGCCTCGCCGTCAAGGGCGCTTACATGGAGGTCGTCGCCGACACGGTCGGCAGCATCGGCGTGCTGATCGCGGGCATCGTCACGGTCACGACGCGGTGGCCCTATGCCGACGTGGTGGTCGCGGTGTTCGTCGCACTGTGGGTGTTGCCGCGCGCCTTCGCGCTGGCCCGCGCAGCGTTGCGGATCCTGTCCGAAACGTCGCCCGCCCACATCGACGTGGACGAACTACGCAATGCGCTGTGCGCAGTTGACGGCGTGACCGAAGTCCACGACCTGCACGTATGGACGCTGGTGCCGGGTAAGGACATGGTGACCGCGCACCTGACCAGCACGCGTGACGCGGCCCTGGTTCTCGACGATGCGCGCGCGGTGCTCACTGCCCATGGGCTTGACCACGCCACAGTGCAGGTGGAGCCGCCGGAAGGCGCCGCCGACTGCAAGTGCGAAGCCGAGTCGTGACGCCCGGTCAACCCAGCCCGAGTGCAGGTCGAGCCTGGGGATCGCAGTCGTCGAGCAGATCCGCGCAACGCTGGAACTCATCGGTTTCGCCGATCTGACCTGCGGCCCGGGCCAGGGCGGCGACGCAGCGCAGGAAACCGCGATTGGGTTCGTGACTGTATGGGACCGGCCCGAAACCCTTCCAGCCGTTGCGGCGGAGCTGGTCGAGTCCGCGGTGGTAGCCCGTCCGTGCATACGCATAGGCCGTGACGGCCTTGTCGTCGGCCAGCGCCTCTTCGGCGAGCGTGGCCCATGCGATCGATGCCGACGGATGCGCCGCGGCAACGATGGCCGGGTTTTCGGCGGCGGCCAGTTCGGCCTCTGCCGCCGGGTCGCCGGGAAGTAGGACCGGATCCGGTCCGAGAAGGTCACCCATCCGAGTCATGGCCCCATTGTGCCGTGCGGCTCTCGGCGGCAGTCCCGCCGGATGGTTAAGCTTTGCGGCCGAAGGGTTGTAACGAAGGGCTGCAGCAGCGATGTCGAATCCACAGGGGCCAGATCAGCCGGATGAGGTCACCGATGAGGCGACCGAAGCCGGAGACGACGAGGCGGCGGTCGGTGCCGAGCCGGCCACCGAGGTGATGGCGGCCGAAGTCCCCGAAGAACCCGAGCGTAGGTTCACGGCACCGTCCGGCTTCGACGCGGGGGCGACGACGAGGATCAACACACCGTCAGAGCCTGCGACCGAGGTGATGGCCACCGCACCCGCACCGGTGACGAAAAATGTTTCACCACAAGTCATTCCGCCGCGCGGTGAAGTTCCCAAGCCGCCGCCGCCGACGAAGCGCCGCAGTTGGGGCTGGGTGATCGCCCTGGTGCTGGTGATCGCCGCGCTGGTGGCCGTGGCGGTGCTGGGCACGCTGCTGCTGACCCGCGACTCGGAACCGAGCGTCTCCCAGGAGGACCGGGTCCGCACGGCGATCGAGGACTACGACGCCGCGATCGCGAAGGGCGACCTGGCCATGCTGCGCACCATCACCTGCGGCAAAGCCCGGGACGACTACGTCACCTACAACGACCGCGTGTGGTCGGATACTCACTCACGGATAGCCGCCGCCAAGCGGTATCCGGTGATCGCCAGCATCGACCAGGTGGTCGTCAACGGCGACCATGCCGAGGCCAACGTCACGACCTTCATGGCGTACGCCCCCCAAACCAGGTCGACGCGGAGCCTGGACCTGGAATTCCGCGACGATCAGTGGAAGATCTGCCAAGCACCAGCTAGCTGACCGGCTCAGCCGGCGGTTACCGACCGACCCGCGCTGTGCAGGTCCCGGCACGCCTCGATGACGCGCTCGGACATCGACGCTTCGGCCTTCTTCAGATAGCTGCGTGGGTCATAAACCTTCTTGTTGCCCACCTCGCCGTCGACCTTCAGCACGCCGTCGTAGTTGGCGAACATGTGTCCCGCGAGCGGACGGGTGAACGCGTACTGCGTATCGGTGTCGACATTCATCTTCACGACGCCGTAGCGCAGCGAGTCCTCGATCTCGGACTTCAGCGATCCAGACCCGCCATGGAAGACGAAGTCGAAAGGCTTTGCGCCGTCGGATAATCCGAGCTTGGCGGCCGCCACCTTCTGACCCTGGTCAAGGATGTCAGGGCGCAGCTTGACGTTGCCCGGCTTGTAGACGCCGTGCACATTGCCGAACGTCGCGGCCAACAGGTACTTGCCGTGCTCGCCCGCCCCCAAGGCCTCGATGGTCTTCTCGAAATCCTCGGGGGTCGTATAGAGCTTGTCGTTGATCTCGGCCTCGACACCGTCTTCCTCGCCGCCGACCACACCGATCTCGATCTCGAGGATGATCTTGGCGGCCGCCGCCTCCTTGAGGAGCTCGCGCGCGATGTCGAGGTTCTCGTCGATCGGCACCGCCGAACCGTCCCACATGTGCGACTGGAACAGCGGGTTACCCCCGCCTGCGACCCGCTTCTGCGATATCGCGAGCAGCGGCCTGACATAGGTGTCCAGCTTGTCCTTCGGACAGTGGTCGGTGTGCAGGGCCACGGTGATCGGATACTTCTCGGCGATGATGTGGGTGAACTCGGCGAGCGCGACGGCGCCGGTGACCATGTCCTTCACCCCGAGACCGGACGCGAACTCGGCCCCGCCGGTGGAGAACTGGATGATGCCGTCGCTACCCGCGTCGGCGAATCCCTTGATGGCCGCATTGACGGATTCCGAGCCGACGCAGTTGATGGCCGGAAACGCGAAGGAGTGTTCTTTGGCCCGGTTCAGCATCTCCGCGTAGACCTCGGGCGTTGCGACGGGCATGGGTGTTCCTCTCGGTGATTTGTGTATTGCGATTGTCGCAGGAACGCGGCGACCTCACACGGTCAAAAAGGGGGAAGCCGGTCAGACCGGTATCTTGGGGCGGTGACGACCTCGGCCCTGGCGGCTGCCAATCAGCTGGCACTCATGCCGGACTTCCTCGACCCGATGACGCTACTCGGGTACTTCGGCACCTGGGCCCTGGTGGGCCTGCTGGTGGTGATCTTCGTCGAGTCGGGGGTGCTGTTTCCGATCCTGCCCGGCGACTCGCTGCTGTTCGTGGCGGGGATGCTCGCCGCGGGCACCCAGGCGTTGGCGGCCGACGGCGGCGAGCCGATCAATTTCCAACTGTGGCAGCTGCTGGTGTTCATCCCGATCGCCGCGGTACTCGGCGGGCAGGTCGGCTACTGGATCGGCCGGAACGTCGGGACGGCGATGTTCAAACCGGACGCCAAGATCCTCAAGCAGCGCTACCTCGACGAGGCCCACGCGTTCTTCGAGCAGCGCGGCCCGTTCGCGATCGTCATCGCGCGGTTCGTTCCGATCGTGCGCACACTGGCGCCGCTCACCGCGGGCGCGGCGCGGATGAGCTACCCCGTGTTCACGTTCTTCAACGTGCTTGGCGCGGTTGTGTGGGGTGTCGGGCTCACGCTGCTTGGGTATTGGCTGGGCCGGTTCCAGATCATCCAGGATCTGCTCGAACCCATCGTGATCGCGATTGTGGTGGTGTCGGTGCTGCCGATGGTCTTCGAGTGGTACCGGCGGCGGAAGGCGGCCAAGCGCGAGGCGGGCGAAGCCGCCTGACCGCTCATCGACGGGCCTCCTCCAAAGCGCGGATCAGGCTGGCTGAATCCCACGGCCCCGTGTGTCGCTTTCCGTTGACGAAGAACGTCGGAGTCGAGTTCAGATCCATCGCCTCGGCGTCCTCTGCGTCGTCCTGCACGCGGTGCAGCGCCTTCGATGGATGCACACGGATGTCCTGGTCGAACTGTGCGAGATCCAGCCCGATCGAGTTGGCATAGCGGTAGATATCGGACCACTCCAGGTCATCCTGGTGTGCGAACAACTCCGTACCCATCTCGAAGTACTTGCCCTGGAAACCGGCGGCCTCGGCAGCACGCGCAGCATCGAAGGCACGGGGGTGTACCCGCTCCAGCGGGAGGTGTCTCCAGACATAGAGCAGGTCGTCGCCGAAATGCGCACGGACTTCGTCGATTCCGCCGGTGGCGCGGCTACAGAACGGGCATTCGTAATCCCCGTACTCAACCAGCGTCAGCCCAGCACCGGGATTTCCTTTGACGTGATCACGCTCAGGATCGATGTCCCGAATGAGCTTGTGGCCGATCGGTTCTGGTGGGCTCACCAGATCGGTCACGTGGAAGATCGCCCAGCCGAGGACAAGCGCAATGATCGACGCGGCGATGACGCCGATGCGTGCCTGGTCCTGCCGGGCCGGTTCGCTGATCGCGATATCGACGATGAAAAGTGAGATGGTGAAGCCGATTCCGGACAGCGCGGCGCCACCTGCAACGCGGCGCAGCCGCAGTCCCGGAGCCAGCTCCCCGAGCCCGGTGCGGCTCATGAACCACGTCGCACCCGTGATGCCGATGAACTTGCCGAGGACGAGGCCGGCGACGATGCCCCATGTCAGCGGCGAGCGCGCCGCGGCACTCAGGCTCTCCGCGTCCAGCCGGACGCCGGCATTGACGAGAGCGAACACCGGCAACACCAGGAACGCGACATAGGGTCCGATATCGGTCTGCAGACGTTCATTGATGGAGATCGACTGGCGCAGACGGCGAGTGGCTGCGCGGGCGTATTGAGAATTCGGAGACTGCCGGAACGCTCGGATTACCTCGACAGCGTCTTCTACCTGCCTGCGCTCGGGGGCGAACACCGGTATGAGCAGCGCGAGCGCGACACCGGCGAGCGTCGGATGGATGCCCGCCATGTACAGCGCGACCCACAGTGCGAAGCCCAGCACCGCGTACGCGGGCCCACGCGCGGCGGGCAGGAACCGCACGAGTGCGATGGCGACGAGCAGCAGCGCCGAAACCGCCAGGGGCCCCACCTTGATCGCGTCGGAGTAGAACGCCGCGATCACGATCAGCGCACCCACGTCGTCGACGACAGCCAGTGTCAGCAGGAAGATTCGTAGGCGCCCGGGAAACTTCGGTTTGATGACGGCAAGCGCGCCGACCAGGAACGCGGTGTCGGTGGAGATCACCACACCCCATGCGTGGGCATTCTCGCCGGATGGGTTCAGCAGCAGGAAGATGACGGCGGGCACCACCAGCCCTGCGATCGCCGCGACGACGGGAACCGCGGCCCTGGAACGATCGGTGAGCTCGCCGATGGCGAACTCGCGTGTCACTTCGAGTCCGACGATGAAGAAGAAGAACGTCATCAAGCCGTCGTTGATCAGATGCTTGACGCTCATGTCGAAGTGATATTCGCCGAACGCGACACCGACATGGGTGTCCAGCAGACTCCAATAGCTCTGCGCCCACGGCGAATTCGCCCAGACGATGGCTATGAGGGTGGCCAGCAGAAGCAGCCCCGCCGCGGCGTTTTCTCCAGGTTTCATCGCCTTGAGGCCGCGGTGCAACCGCATGGGTGAGGTCACGTGGCGGATACCGCGTGGGCCGCTTCCATCAGCATCCAGCCCGAGAGCTGCACGGACAGATCGCGTTCGGGAATCTCCGAGGCGTTGACCGCACCCTCGACGAATTCGGCCTCTTTACCTGCCGCAGTGGGAATCTCGGCGGTGCGCTCCCAGAACGCGGCGAACAGCGGCAGACTGTCGACGGTCTGCCGGTTGTCCCATGCCGCCTCCGCGGAATCCAGCACCAGCTTGCCCGCGGTCTCGCGGGCTTGCGCGTCATCGGCATCGTTCTGCGGCAGAGAGGTCGCCACCAGCGCCAGGTAACGCGCAAGAATGCCGTTGAACAGACCGCCGTCGCCGCCGCCCGCGCCCCTGATGATGCCCTCGGGTGCCATGTTGTCGCGCACCGCGGTGACGAGTCGATGCACCCGCTTGGCGTGATCGGCGTCCTCGGTGCGCACCGCGAGTTCGGTTTCCAGGCCGAGGACCACGCCCTGACAGTAGGTGTACTGAGCCCGAACCATCGAGCCGCCCTTGATGCCGTCGAACACCAGATGAGTCTCCGGGTCGATGAGCGTTTCGTCGAGCCAGTCCGACATCTGCTGCGCCCTGCGCAGCCGGTCATAACGCGCCAGGAAGATCGCCGCCGGCCCGTTCGCCGGGGCATTGAAGAACTGGTCCTGCTTGCGCCACGGGATACCGCCGCCGTCCTCGGGCACCCATGAGTTGAGGAACTGCTCGGACAGCTTGTCCAACGCCTTCGGCCGATTGACTCCCGCGAGCCGACCGGCCCGTTCGAGGGCGATGGCCAGCCACGCCATGTCGTCGTAGTAGTCGTTGGTCCACCGCAGGTTGTTGCGCAGCCGGTGGCCGCGGACCTGCCTGGTGATCTGCTCCACACGTTCGGGCTGTGGGTCGCGCAGCTGGGCGTCGACCAGGCAGTCCAACAGGTGGGCCTGCCACCAGTAGTGCCAGGTGCCGAACATCCGGTACTTGCGCGCCGCCGGCCAGGCGACGACGCCGAGTTGGGTTCCCGGGACTCCCCACAGCTTCTTCAGATGTCGCTTGGAGATCGCGGCCTCTGCGCTGGCGGCGCGATTGGCCCATAGCTGATCCATGACTCGATCCTGCCTTACCAGGTGGCAAATTTGTGCTCAGCCAGGAGGCTGCGTCACACTCCGAATGAGACATATTTGTCTCACTTGAGCTAGAGTCGTCTCATGGCTTCCGATCGTGAAACACTGCTGCGCGCCGCGGCCGACTTTCTCGGACGCAGGCCGAATGCGACGCAGGACGAGATCGCGTCCGCGGTCGGGGTGAGCCGAGCCACGCTGCATCGCCATTTCGCCGGGAAGCCCGCACTGATCGCCGCGGTGGAAGAGCTCGCGATCACCGAGATGGCTCATGCGCTCGAAGTCGCGCGACTGCACGATGATTCCGCTGTCGAGGCATTGCGTCGGTTGATCACCGCGTGCCGACCGGTGTCGCCCTACCTCGCACTGCTCTACAGCCAGAGCCAGGAGCTCGACGTCGACCAGACCCTGAAAGGTTGGGCGGACATCGACGCGGAGATCACCGTGCTCTTCAAACGCGGTCAGCGCGACGGTGAGTTCCGTCCCGACCTCACTGCGGCGTGGCTGACCGAGGCGCTCTACTCACTGGTGGCAGGCGCGGCATGGGCCATCCAGGTCGGACGCGTCGCGGGGCGCGAATTCGACCACATGATCACCGACCTCTTACTGCACGGAGTACTGACATCATGATTCGCCGCTGGTCCGCGCTCGGCGTCCTCACCCTTGCCGTTCTGCTCATCGGCATCGACGGCACGGTGTTGGCACTGGCGACGCCATTCATCAGCCGAGATCTCGACGCCACCGGAATCCAGATCCTGTGGATCGGCGACATCTACTCGTTCGTCCTCGCCAGCCTCCTGATCACGATGGGCGGCCTCGGCGACCGAATCGGTCACAAGAAGATGTTGCTCTGGGGTGCGACGGCTTTCGCGGTGATCTCCGCGGCAACGGCCTACGCGCCGACGGCGGAACTGTTGATCGCCGGCCGGGCGCTGCAGGGCGTCGCGGGTGCGACATTGGCTCCTGCGACGCTGGCGCTCATCCGCGGCATCTTCGCCGACCCTCGGGAACGGACCCTGGCCGTGGGTATCTGGGCATCGGCGTTCTCGGCCGGCGCCGCGTTCGGCCCAATTCTCGGCGGGGTGCTCCTCGAGCACTTCTGGTGGGGCTCGGTGTTCTTGATCAATGTGCCGGTGATGGTGGTCCTGGTGATCGGTGGCGTCGCGCTGGTACCCGAACACCGCAACCCCGACCCCGGGCCGTGGGATCTGGCCAGCGTCGTGTTGTCGATGGCAGGCATTCTCGGCGCCGTGTACGCGATCAAAGAGGCTGCAGCGCAGGGATTTCACCTCGATGTCGCGATCGCGGCTCTGGCCGGGGCTGGCGCGCTGACAGTCTTCGTCCGCCGCCAGCTCAGGCTGCCGCACCCGCTGATCGACGTTCGCCTGTTCGGCAACCGAGCTTTCACAGGCGTGGTGAGCGCCAACCTACTGTCCGTGCTCGGACTGTCTGGCCTGGTGTTCTTCCTGTCCCAGTATTTCCAGCTGGTGCAAGGGTTCAGCCCATTGCAGGCCGGACTCGCCGAACTGCCCGCCGCCGTGGCAGCGACGATCTTCGGTGTGCTGGCAGGTATCGCGGTGCGGTACTGGTCCCAACGCGCGGTACTCACCGCGGGCCTGGCGATGGTGGGTGTCGCCATGGCGACGTTGACCGTGATCACACCGGAGACCTCCTATCCCCAACTCGGCCTGACCCTGTTCGTCGTCGGCGTCGGGCTCGGTCTGGCGTTCACCGTCGCCAGCGACGTCATTCTGGCCAGCGTGCCGAAGGAACGCGCGGGTGCAGCGGCAGCGGTGTCGGAGACCGCCTACGAGCTGGGGATGGCGCTGGGGATTGCCACGCTCGGCTCGATCGTCACTTCCGTGTATCGCAATTTCACTGCGCCCGCGGGCATTCCCGCTGCAGCGATCGACGAGTCCCGCGACTCATTGGCTTCAGCGGTCGCGACCGCAGAGTCCCTGCCCGCCGCTGAGGCGACGGATCTGCTCGACGCAGCGAGACAGGCGTTCACTTCGGGGCTGGCAATCGCTTCCGGCGTCGGCGCCGCACTGATGCTCGTTTCTGCGGTGGCCGTGTGGCTATTGCTGCGCGAGCGGCTACCACGCCCGGTCGAGGTCGGCGTGCCTTCGGATCCAGGTGTGCATGGCGATGCCTGCGGCCACGCCGGCATTGATACTGCGGGTCGAGCCGAATTGTGCGATCGAAACGGTTAATTCGGCCCCCGCACTGGCCTGCGAGGTGATGCCGGGACCTTCCTGCCCGAATACCAGCAGGCATGCTCTCGGCAACTCGACGTCCTCGAGGCGCGTGGCGCCCGGCACATTGTCGACGGCGACGACGGTCAGCTGTGCGTCGGCCGCGAATGCCAGCAGTTCGTCGGTGGTGTCGTGGTGACAGAGCCGTTGGTAGCGGTCGGTCACCATCGCCCCGCGCCGGTTCCACCGGCGACGGCCCACGATGTGCACGGTGTCCACCGCGAACGCATTGGCCGTGCGCACCACTGCTCCGATGTTGGCGTCGTTGCCGAAGTTCTCGATCGCGATGTGCAGCGGGTGCCTGCGGGTGTCGATGTCGGCGATGATCGCGTCGCGCGTCCAATACCGATATGCGTCAACGACGTTGCGGGTATCCCCGTCGCGTAGCAGTGCGGCGTCGTAGCGTGGGTCGTCAGGGAGCGGGCCCTGCCATGGGCCAACACCGGGACTCTCGCCCCATTCGGTCGGACCCGCGTTACTCACCCTCGGTGGTCCACAGCCCGGCGTGCGTGCCGATCACCGAGACCGTCGGATACAGCAGCGCGTCGTTGATATCCCCCTGCGTGCACAGCGTCACGCGCGTCACGACGCCGTCGCGGGTGCTGTCGGGAAGCACCAGCATCGACGCACCGTAGACATCGCATGCGTGGCTCAGTCCGGGCGCGGGCAATGTCGGCGCCATCAACACCATCGTGGGTCCGCCGCGGCGCTTCGATTCCTCACGGTATTGCGCTGCGGACCCTGTGATCTCAAGTCCGAGCAGCATGTAGCCGTTGCCGGTGAACGCGTCGGGGTCACCGAGGGCGGACGGGTCGAGCATGGATCCGTCCGCGCGGAAGGCGTCTACGCTGGTGGTCTTCAGCGAAAGCCCGGTGGCTTCGTCTGTAGTGGCAGGGAGCCCGACGGGAAACGCAGCGGCGTGGGACATCGTGGTACCCGGCATCCGATCACGGGTCGAATAGCCGTACACCCCGCGCACCTGGGACTGGTCGCGCTGCGGCCCAAGACATACGGTGCCCGTGAGCCTGCCGGGCGTCGGAACCGACAACGGTTGCACACCAAGGTCGCTCACATCGCCACAGCCGCCGAGCGCAGGAGCCTCGAGCGGATGCGCCAAGGCACCGTAGAGCCCGAACCGCAGGTCTTTCGGGTCGGCGTGGGCACCGTCACCCGACGGCGACGCGTCGACGTCGATCAGTACGTTGTCGCCGTCGAATCGCAGATTCGACACCGACATGTTCCAGCCAAGAAACGCCAGCGATTCGCCAAGCGTGGCGGTCTGGGCGGCGTAGGGGTCGACGGTGGCGTCGTCGCTCGAGCAGGCTGATGCCACCAGGACGACGGTGATGACAGCGGCGAAAACCGAACGTACTGACACTGAGCGCGACTTAAGTTCTATCTCGGCCCCGGCCAACGACTTTCGTCATGGCTCGGACCAGGTTTCGTGGCACCATGCGGCCGCCGGTGGTGAGCGCCTTGTACTGCAGGCCGGGCACGATCACCACCTTGTCCTTGGCGACGTCGGCCATCGTTTCGCGCACTACGTCGTCGACCTCCAGCCAAAGAAACGATGGAGTGCTCGCCATGTCGATGCCCGCTCTTTCGTGGAATTCGGTGTGGACGAAGCCGGGGCACAGCGCGTGAACGCCGACACCGCTGCCACCCAGACCATTGGCCAGTCCCTCGGAGAATGCGACGACCCACGCCTTGGAGGCCGAGTACGTCGAACCACGTCCCGGCAGCAGCCCCGCGACGCTGGCGACGTTGATCACGGTGCCTTCACCGGCCGCGAGCATCGGCGGCAGCGCCGCGTGCGTCAGATGCATGACCGCCGTGACGTTGACGTCCAGCTGGGACTGCAGCATCGCGAGATCAGCCGTCCAGAACTCACCAGAGGTTCCGAAACCGGCGTTGTTCACCAGGACCCGCACGCCGGCGGCGAGCCGGTCGGCCACCTTCGAGCGGTCGGAGGCCTGCGCGAGATCGGCGACAAGAATCTCGACGTCAGCGCCCGCCTCGTCGTGCAATTCGGCGCCAAGTGCCTCGAGCCGCTTGGCGTCGCGCGCGACGAGCACTAGGTCGTAGCCGTCCACGGCATACCTGCGGGCGAAGCCCGCGCCGAGCCCAGAGGTCGGTCCGGTGATCAGTGCGACAGGGCGTGACATGCCCTAGAGACTACTTACCGCTGATAGTGCGGAGACTGCCGTCCGTTGCGCGACTGCGGCGGCGGGGGCGCCGAGGGGCGCCGCTGCTCTGAACGAGCAGGAGCCTGGGCATACCGGGCCGACGGCGCCTCAGCCCTGCCCGCCGACACCTCGGAGCGCTCGGCGCGTTGCGGGCCGGGCTTGATCGGACGGCTCGGCGATCCGCTGCGACGGGCGACCGACTGGCCGACTGTGGCCTGCGATGTCGGTGGCAACACCCGAAGCAGGTCGTTGAACTGACGGACGGTGCGCAGGCCTTCATCCCATTGCGCCCGCGTGCTGGTGACCGGCATCGACACCAAGGTCCAGTGCTGCTCGTTCCACATGATCTCCGCACAGTCCGGCGCGGTGTGGGCGAACGTCACCATCCGCCGGTCGCAGGCGCGCCGTGCGGCGTCGAGATTGGTGGAGTACACCATGCGCGGGCCGATCGCACCGAGCAGCCAGATGTCGTTCTCCCGCGGCTCTTTGATTCCCTTGAGCCGCAGGTCGACGACGACGTTGGTGCCGACCTTGCGGTGTAGGGCGATGACGGTGGCCACATCCTCGAGGTCAAAGATGAACACCGCCTCGCCGCGGATCTGCCCGAGTACGACGTTCTTGGCGTTGATGTCGCCGACCGTGGACATCACGCCGCGCTTCCAGCGCTTCAGGATGTCGCTCGATTCGTGCTCGTAGTCGAAACCGTGCGACTTCGCCCACGACTTGCGGCGGCGACCCAGGCCACGTCGACGGTCGCTGTCGACATATAGAAGCACTGCCGCACCCACGAAACAGAGCGCAGACAGCGTGAACCAGAGCGGGACCATTACGCCTAGCCTACTTGCAGGCAGTCCTCATTTCCGAACTCGAGCAGATCACAGGCTCGTCACATAGCGACTATCCATGTCGTACGGCGATTACCAGCGACAATCAACCCGTTAAGCGCGCGGGAAGCTCGCCGCCGCGATATCGAGGATCTCTGCGCGGTCGGCGGCCACGATGAAGCCCGCCTCGATCGCCCTATCCAGCGCCTCGGTGAAGCGTTCCAGGTACTCGGAGACGCCGCCGGGATAGAGCCTGCGCACCTGGTCGTCGTCGAACATCTCCCCTGAGCCGAAAAGGAACGACATGGGGCTCTCGTCGGGCGCGAGGCCCGAGGTCCGCGCAATCGGAACGTCGGCCCAGGGTGTGCGTACTCCTCCGCGGGCGACTTCATGCTCGTCGAGCATCAGCACGGGGTTGTCCCCTTCGGTCAGGGAGATGGGGTTCGCGCTTGGTGCAGGCTCGCCGGTGCGGACCCAGTGGTTCAGACTCGCGACGGCGGCCTGCAGCACGTAGTGGTGCTGGGGGGCGAAGTTGATGCAGTACGAAAGGCTCGTCCCCATCAGTTCATTCGTGGGGGCGTAGGCCGCGACGAGGTCAGCGACCGGCACCGCACCGTTGTCGATGAATCCGACCCGGATCGTGTAGTTGTCGGCGTGCGCGGTGCCGGGAATCTCCCACACCCGCAGCCGTTCGTCGTCGGGCCGGCGGGCGTGGTGATAGCCGAGCAGGTGACCGTCGACCAGATCGGTTTCGGTGATGACCGAAAGCACCGGGACCCGCAGGTCGTCGGAAAAGGGCGCCGGACGGGACTCTTCGAGTGCGCTTCCACCCGCGAGCGGGGCGGCGGGACCGAACCGTGAGTGCACGAGGAACCCGTCGAAAATGTGGGCGTCGCGGTCCACCTCGTTCACGTAGGTGGTCAGGAACATCGCCGACTGCGACTCCCCCACCGCAAGAATCGATTCCGCCTTCAGGCCGGTGACGGCACCATCGCGGATCAGGCCACCGATCTGAGAGTAGATGTCGAAGGAATACTGATCGCCCGGATGGACGAGCCGCGAATAGCGTTGCAGATCTTGGGCTTTCAGTGACATATCGACACCGATCAGGTTGTCTCCACCCTCGACGCCGACGTGTTGCGCGGACACCGCGACGTAGGCGTAGCCCGCTCGCGCGATCTCGCGGTGCGCCATGAACCAGACCGCGGGAGCGTCGATGCCGCCGCTGACATTGAGCCATTCGACGATCACGGTGCCGTTGAACGCCGCGTCGTCGGTGGGCCGGCACAGCACGATCCGGGTGGTGTAGTCGGCGCTGTCGTCGGTCGCATAGGACCCGGCCGTGCCCGAGACGACGAACTCCTCGGCGCCGTAACCCAGCGTGGCCAGGTCGTAGGCGCCGAGGAGCAGGTTGGGTCTACCGGGAAGGGACGAGACGCGAGTGCTCATCCCTCATCGATATCAGGCTCAGCCCAACACCAGCGCATCGCCGTCCGCGCTGACGTTCACGGGGACCACGTCGCCGTCGTGCACCTCACCGGCCAGCAGCATCTTGGCGAGCTGGTCACCGATGGCCTTCTGGATCAGCCGTCGCAGCGGACGCGCACCGTAGAGCGGGTCGAATCCTCGGTCGGCCAGCCACTGCTTGGCGGGCAGCGACACCTCGAGGGTGAGCCTGCGCTGCTGCAGTCGCTTGGCCAGCTGTTGCAGCTGGATATCAACAATTTGGACGAGTTCGCCCTCGTTCAGCGGATCGAAGACGATGACGTCGTCGAGGCGGTTGATGAACTCGGGCTTGAACGCCGAGCGCACCGCGGCCATCACCTGTTCCTCGGTGCCACCGGCGCCGAGGTTGGACGTCAGGATCAGGATCGTGTTGCGGAAGTCGACCGTGCGGCCCTGGCCGTCGGTCAGCCTGCCCTCGTCGAGCACGGCGAGCAACACGTCGAACACATCCGGGTGCGCCTTCTCGATCTCGTCGAAAAGGATCACCGAGTACGGACGCCGTCGCACTGCCTCGGTCAGCTGACCACCCTGGTCGTAGCCGATGTAGCCGGGAGGAGCACCGACGAGGCGGGCCACCGAGTGCTTCTCGCCGTACTCGCTCATGTCGATGCGGATCATCGCGCGCTCATCGTCGAACAGGAACTCCGCCAACGCCTTTGCGAGCTCCGTCTTACCGACACCGGTCGGGCCGAGGAACATGAACGATCCCGTCGGCCGGTTCGGGTCGGCGACACCGGCCCTGGTGCGGCGCACCGCATCAGAAACGGCCTGGACCGCCTTGGTCTGGCCGACGACACGCTTGCCCAGCTCGTCCTCCATGCGGAGCAGTTTGGCCGTCTCGCCCTCGAGCATGCGGCCCGCGGGAATGCCGGTCCATGCCGACACCACGTCGGCGATGTCGTCGGGACCGACCTCTTCCTTGAGCATCACGTTCTCGCGCGCCTCGGCGACCGGCAATGCGGAGTCGAGCTTCTTCTCCACTTCGGGGATGCGTCCGTAGCGCAGCTCGGAGGCCTTGGCCAGGTCGCCGTCGCGCTCGGCTCGGTCGGCCTCGCCGCGCAGCCTGTCCAGCTGCTCCTTGAGATCGCGGACGATGTCGATGGCGCCTTTTTCGTTCTGCCAGCGGGTGGTCAGCTCGGCCAGCTTCTCCTTGTAATCGGCCAGCTCAGCCCGCAACTTCACCAGGCGGTCTTTGGACGCGGCATCCTCTTCCTTGGCCAGCGCCATCTCCTCGATCTCGAGGCGGCGGACCAGGCGTTCGACCTCGTCGACCTCGACGGGCCGCGAGTCGATCTCCATGCGCAGCCGCGACGCCGCCTCGTCGACCAGGTCAATAGCCTTGTCGGGAAGGAAGCGGCTGGTGATGTAGCGGTCGGACAGCGTCGCCGCCGCGACCAACGCCGAGTCGGTGATGCGCACGCCGTGGTGGACCTCGTACCGGTCCTTGAGACCGCGCAGGATGCCTACTGTGTCGTCGACCGACGGCTCGCCGACCAGCACCTGCTGGAAGCGCCGCTCCAGGGCAGCGTCTTTCTCGATGTACTTGCGGTACTCGTCCAATGTGGTGGCGCCCACCAGCCGCAGTTCGCCGCGGGCCAGCATCGGTTTGATCATGTTGCCCGCGTCCATCGCGGATTCGCCGGTGGCACCCGCGCCGACGATGGTGTGCAGCTCGTCGATGAACGTGATGATCTGTCCTGCCGAGTTCTTGATGTCGTCCAGGACGGCCTTGAGGCGCTCCTCGAACTCGCCGCGATACTTCGCGCCCGCGACCATGGCGCCGAGGTCGAGCGATACCAGCGTCTTGTCGCGCAGGCTCTCCGGCACGTCGCCTTCGATGATGCGCTGCGCCAGGCCCTCGACAATCGCGGTCTTGCCGACGCCCGGCTCGCCGATCAGCACCGGGTTGTTCTTGGTGCGTCGGCTCAGCACCTGCACGACACGACGAATCTCGTTGTCGCGCCCGATGACTGGATCGAGCTTGCCCTCGCGGGCCAAAGCGGTGAGGTCGGTGGAGTACTTCTCCAGCGCCTGGTAGGTGGCCTCCGGGTCGGCGCTGGTGACGCGCGCGCTGCCACGTACCTTCGCGAACGCCTCGCGCAGCGCCTGAGGTGAGGCGCCGTGACCGGCGAGCAGTTTGGCCGTGTCCGAGTCGCCGGTGGCCAGGCCGACGAGCAGGTGCTCGGTGGAGACGTACTCATCGTCCATCTCGGTCGCCAGGTTGGTCGCCGTGGTGATCGCAGTGATCGACTGGGGTGCCAACTGAGGCTGCGAGCTCGAACCGGACGCACTGGGCAACCGGTCGAGAAGACGTTGCGTCTCGGCGCGGATCGTCGCGGGTTCGACGCCGACGGCCTCCAGCAGCGGTGCGGCAATGCCATCGTTCTGAGTAAGCAGTGCCATCAACAAATGGGCGGGCGTGATCTGCGGGTTGCCCGCGGCGGTAGCCGCTTGCAGAGCCGAAGTCAGGGCCGCCTGGGTTTTGGTCGTCGGATTGAACGAGTCCACGACACCCCCCTTTCCATGTACTGAGGGCCGCACAAGGGCCCATGAAATGCTTGTCGTGTTGTCCAACGCCGTCAAGGTTGAGTCTGTTCCGCTCAACTTTAACTAATTTTCGCAACACACCGCCCGCACGTGCCGATCAGTGCGCACGACATGGCTCACGCTGGACCGATGCGGCAAATGGTCCTCGCCATCGCGACTGCGCTCATGGTCTTTTCGGTCGCCCCCGCGCAGGCAGGCACCGAGGAGGACCAGGTGCGCGCCGTGCTCGACGGTATGAACACCGCGTACAACGGCTCGGATTTCGATGCCTTCGCCTCGCACGTATGCCTCGACATGCGACAAGGCGACGACTTCGAAGCGGGGTGGTACCAGAGCCGCAAGGCCGACGGGCCCACGAGCATCACCGTCACGTCGGTGGACGTCGCGGGCAACCCACCGGCTCAGGCGATCGCCAACGTCCGGTTCGCCGCGGCCAACCACACCGATCCGAAAACTCTGCAGGTCGACTTCGTCCGCGAGGACGCCGAATGGAAGGCCTGCCGCTACGGCGCCGGCCTGACCGCCTAGGAGCAGGTTTCAGCAAATATCGCTGTCGTCATTTACGATGACGGAAGCCAACTCGGCAAAGCCTCATAGGGGAATCGCTTGGACCTCAACGCCGTCACCGATGTGGTCCGTGAGCCGCTTGATCCGCCCGGGGCGCAATGGCAGGCCGGAGACGCTTTCCTCGCGGGCGGCACCTGGCTGTTCTCGGACGAGCAACCGAACCTGCGACGGCTGATCGACCTGATGCCACTGGGCTGGGACACGCTGGCGGTCGGCGATTCCGGGCTCGAGATCGGCGCAATGTGCACGATCCGCGACCTGTACGCATTCTCCTCGCCCGCCGATTGGTCGGCCGCTTCCCTGCTCACTACGAGCTGTGAAGCGTTCCTGGCCTCGTTCAAGGTCTGGAACGCCGCGACGGTCGGCGGAAACATCTGCATGTCCCTGCCCGCGGGTCCGATGATCACCATGACGGTGGCACTCGAGGCCACCTACACCTTGCTCGCATCCGACGGATCCGAGCGCATCGTCGACGCCGCCGATTTCGTCACCGGAAACAACGCCAACATTCTGGCGCCCGGTGAGGTCCTGAGAAAGGTCGACATCCCTGCAAGGGCACTGCGCAAGAGGCATACGCACCGCCGCTTCACACTGACCCAACTCGGTCGATCGACGATCTTCATGATCGCGACGCAGGACCGGCACGCCAATGACCTCCTGCTGACGATCACCGCCGGCACCACCCGTCCGATCCGTCTGGCATTCGATTCGATGCCCGACGCCGATGAACTGGCACGCCGCATCAACGAGGTGGCCGACGAACTCTGGTTCGACGACCCCAACGGAACTCCGGACCACCGGCGCCACCTCGCCGGGCACTATGCCGAGGAGATTCGCGACGAGTTCGCCGCGGGAGGTCCGTCGTGACATATACAGTCAACGGCCAATCCTTCGACGAGCAGCCGAGGCCGGGCCAGTGTCTACGTACATTCGTCCGGTCACTGGGCTGCCACGGCGTCAAGAAGGGTTGTGACGCAGGCGATTGCGGGGCCTGCACGGTGTGGCTCGACGGCGATCCGGTACACAGCTGCATCACGCCCGCCTTCCGGGCCGATGGCCGCGAAGTCACCACGATCGAGGGACTCGGCACACCGGAGAACCTGCATCCGATGCAACAGCAGTTCCTGGACGCTCCTGGATTCCAGTGTGGATTCTGCACCGCGGGGATGATCATGACGTCGGCGACCTTCACCGAGGAACAGAAGCAGGATCTGCCGCGCGCGCTGAAGGGAAACCTGTGCCGCTGCACCGGATATCGCGCCATCGAGGACGCGATCAAGGGTGTCAGCGGAGTCGAGGACGCGGCACCGGGGCAGACCATCGGTGCCAGCGTCGTCGCGCCCGCCGCCGCCGGCGTCGTGACAGGAACCGTCGAGTTCACCATGGATACCGAGATGGCGGGAATGCTGCATCTCAAGGTGTTGCATTCGCCGCACGCCCACGCACGCATCGTCTCCATCGACACGTCCGCCGCGCTCGCGGTTCCCGGCGTGCACCGTGTGTACACATGGGCGGACGTCCCGCGCAAGCGCTACAGCACCGCGATCCACACCGACCACCTCGTGGATCCCGACGACACCTACATGCTCGACAACGTCATGCGATTCGTGGGCCAACGGGTGGTGGCGGTGGTTGCCGACTCGGTCGGCGCCGCCGAGGAAGGTTGCCGCAGGGTCGTCGTGGAATATGAGGTGCTACCGGCGGTCTTCGACCCCGAGGAGGCGATGGCCGAGGGTGCACCCCAGTTGCACAGCTATGACGATCCGTTCGCGCACGACAAAGTGCGCAACATCCTGCTCGAACTGCACGGCGAGGTCGGCGATGTCGAATCCGGATTCGCCACAGCCGACGTGATCCACGAGGGCACCTACTTCTCGCCCCGCGTCCAGCATGCCCATCTCGAGACACATGGCTCAATCGCGTGGATGCAGGACGGCCGGTTGCATGTGCGGACCAGTTCGCAGTCGCCGTCCGTAGCGAAACTCAAGCTCTCCCATCTGTTCAGCCTCCGGCCCGACCAACTCCGGGTGTTCTGCAAGAGGGTCGGCGGAGGCTTCGGCGGTAAACAGGAGGTCATCTCAGAAGACCTCGTGTCGCTCGCGACGCTGGACATCGGGCGGCCCGTCTGCTGGGAGTACACCCGGGAAGAGTCGTTCACCACGGCCTCACCGCGGCACCCGATGAAAGTCACGGTGAAGCTCGGCGCGAAGGCCGACGGCACGTTGACCGCTTTCCAGTTTCGCAACGTGTCCAACACCGGGGCCTACGGCAACCACGGTGGCGAGACCTTGTTCGCGGGCGGTGCAGCTGTCATGCAATACCGTTGTCCCAACAAGAGGTTCGACGGCTATGCGGTATACACGAACACCGTGCCCAGCGGTGCGCTGCGCGGCTACGGCATGACCCAGCCGTCGTTTGCGGTGGAGTCGGCGATGACCGAGTTGGCGCTCGCGCTGGGTATCGATCCGCTGGAACTGCGCCGCCGCAACGTCATCAAGCCGGGTGACGCATTGGTGGCGATGGGTGAGCATCCCGAAGATGTGTCGTTCACCGACGACGGACTGACCGCCTGTATCGACCTGGTCGACGAGGCACTGCGCGGCCGGCCCGAAGAGGCTGACCTGGGACCGGATTGGCTGGTCGGCACGGGCACCGCGAGTTCCATCCACGAGACCGCACCGCCCACCGACCACGTTTCCGAAGCTTGGGCCACCCTACGGGGCGACGGCATCTACGAGATCGCGGTGGGCACGGTGGAATTCGGCGAGGGAACCTCGACGGCGCATGTGCAGATCGCGGCGAGCGTGCTCGGCACCGCGACGTCTCGGATCCACCTGGTGCAGTCGGACACCGATAGAACGGGTTTCGACACCGGCGCATTCGCGAGTGCCGGTCTGTTCGTATCAGGCAACGCTGTGCAGAGGGCTTCGACCGCGCTGCGCGACAGCATTCTGCACTTCGCCGCGGGCCACGTCGGCGTCGAAGTCGGCGCCTGCTCGATGGACGACGACGGGGTGAAGTGTGGCGGTGGCCGCTTGACACTGGAACAGGTTCTGGAAGCAGCCCATGCCCGCGGTCAACGGTTCACCGTGTCGCGCAAGGCCTATGGTTCGCCGCGCAGCGTGACGTTCAATGCGCACGGCTTCCGCATCGCCGTGCACCGGGTCACCGGTGAGATCCGGATTCTGTACAGCGTGCATGCCGCCGATCCCGGCGTGGTGATCAACCCCCAGCAGGTGCGCGGTCAGATCGAAGGTGGCGTAGCGCAGGCGATCGGTTTCGCCCTCACCGAGAATTTTCGTGTCGATGAGAGCGGGGTCATGGTCAACGCCAACCTGCGGAACTATCGGATCCCCACCTATGCCGATGTTCCACGCACCGAAATCCTGCTCACCGAAACCCATGATTCGGTGGGGCCGATGAAGTCGAAGGGTATCGCCGAGTCGAATGTCAATCCGGTGGCACCGGCCCTCGCCAACGCACTGCACGACGCAACGGGCATCCGGTACCGGGAGCTACCGTTCACCCCAGAGCGCATCTACCGCCGCTTGAACGAACACAGCCTCACTCCCGCAACCTGATTGGCAAACATGGGCACGACAGGGGTCACCGACACCACGGCGACGGTCATCATCGGCCAGCGCGTGCGGGCCGGCAGCGAGAGGGCGTTCGAGGCGTGGCAGAAGGAGATGAACCGCGAGGCCGCTCGGTATCCCGGTTTCATCGCCGCCGAAATCAACGCGCCCACCGCGGTTCAACGCGAGTGGGTGGTCATCTTTCGCTTCGACTCGATCGCGCACGTTCAGGCGTGGATCAACAGTGCGACACGTCAGAAGCGACTCGAAGCCGGTCAGGTGTTCTTCGAGGGGCCCGGCACCCAGCAGGTGGTCGGCGGCGGCGCGCGACAGAACGATTCCCTGGTTACCGTCGTGGTCACGCATCGAGTCCCGTCAGAGAACGTGGACGAGTTCCTGGCATGGCAGGAACGACTTCGACTGGCGGAGAACAAGTTTCCAGGATTCCGCGGTACCGAGTTGTTTCGTCCTGTCGAGGGAATCCAAGAGGAGTGGACCGCGCTGTACCGCTACAAGACCGCCGAAGACCTCAACAGGTGGATGATCTCGGACGCGCGCAGGGAACTTCTCGCCGAGGGTGAGAAGTTCGCCGACTACCACCTCCGCACCATCGACAACTCGTTCGGCAACTGGTTCGCCTTCGATCAGCGCGGAGCCGAGGCCCCTCCCCCCTCCAACTTCAAGACGTCCGTCGCCGTCTGGGTCGGGGTCTATCCCACGGTCGTGATGATCACGCTTGCGCTGTCACCGTTGAAGATGCCGCTGTGGCTGGGCCTGCTGATCGGGAACTTGCTGTCCAGCTTCGCGCTCAGCTACTTCACGATGCCCTTCTTCGTCAATCCGCTGTTGAAGAACTGGCTGAGGCCGCCCCAAGAGACGTCCGAGACCACAACGAATTGGCGTGGCTTCGCCCTGGTCATCGGCATCATGGCGCTCCTGAGTCTGGCCTTCTACCTGGTGACCCGCGTGTTCTGGCACCTGCCCTAGCGGCCGGCGAGCGGCGTCGGACCCGCCGGCATCTTCGGGATGGTGGCGATCAGCTTGGGCACCAACGTCGTAGCGTCCGGCGCCGGGCGCTCCAAGGTGTACTTGCGGACCTCCTGGCCGCCGGGGGCGGTCCCCGCCACGAGGAGATCGGCTCCGTAGACAGTGCTGGACGTCGCAATGGTCGCGCCCGGGGTGGCCCCGCCGATCGGTGCGAACGAAGCGATCTCGGCGTACTCGAGGTTTTCCTCGTGGTGATTCGGGCTTTCCAAGTACATACCCGGCTGCCCATCGAGCTTTGATCCGGTAGACCACACCCGCACCGTGCCCGCACCGGCGAGTTGGCTGGTGATGATGCTCATGGCTCCCCCTTCGCCGCCCGCGACCCAACCGGTGGACAGCGCAACCCCGTCCTTGTAGTTCTCGTCGTAGGCCAGGAAGTTCGACGTCATCTTGGGTTCATTCGGATTGGCGGCATGCTCGGTGGCCGTTCCGTTGGCCTGCGCTCGCGCGGTCGGCGTGTAGAGGTCCCACCGGAAAGACTTGACCAGCGGCGCATCACCGGGCCCCGGCGCAGTCACGATCGACTCGCGGCCCGATCCGAACTCGACCATTCCGGTGGCCAGCGAGACACCGGACTGAGACCCGGGATAGGGCGTGAACGTGGAGAACACGTCGGGCGCCGTGCCCGACTCCGAAGGCAAGGTCGATGAATACACCTTTACCTGCGACTCGGTTCCCGGACCCGTACCGACGACGATGTTGTCGGCCAGCGCATTTCCGTCGATGTCGGCACCTGCGACCGTCACGCCGCCCGCGAAATCGGAGTCGAACGGTGCGAACCGAGTGATCTCGGTCTTGAACAGTCCGTCAGCCGTGTCGTTCCCGTCATATGCCACCACCTCGGGAGGTGCGCCCGTGCCGGTGCCGGCGACCAGATCGAGAATCATGTCACCGTTCACGTCGGCCATCGCCACCGATGGCGTGCCCTCGAAGTCCGGGAACGGAAATACCGTTTGTAAGACCTTGTCGCCGTTGGCGTCCCGGACCTGCACCGAAGTCGGCTTCCCGTCGGATCCGGGTATCGCCACCGCGTAGGTCGACACTTCGGGGATGACGTTGATGGTGGCCATCAGCCCGTTGTCCTCGTGGTTGAGGCGGTGACAGTGGATCACGTACGCGCCGGCGTACTCGAGGAACTCCTGGCGCAGGGTCAGTGTCGCCGGAGTGCTCACGACGTGCATGTCGTTGAATATCGGCGCGGGAACGTTGACGTTGTCCAGTCCCCACGGTTGCACGCCGGTCTTGCCGCGGTTCGGGTCGTCGATGGACATCACCTGAAAGTCGTTGACGTGGATGTGCATCGGATGCGCATCGTTGTTCATGTTGACGATCTTCCACTCCTCGACGGAGTTGAGCCGCGGCTGGATCAGCGAGACATTGGGGAACCCGCTCGGTTCGAACATGTAGATGACGGCCTTGGGGTCGTTATTGCTGGCGAGGCCGCCGCCGATGGTGTCGGTGATCGTCATCTCACGTGTGACTGCCGGCGTCATGACCGACGTGTCGACGAACGACGTGTACGCGTCGAGGTTCTGTCCCGGTTCAAAGGCCGTGGTCTCACCCTGTCCGCTGGTGTCCTGTGTGGCGCGGATCAACGTCTGGGTGGGGAACACGAAGAAGCCGTCGGCGAAGCTGAGGAACTTCGGATCCACGGTGAGGGTGCCAAGCACCGCAGGCGTGTTCTTGGTGCCGTTGTTCGTATACAGCACACCGGGATTCACGATCGGCTTGGCATTGGGATCCGGCGGGAACTCCAGGACCAGATCGCCTTCGGAGGGCATCGTCACCGCAATCGCATAGCGAGATCCGGGCGGGACGCTCAGCGTCGTTCCATCACCGTAGACCGGCCTGCCGACCTGCGTGTAAGGGTTGCCGTCCTGTCCGACTATCGAGAATTTCGGATGATTACCGGTGGCGGTCTCGGTCAATCTGACTGTCATGTAGGCAATGTCGCTGATGTTGGCGACCACCCAGATCTCCGTTTGGCCGGGTTTGATCTTCAGCTCCGGCTGGAATTGGCCGTTCACCGTGAACTGCACATCGCGCTGGTTCTCTGGCAGGTCGGGCTTCTCGGCGACCTTGGTCGTCGGGCTGTCGAAGTTCATCAGATTAGACGGGATGAACTGAGTCTGACCGCGATTGTTCTTGGGCGACAGCGGACCTTCCCACCATGGCGTCAGATACTGCGAGCCCATCGCGGTGTCGGCGATGTTCACCGGCGCCAGGCTCGGCTGGTACGTGCCGTCGGCGAGTTGGGAACCCTGCGGGGGTTTGAGCGTGCTCACCCACTGGGGCCAACTGTAGTTGTTGAGCTGGTGTCCCTTGCCATTGCGGTCGAACACGTAGTTGTACTGAATCGCCATGTTGCGGATGGGAATATCGTTCTCCGTCACCAGCGGCAGGTTGCCGTCGGGACGGCCGATCTCCAACAGACCGGCCAGGCCGGCGTAGGTCTGTTGGGACGTCATCGTGTGACGGTGACTGTGGTACCAGTACAGCCCGTTGGGCATGTTCTTGGGGACGTCATAGGTGTAGGTGTTGCCCATCCCGGCCGGGATCGAGAGCAGCACGTTGTCGGCGTTGCCCGATGGACTGACGTGCAAGCCGTGGGTGTGCAGGTTCAGCGGCGACTCGGTGAGGGTGGGCGGATAGATGGGCACCTCACCCCCCTTGGGGGTCATGGCGGGGTCGTAGAAATCTGGGATGGTCAGATTCTGAAGATCGTTGTCGTAGTGGATGATCAGCTTCTCGCCGGGGTCAACACGCAGAGTAGGCGCGGGGTAGAGGTTGTCGCCCTTCGTCGATCCGTCCGACGCAGTTCCCTTGATGAGGTCGTATCCGAAGATGAGGAAGTTGGTAACGGGCTCTTTGACGGTGTCCAGGTTGACGGTGCCCTGGTGCGCCGAAAGCCGAACCTCGAGTACCCCGTCCTTGCTCGAGAGCCGCACAGGTTCGGCAAAAGGAGCGGGCTTGCCGTCGGGACCGGCATTCACTCCGGCCTGCGGTGCGGGCGCCTCCTTGTCGCGCGAGCACGCCGTCATCGCGGCGGTCATCGCGATGACCAACGTCAGGGCGACGAAAATCCGGCAATTGGAGCGCCGCCGGCTGAGCCGGCCATCGGAGCGAAGCCGCATGGCCTCTCCATTCCTCGGGCTTGGGGTGAAGAGATGCTACGGCAAATTTGCTGCAATGGGTCCGACCCGGACGGTTCAGGTGGCAGTCTCCTGGGCCGACAGGGCCATCCACTGACCGTTCTGAAGCTCGAAGACGTCGGTGAATCGCTCGGTTGCCATCACCTGACCGCCCTGGAGCAGCGTATTGATTCCATGGACCACGGCGGTGTTGCCCGCGATGTCGACGATCTGGTCCGACGGGTTCATCGTGAACGGCAGCGGCGCCATGTTTGCGATCTCCTCGGCACGGTTGAGCAGCTGGCCATCGGAATTCACGTGTTTGAAGGTCGGGCTCAGGATCGCTTCGACGGTTCCGACATCACCCGCGGCGATCGCCGCCAGCCAACGCGTTTCTTGGGCGAGAACGTCGGCGCACGGTCCCACGTCGAGCGGCAGCGGAGCACTCGTCGCCGCATCGACGCAGGTGTCGGCGGCACCGGCTGACGCGGGAGCGTAGATCGCGAGAGCCCAGAAGGCAGCCGAGAGCACCAGCCCCGTCGTGAACGTTCGGGTGCTGTAGTGCGTCCGTCGGGTCATAAGGTCGGTTCTCTCTGTCAATGATTGCTAGGTTGCTTTCGAATGATGCGACGAAAGGGCGAGCATTGTCCGGTAATTGGGGATCGGTGCTGATCGAGCTCATACCGCTCGCGTTGGTCGTCGCCCTCTCGCCGTTGTCGATCATCCCCGCGGTGCTGGTGTTGCACACTGCCCGCCCACGTCCGACGGGACTGGCTTTCCTGGCCGGCTGGTTGGTCGGGCTGACGGTGTTGACGCTGATCTTCATCCAGGTGTCTGGCCTCGTCGGAGGACTCGGGGGCAAGCCCCCGGGCTGGGCGTCCTGGCTGCGCATCGTGGTCGGTGCCGCGCTGATCGTGTTCGGCAGCTACCGGTGGCTCACCCGCAAGAAGTCCGAGCACACCCCCAAGTGGATGCAGAGCCTGTCCAAACTCACACCCACTCGCGCCGGTGCCACGGGGTTCGTGCTCACCATTCTCAATCCCAAGGTGCTGTTCATCTGTGCCGCAGCGGGTTTGGCGATCGGCACTGCCGGACTTGGTTCGTCACAGATCTGGCTTGCTGAGCTGTGGTACGTCCTGGTCGCCGCTTCGACTGTGGCGCTCCCGATTCTGGCCTACGCCGTTTCCGGCGACCGGCTCGACGCCCCGCTGGTGAGGCTCAAGGACTGGATGGAGGCCCAGCATGCCGTCCTCGTCGCGATAATCCTGGTTGTGATCGGTCTCATGGTGCTGTACAAGGGAATTCACGCCCTGTAGAGCTCAGGGCAGCCCTAGCTCTTCGGCATCCGCGGTCAGGTAACGCGTGACGGTCGGTGCGATAACTCGTACCAGCTCATCGCCCGACAAGGTCGCCAGCGGCGGGACTTTCATGACGTAGCGCAGCACCGCCGTACCGACGAGTTGACTTGCGGCGAGCGTTGCCCGCAGGCGGGCCTGTTCGTCCCCGCCCAGCACGCCGGACACCGCTGTCAGAACGTAGTTCTGCATGAAGCTGCGGAAGGCCTCGTGCGCGTCGGGGTTCGAGGTGGCCGACTGCAGCATCACCACCATGGTCGGACCCGACTCGGGGGCCTCCCAGATGCGCAAGTAGGTCCGCACCATCCGGGTGCCGATATCAGGTTCGTCGTCAGGAGTTCCCCTTAGCGCGGCGACCAAGAGGTCGGGGTCGAGGAGCAGACGAAGTGACTCGCGGAACAGCTCTGCCTTCGATCCGAACAGGTACAGCACCATCGAGGGGTCTACGTGGGCGTCGTCGGCGATCGCGCGCAGCGTCGTCTTCTCATACCCCTCGGTCGCAAAACGCTCCTTCGCTGCCGCCAGTACGGCCTCGCGGGACACGGGCCCGCCCTGGCGGCGGCCCCGCCGCTTGCTCGTCTTGGCAGGTGAAGGCATACGTCGACAGTATCATTTCAATGAACGTTGAAATACTGGCCGCTCAGCGGTACGCTCAGCCACACAACTAATTCAACGATGAGTGAAAAAGAGGACGCTGATGCTCACCGACACCCTGCCCCGGCACACCCACGCGGCACCCGTCCACGAACCCCCGGCCGCGATCCGCGCGATCGGCATCGTTGTTGTGCTCACGGTCGTACTCACGATCGTTTCGATCGCGTTCGCATTGCCTGCGGCACGCACGGCACCGCACGCTGTGCCAATCGGCGCCGCGGGCCCACAGGCCGCCAGTGGGCAAGCGGCGGCGATTCTCGACAAGCAGGCACCCGGCGCCTTCGCGATCACCTACTACCCGGGCGAGGCCGCGCTGCGGGACGCGATCGAAAACCGTGACGTCTACGGCGGCATCGCGTTGGGGCCCGATGGGCGCAGCCTGCTGGTCGCCACCGGGGGCAGCCCGATGGTCGCGCAACTGCTCACCCAGATCGGCAACGGCATCGCCAAGCAGTTAGGTGTGCCGCTGCGAACCGAGGACCTTGCGCCGCCGACCGAAAACGATCCGCGTGGCGTCGGGCTGGCCGCCTCCGCGCTACCGATCACCCTCGCCGGAATGCTGCCGGCAATCGCTTTGATGCTCATCCTCAAACGCGAGGTGTGGACACGCTTCGCCACCGCCGTGACCTTCGCCGGAGTCGCGGGCATCACGATCGCCACGCTGCTGCGATATCTGTTCGGCGCTATCGAAACGAACTTCTGGGGCGTCGCAGGCGGCTTGACGTTGGGTGTGTTGGCCGCCGGACTGTCCATGCTCGGCCTGGGATCGCTGTTCGGGCGGGTCGGCCTTGCGCTCGGAGCGGGTCTGGCCCTGCTGTTGGGCAACCCGCTGTCGGGGCTTAACAGCGCGCCCGAGATGCTGCCCGCCGGCTGGGGACAGTTGGGGCAGTGGCTGCCGCAAGGTGCGAACGCCACACTGCTGCGGTCGACGGCATTCTTCGACGGCGCCGGCGGCGCGCTGCCGATCGTGGTCCTCACCTGCTGGTCGCTGCTCGGTGCGGGGCTGGTCGTCGTCGCCGCGATGCGACAGCGGGGCTCCTCAGCCGCGTAACTTACTATCGACTGGCGTGGGACTCGACGATCGTGAGGCGCTGCGCACCCTGCGCGACACCGTCGACCCCGCGCTCGGCTCCGCCGAACTGATCCGGCGCTTCTACACCCGGTGGTTCGCCATCGACACGTCCGTCCGTGACCTGTTTCCGCCGGATATGACGGCTCAGCGCAACGCCTTCGCCACGGCCCTGACGTGGCTGTTCGGTGAGCTCGTTGACCAGCGGGCGCAGGAGCCGGTCGCCTTTCTCGCCCAGCTCGGCCGGGACCATCGCAAATACGGTGTGACGCAACGGCATTACGACAGCATGCAAGATGCGCTGCTCACCACGCTTCGCACTCAGCTGATCGAAGAATGGGACGGCAGACTCGCGGAGGCGGCCCACGACGCGGTCGCGTTGCTCGTCGGGGTGATGCGAGGTGCCGCAGACGCTGAGAAAGGGCCGCCCTACCGCGACGGCACGGTGATCGACCACATCCGCGCCAGCCGGGACGTGTCGGTGATCCGGCTGCAACTGGACCGCCCCCTGTACTACCACCCCGGTCAGTACGTCACCGTTCAGGTGCCGCAGTGGCCGCGGCGGTGGCGCTACTTGAGTCCGTCCATCCCCGCCGACCGCGGCGGGGGCATCGAGTTCCACGTCCGGTCGGTGCCCGGTGGCATGGTGAGCCCGGCAATCGTCGGCGAGACGAGGCCGGGCGACCGCTGGCGGATGTCCAATCCGCACGGCGGGATGCACATCGACCGCGACGGCGGCGACGTCCTGATGGTCGCGGGCGGCACCGGCCTGGCGCCGCTGCGGACGCTGATCATGGATCTCACGCGCAAGGCCGTCAACCCGAGGGTGCACCTGTTCTTCGGCGCACGCTATCCCTGCGAGCTCTACGATCTGCGCACCCTGTGGCAGGTGGCCTCGCAGAACCCGTGGCTGTCGGTGACGCCGGTGTCGGAGTACAGCACGGATCCCCCGTGGGCTTCCGACTTCCCCGACGTGGCGCCCCCACGCGGCCTGCACGTCCGCCAGACCGGGACACTGCCCGAAGTCGTCACGCGGTACGGCAGCTGGGGTGACCGGCAGATCCTGATCTGCGGGGGCCCGGAGATGGTCGAGGCCACCAAGTCGGCATTGCTCGCCAAAGGTGCTCCCGCCGAACGCATTCAGCACGATCCACTGACCGGATGATCGGCTGAGTCACTTCTTCGCGCGGCTCGGCGGGGGGCTGAATCCCGCAGGCCATTTCGTCGTGGAGTCGTAATAGATGTTGTTCAGTGAGGCCCGGTTCAGATCGGCTCCGGTCAGGTCGGTTCCCCTCAGGTTGGCCCCATCCAGCATGGCGCCCGGCTGATCGGGATCATTCAGGTAGTCGTCGATACTGAGATCGGCGTCTGTGAGATTCGCCAAGGTGAGGTTGGCCCCGGTGAGGTCGGCACGGTCGAAGTTCGCATGGGCGAGATTCGCGTGGGACAGATTGGTGTACGCGAGGTTCGCGTATGCGAAGTCGGCGTTGGCCAGCTGTAGCTCACCGAGTTCCTGGCCCTCGAGATCGAGGGCTGCATAAGGCCTGTCCTGGTCGGGGTCGCGCGAGGAGCCGCTCCGGACAAACTGCAAATTCTGAAGTTGTTCGGCCTGCCTGGACTGTCTGAGCTCCATCGCCTGATACCGCTCTTCGCGGCGATTGTCGATCCAGAACTGCCCGAGGATGGCGCCCACGGAGACCACCATGCCGACGACGATGGCTACGACGATGTTGTGCAACCACCACTCGGGTGAGGTGAGCGTCTCATGCCACCAGGTCTTCTTGTCGGACTCCGGTTCTGCCATCGCAACATCGTCTCTGACCAAGGTCGTCGGCGCCGCCGCAATTGAAATGTCGCCGGACCCAATCCAGCCCTAGACTCCTTTTCAAGATCACAGGCCTACGAGGAGCCGCCATGTCGACGATGCGTGCCGCGCGGATGCACGGATACCAGCAACCGCTGACACTCGAGGAGATTCCGATCCCCGACATCGGGCCCGGCGAGGTCCTCGTGAAGGTGGGCGGCGCTGGCATGTGCCGCACGGACTTTCAGCTCATCGACGGCTACTTCGGCACCGATATGCCGATGCCCGCCACCCCGGGACACGAGATCGCCGGGTCGATCGACCGGATCGGCGCCGACGTCCCCGCGGCGGCGGGCCTGTCCGAAGGTGACCCGGTGGTGGTGTTCGGCCCACGCGGCGACGGCTCCTGCCGCCAGTGCCACCGCGGCAATGAACACATCTGCAACCAGGGCCACTGGATCGGATTCGGGCTGCACGGCGGCTATCAGGAGTATGTCCCCGTGGCCTACCAACAGTTGATCAAGGTCAGCGGCAACCTGTCGCCGCTATCGCTGGCGCCGCTGACCGATGCCGGCCTGACACCGTACCGAGGTCTGAAGAAGCTGCAGGCCGCCGGAGCACTGGGCCCGGGAAAGACGCTGGCGGTGATGGGCATCGGCGGTCTCGGCGCCTACGGCGTGCAGTACGCCAAGCTACTCGGCGGCGGGGCAACGGTGGTTGCGTTGGGCCGCAACGCCGAAAAGCTCGCTTTGGCAAGGGAAAACGGTGCCGACCACACCATCGGCATCCAGGACAAATCCGACGACGAGGTACGCGACGAACTCGAGAAGGCCACCGGCAGACGTGAGTTCGACGCGGTCATCGAATGTGCGGGTGCCGAGGAGAGCATCCGGCTGGCCTTCTCGTTACTGGCGACCGAGGGCGCCGTCGCCTCGGTGGGTCTGGTGGGCAACCGGGTGGACATCTCACTGTTCCCGTTGGTCAGCCGCGAGTACACCTTGTTCGGTTCGTTCTGGGGCAACTACAACGATCTCACCGAGGTGGTAGCGCTCGCCGAGGCAGGCAAGATCAAGGATTCCGTCACGCAGGTCAACTTCACCGACGTCAACGACCACCTGGATGCGCTGGGCCGGGGCGACTTCGTCGGGCGCGCCGTCATCGTCTACGACTAGACAGGTACCCGCTGCCAGAGCTCGTCGAACGCGATGCTGTCAAAGAACGCGGTGCCCTTGACGATTCGGTTGTCGGCAAACGTCAGAAACCACGTATAGGTGTTTCGGTAGGGCACGCCGTCGCGGGCGGTGGCCTCGCCGTCGAATAACACGATCACCGTGTCCCCGTCGGCGTAGATTTCGCGGACCTTCGGCTTCAAGGGGACGGCCAACCGCGCGTTGAACTGCCGGATGACCCACCGAATTGCCGACTACCTCCCAAATGACGTCGTCGGCCACCGCTGTCAGCGGGCTTCCCGTTCCGTTGGCCCACGCTTCAAAGCCCGCGCGCACCGTTTCGAGGTTTCGCCCCTCTGTGTCGTCTTGTGTCATTTCTGGATTGAAACAGGACCGGTCAATCACACGTGGAAAGATCGTCAACCATGGCCGACTTCGAACGCGTGACGCTTCGCGATCCCTCGTCCGCGATGACAGCCACGTTCGTCCCCACCGCGGGCATGATCGGCACATCGCTCACCGATGGAGATGAGGAGTTTCTCGGCCAGCGCCGCGGACTGGATGCCTACGTGACCGCAGGCAAAACCATGGGAATACCGATCCTCTACCCGTGGGCAAACCGGTTGAGCGCCAACGAGTACAAGAGCAACGGCACCGCCGTCACCCTGACTCCCGGCGAAGGCGGAGTACGCGCCGACGAACATGGTCTGCCCATCCACGGCGTTCTCGCCGCCTACTCGGGCTGGGAGGTCACGGCGCAGTCGGAGAACTCGCTGACCGCCATCATCGATTTCGGTGAGAAGCCCGAGTTGCTCGCGGCATTCCCGTTCCCCCACGTACTCACGCAAGCCGTCACGCTGGCCGACCGAAAGCTCACCATCGAGACCACCGTGACTCCGACGGCGACGGCTCCGGTACCGCTGTGTTTCGGCTATCACCCGTACTTCACGATCCCCGGGGCGCCGCGCGACCAGTGGCGACTCACCACGCCGTCGATGCGTCATCTCTTGGTGGACAGCCGAGGAATCCCGGCCGGAGAGTACGAGCAGTGGGACGGCGGCGTCGAATCACTGGTGTCCGTGACGTATGACGACGGCTTCGACGAGGTGCCCGACGGTGCGGTGTTCACGCTGGCCGGCGGCGCGCGTCGCATCGACGTCGAGTTCGAGACGGGTTATCCGGCAGCACAACTATTCGCCCCCGGCACCGACGACCTCGTCGCAATCGAACCGATGGCCGCACCCACCGATGCGCTGCGCCGCGGCGGCTACCGCAGCGCGGCGCCTGGACAGCCGGCAGCCGCACGCTTCTCGATTACGGTGAACTAGCGCTTGTTACGCGGTTGCCAGACCACCAGGGCCGTGCTCTTGGACCTGGGCTGAGAACGCAGTTCGTCGATCTCGCGCGCCATCTCCTGCAATCGGCTCTTCAGCGCCTCGACCTGATTGGTCAGCTCGATGATCCGCTTGATGCCCGCGAGGTTGACGCCCTCGTCCTGTGACAGCCGCTGGACCTCACGTAGCAGGTCGACGTCGTGCTGCGAGTAGCGCCTGCCGCCGCCCGACGTGCGTTCGGGGCTGACCAGCCCGAGCCGGTCGTACGTGCGCAGTGTCTGCGCATGCATACCGGCCAGCTCCGCGGCGACCGAGATCAGGAAGGTGCGCGCGTCGTTGTCGGACCGCTTGGGCATTACGCACCTGCCCAGTTCGCCCGCGGGTCGAAACCGCTGGCCCGTTCTGCTTTCGCGTAGGCTTCCAGCGCTCCTGCGGCCTCACCCTCGACGTCCGGCGGCACCGCCACCTTGACGGTGACGAGCAAGTCGCCATGGCCACCCGAACGGTTCGGCACGCCACGGCCACGCACGCGCAGAATCCGGCCGTCGGACGTGCCCTTGGGCACTCGCACCCCGACCTTGCCTTCCAGCGTGGGCACCGAAAGCGTTGTTCCAAGCGCCAATTCGTGGAAGCTGACCGGAACGCTGACCGTGAGGTCGTCGCCGTTGCGGCCGAACACCTTGTCCGGCTTGACATGTACGGTCACGTACAGGTCGCCCGAAGGGGCGCCACGCAGGCCCGCCTCGCCCTGGCCAGCCAGCCTGATGCGCTGTCCGTCCTCGACGCCCGGAGGGATCCGCACGTTGATCGTGCGTGTCCTGGTGGTCACGCCGGTGCCCTTACATTCGTCGCACGGATGCTCGATGATCGAACCGCTGCCCCGACATTCGGTGCATGGTTCGGAGAACCCGAAGGCTCCCTGGTTGCGGTTGACAACACCGGATCCGTTGCAGTTCGGGCAGACCTTCGGGCTGGTACCCGGTCGGGCACCACTGCCGTGGCAGTTCGTGCACGGAGCGGGACTGGTGAGCCGCAGCGGCATCATCACGCCCTTGGTGGCCTCGAGGAACGACAATTCGGTCTCGGTCTCGAGGTCGTTGCCACGCCGCGGCCGAGTGGGCCGCGGTTGCTGGGCTCCGCGCCCGAACAGCCCACCGAACAGGTCGCCGATGTTCGCGCCGCCGGTCTGACCGGCCGCGTCGAACAGATCGTTCAGATTGAACTCGCCGCCTTCTGTACTGAAGCCGCCGAAGTTACCACCGCCTCCACCGCCACCGAACCGACCACGACCGAACCCGCCGTTGGCGAAAAGCCTCCGCGTTTCGTCGTATTCCTTGCGCTTGGCCGCATCCGACAGCACCTCTTTGGCTTCCGACACCGCTTTGTAGCGGTCTTCGGCCGCCTGGTTGCCGGGATTGCGGTCGGGGTGGTTCTCCGCAAGCAGCTTGCGGGCCGCTCGCTTGATCTCCTGTTCGCTGGCATCAGAGGCGACGCCGAGCTCCTTGTAGAAGTCCTTTTCGACCCATTCACGCTGGGCCATACCGCGTCACCTCCTTCTGATGTCTAGTCGTCGTTTGATTCTGCAGCCTGTTGTGAGGCGGCATCGGTGTTATCGGTGGCATCGGGGACGGTATCGACCACGCCGACCATGGCATGGCGCACCACGAGATCGCCGACTTTGTACCCGCGACGCATCACGGTTCCCACCACCGGGTGGGTGCCGTCGCCCTCGTGCTGCACGGCCTCGTGCAACGCCGGATCGAAATCGTCGCCCTCGTCACCGAAGCCCGAAAGGCCGAGTCCCTCAAGGACAGTCACCAATTTGTCGGCGACAGACTTCAGCGGTCCTGTCTCCAGGTCACCGTGACTGCGCGCCCGGTCGAGATCGTCGAGAACCGTCAGCAACTGACTGATCACTGACGCCTTTGCCCGGTCGGCGGCAACCTGCTGATCGCGCAGCGACCGCCTGCGGTAGTTCGCGAAGTCTGCCTGAACCCGCTGCAGATCTGCGAGTAGTTCGGCAGCCTTACCCGCCTCCTCAGGAGATTCGCCGGCGAACTCCCCCTGCGCCGGACCCGCGGCCGGGGCCGACCCACTTGGGGCCGGCCCGGTCGCGGATTCACGGATCTCGCCAGTGTCAGGATCGACGCGCCGCTTGTCGGTGACGGTCACCGGTTCCTGCGAATCGCCTGCGCTCACTTGTTCTCGCCGCCGTTCGGGCTGTCATCCTCCACGACCTCGGCGTCCACCACGTTGTCGTCAGCCGCAGCGCCGGCTGCCGACTCGTCGCCACCACCTGCGGCCTGCTCAGCCTGGGTGGCCTCGTAGAGCGCCTGGCCGAGGCCCTGGGCCTCGACGCCGAGCTTCTCCATCGCTGCCTTGATGGCCGCGATATCGGTGCCATCGAGCGTCGACTTGGCTTCGGCGACTGCAGAGTCGACCTTGTCCAGAGTGTCCGCGGGGACCTTCGATCCGCCTTCGGCTTCACGTTGTTCCTTGACGATCTTCTCGGTCTGGTACACCAGCGACTCCGCCTGATTGCGGACGTCGGCCTCCTCGCGGCGCTGACGGTCTTCGTCGGCGTGCGCCTCGGCGTCCTTGATCATCTGGTCGATCTCGTCCTTGGAAAGGCCAGAGCCCTCCTGGATCTTGATCGTGTTCTCCTTGCCGGTGCCCTTGTCCTTGGCGGTGACGTGCACGATGCCATTGGCGTCGATGTCGAACGTGACCTCGACCTGGGGCACTCCGCGCGGAGCCGGCGGCAGGCCGGTCAGCTCGAAGCTGCCGAGCAGCTTGTTGTGCGAAGCGATTTCGCGCTCACCCTGATAGACCTGGATCTGCACCGACGGCTGATTGTCGTCCGCCGTTGTGAAGGTCTCGCTGCGCTTGGTCGGGATCGTGGTGTTGCGCTCGATCAGCTTGGTCATCACGCCGCCCTTGGTTTCGATACCGAGAGACAGCGGGGTGACGTCAAGCAGCAGAACGTCTTTCACCTCACCCTTGAGCACACCAGCCTGCAGCGCGGCACCCACGGCGACAACCTCGTCCGGGTTCACGCCCTTGTTCGGGTCCTGGCCGCCGGTCATCTCCTTGACCAATTCGGTCACCGCGGGCATGCGGGTGGAGCCGCCGACGAGCACGACGTGGTCGATGTCGCCGACCGAGATACCGGCGTCCTTGATCACCGACTGGAACGGCTGACGGGTGCGATCCAGCAGATCCTGTGTGATGCGCTGGAATTCGGCACGGGTCAGCTGCTCGTCGAGGAACAAGGGGTTCTTGTCCGCATCGACGGTGATGTAGGGCAGGTTGATCGACGTGCTCTGCGAACTCGAGAGCTCGATCTTGGCCTTCTCGGCGGCTTCACGTAGCCGCTGCATCGCCATCTTGTCCTTGGTCAGGTCGATACCGGCCGTGCTCTTGAACTTGTCGACGAGCCACTCGACGATGCGGTCGTCCCAGTCGTCGCCGCCCAGGTGGTTGTCACCCGAGGTGGCGCGGACCTCGACAACGCCTTCGCCGATCTCAAGCAGCGATACGTCGAACGTGCCACCACCGAGGTCGAACACCAGGATCGTCTGTTCCTTCTCGCCCTTGTCCAGGCCATAGGCCAGGGCCGCGGCGGTGGGTTCGTTGACGATGCGCAGGACGTTGAGGCCGGCGATCTGGCCGGCTTCTTTGGTGGCCTGACGCTGAGCGTCATTGAAGTACGCGGGCACGGTGATCACCGCGTCGGTGATGTCCTCACCGAGGTAGGACTCGGCGTCGCGCTTGAGCTTCATCAGCACGCGCGCACTGATCTCCTGCGGCGTGTATTTCTTACCGTCGATCTCGACGGACCAGTCGGTGCCCATCTCACGCTTGACCGAACGGATCGTCCGGTCCACGTTGGTCACTGCCTGGTTCTTGGCGGGCTGGCCGACCAGCACCTCTCCGTTACGCGCGAACGCGACTACGGACGGCGTGGTGCGGGAACCCTCGGAGTTCGCGACGACGACGGGGTCGCCACCCTCCAGTACCGAGACGACCGAGTTGGTGGTCCCGAGGTCGATTCCGACCGCACGAGCCATGGTTGTTCCTCCTGAATTAGTCCATCTATTGGTCTGAGTGCACCGCACTCAAGAGTGCTCCGGCCGACCCTATCCTGTCAACCTGAACTTGAGTCGTATGCGCTCAACTATCGAATGGGTCAACGGCAGGTGGCCGCGGTTTGTTCCCGCCCGGGCCGGTCGATATCTGACCGGGCGCATTTGCCCTAGTGTCGGAGGCATGACTGCAGCCCAGCGTGAACGCGCCGCCCTGGTGGCGACGATGAGCGAAATCGGGCCTGACTCGCCCACTCTGTGCGAGGGATGGACCACCCGTGACCTCGCGGCGCACCTAGTGGTCCGGGAACGCAGGCTCGACGCCGCACCCGGCATCGCGATCCCGCTGCTCGCCGGTTACACGGAAAAGGTGCAGCGCCAGACCGCCTCGTCCACCGACTGGGATGTGCTGGTGGACAAGATCTCGTCGGGTCCGCCGCTGCTGTCACCGTTCAAGCTGTTCGATGCGGTAGCCAACATGGATGAGATGTTCATCCACCACGAAGACGTCCGTAGGGCCCAAGCCGATTGGGAGCCAAGGACACTCGATCCGGATACGATCGCCGCGCTGCGACGGCCCGTTGGCATGATGGCTCGGCTGACCATGGGCAAAGTCCCGGCCCACGTGACGCTGATGACGCCCGATGGCGAGACGGTGGCCGCGGTCGGCAACGGCCCTGAGCTGATCGTCACCGGCGACATCGGCGAGCTCACGCTGTTCGTCGCGGGCCGCGACGAGGCCCGGCTCACCTTCTCCGACGCGCAGGCCGCCCAGGCCGTGCGTGCCGCACGCCGGGGCTTGTGACGCGTAGCCTGGCCGCATGAAAGTCGGCCTCGCCGTTGGGCTTCTGCTGTCGGCGATCCTGCTGGCGACCGGCTGCTCAGAGAGCATCGAGGGTGATCCCGTCGCGTCCAGTGCGTCGCCGACCGAACCGAGCGTCCCGACGTCAAGGCCGACGCGAACCCCGGCGCCCACCAGCACGACGCCCTCCGCACCGCCTTCCACCGGCGAGCAGCCCGGCGCGACGGCGCTGCCGCCCGACGAATCCGGCTATGTGTTCATCGAAACCAAGTCGGGTAAGACGCGCTGCCAGATATCAGAGGCCGAGGTGGGATGCGAATCGGAGTTCGACAACTCAATCGAAGTGAACGGCATGCCCGCCAGCGGGGTGAAGATCACCGCCGAGGGCAGCATGACCTGGGTCGTCGGCAACCTCGGCAACATCCCCGCCGTCACGCTTAACTACCAGAATTACCGAGCGCTCGGCTGGACGATCGCGGCAGGAAGCGACGGCACCCGGTTCACGAACGACGGCACGGGCCGGGGCATGTTCATCAACACCTCCGGCGTCGAGGTGTTCTGATTTGGTCTGGACTCATCCATTCAGGTGTTTCAGCAAAGCCGGCCCGGGGCACCCGATGACGAAGGTGCGAGACCGCTAGCAAATGAGTGCAGCGACTTTTGCACCCCAGGACGTAGGGGGATCCGCGGCATGCCACCGCCAGCCAACAGGGATTGGTCGACGTCGGTGGTAATCGTTGGCAGCCATCGACTTGTGTACGCCGGCATCGAGGTGGGCTTGAGCGATAGCGACCCACGCATAGAGATCATCGGCCATTTTCGCAGCCCAGCGGAATTTGCAGAGTCACGCCCGACCACAAGCCCTGGGCCGGTGGTGTTGTTTGACCTGCCCTGTGACGGCGGCGGCCCGGACATAGATGCCCTTCGTGAGATATGCGACGCGGGCCACCGCGTCGTTGTCTACAACTGTCTGGTCGATGACGACGTCGTCTCGGCCGCACTGGATGCGGGCGCCGTCAGTTGTGTGGCCAGGTACGAACCAGAACACGTGCTGGCAGCGGCGATCTCTTCGGCGCACAGTGACCGCCCACACGTTGGTCCGAGAATGGCACAAGCGCTGCATACTGCCGGCCGCAAAGTCCGGCCGCGTCTGAGCCAACGAGAACAACAAGTCCTCATCGCCTGGTTTCAAACCGAGAACAAGCATTCGGTCGCCGAGAAGTTGTACATCGAGCCCTCCACGGTGGCTACCCACCTGCAACGGGTGCGGGCAAAGTATGCGGCGGTCGGAAGACCGGCACCAACGAAAGCAGCTCTCGTCGCCAGAGCGATCCAAGACGACATCCTCAGCGTCTATGACCTGTGACGCGACGAGTTGCGATAGGTAGCCGGCTCTTTTCGACGCGATGGTGAACACGCCGACTGTTCACTCAACACTTTCGAACTTCTGTCCTCTGAACAAATGAACTCGCCCACTTTCGGACGGGCGGTTACATGACGGTTGCGTAAATTAGGCCGACCCGCAAACCCACCGGCGCTGGGCCGATGGCCAAGCGAGGTCAACGGATCAATTCGAAAAGGGGAATGAGCATGAAGAGAACCATCGCCGCCGCAGCGCTGGCTGCGGGCGGGTTACTGACTCTCGGGCTGGGCGTGGCTCAGGCGGACGAGGTTCAGGTAGAGGGCAACTACGCGACGCTTGAAGCCTGTCAGGTGGACGGCCCGCAGATCGAGATCGCGCAGGGCGACGACAACTACTCGCATTGGGATTGCCGTCAGGGCGACGACGGCCTTTGGTACGTGTGGTTGAGCAGTTGATGTTCTCAGCGACGAAAAAGCAGCTTACGGAGCATAAGTGAATTCATCAAAGCAAGCGTCGCGCGTCGGAGCCTTGGCGTTTTCCCTCGGTGTAGTGGGGTTGGTCGGCACCGGAGGGATGGGAGCGGCCTTCGCCGCACCGAACGATTCAGACTCGTCCTCAAGTTCATCTGAGTCGTCTTCATCCGAGTCGTCTTCATCCGAGTCGTCTTCATCCGAGTCGTCGAACTCATCCTCCGGGTCTAGCGGGTCTTCTGGTTCGACCACCTCCGGTACCAAGCCCGCAACGGCTGGTGGTGCAGATGACTCGGCGGCCACTCCGCCCGACGAGGATTCAGAAGCCGATCCGGCGAGCGCGGTGGCCGACGGTCCCGACATTTCGGCGTCGGATACGACGTCAGACGGTGACGAGACCGATCCGACTGTCCCGGAGAACATCTCGCAGGCCCCTATTCCGATCGTGTCCGAGATTACGACCGACAGGGAATCGAGGAACTCTCGATCGGGTCGACACGACACCGACTTGCCGGATACCGCGTCACAAAGCATCAAGCCGACCTCAGGGCCGGGTCACGACACCGGCTACAAATCTTTGGCGCACGTGACCGACTCCGGCCCAACAGTCTTCGCTGACATTGCACTTGTCACCGAGACGAACACACGCACGGTGGGCATCGCCCCCTTGCTTCCGACGAGCGTCGATCCGGTTCCATCGGTGACGGCGGTAGACATCGTGTCCGGCCTGCTCTCGGGCGTTGATTTGTCAACTGATGGGCCCGTCGCGCCACCCCTGCCCGGGGTGCTGTTGGGCTCACTCGATTTGGTACGCCGTGATCTCGAGCAGATGTCCGTCCCATTGACCGACGACATGCCGCAGAACACCACGGACACCCTGATCGTCGAGGAGCCATCGAACGAGTCGGGGCCCGTCGCCCTGACCGCAGCGGCGGAATCTGTACCGGAACCGCCCTCATCGTTGGTACCCCGCGACCTGACGCTGGATCCCACATCGGCCGAACGGACCGCGGCATTCAACAAGGCGCAAGCCCAGCGGATAGCGACATTCAATGAAGAGCAGTCCGCCCGGACAGAAGCGCTCCAAGAACGGCTAGCGTCGCAATACGCGGACTCCCCACTGGGGGCCCTCGTCGACAGCACGACGTTCGTGGTCTCGGAACTCTTCAGAACCGCGGCGGTGGTAGTGACGGAATTCGTCAATTACATTTCGTTCGCAGTCACCGAGTTCATTCGAGGCTTGTCGGACTGGTTCACCGCCCCGGCTGTTTTCGAAGGCCTTTACGGCGACCCGGCAACGAATGCTCAGCACTGGCGAGCCCAGTCGTCCCAGAACTGCGTTTTGATGTCGACGGCGATGGTCATCGGCCAGCTCACGGGAACCTCGCCAGACGAAGACGAGATCGTCGCGGAGGCGGTGGCCACCGACAGCGTTGCCAACCCGGGCCAGAAGATGTACCAGGGCCTGCAGAGCCAAGACGGCGTCGACGTCAAAGATGCCGTCGCTCTGCTTGATCGCCACGGCATTTCGGCCACCCTCACGACTTATGGCAAATCGGAGGGCAACCTGGCCCTGAGAGCCGTGGCGTTCGCGCTGGACGAGAAGAAGGCCGTGTCCGTCGGACTTCACGGCGGAACCGTCTGGGCTGCTGTCGACAACGAACCGCTGCCGGTGGGCGTCTCGGCCGCAGACCATCAGGTGGTCATCACCGGCATCGACTTCACCGAGAGGGTCGTCTACCTCAACGACAGCGGCTTCGCCGAGCAGGGGAAGAACATGAAGGTCCCGCTGGACGCCTTCATGAAGGCGTGGCAGACCGACGACTACGAGACGATCATCGCCGAGCTCAAGCCCGCGAACACGTCAACGTCGGGACCGGCATCGACCAACATTTCCGGTTTCGGCGTACTCATCGACGTGGCGTAGAGAGGCGGCTGTCCGCCGGTCCCCCCACAACCTGGCCCGGGGGGACCGGCGGTTCAGCGGCCATTGACTTTCATGCCGCCCGAGGCGGCACTCAACAGGAGGATCAGATGAACGAAGCACGGACCGCCGTCTACCGTCGCAGCGCCCTCGCCTTGTCGTCGGTTGCAGTCACGACGGCAGTGTGGTTCGGCGCCATCCCGCCCGCCACGGCAGATCCGTACGACGACGACGGCGGCGACTCGTCGGAGGTCGCCGATAATTCCGAGGCCGACGACGCGCCGGAGGCGCCTGCCGCCGACGAGCCCGGTTCCGCACCGGAGGCACCTGCCCCCGACGCAGGGGAACCCCCGCCCGCCGACGAGGCACCTGACGCCGGTGGTACCGACGAATCGGGCTCCACCGGAGGGCCGGATGATCAAGGCGACGCGGGCGATTCGGACGTCGCCGACCCGGCCGTCGATGCCGACACCCCCGAACCCGACGTCGCCGAGGCACCGCAGGAGGCCTTCGACGAGGCGCACAGCGCCGAAGCTGTGGACGTCGAGGCGACGGCTGCGTCAGACACCGAGGTCACCGACCTCACGGAGTCACTGGAGTCGTGGTCAAGCAGCACGAGCACCAGCACGTCCTCGACGTGGAGTAGCGGAGTGTCGCAATGGAATTCGGCGTGGACCGGTTACGACAGCTGGTACCAGCCGGTCTTCACCAATCCGTACAGCACGCCGCTGGAGATGTACTACTACTACGACAACGCCGTTCGTACCTTCGAGGTCCCGCCGATGCAGCGAGGCGTGCTCACCGCCCCGGACGCCGGTGTCTACAGCTTCACTGCGGTGAACCGGGACCCCTCGGGCAAGCCTGTCACGGTCTCCACCGGAAGCTTCTCCGGCGGCGGTTACCAGCCGGCACCCGGCCAGCCGCCGCCCGCAAAGCCCGCGCCGCCCACGACCTTCAAGAACGTGCTGGTGCAACTCAAGTACAACGATAAATCGTCGAAGCCGTTCCGGGTCAAGACGCTGGCCGACCTCGGCGACGATCCGTCGATCGGTGGTCACCGCGTACTGCTCGACGACGAGACCCCCGCGTGGGGAACGTGGAGCAAAACCGCGGGTGGCGAGCGCTTGTTCGAGGTCACCAGCACCCAGCAACTGCCCGGCCTCGCCAAGCCGTCGCAAGGTCCGCTGCCGGGCTATCAGGTGCAGCTGACCAGCAATGATGCCGCAGCGCCGGCCGAGAAGGAGGGGGTCAAACCGCTGGTCATCATCGCGGCCGTCGCCGGAGTGCTGGCGATTGGCGCGGTTGTGTTCTTCGTCCTGTCCGGCCGGCGGCGCAAGACGACGCCGTAGCGGGACGCCCACCAGCACGTCGCCGCTACTATCTGCCCCGTGGCCCGGCAGAATTACGACGACGACCGGCAGCCCTGGCATAACCGCCCGGTTCAGCAACGACGGCACCGGCCGGGGCATGTTCATCAACATCTCCGGCGTCGAAGTCTTCTGAGTCTCATGCTCATTCGCGCAGTGACCGCCGGTGCCGTCCTTGTGTTGACGGTCGCGCTGGCCGCGCCGACGTCGGCGGAAACCGGAATCTCGGGTGGCAAGACCTACACCGTGACGATGACTTCGCTAGACGGCGTAACACCCGACGGCTTGGGCCACTGGCGCTTGCAGGCGAGTCAGTTATCCGGGGGCGAGCCCGCGGTCGTCGAGGTGTTCAACGCCGCCAGCCAGGCCTCGGCTCACCAGGTGATCGACCGCGTCCGCGCCGACACCCCGAAGGACCTCGCGTGGGAATTCGAGTCCGAGACGCAGGTGACATTCCGAAACATCGCGATCGGACAGGTCATCGCGGGCACCTGGTCGGCCGACATGCGAGCCCAGGTCATTCGATATGTCGGCACCGTCGTCATCGACAGCCGCTCGGGCAAACCCATCGAGGTCGTCGACCTGTTCACCGATCATCAGCGGGGTCTGGCCCGATTGGCTGAGCAGACCAGGGTCTTGACCAACTATGACGGGATCGCGGCGAAGCCGGAGAACTTCGCGAATTGGATCCCGACCGCGAACGGCATCGAACTCCACTTCCCATCGTCGCTGCTGTTCTGGCCGCCGTCGATCACCGTGCCGTGGTCGACGCTCACGGACGTACTCACCCCCGGCATGGCCGGGCTCGCCCGGGCCTAGGCTGGGGTTCGTGGATTCACCACTGGATTTCCGGGTCTTCGTCGAACCCCAGCAGGGCGCCACCTACGCCGACCAATTGGCGGTCGCCCGCACCGCAGAGGCCGCCGGGTACTCGGCGTTCTTCCGCTCCGACCACTACACCGCCATGAGCGGCGACGGCATGCCCGGGCCCACCGACTCCTGGGTCACGCTGGGCGCCATCGCCCGCGAGACGACCTCGATCCGGCTGGGCACGATGGTCACCTCGGCCACCTTCCGCTATCCAGGACCACTCGCGATCGCCGTCGCACAAGTCGACGAGATGAGCGGCGGGCGGGTGGAATTGGGCCTTGGTGCGGGCTGGTTCGAAGCCGAGCACAAGGCTTATGCCATCCCGTTCCCTCCGCTGGGCGAGCGGTTCGACCGGTTGACCGAACAGCTGGACATCATCAGAGGGCTCTGGACGACACCGCCCGGCGAGACGTTCGACTATTCGGGCAGCCACTACACCGTCGCGGACTCGCCCGCCCTGCCCAAACCGGTCCAGTCACCTCATCCGCCGATCATCATCGGAGGCGCGGGCGCCAAGCGCACACCGGCGCTGGCCGCGACGTTCGCCGCCGAGTTCAACATTCCTTTCGCGCCTCTGGAGGTGACTGCGACCCAGTTCGAACGGGTGGCCTCGGCGCTGGCCGACGCGGGACGATCCCCCGGGTCGCTGACGTACTCCGCGGCCTTCGTGGTGTGCGCCGGCCGTGACGAGCAGGAGATCGCGCGTCGTGCCGCCGCGATCGGTCGCGAGGTCGATGAGCTGCGCAGCAACTCCCCGCTGGTGGGAACACCCGGGGAGATCGCCGACAAACTCGGTGCCTACCGAGAGATCGGCGTTCAGCGGGCCTACCTGCAGGTACTGGACATGTCCGATCTCGACCACGTGGACTTCTTCGCCGCAGAGGTCATCCCCCAGCTCAGCTGAACAGGCGCCGACCAGCACGTCGCCGCTACTATCTGCCCGTGGCCCGGCGGGATTATGACGATGACGATGGGCAACCCTGGCACAACCGCACATCGACCGTGGTCGGAGTGAGCGTTCTCGCGATCCTGGTGATCGGCATCCTGATCGTCGCGGCGACGGCAATGGCCCGACAGTTCGGCGAAACGGAACCCGCCCCACTCGACTTCGTCGCGCCCACGTATTCCGCCACCGACCCAGAATCGGCAGCCGCCTCCTCCACCACCACACAGACGATCACGAGCACGAGCCCGCCGGAGACGACCGACATCGACCCGCCTTCTTCGACGACTTCGAGTAGCAGCGAGACGTCCTCGACCCGGCGAACGACGACTCGCGCGACAGACGAGGACGACGACGGACCCACCACCAGAACAACGCGGCAGCGACCGCGCACCAATGTGACGCGCACGCTCAATCCCTTTCCCTGAGCGCCTACTATCGGTTCCCGTGGCGCGATACGGACCCCCTGACGACCAGAACCATCCGGACGACGACCCAACCGTCTACGCCAACTACGGCGGCGGCGGATACGACGAACCGCCCGGGCCCCCTAGCGGCCCCGGTGATGAGGTCCCGTGGTTTCGCAAACCTGCCGCGCTCGTCGGCCTCGGCGCCCTTGGGGTGGTGATCATCGCGCTGATCGTGTTCGGATTGGCCAAGCTCATCACCGGTGGCGATGACGCACCCTCCGAGCAGACCACGTTGACACCGCTCACCACGACGTCGCGATCGGTGGCGCCGACGACGACATCGGCGCCCGAGACCGTGACGGTGACCGAGACGCCGACGACCACCGAGGCGACGACCACAACGACAACCACCACTCCGCCGACGACAACCACCACCACTACGACGACCCCGCCGTCGACGAGCGTCAGCACCAGTATCAGTACGAGTACGGAGACCAGCACGGTCACCGAAACGGTGACACCGGACGCTCCCTAGCGGCCCATGGCCGCATACTCCGCGACCAGCGCCTCGGCGCTGCGCACCGCCGCCCGGCAGGCGCGCGTCGTGAACGGATCATTGAGCGGGTGTTCGGAACGTCGGCGCCAGCGCTGAGCGGCCGCGAACGCAGCGCGGGGGCCGTCGTACGGGGCATCGGGTTGCAGTCCGAGCCTGCTGGCGGCGTCGGTGCCGGAGCCGCCGATGATGCGTCGCAGTGATGCCATCTCGTCGTCGTTCAATGTTGTTGGCCGAGAACGTAATTGACTGAGGAGCCGCAACTCCTCGAACGCGTGGGCGTCGGCCAGCAGCGGGTCGATGTCGGCAATGATGTGACGGCTCGCGTAGATGGGGTTGCTCTCCACGAAGCGTCGCAGCGAGAGCAGTGCGGTGTGCGCTTTGAGTAGGTCCGAACGCTGGGCGAACTGCTGGTCGATCACATCGCGCAACGCGATCAACCCGCTGCGTTCCAATAGTTCGTCGGCCAGTGCCACCGAGTCGCTGACTCCCGCGCGCAGCACGGCGATCGAGATCCTGATCCCGAACATGCCGAACCGGTCGAGCAACGCGGCCCGGGTGGCGGCGTCGACCGGCAATGAACTGTCCTCGCGGACGAATCTGTCCACCGAAAGCATCGCCTTGGCCAGCTCTGTGGCGTCGACCCCGGCCAGCTTTTCCAACGCGACGAACTCGCTCTGCCTCAGCGTGCGTGCAGTGAGCGCGAGCAGCCCCGACACCGGCACCACCGCCTGGCAGATTCCGGTCTTGTCCATCTCGCTGGTGAACCGGGCCGCCACGTCCTTGGCCGACAACATCGCGTCGATCCGGCCCGCACCGATCTCGTCGGCGCGCGACGCGACGCCGATCACCCCCAGCGCCCCGGCAGACCCCCCGACCAGCTCGCCGATCTGCATGAGCAGCGCGATATCGGCGGCATTGAGGGTGCGGAGCAAGAACACCACCGCGTCGATGCGCGGGACGCCGTCGTCGGGCACCAGCAGCCGCAGTGTGCGTTGAGAAACGTCCCGGGACAGCGACGACGTCCCGGGGGTGTCGATGATCGTGGTGTCGATGAGTTCTGAGGCGGGCCACTCCACGTCCAGGTCGACGACGTCCTCCGGATCGACGGTGGCGAAGTCAAAAGTGAGACCACCCTCGACGGCGTCGCGGCCGATCGGCACATTGGACCGCCTACCGCCCCGATGGTTGGCGGTCACCTTGGGTGTGGGCCCGTGCCGAAACCAGGTGACGATGCGGGTGGCCTCGGTCGCGTCGGTGGGCGCAATGTCCTCGCCCACAAGGGCATTCACCAGAGTCGACTTGCCCGCCTTGAGGGTGCCCGCCAGCGCGATGCGGATCGGCTGATTGAGTCGGCGGCCGATCCGGTCCAACTCGTTGTGCACATCGGGACGCTGCGCGTAGGCGGGGTCGGAGCGGTAGGCCTGGATGGTTCCGCCCAGGATCGCGCGCACCTGGTCACTCGTGCTCATCGACAGACCAGCTTAGAGCGTGTCAGCTGACCGCCGGGCGCGCCTCCGCCAGCTTCTGCGCGTGGTCGGTCACCTGTTTGAGGATGTTGAGCTGACGCTCGAGTTCTTTGACGCGGGTATTACGTTCGTTCTCCTCCAGTTTCGCCGAGGCGATCGTCGCCTGCAGCGATTCGTTCAGCGACCGTGTCGTCTGATTGGCGATACCGCGGTAATGGTCGCGCAGTTGGCGCTGGATGCCCTTGAGCCGGTCGCGCGATTCCTTGTTCACGACGAAGGAAACGTCGTCGATGAACCTGCGGGTGTTCAGCTTCGCCTCGTTGCGCACTCGCGCCATGCGGTTGTCCATGTTCTCCCGGTACGCACTGCGCCCCATCAACAGACCCGCACCGAGGGACAGCGGATTGAACATGCCGAGGCCGGCGAGCGAGGTCATCATGCCGAACATGAGCACGCCACCGTAGGACCCCTGCATACCTATCCCGACCTTGCGCGCCTTGCCTATCGGCTTGGCCTCCAGGTTGGCCATCGACTTGATCTCACCGAGGCTGGCACCCATCTCGCGGGCGTCGATCTGCGGCATCTTGATCGCGTCGAGACCGGCCTCCATGAAGGTACGGGCCACCTCCTCGGCCAGCGCCCTGGCCCGTTGGTATGCCCAGACGAAGTTGTCGCCGACCGCGGTGGCGATCGCGCTCTCCAGCTCGGCGCCGATCTCGGCCCAGTGCTGGGTCGGATCGCAGGAGTCGATCTCCTTCTCGATGTGCTGGCCGATGACCCGGAAGCGCCCCCGCAGGTCGTGGTCGATATCGGCGGTGAGGTCGGCGATTCCGTCGTTGAGGACCTGTTGCCACAGCGCGGTCTGCTGCAGAGCCTCCTGCGCTTCCTCCTTGCGCCGTTCGAGATCCTCGGTGAGCCTGTCGCGGACGTCCGGGTCGTTGAGCGCGGCCAGTTCAGTGTTCACGGCGAGCGTCAGATGCTCGGCGGAGGAACGGATTTCGGCGACGACCTGATCGCGGATGTGGTCGTTCTGCCGGGTTAGCACCTGCTCGGTGAGGAACCTGACGATGGCCGGGAAGTTCGACTCGTCGTTGAGTTCCTTGTCGTTGAGCTGGATGGCATGACTGCGCAGCAGGGACGACGAGGGGATCATCGGCGTCGAGAGTCCCGCGCGTTCCAGGTGGGTTTTGTTGGCCTCGACGATCTTGCGCCAGTGCGGGTACAGGTCGGTCTTGGTGGCGATGATCGCTGCCACCGGACAGATTTCGAATGCCTGCCGCATGAAGGTCATTTCGGGTTCGGTGAACTCCTGGCTCGTGTCACTGCACATCAATACCGCGTGGGCATCCGGTAACAGTCCGAGCGTGGCCGACAGGTGCGGCTGACCGTGACCACCGACTCCCGGTGTGTCCACGAACGCCAATCCGTTCTTGAGAAGCGGACCCGCCGCGGTGACCTCGACCCGCAGAACCTCGCGCCCACCGGCCTGCGGGGCACGGCGCAGATCGGTCTTGATGTCGGCCATTGGTATGTCGATGACCTCGGGCTCCGCGCCGTCGGGCCGCGCGACGATGAGCTTGGCCGACGTGTTCTCGCTGTAGGACACCACGGTCGGCAGCACGGTGCTCTCGTCGTCGCCGACGCGCGCCACCGGGACGTTCAACAGTGAGTTGAGCAACTGGCTCTTGCCCTGCTTGAGCTGCCCGGCCACCACGACTCGGATCTGCGGATCGGTGATCCGGTCCTTGGCCCTGGCCAGACGCTCGACCAAATCCCCGCGTTGGTTCACATCCGCGATCTTGCTGGTGTGGTCGATCAGTTCGACGATGACCTTTACCTGTTTGGCCGGCTCGTTGGGTTGCGTCATGGAGTCCTTCTGGTGGCAGCGCCGCAAAACGGCTTGGCACTAACGGTAGATGCGCGAACTGGCGGGGATCGGATTTCGATCCCCGCCAGTGGCGTCGTTGCGTCGTGTCAGAACAGACCGGCGGCGACCGTGTTGTCGACGTCGATGGACGCGTCGATCGCGGTGTTGACCTGGCCCGAGTTGTCCTCCGAGTTGTCCACGGAGTTGTCGACCGAGTTGTCCTGGGCGGAGTTGTCCACGGCGGACAAACCGCCGGAGACGCCACCGGATGCATCGCCGTCGACCGTGGTCTGGTTTCCGCCGACGCTGGTGGTGTCGTTGTCGACGATGACGATGCCGCCACCGGAACCACCGGCACCGCCTGCGGCGTCGCCGCCGTCGTTGCCGATACCGATGAGGCCGCCGCCACCGTCTCCGCCGACCGCGCCGCCGCCGTTGCCGCCGCTCATGTCGTTGTCGTTGATGACCGGTCCGTCGTTGTCGGAGATGATGTCGCCGCCCGCGGTCTGATCGCCGCTGTCGTCGATGTCGTTGTCTTCGCCGATGTTGACGTTGGAGTCCTCGATGTCGCCGGTGCTGACGTTCTCGTTGTCGTCCCCGACCACGTTTCCGTCACCCTCGACATTGGTGGCGTCGATGTCGCCTGCGGTGCCCGTGTTGACCACACCGCCATTGGTGGCGGTGTTGCTCGTCTTGTCACCGAAAGTGATGTCACCGAATTCCAGGTCGAAGTTGCCGACACCCTGCTGAGCGTCGGGACCCACGGCGTTGTTGGTCTCCGGGCTCAGGAGGCGGGTGTCGTTGTTCGACAGCAGGTCGGTCTGGCGCTGCGGGGCGAATGCGATGCCGTGGGTCTGGGCAACGGCCTGCTGCAGTCCGAAGACGGGATCGCCGCCACCGTGGACAAGTGCGGCGGGCGCCACTGTCGCGGCGACGGCCTGCACCTGAGCAGCCGTCACGTTGGAGACGTTGGCAGCGGCCATGGACCGGCCTGGGTCTGTGATGAACTCCTGGGCCCGAACCGGGTCACGGAAGAGGTCGAGGAGCCAGTCGATTACGTTCGTCATTTCTTTGTCCTTCGGTCGTGTTGTCTCTGGGAGCGGGTCACCGGGCTGTCCGGCGAACTGATGACCACGTTATGGAGCGGGAACCCCCGTCGAAACGGGGTCGAAGCCCCTCCCTGCGCCGGGGCATCTCGGGCTGTGCACAACACCTTGGTTAGGGGATTAGGGGGTCATTAGGGGGTAGCGCTCGCCAAGCGAAAACGAAAACTGCGCGGCCGGTTCCGGCCGCGCAGTCGCAGTGGGGATGGGTAGCTACATCGAGAAGACGCCTAGAAGAAGTCGTACCCCGAAGGGTCTGAATCCATGTCGGCGACCTCGATGATGGTGTCGCTCAGATCGCCGTGGGCCGGCAGGTCGATGACCGGCAGATCATCGATCACGGGCTCGTCGAACTGCAGGGCCCCATTCTCGGAACTGACCACACCCGGCAGGCCCGCGTCGGCGAGTGCGTCCGGCGAATCGACATAGTCGGTGATCACCGTGTGCCCGTCGGCAATGCCCTGAACTGGCACTTGATCGCCGAACGCGTCGAACGCGGCCGTCGCGGCGCCACTGGCCCAGACATTGTCTGCCATGTCGACGATGCCCTCGCCGCCTACGGTGGGGACATTGCCACCCAGCGACTCGGTGACCACCGGGATCAGATTGCTGACGTCGGCACTGGTCACGTTGGTGAGGTTGGCGTCGAAAATGGCTTGGTCCGGATTTTCTGCAAACCGTGCGGCGGCATCGGGATCTCGCACCAGGGACATCACAAAGTCCAGCAGCGAATTGGCCATGAAACACCCTCCTTCCCTATCGAGATATATGTGACTAGAGATATGTAAGCCGAACGGCTTGTCACGATGCTATCGGCGGCAGCCGCCGCAGAGATCGGTGCGAAACCCACCTCTACTACTCGGGCATTAGGGGGCTCGGCGTTAGGGGTTTTGGCGGCATAGGGGGATGTGCCGTGGATCTGGGGATCGAGCCGCTATCGTGAGGTTCGGCCAAACGCAGAGGACAAGATGAGCGACTCTCTCGGGTTGTCGATTGGGATGACCAATCTCGTGGCGGCTCGCATGGGCCGTCCCCCCGTCATGCGACGTTCCGTGCTGACCCTTTTCGAGGACCGCGCGGCCGAAGTCGGCCTTCCCTCCGAGTTTTCAGCGTTTTCGGCGTTTTCGGCAAATCAGAATTTGAGCCAGCCGGGAATGGTGCTGGCGGGATTCGTCGAGCGCGTCGGCGATCCGGTGCCGCTGGTTGCGGCCGACGGCTCGCCGCACCGCGGCGAACAGGTGCTCGTTGAAGCCCTCGACGCGATGGCACGCACCGTTGGCGGCGGTGCACCCATCGCGATCGCGGTGCCCGCGCATTGGAGCGCCGCGACCGTCGGTGCGCTGCGTGGCGCCCTGCGCGCCAAACCGAGCCTGGCACCCGGCGGGCAGGTGCCCGCACTGGTCCCCGATTCCGTCGCCGCACTCTCGGCATTGCAGGCGGCACCGGGATTGCCACCGAACGGCGTCGTGGTGCTCTGCGATTTCGGCGGCAGCGGAACCAGCGTGACGCTGGCCAACGCGGACGCGAACTTCGACACGATCGGTGACACGGTCCGATATCCGGACTTCTCCGGTGACCAGATCGATCAGGCGCTGCTCAACCATGTGGTGGCCGGCATCGCGGAAGCCAACGACTCCGACCCCGCGAGCACGGCGGCCGTCGGTTCGCTGGCCCGGTTGCGCAACGACTGCAGGCTCGCCAAGGAGCAGTTGTCCGCCGAGACGGCCGCAGCCGTCCACGCCGAATTGCCCGGCTTCTCTTCCGATGTCCGCGTGACGCGCACCGAGTTGGAACAACTGATCGCCGAACCGCTGAACGGTCTCCTCGGCACGGTTGAAGAAATGTTGCAACGCAACAACATTGCGCTGTCGGACATCTCGGCGGTGGCTACGGTCGGCGGCGGCGCGAACATCCCGCTGGTCACGCAGCAGCTGTCGACGCGGCTGCGCGCTCCTGTCGTCACCACGCCGCAATCACAGCTGAACGTGGCCGCGGGCGCCGCAGTGCTGGCCGACAGCGCGGAGGCGGCGACCGGAATGGCCACCGCCGCAGACGCCCCGACGGGGATGGCCCCGACCGCGGGGTGGGTCGCAGGCGCGGCGGGAGTCGCAGCAGCCGGGGTGGCTGCCGACGCAACTGACTCTTCGACGTTCCGTGCACTGGCGTGGTCCCAGGACGACGCACCCGCAGGCGGCGGCGAGCCCGTCCCCTACACCGGCGAGGATTACACCTTCGACCCAGCGGCCACCGGCGCGGCCCGCCCGCCGATGGAGTTCAGTCACGAGGAGGAGGGCTTCACACCCGAACCCGGACCGCTGCCCTGGTACAAGCGTCCGACGATTCTGTTCGGGGCTGCGGCGGCCGCCGTGCTGTTGGCCATCGGCGGCCTCGCGGTCACATTGACCAGCAGCACGGGCACCAGCGGTCCGGTGACCGAGACGGCGACCACCGTGGAGACCGGGCCTTCGCCCGCAGGTCCACCCGCCACATCCGAAACCATCACTGTCACAGGGTCCGACGGCCGGCCGAGCACCACGGTGGTGCCGCCTCCCCCGTCGTCGACCACCACGACAACGACGACACCCTCAACGACAACCACCACCACAACCACGACGACCACCACAACGACTACGACCACCACCACAACGCCGCCCACCACGACCACACCGCCGACCACCACCCAACCGACAACTACCCAGCCTCCGACCACCACCGATGAGCCGACTATCACCACGACACCCGACGTGGTGATTCCCGACGACGGCTCGTGATCCATGCCGAAACCGGCGCCGGAGTCAGCGACCGACATCGCAGGGCCCGCCCGTGACGCTGTCGCGGCGCTGACCGCGGCGCCGGGCGGCCCCGTCAAGATCCTGGTGTCCGGCGGCATAGGCAGCGGTAAGAGTTCCGTACTCGCCGCCGTGCGCTCCGCGTTGCGGACGGCGGGGGTGGCAGTGCTCACCCGGCCACCGCGTAGCGGCGACGATCCGGATGCAGCGGTGGTGATCGACGACGCGCACCTGCTCGACGACGGTGAACTCGAGCAGCTTGTCGACCGGGTTGCAGATCCCGCCTCCACGGTCGTCGTGGCGACCGAACCCCTCGCACACCGGCCGGCTCTGCGCGCATTGGCCACCGCCATCGAACGCGAGAACCCCGTGGTGTCGATCGGTGCATTGAGCCCACCGGACGTCACGCGCGCTGCCACCGAAATCCTCGGCGCCGCACCGACACCCGAGTTCGTGCGCACGCTGATGGTGGCTACGGCCGGCCTGCCGTTCCTGCTGCAGCCCGCAATCACCGCCGCAACCTCCCGCGAAGGCGAATCGCTTCCCACCGCGATTGCTCAGGCGGCCAGTTTCACGCTGATCGAACGACTGCGCCGGTTGGACGAGCCCGTGCTCGACACACTGCTGGTGACATCGCTGAGCCCCGATCTCGGGCCCGACGACGTCGCGGCGACGCTGCGGGTCGACGCGCAAGACGCCCAGTTCCTGGTGGACCGCGCCCGCGCCAGCGGATTGATCGAACCTTCGCACAGCCACACGTTCCTGCGTTCCGTACATCGCTGCGTCGCTCAGATCATCGGGACCGGACGACATCACGACACTGAGATCGCACTGCTTGTCTCCCAGATCGAATCTTCAACGCTATCAGCCGATCTCGCTCTGCGAATGGCCGAACATGGACTGCGCGACGAACGGCTGGCCACTGCGCTCGCAGGTCTCGCGTCCGACAATCACGGCCAACCCGCAAGGGCAGCAAGGCTTTACCGTGCAGCCTCGGATGCGGGAGCGACGCAGCTCACCTCGCGGCTGGCAGATGCGCTCGCGTTGACCGGTGATTGCGCGACCGCAGGCCGAATTGCCGACGAACTGCTTGGCTCCGAGGACGCAACCGAACGCGCGACCGCGGTCCGCATCGCGGCCAGTATCGCCGTGCACGACGGTAGTTCCGCACAGGCCGCGGACCTGTTTCGCTGGCTCGGGCCCTACCCCGACGCGTTCGTCAGCGCGGCGGGGGCGATCGTGTCGCTGGCCGTGGGCGATCTGCCCGCAGCGCGCAGCGCGCTCAGTGCCGACAGCGCGGGTCCGCCGACATCGACCTCGCGTGCGGCGCGCAACCTCGCCGAGGGCATGCTGTTGTCCCTGGAGGTGCCGTACCCGTCGGCGGTCGCACGGCTCGGGCAGTCGATCATTGCCGAGCAGCAGCCGACGGGTGTCACACCAGACACCCCCGCGGCACTGGTTACGCTCGCCGCCCTCCACGGCGGCGATCCGGTGCGGGCCCGCAGCGTGATCGGCCGTGCGGTGCGCACTTCACTGGAGGACAGCCCGGAGAACACCGCGTTCGTCGCGCGTCGGCACCGGCTTCTGCTGGGGTGGGTGAAAATGCTGGACGGTCACCTGGCCTCCGCGACCGCCGATGTCGCAGCCGTGGCCGCGGACACCGAGCCCGCGTTGCACCGCCGCGATGCGCTGTGGGCAGCGGCGCTGCAGACGGCGATCGCACGGCGCAGCGGCGACAGCGGCGCGCTGCAGAAGCACTGGTACGCAGCGATGGAGGTGCTCGCCGAATATTCGATGGACCTGTACTCGCTGCTGCCACTGAGTGAGCTGTGGGTGGCGGCGGCCCGGATGCGGCAAGTCGATCGGCTGCAGCACACCCTCGACGAAGCGTTCGCGCTCCTGGACTCACTCGGCAACCCGCTGTTGTGGTCAGTGCCGTTGCACTGGGCCGGCGTGCACGCCGGGATTCTGGTGAATTCCCCCGAAGCGGTGGCCCCGCACGGTCAGGCGCTGACCGCCGCCGCCGCACAAAGCACCTTTGCCAAGGCGCTGTCGACCGCAGGCCGCACCTGGCTAAGGGTGCTCGCCAACCATGTCGACACCGACGACGTCAGCTCCGCGGCCCAGACGCTGTCTCAGTTCGGCCTCACCTGGGATGCCACCCGGCTGGCTGGCCAGGCCGCATTGCACAGCCCGGACGGACGAGTCTCCGGCGCGATGCTGCAGCTGGCTCGCGACCTCAAGCAGAGCACCGCGCTGGATACGACGCCGGACCTGGACGCCCCCGGCACCGTCGACCCCTCGCACCTGTCTCTTATACACACT
>NZ_NVQE01000123.1 GCF_002591975.1 Mycobacterium neglectum | reverse complement strand
GACACCGCTTACGGCGCCCAGTATCCCGGGGCGATCGACGTATGGCGCAACGCCTGGCCCGAGTTCGTGCCATTCCTGGACTATCCGGTCGAGTTGCGCAAGATCGTCTACACCACCAACGCGATCGAGTCGATCAACTTCCAGCTGCGCAAGATCACCAAGAACCGCGGCCATTTCCCCGATAAGGACGCAGCGATGAAGTTGCTGTATCTCGGTTTGCGCAACATCTCCAGTGAGCGAGGCGGCTTCTCGGGCACCGGCACGTACAACTGGACTGTGGCATTGAACACACTCGCGCGTCTCTTCCCGGGTCGAATCCCGTTGTGTTAGCCTACTTTTCGTAGTCAAGTCACCTCTGACTTACACAGAAATCGTGACAGGCTCGCCGACATCGACACCAGCAATGCTGCGGTGTCATCGTCGATGATCAGCTCGCCGAACTGCCGCAACACGGCCACGAGTTCGGTCAACATCGGCGCCAGTCTCTTGCCGGCCGGCATTCCCAGCACC
>NZ_NVQE01000013.1 GCF_002591975.1 Mycobacterium neglectum | reverse complement strand
TTGCACTGGAAGTGCCTTTCCGAACTGACCCGATTGTTTGTGTGAGAACTACAATCATCCCAGTTCAGAGGGCACTTTCCTCATTCCGACACCCAGAAAACACCAGGTCAGTCGGTGGATCGAGGCTTAGTCCCCGCAAGGAAAGGTCATCACGTGCTCAACATCCGTAAACCCTGGCGAACCGCCGCGATCCTCACCGCGACCGCCACCGTCCTCGCCGCCTGCGGCGGTGGGGCCAGCGATGTTGTTGGCGGAGAGGAGGCGACGGGCGGTGATGGAACGACACTGACCGTGGTCGCGTACGCAGTGCCTGAACCGGGCTGGAGCAAGATTGTTCCCGCGTTCGCCGCCACCCAGGAAGGCGAGGGCGTGGCCGTGACGACGTCCTACGGCGCCTCGGGTGATCAGTCACGCGCAGTGGCCGACGGTAAACCAGCGGACCTGGTGAATTTCTCGGTCGAGCCCGACGTGGAGCGGTTGGTCAAAGCCGGCAAGGTGGCCGAGGACTGGAACGCCGACGCCACCCAGGGCATCGCGTTCGGCTCGGTGGTTACTTTCGTCGTGCGTGAGGGCAACCCGAAGAACATCCGGGACTGGGATGACTTGCTGCAGCCTGGGCTCGAGGTGGTCAGCCCGAGCCCACTCAGCTCGGGTTCGGCCAAGTGGAACCTGCTGGCTCCCTACGCCGTGAAGAGCAACGGTGGCCAGGACACGCAAGCCGGTCTGGACTTCGTCAACAAGCTGGTCACTGATCACATCCGGACCAGGCCGTCGTCCGGTCGCGAGGCCTCCGACCTGTTTCTGCAGGGCACCGGGGACGTGCTGCTGAGCTACGAGAACGAGGCGATCAATATCGAGCGTCAAGGTAAGCCGGTCGAACACGTCAACCCGCCGCAGACGTTCAAAATCGAGAACCCGGTCGCGGTCGTCACTTCCAGCGCACATCAGGAGCAGGCCAATGCGCTGAAGAACTTCCTGTACACCCCGGAGGGCCAGAAGATCTGGGCCCAAGCCGGTTTCAGGCCGGTCGACCCGGCGGTGGCCGAGGAGTTCTCGACCGATTTCCCGACGCCGGAGCAGCTGTGGACAATCGCTGACCTGGGTGGATGGGACATGGTGGATCCGGCGTTGTTCGACAAGGACAATGGATCGATCACCAAAATCTACAAACAGGCGACCGGATGACAGCTGCTCTTGACGACGGGGCCCGGCCCGATCTGTCGAAGAACGGCGGGGCCCCTCGTCTTCGTGGCTTCTTCACCAGCCGCTATGGCAGCACCAGGCTGCGCGTCGGAGTCGCGACGACGTGGCTTTCGGTGATTGTGCTGATGCCACTCGCCGCGATCGTGTGGCAGTCGGCGGGCGGTGGGTGGTCGGCATTCTGGCAGGCGATCACCTCCAACGGAGCCCTCGAATCGTTTCGCGTCACGCTGACGGTCTCGGTGGCCGTGGCGGTGGTCAACGTGTTCTTCGGTTTGATCGTCGCCTGGGTGCTGACGCGAGACGACTTCCCGGGCCAGCGCTACGTCGACGCGATCATCGACCTGCCGTTCGCGCTGCCGACGATCGTGGCCAGCCTCGTGATGTTGGCGCTGTACGGCCCCAACAGTCCGGTCGGCCTCTCCCTTCAGCAGACCATCTGGGGTATCGGCATCGCGCTGGCGTTCGTCACGTTGCCGTTCGTCGTCCGCTCGGTGCAACCGGTGCTGCTGGAATTGGACCGGGAGGTGGAAGAAGCCGCGGCATCGCTGGGTGCGGACAACTTCACCATCTTCAGGCTGGTGATTCTGCCCGCGCTGTTGCCGTCGCTGCTTTCGGGCGCGGGACTGGCGTTTTCCCGCGCGATCGGCGAGTACGGCTCCGTCGTGTTGATCGGCGGCGCGGTGCCGGGTAAGACCGAGGTCTCGTCGCAGTACATTCGCCAGCTGATCGAGTTCGACGACCGCACCGGTGCCGCGGCTGTTTCGATTGTGCTGCTCGCGATTTCGTTCGTTGTCTTATTCATCCTGCGCACCGTCGGATCGCGAGCGGCCAAACGCGAGGAGCTGGCGGCGTGATCCTTTCCCGCACGACGCGTTACCTGCTGCGTTACCTGGCCCTCGGGTACCTGCTCGTGTTGCTTGTCGTACCGGTCGGGCTGATCCTGTGGCGCACCTTCACGCCGGGAGTCGGCGCCTTCTTCGAGTCGATCACCACCCCGGCGGCCATTTCGGCGCTGCAGCTTTCGCTGGTGGTGGTCGCCATCGTGGTCCCGCTCAACGTGATCTTCGGGGTCCCGACCGCGTTGGTATTGGCGCGCAACCGGTTCCGCGGCAAGAGCCTGCTGCAGGCTGTTATCGACCTGCCATTCGCGGTGTCGCCGGTGGTGGTCGGCGTGGCATTGATTCTGCTGTGGGGATCGTCGGGCATATTCGGCTTCCTCGAGAATGACTTCGGCATCAAGATCATTTTCGGCTTCGCCGGGATCGTGCTGGCAAGCATCTTCGTCACCGTGCCCTACGTGATCCGAGAGGTCGAACCGGTCCTGCACGAACTGGGTACCGACCAGGAGGAAGCCGCCTCCACGTTGGGCTCAACTGGGTGGCAGACGTTCTGGCGGATTACGTTGCCGTCCATCAAGTGGGGTCTGATGTACGGCGTGGTTTTGACCATTGCGCGCACGCTCGGCGAATACGGTGCGGTCATCATGGTGTCGTCGAACCTGCCCGGCACTTCGCAGACATTGACGCTGCTGGTTTCGGACCGCCACGCCCGTGGTGCCGAGTACGGGGCGTACGCCATCTCGACGCTGCTGATGGCGGTCGCCGTGGTTGTCCTGATCGCCCAGGTGATTCTGGACGCCCGCCGCGAAAAGACAAGCAAATAGGCACGAGGAGACGCTGATATGACGAACGCGATCACCGTGCGGGGCGCCAACAAACGCTATGGCGACTTCGCCGCACTCGACAACGTCGACTTCGACGTGCCGTCGGGTTCCCTGACCGCGCTGCTCGGTCCCAGCGGGTCGGGAAAGTCAACGTTGTTGCGCGCCATTGCAGGTCTGGATCTGCCAGATACCGGCACGATCACCATCAATGGCCGTGACGTGACATCCATTCCGCCGCAACGACGTGGCATCGGATTCGTGTTCCAGCACTACGCCGCATTCAAGCACCTCTCCGTGCGAGACAACGTCGCGTTCGGGTTGAAGATCCGCAAGCGGTCGAAGCCGGAGATCAAGGAGAAGGTGGACAACCTCCTCGAGGTGGTGGGTCTGGCCGGATTCCAGACTCGCTATCCGAACCAGCTTTCCGGTGGGCAACGCCAGCGCATGGCCTTGGCGCGCGCACTGGCCGTCGACCCCGAAGTACTCCTTCTCGATGAGCCGTTCGGCGCGTTGGACGCCAAGGTTCGTGAAGACCTGCGTGCGTGGCTGCGCCGCCTGCATGACGAGGTGCACGTAACCACGGTGCTGGTCACTCATGACCAGTCCGAGGCGTTGGACGTGGCCGACCGGATCGCGGTGCTGAACAAGGGCCGCATCGAGCAGGTCGGTTCTCCCAACACGGTTTACGACGAACCCGCCAATGCGTTCGTCATGTCCTTCCTCGGCGCGGTGTCATCACTGAATGGCGTACTGGTACGCCCGCACGATATCCGCGTGGGCAGAACCCCTGAGATGGCGATTGCGACGACAGATGACACCGTACAAGCGACGGGTGTGGTCCGGGCGACCATCGATCGAATTGTCATGCTGGGCTTCGAGGTTCGTGTCGAACTCACCAGCGCGGCATCGAACACACCGTTTACCGCGCAGATTACCCGTGGTGATGCGGAGGCGCTCGGGTTGACGGAGGGTGACACTGTTTACGTTCGTGCCACCCGTATCCCGGCGATCCCCGCAGGCACGGATGTGCCGAAGGCGGATTCGGCCGACGACGACGAGGCCTTGACGACTGCCTAGCTCGTGAGCTCGCTAAGCGGCGGCGGTGCCGGGGACGACGTTCATCGCATCGAAGCGATCCAGCACCGTCGCGGCGACCAGATTGTGTGACCCCAGCGGCTCTGCCATCGGAATGCCTTGCGCCGCAGCGTAGGTCGCCACCCGGTCCGTGATGACGCCGTTCGCCAGGAACCACGGGGCGATCACCAGTTGACGGGCACCATGGGCCCGCAGCCGATCCGCGGCCTCGGCCACGGTGGGCTGCGGCCCGGTCGCGAACGCGACTTCGGCACCCGCCCAACGGGTTCCCACGCTCAGGGCGCGTGCCACGTTCGACGTCCTGGCGTTGGCGGCTTCCTTTGACGAGCCGACCGCGACGACGAGCACTCCGAGGTCTTCGGTTTCTGGCGACACCCCGATCTCGGACAGTCGCTGTCGCAACACCCACAGGAGAGCGGGATCCTCGCCGAGCACCTCGGCCTGCTTCACCGCGGCACCGGAGTTCTCGATCATCTCGGGGACGTCGACGCTCGCGTGATGGGCGTCGGCCAGCAGGAACGGCACCACGACGCCGGCGGGCAGTCCTGCCAACACGTTTTCGAGGCTCGGGCCGGTCTTCTCGATAAACGCGGGACGGACGTCGAGCCATGGCCGCAGCCGTCGGATCCGGCCCGCCACGGCATGCGTCACCGCCGCCGAACGCGGGTCGACGCTGCCGTGGGCCGCCAGAACAAGCAGGTGGGCGGGAGGCAACACCGTCACGACGCGTGTAGTCCGCATTCCGTCTTCGTCTGGCCCGCCCAGCGGCCGCTGCGCGGGTCTGCTCCCTCGATCGGCTTGGCCGTGCAGGGCGCGCAGCCGATCGACGGATAGCCCTCGAAGACCAGGGGGTTGACGAGCACATCGTTGGCATCGATGTAGCCCTGCATGTCCTCGTCGGACCACGCCGCAAGCGGGTTGATCTTCACCAGCCCGAAAGCCTTGTCCCAGCTGATGAGTGGCGCGTTGGCCCGCGTGGGGGCCTCGACTCGGCGGATACCGGTGACCCAGGCGGAATAGCCGCGCAGTGCCTTGGAGAGCGGTTCGACCTTACGCATCCGGCAGCATTCACTGGCCTCGCGGGCGAATAGATCCTTGCCGAACAATTCGTCCTGCTTGGCCACGCTGTTTTCCGGTGTCACGTTGACCACGTTGATGTCGTAGACGGCTTCGACGGCGTCGCGGGTGCCGATGGTCTCGACGAAGTGGTAGCCGGTGTCCAGGAACAGCACATCGACGCCGGGGCGCACCTTGGCCGCCAAGTCGACGAGCACCGCGTCCTGCATGTTGGACGCCACGATGTAGTTACCGCCGAAGTTCTCGTCGGTCCAGCGCAGCAGGTCATTCGCGCTGGCACCCTCGAGTTCTGCCGCGCCGCGTTCGGCCAACGCGATCAGGTCGATGTCATTCACCAGGTCTGTCATCGCAAATCCGCCTCGTCTGCTCGTAGGGCCCACGTAGCGAAACGCTCGCCGTCCTCGCGTTGTTTCACGAAGTTGCGCACAATCCGGTCGATGTAGTCGCCGAGCTCGGTCGAGAGGACCTTGTGCTGGCGCAACTTGCGGCCGAAGCCGCTGTCCAGGCCGAGGCTGCCACCCAGGTGTACCTGGAAGCCCTCCTCAGGCCCGTCGCCGTCGTCGACCATCTGGCCCTTGAACCCGATGTCGGCGACCTGGATGCGTGCGCACGAGTTCGGGCAGCCGTTGATGTGGATCGTTATCGGGACATCCAGTTGCGCGTTGATGTCCTCCAGCCGCTTCTCCAACTCCGGCACCAAGACCTGCGAACGCTTGCGGGTCTCGGCGAAGGAGAGCTTGCAGAACTCGATGCCGGTGCACGCCATCAGGTTGCGGCGCCAATGTGACGGCTGCGACGGGAGGCCGAGGGCGTCGAGCCCGTCGCGAAGCTCGTCGAGCTTGTCGTCGGGGACGTCGAGGACGATCAGCTTCTGGTACGGCGTGAACCGAATGCGGTCGCTGCCCACCGACTCCGCGAGGTCGGCCACCTTGGTCAGGATGGTGCCCGAAACCCGGCCGGCGATCGGGGCGACCCCGACGGCGTTGAGTCCGTTGCGCAGCTTCTGCACGCCGACGTGATCGATGGGACGCGTGACCGGCTGGGGTGCGGGACCGTCGATGAGCTTGCGTTTCAGATACTCGTCCTCGAGCACCTGACGGAATTTTTCCACGCCCCAGTCCTTGATCAGGAACTTCAGCCGTGCCTTGGCCCGCAGTCGGCGGTATCCGTAGTCGCGGAACGCCGATACGACGGCTTCCCACACGTCGGGCACCTCGTCGATCGGCACCCAGGCGCCGACCCGCTGACCGAGCATCGGGTTGGTGGACAGGCCGCCGCCGACCCAGAGGTCGAAGCCGGGGCCGTGCTCAGGGTGCTCGACCCCGATGAACGCCACGTCGTTGACCTCGTGCACGACGTCCTGCAGGCCCGAGATCGCGGTCTTGAACTTGCGCGGCAGGTTCGAGTACTCCGGCTTGTTGATGTAGCGCTTGACGATCTCGTTGATCGCCGGGGTTCCGTCGATCACCTCATCGAGCGATTCGCCGGCCAGCGGGGAACCGAGGACGACGCGCGGGCAGTCCCCGCACGCTTCGGTGGTCTGGAGGCCGACCTCGTCGAGACGGCGCCAGATCTCCGGCATGTTCTTGACGTCGATCCAGTGGTATTGGACGTTCTGACGATCGGAGATGTCGGCGGTGTCGCGCGCGAACTCGGTGGAGATGCCGCCCAGGGTGCGCAGCGCGGCCGCGGTCAACGCGCCGCCATCGCTGCGGACCCGCAGCATGAAGAACTCGTCCTCGAGCATGTCGGTGTTCTCGTCACCGGTCCAGGTCCCGTCATAGCCGGGCTTGCGCTGGGTGTAGAGGCCCCACCAGCGGAAACGGCCGCGCAGGTCGCCTTTGTCGATGGACTCGAAGCCGCCGGGGGCGTAGATGTTCTCGATGCGCGCCCGCACGTTCAGCGGGTTGTCGTCCTTCTTGGACTGTTCGTTCGGGTTGAGCGGCTCGCGGTATCCGAGCGCCCACTGGCCTTCGCCGCGTGGACGCTTGACGGGCTTGGCTGTGGTCATGTGTTGGGCTCCTTAGTGGAGCCGGATCGCGCATCTCACCGGGGGCTGACCGGTCGGCGCAAATCCGGCGGCCAGCTGAAAGTCGGGGTGGGCTGGGTCCTAGATCCGGCGCGTCAAGGCAGACAACAACAGCTACATACGCGCTTGAAGTCGACATGACGCCGCACGACCAGCGAGACGCGCTGGGGGAAGATGCGGGCGGACTTCACGCGGTCAATTGTGCCACGCTGACCGACATATGCCCTAACCGGCCTGGATTTGCGCTCACGGTGAGCAGAAGCCGGGATCTGGGAAGCTAGCTGCATGACAGTCCGAACGGCAGGTGCATGCGAACTGCCCGGCTTGGCGCTGACGCCGGGTCGCGCATTCGGCATCTATGTTCACGTGCCGTTCTGCGCCGCGCGCTGCGGCTATTGCGACTTCAACACCTATACGCCCGCTGAACTGGGCGGTGCGAATCCTGACGGCTGGCTCGAGGCGCTGCGAGCCGAGCTGGCCCTGGCCGCCAACCGGTTGGGGGCGGCTCGGCAGCCCGATGTCTCCGGCCGGGCGGCTCCGGAGCCCGATGTCGCCGGCCGGGCGGCTCGGCAGCCCGATGTCGCCGGCCGGGCGGCTCCGGCCGTCGACACCGTGTTCGTCGGGGGAGGTACCCCCTCGCTGCTCGGCGCCCCCGGCCTGACATCGGTGCTGGACGCGATACGCAGCCATTTCACCCTCGCCGCCGATGCTGAGGTCACCACCGAGGCGAACCCCGAATCCACCTCCCCGCAGCTGTTCGAGCACCTGCGGACGGCCGGCTTCACTCGGGTATCGCTTGGTATGCAATCGGTGGCACCGCACGTCCTCGCGGTGCTGGACCGGGTCCACTCACCGGGCCGGGCACTCGAGGCGGCGCGCGATGCCATCGCGGCGGGCTTCGAGCACGTGAACCTCGACCTCATCTACGGCACGCCGGGGGAGACCGACGACGACCTGCTGCGCTCGGTGGACGCCGCGGTCGAGGCCCGTGTCGATCATGTTTCGGCGTACGCCCTGGTGGTCGAGGACGGCACGGCGTTGGCCCGCCGAGTGCGGCGCGGCGAGGTCCGCGCACCCGACAACGACGAGCTCGCGCACCGCTACGAGTTGATCGATGCGCGGCTGTCCGCGGCGGGTCTGGGTTGGTATGAGGTCTCCAACTGGTGCCTGCCCGGCGGCGAGTGCCGGCACAACGTCGGCTACTGGAACGGCGGCGAATGGTGGGGCGCCGGACCCGGAGCGCACGGCTACGTCGACTCCACCCGGTGGTGGAATGTGAAGCACCCCAACGCGTATGCACAGGCGCTGGATGACGGGCTGCTGCCGGTGGCCGATTTCGAGCGGCTCGACTCGTGCGCACTGCACACCGAGGACGTCATGTTGCGGGTGCGGTTGCGCGACGGGCTGCCCGTGACGGCTCTGAACGAGGCGGAACAACGGCGGGCCCAGACGGTGATCGAGGACGGGCTGCTGACCCGCGACGGCGACCATTTGATCCTCACCGACCCAGGTCGGCTGTTGGCCGACGCAGTGGTCCGCACTCTGCTTGACTGACGATCGGCAGCCCGATTGAACGATTCTGCGGTGGTAATCCGTTGTGTTGTGCGACGACGACGGAAAGCGAGGAATGCGGCGGTGCATGGGATATGACCGATCCTGATCAGGCCGCGCTCCTGCGAGCGATCCACGACGCCCATAGCCGGGACCTGCTGCGCTATGTACTGCGTTTGACGAGGGGTGACATGCCGTTCGCGGAGGATGTCGTGCAGGAGTCGCTGCTGCGGCTCTGGCGTAAACCCGACATTCTCGCGCAGTCGAGCGAATCGGCGCGGGCATGGCTGTTCACCGTCGCCCGCAATCTCGTGATCGACGACCGGCGCAGCGCCCGGTTCACCAGGGAACTGCAGAGCGACAACCTTCCCGAGCGGCCGTCCCTGGATGCGATCGGACCTGCGGTCGACAAGTGGGTGCTGGCCGATGCGCTGAAGTCGCTGTCCGGCGACCACCGCAATGCGATCGTGCGCGCCTATTACCTCGGCCAGACCGTGGCCGACATCGCCGCCCAGGAACAAATTCCCGAGGGCACGGTCAAGTCCAGACTTCACTATGCGCTACGCGCGCTACGAATTGCGTTGCAGGAAAGGGGGGTTGGCCGTGACTGAGAACAGACCCGACGACCTGGCCGAGTGGGATGCCGCCTACGTCCTCGGCGCGTTGAACTCCGAGGAGCGGCGGACCTACGAGGACTATCTCGCCACGAACCCGCTGCGGAGCGCTGAGTTGAACGACCTGGCCGGGATGCCCGACATTCTCGACGTGCTCAGCCCCGAAGAGGCGCTGGCGTTGACCGACCTCGCGGGCACCCCGCCGGACCAGGATCGCCATGACAACGTCGCGTCGTTTGCTCAGGCGGCGGAGCGGCAGCGGCGATCCCGGCGTGGAGTCCTCGCCGTGGTGGTCGCGGCCGCCGCGGCCATGGCGATCGTCGGCGGAGTGGTCGGCGCGACGGTCTTTCCACGCACGACGGGGTCGGTGCAGACCGTGGCGATGGCGCCGATGCAGCCCGGGTCGCGCCCCGGCCTCACCGCCCAGCTTGCGGTTACCGAGAAGAAGTGGGGCACCGAGCTGAACTGGGCCTGCGAATACACCAAGGACTGGGCGCGCGACGTCGAGAGCTACGACATCGTCGTAACGACGAACAGCGGCGAGCAGATGGTGGTGGGCTCATGGCGACCGGCAGGAGACGAAGCCACCGGACTATCGGCGGCGACGAGTGTTCCGACTTCGGAGATCCGCACCGTCGACATTCGGGTGTCCGGTACCGGTGAACCGCTGGCAGTCACCACGCTTTGAGTGCTGTCCGACGAATTTGACGACGGTGCAAGCACTTCCAAACGTGATCGGCGCCACCCTCATGGTCACTCCGTAGGCCCTGCGTAAAGACCAAAAGCGGGGCCACGTGTGCCAGGATGGCCGGTATGTCGTGGGGTTTGTTAGGCAAGGCTAGCCAGACTTCCAAGCGTCCAGGGTTCCGCTGACATGGCCGCTGACCCTGAACCGATCGCAATTGTCGGCATCGGCTGCCGCCTTGGCGGCGGCGTCAACGACCCCGCGCAGTTCTGGACCTTTCTGACCGAGGGCCGAAGCGACGTCCGCGAGGTACCGGAGGAGCGCTGGGAGCCCTACCTGCGCCGGGACCCGCGCAACGCTGCGGTGCTGAAAGAAACCACGCGGTGGGGCACCTTCCTCGACGATCTCGCCGGGTTCGACGCCGAGTTCTTCGGGGTGTCCCCGCGAGAAGCGGAACTGATGGATCCACAGCAACGGCTGACGCTCGAAGTGAGCTGGGAAGCGCTCGAACACGCCGGTGTGCCGCCGCGGACGCTGGCGGGCAGCGACACCGCAGTTCTCATGGGCGTCAACTCCGACGACTACGGCAAGTTGATCATGGAGGATCTGCCGGGTATCGAGGCCTGGACCGGGATCGGCACGTCATTGTGCGGAATCGCCAACCGCGTGTCCCATCTGCTCGATCTGCGGGGTCCGAGCGTTGCGCTGGACGCCGCATGCGCGGCATCGCTGGTGGCGGTGCATCAGGCATGCCAGATGCTTAGGGCGGGCGAGACATCGCTGGCACTGGCCGGCGGCGTCAGCGCGCTGATCGGTCCGGGATTGACCCGGGTGCTCGACGAGGCCGGCGCCACCGCTCCGGATGGGCGTTGCAAGACGTTCGACGCAAGCGCCGACGGCTACGGTCGCGGCGAGGGTGCGGCGGTGGTGGTGCTCAAACGCCTCGCCGACGCGGTCCGCGACGGCGACCGGGTGCTCGCCCTCGTGCGCGGCGGTGCGATCGCGCAGGACGGCCGCACGGTGGGCATCATGTCACCCAACGGCGACGCCCAAGCAGACATGTTCGCGCGCGCATGCGAATCGGCGGGTGTGCCACCGGCGAGCGTCGACTTCGTCGAGGCGCACGGCACCGGCACCCCGAGCGGCGATCCCACCGAGGTCCGGGCGCTGGCCTCGGTCTACGGGGTCGATCGCCCAGCGGACGCGCCATGCCGAATCGGATCGGTGAAGCCCAACGTGGGCCACCTCGAGGGTGGGGCCGGCGTCGTCGGTCTCATCAAGGCCGCGCTGGCGCTGCACCACGAAGCCATCCCGCCGACCGCTGGCCTGAAAACCCTTACGCCTAATGTTGATTGGGCGAACAGCGGGCTGCAGGTGCCGACGTCGGTCGAGCCGTGGGTGCGCACCGACGCCGCGCCGCGTCGTGCCGCGGTATGCAGCTACGGCTACGGCGGCACGATCGCCCACATCCTGCTCGAGGAAGCGCCTGCGAACCAGACGCCGCCCACCGAGGCTGCTGCACACCCTTCGCCGACGGTGGTACCGATATCGGCGCGGTCCTCCGTCCGGCTGCGTACCCAGGCCGGGGTGCTGGCCGATCACTTACGCGCCAGAGACGACGAACTCGATCGTGTGGCCGCGACGTCGTGGGCGCGCCGCTCACACGAATCAGCAAGGGCCGCAGTGGTTGCCGACGACATCGACGGCGTGGTAGCCGGGCTGAGCGCGCTCGCCAACGACAAGGCCGACCCACTTGTCGTGACCGGAACCGCGCTGCCGGCTGCGGCCGACGGCGCGGTATGGGTGTTCTCCGGGCACGGATCGCACTGGGCGGGAATGGGCCGGCAGCTTCTCGAACGCGAGGCTGTGTTCGCCGCGGTCATCGACGCGATCGATCCGGTGTTCCGCGAGGAGCTGGGATTCTGTGCACGCGACGCACTGCGCGCCGGCGAGCTCGGCGGCACAGACCGGGTGCAGGCCTTGACATTTGCGATGCAGGTAGGCCTCGCCGCCGTGCTGCGCGAGCGGGGTGTGACACCCGCTGCGGTCATCGGCCATTCGGTCGGCGAAGTCGCCGCGTGCGTGACGGCGGGCGTGTTCGACCTGACGGTGGGCGCGGCGGTGGCGTGTTATCGGGCACGCGGATTCCAGTCGGTGATGGGCAACGGCGCGATGGCATTGGTGCGATTGCCCTTCACCGAAGCCGAACGTAGGTTGCACGGGCATCGCAACGTGGTTGCGGCAATCAGCGCCTCACCGGCATCGACCGTGGTGTCCGGCACGGTCAGCGCCGTCGAGCAGATCTGCCAAGTCTGGACCGACGAAGGCGTGATGATCCGCCGCGTCAACACCGACGTGGCATTTCACAGCCCCGCGATGGACGCTCTCACCGCAGAACTCGGGCGACTCACGGCCGCGCTGCCACCGTCTCGTCCTGCCGAAATCCCTTTGTACACAACGGCACTTTGTGATCCGCGCTCGACGGCACCGCGCGACCAGAACTACTGGGTGGCCAATCTGCGTGATCGCGTGCGCTTCGCGGAGGCGGTGACGGCCGCGGCCGAGGATGGTCATCGGCTGTTCCTGGAGGTGTCCGCTCATCCGGTGGTCGCGCATTCGGTTGTCGAGACGTTGACCCACACGGGAATCGACGAGCACGCGGTCGTTCCGGTGCTCCGCCGCGACCGTGAAGAGCTACAGTCGGTGGCCGCCGCGGTGGGCTCCCTGTACTGCAACGGCGCGCCTGTCAGCCACGGCATCGACGCATCGGCGCCCTGGGCCGATGCGCTGCCGGTCACGCAGTGGCAGCATCGGCACTTCTGGCGCACGCCGACACCTCCTCCCGGCGGCCGCGGTGTACATGACGTCGACAGTCACACCCTGCTCGGCGGACGGATGGACGTGACCGGGGCCGTCGCGTCCACGATGTGGCAGACACGGCTGGACATGAGCAACCGGCCGTACCCTGGGAGCCATCCTCTGCAGAACACGGAAATCGTCCCTGCTGCAGTGATTCTGAATACTTTCCTGGGCGTCGTCGCCAATCTGAACACCCGCTCCGGCCGGTCTGGCACCGACCTCGTCGACGTCCGGCTGCGCACACCCGTGGCGCCGAGCCGGGCCCGCGATGTGCAGGTCGTCCTCCAGGACCGCGGCCTCACCCTTTCGACCCGTTTGGTGGACGACACCGAGTCCGCCGAGGAGGGGGGCTGGCTCACGCACAGCAGCGCGGTGGCGGCGGCCGACGACGACATCGAGGATCTCCTGGGGCAGGTGCTCGACGAGTCCGCCGCCAAGGCGCGGTGCCCAGAAACCCTGTCGTCGAACCACGTCGTGGACACCTTGGCGACACTCGGCGTGGCAGCCATGGGATTCGATTGGGAAATCGTCGAATTGCTGCGCGGCGACTCAGAGCTCATCGCGCGGGTCGCGGCCAACGGCGACCGGTCAGTGCCCGACACGTGGGCGCCGCTGCTGGATGCGGCGACGTCCGCCGCCTCCACCATATTCGACGGTCCACCGCGACTGCGGATGCCCGCACGGATAGAGCGTGTGCAGGTGTACGGCCGTCCGCCAGCGGTGGCCGTGCTGCACGTCCGACGGCGGACCGGAACCACCACCACCGACGTGCTGATCGCCGAGGAGTCGGGCGCCGTCCGCGCATCGCTCACCGGAATGTCGTTCGAAGAGCTCGAAAACCCGGCGGGCAGCGACCTTTCGCGGATGCTGCATCACGTCACGTGGCATTCGGTCGGATGGCGCGAGGACGATCGACCGTCAGCGGTATTCGTCGTCGGTGGTGACCCCGACACCCGGTGCTTCGTGGCGCGCGACCTCGACGCGGCCGACGTGCGGTACGCGACATATGCCGAACCGGCCGAGATCGAGGCGACCGAGGCCGAGTTGGACCGCGACGCCGTGGTGCTGGTGTTGCCCCGCGGCCACGACTCACCGCAGAAGTCGGTGGCCGTCGTGATGCAGACGTTGCGGCACGTGCTCGACCGCGGCGCGAAGGCGCGGGTATGGGTGCTCACCCAGCGGGTGCACGAAGGCGGCAATGTGGTCCACGCGCCGCTGTGGGGTCTGGCCAGAGTCGCTGCCGCCGAGCATCCCAAGATCTTCGGCGGAGTGCTCGACGTGGGCGATACGAAACTGCCGGTCGGCGCACTGGCCTCGCTTCGCGGTCATCCGGTCGTCGTGATGCGCGACGGGGACGCCAAGGCGGCCCGGTTGGCGTTCGCCGGGCGCGGGGCCGGCAAACCCATGCAGTGTTCGGCGGGCGGCACGTACCTGATCACCGGCGGCACAGGTGTTCTCGGGCTGCGGATGGCCCAGCGGCTCGCAGACATCGGTGCCCGGCGACTGGTGCTGCTGTCTCGCGCCGGCATGCCCGACCGGTCGCAGTGGCGCGACGCAGGTGATTCCGAACTGATCCGCACCGTCGCCGCACTCGAGGAACGCGGCGTGTCCGTGCACGTCCTGCCACTCGACATCGGCGCGCCCGGTGCCGCCGATACGCTGCGCGCCGCGCTACGGGATCTGCCACCGGTGCGGGGTGTCATTCACGCCGCCGGAGTGGAAGCCGGTGCGCTGCTTGTCAACACGAGTCCGGCAGACTTCGAGGCAGCCATGCACCCGAAGGTCGACGGCACGTTGACGTTGCACGAGGTCTTCCCGCCCGAACAGCTGGACTGGATGGTGCTGTTCTCGTCGTGCGGATATCTCGCGGGCTTCCCCGGGCAGGGCGCGTACGCGTGCGCCAACTCGTTCCTCGACGTCATGGCCCGTCATCGCCGACGCCTCGGCGACCGCACCGTCAGCATCGCGTGGACTGCCTGGCGGGGGTTGGGGATGGGCTCGACGTCAGGTTTCGTCGCGGCACAACTCGACGCGCTCGGTATGGGTACCATCGCCGCGGACGAAGCGGTCCGCGCGCTGGACCTTGCCATGCGCGATGGTCAATCGAATGTCGTTGTACTGCCGGTTCTTCCGGGAGCCACGGCCGTACCGATGCTCGCTGACGTGGTACCTGTCGAGGTCGACGACTCGACTGCTTCGGACTCAATGCCGGGCAGTTTCGCAGGAAACGACGGCGAACCGGACCCCCAGCGGGTGGTCGAGTGTGTGATCGCGGCGGTATCGGCCCAGCTCGGACTCCAGGATGGCGATGTGGACACCGGCCTGCCGCTGGTGGAGATCGGTGTCGACTCGATCATGACGGTGGGATTGCTGCGCCAGCTGGAGAAGCAGACAGGGCTGTCGCTGCCTCCGACTCTGCTGTGGGAGTACCCGACGGCTGCGGCGGTGTCGGATCGGATTTCCGAACTGCTCTCATCGCACGAAGTTTCGGAGGAACCCCGCGAAGTTCCGGTGTCCTGAAAGACCGGGCTTAGTTGGGCGCGAGTTGCGCCACGACCTTCTTCTTGTCCACCTTGCCGACCGCGGTCTTGGGCAGGGCCGGCAACGGTGCGAGCATGTCGGGTCGTGAGTGCGCAGATACGCCGCGTTCGTCGAGGAACTGATTCAGTTCGGCGAGTGTGATCGTCGGTCCGTTGAACACGACAGCCGCACAGATCTTTTCGCCCAGATAGTCGTCGGGGAGGGCAACCGCTGCTGCGGTGTAGATCGCGGGATGCGCGAACAGGTGCTCCTCGAGGTCAGAGGCCGACACGGTCTCTCCGCCTCGATGAATGACATCCTTGATACGCCCGGTGACCTCGACATAGCCCGCTCTCTCACCGTCGGCGAAGATGCGCACGCGATCCCCGGAGCGGTAGAAGCCGTCGGGGCTGAACGACCGGGCGTTTGCCTCGTCGGCCCGGTAGTAGCCGTTGAGCGTGTAAGGGCCGCGCACCAACAGCTCACCCTCATGGCCGGGGACGACCTCTCGGCCCGCCTCGTCGACCACGCGCATCTCGTCGTGCGGCGACATCGGTCGGCCCTGGGTGTTGACCACGACGTCGAAGGGATCGCCGACCCGGGTGAAATTGAGCATTCCCTCTGCCATACCGAAGATCTGGGACAGTCCAGGGGTCAACCCGTCGAGGATGTAGCGGGCCTCCTCGGGTGTCATCCGCGAACCGCCCACCTGAACCACCCGCAGTGACGTCGGGAGCACTGGTTCCCACTCGCAGGCCTGGGTCCACACCTTGGCCAGTGCATTGACGAGTCCGGTGACGGTGATCTTGTGCCGGTCGATCAGCGCGAAGGCAGACTCGGGGCTGGGGTCGGCAGTGAACACCGACGTGGCGCCGACCGTCATGGAGCCCAGCAGTCCGGGGCAGCCAAGCGGAAAGTTGTGCCCCGCGGGCAGCGCGACGAGATATACGTCCTCGCCGGTCATCTCGTAAGCGTGCGCACATGCGGTGGCGTTGTAGACGTAGTCGTTGTGGGTGCGCGCAATCAGCTTGGGCAGGCCGGTCGTGCCGCCAGACACCAGCAGTAGGGCGGGCGAGCCCGGGTCGACCGGCACACGATCGCGGACGGGACCGTCGAAATCGGCTAGCTCCGAGAAGGATTGGAAGGGTCCGGGTTCTCCGTCGACGAACACATGGGTGAGCCGCGGATTGTCCTTCACCAGAGCCTGCGCGAGTTCCCGGTAGTCGAATCCGGCAACCCGGTCGGCAACGACGAGTCCGACCGCTCCGCTGACGTCGGCGAAGTGACTGAGCTCGGCGTAGCGATGACCCGGCAGGCACATGACCGGGACGGCGCCCGCCCGCAGGAAGCCGAACAACGCGACGGCGAACTGGGCGGAATTCGGAAGCTGCAGCATCACCCGGTCGCCGGCCGCGATACCGCGATCCGTGAGTGCCGACGCGATCCGGTCGGTGCGGGCGTCGAGTTCGGCGAAGGTGTAGGAGACGTCCGGGTCGACGACAGCGGCGCGGTCGGGCCACGTCGCGGCGGCGTCGGTGAGGATGGAGTCCAGGCGGCGGCCGGTCCAGTAGCCCGCGCTGCGATATTCCTCGGCGCGGTCGGCGGGAAACGGAACAAAACCCGTGTTCAGATCGCTTTGCTGAGGATCTAGACCGGTGCTCATAGGTGGGTGCGACCCCTCTGGGTAGGTATGTTCGACACCTCGAATATAAGGTAGCCTCGCCGGGTTAGTTAGGGCAGCCTAATCTTGGAGGACAGCGTGGGTGTTGGGGGCGGAGCAGGTGCCGGGCGAATTGGGCGCGCCAACACCCCGTCAGCGTCGGTTAGCGCGCCGAATCCACCCTCGGTCCGCGAGGAGGTCGCCGAACTCCTCGGCGTGACGCCCGACGATGTTGACCCCGACGCCGACTTGATCGCCTCCGGTCTCGATTCGATCCGCATGATGTCGTTGTCGGGGCGGTGGCGGAAGCAGGGAATCGACGTCAACTTCGCCGCACTGGCGGAGAACCCGACAGTGGCGGCGTGGTCGGCGCTGGTGGCGGAACGGTCCGACGACGACGCTGAGTTCGGCGACCCGGTCCATGACGGTGGCGAGGCCGGCGACGCCGGTGAGCCATTCCCGCTGGCGCCCATGCAGCACGCGATGTGGCTGGGCCGCAACGACGATCAGCAACTCGGTGGTGTCGCCGCCCACCTTTACGTGGAGTTCGACGGTGCCGGGGTCGATCCGAACCGTTTGCGTGACGCGGCCGCGAAACTGGTTGCGCGCCATCCGATGTTGCGTGTGGAGATCCTGCCCGATGGCACCCAGCGAATCGGCGATCGCGGCCTGCCTGTCACCGTCTACGACCTGCGCGAGCTGGATACCGAAGCAGCTGAGCAGCGGTTGGAGACCATTCGTCACCAGAAGTCGCATCAGTTACTCGACGGCGATGTGCTCGAGCTGAGCCTGTCGCTTCGCCCGGATGGTCGCACGCGGTTGCACGTCGACATGGACATGAACGCCGCGGACGCGGTGAGTTACCGCAAGTTCATGGCCGACCTCGCGGTGTTCTACCGCGGCGGGGAACTGCCCGAACTGGGATACACCTATCGCCAGTACCGGGCCGCGCTGGCAGCCTCCGCTCCAGGACCCTCAGACGAAGACCGGCAGTGGTGGGCCGAGCGTCTTCCGGAGCTGCCCGAATCGCCTGCACTGCCGCTGGTCCCGTTGGCCGAACAAGCCGACCCTCGCCGCAGCGTCCGCCTGTGGCACATCTTCGATGTCGAGACACGGGACGCCCTCTTCGCGGCCGCGCAGCGCCGCGGATTCACGCCCGCGATGGCCGTCGCGGCGTCGTATTCGAATGCGTTGGCGCGGTGGTCGACCGGCTCACGGTTCCTGCTCAACCTGCCGATGTTCGGGCGGGAACCGTTCCATCCCGATGTCGAGAAACTCGTCGGCTGCTTCACCTCGTCGCTGATGCTCGACATCGACCTGACGCAGACCACCACACCGGCGGAGCGGACACGCGTCGTGCAGGAAACGTTGCACAACACCGCTCGACACTCGAGCTACTCGGGCCTGTCCGTGCTTCGCGACCTCGGACGCCACCGCGGCAACCAGACGCTCGCCCCGATCGTCTACACCAGCGCGCTCGGACTCGGCGACCTGTTCGCCGGTGAGGTCACCGACCTTTTCGGTGCCCCGGTGTGGACGATTTCTCAAGGACCGCAGGTGCTCATAGATGCACAGGCCACGCCGCTGGCAACCGGTCTGATGATCAACTGGGATGTCCGCGTGGACGCGTTCCGGCCAGGTGTCGCCGACGCGATGTTCGCCTACCACCTCGCCGAGTTGACTCGGTTGGCCACCGACGACGCGACCTGGGACGCGCCAGATCCGCCCGCGGTGCCCGAGGCCGCACGTGCCATTCGTGAGGCGGTGAACAGCGTCACCGCGCCACCGTGTGGAGACACGATCCACGAAGGGTTCTTCCGTAACGCACTGACCGCGCCCGATGCTCCGGCGGTGTTCAGCGACGACGGAGACCTGACGTACGGTGAACTGCGCTTGCGAGCTCTTGCGCTCGCGGAAGCATTACGCGGCAACGGGGTTCGCCCCGGTGATCTCGTCGCGTTGATCGGTCCCAAGTGTGGCGAGCAGATACCCGCGGTGCTCGGCATTCTGGCGGCCGGCGCCGCCTATCTTCCGATCGCCGCCGATCAGCCATCCGACCGGACCCGTCGCATCCTCGAGTCCAGCGGCGTAACCGCGGTGCTGATCTGCGGCGGTGCCGACGCGATCGAGGTCGCGGTGCCGGTCATCTCCGTCGCGACGGCGACACAAGCCCCTGTCGACGCCGAGCCCGCCACCGTCGACCCACACGACTTGGCCTACGTGTTGTTCACGTCGGGGTCGACCGGCGAGCCCAAGGGTGTCGAGCTGACGCACGACGCGGTGATGAACACCGTGGAGTTCATCGGCAGCCGTTACCGATTGGGACCGACGGACAGAAGCCTGGCGCTGGCCTCGCTGGAAGCCGACATGTCAGTGCTGGAGATCTTCGCAATCCTGCGGGCGGGCGGCGCGGTCGTCGTCGTGGACGAGACCCAGCGCCGGGACCCCGATGTGTGGGCGAACCTGATTCAGAAGCACTGCGTCACCTTCCTGAACTGGATGCCAGGTTGGCTGGACATGTTGCTGAAGGTCGGCGGTAACCGGCTGGCAACCCTGCGGGTGGTGCTTCTCGGCGGTGACTGGGTGCGCCCCGAACTCATTCGGGCGCTTCGCAAGTCAGCGCCCGCCGTGCGGGCGGCGGGCCTCGGCGGAGCGACTGAAACCGCGGTACACGGCACAATCTGCGAGGTTGACAACCCGCCAGCGCACTGGGCTTCGATCCCTTACGGCAATCCGTTCCCGAACAACGCCTGCCGCGTGGTGGCCGCCGACGGATCCGACTGCCCGGATTGGGTACCGGGTGAGTTGTGGTTCTCCGGACGCGGCATCGCCCGCAGCTACCGCGGGCGCCCCGACCTGACGGCCGAGAAGTTCGTCGAATACGACGGTCGAACCTGGTACCGGACAGGCGATCTCGTGCGCTATCGAGCGGACGGGACACTGGATTTCGTCGGGCGGATCGATCATCGGATCAAGATCAGCGGTTACCGGATCGAACTCGGCGAAGTCGAAGGGGCGCTCAAGCGGGTGCCGCATATCGACGCGGCGGTCGCGACGGTGATTGGCGGAGAACCGGATGTGCTGGCCGCGCTGGTCCGTGCCGCTGATCCCAGTGTCGATTCACAATCCGTCGTAGCCGCCATGACCGAGTTGCTGCCCGCACACATGATTCCCAAGGTCATCGTCGTGAGCGACCGGATCCCGTTCACCGTGAACGGCAAGATCGATCGCAAGGCCGTCGCCCGCCAACTGGCCGAAGCTGAAATGCCTGCGGCACAAGTCTTCCGGCCGCCGTCAACGTCGCTGGAATCCGCGTTGGTCGCGATTGTTGCCGAGGTGCTCGGTGTGCCCGGCGACAAGATCGGGATCGACGACGACTTCTTCTCCCTCGGTGGTGATTCCGTACTCGCCACCCAGGTGATCGCCCGGGTTCGCGATTGGCTGGATACGCCCACGGTGCTGGTCACCGACATGTTCGCCGCGCGCAGCGTGACAAATCTGGCCGAGCGGCTTCTCGGTCGCGAAGCGGACGCCGACCGCCTCAACATGGTCGCCGAGGTGTACCTGGAGGTCGCCGGGATGGACAGCGCCGACGTGCTGTCCGAACTCGCCAGCGGCTAGTTCAGCGCGGTCGCGGCCAGTGGCCAGATATCCGACGCTTTCAGCACAAAAGTGTCGGATAACTGGACATTCGACCGGCTACTCCAGTGCCGCGGCCAATCGCCGCCATTGTTCGCGGGGGAATTCCCTTGGGTCGGCGGTGAGCACCTGCACGCAGACGTGGTCGGCGCCCGCGGCGAGGTGTTCGTTCACCCGGCGCAGCACCGCCTCCTCGTCGCCCCACGCGATGATCGCGTCGAACAGTCGGTCGCTGACCGATGTCACGTCTTCCTGCGAGAAGCCGGAGCGGAGCAAGTTGTTGGCGTAATTGGGAAGCGCCAGATAAGAGCGCAACCAATCGGTTCCGAGCTTGCGCGCCTCTTCCTCGTCCTCGGTAAGCAGCACCGTCTGCTCTGGGAGCAGCAGCGGGCCGTCGCCGAGGTGCTCGCGGGCGTAGCGGGTGTGATCGGGCGTCACCAGATACGGGTGGGCCCCGCGCGCCCGGGTCGCCGACAGTTCGAGCATCTTCGGGCCAAGCGCCGCGAGCACCCGGTTCGCGACGGGCACAGGATTCTCCGTCGCATCGATCGCGTCCAGGTAGGCCCGCGTCGCGGCGAGTGGCTTGCGGTAGAGGCCCGGTTCCTTGGAATCGATGAGTGGGGCATGGCTCACTCCGATACCGAGGAGAAAGCGCTCACCGTGCTTCGCGGTGAGCGATGCATACGCCTCGGCCACATCCGCCGGTTCGTGCATCCACAGGTTCAGGATCCCAGTGGCGATCACGACCCGATTGGTCGCCGACAGCAGCTGGCCCACCGAGTCAAGGACAGGTCCGCCGACGTCGGGGATCCACAGCGCGGTGAATCCAAGCTCTTCGAGCTCCGCGGCCGCCTCAGCGGCCTCGCCGGCGTCGCCGTAGCGCAGCTGAGAACTCCATACTCCGACGCCTGCGAGATCCATGCGGTGATCCTCTCGGTGGTAACTACCGACCCACGCTACCGCTGGCGCGCGGCAGGGCAACGGGCGGCCATGAGCGACCCGCCAGCGACGTCTGCCCAGGTGGTGGCCCATTCGCACGGCCTCGACGTGGTCGAACTCGCCGGCCGGACCCCCGGATGTACGGGTGTTCGGCAAGCTCAATTAGGGTAACCTCACGAACTTAGGACAGCCTGCGCTAATTCACGCTGGAGGAATTTTGTGTGTTCTCGCTGCGGTGTCGCAGGCCGTCCCGAGCGACCCACCGACCCGACACCGACACCATCGCCGCCCGCCCTGCCGATGATTGACGAACAGAGCCAATTGACCTTCGCGCCCTGGATCAAACGGTCCCCGGGACAGACATCCAACGGCGCGACCGTGGTGTTCCCGCACGCCGGCGGCGCCGCAGCGGCCTACCGCGCCTTCGCGGCAGCGTTGGCGGCCGGCGGCGACGACGTCTACGTCGTGCAGTATCCGCAACGAGCCGACCGGCTCAACCATCCAGCCCCGGAAACGGTCGAAGAATTGGCCGCGCAGTTGTTCGACGCGGGGGACTGGGACCGGCTCGGGCCGTTGAAACTCTTCGGCCACTGCATGGGCGCGGTCATCGCGTTCGAATTCGCCCGCGTCGCAGAGGCCCGCGGTGCCGACGTGGGGCGGCTGTGGGTATCGGCCAGCCAGGCGCCGAGCACGATCGCGACTTCACCACGCCTTCCCACCGCCGACGCCGAAGTGATCGCGAACATGGTTGATCTCGGCGGTACCGACGAGCGACTACTCGCCGATGAGGACTTCGTCGACCTCCTCGTCCGGGCCGTGCGTGCCGACTATCTGGCGTTCAACCGCTATTCGTGCGACGGCGATGTGCAGCTTCGTGCCGACATCCACACCGTCGGCGGCCGCGACGACCACCGGGTGAGCGAAGACATGTTGCGCGGCTGGGCAACCCATGCCGGCGGGGCGTTCACACTGTCGCTCTTCGAGGGCGGGCACTTCTACATCGACGACCACATCGATACCGTCGCGGAGCTGGTCAACAATGTCTAGCGACGCGGACCCCATCGTCATCTCCGGTATGGCGCTAGAGGCGCCGGGGGGCATCGATTCTGCAGACGCCTACTGGTCGCTGCTGTCCGAACGGCGTGAAGGCTTGAGCCCCTTCCCGCGGGACCGCGGCTGGTCGGTCCGCAAGGTTATCGACGGATCGCACCGTGACGGATTCAAATCTGTCCATGATCTCGGCGGATTCCTTTCCACCGCGGCGACTTTCGACCCCGAGTTCTTCGGCATTTCGCCGCGCGAGGCCATCGCGATGGATCCACAGCAGCGCGTTGCGTTGCGGGTGGCCTGGCGGGCGCTGGAGAACACCGGGATCAACCCGGACGACCTCGCAGGCGAAGATGTGGGCTGCTATGTTGGGGCGTCCACGATGGGCTACGGCCCCGACCTGGCCGAATTCTCCAATCTCACAGGCCATCTGATGGCAGGCACCGCGTTGGGTCCGGTATCGGGACGGATCGCATACACGCTTGGGTTAACCGGGCCCGCGCTGACCATCGACACGTCCTGCTCATCGACGCTGACCGCTGTTCACCTCGCGGCGCAGGCGATTCGGTCATCCGATTGTGAGATGGCCCTGGCCGGTGGCGTGTGCGTGATGGGCTCGCCCGGCTTCTTCGTCGAGTTCTCCAAACAGCACGCGTTGTCCGACGACGGTCACTGCCGTCCCTACAGCGCACAGGCCAGCGGCACCGTATGGGCCGAGGGCGCAGCGATGTTCGTTCTGCAGCGTCGTTCTGCGGCTTTGCGCGACGGACGTCACATACTCGGTGAGTTGCGGGCGACCTGCCTCAACCAGGATGGCCGTTCTGTCGGGCTCACGGCGCCAAGCGGTCCTGCGCAGGCGCGGCTGTTCCGGCGCGCGCTCGGGTTGGCCGCGGTTCGGCCCGAAGACATCGGCATGGTCGAAGGCCATGGCACCGCAACCCGACTCGGCGACCGAACCGAGCTGATCTCGCTTGCCCAGACCTATGGCGCCACCGACCCGGGCCGTGGCGCCCTGCTGGGGTCGGTGAAGTCGAACATCGGCCATACCCAAGCCGCGGCCGGCGGGCTCGGTCTGGCCAAGGTGCTCATCTCCGCCGAGCATGGCGCGGTGCCTGCGAGTCTGCACACCGACGAGGCCAGCCGCGAAATCGATTGGGAAAAACAAGGTCTACGATTGGCCACCGAACTCACACCCTGGCCCGCAGCAGATGGACAACGCCTCGCTGCGGTGACGGCGTTCGGTATGAGCGGCACAAATGCTCATGTGATCGTCTCTGTACCGGAGGCGGCATGATGGGACCCGCCGGACTTCCCGACGGCCGCGTGCCGGTCGCGCTCAGCGCACACGCCGATGAACTCCTCGCCCGCGACGCGGAAGCGATATTGCAATACCTGAAGCGCGATCCCGAGGTGTCGGCCGTCGCGGCCATGCTGCTGCGAACCCGAAGGCCGCGCCGGCACCGCGCAGTGGTGTGCGCGGCGAGTATCGCGGAGCTGACCGACGGCCTGCGAGCCATCAGCGCCGGAACCGAACATCCATCGGTCGTCCGATCCTCGGAAACGACAACCGCGCGTACCGCGTTCGTCTTTCCCGGACAAGGCAACCAGTGGCCGTCGATGGGTGGCGATGCCTACCGTCGATTGCCTGTCTACCGTAAGCAGGTGGACGCGTGCGCCGACGCGTTCCTCTCCGCAGGCCATCCGTCACCGCTGCCGTACCTGACCGCTGAGACCGATGACGGCAGCTGGTCACAAGTCGAAATTCAGGGTGCGCAGTTCACCCACGCCGTGGGACTTGCGCACGTCTGGCAGTGCTGTGGAGTTCTGCCCGACATCACGGTCGGCCACAGTCTTGGTGAGGTGGCGGCGGCGTACGTGGCCGGACGGATGGTGCTTGCCGATGCCGTCGCTGTGGTCATTGCGCGGGCCAAGGCCGTCGACCGCCTGCAGGGTGACTACCGCATGGCGGTGCTCGGGATTTCACCGGAGGACGTCGAGCGCCTGATCGCCACGGTCGGAGGCTGGCTCGAGGTGTCGGCGGTCAACTCCAACTCATCGGTCGTGGTTTCGGGTCAACGCGATGCCGTCATCGCCCTCGTAGCCAACGCGTCGGGCCAGGGTCTGTTCGCCCGCGAACTCGACGTGAACTATCCGGGTCACACCAGTGCTCTGGAAGCGCTGCACGACGACCTGCTGACCCTGCTGCCGCGTGGGCAGTTCACAGACGCCCCAGTGCAATTCATCGGGTCCGCCACCGGCCAAGCCGTGCCGCCCGGGACCGAGTTCGCCGACTACTGGTATCGCAACCTGCGCGACACCGTGCGTTTCGACCAAGCCGTCGCCGCGGCTCGCGGTCTCGGCGCCACCAAGTTCGTCGAACTGTCGGCGCACGCGTCGCTGCTGTTCGCACTGGAAGATCTGACCGACGGATCCGATCAGTCACCGCTCATCGTCGGTTCGGGACGACGCGGCGAACTGCTCACCGAGACTCTCTCGGCCGGTATCGCCGCCGCGGCAGTGACCGACCCCGCTTTCCGCTGGGCCGACCTGGTCGACCCACAGGGCCCGACGCTGCGGGGCTTCCCCAACGCGCCGATGCGTGAAGTCCACCTGTGGGCCGAGGCCGAACCGCTGGCACCGGTGTTCGGATTGACCGTCTCCAGCGAAAAATGGCAACAGAGTGCCGAATTCGTCGCCGATGGCGCGATCAAGCGCATCGCCGTGCTGGACCTCGCCGGCCCGGACAGCGGGCTCGCCGCACAGTTGCGGACGGCCGTTACCCGTCATGATGCCGCCACACTGGTCGAACCGGATGATGCCGATCTCGTTCTCGCGGTCGCCCCGCTGCTCGACCATCCCGATGCCGAGGTGGCGGTGCAACAGATCGGCCGCCTGGTGGGCGCTGGTCTCCTCGACTATGTCGACACCGGGGGACCCGGCTGTCGCGAAGTGTGTCTGGTTACCGTCGGCGGTGAACATGTGCGACCGAGTGAACCCGTGGCGCTGCCGGCGCAGGCCGCCTTGGCCGCGATGCACCGCAGCATCGGGTTCGAGCGTCCCGACCATGCGTTCCGTCACCTGGATCTGCCGTCCTGGGAGATCGACGACGACACCGCGATGGGGGTCATCGACGCCGCGCGGAGCAATGTCGGCGAGGGAGCGGTGCGCGACACCGCATCCGGCCCCCGCCTTTTCGTCCGCACCGTGTGCGAATCGGATGGCCAAGCACTGGACCCACAGCTCGGCGGCGGGCTGCTCGACAACGTCGTGATCACCGGCGGCAGTGGGGCGGTCGGCCTGCACTTCGCTCGGTATCTGGCCGAGCGTGGCGCCCGTCGCATCGTCTTACTCAGCCGCACGGGTGTCGACGCGGCAGCGGTGGCCGAACTGAGCGCCGCCGCCTCCGGAGACCTCGAAATAGTCGCCCCGCCGTGCGATCTGCGATCCGCTGAGCAGGTGTCGGCCACCGCCCGTGAGCACGGCCGCGACGGTGCATCGCTTCTCATCCACGCGGCGGGAGCCGCGAGCTTCGCCGACTTCAGCGACATCTCCGTCGAGGGGTTCGCGGATACGGCGGCGGCCAAGATCGGCGGCTTCGCGCGCATGGTTGAACTGTGGCCGCTGCATTCGGACACGCGAATCCTGTTGTGCTCGTCGGTATCCGGCGTGTGGGGCGGCCGCGGTCATGCCGCTTACTCGGCTGCCAACCGGATGCTCGATGTGATGGCGGGACAGCTTCGCGCCAAGGGCCAAGACTGCGTGGCGCTGCGATATGGACTGTGGCGCCCGGATCCGGGGCGGGGCAGCGGCATCACCGCTCGCGCGGGTGTCGCTGCCATCGAGCGGTCCGGCCTGCTGCCCATGGCGCCGGGCGCCGCCGTCGCCGCCAGCCTGTGTGCCAACGGCGCCGATCCCCTGATCATGACCGCGGACCCCGATCGCCTGCGCAGGTTCCTCGACAGCCAGACTGCAGCCGAACCCGGAACGACGGCGACATCGAACATCGCCGTCGGCACCGACAATCCCGCGCGGGTCATCGCCGAAGTGGCTGCGGTGCTGAGCATCGACGCCGCGGCAATCGATCGCCAGACATCCCTGCTCGACCTCGGCTTGGATTCACTGCTCGCCCTTGACCTGCGTAAGCGGCTAAAGCGGGCAACCGGCAGATCGGTGCCGCTGGGCACCCTGCTCGGCGGCATCAGCAGCGCCGAGCTCATCACCGAACTCGACACCCGATCAGACAAGGTGGAAACGACGCGTGACTGACATCGCCGATATCCGAGAGCAACTCGATGAGCGCCGGCTGGAGTTGTTGCGGCGCAGGCTCTCCGAGAAGGGGCTGCGGTCCGACGAGCAGGCGACGGCAGGGCCGGTGGAGGCGGGCCTTTCCGACGGGCAGCGCCGCATGTGGTTCGTTCAGATGGCCGACCCCACCGGGGCGATCCTCAACATCTGCCTTTCCTACCGCATCACCGGCGCGCTCGACGTGGCGCGGCTGCGCGAAAGCTTGAACGCCGTCGCCGCGCGCCACGCGCTGCTGCGCACCACCTACGCCGCGGACGCCGACGGTGAGCCGCAACCGACCGTTCATGATGAGCTGACGCCGGGTTGGTCCACGCACGACCTGTCCGGGCTCTCCGAGAATTCCTGCCGGCTGCGCCTGGAGGTGCTGGCGCAGCGGGAGTTCAGCGCATCCTTCGACCTGAGTTCCGATGCGCCGCTGCGTCTGACGATCGTGCGCACCGGAGCCGACGAATACGTCATGCTGCTGGTGGCGCATCACATCGCCTGGGACGATGGCTGCTGGCAGGTGTTCTTCGCCGACCTCACCCGCGCCTACAGCGGTGAGCAACTTGCGTCGCCGACGCCGATACCTACGCCGGTCGCCGATGCCGCCGATGACGATCTCGATTACTGGCGCACCGTGATGGCCGGCCCGCCCGAACCGCTGGAACTTCCCGGGCCCAACGGATCTGCGATCCCGACGAACTTCCGGTCCCAGCGCACCTCGCTGCGGCTGCCCGACGCGACCGCGGACCGGGTGGCGGCGGTGGCCAAGGAATCCGGTGCCACCCCGTACATGGTGCTGCTGGCTGCGTTCGGTGTGCTGATCCACCGTTACACCCATTCCGACGACTTCCTCGTCGCCGCACCGGTGCTGAACAGGACCGCCGACCTCGACGACGTCATCGGCTATTACGGCAATACCGTTGCGTTTCGCTTGCGTCCGCGGCGCAACCAGACATTCCGCGAGGCGGTTGTCGAGGCCCGCGACACCGCGGTCGGCGCATTCGCGCATCAGCGGGTGAATCTCGACCGTGTGGTGCGCGAGCTCAACCCTGATCGCCGTCACGGCGTTGAGCGGATGACCCGGGTGACATTCGGCGCGCGTGGCGCCGACGGCCAGGGCTTCAACCCGCCGGGAATCACCTGCCGGCGGGCCGAGTTGCGCGGCCAGTTCACCCAGCTGCCGTTCGGTTTCATGGTCGAGTTCGACGGGACAGGAATCGAGGTCGAGGCCGAGTACCTCATCGAGGTGCTCGACGCGGGTCTGGCCCGACAGCTGCTCGAGCACTACCTGATCCTGCTCGACAGCGCCCTGGCAGTCCCCGACCTGGCCATCAGTGAACTCGACGTGATGGGGCCCGCCTACACCGAATGGCTGCGCCGGGTTTCCGCCGGTGAGGAATTCAGCACCCCGGCAACGACATTGGTGGCGCTGGTCGAAGCGCAGGTCGGCCGGAGACCGGATGCGACGGCCGTGGTGTACGAGGGTCGGCACTACACCTACAGCGAGATCAACGAATCGGCGAACCGGTTCGCGCACTGGCTTATCGAGCAGGGGATCGGTAGCGAGGACCGCGTCGCGGTGCTGCTCGACCGCTCACCCGAACTGGTGATCAGTGCGCTGGGAGTGATCAAGGCGGGTGCGGTCTACCTGCCGGTCGATCCGACCTATCCGGAGGACCGGCTGAACTTCATCCTGTCCGACTCGGACCCGAGACTCGTGCTGCGCGAGGCGGTCGGCGGGCTCGACGGTTACCCCGTGTCCAATCCGACCGACGCCGAGCGGGTTCGTCCGTTCGGACCGGAAAGCACCGCCTATCTGATCTACACGTCGGGCTCGACCGGGCTGCCCAAGGGGGTGCCCGTACCGCATCGTCCCGTCGCCGAATACTTCGTCTGGTTCAAGGGCGACTACGGCATCGACGAGAACGAACGCCTGCTGCAGGTCGCCTCGCCGAGCTTCGACGTGTCGATGGGGGAGATCTTCGGCATGCTGGCATGCGGTGGGCGGCTGGTGATCCCGCGTCCAGATGGTCTGCGCGATGTCGGATACCTCACCGATCTGCTGCACGACGAAGGCATCACGTCGATGCATTTCGTCCCCTCGCTGCTGGGTCTGTTCCTGTCGCTTCCCGGCGTCAACCAGTGGCGAACGCTGCAACGGGTGCCGATCGGCGGCGAGGCGCTGCCCGGTGAGCTCGCCGACAAGTTCCGTGGCACGTTCGACGCGCTGCTGCACAACTTCTACGGTCCCACCGAGACGGTGATCAACGCGAGCCGTTACAAGGTCGAGGGCAAGCAGGGCACCCGCATCGTGCCGATCGGTACGCCGAAGATCAACACCGCGATCCATCTGCTCGACGACGCGCTCAAGCCCGTGCCTGCCGGAGTCATCGGGGAGATCTACATCGGTGGAACGCATGTCGCGCAGGGATATCACCGCCGGCCCGGGCTGACCGCCGAACGGTTCGTCGCGGATCCGTTCACACCCGGCGCCCGGCTCTACCGCTCGGGTGATCTCGCCCGTCGCAACGCCGACGGCGACATCGAGTTCGTCGGCCGGGCCGACGAGCAGGTGAAGATCCGCGGCTTCCGAATCGAACTCGGAGAAGTCGCCGCCGCAATCTCCGTCGATCCCAGCGTTGGGCAGGCGGTCGTGGTGGTCAGCGAACTGCCGAATCTCGGCAAGAGTCTCGTCGGGTACCTCACCCCCGCCGAAGACGCCGAGGACGTCGACATCGAACGCATCCGCACCCGCGTGGCGGCGGCGCTGCCGGAGTACATGACGCCCGCGGCATACGTTGTGCTCGACGAGATCCCGATCACCACGCACGGCAAGATCGACCGTGCCGCGCTCCCGGAGCCCGACATCGACTCGTGGGCCGGTGCTGGCGCCGAATACCGGGAACCCGCCGAGGGGACCGAGCGTCGCGTCGCCGATCTGTACGCCGAGCTGCTCGGCCGCGACCGGGTCGGTGCCGACGATTCGTTCTTCGACCTCGGCGGACACTCGCTGCTGGCCACCAAACTCGTTGCCGCCGTGCGCTCTCAATGCAACGCCGACATCGGCGTTCGAGAGGTCTTCGAACTCGGCACGGTGGCCAGGCTGGCCGAACGTATCGACGCGACATCGGATTCCACCTCGCGGCGGCCGCGGCTGGTCGCCGTCCCGCACGAGGGGCCGCTGCAGATGTCGGCGTCGCAGCTGCGGATGTGGTTCCAGTACCGCATCAACGGTCCCAATCCGGTCAACAACATCCCATTCGCGGCTCGGCTCACCGGGCCATGCGACGGAAATGCCTTCGTCGAGGCGGTACGCGACGTCGTCGCCCGCCATGAGGTGCTGCGCACCACGTACCGCGAAATCGACGGCGTGCCCTATCAGATCGTGAACGGGGCCGGCCCAGAAGACGCAGTAGACGCACCAGTCGCGGTGCGACGCGCGCGCGGCGAGGACGACGGGTGGCTGCAGGCCGAACTCGACAGCGAGCGGCGGCACGTGTTCGACCTCGAGGGTGCCCTGCCGATCCGCGCGGCGGTGCTGTCGACATCGGGCGCACACGTGGTGTCGCTGGTGGTACATCACATCGCGGCCGACCACTGGTCGGCCATGGTGTTGTTCAACGACCTGCTCGTTGCGTACCGGTCTCGGCGTGCCGGCCGGCCACCGGCGTTTGCGCCGCTGCAGGTGCAATACGCGGACTACGCGGCGTGGCAGGCGTCGCTGCTCGCCGACACCGACGGACCCGTTGTGGCGCAGCGTGACTACTGGCGCGAGCGGCTTGAAGGTCTACCCGAGGATCCGGGGCTGACCCCAGACCTCGCGCGTCCGCCGGTGCTCAGCGGGGAGGGTGACGCTGTCGAGTTCAGCATCGACCGCGACACCCGAGCCAAGCTCGCCGACCTCAGCCAGCAGCTCGGCGTCACCGAGTTCATGCTGCTGCAGTCCGCGGTCGCGGTAGCACTGCACAAGGCCGGTGAGGGCAACGACATTCCGCTGGGTACTCCGGTGGCCGGTCGCACCGAAGCCGAGCTCGATCAACTGGTCGGCTTCTTCATCAACATCGTGGTGCTGCGCAACGACCTGAGGGGTAATCCCACGGTGCGTGACCTGCTGAGCCAGGCCCGCGACACCGCGCTGGGGGCGTACGCCCACCAGGATCTTCCCTTCGATCAGGTCGTCGACGCGGTTCGCCCGGTCCGCTCGTTGTCGCGGAATCCGCTCTTCGGTGTCGTGGTGCACGTACGGGAGGCGCTGCCCGCCGGGCAGGTCGTGGAGTCGACCGCCGACGGTGACACCGTTTTCACCGCACTGGAACCGCCGTTCGACGTCGCGCACGCCGACCTGTCGGTGAACTTCTTTGCTGCTGCTCAAACTGCCGGCTCAGCCGGCTCTGCCGGCGGCGACGACGGCTACCGCGGCCACGTCATCTACCGCACCGACCTGTACCGGCGCGCGACCGCGGACCGACTTGTGCGCTGGCTCGGCCGTGTGCTCACCGCGTTCGCCGACGATCCCGATCAACGACTGCGTGACATTCAGGTCGCCGATCGCGAGGAGCGGCAACGGGTCCACGTCTTCAGCGCGCGGGCCGGCGTCAGCGTGCTCGACCAATGGCGAGATCCCGTGGCGGTCGGTGTTATCGGCGACGTCTACGACCACCACATCGATGAGCAGGGCGCACATCTGCGTCCGACGGGTAAGCGGGCTCGCTGGGCCGACAACGGCGAGGTGGAGTACATCGAAGCCGCTCCGCCGTCGGCGACCGCGGGCCGGGCAGGACCCGCCGGGTCTTTTGAGCCGGTCCGCACCGAAACCGAACGTGTACTCGCGGCAATGCTGGCCGAGGTGCTCGACGTGCCCGACGTCGGGCGCAACGACGACTTCTTCAGCCTCGGTGGCGACAGCATCCTCGCGGTGCAGGCGGCTGCCAGGGCGCGTGACGCGGGGCTGGCGCTGACCGCACGAATGGTGTTCGAGCATCCCGAGATTCATGAACTGGCCGCCACCATCGACGATGCGGACGGTGCACCGCAAGCCGCCGACGTCCGTCACGAGCCGATGGCGGCGTCGGGGCTGTCGCCCGACGAACTGGCGGCGGTGACATCGATGTTCACGTCCGCGCGCGATGGTGCGCCGTGACCCTGACCGATGCCAAGGCGGCCGTCGAAGATGTGATGGCTCTCAGTCCGCTGCAGCAGGGCCTGTTCTCGCTTGCACAGCTGAGTAGCGGCGACAGCGATGGCAACAGCCTCGCCGGTGGCGACGACCCGTATGTGATCGCGATGTCCGCCGACATCTTCGGCGCACTGGACCCGGAGTTGTTACGCAACTGCGCTGCAGCACTGCTTGCGCGGCATCCCAATCTGCGCGCCAGCTTCTTTCGCGGCGATCTGAGCCGTCCCGTGCAGGTCGTTCCCAGCCGGGTCGACACGCCGTGGCGCATCATCACCGCGCCCGCGGACGAGGTCGACGCGCTGGACTCCGACGAACGGCTGCGCCCGTTCGACCTGGAGCGGGGACCGGCGATCCGCTTCGTGCTCATCGAGGTGCCCGACTCGCATTGGCGGTTCGTGGTTGTCGCCCACCACATCATCATCGACGGGTGGTCGCTGCCGCTGTTCGTCGGCGAGCTGATCGCGCTGTACCGCGCAGGCGGCGACGCCGGTGTCCTGCCCCCGCCGCCGCGGCCGTACCGCGACTACATCGGGTGGCTCGCGGCGCGAGACCAGGAGGCCAGCCGGGCATTGTGGCGCGAGCACCTCAGCGGTACGGGCAGCCCGACACTGCTGTCACCCACGCTCTCCACCGGGAAGCTCGCCGCCGCGCCGCCGCGCCGTACCGAGCTGAAGCTCGACACCGACGCCACCGCCGCACTGGCCGAATCCGCACGCTCGCACGGTGTCACCGTCAACACACTTGTTCAAATGGCTTGGGCGACATTGTTGTCGGCCTTCACGGACCGCAGTGACGTGGTTTTTGGTGTGACGGTGTCGGGCCGCCCCAGTGAGCTGGCCGGCGTCGAGACCATGGTCGGGCTGTTCATCAACACTGTCCCGCTGCGGGTGCGATTGGATCCGGCGGCCGATGCCGGAGCGCAATGCGTTTCGCTGCAGCGCGAGGCGGCCAAGCTTCGTGACCACAGCTACCTGCCCCACGCCGAGCTGAGGTCGATGGGTGGGATCGGCGAGATGTTCGACACCCTGCTGGTGTACGAGAACTTCCCGCCAGGCGGACTGGTCGGCGGAGGGGAATTCACGGCCAACGGGGCCACCTTCCGTCCCGCAGCGCTGGAGAGCCTGTCGCACTTTCCCGTCACCATCGCCGCCCACATGGTCGACGACCAACTGACGGTGCTGGTCGAGGTGGTCGACGGGGCGTTGGGGTCGATGACTCCCGAGGGCCTTGGCGGACGGCTGCTCAACACCGTCGAGCGGCTGATTGCCAAGTGGGACAGTCCGCTTCGTGACATCAGCGTCCTGCTCGACGGCGAGGAGCCGCGCACCGCGATCGACGAGACGCCTGATTCCGTCGGGCCCGGGGTGCACACCAGGTTCACCGAGATCGCATACACCCGCCTGGCGTCGCGGGCGCTGAGCTGGTCTGGCGGCGAACTGACCTACCGCGAACTGGACGAGGCCGCCGACCGGGTGGCCGCCGCCCTTGTCGGCCGCGGAGTACGCGTCGAAGATCCGGTGGCGATCAACCTTTCGCGCGGACCGCAGTATGTGATCGCCATGCTGGGGGTGCTGAAGGCCGGGGGCGTGATCGTTCCGCTGGACCCCGCCATGCCCGCCGACCGGATCGCCGACATCCTCGCCCAGTGTGGCGCCACGGTTGTCGTCGACGATGAGCTGATATCGGCTGCCGCGCACGAGCAGTCCGACGTATTCGAAGCCGTGCCCGCCCATCCTGGCCAGGCGGCCTACGTCGTATTCACCTCGGGCACGACGGGTCGGCCGAAGGGCGTGATCGGCACACATCAGGCGCTGTTGGCCTACGCCGAGGATCACGCCCGGCACATCCTGCGACCTGCGGCCGCACGGTTGAGTCATCCGCTTCGCGTCGCGCATGCCTGGTCGTTCACCTTCGACGCCGCGTGGCAGCCGCTGGCCGCCCTGCTCGACGGACATTCGGTACACATCATCTCCGACGACGTCCAACGTGACGCCGAGTCGTTGGTCGAGATCATCGCGCGCTACGGAATCGACCTGATCGACACCACGCCGTCGATGTTCGCCCAGTTGCACGCGGTCGGACTGCTGACGACGGTGCCCCTGGGGGTACTCGCTCTCGGCGGCGAGGCGATCGGCATTCCGGCGTGGAATCTCATTCGTGACGAATGCGCCCGCACGGGCATGACGGCCTACAACTGCTATGGCCCAACAGAATCCACTGTCGAGGCCGTAGTTGCCCCCATCGCCGAACATGCCGAGCCCACGATCGGGCGACCCACCTCCGGTACCCGCGCGTACGTGCTCGATTCATGGCTGCGGCCCGCGCCCGACGGTGTACCCGGCGAGCTCTACCTGTCCGGTCGCCAGGTGACCCGCGGCTATCTCGGCAGACCTGCGGAGACTGCGGGCCGGTTCGTTGCCGACCCGTTCGTGTCCGGCGAGCGGATGTACCGCACCGGTGATGTGGTGCGACGCCAGCCCGACGGGGCACTGCAGTTCCTCGGCCGCTCCGACGCGCAGGTGAAGATCCGCGGCTTTCGCGTTGAGCCCGCTGAGATCTCGGCGGTGCTGCACACGCACCCGGCAGTTCGCCACGCACACGTCGCGGTGCGGGAGCGCAACCGCGGCGGGCCGCGGCTGGTCGCCTATGTAGCCGCCGAACTCGCCCCTGACCTCTCCGAGCTGCGAGCAATGCTGTCAAAACGGCTGCCGCGCTACATGGTTCCGCACAGTATCGTCGTCGTCGATCAGATGCCGCTGACGTCGCACGGCAAGATCGACGAAGCCGCGCTGGCCGCATTTGCCGTCGACGACGGTCCATCGGCTGCACCGGAGACGGAGACCGAGGCCGCGCTCGTCGCTGTGCTGACCGAACTGCTCGACGGCGCCGAGATCGACGTCACCGCTGAATTCCTTGCGCTCGGCCTCGACAGCATCGTCGCGCTCTCGGTGGTGCAGGGCGCCCGCAGACGCGGGATCCCCTTACGGGCGCGGCTGATGCTCGAATGCGCGACCATCCGCGAACTCGCTGCCGCCATCGACAGCGAATCGGTCACTCTCGGTCGGCAGGGTGAGGAGCAGACCGGGCCGATCCCCGTGCTGCCCAACGTGCACTGGCTCTACGAGCACGGGCAGCCTCGGCGGCTGGCGCAGACCGAGACGATCCGACTGCCTGACGGGATCACCCGCGCGGATCTGAACCGCATGCTCAAGGCCGTCATCGACGGGCACGAGACGCTGCGCAGCCGCCTGGACCTCGACACCATGACACTCGTCGAGCACGAGCCTGCGGACTTTCTCACCGAGGTGTGGGTCGAGGGCGCCATGGTCGACGCGGTGGCCGAACAGTCCGGACATGCGGTGGAAAGGCTGGACCCGCAACGGGGATCGATGCTGTCCGCCGTGTGGCTGCGCGAACCGGGCGGCCCCGGCGTGCTCATGGTGGTCGCACACGTACTTGCGTTGGACCCGGCGTCATGGCGGATCGTATTGGGGGAGCTCGACGCCTCCTGGTACTCCATCAGATCGGGTCGCGACCCCGTGCCCGCGTCGGAGCACACCAGCTATCGGCGTTGGTCACAGTTGCTCACCGAGCATGCGGCCGAACTCGATACATGTGATTTCTGGGCGGCCCAGCTCAACGGTGCCGATCCGGTGCTCGGCACGCGCCGCGTCCGTCCGCAGACCGACCGGATCGGCGACGTCGTCGTCACCATGTCCCTCACCGACCCCGATGTGTCGGCGCGCGTGCTCAACGGGGCCAAGCCGGCTCAGAACCTTCTTGCCGCCGCGGCGGCTCGGACCATCGACCGGTGGCGAGAGCACCGGGGGCAGGATCGGCCGCCACCGCTGCTCGCGTTGGAAACGCATGGTCGCGCTGACGGAATCGTCGTTGACGCCGACACCTCCGACACGGTCGGCCTCCTCACCGCCATCTACCCGCTGCGGATGGACTCGCCCGGTGCGCTCGAGGCGATGCCGGGCGACGGCATCGACTACGGGCTGCTGCGCTATCTACGCCCCGACACCGCGCGGCGTTTACAGGCGTACGCCGAACCGCAGGTGCTGCTCAACTTCCTCGGCGGGGTGCATGTTCCCACCGGCGGAGAACTGACGCCGGATCGTGCGCTGCTCGCGCACGTCTCACCGCGGCCGGAACCCGATCTTGCGGTGCGACATGAGCTGACCATCCTGGCGGCGGTGATCGGCGAGGCGGGCTCGCCGGTACTTGGCACGCAGTGGCGCACACTGCCCGACATCTTGTCCGCTGACGACGTCGTCACCCTGCAGGCGATGTGGCAGGACTCGCTACGAGAGGTTGCACCATGAGGCCCACGCTCGCCGTCGTCGGCGCGGGGGCCAAGGCCGTCGCCGTCGCCGCCAAGGCGGCTGAGCTGCACGACATGGGCGTCGAGGTGCCCAAAGTCGTTGCGGTGGAACGCACCGGTGTTGCCGCCAACTGGCAGGCCGAGGGCGGCTGGACCGACGGTCAGCACCGGCTGGGCACCAGCCCCGAAAAGGATGTCGGCTTCCCGTACCGCTCGTCGCTGGTGCCGCGCCGCAACGCCGAACTCGATGAACGCATGACGCGGCACAGTTGGCAGTCGTATCTGATCGCCACCGGTCAGTTCGCCGAATGGGTGGACCGCGGCAGGCCGGCGCCCACGCATCGCCGGTGGAGTCAGTATCTGCGCTGGGTCGCGGGCAACTGCGAGATGAACGTCATCTCCGGTGAGGTCACCGGGATTTCGGTCGACAGCACAGCTGACGCGCCGCGGTGGGCGTTGCACACGTCCGAGAAGGCACTACTCGCCGACGGCGTGATGATCACTGGTCCCGGCCAGCCCGAGCGGTCCATACTGCCCGGCAATCCGCGGGTGCTGTCGATCGCACAGTTCTGGCATCGGGCGGCGGGCAGCGAGCTGATCTCCGCGGAACGAGTCGCGGTCATCGGAGGAGGGGAGACCGCCGCCTCGATACTCAATGAGCTTTTCCGGCATCGGGTTTCGACGATCACCGTCATCTCGCCCGGAGTCACCCTGTTCACCCGTGGCGAGGGCTTCTTCGAGAACAAGCTGTTCTCCGACCCCACGGGCTGGACCGGCCTCACGCTGGATGAGCGCCGAGACGCGCTGGCCCGCACGGATCGCGGAGTGTTCTCCGCCCGGGTTCAGGATGCGCTGCTGTCCGACGACCGGATCCGTCACCTTCGGGGTCGCGTCGCACACGCGGTGGCGCGCGACAGCCGAATCCGACTGACGCTGAGCACGAATCAAGGCGGCGAGAATCTCGAGACGGTGCACGGCTTCGATCTGGTGATCGACGGTTCGGGTGCTGATGCTCTCTGGTTCGTGCCGTTGCTGGGCCAGGACGCCCTCGATCTGCTCGAACTCAGTCTCGGCGGTCTGCTCACCGGTGACTCGCTGCAGGAATTCATCGGCGATGACCTGGCGATCACCGGTCTCACACCGAAACTTTTCCTGCCCGGCCTGTCCGGGCTCACCCAGGGGCCGGGCTTTCCCAACCTGTCCTGTCTGGGTCTGCTGTCCGACCGGATACTCGGCGCCGACTTACAGGCCGCCGCCACCGACTATGCGCGGGAGAGAAGCGACGAGCACGAACCCATTCGATGACGGCAGCGGTTCTCTGGGTGAAGAGTGCACACAGGGCTGTGGTCGGCATCCAAACCACAGCCCTCGACGCAATCTCGCGCTAGCTACGAGGGCACGCTAACCCGAGGCGATCCGCCAACCGGCGCTCTGCTCCTGCTGTCGCCAGAACTCGGCGAAGCGCCCTCCGCGCTGGGTGAGCTCGTCGATCGTGCCCTGCTCGACGATTCTTCCGCCGTCGACGAACAACACCTGGTCGGCGTTGCGGATCGCGCCCGGCCGGTGCGCGATGATGACGCGAGTGCGACCGCGTGGATCGTCTCTGATCGCGTCGGTGATGGCCGTCTCGTTCTCGGTATCCAGCGCGCTGGTCGCTTCGTCGATCAGCAAGACCCCCGCCGGCTTCACGAGTGCTCGCGCGATGCTTACCCGCTGACGCTCGCCGCCGGACAGCGCGGCGCCCGCCTCTCCCACCCGTGTCGACTCACCGTCGGGTAGGCGCGAGACGATCTCGTCGACTCGGGCCAGCGCCATCGCATTTCGAACGTCCTCGTCGTCGGCATCCGGATGGCCGGCACGGACGTTGTCGCCGATCGGACCGTCGAACAGATACGGATGCTGGAACACCATGCTCACCAGGGCTCGTCGCGTGGTCGCATCGAGATCGCCGATATCGGTTCCGTCGACCAGGATCTGGCCGCGGTCGGGAGTGTGCAGGCCCGCGATGAGCGCGAGGATCGTGCTCTTACCCGAACCCGATGGTCCGACGATCGCGGTTGTCGTCCCTGGTTCGAGCACGAAGTTGAGCTCGGCGAGCACGTCTGAAGCGTCCTCCGCACCGTCGTAACGGAAGCCCACCTCCCGGAATTCGATTCGCGGCGTGCGATTTCCGGCATTCGCGACCGCAGAGTCGGCAGCGTATGCCGCCCGCGGGGCATCGATGATGCTGCGAAGGCGGGTGAGCACACCGCGTGAGTTCTCCATGGCGCTGGACAGGTCTGCCAGCACGTTGAAAGGCTCCAGGAACCGCACCGTGACGATCAACAACGCGACGGCCTCCGGTGCGCCGATCTGGCCCCGCACTGCCAGGGCCGTGGTCGTGCCTGCCAGCACGATGAGGGCGAGTTGGCTGGCCGCGCTGAACATCAGCTGTCCGGGAATCTGGAACAACAGCAGCCGCAAGGTGGCGCCCTGCGCGGTGGCCACGGCCGCACCGGTCTGGCTGCGTGCGGCGGTCGCGCGCCGACTCGCCCGCAGCGCCTGCTGGGTACGCGCGAATTCCAGGATGCGTTCGGTGAGTGCGCTGTGCGCGCGACCGTCGGCCGCGTCGGCGCCCCGCACGATCCGCTGACTGGCCCAGAGGGCGCCGAGCATCAGCGGCAACGTGATGGCTGCCGCCACCCCGAGTTGCCATGAGACGAAAAACAGCCCGATCGTGATCGTCGCGGGTAGCAGCACCGCACCGAGGAACGGCGTGAGCAGGTTCGCGACGAAGGAGACGAGGTCTGGTGCGCTGGCCGCGATGGCCTGCCGCGCCATCGCGGTGTTGTCGGTGGTGAACCAACCGAGCGGAACGTCGGTGAGCCGGTCGGCCATCCTGTGCTGGGTGTCGTTGGCCAGTGCGAAGCCGATGCGGTAACCGATGCGCGCCTGGACCATATCGACGATCCAGCCGCCGAAAGTGGCCGCGGTCAGAGCACCGAGCCACGGCAGAGCATCCGAAGGTGTCGTGCTGAACAGGGCGCCGAGGAGCGGCACCAGAAGCAGCGCGCTGGCGGCGCGCAGGATCACCGAGATCACTGTGAGCACCGCGTAGCCGGTGAGTGCGCCGCGGTGTTCGGCGGGGACGAGCCGGATCAGGTTGCCGATCATCGGGTGACCTCTCCGGTGAGCGCCCCCTGCGGCGTTCTTGCTTCGCCGAGTCGGCTCTCCCACAGCTGGCGATAGCGGCCGCCGGAGTCGAGCAACTCGGTGTGTCTGCCGATCTGTGCGATACGCCCGTGATCGAGCACGACGATCTGGTCGGCTTCGGTGATGGTGTGCAGCCGGTGGGCGATCACGAGCACCGTCCGCTTGTGAATGAGACGACCCAAGGCCTGCTGCACAAGGTATTCCGATTCTGGATCGGCAAATGCTGTCGCCTCGTCCAAGATCAGGATCGGTGTGTCGGCGAGCAACGCGCGGGCGATGGTGAGGCGTTGGCGCTCGCCTCCGGATAGTTGGCTGCTGGCACCGAGCGCTGTCTGGTATCCGTTGGGCAGCCGCATGATCCGGTCGTGGTTCTGGGCATCCGCGGCCGCGGCCTCGACCTCGGCGTCGCTGGCATCGGGCCGGGCCAGCGCGATGTTGTCGCGGACCGTGCCACCGACGAGTTGGACATCCTGGAACACAAAGCCGACCTGGGCGTACAACTCGTCGGGCTCCAGTGTCCGCACATCGCGCCCGTCGATGCGGATCGCACCGGTGTCGACATCATGGAAGCGGGCGAGAAGCGATGCCAGCGTGGACTTTCCGGATCCGGAGGGGCCGACCAGTGCGGTGACCGTGCCTCGTCGCAGGGTCAGTGTGACGTCGCGGATGACCGGAACGCCCGGCCGATAACCGAATCCGACGTTCTCGAAGGCGACGGTCCCGGAAGCGGGTGGCTTCGTCGCGGTGTCCGACATGCCGGTGGCCAGTTCGTCTTCGTCGAGGGTGACCGCGAGGCGACGGGCGGCCTGTAAACCCTCGCGCAGACCGGCGAATCCGAATGCCATACCGAGCAGACGGGTCCCGAAGGTCGTTCCGAGGATCAGGAACGGCAGCAACGTCACCGGGTCCATCGCCCCGGATACGACGAACAGGGTTCCCGCGAATGCGATGAGCCACAGGAACGTTGACGGCCGGGTGGTCAGGTCCATGAACGTCTTCTTGCCGATGAACGGGCGCTGCCAGACATTGATGAAGTCGATGTATTCGTCCAGGCGCCGCCGGAACGACGAGGTCGCCGCGCCCCCGAAGATCCGGATGACGGGCTGACCATCCAGATAGGCCGCGGCTTCACCGTTCATTCGCTCGGCCCACCGGGACGCCTCGGTGATCTTCGGGCCGCTCTGGTACACCATCGTCCACGTCGTGAGGATGTACACCAGGATCGGTAGTAGCAGGATCAACGCCAGCCGCCAGTCGACGACGAAGAGGTACACCAGCACCGCGATCGGCGCGACGACCGCGCCCACCGCATCCGACACCGCATGGGTGACGAGGTAGTGCAACGACAGGGTGTCGTCTTGGATGAGCTTCTTGACCGCACCCGACCCGCGCTGGGTGAACCACCCAAGGGGTACCCGGGCGAGCTTGTCGAGCAGCCGCCGGCGCACCGCCGCGTTGAACCGCATGTCGACGACGTGCAGCCACACCAGAAGTGCGGCGCTGAGCGCGGCGCCCGTCCCCAGCAGGACCACGAACACGATCAAAGTGCTGCGCATGGCGGCCTCGTCGGCTCCCGCCAGCAGCTGCCTGGCTAGCTCGACGAGCACGATGAAAGGCGCGAGCCCGAGGAGCGTGATGAGCGTTTCGAGAATGCCCGTGGCGATCAGCTGCGGCTTCACCGGAGCCAACAGATCCTTGGCGGCCTGCGAACGCCACCGTCCCTTGGGAGCCTCCGCCGGGACAGGCGTCGCCTTCGTCTCGACCGCTGCGCCGTTGTCGACCTCGGCGGGTGTGTCCTCGGCGTCGCGGCGGCTGCCCATCTCGCGGCCCTGCGTCCAGTACGCCTGCGCATGCACGTCGGACTTCGGGAATCCGAAGACGTCGCGCAGCCGCTTGCGCAGGTGCTTGAGCGAGCCGGCCTCCGGGCCTGCCCATGCCGACCAGTTCGACCAGTCCCGCTCCTCGATGGCCGCGGCCAGGGCGAGCTCGTCGACCCTGTCCACCCAGTGCAGTCGGCGACGCGGATGGTCGTTGAGCGGGATGAGCTCGTCGTCGGGGGAGTGGCGTTCGAGGTAGACCTCGACCTCGACGTCGGCCGGGAGCGCGGCAAGGATCGAGTTGATGGCGGGTATGGATGCCGAGTCGCCGATGAGTAGATAGCCGGCGGGTAGTTCTTCTTCGGGAACCGCAAACCCCTTGGAGCCCAACGCAACGACGGGAAGGGTCATACCCGGTTCGGCCCTTGCCGCCCAGTGACTTGCGGGTCCTGACGGTTCGTGAAGGACGACGTCCACCGCGAATTTGCCTGACTCCGGCTCCGTCCACACAAGCGTGTAGATGCGCTGAAACTCGCTGTCGCTGCCATCGGGGTCAGGAAACCAGAAGCGCAGGAACGCAGTTGGCTCTACGACGACGTCTTCGAAGATGGTCGGCGATGACATGGTGATCCGCACAAAATGCGGTGCCAACCGCGAGATCTCCAGGACCGTGGCCTCATGGTCGCGCCCCCCGAAGCTCCGCAGTAGGGCCCCCTGCAAGCCTCTGCCCATGTCCAATGTCCTCTGCTCGGCGGTTGTCCGATCTCGCAGTTAGTTAGCCTAGCCTAACCTGGCGCGGGGATATGCTGGCCGGCCTGCCGGTTCGAACCGCCCAGCTGAGAGACCTGCGCTGCTCTACCGTTGTGGCCGTGACCACTTCTCGGCGCACGCTGCGCGTTGTCGCCGTCTTGTGGATATCGGCAGCCGTCATTTTCGTCGCGTTCGAGGCGATCGCGGCGGCGGCCGTCCCGTCCTACAGCTATGTGGCCAAGTACATCAGCGTGCTGGGTGTCCCCGAATGGTCCCCGCGCGCGTCGCTGATGAACTGGGGGTTCTTCCTGCAGGGCGCGTTGTTCCTGGCCGGGGCGGTCGTGGCGGTACGTGCTATCCGCGGACTGTGGGCAGGCTTGGTCTTTCTGCTGCTGGTGGCCATCAACGCCGTCGGCAATCTCCTGGTCGGCATCGTCCACGGTTTTTCGCCGTTGTGGAATGACGGCTACGACTGGTTGCACGGAATGGGTGCGTTTCTGGCGATAGGCGGCGGCAATGCGGCCATCGTGGCCGGTTCGGTGGTCATTGGTCGTGCCGTGTCGGTGCGCTGGTATGCCCCAATCGGAGTGCTGATCGGCGTGGCCGGCCTCGTGTTGGCCGTAATGCTGCAGACCTACAGCACATGGGCGATCGACTTCTCGCATATCGGCCTCGTCGAGCGGGCTTGTGTGTACACGATCATGATCTGGCAGGTTTTCACCGGCGTGGTCCTGTTGGCCCTGGTGGCCCGACCCCGCCTAGACATTGCAGCACCGCGCGCCGAAGGAGCGGATTGATGGCAGAGACGACCCGAGTGGTGCTGGCCGACGATGACATCCTGCTTCGGGCGGGGTTGGCCAGTCTGCTCGAGGGCGCAGGATTCGAAGTCGTCGGGCAGGCCGGTGACGGCGAGCAGCTGATCAGCCTGGTCCGCGCGATGACACCGGGCCTCGTCGTCACCGACATCCGGATGCCGCCCACCAACACCAGCGAGGGGTTGGACGCCGCCAGGCTGATCCGGCAGGAACTTCCGAACACCGCAATCATGGTGCTTTCCGCACACGTTGCCGTCGACGATGCGATGGACCTGCTGGCGGCCGGCGACCGCATCGGTTATCTGCTCAAGAGTCGCATCACCGATGTCGCCGATTTCATCGATTCGCTGGAGCGGGTCGCCAGGGGTGCGTCGGTGGTCGACCCTGCTCTGGTCGCCGAACTCGTATCGGCACGCAGGCGAGACGACCCGCTGAGTGTATTGAGCGAACGCGAAAGCGAAGTACTGGCGTTGATGGCCGAGGGGCGATCGAATGCCGGTATCGCGCATCGTATTTGGGTCACCGAGGGCACCGTCGAAAAGCACATCCGCAGCATCATGAACAAGTTGAGCCTGCCGGAGACGGGTGAGGACCACCGCCGGGTGTTGGCGGTGCTCGCCTTCCTCGATGCTCGGTGAGCGCAGCGGCGATTACCGCTAGCCGGTAGTCCAGATTCCCGCCAGCGGTGGAGACAGCGCATCGGTGCGGGTTCGATTCTGGGGAGACACGATCGGCAAGAGGGGACGTGCTCGCCATGACAGAACGCTTCGATGCCCTGATTCTCGGTAGCGGTAACGGCGGAATGTATCTCGCCTGGCACCTTGCGCAATCGGGCCAGCGGACCGCGGTTGTGGAGCGCCGATGGATCGGCGGTTCCTGCCCCAACATCAACTGTCTGCCGACCAAGAATGAGATCTCCAGCGCCAAGGTCGTCGATCTCGCTCGTCATGCTGAGACGTTCGGTCTCCGCACGGGTGTGGTCACCGTCGACATGGCAGGAGTCAGGCGGCGCAAACGCGAAATGGTCGACTACATGATCGACGGCACCCGCAAGCGGTATGAGAACAGCGGTGCCGAACTCGTGATGGGAAGCGGTCGTTTCGTGGCACCGAGAACCCTGGAAGTGCAACTCAATGACGGTGGCACTCGCACGTTGACGGCCGACCGCGTATTTTTGAACCTCGGGACGCACGCAGCGGTTCCCGATGCCCCCGGACTCGTCGATGCCCAGCCGATGACCAATATCGAGCTGCTCGAACTTGACTATGTCCCAGCCCATTTGATCGTTCTGGGCGGTGGTTACGTCGGCATCGAACTGGCGCAGGCCTACCGCAGGTTCGGCAGCCGCGTGACGATCATCCAGCACGGCGCGCAGATCGCCGCGCAGGAGGACGACGACGTGGTGGACGAACTGCGGCGGCTGCTGTCCGACGAGGGCATCGATGTCATCGAATCGGCCGATCCGATCGCTGTGTCCGGCCGCTCCGGCAGCGAAGTGACCGTCGAGGTCTCTACGCCGTCGGGTGAGCGCAGCATCGAGGGCAGCGACTTACTGGTCGCGGTGGGGCGGGTGCCGAACACCGCAGGCATCGGCCTGGGAGTCGCCGGCGTCGACGTGGATGACCGCGGGTTCCTCGATGTCAACGACGAATTGGAAACGAGCGCGCCTGGTGTGTGGGGGATCGGCGAATGCTGCGCGGGTCATGAGCAATTCACTCACGTGTCGTTTGACGACTACCGGATCATCCGGGACAACTTGGCCGGCGAAAGCCGCTCTTCTGGCGACCGGTTGGTTCCGCGCTGCATGTTCACCGATCCACAGTTGGCGCGCGTCGGGATCACCGAGCGCGAGGCCCACCGTGACGGTGTCGAGGTCCGCGTGGTGCGACTGCCGATAAGCGCGGTGCTGCGCAGCCAGACCACTGGGGAAACAAGGGGTTTCATGAAAGCGCTGGTGGCCGCCGACGACCGCATCGTCGGTTTCACGATGTTCGGCGCGGAGGCCGGCGAGGTGATGGCCGTGGTTCAGATGGCGATGATCGCCGGCATGCCGTACCAGGCGTTGCGGGATGCGGTGCTGGCGCACCCCACGATGGCGGAAGGGCTGGGAACGCTCTTCTCGAACGTGTCCGAACTGGTGACGGTGTCATGAGCCATCACGATGCGACCGCGTTGGTGACGGGTGCGACGTCGGGCATCGGTCGCGCGATCGCACTGCGACTTGCGGCGGCCGGCGCCGAGGTCGTGGTACACGGGCGCAGCAGCGAGCGAGGAACTGAGGTCGTCAGAGAGATCGAAAACGAAAGCGGCAAAGCTCGGTTCGTCTACGCCGATCTTTCGCGGCCCGACGACGTTCGACGTCTGGCACACGAGTCTGGTCCCGTCGACATACTGATCAACAACGCGGGGATCTATCGTTTCGCTCCGACGAGCGGGACCGACGATGCTTCCTTCGACGAACATGTCAACATCAACCTGCGCGCGCCCTACATTCTCGTGCAGGAACTGTCGCCCGCCATGGTGGCGCAGGGCAGGGGCGCGGTGATCAACCTGAGCACCGTTGCCGCGGCGGTGCCGGCGCGCGACGCGGGCATATACGGGGCGACGAAGGCCGCAGTGGAATTGTTGACCAAGGCCTGGGCCGACGAATTCGGCGGATTCGGCGTGCGGGTGAATGCGGTGCGCGCCGGTCCGACGGACACGCCCGGCACGGCGGTGACACCTGGCCTTGTCGACGGCCTCGCCACCACGACGGCCTTGGGCCGAGTGGCATCCACCAACGAGATCGCAGGTGCAGTGACATTCCTGTGCTCGCCCGATGCCAGCTACGTCAACGGAGCGGTGTTGGAGGTGACAGGCGGCCAGCGCGCAATCGCGCCGTGAAACCGAGGTGTTAGGTCGAGACCTGTTCGGAAATAGGCAGATCCATGTCGAACACCCGCGCGTGCAGCACGATCCGGTTGCGCAAAGCCGAGCGCACGGCGCGGTGTAGGCCGTCTTCCAGATAGACATCGCCGTTCCACTTCACCGCGTGCGGGAAGAGGTCGCCGTAGAACGTCGAGTCCTCCGAAAGCAACCGGTCAAGCGCCAGCACCGTCGTGGTCATCACAAGTTCGTCCAACCGGATCTGGCGGGGCGGGATCTGTGCCCACTGCCGATACGACAGCCCATGCTCAGGGTAGGGCCTACCGTCGAGCACCCCCTTGAAGATCATCGGAGCCGCCCCGGTGGCGACATCTGGCTCCGGAGCCGCCCCGGTGGCGACTTCTGGCGCCGAGCAGTCAATCCCCGCGTCGTCCCCCGAGGCAAACGCATCACTTGTGGAGGCTATCGCAAACGCCGCACGCACCGCGTACAGCCGCTGGTGCGGCATCGCCGCTGATGATGGCCGTAAAATGAATTCCAACCCCTACGAGAGGCAGGTGAACGCATGGGCAGCGCCGATGATCGTCGATTCGAGGTGCTGCGCGCGATCGTCGCCGACTTCGTGGCCACCAAGGAACCGATCGGCTCGAAATCAATCGTCGAACGTCACAATCTCGGCGTCTCCAGCGCGACCGTCCGCAACGATATGGCGGTGCTGGAGGCCGAGGGCTACATCGCCCAGCCGCACACCAGCTCGGGCCGGGTCCCCACCGAGAAGGGCTACCGCGAGTTCGTCGACCGGCTCGAAGAGGTCAAGCCGCTCTCGTCCGCCGAACGCAGCGCCATCCTGGGATTCCTGGAGTCCGGTGTCGATCTCGACGACGTCCTGCGCCGCGCGGTGCGGTTGCTCGCCCAGCTGACCCGCCAGGTCGCGATCGTGCAATATCCGACGCTCTCGACGTCCTCGGTGCGCCATCTCGAGGTGGTCGCGTTGACGCCGGCGCGGCTGCTGCTGGTCGTCATCACCGACACCGGTCGCGTCGACCAGCGCATCGTCGAACTGGGTGACGCACTGGACGAACACGACGTCGCCAAGCTGCGCGACGTGCTGGGGCAGGCGCTGGAAGGCAAGCCGCTGGCCGCCGCATCGATCGCGGTCGCCGATCTGGCCTCCCAGCTCAACGGCACCGGCGGCCTTGCCGACGCGGTAGGACGGTCTGCGACGATGCTGGTGGAGACGCTGGTCGAGCACAGCGAGGAGCGTCTGATGCTGGGCGGCACGGCCAACCTCACCCGCAACACCGCGGATTTCGGCGGGTCGCTGCGTTCGGTACTCGAAGCGCTCGAAGAGCAGGTAGTGGTGCTGCGACTGCTGGCGGCGCAGCAGGAAGCGGGCAAGATCACCGTCCGGATCGGCCACGAGACCGAAGCCGAGGCGATGGCAGGCACATCGGTGATTACCACCGCATACGGAAGTTCGGGCAAGGTATACGGCGGTATGGGTGTGCTGGGACCGACTCGGATGGACTATCCGGGAACTATCGCCAATGTCGCCGCGGTTGCTCTCTATATCGGCGAAGTACTCGGTACCAGGTAGGGCCGGCACAAACCGCTTCTAACCAGCAGGAAAGGTCAGGCAAGTCAGCGTGGCACGCGACTATTACGGGCTGCTCGGCGTGAGCCGGGATGCGAGTGACGCCGAGATCAAGCGCGCGTATCGCAAACTGGCTCGCGAACTGCACCCCGATGTCAACCCCGACGAGGACGCGCAGGCGCGATTCAAGGACATCAGCGCGGCGTACGAGGTGCTCAGCGATCCGGAGAAGCGCCGCGTCGTCGATCTGGGCGGGGATCCGCTGGAATCCGCCGCTGGAAACGGAGCCGGGTTCGGCGGATTCGGTGGACTCGGCGACGTGTTCGAGGCGTTCTTCGGCGGCGGAGCCACGTCCCGGGGGCCGATCGGACGCGTACGGCCGGGTTCGGATTCGCTGCTGCGGATGCGGCTGGACCTTTCGGAGTGCGCGACCGGCGTGACCAAACAGGTCACCGTCGACACCGCAGTGCTGTGCGACCTGTGCCAGGGCAAGGGCACCCACGGCAACTCCAAGCCGGTCACGTGCGACACCTGCCACGGGCACGGCGAGGTGCAATCGGTGCAGCGCTCGCTGCTCGGCCAGGTGATGACGTCGCGACCCTGTCCGGTGTGCGGCGGGGTCGGCGAGGTCATCCCCGATCCGTGCCACCGCTGCGGCGGCGACGGCCGGGTGCGCGCGCGCCGTGAGATCAGCGTCAAGATCCCCGCGGGCGTCGGTGACGGCATGCGCGTACGACTGGCCGCGCAGGGCGAGGTCGGCCCGGGCGGCGGGCCCGCGGGGGACCTGTACGTCGAGGTGCACGAGAAGGCCCACGACATCTTCGTCCGCGACGGCGATGATCTGCACTGCACGATCTCGGTGCCGATGGTCGACGCGGCGCTCGGCGCCACCGTGACCGTCGATGCGATCCTCGACGGCCCGACCGAGATCACCATCGCGGCAGGAACCCAACCGGGACAGGTCACGACGCTGCGCGGGCACGGGATGCCACACCTTCGGTCCGGGGTACGGGGAAACCTGCACGCCCATATCGACGTGGTGGTGCCGTCGCGGCTGGACCACGAGGACATCGAGTTGTTGCGCAAACTGAAGGACAAGCGCAGCCGCGACACCGCCGAGGTGCGGACCGTGAACTCGAACGCCTCCGGCGGAGGACTGTTCAGCCGGCTACGCGAAACGTTCAGCGGTCGCTGAGAGCCCGTGACAGGGGACCCCATTGCTCCGCTCTTCTATGTCGACGCGCTGCCCCCGGTAGGTGAGCTTGCCGTGGTCGACGGCGACGAAGGCTTCCACGCGGCGAACGTCCGGCGGATCCGCTGCGGCGAGAAACTCGACCTCAGCGATGGTGCGGGCGCGGTTGCTCACTGTGTCATCGAGGGCGTCGGCAAAGGCGTGCTGACGGCCCGCGTGATGGACCGTCGGACAATCGAGCCACCAACGCCGAGGATCACCGTCGTGCAGGCACTGCCCAAGTCCGACCGCTCCGAACTGGCCATCGAGCTGGCTACCGAGGCAGGGGCTGATTCGTTCGTCGCGTGGCAGTCGTCGCGCTGCGTGGCGCGCTGGGAAGGCCAGACCCGCGTCGACAAGGGCCTGCGCCGATGGCGGGCCGTCATCCGGTCGGCAGCACGGCAATCCCGGCGGGCACACATCCCCGACGTCAGCGGCGTGGTATCGACGAAGGAGCTGGTGGAACGGGTGCGCGACATCGAGTCGACCCCGGTGCTCGTCCTGCACGAATCCGCGACACAACCGATCTCCGACGTGCCGGTCGCGGCTGCCGATTCGCTCCTCCTTCTCATCGGGCCGGAGGGCGGCATCGACAACGACGAGATCGTCGCACTGTCGGAAGCCGGAGCTTCGGTGGTGCGACTCGGGCCCACGGTGCTGCGCACGTCGACGGCCGCGGCGGTCGCGCTGGGCGCCCTCGGCGTGCTCACCAAACGGTGGTCAACGGGTTAACCATTGGGTTGCATCGGCGACCGGCGGTAAACTGGGTACTCCCAGGCAAACAAGCAGGCCAGACCAGAAAGCAGGCAGAAAACCGCACGTGACGCCCAGCGAGACGAACGCTGACTCCGACGCGACCGTTCGCAGCAGCATCGATGTTCCGCCCGACGAAGTCGTGGGCCTGCTTGGATCCGCCGACGAGAATCTGCGCGCGCTCGAGCGCATCCTGGCGGCCGATATCCACGTTCGCGGCAACGCGCTGACGTTGTCCGGGGAGCCCGCCGATGTGGCGTTGGCCGAGCGGGTGGTCTCCGAACTCATCGCGATCGTTGCCAGCGGCCAGCGGCTCACCCCCGAGGCCGTCAAGCACAGCGTTGCCATGCTCACCGGAACCGGCAACGAATCACCCGCGGAGGTGCTGACCCTCGACATCCTGTCGCGGCGAGGCAAGACCATCCGCCCGAAGACGTTGAACCAGAAGCGTTATGTCGACGCCATTGACGCGCACACTGTTGTCTTCGGTATCGGCCCTGCGGGTACCGGTAAGACTTACCTGGCAATGGCCAAGGCCGTCAACGCATTACAGTCGAAGCAGGTCACCAGGATCATTCTCACCCGCCCCGCGGTGGAAGCCGGTGAGCGTCTGGGTTTCCTGCCCGGCACGTTGAGCGAGAAGATCGATCCGTACCTGCGGCCGCTGTATGACGCGCTGCACGACATGATGGATCCCGAGTCGATCCCGAAGCTGATGAACGCGGGCATCATCGAGGTTGCGCCGCTGGCGTATATGCGGGGTCGTACGTTGTCAGATGCGTTCATCATTCTCGACGAGGCGCAGAACACGACCAGCGAGCAGATGAAGATGTTCCTGACCCGACTGGGCTTCGGCTCGAAAATCGTTGTCACCGGCGATATCACGCAGGTAGACCTGCCCGGTGGCGCGTCGTCCGGACTGCGTACTGCGATGCGGATTCTCGATGGCGTCGACGACATCCACTTCGCCGAACTCACGAGCGCGGACGTCGTTCGGCACCGGCTGGTGGCAGACATCGTCGACGCGTACGCGAAGTCAGAGGATCCCGACCTGATGAACAGGGCGCAGCGGCGTGCTTCTGGAGCCGGAAGGCCGGCGACATCGAACACAGCTAGTCGGCCACGGCGGTAACGGAATTCAACGATGAGTATTGAGGTGTCCAACGAATCGGGCATCGACGTTTCCGAAGAGGAACTGATCAGCATCGCCCGATTCGTCATCCGCAAGATGAAAGTACATCCTGCTGCCGAACTTTCGATGGTGTTGCTCGACACCTCGGCGATGGCAGACCTCCATATGCGGTGGATGGACCTGCCCGGCCCCACCGACGTGATGAGCTTCCCGATGGATGAACTCGAACCCGGGGGCAGGCCCGACGCGGCCGAACCCGGTCCGTCGATGCTCGGCGATATTGTGCTGTGCCCGCCGTTTGCCGCCGATCAGGCTGCCGTGGCGGGTCATTCGCTCGGACAGGAACTGGCGTTGTTGACGGTGCACGGGGTGTTGCATCTACTGGGCTACGACCATGCCGAACCCGATGAGGAAAAGGAGATGTTCGCCCTGCAACGCCAACTGCTCGAGGAGTGGGTCGCCGACCAGGTCGAGGCGTATCACCAGGATCGTCAGTCCGAGAAGGACCGGCGCCTGCTGGACAAGTCCAGATTCTTCGACCAACCGTGAACAATCTGGGTCAGTTGATCGGCGCGATCGTTCTGATCGGTGTGGCCGGACTTTTCGCGGCAACCGATGCGGCGATCAGCACAGTTTCGATCGCCCGCGTCGAGGAACTCGTGCGCGACGAACGTCCCGGCGCGGTCCGGCTCGCCAGAGTGATGGCCGAGCGGCCGCGCTTCATCAACCTCTGCGTGCTGCTCCGAATCGCCTGCGAGGTAAGCGCGACCGTGCTGTTGGCCGCTTTCCTCGACGACTATCTCGGGGTGAGCTGGGGCCTCGTCACAGCGGCGGCGGCCATGACGGTGGTCAGCTTCGTCGCGATCGGCGTGGGTCCGAGGACCGTCGGCCGGCAAAACGCCTATTCCATCTCGCTAGTGGCCGCGCTTCCGCTGCAAGCGATTTCGATCGTGCTCACCCCGGTGAGCCGACTGCTGGTGTTGCTCGGTAACGCGCTGACGCCGGGCCGCGGCTTCCGCAACGGCCCATTCGCGTCCGAGATCGAACTGCGTGAGGTCGTCGACCTGGCGCAGCAGAGTGGTGTGGTGGCCGATGATGAGCGGCGCATGATTCAGTCGGTGTTCGAGCTCGGGGACACCCCGGCGCGCGAAGTGATGGTGCCGCGCACCGAGATGGTGTGGATCGAAAGTGACAAGACCGCGGGCCAAGCGACCTCGCTCGCCGTGCGCAGCGGGCATTCCCGCATCCCGGTGATCGGCGAGAACGTCGACGACGTCATTGGCGTCGTCTACCTGAAAGACCTTGTCCAGAAGACGTATTACTCGAACAACGGCGGGCGGGACACCAAAGCGTCCGAGGTGATGCGGCCCGCGGCTTTCGTGCCGGACTCCAAACCGTTGGATGAGCTGCTGCGGGAAATGCAGCGCGACCGTGTCCACATGGTGCTGCTCGTCGACGAATACGGGGCGATCGCAGGGCTCGTCACGATCGAGGACGTGCTGGAGGAGATCGTCGGCGAGATCGCCGACGAGTACGACACCGACGAAGTCGCTCCGGTGGAAGAGCTGGGCGGCAACAGGTACCGGGTGTCCGCCCGGCTCCCGATCGAGGACCTCGGTGAGCTCTACGACATCGATTTCGACGAGGACCTCGACGTCGATACGGTCGGTGGTCTGGTTGCCTTCGAGTTGGGGCGTGTTCCGTTGCCGGGCGCCGAAGTCACCTGGGACGGCCTGCGCTTGCGCGCCGAGGGTGGGCCGGATCACCGCGGACGGGTCCGTGTCGGCACCGTTCTGGTCAGTCCGACCGAGCGTGCGGAGGATGGCGATGACTGACCTCGATGCCGAGGACGCCAAGTTGGTGACGCTGGCGCGCGGCGCGATGGGGCGGGCCGAGGCATCCAGTGGTGCGGCCGTGCGGGATAGCGACGGGCGCACCTATGCTGGCGCGCCGGTGGCGCTGGACTCGCTGGGGCTGACTGCGCTGCAAGCCGCTGTCGCGGCAGCCGTGTCCAGCGGTGCGGCCGGACTCGAAGCCGCCGTTGTGGTGGGTGGAACAGCTGACGACGCAGGCGTCACCGCGGTGCGCGAGCTGTCGGCCGACGCCGTGGTGATCGTCACCGATCGCGCGGGTAACCCATTGTGAAGCTCGGCGCGAAAGAGCTCCGATGAACGAGTTTCGTTCGGGGTTCGTCTGTTTCATCGGACGTCCCAACACCGGCAAGTCGACGCTGACCAACGCCCTGGTCGGCACCAAGGTGGCGATCACCTCGAACCGGCCGCAGACCACTCGACACACCATCCGCGGCATCGTGCATCGCGAAAACTTTCAGATCATCCTGATCGATACCCCTGGGCTGCACCGGCCGCGCACGCTACTGGGCCAGCGGCTCAACGAGCTGGTGAAGGACACCTACTCCGAGGTCGACGTGATCGGGCTGTGCATTCCCGCCGACGAGCGGATCGGCCCGGGGGACCGGTGGATCCTTGAGCAGATCCGCACCATCGCACCCAGGACGACGCTGGTCGCGATCGTCACCAAGACCGACAAAGTGGCACGGGATCGCGTTGCCGCGCAGTTGATGGCGGTGAGCGAGCTCGTCGGCCCCCACACCGAGATCGTTCCGGTGTCGGCGACCACCGGTGAGAACCTCGACGTACTGACCGACGTGTTCGCGTCACAGCTGCCGCCGGGGCCGGCGTTCTACCCCGACGGGGAGCTCACCGACGAGCCAGAGGAAGTGCTGATGGCTGAGCTGATCCGCGAGGCCGCACTGGAAGGTGTGCGTGACGAGCTGCCGCACTCACTGGCGGTGGTCATCGAAGAGGTTGAGCAACGCGAAGGAAGGTCAGAAGAGCAGGGCGAGCTGGTCGACGTTCACGCCATCATCTACGTCGAACGAGACAGCCAGAAGGGCATTGTGATCGGCAAGGGCGGCGCGAGGCTGCGGACAGTCGGGACAGCGGCACGCACGCAGATCGAAAAGCTCTTGGGCACGAAGGTCTATCTCGACCTACGAGTCAAGATCGCCAAGAACTGGCAGCGCGACCCCAAACAGCTTGGCCGGCTTGGGTTCTAGGGTTACAGATAGGCGATGCAGTGCGCAGCGTCGCCGGGGGCCTGCTCGGCCACGACGGTGCCGTCGACGGTGATGCGGCACCCTTGGCTCCCGGTCTTGGTCACCACGACGACCTGGAGCAGTGCCACGTCAGGACCGATCGACACAGCCTGAGTGAACGGCGCGGCGGTGTCTTCGGGGATACGGCCGCCGGGATCCAGGTCGATCGAGTACACGGTGCCCGACCCGGTGACTTCGAAGACGACGTTGCGCGATTGTGCGGACGCGGGCGCGGTGCCGACACTCGCCGATATTGCGGCCGCCGCGAACGTCAGCGCCGCCACTTTCGTCACGCTGATTTCCACGGATCCTCCCGAAGAAAGACTTTTGCCAATGCGGGACGTCAGCCCGGTGCGCCTGCGCCCGGCGTGCCGAACGGCCTGCCGGGTGACTGCACCGGCGGTGCACCGTCGCCCTTGCCGTAGACCGCCACCACGACGGTGCGGTCGATCAGATTTGCGGACCACACACCGATGTCGACGTTCGAGCAGTCCGACATGATCGCGTTGTAGTCGGGTCGGTGATACCACTGATTGATCAACTCGATGCCGCTGATGGCGAGCGCCGGATTGATCGCCGTCGTCTCGGCGACTGGCCCGGCATAGCCGGCGTTGCGTGCGCGATCGGCCACCGTCGAACCGTCGGAACCGATATCGCCGGCCAGCGCGCGGTTGTTGAGGACATCGTTGGTGTGCCACTGCGCGGCCAGGCGCAGCTTGGGGTTGATCTTGATGTCGGTCGTACAGCCGGCTTGGTGCTGCATGGTGTAGACGTTGGCGACCACGCCGTCGTTCAGCCGCTTGTTGTCGGCACCGGCCGTCGGTGTTCCGATGATGCTGCCGGCCGCCACCACCAGGGCCGACAGTGCATATGCAGAGTGCCGCGCCGTCATGGGCGATGACATTACGCCACTTCGCCGGGCGTGATGTGCGCTATGGAATCGTCGTGCGGGCCGGTGGGCTCCGGATCCGGTGCCGTGGACGGCGTCCACCACACCTGCGGCTGCCGGTTCGACCAGCCGTTGATCGCCTCGAGTGCGGCGGCGAGCGAGATCAGTAGCGGCTCACTGTTGGCCGGGCCCATCAACTGCACGCCGATCGGCAGACCCGAGGACGTGAACCCGGCGGGCACACTGATCGAGGGCCAGCCCAAGAGGTTCCAGGGCCAGGTGACGGGGCAGGCCCGAATCATGGCGCGGTCGGTGGCCAGGCCACCGAGCCTGTCGAAGTCGTGCACTTCGGGAGGCGGTTGTGCGGTCGTCGGCGCGAGTACGACGTCGGCAATGTTGAAGATCCACCCCATGCGGCGCTGGGACGCGGCCTCTCGGGCGCGGGCCTTGCGAAGCGTGTTCTGCGATAGCAGCCAGCCCGTGCGGATGTTGGCTCTGGTGCGATCGTCGAGTGTGACGTCGCGGCCGAGGCGATCCGCCCACTCGACCAGCCCCGCCGTCGACCGGGACAGGAAGTTCCAGGACATGGCCAGGTCGTATCCGGGATCGGCGGACACGATCGTGTGTCCGAGTTCTTCGAGCTGCGCTGCGGTGGTCTCCAGCGCAGCACGGATCTCGGGATGCAGCTTGGCCCGGAAGACGGTGAACGGGAACTTCGTGGACTGCGCGATCCGCAGTGGGCCAGGCGCCCGGCCGACGTAGTCCGATACCTCTACCGGCGGCGGCTGGTGCAGATCACCGGGAACGTTGCCGGACGCCGCGTCGAGCACGATCGCCGCGTCGGTGACCGTTCGGGCGAGCACACCGTTGACGGTGATGCCGTTGAACGCCTCGGGCAACGGCCAGGTGGAGATCCTGCCGCGCTGGGGTTTGATACCGACCAGGTGAGTCCACGCCGCGGGGATGCGGACGCTGCCCGCGCCGTCCGATCCGATGGCCGCGGCCACCAGACCGGCAGCCACGGCGGCGGCGCTGCCGCCCGACGATCCGCCCGGTGTGTGCTCACGCGACCACGGATTGCGGGTGTGACCGAAGGCGGGCCCACTGGTGAACGGCCACTGACCCAACTCGCACGTGTTGGTCTTGCCGACGATCACCGCGCCCGCGGCCTTCAGCCGACGCACGACTTCGGCGTCGGCTTCGGCAGGCCGGATCGTGCCGTCGGCGCCGAACCTGGTGGGCACCCCTTCGACGTCGACGTCGTCCTTCACCGCGATCGGGATGCCCAACAGTGGAAGGTGTTTGCCGGCGGCGCGTTTGCGGTCCGCTCTGGCGGCGTCGGCCAGAGCCTGGTCGGCCAGCACCACCCGGAATGCGTTGAGGGTGGGCTGGCTGGCCGCGATCGCGTCGAGCGATCGGCGCACCAGGTCTTCGGACGTGACTGAACCACTCGCCAGCTGAAACAGCTGCTGAGTGAGCGTGGGGAATCGGAGCTGTTCGACCATCGCCTACAAGAATATCGGCGCTGCGTACCGGAATCTGTCCGATCGCAGTGGGAGACTGTTGTGATGCGGCTGTACCGGGATCGAGCGGTGGTGCTGCGTCAGCACAAGCTCGGTGAGGCCGACCGGATCGTCACCCTGCTCACCCGCGACCACGGGCTGGTGCGCGCGGTGGCCAAGGGTGTCCGGCGTACCCGCAGCAAGTTCGGGGCCAGGCTGGAGCCGTTCGCGCACATCGATGTTCAGCTGCATCCCGGTCGCAATCTCGACATCGTCACCCAGGTCCAGGCCATCGATGCGTTCGCCACCGACATCGTCAGTGACTACGGCCGCTACACCTGCGCGTGCGCGGTCCTCGAGACCGCCGAGCGGCTGGCAGGCGAGGAGCGGGCGCCGATGCCCGCACTGCACCGGCTGACTGTCGGCGCGCTGCGGGCGGTCGCCGACGGTAGCCGGCCGCGGGAACTCGTGCTGGACGCTTACCTGTTGCGCGCCATGGGAATCGCCGGCTGGGCGCCGGCGCTGATCGAATGCGCCCGCTGCGCGACGCCGGGTCCGCACCGGGCGTTCCACGTCGCAGCCGGGGGCAGTGTGTGCGTACATTGCCGGCCGTCGGGATCGGTGACACCACCGCAGGGGGTGTTGGACCTGATGGCCGCGCTGTATGACGGGGACTGGGAGCACGCGCAGGCGTCGACGACATCGCATCGCAGCCAGGCCAGCGGCCTGGTCGCCGCGCACCTGCAGTGGCACCTGGAACGCCAGTTGCGAACGTTGCCGCTGGTCGAACGGATGTACCGGGCCGATCAGACAGTCGCTGACCTACGGGCGCCGCTGGTCGGGCAGGATATGGCGCATGGCTACCAAGAAGGGCAAGCAGAAGTACCCACAGCTGCCCCAGGCGCCTGACGACTACCCCACATTTCCCGACAAGTCGACGTGGCCGGTCGTCTTTCCCGAACTGACGCCCCGCAGCCACGGCAGGTTCGCCAGGCCGCCGCAACACACCTCCAAGGCCGCCGCGCCTCAGATCCCGGCCGGCCAGGTGCCGAATCACGTCGCCGTCGTGATGGACGGCAACGGGCGGTGGGCCACCCAGCGCGGGCTGCACCGCACCGAGGGGCACAAGATGGGCGAGGCGGTGCTCATCGACATCACCTGCGGTGCAATCGAAATCGGCATCAAGCACCTGACGGTGTACGCCTTCTCGACCGAGAACTGGAAACGCAGCACCGAAGAGGTGCGCTTCCTGATGGGATTCAACCGTGAAGTGGTCCGTCGGCGCCGCGAGAACCTGAATGACATGGGCGTGCGGATGCGCTGGGTCGGTTCACGGCCGCGCATGTGGCGCAGCGTGATCAAGGAGTTCGACATCGCCGAGCAGATGACGGTCGACAACGACGTCATCACGATCAACTACTGCGTCAACTACGGTGGCCGCACCGAGATCGTCGAAGCGGCCCGCGAGCTCGCGCAGCAGGCAGCCGACGGCAAGATCAACCCCGGCCGGATCAGCGAGGCGACCTTCGCCAAGCATCTTCACCGCTCCGACATTCCCGACGTCGACCTGTTCATCCGGACATCGGGGGAGCAGCGGGCGAGCAACTTCCTGCTGTGGCAGGCGGCGTACGCGGAGTACGTGTTTCAGGACAAACTGTGGCCCGACTACGACCGCCGAGATCTGTGGGAGGCGTGCGAGGAGTACGTGAACCGCAACCGTAGGTTCGGCAGAGCCTAGTGTCCATGCAGGATCGACTGGCGGCCGTCCTTGGGGAGGTGCTGTCGCTGAGTCGGGAAGAGGACGGCGCGATCACCCTCCACCACGATGGCACGGTCGCGTCGCTGCGGGTCGTCGAAATCGCCGAAGGTCTTGAGCTCGTGTCGCTCACCCAGATCCTGGCGTGGGACCTGCCGTTGGACGCCAAACTCCGTGCGGCGGTGGCAGATCACGCGCACAACACCCTTCTTGGCACGGTGTCACTGGCGACCAAGGGTGGCCACGCCCAGGTCGCGGCAGGAGCCAAGCGCAACTCGAAGAAGACCGCAGATGTGTTGCTGCGCTACAACTTCCCTGCGGCGGGTCTGACTGACGATGCGTTGCGCACACTCATTCTGATGGTGCTGTCCACAGGTTCTGACGTGCGCCGCGCACTAGTCTGACTACGCGCCTTCCGTGCACGCCCCGCAGAGGCCGAAGATCTCGATGGTGTGGCTGACGTCGGAGAACCCGTGCTCGCGAGCGACTTCGGTGGCCCACGTCTCGACCTGATCGCCCTGCACCTCGACGGTCGAGCCGCAGGCCCGGCAGACCAGATGATGATGGTGGTCGTCGGAGCAGCGTCGGTAGACGGCCTCGCCGGTATCGGTGCGTAGCGCATCGACAAGGCCGGCGGTCGCCATCTGCTGCAGCGTGCGGTACACGGTGGTGAGCCCGATGCCCTCACCGCGTTTGCGCAATTCGTCGTGTAGCTCCTGGGCAGACCGAAATTCGTCGAGCTTGTCCAGCAGCGCGGCGATGGCGGCGCGCTGTCGAGTCGAGCGAACGCCGGTGGCTGGGGTCGTCACTCGTTGCCCTCTGCCGCGTGGGTCACGGCCGCGACGACGATTTCGGCGAGGTGGTGATCGACCAATCGATACATCACTTCGCGTCCCGACCGCGCTCCCGCCACCACGCCGGCGGACTTGAGGATCCGCAGATGCTGACTGACCAATGGTTGCGGCACCGCGAGCGCGTCGACGAGTTCGTGGACACAACGCGCCGACTCCCGCAGCTGGAGCACGATCGCGATGCGGACCGGCGCGGCCAGCGCGCGCAGCAGGTCTCCGGAGGTGTCGAGCACGTCGCGTGGCGGCAGTTCCGGGAACGGTGCGCCGCTGTGGTCGTGTCCGATCTCGGCGGGAACCGAGCCCTCTTCGCACTCGCTGCCGGCGAAAGTGGAAACCGTTTTCATTATGGCGCCAAGAATACATGCGGACTTCCGCATGTCAATGCTGCGGATGCTTCTCGATAGGGTGTTATCTCGTGGCTTCCATCATCGACACCGTCGCCAACCTCGCCAAGCGTCGTGGGCTCGTCTTCCAGTCCGGTGAGATTTACGGCGGCACCAAGTCGGCGTGGGATTACGGCCCGCTCGGGGTGGAACTCAAGGAGAACATCAAGCGGCAGTGGTGGAAGTCGGTCGTGACGGCCCGAGATGATGTCGTGGGGCTGGACTCCGCGATCATCCTGCCGCGCGAGGTGTGGGTGGCCTCCGGGCACGTCGAGGTGTTCAACGATCCGCTCGTCGAGTGCCTCAACTGCCACAAGCGGCACCGGCAGGACCACATGCAGGAGGCGTACGCCGAGAAGAAGGGGCTCGATGACCCAGATTCGGTGGCGATGTCCGAGATCGCGTGCCCGGACTGCGGCACCAAGGGGCAGTGGACCGAGCCGCGCGACTTCAACATGATGCTCAAGACCTATCTCGGTCCGATCGAGACAGAGGATGGTCTGCACTATCTGCGCCCAGAGACGGCGCAGGGCATCTTCGTCAACTTCGCCAACGTCGTGACGACCGCACGTAAGAAGCCACCGTTCGGCATCGGCCAGATCGGTAAGAGCTTCCGCAACGAGATCACCCCGGGCAACTTCATCTTCCGCACCCGCGAGTTCGAGCAGATGGAGATGGAATTCTTCGTCGAACCCGCGCACGCCAAGGAATGGCACCAGTATTGGATCGACACTCGCTTGCAGTGGTACGTCGATCTCGGTATCGATCGCGACAACCTTCGGCTCTTCGAGCATCCGAAAGAGAAGTTGTCTCACTACAGCGACCGCACGGTCGACATCGAGTACAAGTTCGGCTTCCAGGGCAACCCGTGGGGCGAACTCGAGGGCGTGGCCAACCGAACCGACTTTGACTTGTCCACGCACTCAAAGCATTCCGGCGTCGACCTGTCCTTCTTCGACCAGGCGACCGAGACCAGATACGTGCCATATGTCATCGAGCCCGCAGCCGGTCTGACCCGCTCGCTGATGGCGTTCCTGGTCGACGCCTATCACGAGGACGAGGCGCCCAACGCCAAGGGCGGTGTCGACAAGCGCACTGTGCTGCGGCTCGATCCGCGGTTGGCTCCGATCAAGGCCGCGGTGCTGCCGCTGTCGCGCAATGAAGCGCTGTCCCCGAAGGCGCGCGATCTGGCCGCCGAGCTCCGCAAGTTCTGGAACATCGAGTTCGACGACGCGGGCGCCATCGGCAGGCGCTACCGTCGCCAGGACGAGATCGGCACGCCGTTCTGCGTGACGGTCGACTTCGATTCGCTCGAGGATCAGGCGGTGACGATCCGTGAACGCGATGCCATGACGCAAGATCGCGTCGCGCTCGACGCCGTCAGCGATTACCTCGCCACCCGCCTCAAGGGCGCCTAGCGGGTCCTGCGCGACTGCACGCTTGTTGTACACATCCGCCGAGAGAGGGCGGAAACAGGCGTGCAGTCGGCGGCTAGAAGCGGCCGCCGCCGCCGCTATAGCTGCGTCCCGACGACCGCGATGACCCGCCAAACGACGTCGACCGACCATTCCCGAGACCGCCTCCGAAACCACCGCCGAAGCCGCCGCGCAGCGCGCCGCTGAGGATGTTGCCGATGATGATGCCGCCGATGACCCCGCCCATGTTGGAGCCGCTGCCGCCCCCGCCCCAGCCAGACGTATACGACCGCTGCGCGGCCGCGACGTCATTGCTGGCCAACGTTTGAGCCTGTCCGGCCAGCATGTCGGCGCCGTTGGCATGTGCGATCGCCTCGCTGAGATTGGTCGCCCTCCTGTCCTGTGCCGCCTGAAGTTGGCGGACGGCTTCGGCGAGCCTGGTGCGGGCCTCGGGTCCGATGCTGCCGCGGCGGGTGTCGATGAAGTCCGAGACGCCCCGCACGCGGGACTGCGCGGAGAACAGCGCCTGGTCGAACGCCCTGCTGAGGCGTTTGGCGGCCTGTAATTCTTCGGTAACGGTTGCCAGCAGTCGATCCAATTCCGCGTCGGCCCTGGTCAGGCGCGTGAACGTGCCGAGAGGGTCCGTGCTGCCGTTCTTCTGAGCGTCGGCGACGGCAGCCGCGGCCTGGTCGCGTGCCGAGCCGAGCTCACGTTGATGGTTCGTGTTGCCCTGCTGCAATATCCCGCTGGCCTGGTCGACACCGTTCTGGATGTCGGTGATGGCGTCGGGAAGTGCTGCGACGGCACGGTTGATGTCGGCACCCGCACTGTCGACCGCGTCCAGTAGCGAACGCGCTTGTCCCAGCGAGGATTCCGCGGCGCGGATCGCATCGACCAGACCCATCTGCTGGCCCACCGGTCGGGCGACGAGTGTCCGCGCGGTGCTGATGTTCTGATCGGCGAAACCCAACCGCTGCTGGGCGGTCTTCACATTGTCGGCGACCGAAGTGAGTGCGGAGGCATCGAATTGACTGTGCAGCGCGGCCAGCGCCTGCTCGGCCGGGCCGAGGCGCGCGGTGAGGTCCACCATCTGCTGGGTCATCGCGTCCAGTCGGCTGGGTGCGTTGATGACGAGATCACGGAGTTTGTCGAACGCCTCCGATTGCGCGTCCAGTTCCCGGTCGGCCTTGGCGGCGGCGACCACCACGCGGGTGAGCAGATCGCGGCGCTGCTGCGGCGTCTCGGGCACGGCGTCGTCGAGAATCTGGCGGACGTTGAACGCCTGCGCCAGCGTCGTCTTGGCGTTGTTGACCGCGCGACTGAAGGTGTCGGTCTGGGCGGCGCCGAATTCTTCGACCGCCAAGGCCAATTCGCTGTCGCTGGTTCGTACCGCGTTGTCGACGTCGACCACCATCATCTTGGAGAGGTCGTCGAGTGCGTCGATCGGGACGGCGGCCAACGCGTTGGGGTCGGCGGGATCCACCCGCTTGGCCGCGGCGAACTCGGCCTCTCGCCGCTGGCGGCGACGCCGTCGAGACCAGAAATAGAGTGCCAGGACGATCAGTCCGAGGACCGCCATGACGATCAGAAAGCCCAGCCAGGTGACGCCGGTGTTCGGCGATGACGGACCCGTCGAGGTCGTCGATTCGGTCAGCCCGTTCGCCGCGGCGACCGCGGCGGCTGTCCAATCGCCCTGGCGCAGAGCGGGTTCGATCTCGTTGCGCTGCAGGGCCGCGGCGTCGGACTGGCTCATGATGGCCGACGGCACCTGGAATGCGTAGGCGCGTTCTCCGGTGGCGATCGCCAACAGCGCATCCCGGTCGCCGAAGTCACTGATCTGCATCGTGGTTCGCGCCCACCCGACCGCGCCCTGCCCGAAGCTGTCGACGTACACCACCCAGAGTCGGGTGCGATTCTCGTTGTACAGCTGGTTCACGGCGTTCTCGACCTGCACGAGCTGACCCTGTGACAGCACACCGGCCCTGTCGGTGACGTAGTCCGGCACACGGAACGGTGGTTCGGCGGCAGTGGCGGGAGCCAGCACGAGACCGGCGGTCAGCACTGAGAGCACGACGCTGAGCAAGCGGGCGATGCGCATGCTGGCCAATCTAGTACTGGCAGACTGTGCGGCGGTGGCAGCGAATCAGGATCTCTACGACAAGTTCGACCGAGAGCGAATGGTGGTCGAACCGCGCAAGGCTGCCGCGCTGCCGGGAACCGATACCGAGCACCGCACGGACTTCGCCCGTGACCGGGCCAGAGTGCTGCACTGCGCCGCGCTGCGCAGGCTGGCCGACAAGACCCAGGTGGTCGGACCCCGGCAGGGCGAGACTCCGCGCACCCGGTTGACCCATTCGTTGGAGGTCGCCCAGATCGGCCGCGGGATGGCCATCGGCCTCGGCTGCGATCCCGACCTCGTCGATATGGCCGGGCTGGCCCACGACATCGGGCATCCGCCGTACGGGCACAACGGTGAACGTGCCCTCGACGAGATCGCCTCCGAGTACGGCGGCTTCGAGGCCAACGCGCAGAACTTCCGTATACTGACCCACCTGGAGCCCAAAGTCCTTGACCCCCAAGGAAACAGTGCCGGATTGAACCTCACCCGGGCCGGGCTGGATGCGGTGACCAAGTATCCGTGGCGCCGGGGTGGACGGCAGCGCAAGTTCGGCTTCTACACCGACGACGCGGCGGCCGCGGAATGGCTCCGGTCGGGTGCACCCGACGAGCGGCCATGTCTGGAGGCGCAGGTCATGGACTGGGCCGATGACGTGGCTTATTCGGTGCACGACGTCGAGGACGGTGTCGTCTCGGGCCGGATCGACATGCGGGTGCTGGCCGACGACGACGCGGCCGCCGTACTGGGGCGGCTTGGCGAATCGAGCGGGATGGGGGCAGGACTGCCTGCCGACGATCTCGTGGCTGCCGCGGGCCGACTGTCAGACCTGCCCGTCGTCGCGGCGGTCGGCAAGTACGACGGCACACTCGCCGCATCCGTCGCGCTCAAACGCCTGACCAGCGAGCTGGTCGGGCGGTTCGCCTCCGCGGCCATCGCCGCGACGAGGGAGGTGGCCGGAGCGGGCCCGCTGGTGCGCTATCAGGCCGCGCTTCGAGTGCCGGAGTTGGTCCGGGCCGAGGTGGCCGTGCTCAAGATCCTGGCGCTGCAGTTCATCATGTCCGACCCGCGACACCTGGAACTCCAGGGGCAGCAGCGCGAACGCGTCCACCGCGTGGTCGAGTGGACGCTCGCCGGCGCACCCGCCACGCTCGACCCGATCTTCGTCCCCGCGTTCAACGCGGCCGCCAATGACGGCGCCCGGTTGCGAGTGGTCATCGACCAGGTCGCATCCTTCACAGAGGGGCGATTGGAACGATTGGAACCGGCCTAAAGCCGGATCGAGTGCAACGCAGCGGGCTCTAGACTGGCCCGGTGGCCGGCCGCATTCCTGATCGTGACATCGCGGCCATTCGCGAACGCGTTCGCATCGAGGAGATCGTCGGGGACTACGTACAACTGCGGCGGGCGGGTGCGGACTCGCTGAAGGGCCTCTGCCCGTTCCACGACGAGAAGTCCCCGTCGTTTCACGTGCGGCCCAACCACGGCCACTTCCACTGCTTCGGCTGCGGCGAGGGTGGTGACGTCTACGCATTCGTCCAGAAGATCGAGCACGTCAGCTTCGTCGAGGCGGTCGAATTGCTGGCGGACCGCGTGGGTCACACCGTCACCTACACCGGTGCCTCGACGACGAACGTGCAGCGCGACCGTGGCAGCCGCAGCAGGCTGCTTGCGGCGAACGCCGCCGCCCAGGAGTTCTACGCCGAGGCGCTGAAGTCCGACGAAGCGGCCCCGGCCCGCGAGTATCTGGTCCAGCGCAACTTCGACGCCGAGGCCGCGGCGAGATTCGGCTGCGGCTTCGCCCCGTCGGGCTGGGAAATGCTGACAAAGCATCTGCTGCGCAAGGGTTTTGAGTTCAAGGAGCTGGAGGCCGCCGGTCTGTCGCGGGAGGGGCGGCGCGGCCCGATGGACCGCTTCCACCGCCGGCTGCTGTGGCCGATCCGGGCCAGCGGTGGGGAGGTCATCGGCTTCGGAGCGCGGCGCATCTTCGACGACGATCAGATGGAAGCCAAGTACATCAACACTCCCGAAACCGTGCTCTACAAAAAGTCGTCGGTCCTGTTCGGCCTCGACCTGGCCAAGCGCGACATCGCCAAGAGCCATCAGGCAGTCGTGGTCGAGGGCTACACCGACGTGATGGCGATGCACCTCTCCGGCGTGACCACGGCCGTCGCCTCCTGCGGCACCGCGTTCGGCGACGAGCACCTGTCGATGCTGCGCCGACTCATGATGGACGACAACTTCTTTCGCGGTGAGCTGATCTATGTGTTCGACGGCGACGCCGCAGGACGTGCGGCGGCGGTCAAGGCCTTCGAAGGTGAACAGAACCTCGCCGGGCAGTCGTTCGTCGCCGTGGCCGACGACGGAATGGACCCCTGCGATCTTCGGCTGAAGTCCGGCGAGGGGGCGCTGCGGGACCTGGTGGCGCGGCGCACCCCGCTGTTCGAGTTCGCCATTCGCACCGCGCTGGCCGACCATGACCTCGACAGCGCCGAAGGCCGGGTCAACGCGTTGCGGCAGTGCGTGCCGATGGTCGCGAGGATCAAAGAACCCATGCTGCGCGACGAGTACGCGCGTCGACTGGCCGGTTGGGTGGGCTGGGAAGACGTCGCACAGGTGATCAGCAGGGTGCGCGAGGAAGCGCAGAAGCGCGGCATGCCCGAGCGTGGCCGTCGTCGCGCCGCGGTCACCGAGGAGGTCGCGTCGCGCCAGGCCCGCCATGCCGCGGGGGCGGCCGAACGCCCCGATCCAGCCGACCCGACGCTGTGGCCGCAGCGCGAAGCGCTGAAATCCGCGCTGCAATATCCGGCGCTCGCCGGGCCGGTCTTCGACTCGCTGACCGTGGAGAGCTTCACTCACCCCGGCTACGCCGCGGTCCGGGCAGCGATCGCTGCGGCCGGTGGTGCGGCCGCGGGTCAGTCGGGCGGCCAGTGGATCGATGCGGTGCGTGGGCAGGCCGCATCGGAGGCAGGCGCGGGCCTGGTCAACGAGCTCGGCGTGGAAGCCATCAACGTCGAGGACGACGACAAAATGCCGCGCTACATCGCCGGAGTACTGGCCCGACTGCAGGAAGTGTGGGTCGGACGTCAGATCGCCGAGGTCAAGTCCAAGCTGCAGCGCATGTCGCCGGTCGAGCAGGGCGACGAGTACCACGCGCTGTTCGGAGACCTCGTCGCCATGGAGGCGTATCGCCGCAGCCTGCTGGAACAGGCCAGCGGCGACGACCTCACTGCGTGATGCCGCGTAACGCGATAGGGTAGGCCCGCGAATCAACCGTCGGGGGACGGTTCAGAAAGGCTCACTCGTGACATCGACCAAGAACCAGGTGCGGCGGCTCATCGCCGCAGGCGCGTTTGCGGTCGCCGCGGTCGCGGCGCCCTTCGCGGCATCGGCGTTGACCACCTCCGCCGCCTCCCAGGATCTTGCCGGGCCGGCCTGTCTGGCGTGGTTCGGCAACAAGGAAGACGGTCACTGCCTGTCGTACTCGAACGGCTTTCCGGTCGCCGGCGGTACGCCCTCGTTCCAATTCGGCAACGGCGGCGGCGTGGTCGGCCCGAACTGGTCCACCGGACCTCTGCTGCCGGGCCAGACCATCAACCGGCCGATCGGCTGACTAGCGCTGCCGGCCTTTCGGCACGGCCTCCGGTCCGATCACGGTCGTTCCGCGGTCGATCTCGCTCAGCGTGACCATCGGTGCATCCGGTGACACGCGATCCGCAATCCTGCGACGCCCTGCGTCGATCACTGCCTTGGCTGCTGGGCTCTCTGTGACGGCCTTGTACGTGCCGGCTATCTGTTCATATCGGCGTCGGCCCGCCTTCGTACCCAAGACGTAGCCGACAGCCAAAACGGCGAGATACCGGATCACAAGACCTCTCCCAGACGACGGTGTAGTTGGTATCCATCCTGCCTCACTCGGAGGGGTACGCGTGGGGCGGCGGCGCATTGGCGATGCGAGCGGGACGTACGCTAAAGTCATCCCTCGATCCGCGCTGACAACACCGTCGCGGACGGGCAGTCCCCTGTAGCTCAATTGGCAGAGCGTTCGGCTGTTAACCGGAATGTTGGTGGTTCGAGTCCACCCGGGGGAGCAACGTTCATCCATCGCGTGAGCTCCAGGTGACGCGCCTTTTCCAAGAACTCTCCAAGGCGACTGCCCAAGTCTCATCCCATGCTGATACGACGCACCTCAGACTGGATCCTCGGCACCGCGATGGCCGCAGCCGTCGCCCACTTCACGCAGTTGACGGAGCTGTCGCGGGTGGCTCAGACCTTCGCCGACGCCTTCGAACCCGACCTCGACGCGTGGGAGTACATCCCGGTGGCACTTGCCACCGCGGAACAAGCTGCGTGAGTCTGGCTTACCAGCAGGCCTGACGCCGGTCGGCCTGGAACAGGTTGTCCGCGGCACACGGTCCCGCACTGGCGGACACCAGGTCCCGCACCTGGTTGTACAGATCGACCGTCGCCGTGGTGGCCAGCCGCGCGGCGAGATCGAAATTGTTGATCGGCGGGTTGCTGCCCGGCACCATGATGCTGCCGCGCGGGCTGTTCCAGGCGTCCTTGTTCAACGTGGAGTGGCATTCGACGAATCCCGGCGGCGGACCGCCGGGAGGGCAGCCACCCAGCAGGTCGTCGTGGTTGGCCTGGATGTCGAAGAATCCGGTGTGCAGCCCCGGAGGGAAGGCCGCAGGATCGCAGGTGGGCATCAGCGGGGGCGGCATCCGGTCCGGCTCGTTGATCGCGATGTTGTCTTCGACCCAATTGGAGTGGGAGTAGAAGTCCTGCAGCGCGTGTGCGAGGCCGCCGAATGCGGCGCGGGCGGCGGGTCCGTCGACCAGATCGCTGCCGCCAGGGCCTGCGGGACGGGCGCCGGCGAGGATGACCGGGGTGAAGAAGTTCCACGCCTCTTGCGTCAGATTGCAGATCTCGACGGGATTGTTGGCGCCGTCGATGTGGCGGAACTCGTCGGAGAAGAACGCGTCGCTGCCGACCGCACCGGCACCCGGCGGCGGGCCGACCAGGATCTGGCCGATCGCGGCCTGATCTACACCGAGCGGCTGCAGCGCGTCGCGGGTGATGCGATCGTGGTTCTGGATCTGAAAGGCTTGCGCCGACGGGGCGAGCGCCCCGACGACTGCGGCGGTTGCTGCGACCGCTACGGCAACCGAAAGACCCCTCTTGGGTCGGTGGGACGAGAACATCGACTACCCCCTCCGGGTATGGCAGGTCCCCTCGGACCACCGATCCTGAATTCTGTCAGCGACTGACAGGGAGCATCTCAGAAATCGGCGGATTTGTGACGTCCCGCACGACCATCTGGGGCGTGTGTTGCCTATGTGTCGATGATGTTCTCCGGATGCAGCATTTCGGCGTAGCGAAGCTGCTCGGGTATGCCGAAACCCTCCACCAGTAACTCGGCGTAGGGCCGCAGATCGCGGCACCGCTCATTGACGCCGCGCGTGACGGCCTTGGCGCGTTCGGTCGACAGGAAGCGGTGCTCCATGAACCACGCCCTGTCCTCCTCGATCACCGTCAGCGCGTAGAGGTCACAGACCAGGTTCAGGATCTTCCGCGCCTCTTGCCCTTCAACAGACGTGGACTCGCAGGAGTCGATGCCTGCCACGAACGCCTCGAGGATGATGCGGTCGATGTGTGCGCGCGCGGTGTGCAGCACATGGTCCTGCACCGAGTTGAACGCCTCGAACGCGCTCATCTCCTTGGACTTCCCCTGCAGCCGGCGCGCCACGGTGGCGAGCATGTACTCCTCGCGATCCTCGAACATCTTGACCTGAGTACCGCGGTTGAAGAGGCTGCCTTCCTCCTCATTGTCCTGGCGAGTGTCGAGGATCGTCTGCATGATCGTCTCGGCCGCAGTGCGTTTGAGCACCCGCTCACCGGCGAAGTTGGCCGCGAACCGCACCCACTCGACCGGGCTCATGCCCTTGATGTCGTCGGCGTAAGCGGTCAGTAACTCCTTGGCGACCAGTTGAGTCAGCACGTGGTTGTCGCCTTCGAAGGTGGTGAACACGTCGGTGTCGGCCTTGAGCCCGATCAGCCGGTTCTCGGCCAGATAGCCTGCACCGCCGCAGGCTTCCCGTGCCTCCTGGATGGCGCGCGTGGCGTGCCAGGTGTTGGCGGCCTTGAGTCCGGCCGCCCGCGACTCCAGCTCGCGCTGCTCCTCGACATCGGGGTCATCCGACGTCTGCAGCTCGTGGCATTTGGCCACCAGCTCGTTCTGCGCGAATTGCAGCGCATAAGACTTCGCGATCAGGGGGAACAGCCGGCGCTGATGCACGAGGTAGTCCATGATCAGCACCTCGTGGTCGTCGCCGGGCGCTTCGAACTGCCTGCGTTCCAACGCATACCGAGTCGCGATGTCGAGCGCGACCCGGGCTGCGGCTCCTGCGCTGCCGCCGACGGTGACGCGTCCGCGGATCAACGTGCCGAGCATCGTGAAGAACCGTCGGCCCGGATTCTCGATCGGCGAGGAATAGGTGCCGTCTTCGGCCACGTCTGCATACTTGTTGAGCAGGTTCTCCCGCGGGACGCGAACGTGGTCGAACTGGATGCGCCCGTTGTCCACGCCGGGTAGGCCGCCCTTGTAGTGGCAGTCGCTGGTCGTCACGCCGGGCAGATCGTTGCCCGCGTCGTCGCGGATCGGCACCACGAAGCAGTGCACTCCGTGTCCTTCGCCGTCGGGGGTGATCAGCTGCGCGAAAACCGCGGCGACACGGGCGGTTTCGGCAGCACCGCCGATGTAGTCCTTGCGCGAGGTACGGGTGGGCGAGTCGATCACGAACTCCTGTGACGCGGGATCGTATGTCGCCGTGGTCTCCAGGGCCTGCACATCGCTGCCGTGGCCGGTCTCGGTCATCGCGAAGCAGCCCAGCAGGTCCAGGTCGATGATGCGCTGGACGTAGGCCTCGTGGTGGCGTGCGGTGCCGAGGTTCTCGATGGCCCCGCCGAACAGACCCCACTGCACGCCGGCCTTGACCATCAGCGACAGATCCGACATGGCGAGCATCTCGATCTGCGTCACCGCCGCACCGACGTCGCCGTTGCCGCCGTGTTCCTTCCTGAACCCGTCCTCGGCGGCCCCGTGCGAGGCCATGATCTTCAACTGTTCCGCCACCTTGGTGCGGGCGATGACGGTGTTCGGCGTGTAGTGCGGTCGGAAGACTTCGCTGGAGAGTTCCTCCCGCACCTGGTTCTTCACATCGCGCCAGCGGCCGTCGAGGGCGTTGCGTAGATGTTCCGCAGTGGTGGTCATAACTCGACCGTAGCCCTTTGGAGGCGCCTCGAAACTGTGATGTCAGAAACGTAGCCAAACCTTGCTAGACCAGGCGAAATCGGTGGCGTTGAATCGACTGCATGTCAAAGTCGGGGATGGATGGACCGGCAGCCCCGACGGGCGTGCCGCACAGCACCACACACCGGCACTCCGATGTGTCGGGCGGCTGGTTGCGCGCGGCGACCTTCGGAGCGATGGACGGACTGGTGAGCAATACGGCTCTCATCGCGGGCGTCGGGGCCGCCGCCAGCGCGCATACGGTACTGCTCAGCGGTGTGGCGGGGTTGTTGGCCGGTGCCTTTTCGATGGCGATGGGCGAGTACACGTCCGTGACGACCGCCAACGAGCAGATCGACTCCGAGGTACTCGTCGAGCGGCGCGCGTTCCTCAAACATCCGCAGGCCGAGAAGAGCGAACTGGTGGCGATGCTGATGGACATGGGGATGGAGCGGGACACCGCCGTGACGGCCACCGACGAGATCCACCGCGACGAGGACCGTGCGCTGAACTTCCACCTCGTGCAGGAACTGGGTATCGACCCCAGCGAGAAGCCCTCGCCGTGGGTCGCGGCCGGATCGTCATTCGCGATGTTCACGGTCGGAGCGATCATCCCGCTGATCCCGTACCTGCTCGGATTCGAGTCGCTGTGGGCCGGACTGCTGTGCGGCGGTGTCGGGCTCATCGTCGCGGGCGGTGTGGCCGCGCGCTTCACGAGGCGCCCAGTCTGGTTTGCGTCGTTGCGGCAGCTGGCATTCGGCATGACCGCCATCGCGGCGACGTATCTTGTCGGGGCACTCGTCGGTACAGTCACCGGGTGAGGCAACTGCGGTGCGGCCTGTTCGCCGCCGCGTTGTGTCTTGCCGCCTGCAGCTCCGCGCATACGTCGTCGACGGACTTGGACTACCTCGGGCAGATCGACTTTCCGTCGGGCACCGCGTTCGATGACACGATTGTCGGAGGGCTTTCGGCGATCAGTTACGACCCCGGCCGTCAGGTCTACTACGTGATCAGCGACGACCGCTCGGCGAGGGACTCGGCGAGGTTCTACACCATCCGAATCATGTTGCCGAACAACAGATTGACTGGAATCGAGTGGCTCGACACCACGCCGCTGCTGGACCGGTCCGGCGCACCGTTCCCGCCGCTGTCGCCCGACGCCTCACCTCCGGTGATCCCTCCTGATCCCGAGGGCATCGCCTTCGACGAGCGCCGCCAACAGCTGTTCTGGTCCAGCGAGGGTGAGCGCATCGTCAAGGACCCGAACCGGCCGCTGCTGTTGGATCCGTGGGTCCGTGTCGCCGGGCTCGACGGCTCTTTCCGCGGGCAATACGCGCTGCCGCCCGTGCTGTCGATGGCACAGCAGGACTCGGGAGCCCGGAAAAACGAGGGCCTCGAGGGCCTCACGTTGACCCCGAGCGGCAACTATCTGTTCGCGGGTATGGAAGATCCGGGCTTCAACGACGGCAGCCTGCCGACCGCCGACGCCGGTGCCCTGACCCGCATCACCCGGTTCGACGTCGCGACGGGCACCGCCACCGCGCAGTACGCCTATCCGCTGGACCCGATCAGCGCGCCGGACGGGGAAGCGAACGGCCTGTCGGATCTCGTGGCGCTCGACGACGACAACTTCCTGGTCATCGAACGCTCGCACGGCAGTCACAACGTGGCGCGTATCTACCGGGCCGGCATCGCAGGAGCCGACAACATCTTGGGCAGACCAACAATTGCGGATGCACCGCCGACAGCGATGACCAAAAGCCTGCTCGCCGATCTCTCGATGATGCCCCAGGTGCAGAACCTGGACAATGTCGAGGGAATCACGTTGGGTCCCAAGCTGCCCGACGGCAGGCAGGTTCTGGTGCTCGTCACTGACGACAACTTTTCCGAAGAGCAGATGACGCAGTTCTACGCATTCGCGCTTTCGTGATTTCGGTGCGGAAACGTTCGTTCAGCGACTGTAAGCGCACCGAAATCACTAAGAATCGCTGCCGACGGTGATTGCGGTCGCCTCGTCGACATCGTCGACCTCTTCGACATCGATGCCCGTCAGATGCGCGCGGGTGAGCGCCAGGACTCCGGCGGCCAGGACCACCGCTCCCGCGCCGACCCAGTACGGCACGTGCACGTTGATCTGCTCACCGAGCACACCTGCCAGCCACGGCGCCAGCGCGGCCCCGGAGAACCGCACGAAGCTGTAAGCCGCAGAGGCGACACCTCTTTCGACCGGCGCCGCCTTCATCACGGTTTCGGTGATCAACGTGTTGTTGATGCCGATGAACAGGCCCGATACCACCACACACGTCGCGAGAACGGTTTTGTTCTCCGTGCCGACCGCCATCACCGCCAGGGTCGCCGACATCGCCAGTAGGTTCACCAGCAGCGTCGGCACCGTGCCGAAGCGGTGTTGCAGTCGCGGTGCGACGACGACCGACGTGAATGCCAATGCGACGCCCCAGCCGAAGAAGATCAACCCGATCTCATGGGCGCTCATGTCGAGCGGGAACGGGGTGAACGCCAGCAGCGTGAAGAAGCCGAAGTTGTACAGCAGTGCGGTGATTGCGACGCCGAGCAGCCCACGGTGCCGCAGCGCTCGGAAGGGGTCGGCCAACGTCGTCTTACGCTGCGCGGGTGGGGTCGACGGCAGCAGGATGGCCGTGACGACGACGGCGAAGGCCATCAGTGCCGACACCCCGAAGAACGGGCCACGCCATGAGATCGACCCGAGGACACCGCCGACGAGCGGGCCGACGGCGATGCCCAGTCCCAGCGCCGCTTCGTACAGAATGATCGCCTGCGCCACCGAACCGCGCGCCGAATTGACGATGGTGGCCAACGCCGTCGCAATGAACAGCGCGTTGCCCAGCCCCCAAAGTGCCCGCCAGCCAACAATTTCGGTCACCGTGTCCGACATGCCGGCCAGGCCCGCACCGGCGATGATCACGACGAGGCCGAGTAGCAGTGTGCGTTTCGGGCCGATCCGGCTGGCCACCACGCCGGTGATCAGCATGGCCACGCCCATCACCGCCATGTAGCTGGTGAACAAAAGCGACACCTGCGACGCGGATGCGTTCAGGTTGTCGGCTATCGGCTTGAGGATAGGGTCGACGAGACCGATGCCCATGAACGCGACAACAGACGCGAAGGCAACGGCCCAAACAGCTTTGGGTTGACGCCACATGCGGGCGAATACTCCTTTTTCGTCGCGAGTTACTTGGCGGTGGTGGGGGAGGCCGCGTCCGCGAGAAGTCCGCGCAGCACCCGAACGGCCTCGCCGAGCGCGTGGCGATCCGTGGCATCGAGGCGCTCGAGATACGGGTCGATGGCCGCGCCGCGGTCCACGCGCACCTGCCTCAGCGTCTCGGTTCCCTTGGCCGTGATCTCGATGAGCACGGCCCGCGCATCGCCGGGGTCGACGGTGCGTGATACGTAGCCCCCGTCTTCGAGCCTGCGCACCTGGGTCGTCATCGTCGGTTGCGAGCAGTGATCCAGCGCCGCGAGATCGGATATGCGGGTCGGCCCCTGGTCCTCGATGGTCGACAGCAGTCGCGCCTGGGCGAACGGCAGCGGCAGCCGGGCGCGTTGGGTGGCGAGTCGATTTATCCGGGCGACCACGGACAGCAGGTCGGCTCCGAGGGTCTGAGTCATCCGTCCATGATTACATAGCTTCACTATGCAGTTCAATCCCTGGCCGGGTTGATTGCTGTTCGCAGTGAGGCGATGCCCGTTCTTAGAGAACGACTGGCAGAATCGTGCAATGGCCGTGACCGGGGAATCGAGCGCTACTCGACGTTCCGGCGCGCTGAGCCCTGGTGAACTCGCCCAGGCATCGGTGATTGCGGCGCTGTCCGCCGCTACGGCGATCATTGCCGTCGTCGTTCCGTTCGCGGCCGGCCTTTCGTTGCTCGCCACCGTCCCGATGGGACTGCTGGCCTACCGGTACCGACTGCGGGTGCTGCTCACGGCAACGGTGGCAGGCGCGATCATCGCCTTCCTGATCGCCGGCCTCGGCGGCTTCATGACCGTTGTGAACTGTGCCTACATCGGTGGACTCACCGGGGTCGTCAAGCGCCGCGGACGCGGCACCATGACCGTCTTCCTCAGTTCGCTTGTCGCCGGCGCGTTCTTCGGCGTGCTCGTCGTGACGGCGCTGACCATCCTCGTGCGGCTGCGCCACCTCGTGTTCGAATCGGTGACCGCCAACGTCAACGGCGCCGCCGCGATCATCGCGCGCATCCCGAACATGGAAGGCTTCGCCGACCAACTCAAACGCGACTTCGCCACCGCGCTGGACTACTGGCCGTTCCTGTTCTTCGCCTCATCGGTGTGGTCCATCGCAATGGTCACGCTCATCGGTTGGTGGGCGTTGTCGAGGGTGATGTCGCGACTGCTGACCATTCCCGATGTGCACAAGCTGGACTCCTCGGCCGATACCGGACCGATCGCACCGGTCCCGACCAAGTTGCACGACGTCCGCTTCCGCTATCCCAGCGCAGACCACGACGCGCTCGGGCCGGTGTCGCTGAACGTCGAACCGGGCGAGCATCTCGCCATCACCGGCGCCAACGGCTCGGGCAAGACGACGCTGATGCTGATGCTGGCCGGACGCGAACCCACGGCCGGCACCATCGAGCGGCCCGGTGCCGTCGGCCTGGGCCGGCCCGGTGGCACGGCGGTGATCATGCAGCATCCCGAGAGCCAGGTACTGGGTACCCGTGTCGCCGACGACGTGGTGTGGGGCCTGCCGCCCGGCGCGACCACCGACATCGGAAAGCTGCTCGGCGAGGTCGGCCTGGACGGGCTGGCCGAGCGCGACACCGGGGGTCTGTCCGGTGGTGAGCTGCAGCGCCTCGCGGTGGCGGGGGCGCTGGCCCGTGACCCGGCACTGCTGATCGCTGACGAGGTCACCAGCATGGTGGACCAGGACGGTCGCGGAGCATTGATGGAGGTGCTCTCCGGGCTGACGAAGCATCACGACATGTCGTTGGTGCACATCACTCACTACAACGACGAGGCGGATGTCGCTGACCGCACCGTGAACCTCACCGGAAATGGCGGCGCCGCCGACAACACCGACATGGTGGAGACCGCTTCGGCGCCTGCGGCGACGGTGACGGCGGCCCACCATTCCGACAAGGCCCTACTCGAACTCAAGGGCGTCAACCACGAATACGGCAGCGGAACGCCTTGGGCCGCAACGGCGCTGCATGACATCACCTTCACCGTCAACGAGGGCGACGGCTTGCTGATCCACGGTCTCAACGGTTCCGGAAAGTCGACGCTGGCGTGGATCATGGCCGGGCTCACCGTCCCGACCGCGGGCAGCTGCCTACTCGACGGCACCCCGGTGTCGGATCAGGTTGGCGCCGTGGCGATCTCGTTCCAGGCGGCCCGCCTGCAGTTGATGCGGGGCCGGGTGGATCTGGAGATTGCCTCGGCGGCTGGGTTCTCGCCGCGCGACCGCAGGCGGGTGGCGAAGGCGCTGTCCACCGTCGGTTTGGATTCCGGCCTGGCGAAACGACGCATCGATCAGCTCAGCGGCGGCCAGATGCGCCGTGTGGTGCTCGCCGGACTGCTGGCCCGTGAGCCGCGTGCGCTCATCCTCGACGAGCCACTCGCCGGGCTGGATGCGGCGAGTCAGCGTGGGCTGCTGCGACTCCTGGGCGACTTACGGCGCGATGCGGGTCTGACATTGGTCATCATCTCCCACGACTTCTCGGGTCTCGAGGAGGTGTGTCCGCGCACCCTGCATCTGCAGGACGGGGTGCTGGCGCCGACACCGACCGCGGCGGGAGGCAGAGCGTGACGGCCCCTACCGTGAGCCAGCGGCCGCGCAGACAAGTCGTGCTGCTGCGGCCCGTGCCGGGCAACAGCGCCATCCATCGGCTGTGGGCCGGCACGAAACTCCTCATGGTGGCGGCCATCGGCATCTTGATGACCTTCTACCCCGGGTGGGTGCCCATCGGCGCGGTTGCCGTCCTGGTGCTGGTGGCCGCACGGATCGCACGGATTCCCCGAGGCGTACTGCCCTCGGTTCCGGGCTGGCTCTGGTTTCTGGTGTTGTTGGGCGGCCTCACTGCGACTTTCGCGGGCGGCAGCCCGGTGCTCGACTTCGGCTCGGTCGAGGTCGGGCTCGGCGGGCTGTTCAACTTCTTACGCATCACCGCGCTGTCGATCGTCCTGCTGGGCCTCGGCGCCATGGTCTCGTGGACGACGAATGTCGCCGAAATCGCCCCCGCAGTCGCCAAATTGGGGCGGCCGCTGCGTGCACTGCGCATACCAGTCGATGAGTGGGCGGTGGCGCTGGCATTGGCGTTGCGCGCATTCCCGATGCTGATCGACGAGTTCCGCGTCCTCTACGCCGCGCGCCGGTTGAGACCCAGGGATGTGGCGTCCACCAGGCGCGGGCGCTTCCGCAACGCATGGCTCGAGTTGATCGACCTGCTCGCGGCGGCCGTTGTCGTTGCGTTGCGGCGAGCCGACGAAATGGGCGACGCCATCACCGCGCGCGGTGGCGCGGGCCAGATTTCGGCATCGCCGTCGGGCCCGAGGGCGATTGACTGGTGGGCTCTGGCGATTGTGATCGTGGTCTGCGGCACCGCACTCGCGCTGGAGCTCACGATCCTGGGCACCAGCGCCGTCACGAGCTGACGCCTCCGGCTGTTTTCGCGACGCACCGGGGCCGCTATTACGGTGGAGGGTGTGACAGCGCAACGCCGAGTCGACGCCGACTTCCTCGAGCTGCCGCGCCATGACCTGGCCGATGCGGCACTATCCGCGGCGGTCGCCGCCGGAGCCAGCTACGCCGACCTGCGTATTCATGCGATCACGACGGAGCACGTTCAGCTGCGCGACGGCGAGTTGGAGGCCGCCGTGGTCAACCGTGAGATCGGCCTGGCGGTGCGGGTCATCGTGAACGGCACGTGGGGCTTCGCCTCGCACGCCGAGCTGGAACCGGGCACCGCCGCCGAGACCGCGCGTCGAGCAGTACACGTGGCGGCGACGCTGCAGCCGCTGAACGCCGAACGCATCGAACTTGCCCCCGAGCCGGTGTACTCCGACGTCAGCTGGGTGTCGGACTACCGAATCGACCCGTTCGACGTCGCCGCGTCCGACAAGATCGCGGTGCTCGGCGAGTACTCCGGACGTTTGATGGCTGCTGACGGCGTCGACCACGTCTCGGCCGGACTGCATGCGATGAAGGAGCAGACCTTCTACGCCGACACGTTCGGCTCTTCGATCACCCAGCAGCGGGTCCGGCTGATGCCGACCCTGGACGCCGTGACCGTGGACGCCGCGGCGGGCACGTTCGAAACAATGCGCACGCTGGTGCCGCCGATGGCCAGGGGCTGGGAGGTCGTCGCGGGTGACGACGTGTGGAACTGGTCCGACGAGCTGGCGCAGCTGCCGTCGCTGCTTGCCGAAAAGGCCAAGGCGCCCAGCGTTTTGGCGGGGCCGACGGATCTCGTGATCGACCCGACCAATCTGTGGCTGACGATCCACGAATCGATCGGGCACGCCACCGAGTACGACCGCGCGATCGGCTATGAGGCGGCCTACGCCGGCACATCGTTCGCGACGCCGGACAAACTGGGCACGATGCGCTACGGATCGCCGGTGATGAACGTGACCGCCGACCGGACTGTCGAATACGGTTTGGCCAGCGTCGGCTTCGACGACGAGGGAGTACGGGCGCAGAGCTGGGATCTGGTGCGCGACGGGATCTTCGTCGGGTACCAGCTCGACCGGGTGTTCGCCCCGCGATTGGGCGTCGCGCGGTCCAACGGGTGCTCGTACGCCGACTCGCCGCATCACGTGCCGATCCAGCGGATGGCCAACGTGTCGCTGCAGCCAGGCACCGATGACCTGAGCACCGACGATCTGATCGCCCGCGTGCAGGACGGCATCTACATCGTCGGAGACAAGTCGTGGTCGATCGATATGCAGCGCTACAACTTTCAGTTCACCGGACAGCGATTTTTCCGCATCCGCGACGGGCGCTTGGACGGCCAGTTGCGCGACGTCGCGTACCAGGCGACCACGACCGACTTCTGGGGGTCGATGGAGGCCGTCGGCGGGCCGTCGACGTGGCGCCTGGGCGGCGCATTCAACTGTGGCAAGGCGCAGCCGGGTCAGGTCGCGGCCGTCAGCCATGGCTGCCCGTCGGCGTTGTTCCGTGGTGTGAACGTGCTCAACACGCGCGACGAGTCGGGGCGGTAGTCGGTGATCGGAGCACAGCAGGTAGTCGACTCTGCGCTGGCCGAGGCCGGCCGGCTCGGCAAGGCCGACGAGACCATCGTCCTGGTGACGGACCGCGCGGACGCGTCGTTGCGCTGGGCGGGCAATTCGATGACCACCAACGGCGAGTCGGTGAGCCGTAGCACCGCGGTGATATCGATTGTGCGACAGGGAAACACCGCGCGAGTCGGATCGGTGCGGTCCAGCGATGTGGACCCGTCCTCGATCGCCGGTCTGGTGGCCGAGTCGCAGGACGTGGCACTCTCGGCACCCGAGGCGCCGGACAGCGCGCCGCCACTGCCCGCCGAGGGCGCGCCCGACGATTGGGACGCCCCGGTGCCGGGCACCAGCGTTCAGGCGTTCCTCGAGGTGGCGGGCAGTCTGGCGGCGCGGGGTTTCAGCGGCGCGGATCAGCTGTACGGGTTCGCCCGCCACGAGGTCGAGACGACGTTCTTGGCCACCTCGAACGGGTTGCGGCGCCGCTATTCCCAGCCGACGGGTTCGGTGGAGATCAACGGGAAACGTGATGACGCCAGCGCGTGGGTGGGGCACAGCACCACGGACTTCGTCGATGTGCCAACGGATTCGCTGCTCGAGAGGCTGTCCACGAGGCTGGGCTGGGCGCAGCGCACCGTCGAGCTGCCTGCCGGACGATACGAGACGATCATGCCTCCGTCGACCGTGGCGGACATGATGATCTATTTGTGGTGGACGATGGACGGCCGCGGTGCCGAGGAGGGTCGCACCGCGCTCTCGGCCCCCGGCGGCGGCACGCGGGTGGGGGAGAGACTCACCGATCTGCCGCTGACGATGTACTCGGATCCGTTCGCCGAGGGGTTGGGGTGTACGCCGTTCGTCACGGCGTCGGCGTCATCGGAGCGGGCGTCGGTGTTCGACAACGGGCTGGACATCGGGCGCGCGGACTGGATTCGCGACGGTGTGATCAGCACGCTGGCGTATCCGCGTGCGTCGGCCGCGGAGTTCAATGCGCCCTTCGCGGCGCCTGCGGACAATCTGCTGATGACGGGCGGCACGGCCAGCCTTGCGGACATGATCGCGAGTACCGAGCGCGGCCTACTGCTGACCACGCTGTGGTACATCCGCGAGGTCGACCCGGCGGTGCTGCTGATGACGGGCCTGACCCGCGATGGCGTCTACCTGGTCGAAGACGGCGAGGTGACGGCGGCGGTCAACAATTTCCGGTTCAACGAAAGCCCGCTGGACCTGTTGCGACGGGCCACCGAGGCCGGTGCCACCGACCGCACGCTGCCGCGGGAATGGGGGGATTGGATGACGCGGGTGACGATGCCGTCGCTGCGGATCCCGGACTTCCACATGTCCTCGGTGAGCCAGGCGCAATAATCCATGGGTGAGTGACGAGAATCTGGCCGAGCGGATCGGCGGTCTGGTGGCGATGTCGTCGGGGAATGGACGGCTCGACACGTTGATGCGGTTGACGTGCGGCAGGGCGCTGGCGCTGTCGCCGCTGCCGATGGAGGTCGATCTGATCGACGGCGCGGCCGAGCATGAGCCGCTGGTGTGCGCGTTCACCGAGCAGTTCGCCGTCGATGTGTCGGGCATCGGTGACAACCAGCGCAAGCAGCTGACGAAGGCGCTGGGCGACAAGGTGTTTCGGACCGTCGTGATGATGTTCATCGCCGACTTCGTGCCACGGGTGTGGGCCGGGTTCGAGGCGCTTGGGCTACGTAAGGCCGGCAATGGCGGCGCGGTCGACTGGGACCACGACTCCGATCCGACCGACGCTCTGCTCAACGGGTTCCTGCCGGCGGTGGCAAGGCTGCGCGAGCTGGATCCGGTCACGACGGAGGTCGTGCGGCTGCAAGGCGCAGCGCAGCACAACTGCCGGCTGTGCAAGTCGAGGCGGGAGACCAATGCGCTGGATTCGGGTGGGTCGGAGGACCTGTACGGCGAGATCGAGCAGTACGAGTCCTCGGAGAAGCTGACCGATGCGCACAAGGCCGCGCTGCGGTTCGTCGACGCGATGATCTGGACGCCGTCGCAGATCAGCGCCGAAACCGCGGCAGGGGTGCGCAAGAACTTCTCCAAGGATCAGGCGTTCGAGTTGACGCTGGACATCATGCGTAACGCCGCCAACAAGATCATGGTGTCGCTGGGGGTGGACGCCCCGTTGGTGACCGATGGCACGGAGTTGTTCTCCGTGGACGCCGACGGGCAGACGGTCTCAGCCGGTTAGCGCATGCGAATATAGGTGCCGCACGATCGGGGGCGGTAGCTCAGTTGGTTAGAGCCGTGGACTCATAATCCATTGGTCGCGGGTTCGAGCCCCGCCCGCCCCACTTCGATCGCCTGACTAACGGCTGACTGCGGGCGAATCTGCACGTTGAGGCGTCACAGCCGCGGCGGACCGGTTGCGCGCCAGCATGATTGCGGGAATCGCTGCGAGGACGAAGAGCATCCCGGCCATCGCGACGTATAGGTATACGCCGGTCGTGGTGCTCACCGGGGCGCCGTCGGCGAAGGTGCCGGGGACTTGGGTGGACTTGAGTACTTCGCCTCCAGCGACATTGAAGACGACCGAGCCGAGGGCGAGCACGACTGACACGAGACCAGCAATCGTCCCCTGACGCTCGGGCGGTGCCAGATCGGTCGCAAGGTTGTAGCCGGAGGCGCCGATAGCGCCGGCGGCGACACCGAGCATGGCGCCGCACGTGATCGCCAGCGGGAGCACGGATACGCCCGCCAGCATCGCGAACGTGCCCGCTATTCCGATGGCGATGCCGCCGAGCAGCGGTAGTGCGGGACCGATTCGCCCTGCGATCCATCCGGCACACACGCCGCCGATGACGATGCCGAGATTGGGCGTGGCGAGCAGCACGGCGATGGCCTCTCCGTGGCCCAATCCGTAGCCGAGCCCGAGGTCGGGCGGTACCTGGCCGATGATGCTCGTCAGTTGCAGCATGCTTCGGAACGCGCCCGCGGCCAGTACCAGGGCCAGCAGCATCAGCAGGACGGGGCGACTCAGTGCCCGGATGTCGATGATGGGTTCGGCGACCCGCAGCGCGAGAACGACCCAACCGGCCAAGGCGGCGGCACCGGCCGCCAGCAGCGCGAGCATTCCCCCTGACAGCCATCCGAGGTCTCTGCCGAGGCTGACGTAGGCGAGCACGGCAGCGAGACCGCCGCCAAGCAGGAACGCTCCGACTACGTCGATACGGCCGGTGCTGCGGATCGGCGACTCCGGAATGACGGAACGCACGCACAGCGCGGCCGCCGCGGCGAGCAGTGCGGCAGCGACGAACACACTCCGGTAACCGAACATATCGATGATCGGCTTCATCAGGAACGGCTCGACGATTCCGAGGATCGACGAGCCCGAGGTCACGAGCCCGACCGCGGCCATCGCCACCACCGGGGTGCAGATCTGTCGCAGCAGAGCCACGGTGAGGAAGACCGCGGCGAATGCGGCGCCTTGGAGGAAGCGCCCCGACATGAAGACCCAGATGTTGGGAGCGACGAGGCAGACCAGCGCCCCTGCGCAGGCGAGGAGCAGCGTGGTGATGAGGACCAGGCGTTTGCCGAAGATATCGGAACTTTTCGCGAGCAGCGGCGACCAGATGGCCCCCGCGAGCATCGCGCTCGCGTTCAGCCAGGCGGCCTGATCTGTATCGAAATGCTCGAGCAATTGAGGCAGGACCATCATGGGCGAGCCGACGACGACATCTGCCAGGACGTTGGCGAGGATCAGGACGGCCACCCAAAGGATGAGCCGACTAGTCCAGCGGTGCTCCGGGGCGCCGAAGGCCGGCTTATCCAGCGCGTCTTTCACTATGGGTTCTCTCCTCGAGTTAGGGGGCCGACGAACGACTCGCCACGAGGGCGGCGCTACCGCCAGTCGTGTGCGCCGGTGTCGGCTGCTTGTAGCGCCTTGTTGCGGGCCGGCAATCGCAGCCCAGCTGGGCGCTGCCGGGCCTCATACCGGCTCCGGAAATAGGGATGTTCACGGGAGTGCTCCAAGAATGAAAGACGGCGGTAGTATTAAAGCTACAAAAAGTTGCTTTAAATGGGGACCGTACACAGCGCTCGCTTGCACCGCAACCTTCACGTCGCGACAATCGGCACCCGAGCAGATTTCAGGAGGTGAGCGCGAGGATGTCTGACGGAACTACTCACCAGACGCCGGCGCGGCGCCCCGGTGGTCGCAACGCGCGAGTGAGAACGCAGATCCTCACCGCGACCGCTGAGCTCGTGGCGCGCGACGGCATCGCGGGCTTCCGCTACGAGGACGTCGCCGAGTTCGCCGGCGTCCACAAGACCAGCGTCTACCGCAACTGGCCCGACCGCGAGGAGCTGGTGGCCGAAGCCCTGTTGCATTACGCCGAGGATCTGGCCTCCGTCGCCGACACGGGCGACATCCACCGAGACCTGGTGGACTTCCTCCTGGCCCTTGCCGGTGGCCTGGAAACGCCGTTCGGCCGGGCACTCGAACAGGCCATTCAGCCTGCCCGCCAACGCTCCACAGTCCAGGCGGTAGCCAGGATCCTCGACCAGCGCGTGGCTGCCATGCGTGGGCGGGTGGACGCCGCCGTGGACCGGGGCGAGCTCCCCCCGGTGGACAGCTCCTTTCTCGGCGAGATGATATCTGGCCCAGTCCATCTCATCGTCAACCGCGGTATGCGCCGATTCACCCGCACAGACGCTGAGCGCATCGTCGGCGTCGTGCTCGCAGGCATCCGGGCGATGGCTCCCCAAACCTGAGCCAATCGCCCTTGGACGCGGGGCGCTCGATGCCACATACGCGGTTGTGGGCTGAGCCGGACTGGGAGTATGCGATGTACGGCGGAGCTCGCCACCGTTGCGATCGAGTCGGATTCGTATGCACCCGTATTCGACGGGTCGGCCGGACGACCCGACCTCGCCGAGTTTGTCTTCTTCGATGTCCTTGCTGCGCAGGAGTTTCCAGACTGGACCGCCACGGCGGACGAAGCAGTCGGACTTCTACAGGCGAACCGGTGCGCGTCCCCGAATCAGCAGCCATCACTCAAGTGGTGGGAGAGCTCGCTACTCGACGCGCTGAGTTTCGCACTCGTTGGGCCGCCCACAACGTCACCGCGCACCGACACGACACCAAGCGGTTCTGCCGAGTTCGGCGACCTCACACTGACTTATAACGTCTTCGAACTCACCGCAGCACCGGGTCTCCATCGCGTCGATCCGCGCGCTTACGACGTCAGGTATCAAGATCGCGATTTCCGCGCTGATTTGATCTAGATTGATCGCGTGGTCTCCGGCGACAAGGGCAGCGAGCGCGTAAAGCGAAGTTTCGGTGTCTCCAAGGTGCTCGACGCCTTCCTTGATTCCCCGCTCTCGGGCATCGCACCGTGGATTTTACTGTCGGTCGTCGGCAGCCCGGGCCACTACGAGGCGGCCATCGCCATCGCCTTCGGGCTTTCCCTCCTCGTCCTGTGGGCAGGCCACCGCCGCGGAGACAGCCTGCATTCCCTGACCGTCTTCGGTGTCGTCTTCTTCGGCGTGCTGCTCGTGGTCAGGGTGCTGGTCGGGGCGGGCGTCGAAACCTGGCTCAGCACTTGGACAGGCGAGATGTCCAATATCGCGCTCACGGTGTTCGCACTGACCACGCTGGTGCTGCGCCGACCCTTCACCCTGTCCTACGCAAAAGACATGACGCCCGAGGAGTTCTGGGACACACCGGGTTTCCGGCGAATCAACTTCATCGTTTCTGCGGTATGGGCCGCCGCATTCGCATTCTGCGCTGTGGTCGGATTCATCGGAATCATCTGGCTGCACGACTCGGATAACTTCTGGACCGGCTGGATACTGCAGCTCGGAGCGACGTTCTTCGCCGTGGCGTTCACTGACGTCTACCCCGACTACGTCGGTGCCAAGTTGGACCGCGAGGCAGGGGAGTCCACCGAGCCGGTGCCGTCGCTACTTCCCATCGTGGACTGGATACCGATGTATGTCCTCATCGTCGGCATCATCGGCTGGGTCATCGACGAGGTACCCGACTGGCTGGCGATCACGCTCATCGCCGCCGGTGCGATTGGCTCTGCAGTCGTGCGACGTCTCGCCCCGGCGGCTGTCAGTAAGACATAGCTCGCGCGACGCGCCCCGCGCAGTTATTGCGGATGGTCGGCCAGATAGGCCTCGACCGGGATCGGTTCCATCGAGACATAGCCGATCGGCAGCAGGACGTCGCCGGCGGTCGTGCGGTAGTAGACATCCCATCGGTAGTAGCCGGCGAACGCGCCGGGGTCGGCCGCCAGCACCGCGGCATAGTCATTCACCGCTTGTACGTATCGGTCCGAATTGTTGTACCGGAAGATGGCGTGATCGCGATTGCCGGCGAAGTCGTTGGCGGAGAGGTAGCGGCCCGCCGCCATGATGCTGTCGCGCAGCGAGTGGATGTCGCCGCCGTCGCCGTAGGCCTCGAATGTGGACGGCAGAAACTGCATCGGGCCTTGCGCGCCTGCGGTGCTGGTGCCTTCGATGCTGCCGAAGCGGGTCTCGATGAGGTGTATCGCGGCCAGGTAATTCCACGGAACACCGGACGCCGCCTCGGCTTCGCGGTAGTGAGCCATCAACGCGTCCGCCGGAGCCGGCGCCACGATCCGCCAGGCGGGGACCGTGTCCCTCACTTCCGTCATCGGATACAGCTGACGGCGGGCGTCGACGTTGAGGTCGTAGGTCGCCACGAGCCACGGCGGAATTCGAGGGTGGATGATCGCGTCCCACTCGGGGTTGCGCCCGATGGCGCGGTAGGCGGCCTGCTGGCGGCGTGCGGCGACGGCGAGCGCCGGTTCCGGTGTCGCTGGGTCACGCAGCGCCTGCTCGTCGGCTATCAGATCATCGGCCAACTGTGCCGGGTCGGACGAGATCTTTGGCTGCGCGCCGGCAGGAGCGGCCGGCGGGCCGGGTGACGTCGGCTGGTCCATCGTCTGCGCGGGGATCGTCGAGGGTGGCGCCGTCGGCGCGGGTGACGGATCCGACGGCGCGGCATTCGAGCATCCGACGAGCATCAACATGCCCGCCGCAAGTACCAGCAGGCGTCGGCGAAAGCTGTCAACCACCGCCCGAGTCTGTCGTACCTGCTCGCCGCCTGCAGGCGATCGCACGAGGAAGTAGACGGCCAAGGTTGCCCCCCACGCCCGCCAAGTCACCGACGACGACATTGCCGCCGTTCGCGCCGCGGGTCTGAGCGAGGACCAGATCTTTGAGGTCGTGGTGTGCGCCGCGATCGGCCAGGCAGACCGTGAGTACAACATTGAACTTTGCCGCGTTGGCCGCGGCAGCCGGAGAAGCCGGGGCCTCCACATGAGACTTCAAGTCCTCGACCGAGGGCACGTCGGACTGGTCGATCGGCGACCGTGAGCTGATGGCCGCCGTCGTCTCTCAGGCCAACGACAGCCCGTTCTGCGTGGCCGCGCACTCCGCCACGTCAACCCTGTGGTTCGGCGATGCGGCGAAAGTCGCTGGCACCCTTGGGAATCTGGGCACGCGCCGCTCGAGGAGCCGCTGCGGACAACACTTTGCATGCTCGCCAAGCTCGCCTCCGAACACTCGATTGATGCCGACGACATTCGGGCCGTGCTGGCCGCCGGCGCCACCGCAGCGCAGATCCGAGACGCTTTGGCCGTCGCTCTGGCCTTCGGCATCACTGCCCGACTGGCCAATGCGTTCGACTTCAGCGTGGCGAACTCCGCCGCGATGACTGCCGGTGCGCAGCACCTCTTGAAACGTGGATATCGATAAGCGGGCTCGCGCTAGAACCAGACTTTTCGGCCGCCGACCGGGCGGCCGACTGCGCCGAGGATCCACAGCACAACGCCGACCACCACGAGGATTGCTCCGATGGTGTACAGGATGGAAAGGCTGGTGAAGTAGCCGATCAGCAACAGAATGATGCCGAGGACAATCATGGTGAAACTCTTCTCTTGTGGGTAGTGCGGTGGGCTAACGAACATGTGATTTGCCAGATCCGTCAATTCCAAACCTTCGGTCTTCCAGCACTGCGTGCGGCCGCAGTCGACCCGACCATGCCGGGGCGTAACGTCTGCTCGAGAACACACGTGGATGTCGGCGAACCTGGCAGATGCCGAGGGGATTTGAATGGCTTGGGATTTCAGTACCGAACCGGAGTTTCAGAACAAGCTCGACTGGGTCAAGCGATTCTGTGAGGAGAAGGTCGAGCCCCTCGACCACGTGTTTCCGCACGCGGTGCGCCTGCCGGACCCCGCGGTGAAAGCCTATGTCCGCGAACTGCAGCAGGAAGTCAAGGATCAGGGCCTCTGGGCGATCTTCCTCGACGAGGAACTCGGCGGCCCCGGCTTCGGTCAGCTCAAACTCGGCTTGCTCAACGAGGTGATCGGACGCTACGCCGGGGCCCCGCACATGTTCGGCGCCTCCGCCCCGGACACCGGCAACATGGAGATGCTCGCGGCGTACGGCACCGAGGAGCAGAAGGAGCGTTGGCTCACCCCCCTGATCAACCAGGACATTTTCTCGGCCTATTCGATGACCGAACCGCAGGGCGGCAGCGACCCCAACCTCTTCAGGACGACCGCCGTCCGCTTCGGTGACGAGTGGGTGATCAACGGCGAGAAGTGGTTCACCTCGGCCGGTCGCGTCGCCGACATCCTGTTCGTGATGTGTACCAACGGCATGTTCGTGGTGCCGCGGGAGACGCCCGGCGTGGAGATCATGCCCGAACCCCGAAACCACAACCACATCGTCTACCGCGATGTGCGCGTGCCGCTGGACCACCTCCTCGGACCGGAAGACGGCGCAAAGACGTTGGCGCAGAGGCGACTTGGGGGTGGACGTATCCACCACGCCATGCGCACCATCGCGCAGTGCAACCTGGCCTTCGACATGATGTGCGAGCGGTCGCTGTCACGGGAGTCGCACGGCAAGCTCATCTCCGACCACCAGATGGTGCAGGAGAAGATCGCGGAGTCCTACGCGATGATCAAGATGCTGCGCCTGTTCGTCCTCGAGACGGCCTGGAAGATCGACAACACCTCCACCCAGGAGGCGCGCACCGAGATCGCCGCCGTCAAGTTCACGATGGCCAAGGTACTGCGCGAAGTGTCGTTCAACGCGTTGCACATCCTCGGGTCGCTGGGCACCACCGACCTCACCCCGATCCAGGCCATGTATGCCGCCGCGCCGACGATGGGCATCGCGGACGGTGTCGACGAGGTACACAAGGCGACCGTCGCCCGCCGGGTGCTGGGCGGCTACACCCGTCACGAAGGCAACTTCCCGACCGAATTCCTGCCGTACAAGAGGGAAGAGGCACGAAAGAAGATGCAGCCGCTGCTCGACGCGCGGCCCGAGCTGGCCGCCGCGGCCGAGGCGTATGAGAAGTATCTGGGCCGTCGCCGCTGATGCCTTGGATTTGGTGGAGGAACGCTAAGTGCCCTCGGCAGTCCTATGCCCGAGATTGAAGCCATGGCTGTGATTGGCTGAACGACCCTGTGTTCAATCTCGACTGTAGGAAGCGCAATCGTTAGTGCCGCCCACGGGGCGTACTGCCATCACGCGCCGTGGTCGCGACCTTCGCGAGCCCGCGCGGCGGCCACTATTTGCGTGTCCGGCTGAATGGCTTCCTCGGCGAGCTTTCCTCACCTGATGCGGGCGAATTGCACAGCGCGTGAAACCGTAGGGTGAGGTCATGCGGATCGCCATCATCGCGCTGGGCTTGCTCGTCGCCTTCTTCGGGGTCGTGTTCACCCTGCAGGGTTTCGGCGTCATCGTGAGCGATAGTCCGATGACCAACACCACGACGTGGTCCGTCCTCGGGCCGATCATCGCGCTGGTCGGCATCGCCTTGGCTGTCGTCGCCGCCCGCCGCCGCGGCCCTTAGTGTCCCCCATCGCCGTCGCCTCGGCCAGGGTGTAACACCTAGGTCGAACAAACGATGAACCTTCTGAGACCGGAGCATGCGACTGCTTCTGTTCCAGGCAATCATCGGGCGGGGATGGCAGCCCTGGCACAGTCGTGGACCGCAGTGCCTCTCCTTATGACCGAAGGAGTCGATAAACGTGGGTGCACCCCTCGAATTTTGCTCGAAGCGAGGCGTCGTTGCTGTTCTGGCATCGGGCATCGTTATCTCACTGACCGCCCTTACTGGGGGAATAGCCCCTGCTCTTGCGCAACCCGGTGATGACAGCGCGACCACCACAGTGGTTGCTCCCGCGCCGGAAGCGTCGACTCCCGAGCCCGTGGAGGCGGCCCCGCAGGCCCCCGCCGAGGCACCGGCGCCGACCGTGACCCAAGCTCCTCAGACTCAGCAGGCGCCCGCGCCGGCCGAGGTCGAGACGGCGCCCGAGACGCAGGCACCGGTGCAAGCACCGTCGACGACTGTCGCTCCTCCGGTGACGACCGTCACGCCGGCTGAGCCCAGTGAGGCTGACGTGACGACGGCCTCGCAGGCGCCCATCACGACCGCGCCGGGCACCACCGCTGCGCCGACGCCAGAAACGTCGGCCGAGGCCACCACCGCGAGCGAGTCGGCGGAGTCGTCGGCGACGTCCACACCGTCGTCGGATGCCCTCGAGCCGAGCGCGGCGACCAGCGCGACCAGCGCAACGTCGTCGCCCAGCAGCTCCGCGACGTCGACGAGCGAGTCGGCCGAGACGAGCACCAGCGAATCCGAGACGAGCAGCAACGAGTCCGAGACTCCGACGGTGTCCATCACACAGGCGGCTCAGGAGATCGAGACAGTCGAGCCTCAGACGCTGGTTGCTCCCGAGGAGGACGTCCAACTCGCCAGCAAGGCTGCGCCTGTCGACGAAGAGATTCCGGCGCCCGCGCCGGAGCCGGAACTTGCGTCGTTCTCGAACGAGATCCAGACGAGCCTGAAGCTGCCCGGCCTCGACGTGAACACGAGCGCGTCGACGAACTTCGCCGTGGATCCGCCGGTCGAGCTGATCAGCCCGGTGAAGCAATGGCGCCCGGAGTGGGTGCAGTACGACGAGTACTACCGGCCGATCATCATGAACCCGTATCGCGATCCGGTGCGCATCGTCTACATGTACGAGATGACGCCGCGAATCATGGTCGTCCCGCCGCTGGGCAGGATGGTCTTCGAGGCCGCCCAGTACGCGGCGTACAGCTTCACCGCCGCGCTGCTGTCCCCGGTCATCGCGGCTGCCAACGTCGCACAAGCCGTGTCCAACATCGCGGTGGGCAGCTTCTTCGGCGGCGGCTACTACCCAGGTGTCGGGATGGCTCCTCCGCCGCCCCCGCCGCCGGTGATGCGTTACGACAACGTGCCGGTGTTCGTGAACTACAGCAACGCTCGGTACGAGCCGTTCCGGGTCAACCGGATCGTCGACGTCGGAGACGACGCCCAGTTCGGTGAGCGCAAGGTGCTGCTCGACGGTGTCACGCCCGCGTGGGGTGTCTGGAACGAGTCACCTTCCGGCGAAAGGCAATTCGAGGTGCACCGGACCCAGCAGTTCCCGGGTCTTGAGGCGCCCGCCGAGGGTCCGCTGCCGGGTGACTACCGATTGAGGTTGGCGTCCGACGACACGTCGACGGGCGGCTTGTCCGGTCGGGACATCTTCCTGATGGTGTCCGCCGGTGTCATCGGGACGCTGGGCTTCGGCGCAATCGGACTGGCCTTCTTCCTCGGCCGCAGGCGCAACCAGGGGATCTGAGTCCGCTCGCTGACCCGGCGCCGCGGCGCCGGGTCAGCCAGCCCCCTTGCCGTTGTCCACGCGGTACACCGCACCGTGGATCGCGGCAGCGTCGTCGCTGGCAAGGAACGCGATCGCCTTGGCGACGTCGTCTGGCTCCATGAATCCGCGCGGGGATGCGATACGCATGATCAGATCCCAGTCGGCATTCTCGGGTGCGGTGAACTCGGTGGCCTGCGGGGTCGGCATGCCACCCGGGCAGATGGCGTTGACCCGGATCTTCTCCTTGGTGTACTCGACCGCCAGCGCGCGGGTCAGTCCGACCAGCCCGTGCTTGGCGGCGCAGTAGCCGGCGGAATAGACCTCGCCTTCCACACCCGCGATGGACGTGACGTTGACGATGTTGCCGCTGCTCTCCAGGAGATGGGGCAGCGCGGCGCGGCAGAGGTAGAACGGCCCGTTGAGGTTCACCGCGAGATCGCGATCCCACTCCTCGTCGGTCATCGACGTCGTATGACGCATCTGGTGAAAGCCTGCGACGTTCACCAGCACGTCGAGCCGGCCGAACGCCTCGACGGTGTGGGCCACGGCATCACGGCACGCCTCGGACGTACTGATGTCCACCGACGCGTACTTGCCGTCGGGCACCGTCTCGAACACCGCCGCCAGCTCGTCGGCCCTGCGGGCGATTCCGAAAACTTTCGCACCACGGTCGGCGAAGACCTGCGCCACGTGGGCGCCCAATCCTGACGATGCGCCGGTGATCAATGCGACCTTGCCGCTGAGCTGAGTCATGGCGACACCTTCTCATGCGGCGCGTTGAGCGCCTACGTCGAGACCCGTGGTCGCTCCGGCGGAACGGCGGCCAGCAGTGCGCGCGTGTACTCGTCCCGTGGTGCGGCGAACAACTCCGCTGCGGGCCGGTATTCGACCGCCTCGCCGTCGCGCATGACCAGCACGTCGTGGCTCACCTGCTGCACGACGGCGAGGTCGTGCGCGATGAACAGATACGTCAACCCCATGTCGCGCTGCAGCGTCGCGAGCAGGTCGAGCACCCGCGCCTGCACCGAAACATCCAACGACGCAGTCGCTTCGTCGAGGATCAGCAGCTCGGGCTCTCCCGCCAGGGCCCGCGCGATGCTGACCCGCTGGCGCTCACCGCCGGACAGCTCATGCGGGTACCGGGACGCGAACGACGTTGGCAGACCGACGAGTTCGAGCAGCTCGTCGACCCGTGCCCTGCGGGCGCCCTTACCGTCCACCACCCGATGCACGCGCAACGGTTCGTCGATGGCCGCGCCGATTCGAGCGCGGGGATTGAGGGTGGAGAACGGATCCTGGAACACCAGGCTGATTCGCCTGCGCAGGATCTTCTCCGCGGACCCGCGCACACCGATGACGTCGGAGGTCCCCAAGGTCGCGGCGCCGGCGTCGGGTTTGACGAGGCCGGTGAGAGCGGCGGCCACTGTCGACTTGCCCGACCCCGACTCGCCGACGAGGCCGAGCGTGGTGCCACGCCTGATCCGAAACGACAGATTCTTGACGGCGTGCACGACCGTCTTGCCGACCGGGGTGTTCACGTCGAACCGCACATCGAGGCCGTCGACGTCGAGCAGAGTCTCGGCGTCGGCCCCGGGCGCCGGGGGACCGGTGGCACCCACGAGCGGACGAGCCGTCAACAGTTCGCGGGTGTAGGCGTGCTGCGGGCGATCGAAGACATCGACGACGGGCGCCTGCTCCACGGCGTCACCGCGCTGCAGCACCGTCACGTCGTCTGCGACCTGGCCGATGACGCCGAGGTCGTGGCTGATCCATACCACCGCGGTGCCGAAGTCGCGCTGCAGATCTGAGACCAGCTCGATGATCTGCGCCTGGGTCGTCACGTCCAGCGCCGTGGTCGGCTCGTCGGCGACCAACAGCTCTGGGTCGCACGCCATCGCGATGGCGATCATCACGCGCTGCTTCTGCCCGCCGGACAGCTGATGGGGGTATGCGTGCAGACGCGTCGCCGCATCCGGTAGCCCGACCGCCTGCAACAACTCCAGCGCCCGGCTCCGCGCCTGCCTGCGTGTCATATGACGATGCGTCTCAAGGGATTCGGTGATTTGTCGATCGAGGGTCAGCAGTGGATTGAGCGATGTTCCCGGATCCTGGAAGACGAACCCGATCCGGCCGCCGTGCACGCTGCGCAGGAGTCGGCCCGACGCGCCGACGAGTTGAACGCCGCCGGAAAGAGTGCTGGTGCCTGCAACCGAGGCGCCCGGGGCATCCAGCAGGCCGGTGGCTGCCAGCACCGTCATCGACTTGCCGGATCCCGACTCGCCCACGATGCCCAGCGTCTGTTCCGGTGCCACGTCGAACGAGATGCCCTGCACGATCTCGCGTTTACCGATGCGTACCCGCAGATCGCGCACACTCAGGGTGGGATCGCTCACCGTTGTCTCCGCGCCTCGATCATCGTGCGCTGCTTGGGATCCAGCACGTCACGTAGTCCGTCGCCCAACAGGTTGAACGCGAGCACGGTCACGAAGATCGCGGCGCCGGGGAACACCGCCATCCACCACGCCATCGTGACGAAGCCCTGGGAGTCGAAGATCATCCGGCCCAGCGATGGCTGCGGCGGCTGAATGCCCAGCCCGAGGAACGACAGCGCCGCTTCGGCCAGGATCGCGAAGGCCAGCGACAGCGAGGTCTGCACCACCAGCGGCCCTGCGATGTTCGGCACGATGTGCCGGCCGAGGATGTAAAGGTGGCCGGTGCCCATGCTGCGTGACACCGAAACATACGGCTCGACACGCACACTCAGCGTGCTCGCGCGTGCGACGCGGGCGAAGATCGGCGTGTAGACGATGCCGATCGCGAGGATCGTCGTCGTCATACCGGGTCCGAGGATGGCGACCACTGCGAGCGCGAGCAGGAGCACGGGGAACGCGAACATGACATCGACGACCCGCATGAAGACCGTGTCCAGCCACCCGCCGCGATAACCGGAGACCACTCCGATCGTCACGCCGACGACGACGGCGAACGCCACGCTGATGACAGCCACCCGAAGCGATGCCTGCGTCGCGACCAGCACGCGGGAGAACACGTCGCGGCCCAACTCATCGGTGCCGAACCAGTGTGCGCCGCTGGGGCCCTGCAGCGCGTCGGGCACGTTGACGTCGTTCACCCCAAACGGCGCGATCCAATTCGCGGTCAGCGCGACGATCGTGACGACGACCAGGATCCCTCCGCTGACCGCCGTGACCGGATTCCCCAGCAGCAGACGCCACGAGGACACCCGGGCGTTCGTATCGGCGGTGGTCATGACAGCCGGATCCTCGGGTCGACGACGGCGTACAGCGCATCCACGATCAGGTTGATGAGGAGGAACAGTGCGGCGATGAGCAGCACCGCGCCCTGGATCACCGCGTAATCCCTTGCGGCCACTGCGTTGTAGACAAGGCGGCCAAGACCCGGCCACGCGAACACCACCTCGACCACGATGACGCCGCCCAGGATCGTCGCCAGTTGGATGCCGGTGATGGTCAGCACCGGGATCAACGCGTTGCGCACGGTGTGGCGGAACGTCACCACTCGCGGTGACAGTCCCTTCGAACGGGCGGTGCGCACGTACCCCATCGAGGCGACCTCCAGCACCGCCGAGCGCACATACCGCGTCATGATCGCCCCCGCGACCAGGCCCACCGTCAACGCGGGCAACACGATGTGGCGTAGCCATCCACCCGGATTGTCCAGCAAGGGTTGATATCCCGACGTCGGAAGCCAGCCGAGCGTCGTCGAAAACAATGCGATCAGCAGGATGCCCATCCAGAAGTCCGGCACCGACACCCCGAACTGGCTGGCGACCCGGATGATCGCGTCGCTGACCCGGCCCTCGTGCAGCGCCGACCAGATGCCCGCAGGCAGAGCGATCAGCAGGGCGATGACGATGCCGACCACGGCCAGCGACACCGTTGCGGGCAGTCGCTCCAGCAGGATCACCGTGACCGGATCGCCGTTACGGAAACTGACGCCGAGATCGCCGGTCAGCGCCGAACCGATATAGCTGAAGAACTGTTCGACGATCGGCTTGTCGAGCCCACTTGCCGACCGCAATGCGTCGTACGCCTGCGGGGTGTAGCGCGTACCCAACGCGATGCGTACGGGATCACCCGGCACAAGGTGCACCAAAGCGAACACCACGATGAGCACACCGATCAGGACGACCGCCGAGTAAGCCAGCCTGCGCGCCAAGAAGCGCGCGATCGGGTGAGTCACCAACCGGGTCACTGTGTCTGGCCTTGCTCGAGCGTCGCGGTGCGGAATCGGACGGCGCCGTCGCGACGCGACTCGAAGCCGGACAGGCCCGTCGTCCACGCCTGGATCACCGACGGGTTGTAGAGGTAGATGTAGCTCACCTGGTCGGCGATGATCGTCGCCGCCTGCGCGTAAAGGTCCGCGCGCGCTTGACGATTCGTCTCGACCCGGCCGGCGTCGAGGAGTTGATCGACGTCGGGGTTGGAGAACTTCTGCGCATTGCTGGTGCCGCCGGTGTGGTGCTGCGCGTAGTAGAAGTCGTCGGGGTCGATGTTGCCCAGCCAGCCCATCATGAGCATGTCGAAGTTGCCGGTGTTCTGCTCGTCCAGCCAGGTGGCGAAGTCGACGGTGCGGATGTTCACCGTGATCCCCAGCGGCGCGAGGTTGTCCGCGATGACCTGCGCGGCCGTCACCGTCTCCGGATATTCACTGGTGACCAGCATGTCGAGATCGGTGCCCGTCACCCCCGACTCCTGCAACAGACTTTTCGCCTTCTCGACGTCGTAGCCGTAGCGGTGGTAATCGGTGTACCAGGGATTGCCTTCGGGGATCGCGAGCTGATTCGTCGCGGCGGTGCCATAGCTCGTCGACGCGACGATCGCGTCGCGGTCGATGCCGTAGGCGATGGCCTGTCGCACCCGCACGTCGTCCCACGGCTGGCGTTCCTCGTTGAGCGCGAGATACCAGTAGTCGTTGCTCGCGGTGACGGCCAAGTCCATCGAGTCGTCGTCGCGCAGCTGTGCCACCCGCTGTGGGGGAATCGAGTCGGTCCAGTCGACCTCGCCTGCCTGCAGCGCCGACAGCGCCGTCGTCGGCTCGGAGATGAACCGGAACGTCACGCCCGAGACCTTCGGTGGGCCGCCCCAGTACGACGGATTGGCCTTGAGCGTGATGGAATCTCCGCTCTTCTGGCCGGCGAAGGAGAACGGCCCCGTGCCGATCGGGTGCGTGGTGATCTCACCGCTTTCGACGTTGCGGCGCTGCACGATCGCCATGCCCTTGAAGCCGCCGATGTTGGTCAACAGATTCGGCGTCGGTTGCGTGAGCCGGATCACGACGGTCATCGGGTCGGGCGCGCTGATGTCGGCGACGGCACTGAACTTGTCGCTGTTGGTCAGCTGCTCGTCGATGATGCGGCGATACGAGTACACGACGTCGTCTGCGGTGAAGGGGCTGCCGTCATGGAAGGTGACGCCCGGCCGCAGGCGGAAAGTCCAGTTGAGCTGATCTGGGCTGACGGTCCACGACTCGGCCAGTGCCGGCGTCATCTCGAGGTCGGCATCGGGCTCGACAAGAGTGTCGTAGACGTTCTCGAGCACTTCGAACGAGAAGTAGGCGCTGGTCTTGTGGGGGTCGAGTTGGTCGGGCTCACCGGCGATCGCGGCGATGAGATTGCCGGATGACTCGCCGCCGAGGTCGACCCCTTCGCCGGTTGAACAGGCGGTAAGGGCCGAAAAAACCGCGACGACAGCGACCAGCGCCGCCGCTCTTCTCATCGCCATCACCCCGAACGCCTCTACCCGCTGTCCGTGGTGCTTGAAACGCCGGGCGTGGTCAAAGGGGTGACGCACTCGCCTGCGCACTGGAATACTGCACGGGATTCGACGTCTGCTGCCAGGTGAAGGGGTGCATATCGTGAGGTTCTTCAAAGGGCTGGTACTGGCCCTCCTCGGGATTGCCACCGTGTTCGGCCTCTCCGGACCCAGTCATGCGCAGGGCCCGGCCGCCAGGGCGCCGGGGACGCCGGAAGGCGTTTATGACGTCAACATCGACGGGCAGGCTCAGAGCACATGGGAGATCTGGCCGATCTGCGTGCCCACCGTCGGAGATCTACGCGACCCGCTGTTGACACCGGTCGCGTGCATTCTGAAGGTGGGGCCATCCAATTTGGCCGGCCGTGACGCGCGCATGACTGACGGTCAGTGGCAATTCGTCTACAACGACGCCAAGCGCACCTGTCCCGACGGCAGCACAGCCCCTCAACAGATGATCTTCCGATTCGACGGTTATTCGTTGACCGGCCAGATGAAGGTTCTGCACGGCGACGAGTGCGGCGACGCACCCGCGATGGTCGTTGCTCCCCTCACCATGAAGTTCAACCGGCCGCTGGCGATTCCCGTCACTCAGTACCCGCTGCAATGCGAGCCGGGCGGTCTGCGCCGCTGCTTCTGAGTTGCCACGAGGTCGGCCAAGTTAGCTCGCCGGCCCGGGCGGGTATGGGAAGCGGTGATGCCGCCCCATCCCGCCGATCCCTCTTACCACGTACCCAACCGCCGGCTGGATCGGTGGGAGCATCGCGCCGAGTGGCCTCTGGCCGGCATTGCCGTGGTCTTCCTGGCGGTGTACTCGGTCCAGGTGCTGGCCCGTCCGCCCGAACACGTAAATCGATTGCTCGATTCGGTCAACGCTGGGTTGTATCTGGCGTTCGTCGTCGACTACCTGGTCCGCCTGTGTCTGGCAAAGCAACGCGTCCGGTGGTTTTTCGGACACCTCGTCGACCTGGCGATCGTTGTGCTTCCGTTCCTGCGGCCCCTACGTCTGTTGCGACTGGTCGTGCTCTTCAAGGTGCTGCAACGAGCGGTCGGAGATGCCATTCGCGGCCGCGTCATCATCTACACGGCGTCTAGTGCGATCCTGCTGATCTACGTAGCGTCGCTGGCGGTCCTCGAGGCTGAACGGCAGGATCCGCGATCCGATATCACCTCGCTGGGCCAGGCGGTGTGGTGGGCGATTACTACCGTCACCACGGTCGGATATGGCGATCTGTCGCCCGTCACCGTCACGGGTCGAGTGATTGCGGCTCTGCTCATGATCGGCGGCATCAGCCTGCTTGGTGTCGTCACCGCGACGCTGGCATCGTGGATCGTGCAGCGGGTGGCCGAAGAAGATGAGGCGAATCAAGCCGCGACCTCGGCGCAGATCGAGGACCTGCGCGCGGAGATCAAACAGCTCAGCGACGCCATCCAAAACAATGGCCGCGCGAGGGGTCCCCGCTCTGCCTACAGCGAGCACACTGGTTGGTCGGGCGGTCGGGGCCGGACCTAGCGGCTAGACGGTGAACCCGCCGTCGACGTTCCAGTGGGCACCGGTGATGTATCCGGTATCCGGGCCCGCCAGATAGCTGACCACGCCCGCGATGTCGCTCGGCTGCCCATACCGTCCGCCGGCCATGACTTTCTTTGCCATTTCGGCGAATTCGCCTTGGTCGGGGTTCATGTCGGTGTTGATGGGGCCGGGCTGAATGTTGTTGACCGTGATCCCGCTGGGCCCGAGGTCGCGGGCCAGGCCACGGGTCAATCCCGCGACGGCCGCTTTCGTCATCGCGTACACCGCGAGTCCGGGACCCGGAACCTTGTCGGCGTTGACGCTGCCGATGTTGATGATGCGTCCGCCCTCGCCGAGATGTGCGAGTGCGGCCTGGATCGCGACGAACACCCCGCGGATGTTGACCGCGACCATCTTCTCGAATTGCTCGGGTGCGAATGTCGCTGCGTCGCCCAGAATTGCGATGCCCGCATTGTTGACCAGGATGTCGAGCCCGCCGAGCTTGGCGACGGTCTCCTCGACCGACCGGGTCACCTGTTCGGGGTCGGCGGCGTCGGCCTGGATCGCCACGACCGTCGCACCGTCGGCGGCGACCTCGGCGACGAGTTTCTCGGCCTCGACCGTGGACGCGCCGTAGGTGAATGCGACTGCGGCACCGTCAGCAGCCAATCGCCGCACGATCTCCGCCCCGATTCCGCGCGACGCGCCGGTGACCAGTGCCCGTCGTCCTGCGAGTGGTTTGACGCTTCCGCTTGCTGATGTCATGGCGTGGATAATGCCGCAGAAGCGGTAAACATTCCTGGCGTCGGTTGTCATAGGGGCCAGGCACGCTCTCCCGCATGGACAGTGAGGACGAAACCGCGTCATCAATTGATGACGGCGCTGAGTCGGGTCGTGTCTGGGGTGGGGTCGGGCCGAAGCCGTGGTGGTTCGATGATCCGGAGTTGGCGGCCGCCCGCCAGCGGGTGGTCGACGAGTTTGGAGGCGATGAGCCCGATGCGCCCGTGTCTGACCAGCCGGAGGCGGCGGTATGCGACGAAACCGCGTCATCAATTGATGACGGCGCTGAGTCCGGTCGTGTCTGGGGTGGGGTCGGGCCGAAGCCGTGGTGGTTCGATGATCCGGAGTTGGCGGCCGCCCGCCAGCGGGTGGTCGACGAGTTTGGAGGCGATGAGCCCGACAGGCCGGATTACACCGAGCCCGACCCAGTGCTCAACGACATGCTCTCCGGTGCGAGCGTGCGTGAACTTGGCCAGGCACGCGATGACCTCGCCCGCGCACAGACGCGCTACGCCGAGGCGATTCGTTCAGCCCGCCACTGCGGGCTCTCGTGGGGCGAAATCGGCACCCTGCTCGGTGTTCCGAGGCAGCTTCTGCACCGTCGGTTCGCCCGGCGGCTAGGGTCTGGGCGGGGGGCGATTGAAAGGTAATGGATACCGCGTGATTGTTGACTCTCAGAAGAAGCTGATCTGTACCCGCCGTTTCGAGCCGTGATCATGCGAGTAGAGGGATCGAATAGGTGGACGTCCAGAGCGTTTCGAACTCTGCAGGGCTGATGTTACCGAGGTAGCTGTGTCGGCGTTCGACGTTGTAGAAGTTGTCGATGTAATCGGCCATGGCGGCGGCCAATTCGATGGTTGTTGCCCATATGCGGGTGTTGAGCAACTCGACCTGCAGCCTGGCCCAGAATGACTCCATCGCGGCGTTATCGAAGCAGTCACCCACGGTCCCGAACGAGCCGAGTAAGCCCCATCGCTGCATGTTCTCCCCGAAACTCCACGAAGTGAATTGGGTACCGTGATCGGCATGTAGAATCGTTGGGCCCCAACGGTTCCTGTTGGCGACAGCCATGTTAACTGCGTTGTTGACCAGTGCGGTATCAGCCGACGTCGCGAACGTGCGGGCCACGATCATGCGCGAGAAGCAGTCCAGGATCGCACAGCAGTACACCTTGCCATCACGAGCGGGGTGCTCGGTGATGTCGGTGCACCACAGTTGGTTGGGCATCTCGGCGTTGAAGCGCCGATTCACCAGGTCAACAGGGGTGTCAACTCCGATCAGATTCGGTTTTCGCCGCCCTTGGCGGGGCAGCCCATACAGATCGCGTTCGGACATTATCGAGTTGACCAGCTTGTGGTTGACGTTCATCTCGTAGTCAGCGAGCAGCGCGGCGCGGACCCTTTTGCGCCCGTAGGTGCCGCGAGAACGTAGGTGGATCTCGGTGATCGTGTCGGCCACAATCAGCCGGCGCACCTCACGGTCCGGAACCGGGCGGCGCCGGTGATATTGCAGCAAGGACCGCGCCAATCCTGTTATCCGACAGGCAGAGCGAGCTGAGTGTCCTCGCGCGATCAGCCCTTCAGCGATCGCGCGTCGGCGTTTTGGGGGCACCACCGCCTGCTCATCGAACAATTCGCACGCATCGCGGGTCAAGGTCAGCTCAGCCTCGAGCTGCCTGATGCGCTTGTGCGCCGCGGCGAGTTCGTCGGCCTCCACGCTCGGGGTGCCCTCGATGACTCCCGCGTCGACCAAGGCTTGATGTTTCCATCGGAACAGGGTCGCCTGACAAATCCCGGTCTCGACCGCAACGGCGGCCACCGGCTCACCCGATCGCAGCCGTGCAACGATTTGCCGGCGCACTGACGAAGAGTACTGACGGGGCATGTGACCTCCTGCTGATCACTCTTCCCTCGACTCTCATAACAGTGGACCTACGACACGGGTACAGATCAAGCGGATCGTCATCTGGGGCACCGGCTTCGTCGGCAAGATGGTGATCGCCGAGATCATCAAGCACCCGTTGTTCGAATTGGTCGGCGTTGGAGTGAGCAATCCCGACAAAGTGGGCCGGGACGTCGGTGAGATCTGCGAACTCGGCACCACCCTGGGAATCACGGCCACTGACGACATCGACGCCCTCATCGCGCTCAAGCCCGACGCGCTGGTGCACTACGGACCGACGGCCGCGCACGCCGAGGAGAACATCGCCCTGATCACCCGGTTCCTGCGGGCCGGGATCGACGTCAGCTCGACGGCCATGACGCCGTGGGTGTGGCCGACGATGCACCTCAACCCGCCGAACTGGATCGAACCCATCACCGAGGCCTGTGAGCTGGGCGAGGCGTCGTGCTTCACCACGGGCATCGACCCCGGCTTCGCCAACGATCTGTTCCCGTTGACGCTGATGGGCCTGTGCTCGGAGGTCCGCACCGTTCGAGCATCCGAACTGCTGGACTACACCAATTACACCGGCGACTACGAGCGTGAGATGGGCATCGGCAGGCCGCCCGAGAAAAAGGCAATGCTCGAAACCCCGGACATCCTGGTGTTCGCCTGGGGCGGAACAGTTCCGATGATCGCGCATGCGGCGGGCATCATGCTCGACGAGATCACCACCACATACGACAAGTGGGTGACACCCAACGAGCGCAAGTCCGCCAAGGGCGTCATCCCCGCAGGACACGTCGCGGCCGTCCGGTTCACCATCAACGGCCGGTACCAGGGCGAGACCCGGATCCAGCTCGAGCACGTCAACCGGATCGGCGACGACGCCGCCCCTGACTGGCCGACGGGCAACCAGAACGACGTCTACCGCGTCGACATCGAGGGCACGCCGAGCATCTTCCAGGAGACCGCGTTCAGATTCACCGACGGCTCGGGGCGCGACGCGGCCGCCGCCGGCTGCCTCTCCACCGGTCTGCGCGCGCTCAATGCGGTGCCTGCCATCAACGAGCTGTCGCCGGGCTGGGTCACCGCATTGGATCTACCACTGATTCCGGGGGTCGGGACCATCCGCTGAGTAACACTTCGGCCGTCGGATCAGATGGACATCTCCGATAGCTTTTAGATCTAGACGGGAAATGATGTCTGACGGGGTAGGGCTCTCGATAGGGGCCACACGCCTGGCCGCGGTAGCCGTCGGCCGGGCGGCCGTGACGCGCACCTCGGTGCTGACGCGCTTTCCCCACCGGCCGCCCGAGGTCGGCGTTCCGAGCGAGAATCCCAACCTCAACGAGCGCGGACTGATCCTCACCGACTTTGTCGATCGCGTCGGCGACCCGGTCGGCATCGTTGCCGCCGACGGCTCGATGCACCAGGCCGACGGAGTGCTCGCCGACGCGTTGCGCGCACTGCTCCTCACGCTCACGGGGGGCAGGCGGCCTGCCGAGCCGGTCGCGGTGTCATACCCGGCGCACTGGCCCCAGGCGGCCGTCGAGGGCCTGCGCAGCGCGTTGGCCGCGGTGCCGGAGTTCAGCGACCCAGGTCCCGTGACTCTGGTCTCCGATGCCACCGCGGCGTTGACGGCGTTGCGGGACGACCCGGGTGTGCCGACCCGCGGTGTCATCGCGCTATGTGACTTCGGCGGCAGCGGGACGAGCGTCACGCTCGTCGACGCCGACGCCGGTTACGCGCCGCTCGCCCCGACCGTTCGCCACACCGATCTCTCCGGCGATCTCGTCGACCAGGCATTGCTCACCCACGTGATCAACGACCTGTCCGCCGCCGGAAGCATCGACCTGTCCGGGACGTCGGCGATCGGATCGCTCACCGCGCTGCGGGGCCAGTGCCGCGGCGCCAAGGAGCGGTTGTCCACCGAGAGTGTCACCTCGCTGATGGCGGATGTCCCCGGGCATCGCGGCGAGGTGCGGCTGACTCGTAACGAGCTCGACGACGCGATCAGGCAACCTGTGGCCGACTTCGCGGGAGTACTTCAAGACACGTTGCAGCGCAATGGTGTTCGCGAGCTGGCGGTAGTGGCATCGGTGGGCGGGGGAGCGCGAATCCCGATCATCACGACGACGTTGTCCGAACGCTTCCGGGTACCGGTCATCACGAACGGCCAGCCAGAGTTGACCGCGGCGATCGGCGGCGGCGTGACGGCCGTGCGAGGAACGGTCGAGGACGGGCAGACCGCGATGGCCGCCGCGGCGTCTTCGGCTGCCGCGGCGACGGCGATGGCACCCGAACTGGCTGCGCCTGCCGACGAGGTGGCACCGTCGGGAAAGTTCGGCGCACTGGCATGGTCGGACGCGAACGACGTTCCAGACGTCGCGCAGGCCGATCCGTACGACTACGACCCGCCCGCCGACCCCGACGACCTCCGGCCGCAGATCGACTTCCAGCGTGACCCGCAGGACGACGAGCGCGCAGCGCGGTCGCTGCCGTGGTACCGCCGACCCCAGGTCGCCATGGCGGCAGGCGTACTCGTGGTGCTGATTGCACTGGCGGCGGCGCTGATGTTCGTCCTACGCTCCGGCGACACCCCGCCGGCTCCCGCGTCGACCACCGCCCCGCCGCCACCGACCACCAGCGCAGCGGAGCCTCCGCCGTCGGCACCGCAAGCTCCGCCACCGGAGACCGGCACGCAGGAGCCGCCCCCGGTGACCGAGACGGTCACGGCGCCACCGCCCGAGCCGCAGCCGACCACTCCGCCGCCGTCCGAACCGCCACCGACGAGTCCGCCCCCGCCGACCACCGAACCGCCACCGCCGACGACGACTGCGCCGCCGCCGAGCAGTGCGCCGCCGCCACCGACCATCCCGACGCTGCCCTACGAAACCATTCCGGGTCTGCCGTTCGTCCCGAACCCGATCCAACCGCCACAACCGGCGCCCTAGGTTCGGCGGCAGTCCTAGGCTGGCGCCATGACGACCCAGACCGACGGCTTGCTCTTCGACCCGAACACCTACGACCCAGCCCAGTTCGATGCCGAGACGCGCCGGTTACTGCGCGCGACCATCGATTGGTTCGAAGGTCAGGGCAAGAAGCGCATCCTCGACGACGATCTGGCCGCGCAATGGCCCGGCGATTTCGTCGACTTCGTCAAGCGCGAGAAGTTGTTCGCGACGTTCCTCACGCCTTCGGAGTTCGCCGCGGGCAATCCGGACAAGCGCTGGGACGCCGCACGCAACGCCGCCCTCTCGGAAATCCTCGGTTTTTATGGGTTGACGTACTGGTACACCGAACAGGTCACCATCCTCGGTCTGGGGCCCATCTGGCAGAGCGAGAACAAGGACGCCAAGCTGAGGGCCGCCGACGATCTGGAGGCCGGAGAAGTGATGGCCTTCGGGCTGTCCGAACGTACACGCGGCGCCGACGTCTACAACACCGACATGGTGCTGGCGCCGGCGAGCGAGGAGGACCGCGCCAACGGCATCCTCTACCGCGCGACGGGGGAGAAGTACTACATCGGCAACGGCAACGTCGCCAGCATGGTGTCGGTGTTCGGCCGGCGTGGGGACGTCCAGGGTCAGGACGCTTACATCTGGTTCGCCGCCGACAGCCGGCACGAGAACTACCACCTGATCGACAATGTCGTGCACATGCAGATCTACGTCAGCACCTTCCGGCTCGAGGATTATCCGGTGCGCGAGGAAGACATTCTGCACACCGGCGTGGAAGCCTTTGCCGCGGCACTGAATACGGTCAATGTCGGCAAGTTCAACCTGTGCTCCTGCTCGATCGGCATGACCGAGCACGCCTTCTACGAGGCGATCACCCACGCACAGAACCGCATCCTGTACGGCAACCCGGTCACCGAATTCACCCATGTACGAACCAACTTCGTCGACGCATACTCCCGGCTGATCGCGATGAAACTGTTCAGCCAGCGCTCGGTGGACTACTTCCGGGCCGCGAGCCTGGAGGACCGGCGCTACCTGCTGTTCAACCCGATGACCAAGGCCAAGGTCACCATGGAGGGCGAAACCGTGCTGCGGGCTCTGCACGACGTGATCGCCGCCAAGGGATACGAGAAGAACACGATGTTCCGCGAAGTCGCACAGTTCATCGGCACCCTGCCGCGACTCGAGGGCACGGTGCACGTGAACGTCGGATTGGTGTTGAAGTTCATGCCGAACTACATGCTCAATCCCAAGGAGTACCCCGAGATCCCGATGCGCAACGACGCCGCGGACGACACCTTCTTCTGGAATCAGGGACCGACCCGCGGTGCCGGCAAGGTGCAGTTCGCGGACTGGACGCCGGTCTATGAAGAGCATGCCGACGTCCCCAATGTCGCGGTGTTCTACGACCAGGCCAAGGCGTTCCGGGAGTTTCTTCTCACCGCAGCACCCGACGCCGACCAGCAGAAGGACCTGGACTTCCTGCTCAACGTCGGGCACCTGTTCTCACTGATCGTGTACGGGCAGCTGATTCTGGAGCAGGCCGCGCTGACGGGGCTGGATTCCGACATGGTCGACCAGATCTTCGACTTCCAGGTGCGCGACTTCAATATGTATGCCGTTGCGCTGCACGGTAAGCCGACGGCGACGACGGCCCAGCAGGACTGGGCGCTGGGCGCAATCCGCAATCCGCTGCCCGACGCCGAACGGTTCCACCGCGTCTGGGAACGTGTGAAGGCCTACGACGGCGCCTACGAGATGGCGCCCTAGCGACGGCGCTCGCCCGTCACCGCCGAGCGCGGCAGGCGGCCGGCACGGGAATGCCCGGTGAGCCGGTCGCCATCGACGACGACGTCGAAGTCGAGGTTGAGCCGCATCGGCTTGGCCACCGACTGGCGCCACGTGATCCGTTGCCCGTCAACGACGATGCCCTGTAGCGGTACGGTTTCGTCCTTACCGGTCGCCGATCCCGCGAGGGTGCCGTCCTGCTCGGTGAACGTATAGGCCACGGCCAGCGACCCGATCGGCGTCTTGATCGTGACGTCCCAGTCTCCGAGGATGCTCATCGCGTCCACACCGTTCCGCGCCGTTCGTAGGCGAACAGGTCCTCGACCGCGAGCGCGACGTGTGCGCCGTAGGTGCGTTCGAGGAGGTGCAGCCCGAGGTCCAGGCCGGATGTCACCGCCCCTGACGTCACGAGATCGCCGTCATCGACGACGCGCGCATTCACCGCGTTCACGCCGGTGGCCTCGAGTAGATCCATGCCGAGATGGTGGGTGACCGCGTTGCGGCCCTCCAGCAGACCCGCCATTGCCAGTGCGAGTGACCCACCGCAGACGGTGGCGACGGTGACGTCGGGATTCTCCATGGCCTTGCGCAGCAGGGGGATCGCCGCCGATTCGGCGAACCGCGCGAGCAGCACGGGAATGGTGTCGATCTCGTCGGGGTCACCCTCGATCGGACCCGAGGCGCCGGGCACGACGACGAAGCCGGGTTTGGCTGGGTCGAGTTGCGCGGTGGCGCGCAGCACCATGTGCAGGGTCCCGCTCACCACGTCCCTCGGCCCCTCGGCCGACACCAGTTCGACCTCGAGGTCGCCTCCGGCCGCATCGCTGCCCGCGGCGAGCACTTCGAACGGTGCGGTGGCATCGAGCGGGTCAAAGCCGTCGAACAACACGATTTGTGCGTACATACGGTCATCGTCGACAAGTCGTGAGCGGCAGAACAGTGGCAAGATCGCCACCTCACGCTGAAATATTGCCATCGGTCCTGTTATGGTCCCCGAATGCACGTCGTCGCGGTCCTGGCACTTCCCGACACCATCGCGTTCGACCTGGCGACACCGGTCGAGGCGTTCGGCAGGGCGCGGTTGCCCTCTGGTGCACCGGGATACCGCATCGTGGTGTGCGGAACGCAACCGGAGGTCTCGGCAGGTCCGTTCCGCATCGTCACCGCCCACGGCCTCGAGGCGCTGGCCGAGGCGGACACCATCGTCATCCCCGGCCGCAACGATCCCACCGTCGAAACCCCCGACGAGGTGCTGGCGGCATTGACGGCCGCCCACGCCCGCGGAGTGCGGATCGCGTCGATCTGCTCAGGTGCTTTCACCCTGGCCGACACCGGATTGCTGAACGGTAAGCGCGCAACGACACATTGGATCGCCGCCGAGTTGTTCCGTGCGCGCTTCCCCGCCGTCGATCTGGACGCCGACGTCCTCTACGTCGACGAGGGGCAGGTGCTGACATCGGCGGGCGCATCGGCCGGATTGGACCTCTGCCTGCACATGATCGTCCGCGATTACGGTGCGTCGGTGGCCGCCGACGCGGCACGCCTTGCCGTCGCGCCCCTGCACCGCAGTGGGGGACAGGCGCAGTTCATCCTCCGAAACCAGGCCGCTGTCAAGCACATTGCCGAGCGCACCGAACTCGACGACGTGCTCGCATGGATCGAACAGGAGGCACATCGGGACGTGACACTGCACGACATCGCCGCCCGTGCCTCGGTGAGCGCACGAACCCTGAACCGACGTTTCCAGGCCGAGACGGGGCAGACGCCGATGCAGTGGCTGACCGGCGTACGCGTCCGGCATGCGCAGCAGTTGCTCGAGAGCACCGGGTACGGCGTCGAAAAGATCGGTCGTGAGGTCGGATTCACCTCTCCGGCCAACTTCCGCGAACAGTTCCGCCGGCTGACCGGAGTTGCACCGCTGAACTATCGCAACACGTTTCGTGAGCGAATGGCGGGTTGATCGCTACGACTTCGATTGCTTCTTGACCAGCACCACATGCGCCATCGGGATCTGAGTCTGCTCCGGAGTGGCCGCCAACCGGCTGGCCACCCCGGCCTCGAGCTGATCGAAGAACGTCGCCCGGCGCGGGTCATCGTGGCCGCCGTCGAGCGCGCTCGCAAAGGTGGGGAATGCCGCAGCTCGGCAGAACATTGCCCACTGTGCACCGAAAGCGTCTGCATCCCTGTCGGTTTGGTACTGCTTGAAGAAGCGGTCTTCGGCGTTGAACAGCTCGAGTTGCTCGATCTCGAGACCCTCGAACCGCCCAGAGGGGGCGAAGCACGCACGGAAGTCGGCCGCGCTGCGTCCGGCGATCGGTAGGATCATCCGATGCTGTTCGTCCTCGGTGATCACGCCTGCCGCGGTGAGCTCACTCACCGCGTCGTACATGCTGTCCAGGAGCGGGTGGTACCCGAAATCGCCTGACTCGTCGACACCGGGCGTCATCACCACTATCCGCCCGCCTGGCGCCAACTCCCGGCCGCGAAACGCGACGAACTCATGCCAGTCGTGTGCGGCCTGACGTGCATATTCGGCGCGAACGCGTCCGTCGCTGCTATACGCGACGTGGATGTGATCGGGAATTGGTGCGGGTACGCGGCTGAGCCATTGGATCGCCCATGAACTCCAGCCCAGGTTGACACTGTTGGAGGGCAGGATCTGGGCGTAGAACGAGCGCCCAACGGCCGAGGCAAACGTTGCCGCATCTTTGCGAAGGTAACTGTCCGGGTCGTCGGTGAGTGTCTGAAACATCGCCGTGAAATCGTTGTCGGGCAGGTCGGTGTGTACGACCAGGATTGAATGGTCTTGCCGAGTTCGCTTGCGCAGCAACGTAATGGCGGCGCCCATCGGAAGCAGGGAGTTATGGCCGGTGGATGCCCCGTAATCAGCGATGACGATCGGTTGCGGCGGCTTCGGAAGCGGAACCGCGTCGGCTGCCTTCTCGAAAATCGCCATCGCCGCGGGGAGCCCGGCGGCCTGAAGCCGGGAGCTGGCCGTGTAGGAGCCGCTCTCCATCGGCTCGGGCCGCACGACGATGCTTGACTCAGGCATCGCGACCTCCGGGACGTGCGGGCAACGGCAGAAATATCGTCAGCTACGACGGTAGTCCCCTTACGCCGGATAGGTCACCGAAGTCAGCCGCTCTGAGATCTCCCATAGCCTGCGACCGTCGGCCTCGTTGCTCGCGCGGGCCAGGATCTTGGCGTCCGTGACGCCGCCACCTGCGAGCTCGAGGAATCCCCGCGGTCCGTAGAACGCAGCGCCGTTGGCCTCAGGGGCGGTCGCGCCATACAGCGTGGGCAGAATGCCTTCGTCGATGTCCTGCCACATGAACGGCACGGCCTGCCTGCTGGTCCGGTAGAAGCGCTCCAGCAGGGTTGGGCTCGCCTTGCCGTGTGAGGGGCCGCTCAGCTGCAAATTCGTCTTGCACAAACCGGGATGTGCGGCGTTCGAGAGGATGCCCCACCCCGCCTGCTTGCTCCTGCGGTCCAACTCGATCGCGAACATCAGGTTCGCGGACTTGGACTGCGCATAAGCCAGAGTGGCGTTGTACCGCTTCTCCCACTGCAGATCGTCGAACTTGATGCCGCCGAACCGCGCCGCGGAGCTGCTCAGTGTTGTCACCCGTGCACCGTCGGCTGCGCGCAGCAGCGGCAGAAGGTGCCCGGTCAGTGCGAAGTGACCGAGATGGTTACCGCCGAACTGCAACTCGAATCCGTCGGCGGTCGTTTCTCGCTGCGGCGGCTGCATGATGCCTGCATTGTTGATGAGGAGATCGATCGGTCGTCCCTCGGCATTGAGTTCCTCGCCGAGAGCTTTGACGCTGGCCAGCGACGACAGGTCGAGCGCCTTGATGGTCAGCTTCGCGTCGGGAACCGTTGCACGGATCTGCTCGACCGCCGCCTCGCCCTTCGCGCGGTTGCGGATCGCCATGATGACATCGGCGCCTGCGGCGGCCAAGCGGGTAGCGGTGCCGAGACCGAGGCCGGAATTGGCGCCCGTGACGACCGCGAGCCTTCCGGACTGATCGGGGATCGTCACTTCGCGGACGTTCACCATGAAATTCTCCTCTGAGTCGGGTGGATAACCGAACAATAACGAACCATTGGTCTGATAACAAGAGCCCGTTGGTCTGATACTGTCAAGGTTTTGTGACGTCGTTTCAGCGTGCCCGCCGTCCCGAGCAGATGGCGGCCCGGCGCCTGGCGATCATGAACGTGGCACGCGAAATGCTCGCCGAGAAGACGGTCGGCGACATCAGCCTGCGGGAGCTCTCGGATCGGGTGGGGCTGGCCAAGTCCAACGTCCTGCGGTATTTCGACAGCCGTGAGGCCATCTTCCTCGAGGTGCTCGACGAGGAATTCGCTATGTGGCTCAGCGACATTGAAGACCGTCTAGGCCGGCCCCGAGCCAGAAAGCCGGGCTACGCCAACGAGATCCGGGTCGCGACGGTGGTCGCCGATTCGGTGGTAACGCGCCCGCTATTGGGCGAGCTGCTCGGGTCGATGGCGTCGGTGCTGGAGCGCAATATCTCGCATGAGTTCGCCCGCGACTTCAAGGCGCGGGCGATGCAGCGGATCGCAGCGCTGGCCCAACTGGTGGACAGACATCTGCCCTGGCTGCCTACGGAGTTCACCGCATTCTTCGCCGAGGGGTCGCTCATGCTGACCGCTGGCGCGTATCCGTTCTCGGTACCCACCGAACCCGTGCGGGCCGCGATTGCGGAGATCGGGCTTCCCGATCCGGGCCAAAGATTCGGCGAAGGACTGCGATTTGGTCTGCAGACCTGGCTGATTGGCGCGGCGGCGCAAGCTTAGGCATACCAGACTTTCAGCCCGAGGCGTGACACACTTTCGGCCATGAAGCGCGCGCCACGGATCCTCATCGTGGTTTCCATTCTCACGTTGGTCGTGTCGGTTCTTGGCTTCGTCGCCACGCTCGTGCTGAACACCTTCGTACTCGACAAGTTCAACGCCTACGGTGAGCTTCCGATCCCCGGCTCGACCGCCCTGGAGCTCCCCGCGGGCGAGATGACCGTGAGTTTCCACACGGTGACCACGGGCAGGCCGACGAGTGGATTCCCGATCCCGGACCTGAGTTTCGGCATCAAGCCGACCGGCGGACTTTCAGAGCCCACGGTCACCGAAAACATCGGCGGGACAACGTCGGTCAACAGTGACATACGAGTGCGGATCTGGACGGTACAGATTCCGCAAGCAGGTACCTATGAGGTCGAGACCAACGGATCCGTCGACGGTTACATCGCACCGAGGTTGGCATTCGGACACGACAGCTCTCACGGATGGGTGCTGTGGATCTTCGGTGGTCTCTTCGTCTTCGCGCTGTTCGACCTTTTCGCCGCGTTGATCTGGTCGGCGCGGGTGGCCAAGAAGGCGCGACCTCTGGAACCGGACGAGCAGGTCACGAGTGACCCGCCGACCCGGAATCCCGAACCCACGGCCAGCTATACGCCGACCGATCAGGGCGTCCGGCTGGAACAGATCAGGCAGCTGGCCGCGCTGAGGGACTCCGGCGCGCTGACCGAGGACGAGTACACGGCCGAGAAGCGCCGCATCCTCGACGGGAACTAGCTCAGCTGCCCTGCTCGATTGGCAGCTCAGCTGCCCAGCTCGATTGGCAGCTCAGCTGCCCAGCTCGATTGGCAGCTCAGCTGCCGCGTTTGACCCAGTCGTCGTAGTTGACGATCTCATCGCCGATGGTCGTGGTGTCGCCGTGTCCGGTGTAGACCACGGTGTCGCCTGGCAGCTTTCCGAGCCGCTCGGAGATCGAGGACAGAATTGTGGGGAAGTCGGAGTATGACCGGCCGGTCGCGCCGGGGCCACCCTGGAACAGGGTGTCGCCACTGAAAACGGCGTTGAGTTCGGGTGCGTGCCAGCACACCGAACCCGGCGAGTGTCCGGGAGTATGCAGCGCATGCAGTTCGACGCCTGCGACCTGCAGCGTCTCACCGTCGTTGACAGTCCGGAAATCCTTGTCGGGGTGAGTCATTCGCCACAGCACGTCGTCGGCGGGGTGCAGCAGGATGGGTGCGTCCAGCGCCGCCGACAGTTCGGGGGCCACGGTGATGTGGTCGTTGTGCCCGTGCGTACACACCACCGCGACTACATTGCGGCCGCCGACGGCCATCACGATCGGGCCCGCGTCATGGGCGGCATCGAACACCACGACGTCGGTGTCATCTCCGACGAGCCAGATGTTGTTGTCGACTTCCCAGGACCCGCCGTCGAGTTCGAACGTGCCGGAAGTTACGACGCGTGAAATGTTCTCGCTCATAGGATCACCACTGAGCGCAGGACCTCGCCGGCGTGCATCTTGTGGAAGGCCGACTCAATATCCTCCAAGCCGATGCGTTCGGAGACAAAGCGCTCCAGCGGCAGCCGGCCCTGCAGGTAGAGGCTGATCAACGTGGGGAAGTCACGCTCGGGCAGGCAGTCGCCGTACCAGGAGCTCTTCAAGGATCCGCCGCGGGAGAAGAAGTCGATCAGCGGCATCTCCAACGTCATGTCCGGGGTCGGGACACCCACCAGGACAACGGTTCCGGCCAGATCCCGCGCGTAGAACGCCTGCTTCCAGGTCTCGGGGCGACCGACGGCGTCGATCACCACGTCCGCACCGAACCCGTCGGTCAAATCCTGGATGGTGGCCACCGGGTCGAGCTCACCGGCGTTGATGGTGTGGGTGGCGCCAAAGCCGCGCGCCCAGTCCAGCTTCTTGTTGTCGGTGTCCACCGCGATGATGCGCCGCGCACCGACCAGCGCCGCACCGGCGATCGCGGCGTCACCCACACCGCCGCAGCCGATCACCGCCACGGTGTCGTCACGGTTGATCGCGCCGGTGTTGATCGCCGCGCCGATACCGGCCATCACCCCGCACCCCAGCAGGCCGGCCACCGCCGGGTCGGCGGCCGGGTCGACCTTGGTGCACTGACCCTCATGCACCAGCGTCTTGTCGGCGAACGCGCCGATGCCCAACGCCGCAGTCAGCGCGGTGCCATCGGTCAACGTCATCGGCTGCTCGGCGTTATAGGTGTCAAAACACAGGTGCGGGCGCCCGCGCTTACACGCCCGGCACTGCCCGCACACCGCACGCCAGTTCAGGATCACGAAATCGCCGGGCTCCACATTCGTCACACCCGCACCCACCGATTCCACGGTGCCTGCGGCTTCATGACCGAGCAGAAAGGGAAACTCGTCGTTGATCCCGCCCTCGCGATACGTCAGATCGGTATGACACACCCCGCAGGCGATCACGTCGACCACCACCTCGCCCGGACCCGGATCGGGGATCACCACCTCCACCAACTCGACCGGCTCACCCTTCGCCCGCGAAATCACACCCCGCACCCTCTGACTCATGGGGACAACATAGCGTCCTCAATGCAAAGCCGGCACGGTGCTCCCGGACCCTCGCCACTACAGCGTTCACACCACGCGGCTGACGTGAGACACATCAAATTCCCGATATGCGGGCGGTGCGAGTGGACGTAGCGTTGCCCACGTCCAACGTCAAATGAATTCGGTTCGAACCGAGCAGGTTCATCGCCCGTTGTGGTATCGACAGCATCGCAGGAATTACTGACCTAGCAGGGACAATGCCAATGACAACCATCGACCATACAAACGCCGACACCACCGAGGACTTCGCCGACCGCATTGTGGGTGCGATTGACAGCGCCAGCCTGGCCATTCTGCTGTCGATCGGACATCAGACCAAGTTGTTCGACACACTTGCCGAGCTTCCGCCGGCGAGCAGTGCTCAGATCGCCGATGCCGCGGGTCTCAACGAGCGGTATGTCCGGGAGTGGCTCGGCGGGGTCGTAGCGGCGCGGGTCGTCGAATACGACCCAACGGCGCGGACGTACGCGCTGCCGCCGCATCGTGCCGCGGTGCTCACCCGCGCCGCGGGCCCCGACAACCTCTCGCGCGTCGCTCAATTCATTCCGCTGCTGGCCGAGGTCGAGCAGAAGGTGATCGGCTGCTTCCGCTCCGGCGGTGGGCTCTCCTACGGCGAGTATCCGCGCTTCCACACGCTGATGGCCGAGGAGAGCGGGGAGGTGTTCGACGCGGCGCTGGTCGATGTGATCCTCCCGATGGCCGACGGCCTTCCCGAACGGCTACGCGCAGGCGTGGACGTGGCCGACTTCGGCTGCGGCAGTGGACATGCCATCAATGTGATGGCGCAGGCCTTTCCGACCAGCCGGTTCACCGGAATCGACTTCTCCGACGAAGGCCTCGGCGTCGGTCGTGCCGAGGCTGCCCGGTCGGGCCTCACCAATGCGTCGTTCATTGCACGCGACGTCGCAGAATTCGACGGGGTCGACGAGTACGACGTCATCACCGCTTTCGACGCGATACATGACCAGGCCCACCCGGCGCGGGTGCTGGAGAACATCTTCCGCGCGTTGCGGCCCGGAGGGGTCTTCCTGATGGTTGATATCAAAGCGTCGAGCAACCTCGAGGACAACGTCGGCGTGCCTTTCGCCCCGTACCTCTACACCGTTTCGGCGATGCACTGCATGAGCGTGTCGTTGGGACTCGACGGCGATGGCCTCGGAACAGCGTGGGGTAAGCAACTCGCGACGACGATGCTCGCCGACGCCGGCTTCGGAGACGTTGCGGTCCGGGAGATCGAGTCGGATCCGATCAACAATTACTACATCGCGCGCAAGTGAAATGCGAGGTTCGCTCGCAGGGTCTCGAACCGGCGTGGCCAAAAGGCCGATGCCGCCCGCGAGGTGGCATAGCGTGCGATCAGGATGGAAACGCAACTCGACGGACACAACGCTCTGTTGCTGTCGGCGCGCGGCGCGCATCTCCGGCGCGATTGGGCGGCCAGCCATGAAGCCTTCGTCCGGGCAAGTCAGGCCGCCCCGCTCGGCACCGACGATCTCGACGCACTAGCCGCCGCAGCGTGGCGGATTGGCCGGTGCAAGGAATCGCTTCGATATTCGGAGCAGGTGTTCAAACAACTGTCCCGAAGCGATCCGATTGCGGCGGCGGCGAAGGCCGTCGACGTGGCGCTGGCCTGGCTCACCCGCGGCGATCTCAACGTAGGCCAGGGGTGGATGAACCGCGCGCGCCGCCTGCTTGAGGTTGCACCGGACAGCCCGACCGGCGGGTACCTGGCCTATCTCGACGCATACATCGCGACCTGCGTCGGAGACGCCGATGCGCTTGAACGGCAGGTCGAGACCCTGCGAGAGATGTCCGCGCGCCTCGACAGCCCCGCAATGGCATCTCTTTGCGCCGTGGTCGAGGCCCTCGCCGCGATTGGTGAAGCGAGGATGCCCGACGCGTTCGGGCATCTTGACGAGGCAATGCTGCCTGTGGTCGCCGAAGAGCTCCCAATTGAGTGGGCCGGTGACGTCTACTGCCTCGTCCTGCACCACTGCAACCGGGTTGCCGATCTTCCGCGAATGCGGGCATGGACGCAGTCGATGGAGCGATGGTGTGAGGACGTCGCTTCAGTGGTGTACGGCGGGGTATGCGAGATGCACCGTTTGCAGCTGTTGACCGCGACGGAGGATTACCGGTTGGTCGAAGACCGGTTGTTCGTGGCAAGCCGAAAGCTTCAGGACGTCAACCTGTTTGCCGCCGCTGAGGGTTTTTACGAACTCGGCGAGATACGCAGACTGCGTGGCGATGTCGACGGCGCGGTCGCGGCGTTCGCGCAGGCCCGATTGCTAGGCGTCGACCCCCAACCCGGAGAGGCACTGCTGCAGCACAGCCAAGGTGACAGCGAGTCCGCGTGGACCGCTTTACAGGCGTGTTTGGCGTGGCAGGACCGCGTCGGCCGGATGCGCTTGCTGCGCCCTGCGGTCCAGGTGGCATTGGACCGCGGCACCCTCGATGAAGCCGAGAAGCTGTGCCGCGAACTCGAAAGCGGAGCAGAGGCTTTCGGCACTCCCGGCTTCAAAGCCTGGGCGGCACACGCCCGCGGAGCGGTCCTGGTGCGGCGCGGCGACTACGGTCCGGCACTCGAAGTGCTCCAGGTGGCGTTGCGAGAATACCGAACGCAGCAGTGCCGCTATGAGACGGCTCAGGTGTACGAATACCTGGCGACTGTGCATAAAGCTCTGGGAGACAACGAGATTGCGGTGGCAGATGCAGCGACCGCGCAAAGTATCTACACCCAGCTCGGCCTCAAGGTCAGCACCGCCTCGGCTCCGGTGCCAGCCGGCCTGACTCGGCGCGAGATCGAGATTCTCACCGGCATCGCCAGCGGGGCGACCAACAGGCAAGTGGCCGAAGCGCTCTTCATAAGCGACAAGACGGTGGGTCGCCACCTGGCGAACATCTTCGCCAAGCTCGGTGTCTCGTCGCGCACGGCGGCGGTGTCATGGGCGTACGCCAACAACGTCGTGAACCATGTGGGCCGTCCCGCCGAATGACGTGACGGCCTACATGGTTTGCACCACGTTGGGCTCAGAAGACACATCGATCGCCCGATGAGGAGCGACGGCGCGGACGCATAGCGTGACCAGTACATATTGATTTCGGTTCAGGAGACAACCATGACCAGCATTGACACCGCCGAAACCGGTCGGCGAGCACGACTTCCCCAACTGACCGGCGACGCCCTGTTCGTGACGGACGGCGGGCTGGAGACCGAGTTGGTCTTCCACGACGGCATCGACCTTCCGGCCTTCGCCGCGTTCCCACTGCTCGACAACCCGGCGACCCGTGACCGGCTGCGTCGCTATTACGACGGATACCTGGCCATCGCACGCAGGCACGGCGCAGGTTTCGTCATCGAGACACCGACGTGGCGCGCCAATCCCGACTGGGCCGCGCAGCTCGGCTACTCACCAGAACAACTCGACGCGGTCAACCGCGCGGCGGTGGATCTCGCCGAGGAGGTCCGCGCTGCCGCGATGTCCGACGGCCTGACCGCGGTGGTGAGCGGCTGTGTGGGGCCACGCGGCGACGGCTATGACCCGCGAGACGCGATGACTGCTGAGGAGGCCGAGCGCTATCACGCGGTCCAGATCGGGACCTTCGCCGATACGACTGCCGACCAGGTCACCGCAATCACGATGACCAACGCGGCAGAGGGGATCGGTGTCGTGCGGGCCGCGGCCGCGGCAGGCATTCCCGCCGCGGTTTCGTTCACCGTCGAGACCGATGGCCGGCTGCCGACAGGACAGCCGCTACGTGAGGCTATCGAGCAGGTGGACGCCGAAACAAAGAGCGGCGCAGCATATTTCATGGTCAATTGTGCGCATCCGACACATTTTGCGGAGGCGCTCGACCACGACGGTGCTTGGCGGACGCGGCTCGTCGGGCTGCGCGCCAATGCCTCGTCGAGGAGTCACGCCGAACTTGATGAATCCACCGACCTCGACGAGGGCGATCCTGACGACCTCGCGGCCCGGCACGCCGGTCTGCGACACCGATTACCGGCCGTGACGGTGCTCGGTGGATGCTGCGGCACCGATGCCCGCCATGTGGCTGCGATCTGCGCGGCATGGAGCGCCGAATAGGCTGCAATGCGTGGCAGCGCTTGATGCGATCGAAGAGTGGCCGGTCTCAACCGTCGCCGCCGCGGTAATTGGTCCGTCCGGCATTCTGGCTCGGCACGGCGACCTGGAGCACCGGTTCGAGTTGGCGTCGGTGACCAAGCCGCTGGTGGCCAGGGCCGCGCAGGTCGCGGTAGAGGAGGGCGCCGTCGAACTCGACACTGAAGCGGGCCCGCCCGGATCGACCGTGCGCCATCTGCTCGCGCACGCGTCGGGGTACGCGATGCACTCGGCGGACCTGATGGCCGAACCCGGCAAGCGTCGGGTGTATTCGAACTACGGATTCGGGGTCTTGGCCGCGGAGATCGAGCGGGCGTCGGGCATCGAGTTCGCGCGATACCTGACCGAGGCGATCTGCGAGCCGCTCGGCATGTCGGACACCACGCTGGCCGGCGGGGCTGAGGCGGCGGGCTACGGCGCGACGTCGACCGTCGCCGACCTGGTCGCCTTCGCCGGGGACCTGCTGCGGCCCGCGACGGTCTCCCAGCAGATGCACACCGAGGCCACCGAAGTGCAGTTCCCGGGCCTGTCGGGGGTCTTACCCGGATTCGGAACGCAGCGACCGAATGACTGGGGCCTTGGTTTCGAGATCAGGAACGGCAAGTCGCCGCACTGGACGGGCTCGGCGAACTCGGGCGGCACCTACGGGCATTTTGGCCAGTCAGGGACGTTTTTGTGGGTTGATCCGCAGGCGGAACTGGCGCTCGTGGCGCTCACGGACCGCAATTTCGGCGACTGGGCGTATTCGCGCTGGCCCGCGCTCTCTGATGGAGTCCTGAGAGAATTCGACGCAGACTAGCGCAACAGGCGCCTCACAGGGCACAATAGACACGCACGACACAGCTGTAATTCGGAACCGCCAGGTCGCTTGGGGAAGACGTCCCTCGTGGAGCCGAAGGAGCAGCAAATGCGTGCAGCGAACCAATTCGCCGAGGCGGCGACTGGCGTGGTGTACATCCATGCTTCTCCCGCTGCGGTGTCCCCGCATGTCGAGTGGGCGTTGTCGTCGACCCTGTCTGCGCGGGCAAACCTGAAGTGGACGCCGCAGCCCGCCATGCCGGGGCAACTGCGCGCCGTCACCAACTGGATCGGCCCGGTCGGTACCGGGGCCGCCCTGGCCAATGCGCTGCGTTCGTGGTCGGTGCTGCGATTCGAAGTCACCGAGGACCCCAGCGCAGGGGTCGACGGTCACCGCTGGTGCCATACCCCCCAGCTCGGAATGTGGAGCGGCACGATGAGCGCCAACGGCGACGTGATGGTCGGCGAGATGCGGCTGCGGACGCTGATGTCGTCGGGTGCCGACACCCTGGCCGTCGAGCTCGATACGGTGCTGGGCACTGCGTGGGACGAGGCGCTCGAGCCGTATCGCGACGGCGGTGACTCCGCCGAGGTGAGCTGGCTGACCCGCGGAGTCGGGTAGCCGACGCTCGCGCCACAGAAGTTCGCGCGAGAAATTTGCTGATTTGCGCCGTCGGCGCGCAATTGCGGTGAGACTGTCGTCATCCTCAGGAGGCGAGACGACATGATCACGATCCGTATTCTCACCGCAACGGCCTTCGCTGCCGGCGCACTGCTCACCGCTTCAACCGCATCGGCATCACCGGCCACCGATGCTCTTCTGAGCGCTCTGGACGGGCTCGGGCTGCCGATATCGCCGGAAACCGCGATCACGGCAGGCAATCTGGCCTGCGACTCATCGACCAGTGGGCTCGCCCGCGACCTGATCGCGGCGCGGATTGCCGGTGAGTTCGGATTGGATCCGGCGCAGGCGAGCTCGTTCGTCGGTATCAGCCTCGCGGTGTATTGCCCGCTGCGGTAAGGATCTTCAGGGCCCCGGGTACCGCCGACACTTCGGCCGGAAGCGCGCACGCGTACTCACCGTCGGCGTAGGCGTTGATGCCCGGTGAGTCGACGGTGATCGTGCGAGCACGCTCGGTGCGCACTTCATCGAGGTCGATGTGCGTGCCCTTGAACACGGTGGGGAACAACCGGATCAGCTTCGTGCGCGACGCCGACGCCACCATCGTGACGTCGAGCATTCCATCGGTGGGATCCGCGTCCGGACAGATCAGCATGCCGCCGCCATAGCTCTTGGTGTTGCCGAAGGCGGCCAGCGTCAATTCCGTGTCCAGCTCGCGACCGTCGAATGTCAGGCTGAAGGGCAGCAGTCGCAACTTGGACAGCTCGGCGACCATCGCGACGTTGTAGCGCATCCGGCCGTGCGGCCACCGCATCCGGTTGGTCCGGTCGGTGACCAACGAGTCGAACCCTGCGGCCATCACGGTGCCGAACCACTTGTCGGTGCCGTCGACCCCCCTGATGCGCCCCAGGTCGACGGTCTTCACGACGCCGTCGACGATGATGTCGGCGGCCGCCTCGGGATCCTTTGCGGGGATACCGAATTCGCGTGCATGGTCGTTACCGGTGCCCGACGGGATGATGCCGAGCGGGATGTCGGTCTGCGCGAGCACCTGCAGTGCGAGCGAGATGATGCCGTCACCGCCGACAACGACCAGAGCGTCCATGCCGCGCTCGAGGGCGCCGTCGACGAGTCGTCTCGCATGCTCGGCGTCGGTGCCCGCGATGGCGACGACGTCGATGCCGCGCTTGTGTAGCCGCGTGACGGCGCGCTCGGCGGCGTGTGGGGCACTCCCGTGCCCCGATGCCGGATTAGTCAGCATCGTGACGCGGCCGAGCTCTGTCACGGAATCAGCTTGCCGGGGTTGAGAATTCCGGCCGGGTCCAGCGTCGTCTTGACGGCCCGCAACACCTCAACGCCGAGATCGCCGATCTCGTCGCGCATCCACGGACGGTGATCGGCGCCGACGGCGTGGTGGTGGGTGATCGTCGCGCCCGTGCGCATCATGGCCTCCGATGCGGCCGTCTTCGCCTTGTGCCACTGCTCTATCGGATTCCCGCGCTGCCCGGCGACGACGGTGAAGTACAACGAGGCTCCGGTCGGATACACATGCGAAATGTGGCACAGCACCAGTGCCGGTGTGCCGGATTCGCCGAGAGACTTCGTCAGTGCCTCGGTGACCGCCGCCTTGAGTGCGGGAACGTTGGACCAGTTCGTCGCGGTCTCCAGCGTCTCGCACAGCGCACCCGCGGCGAGCAGTGAGTCACGAAGATACGGCGCGTTGAACCGGCCGTGCTCCCAGGCGCGGGCCGGGGCCTCGCCGAGCGAAGTGCCACCGGCGGCCTGCATCACCGCGCGCGTTTCGGCATGACGACTCTCGACATGGGCCTGGCTGCCCTCGAACGCCGTGATCGCCAGGCAGCCGCCAGTGATCTGCTGTTCGCCGATGCGCTCGGTGGTGGCCAGGTTCACCCCGGTCTCGGCCTCGTCGGACAACCGGATGACCGTCGGCCCGGCGCCGGTCTGCACGACGGCGCGCAGCGCGTCGGCCCCGGTCGCGAAGTCGGGGAACGACCACGCCTCATAGCTGGTGGCCGCGGGGACCGGGTGCACCTTCACCCGCACGCGGGTGATGATGCCGAACACGCCCTCCGAGCCGATCATCAACTGCCGCAGGTCAGGGCCGGCGGCCGACTCCGGGGCGCGACCGAGGTCGAGTACGCCCGCCGGAGTGACCGTTCGCAGGCCGCGCACCATGTCATTGAAGCGGCCGTAACCCGCCGAGTCCTGGCCGGAGGACCGGGTGGCGGCGAATCCGCCGATGGTCGCGAACTGGAAACTCTGCGGGAAGTGGCCGAGGGAGAAGCCGCGTTCGGCGAGCAGGCGTTCGGCCTCTGGGCCGGTGAGCCCGGCGCCGAGTTCGGCCTCGCCGGAGACCTCGTCGAGTGAATGCAGCTCCGTCAGGCGGCGCAGATCCAGGGAGACCACCGCGCTGAAATCGCCGCGGATCGGGTCAAGGCCGCCGACCACACTCGTTCCGCCACCGAACGGGACGATCGCGATACCCCCTTCACGTCGGCCGGCACTGTCAGAGCAGTACCGCAGGATCGCGGCGATCTCGTCGTCGCTGCCAGGCAGGAGTACCGCGTCGGGCGCATCTTGGACACCGGAATCCTTGCGGCGCAACAGGTCCAGCGTCGATTTGCCGCCGGCGCGGAGCAGTCGGGCCTGGTCGTCGACACGGCAGTACGCGGCTCCGACGATCTGGGCCAGCCTGTCGGAGTGGGCGTCCGTCAGCGCAGAAGGACGAAGCTCGACGTCCTGCGCCTCGAGGTCCGGTGTGGTCGCGCCGTCGACGCCGAGCGCCTGCTTCAGCAGGGCCCGAATCCCGTCGGACAGCGGTGTCGCCGCCGCGGGATCACCCCATGCATTCCACTTCATCGGGGGCAGCATTGCGGTCTGTTGGTCATCCGGACGCGTCATGCGTTACAGTATTACATATGCTGTCAATCAGTAACGATTCACCGCCGACGATCGGGGACCGTATCCTCACCGCGGCGGCCGACTGCGTGCTGGCCTTCGGTGTGGACCGGGTGACGCTGGCCGAGATCGCCCGCCGCGCCCAGGTCAGCAGGCCGACGGTGTATCGGCGATGGCCCGATACGCGTTCGGTGCTGGCGGCGCTGCTGACCTCGCGGATCATCGGCGTGCTCGACGACGTGCCCAGTCAGGGGACCGGCCGCGAGGCGCTGGTCGAGCGAATCGTGACGATCGCCGAGCGGTTGCGTCGCGACGACGTGGTCATGTCGGTGCTGCGCAGCGCGCCCGACCTGGCGATGATCTACATCGCCGAACGGCTGGGGACCAGCCAGCAGGTCCTCCTCGACGCGGTCGCCTCCGATATCAAGCTCGCGCAGGAAGAAGGCAGCGTTCGCTCCGGCGATCCCCGACAGCTCGCGGCGATGTGCCTGCTGATCAGCCAGTCGACGATCCAGTCCGGACAGATCGTCGCGCCCATCCTCGATGCCGACGCACTCGCCGTCGAGCTCGCCCACTCATTGAACGGATACCTCAAACGGTGACCACCTCAACCGCACTCAACGACGCCCGTCGCACCTCCGAACTCGCGGCGCTGGCCGACGGTGACACCATCGACATCGTCGTGATCGGCGGCGGCATCACCGGCGTCGGCATTGCGTTGGACGCCGCGACGCGTGGGCTCAGCGTTGCCCTGGTCGAGAAGCGCGACCTGGCCTTCGGCACCAGCCGATGGAGCAGCAAGCTGGTACACGGCGGCCTGCGATATCTCGCGACGGGCAACGTCGGCATCGCCCGGCGCAGCGCGGTCGAACGCGGAATCCTGATGACGCGCAACGCCCCTCACCTCGTCAAGGCAATGCCCCAGCTGGTTCCGCTGCTGCCGTCGATGAACACCGCCTCGCGGGCGCTGGTGCGGTTCGGATTCGTAGCCGGTGATGGGCTGCGCAAGCTCGCGGGCACTCCGTCGTCGACGCTGCCGCGGTCACGGCGGATCGACGCGCGCCGCGCCGTCGACCTCGCGCCAACGGTGCGGCGCGACGGACTGGCCGGCGGCCTGCTCGCTTATGACGGTCAGCTGATCGATGATGCACGCCTGGTCGCCGCGGTGGCCCGCACCGCCGCCCAGCACGGCGCCAAGATCCTGACGCACGTTGCAGCATCCAACGCGACGGGCACCTCGGTGACGTTGACCGATCAGCGATCCGGGGAGTCGTTCGAGGTGTCCGCCCGCGCCGTGGTCAACGCCAGCGGTGTGTGGGCGGGGGAGGTGGACCCCTCGGTGCGCCTGCGACCCAGCCGGGGAACGCATCTCGTGTTCGATGCCGCGGCATTCGGTAACCCGGTCGCCGCACTGACGATCCCGATTCCGGGGGAGATCAATCGCTTCGTGTTCGCGATGCCCGAACAGCTGGGTCGGGTGTACCTCGGTCTCACCGACGAAGATGCGCCGGGCCCGATACCCGATGTGCCGCAACCTACTGCGGAGGAGACCTCGTTCCTGTTGGACACGGTCAACACCGCGCTGGATGTCGCGCTCGGCCCCGACGACGTGATCGGCGCATACGCGGGGTTGCGCCCGCTGATCGACGCAGGTGAGGGGCGCACCGCGGACGTGTCACGCGAGCATAGGGTTGTCGAGTCGCCGTCCGGCGTGCTCAGTGTCATCGGCGGCAAGCTGACCGAATACCGTTTCATGGCAGAGGATGTCCTCGACCGGGCCGTCGCATTGCGCGGCCTGACGGCCGCAGGCTGCCGCACCCGAAACCTGCCGCTGGTGGGCGCACCCTCGAATCCCGTTGCGACGCTGCGTTCCCCGGTCGAACTGCTCGGCTCGCTGGTCGCGCGCTATGGCGCGGAGGCGCCGAACGTGATCGCCGCCGCGAGCTGCGAACGGCCCAGGGAGCCGGTGGCCGACGGGATCGACGTCATACGCGCGGAATTCGAGTACGCCGTGTCACACGAAGGCGCGCTGACCGTCGACGACATCGTGGACCGTCGCACCCGCATCGGGCTGGTCGCCGCCGATCGCGACCGAGTGATCGATGTGGCCAAGGAATTTGTGAACTGAACGACGAATGGCCACTTATGGAACAGCATTGACGAAAATGCGTGCGATAAGTGGCCACTCGGCCAACTGAAGCCGGTTACAGCGGGATGTTCTTGTGCCGACCGCGGCGCGCGGGCGCCTCGGCCAGTGCCTGCGTCAGCTTGCTGCGCGTGTGGGCCGGATCGATCTTCTCGTCCACCACGCCGATCTCGATGGCGGAATCGACGCCACCGGCGATCCGCTCGTGCTCGGCGGCCAGTTCTTCGTGCAGCGCCTCGCGCTCGTCGTCGGATGCGGCGGCCAGCTTCTTCTTGTGCAGGATGCCGACCGCGGCCTTGGCGCCCATCACGGCGACCTCGGCCTCGGGCCAGGCAAACACCTTGGTGGCGTTCAGCGATCGCGAGTTCATCGCGATGTAGGCGCCGCCGTAGATCTTGCGGGTGACCAGCGTGACGCGCGGGACCGAGGACTCGCCGAACGCGTGCAGCAGCTTCGCGCCGCGCCGCACCACGCCGCCCCACTCCTGGTCGACACCGGGCAGGTAGCCGGGCACGTCGACGAGGACGACGAGCGGGATGCCGAAGGCGTCGCACAGTCGCACGAAACGCGCTGCCTTCTCGGCGCTTTCGGAGTTCAGACAGCCACCGAGGCGCAGCGGATTGTTGGCGATCACGCCGACGGTCCGGCCGGCCAGCCGGCTCAGACCGATCACGATCGAGGGCGCCCACTTACCCTGCAGCTCCTCGAAGGGCACACCCTCGTCGAGCAGCGCCTCGACGAGCGGGTGCACGTCGTAGGCACGGCGGGCCGACTCGGGCAGCAGGGCCTTGAGGTCGGTGTCGCCGGCTTCGGCTTTGGTGCGGTCGAAATGACCCTGCTGGCAGAACAATCCGACCAGACGGCGGCCGCGCTCGTAGGCGTCGACCTCGTCGTCGGCGACGATGTGGCACACGCCGGATTTCTTGTGGTGGGCGTCTGGACCGCCGAGCGACACCATGTCGACGTCCTCACCGGTGACGCTGCGCACGACGTCGGGGCCAGTGACGAAGACCTTGCTGTCCGGCGCCATCACGATGATGTCGGTCAGGGCCGGACCATAGGCAGCCCCGCCCGCGGCGAAGCCCACGACGATCGAGATCTGCGGGATGTACCCGGACGCCCGGATCTGGGCCTCAAACGTCAAACCGACCGCGTGCAGGGCCTTGACGCCTTCTGCCAGCCGCGCGCCACCCGAGTGCCAGATTCCGATGATCGGGCTCTGTTCCTCGATGGCGATGTCGTAGGCGTTGACGATGTGTGCGCAGCCCTCCACACCCATGGCGCCGCCCATGACCGTGCCGTCGGTGCAGAACGCGATCGTGCGCACACCGTTGACGGTGCCGGCTGCGGCCAGCACACCGGAGCGGTCTCGCTCGTGGAGAAGCTCGACGCTGTTGTCGTCGAAGAAGGTGCGCAGGCGCAGCAGCGGATCTCGTGGATCGAGCGATTCACCGACGGTTTCGGGGGCCATGATGGTCATTGAGTCCTCCTGTAGCGCTTGGATTTCGGTCAGTACTTACCGAATGCGAGCGCGACGTTGTGCCCACCGAATCCGAACGAATTGTTGATCGCGTATTGATAGTTGCCGGGTCGCGGCGAGCCGGCAACGACATCGAGGTCGATCTCCGGATCCAGGTTCTTCAGGTTGAGCGTCGGCGGGATGACCCCGTTCTTCAACGCCAACACGGTGAGGATGGACTCGACGGCGCCGACTGCGCCGACCGAGTGGCCCAGCGCCCCCTTCGGGGCGTAGACCGCGGCCTTGTGAGCGCCCAAGGCATTGTCGATGGCCTTTCCTTCGGCCACATCGCCCACCGAGGTGCCGGTGGCGTGCGCATTGATGTGGTCGATGTCCGTGGGGGAAAGGCCCGCAAGCTGGATGGCCCGCGTCATCGCGTGACCTGCCTGCTCACCGTTGGGGTCGGGCGCGACAATGTGGAACCCGTCAGACGTGATGCTGGCGCCCATCAGCCGCGCATGGATGGTGGCACCGCGAGCCCTGGCGTGTTCCTCGGTCTCGATCACCATCAACCCGGCACCTTCGCCGAAGACGAAACCGTTGCGGTCCTTGTCAAATGGGCGACAAGCTCCAGCCGGATCGTCGTTGGTGGTGGACAACACGATGCGCATCTGTGCGAAGCCGGCGATCGGCACCGCTTCGATCTTGGTTTCGACGCCACCGCAGATCGCCACATCGGCTTCGCCGAGCACGATCTGCCGCCACGCCTGCGCAATGCCCTCAGAACCTGAGGCGCAGGCCGAGATCGGGGTGCTCACCCCGGCCTTGGCCTTGCGCTCGAGGCCGACCGCGGCGGCCGCCGCGTTCGGCATGTACATCTGCACGGCGAGCGGGGACACCGCGCGAAGACCCTTTGAGCGCAGCGCTTCGTATGCGTAGAGAAGTTCCTCGGTCGAGCCCATGCCGGTGCCGATCGACACCATCAGGCGCCGAGGATCGACGTCCGGCGTACCGGCGTGGTCCCACGCGCGGCGGCTCAGCACCGTGGACATCCGCTGTAGGTACGACAGCCGACGCAGTTCGACCCGCGTCAATTCGCTTTCGAAGTCCTCCAACAGGTGCCCGCCGATTCGGACCGGCAGGTTGTACTGCTCGACGAAGGGGTCGTCGAGCAGTCGGATGCCGCTCTGACCATCCAGCAGTCGCTGCCAGGTGGTGTCCGCGTCGGTCGCCAAAGCCGTCGTCATCGCGAAACCGGTGACGACTACGTTGGGGAGGCCTGCCCCCGTCGAAAGCTGGGTCAACGCTGCCATTACTGCTCTGGAAGTTCCTTCCGTAACTCAGTAACGCCCAAACGTCAGGGCGACATTGTGTCCACCGAAGCCGAACGAGTTGTTGATGGCGTACTGGTAGTCGCCATATCGTGGCTCGCCCGCAACGACATCGAGATCGATCTCGGGATCCGGGGTCTCGTAATTCAGTGTCGGCGGAATCACGCCATCGCGCAGCGCGAGCACGGTCAAGATCGACTCCAGGGCCCCGACCGCTCCGATGGAGTGGCCGAGCGCCGACTTCGGCGCATACACCGCGGCATGCTCCACGCCGGCGACGCGGATGGCGTTGGCCTCCGCGGTGTCGCCGATCGGGGTGGCCGTGGCGTGTGCGTTGACGTGGCTGATGTCCTTGGGCTCCAGCCCTGCACTCTCCATCGCGCGCTTCATGGCGTGACCGGCGCGCAAGCCATCCGGCGACGGGGCGACCATGTGATAGGCGTCCGACGTGATGCCGGCTCCCATCAACCTCGCCAGCGGCTTGGCACCGCGCGCCTTGGCGTGCTCCTCGGTCTCGATGACCATGAGCGCACCGGCCTCACCGAAGACGAAACCGTCGCGGTTCTTGTCGAACGGCCGCGAGGCACCCTCGGGGTTCTCGTTGTTGGTCGACATCGCGCGCATCATCGAGAACGCCGCGATGGGCAGCGCCTCGATACCGCCTTCGACGCCACCGCAAACAGCGATGTCGGCGTCACCCATGACGATCTGGCGCCACGCGTGGGCGATGCCCTCCGAACCCGACGAGCAGGCCGAAACCGGCGTGATGACTCCGGCGCGGGCGCCGAGCTCGAGCCCCACGACCGCAGCCGCACCGTTGGGCATGACCATCTGAACGGCGAGCGGTGACACCTTGCGGGGGCCGCCCTCGTTCATCGCGTCATACATTTCGACGATCTTCTCGCCGCCACCGAGCCCGGTGCCGATCACGACCGAGAACCGGTCGGGATCGACCTCCGGACGTCCGATGCTGTCCCACAGCTGGTTGCCGAGATACTTCGACATCCGCTGGACGTACGACATCCGCCGCAGTTCCAACCGCGTCATCAATGGGTCAAGGGGCTCCTTGAGGTGCCCGCCGATACGCACGGGCAGATCCCACTTGGTGACGAAATCGTCTTCGAGAACGTGGATGCCGCTTTCTCCTGCAAGCAGGCCCTTCCACGTGCTCTCGATGTCAGGCGCGAGCGAAGTCGTCGCCGTGACGGCGGTCACCACAACGCTGGGGAAACCGCCGTTAGCAGTGGAAGGTTTGGTCACTTGTCGCCCGAGCCCATCTGCGCACGGATCGCAGCGGCAGCCTCGGGGTTCTCTTCCTCGAGCTTCTGGATGTATGAGACGACGTCACCGACGGTGCGCAGGCCCGCGAGGTCCTCGTCGGGGATCTTCACGCCGTACTTGTCCTCGGTCTGCACAGCGATCTCAACCATCGACAGCGAGTCGATGTCCAGGTCGTCGACGAACGACTTCTCCGGGGTGACCTCAGAGGGCTCGATACCGGTGACCTCTTCGATGATCTCGGCGATGCCGGCGATGATTTCGTCCTGGGTGGTTGCCACGATGGCTCCTTCTTATTGGTTGTTACTGCCAACTGACGTTGGTATGTGTTTGTTGTTTCCCGGAAAGCCGGGAATCATTCCCTTCAGAGCTCGGCGAGCCCGTCCAGGTCAGCGGGGGATTTGACGGCGTGCGTCGGCACCCCCCGAAGTTCACGTTTGGCGATTCCGGCGAGTGCCCCGGCGGGCGGGAACTCGACGAGCGCCGTCACATTCTGTTGACGCATGGTTTCGGTACACAGATCCCAACGCACCGGCTTGGTCATTTGGCTCACCAGCTTGGCCATGGCGTCCGCGGCCGAGGCCACTGCTTGACCATCGGCGTTCGACAGGAGCGTCGCTGTCGGCTCGGCTGTCGTTACAGACTCGGCGGCGGCCGCGTACCCCTCGGCTGCGGTCGCCATGTAATGAGTGTGGAACGCGCCGGCGGTGGCGAGCTTGCGTACTCGCGCCTTCTCCGGCGGATCCTCGGCCAGCTTGTCCAGGGCGGCCAGGCTGCCTGCGGCCACGATCTGACCGGCGGCGTTGCGGTTGGCGGGGACCAGGTCGAGTGCCTCGAGGCGAGCCAGCACCTCGGCCTCATCGCCGCCGAGCACCGCAGACATTCCGGTGGGCTCCAGCGCACATGCCTTGGCCATCTCGGCACCGCGGGTCGCGGCCAGCTTGACTGCGTCGTCCGCGGAGATCACGCCCGCGATCGCATACGCGGCAATCTCACCGACCGAGTGGCCGGCCACCAGAGTGTTCTTGCCGTCCAGCGCGCCGCGACGGGTCAGTTCCTCATGGGCAAGCAGGGTGGCGGCCACGACCAACGGCTGGGTGACCGCGGTGTCGGTGATCTCCTCAGCGGTCGCGGTGGTTCCGAGCCGGGTCAGGTCCAGCCCACTGATCTGCGACCAGGTGGCCAAGCGGTCAGCCGCACCCGACAGCTCTAGCCATGGGGCGAGCATGCCGGGAGTCTGGGAGCCCTGTCCGGGCGCAAGCAACGCAAGCGCAGGTTTAAGAGGCACGTGTTTAAGAGAACACTGTGAAAGCCGTTTTGTGCGGTGTAAGAGATTATGAACCTCGTCTTAAGTTTTTGTAGATATCCCACAAAACGGCATGTGATGCGACTCCATCGATACCGGTCCGCGACCTATTGGCCCGTCTGATCTTGAACGATAGCGGCGCAGTGACCTCCGTCACCCACGTTCCAGTGGCATTTCGCGTGCTGGCTAGGTGCGTTGCCGGCTGAGTCGGCCCAGGCTCGCGGCGACGCGGAGGACATACGCATCGCGTGGAACCGTGGGATCGCGGCCCGTGAAATCGGTGATCCGTTTGAGTCGGTAGCGCACGGTGTTTGGATGAACGAACAATTTGCGAGCGCACGCTTCGATCGCGCCGCCCGAGTCGAGATAGGCGTCGAGGGTCTCGGCCAGCGCCGGATCCGCGTCGCCAAGGGGCCGCATGACCTCGACCTCTAACGCGGCGATCGCGGAGCTATCACCGAGTAACGCCCTTTCGGGAAGCAACTCCCGTGCTGCCACCGGCCTGGGCGCACCTGTCCAGCCGGCGACGGCGTTCATGCCTGCGATCGCCTCTGTCGCACTGCGATGCGCGGCCGCCAAAGTTGACGCGGTCGGGCCGATCACCACGGGTCCTTCGGCGAATACCTTCATCAGTTCGGTGAGGAACCGGTCGGTGGCAGACAGCGAGCCCGACACGATTGCTACCAGCCAGGTGCCGTGTACGTCAGATAGTGCGGCGCGGCCGTGGCGAAGGGCGACCTCGTGGACATCGTCGCCGGTGACGTCGTTCCGATCGGGATGCGGCAGACCCACGATCACAGTGGCCGGTGCGGTGGCATCCCAATTCAAGGCGGCCGCCTGCGATTGCAGTTCGGGCCCGGTGTCCCCGCGCACGACGGCGTCGATGACGTTGGCCTCCATCCGGGTGTCCCATGCGCCGCGGGCCTCGGCCTGGTCGGCATAGGCGGTCGCGGCGGCGAACGCGAGGTCACGGCTGTAGCGCAGGATTCCGGCCGTCAGCGCGGTCAATTGCTCATCGGAGCGGGCCAGCAGTGGCACCACTTCTTCGCAGTACTCCATGGTGACGCGAACCATCTCGACCGACTGCCGCAGGGCGATCTTGCGCCGGAGATCCTGCGGGACGACCTCGAACGCCTGGGCGGTGTAGCTGACGTTGCTCTGCGGATTGCGCATCCACTCGACGAAGTTGACCACGGCGGCCTGCACCACCAACTGCACGCTGGCCCGCTGTGACGCTTCGAGTTCGGCGAAGAACGGCAGCCGCTGCTCCAGGGCCCGTACCGCCTCGGTGGCCAGTCGGCCGGAGTATTGCTTCAGCCGCCGCAACACGACGTCGGGCACCGTTTCGAGCACCTCGACCGTGGACTTCGGCGGAACGAACCGATTGTCGGCCATTGATAAAGGCTACGCCATGTTTCTGGAGGAATCCTCCAACACAGCTAGGCGACTCCGGGGTCCGACGTTTGCTCGGGCGCTGCGAGGACATCGTCGATCTGGTACTTGTTCGCCGCATCGACGGCGACGGACTGATCGAGATTGCCGTCGCGTGCCAGTCCCTCCAGCACCGCGACCGCAATCGACTCGGCATCGGTGTTGTAGTAGCGCCGCGCAGCGGGCCGGGTGTCGGAGAAGCCGAAGCCGTCGGTTCCCAGCGTGACGTAGGTGCCGGGCACCCAGGGCCGGATCTGCTCGGGAACCGCGCGCATCCAGTCCGAGACCGCGATGACGGGGCCCACCGCGTCCTGCAGTGCGGTGGTGATGAACGCCGTGCCCGCGGGGCGTTCGGGGTGGCGCAGCCGCTGCTTCTCGATTTCCACGCCGTCGCGGTTCAGCTCGTTCCAGCTGGTCACCGACCAGACATCGGCGGCGACGTCCCATTCGTCGGCCAGCAGCTGCGCGGCCCGCAACGCTTCGGGCATCGCCACGCCGGACGCCAGGATCTGTGCGGTGTGCGTCCGCTTTTCCGGCGCGGGTCGGAACCGGTAGATGCCGCGCAGCAGCGCGTCGACGTCGACCCCCTCCGGCTCGGCAGGCTGCTTGTAAGGCTCGTTGTAGATGGTGATGTAGAAGTAGACGTTCTCCGGATCCTCGCCGTACATCCTGGCCAGCCCGCTCTCCACGATGTAGGCGATCTCGTAGGCGAACGCCGGGTCGTAGGCCACCACGGCCGGGTTGGTCGAGGCGAGCAGCAACGAATGCCCGTCGGCGTGCTGCAGGCCCTCGCCGACCAGCGTGGTGCGTCCTGCGGTGGCGCCCAGCACGAAACCGCGGGCCATCTGGTCGGCGGCGGCCCAGAAGCCGTCGCCGGTGCGCTGGAAGCCGAACATCGAGTAGAAGATGTAGAGCGGGATCATCGGCTCGTTGTGGGTGGAGTATGACGTGCCGACCGCGGTGAACGATGCCGTCGAACCGGCCTCGTTGATGCCCTCGTGCAGGATCTGACCGATTTCACTTTCTTTGTACGCCAACATCAATTCGGCGTCCACGGCGGTGTACAGCTGGCCGTTGCGGTTGTAGATCTTCAGGCTCGGGAACCACGAGTCCATGCCGAACGTGCGCGCCTCGTCGGGAATGATGGGGACGATCCGCTTCCCAATTTCCTTGTCGCGCAACAGTTCCTTGAACGTCCGCACCGTCGCCATGGTGGTGGCGACCTCCTGGTTGCCCGACCCCTTCTTCAACGCCTTGTACGTGTCGCGTCCGGGCAGTGTCAGAACCTTGGAATGCGTGCGGCGCTCAGGCAGGAATCCACCCAACGCCCGCCGCCGCTCCAGCATGTAGCGGATCTCGGGCGCCTCGGGGCCGGGGTGGTAGTACGGCGGGAGGTAGGGGTTTTCCTCGAGCTGTTCGTCGCTGATCGGGATGCGCTGTGCATCGCGGAAGTACTTGAGGTCTGCCAGCGCAAGCTTTTTCATCTGGTGCGTGGCGTTGCGGCCCTGGAAATGCGCACCAAGCGAGTAGCCCTTGATGGTCTTGGCCAGGATGACCGTCGGCTGGCCCTTGTGATCGATCGCCGCACGGTAGGCGGCGTAGACCTTGCGGTAGTCGTGGCCGCCGCGCTTGAGGCTCCAGATCTCGGCGTCGGTCATCGGCTCGACGAGGGCCTTGGTGCGCGGGTCGCGACCGAAGAAGTGGTCGCGGACGTAGGCACCGTCGTTGGCCTTGTAGGTCTGGTAGTCGCCGTCCGGCGTGGTGTTCATCAGGTTCACCAGTGCACCGTCGCGGTCGGCGTGCAGCAGTGTGTCCCATTCGCGGCCCCACACCACCTTGATCACATTCCAGCCGGCGCCGCGGAAGAACGACTCCAGCTCCTGAATGATCTTGCCGTTGCCGCGTACCGGCCCGTCGAGGCGCTGCAGATTGCAGTTGATCACGAACGTCAGGTTGTCCAACGCTTCGTTGGCCGCCACCTGAATCAGTCCGCGGCTCTCGGGTTCGTCCATCTCGCCGTCGCCGAGAAACGCCCACACGTGCTGGTCGGAGGTGTCCTTGATGCCGCGGTCGTCGAGGTAGTGGTTGAACCGGGCCTGATAGATCGCGTTCATCGGGCCCAGGCCCATCGACACGGTGGGGAATTCCCAGAAGTCCGGCATCAGGCGGGGGTGTGGATACGACGGAAGCCCGCCGCCGGGGTGGCTGTGTTCCTGCCGGAAGCCATCGAGGTCGTCGGCGGTCAGCCGGCCCTCGAGGAATGCGCGCGCGTAGATACCGGGCGACGCATGGCCCTGGATGTAGATCTGGTCGCCGCCACCGGGGTGGGCCTTGCCGCGGAAGAAATGGTTGAACCCGACCTCGTAGAGCGCCGCGGACGACGCATACGTCGAGATATGCCCTCCGACACCGACTCCCGGGCGCTGCGCGCGGTGCACCATGATCGCGGCGTTCCACCGGATCCAGGTCCGGTAGCGGCGTTCGACGTCCTCGTCGCCGGGGAACCACGGCTCCAGTTCGGTCGGGATCGTGTTCACGTAGTCGGTGGACGTCAGCGCAGGGATGGCCACCCGCTGCTCGCCTGCACGTTCCAGCAGCCGCAACATCAGATACCGCGCCCTGGCGGGCCCGGAGCGCTCGAGCAGGTTGTCGAACGATTCCAGCCATTCGCTGGTCTCTTCGGTGTCGATATCGGGCAGATACGATGCGACACCCTCGCGGATCACCCGGACCCGGTCGGGTTCGGCTGCACTGCTGGAGTTTTGGGCCAGGTCCTGGCGCGCGAACTCGGTGGTCAAATTCCGCTCCTTGTTAGGCGGTCTACGTGCACTGGTGATCGGCGCGGAGGTTTTCCGAGCTGACCACCCCTCTATCCTTCTCCAATCCTGCCCCACATGCACCGGTGGGGGTCCGGACTGAATGAACCCGCGATCGCGGATCGGACCCGGTAACGTCTGCAGACCGTGCTGACCGGTTGGCTGTGTCGGAGACGCCTGCGGATCGCCGCTCTCGTGGTCGGCAGTGTGGCCGCCACGGCGATGATCATCGTGGGCTGCAGCAATGTCACCGAGGGCACGGCATCGGTCGACTCAGCGGATGCACCCGTCTACAAGGCGTCGGTGTCTGCGTCCATCGCGGAGTCGGCCGCCAGCTCGAGTGCGCGCGAGTCCGAGCGGCAGGAGTCGCTCACCAAGGAGGCGGTGCACACCTCGTGTGAGTCGCTGAGCACCAGCAGTGTGGACGCGATCACCGCGGTCAACGCCTACGTCGACGCCTTCAACCGCAGCGCTGCCGACGCCGACGCCATGGCGGGGCCGGCGATCGACGCGCTCAACCACAGCGCCGACCTGGTCGCCCGCAGCGTGTCCGATCCGCTGACGCAGGAGCTGAAGGACGCGATGAATTCCTGGGTCGACGCGGCAAGGGGCCTGGCAGTGGCGATCGCGGGCAACTACGGATCCGACGAATTCAACGCCGCAATCAGCACCCTGAATGACACTAAGACCACGGCGTTGAATCTCTGCGATGCGGCATATTGAACCCGGATCGACCAAAACCTGCCCGCCAGTGGGTGGCTGGAGCACCTGGTCGTGCGACGATAGGGCTGGACGCACAATGCGCCGAGCTGGCTGAAGGAGGACCGACGGTGGTCGCGGCGGACGACGACGCCCCGAGCTACGCCCTCAGACTGGGCATCCAAAAAGATCAGGTTGTGCAGGAGTTGGGCTGGGACGAAGACTCCGACGACGACATCCGGGCCGACATCGAGGACGCATGCGGTTCTGAGCTGCTCGACGAAGACGCCGACGAGGTGATCGACGTCGTGCTGTTGTGGTGGCGCGATGACGACGGCGATCTTGTCGACCGTCTGATGGACGCCATCACGCCGCTGGCCGACGATGGCGTGATCTGGGTGGTCACCCCCAAGACGGGCAAGCCGGGACATGTGCAGCCTGCTGAGATTGCCGAGTCTGCACCGACCGCGGGGTTGATGCAGACCTCGTCGGCGAATCTCGGTGGGTGGATCGCAAGTCGGCTGGTACAGCCGAAATCGAAAGCGGCAGGCAGGCACTGATGAGCCCAGGGCAACGATGATCGACGTCGGAACCGAGGCGCCGGACTTCACCCTGAAAGACCAGAACGGCCAGCCGGTCACCTTGAGCGACTTTCGTGGCGTCAAGGACGTGCTGCTGGTGTTCTTCCCGTTGGCGTTCACCGGGATCTGTCAGGGCGAGCTCGACGAGATCCGTGATCATCTGCCGAACTACGAGAACGACGACACCGCAACGTTGGCGATCTCGGTGGGGCCGCCGCCGACCCATAAGGTCTGGGCCACCGAAAGCGGCTTCCTGTTTCCGGTGCTCTCGGACTTTTGGCCGCACGGCGGCGTGGCGCAGGCCTATGACGTGTTCAACGCCGACGCCGGGTTCGCCAACCGCGGGACTTTCGTGGTGGACCGCACCGGCATCGTCCGATTCGCCGAGATGAAGCAGCCGGGTGAGCCACGCGACCAGGCCGCGTGGACGGACGCGTTGGCGGCGCTTCGGTCGGACTGACGGATTTCCTGTCTGACCTCGTCGGCGTGTAATTTGCCCTGCGAGGGCGCGTAGCTCAGTGGTAGAGCTCTGGTTTTACACACCAGCGGTCGGCGGTTCGATACCGTCCGCGCCCACCGATGTTTTCCCAGACAAATGGGTGTGTGCCGTTAACGGGTAAACCCCCCGCTGTGCCAATAATGTGCCAACGGGTCAGCCAGCTGCCCGCCGCCGCAACTGTCGCGCGAGGCCCTGGTTGATGCGTCGCTACTTCATCAGACGAAACGGGATGCTTAGCTGGTAAGCAGCAGATGAAAACTTGGATTGAGTACCTATCGGAGATCGAGGACATGCGACGTCGCTGCGCCGCCCACGACGCATGGATGCGAGCACACCCTAATGCAGTCGCGCGTAGTGAGGCCTGGGGAGATCACAATCTCGCCGAGCTTGCGGAGCGTTGAGCTGCACACCGCACCACCTTGCAATGGCACTCCCAGATCGGCAAGAACCACATCGGGGAGCGGGGTGGAACGGCATGAATCTGTGTCTAGCGATCGAGTGCCCGTACTAGCAAGTCTTTTATCTCGGCAACGTTCTCTTCAAGAGATCTCTGACCAGTTTTCAGTTCCGCCTGTCCACGCTCAAGTTCGGCAAGGTCGCGGCTGTAGTCGGAAAGCGTCGCCGTATGCGCGCGATGTAATGACCAACTCGCGGTGGCTGACGCGGACGGCATTGACCGCCGCTAGCACCGCCCGGTAGTCGGGGTGCGACGCTTCTAATGCTGCAATGCGAGCCTCGAGATCTTCAAGCGTCGCCACCCAATGATGGTAGCGGCGCCAGCAGTGGGGGGCTGCTGGCGGCGTGAATGACGCTGTGGCTTGCCGACAGCTCGACGCGACAGATAGATGAGTCAATGGCCAAGCGAGATGGGTGCGCGCCACTGCGTGATCGTCAACGTGACAATTGGCGGCCGTTTCGCAACCCCTCGTCGCTGAGCTTTCTCGACTCAATTAGATGTTTAGCGGCTCGTGCAAGGCGTTTCTCGGCCGGCCGGTTCGCCTAGGCGTGTCAGCGTGCGGACATTACGTCGGCGCGTGTCGGCAGAACGTCGGCATCCCGTTATCGGTTAAACGGTGCCTTCCAAGAACATTGCCTCCCAACAGCTTTCGCCGTCACAGGCGTGTCGTGTGATGGTTTGGGGTAGAGTAGACGATGAGTCATCTGACAATAATGGTCGGCTTTTCTTTCTCATGGATAACGAATGTTATCCACGATTCCGTAAAACTCAGGCGTTCTCATTGACCGTGAACATGCGTGCATGGCGAGGGTGATTTTGGGCGCCGACGTCATCAGATACTCGCAAGCTCCCACGGTCGACCATCACCGTGGCGAATCAACTGCACCTGTCGCGGTTGCACCGTTACATAATTAGCCATTATCGTCGTCGTCGTCGTCGTCGTCGTCGTACGACGGAGGAGGATGATGATGATGACACTGACGCGTACGGGGGCCGGGCGCGCTGCAGGTGAGTGGGGAACCGTTAGCCCTGTTCTGACTTAGGGCAGGCGAATGGTGTTGTGGCTGAGCGCCATTGACCAACCCCAACACCATTCCGCTTTACCCGGCTGCGGTGGGCTGTCCGAATCGTGAACGGAACCGTCGCAGTCGCAGGCTGTTGCTGACGACGAACACTGAGCTGAATGCCATTGCAGCTCCGGCGAGCATCGGGTTGAGCAGTCCCGCTGCTGCCAGGGGCAGGGCGGCCACGTTGTAGGCGAACGCCCAAAACAGGTTGCTCTTGATGGTGCGCAATGTTCGTCGAGACAGTCGGATCGCATCCGCAGCGGCACGCAAGTCTCCGCGCACCAACGTGATGTCGGAGGCTTCGATCGCCACGTCGGTTCCGGTGCCCATGGCCATCCCGAGGTCGGCCTGAGCAAGCGCGGCAGCGTCGTTGACGCCGTCACCGACCATCGCCACCGTCTTGCCCTCTTTCTGTAGGCGGGCAATGACGTCGACCTTGCCCTTGGGCATCACCTCGGCGATCACCTCATCGATGCCCACCTGGTCGGCGACCGACCGGGCGACGGTGGCGTTGTCGCCGGTCAGCAGAATCGGCGTCAAACCCAGTCCGCGCAGCTGGCTGATCGCCTCGGCGGAGGTGGGCTTGACGGCATCGGCGACGACGAGAATTCCGCGGGCGGCGCCGTCCCAGCCGACGGCAATCGCTGTCTTGCCTTCCGATTCCGCTGCATGCATTGCCTCGGTCAGCTCGGCCGGCAGATGCTGGGCCCAGTCGGCGAGCAGGCTGGGGCGCCCCACGATGACGGCGCGCCCATCGACGACGCCCTGAACGCCGAGCCCTTCGACATTGGTGAACCCTTCCACCGCTGGCAGCTCACCGAATTCGGCCCTTGCGGCTTTGGCGACCGCTTGCGCGATTGGGTGCTCTGAGGCGTTCTCCAGTGCCCCGGCGAGCCGCAGCAGTTCATTGCGATCTTGCCCGGAGGCCGCGATCACCTCGATCAGTGTCATCTGTCCGGCGGTCACGGTGCCGGTCTTGTCCAGCACGATGGTGTCGATCTTGCGGGTGTTCTCCAGGACTTCGGGGCCCTTGATCAGGATGCCGAGCTGAGCGCCGCGACCGGTACCGACCATCAGGGCCGTCGGGGTGGCCAGGCCCAGCGCGCAGGGGCAGGCGATGATCAGCACGGCCACCGCCGCGGTGAACGCCGCCGCCAGCCCGTTGCCGGTCCCGACCCAATAGCCGAGGGTAGCGGCCGCCAGAAGGATCACAATCGGCACGAAGATCCCCGAGATGCGGTCGGCGAGGCGCTGTGCTTGGGCTTTGCCGTTCTGCGCGTCTTCGACCAGCCGGGCCATTTGCGCCAATTGGGTGTCGGAGCCGACGCGGGTGGCGCGGACCAGCAGGCGACCGCCGGCGTTGACGGTTGCGCCGACGACGGTGTCACCGGCGCCCACCTCGACCGGCATGGATTCACCGGTGAGCATGGACGCGTCGACCGCGGAGCTGCCCGACACAATGACTCCGTCGGTGGCGATCTTTTCGCCAGGGCGCACCACGAATTCGTCACCGACGGCGAGCTGATCGATCGGGATCCGTTGTTCGCGACCGTCTTTGACGACGGTGACGTCCTTAACGCCGAGCTCGAGCAGGGCCCGCAGCGCCGCGCCGGCTTTGCGCTTGGACCGGGCCTCGAAATACCGGCCGGCGAGAATGAAGGTGGTGACCCCGGCAGCTGCTTCCAGATAGATGTTGCCCGCGCCGTCGCTTCGCGCGAGGGTCAGCTCGAACGGATGGGTCATCCCCGCTACTCCGGCGGTGCCGAAGAACAGGGCATACAGTGACCATCCCAGTGCCGCAAGGGTTCCCATGGAGATCAGGGTGTCCATCGTGGACGTGGCGTGGCGTAGGTTGGTCCAGGCGGCCTGGTGGAAGGGCCATGCGCCCCATACCACCACGGGTGCCGCCAAGGTCAGCGACAGCCACTGCCAGTTGGTGAACTGCAGGGCCGGCACCATCGCCATCGCGATGACCGGTACCGACAGCACCAGCGAGACGATCAGCCGCTGCCGCAGCGCCCGAGTGGGATCGTCGGAGTCGGAGTCGGCCTCGGCTGCCGGCGCATCAGCGGCGCGGGGCAGCTCGGCGGTGTATCCGGCGTCCTCGACCGCGGCCACCAGCGCTTGAGTGTCGACGGTGTCGTCGTAGCTGACCTTGGCCTTCTCGGTGGCGTAATTGACTGTGGCGCTGACACCGTCGAGCTTGTTGAGCTTGCGCTCGATCCGGTTGGCGCAGGAGGCACAGGTCATTCCGCCGATGGACAGCTCGATCTGGTGATCGCCGGCCGTGACCCTGTTGTCTTCGTGGATCGATGTCATTGCAGTCTCCTTAAAAACGAATCGCTGGTGAGGACGGCGAGGCCGTAGCTAGTGGTGGCCGCCGGGCTGGGCGCCGGCCGTGGGCGGCGGTGTCGCTTCGGTCGGGCTGGGCCGGAAATCCGTGGCGGTTGCGGTGAATTCCGCGGTGCGCACGACGCCGTTGTGCTGGAAGTCCAGGAACATCCGGTAGGTGCCCGTCGACGGCGTTGTCGCGTAGAAGGTGACGTCGGGGCCCGGCTTGGTGACGCCGTCACCCGGCGCTCCTTCTGGATGCACGTGCAGGTAGGCCAGGTCGTCGGATCGCAGCACCACCAAGTGGCCGTAGGCGGCCAGATACGGTTGCAGGTCGGTGACCGGTGCGCCTCCGCGCGACACCGACAGCGTCAGCTTCGATGAGTTGCCCGCGGACAAGTCTCCGGTCAGGGTGACGGTGTAGTCGTCGACCGTCGTGGTCTTCGACGGCGCCGGCAGAGGCTGCGGATGGTAGTCGTCGGCCACCGACACATCGGTGCCCAGCGTGAGGTCGTCTGCGCCGGCAGGTTTGAAGTCGGCGAACAACCGCCACGGCCCCGGCGACAAGTCCAGCTGGGTGTGCCAGACGCCGGACGCCTCGAGATTGGGGTGGCCGTGCTGGAAGCCGGCCATGTCGCGACGGACGGCAATCAAATGCAGGTCTTTGTCATGTGTCGTCTCGTATTTGGTGACCGGCCGGCCGTCGAGTCCCATGATCCGGAACGTCACGCCTACGTTCTCGCCGGATGGCAAGGACGTTGCTTCAGGCAGGAATGTGTAGCCGCTGTCGGTGGCGGTCAGTCCGGTTGGACTGGTATCGGCCATCGTCGTCGCAGGCTCGCTATCGCTGGACGCGAGTGGGGCGTCTGCCGCACCGGACGCTGCAAGCGCGCTGGTGGATGTGGCTGACGTTGCGCCGTGGGCGTTGTGCTCGACGCGCTCAGTGCGGGGCACCCATGAGCCGGTGGCGTTGCCGACCGCGACCGCACCGCCGAACACGACCGCGAGTACCACGGCGAAACCGCCGAGCTTCATCGGGATATTCATGAGGTCTTCTCCTTCGTTGCGGTGTCGGAGCCGGCGACGGTGTAGCCGGCCGACTCGACAGCAGCGCGAAATGCGGACGGATCCGCGGGGCCGTCGCTGGTCACCGCGACCTGACCGCTGGCTAGATCGACAGCAACGTCGAGAATCGCGTCGACTCCGCTGAGTTCCCCGGTGACCTTGCGGACACAGCCTCCGCAGCTCATCCCTTCGACGGTGAAAGTCGTCGTGCTCATCACGATCTCCTCAGTCAATCCATCGACCGCCACGGTTGTACCGATCGCTCGCGGAACGCCCGCACACCTCATGTTGATACCATACCCCCCTAGGGTATGCAAGCTGTTCTTGAGTGGTGATTTTCGGCAACCTCTCGAAACGGGCGATGCCACCGTGAAAGGCCTGGTGAGCCTGAAGTCCGCCGTGCTTGATCTGGGCAGCGAGCGGCGATTCGATGCGGCGTCCGCTTGACGTCGCAGGCGCTGCCCGCGGGGCCGACCGCTGTGCCGGTCGACCCGGGAGAAGAGGTGTCGCTTTACATCATTTTCCGCCCGGGTGCAGGTTCTCGAACTACGTGGCGAATTCTCGCCCGCGTCGACGGCCGCGGCCGCGAGTTGCTCAGAACTCGATGGGCTGGACACCGACGAAGGCCGCGAGCTCACGTGCGTCTCGATGCGTATCGAAGCTACGGAGCAGCTCGATGTAGTGCCGCTGATCGAGGCCCAGTTGTACTGGAACTCAGTAGGATCCTGGGCGGTGATGAGCACAAGATCGGCAAGGAGCCAGGTGGTGCGGCCATTTTCGTCGTTGAACGGGTGTGCCCGCACAGTTTCAGCGTGTGTTGTGCGCCCAGCTCGCGGGCTGTCCAGCCGTCGGTGTGCTCCCACCGATATCGGATGTTGTCGCGTGCGCTGCGGAGTTCGACGGCGACCTGTGTTGGGTCAAACTCAATGTTGACGTCGCGTTTCGCCACCGCCCGGCCCAGCTCCAGATAGCGTCATAGAGGCTTTCGTGGAGATCGCGGAGGAAGTAGTCGGTCAGCAGTTCGTCGAGCGACGATGAGCGTTGAACGCGGCGGTCAGGAGGTCCTCGAACACCTGCTCCTGCATCGCTTGTTCGAGGTCTTAGACCGCAGCCCTGCTGACGGGCGTTTCGAGGATTTCGACGACATGCGCGAGCAGCGCGGTCAGCTCGTCGTGTGGGAGTGGAGTTTCGCCGTATCCCGGCGTGAGCGGCATCAGTGCTGGCGTGTTTGCCGCTCTGCGAGGAGCCGTTTCGCAGAAGCCGGGCGAACGTAGCCAGCGGGGACCGCGCGATTCTCAAGCTTCGCGGATGCCTTGGTGGCCCGGGCGGCGACCTTCTTGACGACCGCCTTCTTAACCGTTCGCCGTTCCATGGCCACACCTCGTTCGGGCATCGCTCTGAATTTATGGCTAGAGGTGCTCAGTCGTCCGGGGAGCCGCCGGGTCCGGTTGCGGTCATCGCCGGCCTCGGTGGGCGATGAAGTAGCACCTCTCGCGACGGGTCGACTAAAGCCGCGTTGTCTCAACGAAATGGCGGATCGCCGCCATCTCTCGCCCTCTCGCCTGAGATTTCGCAACAAACTTTGCGACCGACAGCTTTGGGTTTCTTCGATCCTGAGTGTGGCTCTAACTAACCACGCAGTTGGGTAAGTACTGTGGTGTACCGCAAGTGGCGTTGGTGCGAACGGTCGAATAGCGGGCGCCTGCAAGTTTTCTGATCGAGTTTGCGGTTTTCCCACGCTCCATCTCGTCGGTCAGCAGCCGTCCGGAGTAGATGCTGGCCCTCAGTAAGGTCGTCAGGGCAAGGTTCATCCGCTGACTGCTGCCGTATCGCGACTCGACGGAGGCTCAGCAGTTCGCGTCAACGTAAACAGTCGTGTACTTGACTCTCTCGACTCTTCGATCCTGGTTATCCCGCCTATTGAGCTGTAGTTGTTCGTACACTGTCTGTCCTTGTCGTACACGTCCGACAGTGCATTGATCCAGAGGGGCGTGACCGACCTTGTTCACGAACACCTTGAAGCCTTGTGCTTCGAGCGAGGCAACCGTATCCGTTACCGACCGGGGGCCGCTGGGCGCAGCCGACGCGGCAGCAGAACCCACCATCATCGTCGCGCTCAAGGCGAAAGCAAGAGCTAGTAGGGATGTCTTCATTATTGCTCCGATCTGTTGGCGTACGAAATAGCTACGGTGCATATACGTACGTAGCTACCCAGTATATCTACAAAGGGTAGCTGAAGTGAGTGCTTCACGGCCACACTGCGGTCCCGTTCGGGTGTCGTCTTAGTAACGGTATTATGTTGTGCTGCAACCGCATACGCCATCATCGAATTTCGATGCGCGGGTCGTCTACGGGTTCCTTCACTTAGCGTCTTGTTCACCGCCGGCACTGCGCCAGGGATGGCCAGCAAGGCCGCTCGGCCGCCAACTGGTCTCGCGGTCAAGTGGTCGGCACTGTGTTGTCCGCGATCAGGCGACGTGAGTTGGTGTGCTGGGTAATGCGGGTACTAGGCGTATCCCGCGAGGTAGGGCATCAGCATGTAGAAACCGAGGTTGATGCCGAACTGGTTGATCATCAACATCCGGCTGGGCCAGCGGAAGCTGCGAAATTGCGCGGTGAAGCTCATCGCGAGACCACCGTCGGATCTGTGATTGATGACGTTCGTGTCCAGGACGTGACGACGTGATCGCGTGGATCGGTGATGAGTACTGGATCCCGTGGCGGACTGCCGGCAAGCAGACCGTTGAGGCCGCAGTAGTCGTCGTTATAGACGGTGTCGAAGTAGCGTTGTGGCCCATCGGGGAAGACCGCCGCGATAGTTGCGTTCGACGGACTCGTCCTCGCGACCCAACCGGCTACCAGGGCGACGGCGCCAACACTCCAGCCACCTGTGGCGTAGTGGGTAGCCGCCAGCGTGCGGCATGCCCACACGGCCTCCCTGGGAGCGACCCAGTGAACTTCATTGAAGGCGGCGTAGTCCACATTGCGAGGGTAAATACTCGACCCCAGCCCTCGCATCAACCGGGGCCGTGCAGGCTGACCAAAAATGGTTGAGCCGATGGTGTCGACCCCGATGAGCCGCAAATCAGGATTGGTTTCGCGTAGCACGCGCGCGATCCCGGCCGAATGGCCTCCCGTGCCGACAGAGCAGACGAGGATGTCGATCGCGCCTAGTTGCGCTGACAACTCTTCTGCAAGACCCCGATAGGCGTCAACGTTATCGGGATTGTTGTATTGATCCGGGTACCACGCTTGGGGGTCTGATTCGAGGATCTCCATCACCCGATTGCGTCGCGCCTGCTGCCACCCGCCTTCAGGATGCGGTTCGGTGACGACATCGACGTCAGCACCGTATGCGGTCAACATCCGCGAGATGATCGGCTCCAGTCCGGGATCTGTGACCAGAGTTACTGGGTGGCCATACACGGTGCCGGCCAATGCTAGCCCCAGTCCCAATGTGCCGCTCGTTGATTCGACGATGCGACTGCCTGGACGTAGGTCGCCGCGGGCGCGGCCCCGTTCGACCATGTGTAGGGCGGGGCGGTCCTTCATTCCGCCGGGGTTGAACCCTTCGAGTTTGGCCCAAAACCCGCGTTTGTCATCGGTGAACGGTGCCCCAATTCTCAGAACAGGCGTATTTCCTACCATCGTGCCGGGCTCATCGAAGCGGCGCAGGCGTTGGTGATGGACGGCGTGGTGGTGTGGTGAGTGAACGGACAGAGCATCGCTCATGAACGTGGGTCACTTTCGGTGATGCCACGACGTTCTTTGCCGCGGCGACTGACATGGGTAGCGGTCACCGACTCGCGCGAAGGGACGCGAATCTGGCGCTACCGAATCAGCGGCGCGCGATGCAGAGCCGAAGCAGCAGCTGCTGCCCGGCGTCGACATAACCAGCCCATCTCGGGGGGCCTCGGATCACAGATGACGCACCTGTCGCCCAGTACGCGAAGGCAACGCCGATTACGGCGACGAGGCCGAGTGCAGCCAGCAGCGTCACCGTACGCGGCAGGGCCGCTTCGGCGAACGCGTCAGGAGCCACGGTGACCGGACCGTCCTGCACATGCGGGTGCTCGGCGACTGCAGCAAAGTCATTCAAGGAGTGGGACGGCAGTGCGTGCGGACCATGATGCGCCCGGGGGTTGTGCTCGGTGAGCTTCCATCCCGTGCCCGCGACCAGCACGACGAGCACGACCAGGAGCGCGATGACGGCGGGCCGTCGCGCACTAGCGGAAGCGTCGTGGTACCGCATAATGCAGCCGACTGTAGCAGCGGATCGAGCTCGTTTTGGGGACCCGTTGATTCGACGCCATGTTGTGATCGTGCCGCGATGACCGCGTGTTGGTGGTCAACCGCGATTGGCAGTCAGTTCGGTATGCAGCCGAGTGTAATTGATTGATAATGCTTTTGACGAAATCTTTATCTTTCGCGCACAGGCATTCATGCTGCTTATCTACGGTTTCACTCCGTAGATGGGCGATACTTACCGAATCGACACTTACTGTGTATGTGATCGCTCCGGATGGTCGCCGTGCCTTCTGCTCGCCCGGCGGCGCAACCTCGCATGGCCGTGTTGTGATGGAAATCACAGTGAGACAGCCGCAGTATTCAACCTGTTACAGACAGCGGGCCAGCCATGCAGAAGTTCCGCGAGCACGTCTTCCCCGACACCGACCGACATGTCATGGCACAAGCCCCCAAGAACGAGGCCAACGCCATCTACTGGTTTGAACACGAGCTACGCCAATACCTGCCAGTCGGGCTCGACCTCAACACCCTCACTGGTCGCGGGGACCCGGATCCTGCTAACCGTGGGCCGGGAAGCACATGGTTATCCGGCCCATGAGGTGATCCCGGTCCTGGGCGCAAGCTTGGCCGCGACGTCATCGAGCTGCCCGGCGGTCATGTCGGTGCCCTGGCGCATCCAGCCGAGTTCGCACACGAACTCACCCAGGCTCTTACGCAGATGCCGGCGCACTGACAGAGCCACCGTAGGGTCTGGCGCCGCGGGCTGAACCCGCGCACCGGCGCCGACATGAGCAGTAGCACGAGGCCGGTTATCTAGGAACATGATTGGAAGGCGTGTCAAGGGTCGAATCCGCGCATTTTGTCCCCACGGTGGACCGGGCGCGGCGGCTCCGACGAGCGGAAGTCTGACAGCAAGGCTCCAATCATCGAGCGGGTCGCTGCGGTGGCCCAGGGGGTGTCCGTACGACAGACGCGGCGTGACTTGATGCCGCTATGGATGCCTGGATTGTGCCCGCGCGGCCGAGCCGGTGTGCGGCGCACGTAAATCTCGACCGCCACACCTTCATTTCCTCGGGCCCGGAACTGTATTGGCGCCGACAACGGCACGGCGGCCGTCACGGTCCAAGAGCATTGGCACCCCAGACTGCTGGAACGCGGACAGAGGTGACGACGCGGAAGCCGGCTCAGAAGATCTGCCAGTCCGACGCGCCGTCGGGCTGGTTGTAGATCCCTGTGGAGTTCTTGATCACGACCGCATCGCCGCTGCCGAAGTTATCGAAGAACCACTGCGCGTTGGATGGACTGAGGTTGATGCACCCATGGCTGACGTTGCTCTCACCCTGGCTCCCCACCGACCACGGCGCACTGTGTACAAAGACGCCGCTGTTGTCGATGCGGACGGCGTCCTGGACCTTGAGCTTGTAGCCCTCCGCCGAGTTGACCGGCACGCCGTACGTCGAGGAATCCATCACGATGTCAGCGAACTTCTCGAGTACGTAGTAGGTGCCGTTCTTTGTGTCGTACCCCTTTTTACCCAGCGACACCGGGAACGTCTTCTCCAGCTTCCCGTTGCGCATGATCTCCATCTGGAGCGACTTGTTGTCGATGGTGGCCACGAGCTGCTCGGGGACGGTGAAGCTGGACTTGGTGCCGCCCGCATCGATGTTCACGACCGTGCCGGCCGGCCAGAAGTCCTGGGGCCGCCAACGCACCTGGGTATCGGTCGTCCAGTAGAACCGGCCGGGCACGGGCGGGTTGGACGAGATGTGGATGGCCTGTTCCGCTATGGCCCGGTCGGCAATGGGGCGCTGAAAGTTGATGTAGATGGGCTTGGCGGCGCCGGCAATCGACCCGTTGCTCGGGTTGAAACTCGGCGGCGCGAACACCGGCTGCCCGACATAGGGCGTCGGGTTCTGTCCGGCTGGCGTGCCCTGGGGAATCGGCTGCTGTTGAGCCAGCGGATTCGCGGGCGGGAAGAACGGGTTCGGCGGTGGCGGGGGCGGCGCGCCCGGAGGG
>NZ_NVQE01000122.1 GCF_002591975.1 Mycobacterium neglectum | reverse complement strand
AAGGTGGATCATCGAGAACGTCTTCGACCACCAGCACGTGCTCCCATCCGTCGCCGAAGTCGTAGTCATAGAACAACCGGTCGCCCTTACCGGAGACCACCTGATCCAGGCGCACACCGTCCTCGACGAGACCGTCGTCGCCTTCGCTGAGATCAAATCTGGTGACGAAGTAGGCACGGGTACGCCGGTCCGCCCCGACACCGAACTTATGCAGATGACCGTCCTGCCAGCCCATCGCAACCTGCAGCACGTCATGCAGCTCATCGAGCATGAGGTCACCCGGCAGGACCAGACGACGCCAGATCGGCGGCTTGGCGTACATCAGGTCGACCCGCACCCGGAAACCCCGCACACGCTCCGGCACAGCTCCCACCTCGGGTGTCGGTTCATCGAACACTCCCGCGAACAAATCCCGGCCAGCATCGGCCATCAGCTGTTGCAGCATCGACAGGTCCACACCACCCCCGGACACCGCGCTCTTCCTCTTACTCTTCCGCTTCTTCTCCGGCACACACCCAGCCAACCAGACACCCCAATCACAGGCCGACAGCAGCTGACCGTTCTACACCCTCAATCATGAAGAGCC
>NZ_NVQE01000121.1 GCF_002591975.1 Mycobacterium neglectum | reverse complement strand
CATCGCTACCCAATTCCTCGGCGGCTCGAACTTCGCCTCTTTCGGCTTCGGCGCGGGCACCGGCGGATTGAGCAACACCCAAAGCGTTCGCAACATCAGCGTCACCGCCACCTTCGAAGGCCAGGCGCCCGGCAATAGTTCCCCTGTCGCGGTTGCCGATACGGCGACGACGGCGGCAGACACTCCGGTCGTCATCGCCGTGCTCGCTAATGACAGCGATTCCGACAACGATCCCCTCACCGTCACCGCCGTGTCGAACGTCGTAAACGGCACCGCAACGATCAACGCCAACAACACGATCACTTATAGCCCCACCGCGGGCTTCAGCGGTTCTGGCGGCTTTTCCTACACGATCTCCGATGGAACGACGCAACGATCGGCGCCAGTCAGCGTGACGGTCACCCCGGTGCAGCCGCCGCCACCGCCGCCACCGCCGCCACCGCCGCCCAGCGCCGTGACGTTGACGCCGAATGGCAGTGCCAGTGTCGCCAGCAATGTTTTCACCCTGACGACGACGACGACCGGCAATCAGGCCGGCTCGGCGATGTCGACGGGGCGCATCGATGTGCGCCAGAACTTCACCTTGGCCTTCG
>NZ_NVQE01000120.1 GCF_002591975.1 Mycobacterium neglectum | reverse complement strand
TTCTTTACAAGCAGAACACGGAATACGATACACACACTGGTCTCGTGGGCTCGGAGATTTATATACATGACAGACCTGGTCCTGGTCTGCCCCTACCACCACCGCTGCCATCACCGCGGCGCCATCACCATCACCGGACCCGCACCCAACATCACCGTCGGTGACGGTGATGTTGGGTGCGGGTCCGGTGATGGTGATGGCGCCGCGGTGATGGCAGCGGTGGTGGTAGGGGCAGACCAGGACCAGGTTGTGCAGTTCGGTGGGGCCGCCGTCTTCCCAGTGCCGGATGTGGTGGGCGTGTAGACCACGAGTCGCGCCACACCCGGGCACTGCGCAGGTCCGGTGGCGGTATTCCAGAGCACGGCGCAGCCGGCGGCTGATGGTGCGGGTGGCGCGCCCGGCGCCGATGGGTTGGCCGTCGCGTTCGAACCACACTTCACAGGTGGCGTCGCAGGTCAGGTATTGGCGTTGGGCGTCGGACAGCAGCGGACCCAGATGCAACTGGGCGACCTGATCCTTGACGTCGAGGTGGGCGATGACGGTGCAACGCTGCCCGTGCGGGCGGCGGGCCACCTCGGCGTCCCAGCCGGCTTCGA
>NZ_NVQE01000012.1 GCF_002591975.1 Mycobacterium neglectum | reverse complement strand
CCGAAAGCCCCCGAACGGAGCGCAGAGGAAAAGCTGGGCAAACCAGCAGCTACCTCATGCGCACAACCCGACGACCAACGACAGCCCGACCTCACAGCCACACACCAGGTCAGTCGGTGGATCGAGGTTTAGTCCCTGATCGTGGCGCGTAAGTCCTCTGAGCGCTCGCGACTACTGCCGAACTATTGGCGCGCCATCGCCAGATTGAACCGTTCCTCAGCAGTGACGTGATGTCTCTGGAATCAGCGATCAGCCGGGGAATCGAACCGTGGTTCCGGGCATCAGCTCGACGACCTCACCGTGACACTCCACTTCGATCGCGGCCGCGTCGCGCGGATCGACGCTGATGATCACGCCCTTCCCGCTGACCCGCAGATGCAGGTGCAGGCCGCGGTAGTGGATCGGTATTGCCAGCACGCCAAGGCTTTCCGGCCAATATGGCGAGAGGATGATGCGGTTGGACCGGGTCTCCAGCCCGGTGAAACACCGCTGCATGAGATCCACGGTGCCGGCCATGGCCGCCAGGTGGATGCCCTCCGACGTGGTGCCGCCCTGAATGTCGGACACGTCCGACTTCAGCGCCTGGGTGAAGAACTCCATGGCCCGGTCGCGGTTGGCCCTGGCCAGCACCCAGGTGTGCACGACGCCACTGAGCGTCGACCCGTGCGAGGTGCGGGCCAGGTAGTAGTCGACCATCTCCGGTACCTGCTCCGGTGTGAAGCGATAACCGAGCCGGGCGAGCAGCTCACGAAGCTCGTCCGCCGACAGCAGGTAGAGCAGCATCAGCGCATCGGCCTGTTTGGACGCCTTGTAGCGGTTCACATCGTCGTGCTCGGCCTCCAGGATGCGGTCGAGCCGTTGAATATTGCCGTACTGACTGCGCAGGCGGTCCCAATCCAGTTCCGCCAGTTCGCCGTAACCCTCGAACTGGCTGATCACCCCGTCGTGGAACGGGACGAACATCCGTCGGCTGACGTCATCCCAGTGGTCGAGCTCGGCACTGTGAAGGCCCAGCGTCTCCATCAGATCCAGTCGGTTCGGCAGCGGCAGCAGGTTCAGTGCGTCGATGGCGTGCGTGATGACCCAGACCGCCATGATGTTGGTGTACGCGTTGTCGTCGATGCCGTCGTACGGAGCTTCGGGATATCCGGAATGGAACTCGTCGGGGCCGATGACGCCCTTGATCCTGAAGCGTGCGCGCTCGTCGGCGTAGGTGGCCAAGCTGACGAAAAACCGTGCGATCTCGGCCAGCAGCTCGGCACCGTAGTCGATCAGGTAGGCGAGGTCGCCGGTGACCTGATAGAACTTCCATGCGTTGTAGGCGACCGCGATACCGATATGGTGCGCGCGGGCGCTGGCATCCGGGTTCCAGTGGCCGCTGCGTGGATTCAGGTGCAGCCGTTGGCTTTCCTCGCGACCGTCGCTGCCGGACTGCCAAGGAAACATCGCCCCCGCATGGCCTGCCGCGCGCGCAGCTTGTCTGGCCTCCGGCAACCGGCGGTAGCGGTAGCCGAGCAGCGACCGGGTCACCATCGGGAGCCGCAGGTTGAGCACCGGGAAGATGAACAACTCGTCCCAGAAGATGTGGCCGCGATACGCCTCGCCGTGCAGTCCGCGGGCGGGCACCCCGGCGTCGAGGTCGGCGGTGTTCGGTGACACCGTCTGCAGCAGGTGTAGCAGATGCAGTCGCAGGATCCGCACTTCATCGGTGAAGTCGTCGAATTCGACGGACAGCCGTTCCCACAGATGCGTCCATGCGGTCAGATGTCCATCGAGCAGTTCGGCGAACCCGCCGAGCCGGCCGACCCAACGCTGCGCGTCGACACCGGGTTCGGAGGTTGCCACGTCCCGGCCCGTGTAGACGGTCACGACCTTCTCGATCGTCACCGACTCTCCGGCCGATAGCTGTACCGCGATGTCGTGACCGATCTCGGCGTCGAGATTGAACAGCTGAAATGTCGCGGGGACGGTTTCACCGTCGCGCAGCACGGTGTTTCGCGCGGCCATGGCGACGGGAATCTGTGACTGGTTGGTTCGCACGGTCAGCAGGACCGAGTTGTTCGAGATTTCGCGGGTGACCGCCGACCCGAGATGCTCGCTGGCCAGGTCCCGATAACGCTCGACGAGCGAGTTCGTCACGTTGCCGTCCACTGTCGAGCGGAACTCGATCCTGCCCGACCAGTCTTCGGCGACGACCGTTGTCTCGAGAGCGCCGACGTGGGGCAGGTGCATCGCCACGAACCGTCGTTGCCTCAGTGAGCTGGACCGGCCCGCATCGTCGCGGAAGCGGACCTCCCGATGCAGCACCGCTCCGCGAAGATCGAGTCTCTGGGTGTAGGAGAGCAGGGTGACCTCGTCGAGGTCGAACCAGCTGCCGTCGTCGATACGGAAGGTCAACGCAAGCCAGTTGGGCAGATTGACCAGGCTCTCATTGTCGATCTCGGTTCCCGACACGTCGTCGACGAGCCGGTTGAACACGCCCGCGGCGTAAGTGCCCGGGTAATGCACCTGCCCGGCCTTCGACTCGGGCGCAGCGCCCCGGGTGGCGAAGTAGCCGTTTCCAACCGTGCACAACGCCTCACGGAGCTTCTCGTTTTGCGGATCGTATCCCTCGAATACGTAGTCCCACGCCTCACCGGACACCTGGTGCTTGTAGGCCAGCCACTGCGACCCGCGCTGCATGAACTCGCAGACCTGGTCCGGACACTGGAGGCTGAAGTGAGCAGCCGTCTTGCGGTCGCCGTCCTCGTCGTGTCCAACGACGATCCCGATGCCGTCGAACTTGACCGCATCGAAGGCGTCCTCGTCGGTGAGGTCATCGCCGATGTAGATCGGCAGCAGTGAGCCGGAGACGTCGATCCGGTCGCGGATCCAGGCCAGCGTGGTGCCCTTGTCCCAGTCGAGGTCGGGCCGCAGCTCCACGAGCATCCGCCCACCGGTCACGCGAAGGCCGGCCTGCGCGCCAACTTGGTGGGCGGCAGAGACGATCTCACCGACCCGGTCCGGTTCCACCTCGCGGTAGTGCACCGCGACGGCGAATCGCTTGTGCTCGACACGAACTCCCGGGATCGTGGTAAGGCTCGTGCTCAGTTCCGCCGCGGCCTGCTCGAGCACGGGCACGAACTCCGCAGCCGCCTCATTGCAGTGGTATGTGCCGTCGGGCGCCGTCAGCTCAAACCCGTGGCTGCCTGCGTACCAGACGCCGGGAATGCCCACCCGGTCGCGGACGTCCGCGAGATCGCGGCCGCTGAGGATGGCCACGGGACACACCTTGGCGACGAGCTCCAGCGCGTCGCTGGCGCCGTCGACGAGCCTGGCCGCAGCGGGATCGGAGACGATGGGGGACAGCGTGCCGTCGTAGTCCAGGAACAGCATCGACTCACGTGCGCTGGTGATGCCGATCAGTTGACCGTAGGACGCCAGCGCATTCGGCAGTTCGGAGATCCGCTTGTCACCCGTTCGCACGGCGATGTCGGACAGATCGGCGAGCACGACGTCGGCGCCGTGGTCGGCCAACCCGTCGGCATCTCCGGTTCCGTCGATGCCGATGACGAGCGCGAAGCCGCCATCGCGGCCCGCGGCCACGCCGGCGGCGGAGCTCTCGAGAACCACGCACCGTTGGGGCCGCACGCCGAGTCGGCGCGCGGAATCCAGAAGCACAGTGGGATCGGGGGTTTCGGTCGTTCCGCGTTCGCCTGCGACACCGTCGACGCAGACCTCGAACAGGTCGTCGATTCCGGCGGCCTTCAGGGCCTGTTGGCATTGCGGACTCGACGAATAGGCGGCCGCGGCCATCCCGATGCCCTGCAACTTGCGGGCCAGGTCCACCGTCGCCCCAAAGAGCGGCGCGTCACTGGTCAGCGCACCGTCGAGGTCGAAGAGCACCGCGTCGTGACGACGCGGGTCGATCGTGATCGGCAGCTTCATGGCGCGGGGACGAGCTGTCGTTCCAATTCCAGGACCTGACGGGTGGTCTTCACCACGGTGTCGGGATTCAGGCTCATTGATTCGATGCCGATCCGGACCAGGAACTCGGCCAGGTCCGGGTAGTCCGACGGGGCCTGCCCGCACAGTCCGGAGTGAATACCGTTGCGGCGACAGCCTTCGACGGCCAGCCGGATCATTTCCTTGACACCCTCGTCGCGTTCGTCGTAGTCGAAGGCGACGATCTCGCTGTCCCGGTCGACGCCGAGGGTCAGCTGGGTCAGATCGTTGGAGCCGATGGAGAAGCCGTCGAAACGCTTGGCGAACTCGTCGATAAGGATGACGTTGTTCGGAATCTCGCACATCGCGTACACCTTGAGCCCGTTCTCGCCCCGCTTCAGGCCGAGGTCGGCCATCGTCTGCAGGACGAGGTCAGCCTCCGCGACCCGACGCACGAACGGGAGCATGAGGATGACGTTTGTAAGGCCCATCTCGTCGCGAACCCGTTGCATTGCACGGCATTCCAAAGCGAACCCCTCGGCGTAGGCCGGATGCGCGTAACGCGAGGCGCCGCGGAAGCCGATCATCGGGTTGCTCTCGGTCGGTTCGAAGCCCGCTCCGCCGAGCAGGCTGGCGTACTCGTTGGACTTGAAGTCCGACATCCGGACGACCACTGGCTTGGGCCAGAATGCGGCGGCGATGGTGCCGATGCCCTCGGAGAGACGCTCGGTGAAGAAGGCGCTGCCGTCGGCGTAGCCCTGGGTGAGCCGAGTGATCGTGCGCCGCGCCACGGGGTCGTCGACCTGCTCGGGGTGAAGCAGGGCCAGCGGGTGCACCCGGATGTACTCGCTGATGATGAATTCCATCCGGGCCAGTCCCACGCCGTCATTCGGCAGGAACGACGTCTTGAACGCGAGGTCGGGATTGCCGAGGTTGAGCATGATCTGTGTCCGCGGCCGCGCCACGTCACCGACCTCGGTGCGATCCACGTGGAAACCTACCGCGCCGTTGTAGACACGGCCGGAATCCCCCTCGGCGCAGGACACGGTCACGACCTGGCCGTCGGGTACGCACATGGTCGCGTCGCCGGTGCCCACCACGGCGGGGATTCCGAGTTCACGGGCGATGATCGAGGCATGGCAGGTCCGGCCGCCGCGGTTGGTGACGATCGCCGCGGCGGTCTTCATGACCGGTTCCCAGTCCGGTGTGGTGGTGTCTGCGACCAGCACTTGACCGGGCTTGAATTGGTCCAGCTGCGTGAGGTTCTCGATGCGTTTCACCGCGCCCGAGGCGATCCGCTCGCCGACCGAGCGGCCCTCGGTGAGGATCTCGCCCTTCCCCTCGAGCACGTAGGTCTCCAGCGCCGTCACGCTGTGCTGGGACGCCACCGTCTCGGGGCGGGCCTGGACGATGTAGAGCTGACCGTCCAGCCCATCCTTGGCCCACTCCATGTCCATCGGTCTGCCGTAGTGCGCCTCGATCGCACAGGCGTAGCCGGCCAGTTCCAGAACGTCGTCGTCGGTGAGGCAGAAGCGGGCACGGTCGGCCTTCGGGGTGGGGATGTTTCGCGTCGTGTTCTTGGTCTCACCGTCGACGAGGATCATCTTCACGGCCTTGTCGCCGAGCAGGCGCCGCAGCACGGCGCGATGGCCGGCGAGATAGGTCGGCTTGTGGACGTAGTACTCGTCCGGGTCGACGGCACCCTGAACGATGTTTTCGCCGAGGCCGTATGCGCCTGTCACGAAGACCGCGTCGCGGAAGCCGGACTCGGTGTCCAGGGAGAACATCACACCGGAAGAGGAGATATCGGATCGCACCATCTTCATCACGCCGATCGACAGCGAAACCTTGAAGTGGTCGAAGCCCTGATCGATTCGGTAGTGGATCGCCCGATCGGTGAACAGGCTGGCGAAACAACGGCGGCAGGTGTCGAGCAGGCTCTCCTCGCCCTTGATGTTGAGATACGAGTCCTGCTGGCCGGCGAAGCTGGCCGTCGGGAGGTCCTCGGCGGTCGCCGAACTGCGAACCGCCAGGCTGACCTCCTCGCCGTATTCCCGCTGAAGTGCGCGATAACCCTCCAGGATCGCCGCGGCCAGGTCATCAGGGAGTCCGGCGCCGTAAACGATCTCCCTGGCGCGCTTGGCCTTCCGTGCCAGCGCTGCCACATCGGCGGGATCGAGGTCGTCGAGTTCGGCGTGCAGCCGCTCCCAGGCGCCGGCTTCATCCAACATGTAGCGATAGGCGGCGGCGGTGATGGCGAACCCGTGCGGGACGCGTACACCCTGCCCGGACAGCTTCTGGAACATCTCGCCCAGCGAGGCGTTCTTTCCGCCGACGAGCGGCACGTCCTCGATGCCCATGTCTTCGAAAAAGCGAACATATTCAGACGTACCCATGACGTTGCCTCCCGTGGCGCAGCACCAATTGCCGCGCCACGCCTCAACCTCCCACAGCGGTGGGTGGGATACAGGGGCCGAAGGTCACTCGAATAGGTGACGCTCCGACGTGACGCAACGCCGGAGGTCCGACCGCACCGATGATCCCATCGTCTCCTCCGACATCGTGACCGACCCGTCGTCGTGCATCTTCGACTCCGGGCTCACGAAGGTCAGCGGTGACCTGGTGAAGATCGTCGGCTGGTACGACAACGAGTGGGGCTACTCGAACCGCCTCGTCGATCTGACCGACCTGGTCGCGTCAACTCGCTGAGGATCGCTGAGGACCGCTGGTCGGAACGACGTTGTCCCTACGGCTTGGGGACTTGCGACCCTGCCGCCGCGACCTCGCGAAGCGCATCGTGATCACATGGAGCACCTGACCACGCTGGATGCGAGTTTTCTGCAGGCGGAGGATTCCGATTCCCACGTGAGCCTGGCGGTCGGCGGCGTGTCGATCGTGGAAGGACCGCCGCCCGATTACGGCGATCTGGTGTCGGCGTTCGCCGACCGGGCGCAGGCCATCCCGCGCTGTACCCAGGTGCTGCACACGCACGCGTTCGACCTCGGCGCACCGGAATGGGTGGACGACCCCAACTTCGATGTTGCGCACCACCTCCACCGCATCGCGTTGCCTCATCCGGGGGATGACTGCGCGCTGTTCGGGGTGATCGCCGGCATCATGGAACAACGGCTGGACCGCGATCGCCCGCTGTGGGAGTGCTGGATCATCGAGGGGCTCACCGACGATCGGTGGGCGCTGCTGATGAAGATCCACCACTGCATTGCCGATGGCATCGCCACCACGCAGATGTTGGCGAAGCTCAGCGACGGCGGCGCTCAGGAGACCTTCGCGACCAATATTCGCGCAGCGCGGGAGTCGGGCGGATCGATACTCGATCTGCTGCGGCCCAGGCTGAACCCGCTGAACTGGATGGGCGGCATTTGGCAGGCGACGCTCGCAGCGACCAGCGCGGCCGAACACGCCGTGGTCGGGGCGGCCGAACTGACAGCTCGTGTGCTCGCCACCGCGCAGGAGTCCTCACTGAACGGACCCATCACCAAGATGCGTCGCTACAGCGCCGCGCGCGTTGACCTGGCCGTGATGAAGCAGGTCTGCAGGGATTTCGACGTCACCCTCAACGACGTGGCGCTGGCGGCGATCACCAGCGGATACCGGACGATTTTGCTGGCCCGTGGTGAAACGCCGGGACCCCACGCACTGCGCACGCTGGTTCCGGTGTCGATGCGTTCGGTGGAGGATTTCGATGTGACCGACAACCGGGTGTCGGCGATGTTGCCGCTTTTGCCGGTCGATGAACCCGACCCCGTCAAACAGTTGGAGATCGTCCACCAGCGACTCATCGAGGCCAAGGAGAGCGGTCAACGGGAAGGCGGCAGTGCGGTTCTCGCGGCCGGCGGAAGTGTTCCTTATGTCCTCTCGGCGTGGGCGATTCGACTGCTGACCCGTCTGCCGCAGAAGTCGGTATCCGCGTTGGCGACGAATGTGCCGGGGCCCCGCACCCGGCAGCGGCTGATGGGGCGGGACGTATTGGAGATCTTGCCGGTGCCGCCGATCGCACTTCACCTGCGCACCGGTATCGCGATGCTCAGCTACGCCGACCGCTTCTTCTTCGGCATCACCGCAGATTTTGACAGCGCACCCGACGTCGACGCGCTCGCCCGAGGGATCGAGGACGGCGTACGACACCTGGCGACGCTCGGCGGCACGCGGGGACAGACACGAGCTGCCGGTGACCACAGATGACCGAATTCATGCGCAACAGCGACGCCTTCACCTGGGCCATGGAAAGCGATCCCCGGTTGCGTTCCACGGTGGTCACGGTGGTCATGCTCGACCGATCGCCGGACTGGGACGAGGTCCGCAATCGCTTCGACGTCGTCTCGCGTGCGGTCCCGATGCTGCGCCAGCGTGTCGTTCCGTCGCCGCCGCCGGCGCCGCCGAGGTGGGAAGACGCCCCGGACTTCGACCTGGGCTTCCACATGCGAAGGGTGACAGCGCCCGCGCCCGGCACCATCGACACGGTGCTGGAGATGGCGCGGGTCGCGGCCATGGAGGACTTCGACCGGGCCCGCCCGCTGTGGGAGGCCACGCTGATCGACGGACTCGAAAACGATGGTGCAGCAATGGTTCTCAAGTTCCACCATGCGCTGACCGACGGAGTCGGAGGCATCCAGATCGGGATGATCCTCTTCGATCTGTCCGAGGTTCCCGAGCGGCACGACGTTGCTCAGCCATGGCCTGAAGTTCCTCCGCCGCAGCGGCTGCGGGGCTACCGCGACACCGCGCGATACGGCGCCGGTTTGGTGGCGGACGCGCTGACGGGCACTCTGAAGACTGCTCCGAAGCTGATTGCCAACGGCGTTCTGCGCCCAGTGGACACCGTCTCGTCGGCCGCCGAGTTGGCCGCCTCGGTTTACCGCACCATGCGTCCTGTGAGCCGCAGGGGCTCATCGCTGATGAGCAACCGCAGCCTCATCCGAAAGCTGGGTGTGCTCGAGATCCCGTTCGCACAGCTGCGGGCGGCCGCCCATCGCGGCGGCGGTGCATTGAACGACGCGTTCGTGGCGGGCGTAGCCGGGGGGCTTCGCCTGTACCACGAAAAGCACGGCGTCACGGTCGGCGACCTTCACCTGACGATGCCCATGAGCCTGCGCGAAGAGGGCGACGAGATGGGCGGCAACCGCATCACCATCATGCGGTTCGACGTGCCGGTCGGCACCGCCGATCCCGAGGAGCGCATCCGCCAGATTCACGAAAGGACCGGCAAGGTGCGCCACGAGAAGTCGCTCCCGTACACGCAGTGGATCGCCGGAGCGCTGAACATGATGCCGCGCTGGTACATTGGCTCGATTCTGCGCAATGTCGACTTCCTGTGCAGCGACGTGCCCGGGATACCCGTGCCAGTGTTTCTCGGTGGCGCCAAGGTGTTGACGCAGTACGGATTCGGCCCGACGATCGGCTCGGCGGTCAACGTCACGCTGTTGACGTACGTGGATGTGTGCACGCTGGGCATCGACGTGGACACCGGCGCGATTCCCGACCACGACGTGTTCATGGACAGCCTCGTCGCAGGTTTCGACGAGGTGTTGGCCCTAGGCCTGGACCATGTCTAGGACGAATGGTCGAAGCCTCGCGGTCGCCGGCATCGTCGGCGCCGCCGTCCTCGCGACGCTCGTTCTCGTGCCCGGTTTGCGAGTCGGTGCGGACTCGCCGTGGTTGGGCGCACTGGTCATTCTCGCTCCCACGGCGACGCTGTTGGCGGCTACGGGATTCCGGCACTACGGCACCGGACGTGCGGTGGCCGTCGCCGCCGTGGTCGCGGTCGTTGCAGGCGGCGTCAGCTGGCTCGTCGCGGTATTCACCTTGGTGAGGGCGCTGAGCGGGGTGGGCGTCGGGCTCGCCTGGGCGATTCTGCTGTTCCTCACTCCTGCCGTGTCGGTGCTCGCACTCGGCGCGCTGGCGTTGCGCGTCGTCGCGCCGAGGTGCGCGCCCGGCGAGGCGTCGGACGCGGTGCCGGAATCAGCGCCATCGGCGCGCAGGAACCGACGTAGCGACGCACCGCGATGACAAAAGAAGCGTGCTTGGGGCTCGGTGCTACGGCGCCGGCTGATGGAGTGGGACGAATGGCCGACGAGACGCTTTCGTTGGTCGGGATTGCCAACGAAGGGACCATCGTCACCCGCGGGGGGACCTTCGTCGGTAGTGGCCGACCGCAGCGGTCAATAGCGTCGACAGCGACAGACAAACCACTATGTAAGGATCCGACATGGTCCAGGCTGTTGAATCGCAGCACGCGACTTCTCACGCGATCGACCTGCTCGACGACGTACGCCATGCGGCCAAAGCCGGTCAGCACGCTGCGGGCGAGGCTCTCCGGGCATTCCGCCGAACGGTCGACGAGACGGTACCGCAGGCAGTCCAGCCGCTCCGCACGAAGATCATTGACGCCGCGGTCGAGCTGGCCGACAAGCTAGCCTCTGCCCAGTTTCAGCTCAACAGGGACTTGATCGACAGCGTCGAACGCACCCTGACCAAGACCGACGGTGACCAGCAGTAAGAGTCTGACCACGCAGCCGAGGACGGTGGCATCGCTTCCGGGCCCGCCGCGCCGCACTGTGGCCCTTGTGGTGACTCGCGGGATACTCTTAACCGCGGAATCTGTTACGGGCAACGCTGTTTCCTTCGGCTCACGCAACCGCGTGCACGTGCAGCCCGACGTGTCCCGCAGGGCCATCGACCGAAGGTCGAGAGGGGTTACAGATGACTTTCGTGCCAACGGAATTACGTATTGGCGGCCGTTGTGCTGATCACGCTTTCTGCGCAGGATCCGCACCGGCGAACGTCGACAGATGAACGCAGACGTCGACGCCGTGCTCCGGCGCTACCGTTACGACGGAACGCGGCTGATCGACGTACTGTGGGACGTCCAGCATCTGTACGGCCATATTCCCGAAGACGTACTGGAACAGATCGCGGCCGGGTTGAATCGGGCTCCGCTGGACATTGTGGAGACGGCCTCTTTCTATCACTTCTTCCACAGCGCGCCATCCGGACGTCATCGGATTTACCTCAGCAACACAGTGATTGCGAAGATGAACGGGTATCAGGAGGTGTACGACGCGCTCGAGCGCGAGTCCGGGGTCCGATTCGGGGAAACCGATGAGTCGGGACTTTTCGGACTGTTCGAAACGCCGTGCATCGGTCTCAGTGATCAGGAACCCGCGATGATGATCGACAGCGTGGTGTTCACGCGACTGACGCCCGAATTCGTGGCAGACATCCTCGCGCAGTTGAGAACTGGGAGAGCGGCCGCCGATATCGCCAACCCGGCGGGGCTTCCCGACGATGACCTGGCCTACGTCGACGCGCTGGTCGAGTCCAACGTCCACACGCGGGGGCCGGTGTTCTTCCGCGGCGAGCCGGATTACAAATCGTTGCTCAAGAACTGCCTCGCCGGTACGCCCGAGCAGACGATCGGCACGATCATCGAATCCGGGCTGCGCGGGTACGGCGGTGCGGGGTTCCGAACCGGGCTGAAGTGGCAGCTGTGCCGGGTCGCGCCGGGCGACGAGAAGTACGTCATCTGCAACGCCGATGAGGGAGAACCGGGCACGTTCAAGGACCGAGCGCTGCTGACCCGATCGCCGAAAGACGTCTTCATGGGGATGGTCATTGCGGCCTATGCGGTCGGCAGTAGACACGGAATCCTTTATCTCCGTGCCGAATACGTCTACCTGAAGCGTTATCTGGAACGTCAACTTCAGGAATTGCGTGAGGACGGGCTACTCGGGCGCTGTGTCGGTGGGCAACCAGGATTCGACTTTGACATCCGCATCCAGATGGGCGCCGGTTCCTATGTCTGCGGTGAAGAGTCTGCGCTGATCGAGTCCTGCGAAGGCAAACGGGGCACGCCCCGGTTGAAACCGCCCTTCCCCGTCCAAGAGGGTTACCTCGGCAGGCCGACGTGCGTCAACAACGTCGAGACGTTCGCCGCTGCGACCCGCGTCGTGGAGGAAGGCGCGGATTGGTTCCGCGGCATGGGCACACCCGAATCGGCCGGGGCCCGTCTGCTTAGCGTCGCCGGGGATTGCGACCGCCCGGGTGTCTACGAGGTCGAGTGGGGCGTCACCCTCGATGAGGTGCTGATGATGGTCGGCGCGCACGATGCCCGCGCCGTCCAGATCAGTGGTCCATCGGGGGAGTGTCTGTCGGTCGCCGCGGACGGCCGACGCCGCATCGCCTACGAGGACATTCCGTGCAACGGAGCCGTCACGATCTTCAACTCACGCCGTGATCTGCTCGAATGCGTCAGGGATTACACGAAGTTCTTCGTCGACGAATCCTGCGGCATCTGTGTGCCCTGCCGGGCAGGCACCGTCAATCTGCACGACAAGGTCGAGCTCGTCCTCTCAGGCGCCGCGGTGCAGCGGGACCTCGACGAGGTGGTCCGGTGGGGCGCGCTGGTGCATTCGACCAGTCGGTGCGGTCTCGGGGCCACGGCGGCCAATCCCATCCTGAGCACGCTCGCGAAGTTCCCAGAGATCTATCGGCGGCGGTTGGTCGTCCAGGAGAACGCCCTGCTGTCCTCGTTCGATCTCGAAGCCGCCCTAGCTGGATACGGCAAGGCGCGCACCGAATTGGAGACAGGCGGGACGGCATGAGTATCCGAATCGAAATCGACGGAGTCCCGGTGTCGACCGAGGAGGACGAAACCCTGGTCGACGTCGCCGCGGATGCGGGTGTCTACATCCCGACGCTGTGTTACCTCAGGGGCAAGCCGTGCCTCGGAACATGCCGGGTGTGCTCGGTCAAGGTGAATGGTGTGGTTGCCGCGGCCTGCACGGTCCGCGTGTCGGACGGGATGACGGTCGAGGTCAACGAACCGGAAACCGCTGACCTACGGAAGGCATTGGTAGAGCTGCTGTTCACCGAGGGCAACCACAATTGCCCGAGCTGTGAGAAGAGCGGTCGTTGCACCCTGCAGGCCGTCGGCTACGAGGTGGACATGCTGGTGTCACGCTTCCCGTACCGTTTCCCGGTTCGACAGCGCGACCACGCCTCGGACCGGATATGGCTGGAGCGGGACCGCTGCATCTTCTGCCAGCGCTGCGTGGAATTCGTACGCGACGAAACCACGGGACAGAAGATCTTCAGCATCAGCCAGCGTGGCCCTGAGTCCCGTATCGAAGTGGACACCGACCGTGCCAATGCGATGCCGGATGAGCAGGTTCGCTATGCCGTCGAGATCTGCCCTGTCGGCGCCATCCTCGAGAAGGGCGTCGGCTACGACGTCCCGATCGGCCGACGCAGGTATGAAGTGAAATCCGTCCGCGACCGGGCTCTCCACCAGACAGACGAATCAGGTGCGCCGTGACCCAGGAGATCAGATCGGACGAACTGCCCACGACACCAACGGATCCGGCGCTCTCGACGGCTCGCGAGGACAAGATCAACGTGGCAATGATCGGTTTGTGTGGCTGCTGGGGATGCACGTTGTCGTTCCTCGACATGGACGAGCGGATCGTTTCGCTCTTGACGAAGGTCACCATCCACCGATCGTCGCTCACCGACATCAAGAGAATCACGCAACGTTGCGCGATCGGCTTCATCGAGGGGGGTGTGGCGAATGAGGAGAACATCGAAACGTTGCGGCATTTCCGGGAGAACTGCGACATCCTGATCTCCGTCGGAGCGTGCGCCGTGTGGGGTGGTGTCCCGGCGATGCGCAACGTCTTCGAGTTGAAGGACTGTCTCGACGAGGCGTACGTCAACTCGCCGACCGCGGTTCCCGGCGCCGCGGCCGTCATCCCCTGCCACCCCGACATCCCCCGAATCACCACCAAGGTCCACCCTTGCCACGAAGTGGTCCAGATGGACTACTTCATCCCCGGATGCCCACCGGACGCGGACGCGATCTTCGCGGTGCTCGACGATCTGATCCATGGCCGCCCGGTCGCGCTGCCCCGCTCGCTGAACCATTACGACTGATCCCGGAAGGCCTTGCGTGAGCAGAAAGATCGTCATCGACCCCGTCACCCGCATCGAGGGCCACGGCAAGGTGACCGTGAACCTCGACGACGACGGCAACATCGTCGACGCCAGGCTGCACGTCGTCGAGTTCCGCGGTTTCGAGAAGTTCGTGCAGGGCCACCCGTTCTGGGAGGCGCCGATGCTGATGCAGCGCATCTGCGGGATCTGTTTCGTCAGCCACCATCTGTGTGGGGCCAAGGTGCTCGACGACATGATCGGCGTCGGCGGGCAAGGCGGAACCGGAATCACGCAGACGGCAGAGAAGATCCGCCGTCTGGGCCATTACGCGCAGATGCTGCAGTCACACGCCACGGCATATTTCTACCTGGTGGTACCCGAGATGATGTTCGGGATGGACGCCGCGCCGGAGCAGCGCAACCTGCTCGGTCTGATCGAGGCGGATCCCGCCCTGATGCGGCGGGTCATCATGCTGCGCAAGTGGGGCCAGGAGGTCATCAAGACCGTTTTCGGCAGGAGGATGCATGGCATCAACTCGGTACCAGGAGGGGTCGATAAGAATCTGAGTCGCGCCGAATGTGACCGTCTGCTCAACGGCGAGGAGGGGCTTCCGTCGGTCGACGAGGTGATCGACTACGCACGGGACGGTCTTCGGCTGTTCCACGAATTCCACGAGAAGAATCGGAGCGAGGTCGACCGTTTCGCCGTCGTCCCCGCGCTCAACATGTCCTTGGTAGACGCCGGCGGAAACGTGGACTACTACCACGGTGTGCTGCGGATCGTCGACGAGAACAAGCGCGTCGTCCGTGAATTCGACTACCACGACTACCTTGACCATTTCTCTGAAGCCGTCGAGGAGTGGAGCTACATGAAGTTTCCCTTTCTCAAGGAGCTCGGCAGGGAGACGGGCTCGGTTCGGGTGGGCCCGTTGGCGCGGATGAACGTGACGAACTCGTTGTCGACTCCGCTCGCTCAGGAGGCGCTGGAGCGCTTCCACGCCTATACCAACGGCGCACCGAACAACATGACTTTGCATACCAATTGGGCGCGGACCATCGAAGTGCTCCACGCCGCCGAATTGATCGAGCAGTTGCTGCGCGACCCCGATCTACAGAAGGACGATCTGATCGTCGCAGGCGAGTGGGTCGGCGAGGGTGTCGGTGTCGTCGAGGCACCTCGCGGCACATTGCTCCATCACTATCGCGCCGGTCCAGAAGGTGACATCACCTTCGCCAACCTGATTGTGGCCACCACGCACAACAATCAGGTCATCAATCGGACGGTGCGCTCCGTAGCCGAGAACTACCTGGTGGGTCGCGGTGAAATCACCGAAGCCATGATGAACGCGATCGAGGTCGGCATTCGTGCATACGATCCATGTCTGAGCTGTGCGACGCATGCCTTCGGGCAGATGCCGCTGATCGTCACCGTCCGCGATCCCGCGGGCAACGTGATCAACCAACGTGTCCGCTCTACATCCGATTCATGAGACTCGACGACTTCGACAACGACTCCTGCCTCGTCTATGGCATCGGCAACGTGGGTCGTCAGGACGACGGATTGGGCTGGGCGTTCGTCGATTGGCTTCAGGCGCAGGGCCTTTGCTCGAGCGCGGAGATGCGGCGCGGCTATCAGCTTCTGCTCGAGGACGCCGAGTTGATCAGCAATAAGGATCGTGTGTTGTTCGTTGATGCCACCAAAGAGGCCACCGTGAAATCATTCACGCTGGAGCGTGCGGCGCCGCAAATGGACTTCAGCTTCACGTCGCACGCCATCTCGATTCCGGCGATCATGGCGACTTGCCAGCAGTGCTTCGAGCACCTGCCGATCGTGCACGTGCTCGCGATCCGAGGATATGAGTTCGGACTCGAAACGGGTTTGACGCATGCGGCGAAGCAGAACCTGGATTATGCGACAACTCATTTTTCTTTGACACGAGCGAAGCGACCTTAGTGGGTCGCGCGGCAAACGACCGGATGCACGGCCCTTGGTCCTGAATTGTGGGACTTTTGGCCGCATTCTCGGGCAGCGGCGTTCGGTAGCGTTGCGGCCATGACCACACCGACTCAACCGATCTCCATCCTGCCGGAGACCGAATGCTGGAGCCTCATGTCTAGTGCCTCGCTGGGACGGCTTGTCACGAGCGTCGACGGTCAACCGGACATTTTTCCCGTCAACTTCGTCGTCCAGCACAAAACGGTGTTGTTCCGCACGGCGGAGGGCACCAAGCTGGTCAGCTCGGCGATCAACAACAATGTGCTGTTCGAGGTCGATGACCATGATGCCCTGGACGGCTGGAGTGTGATCGTCAAGGGAATAGCACGATCGATGCGTACCGACGCCGAGATCGACGAAGCCGAGCGGGCACAGCTACTCCCGTGGACGGCTACAGTCAAGCAGCACTATGTGCGCATCCGGCCGGTGAGCGTCACCGGCCGGCGATTCGCCTTCGGATCTGAGCCGGATCGCGACTTCACGATCGCTTAGTCGGCGCTCCTACGCCTACTAGACAACGCGGTGTAGGTCTTCGCTCGCCCGCGCCGCCGATGCCTCGGCCTGGAATTGTTGTTGGGCCCTGCGCTTGATGCCGAGCAACATGCCCCGCGTCATCAACGCCCTGGCCGGTTCAACAAGTTCGGTGACCAGCGCCTGGCCTGGTTGACGCAGCTTTGTCCGCACGCGGATGAGAAGCCGGCAGCGATCACGCCCGCGTGGAACGAGGTGGAACGACCACACCACGTTCCATTTGCGACCCGTAAAGGCGCGTAGCACGATGGACTGCTGATCGGCGACTTCGACCACCTCGAATACGATGCCGTCGCGTAATCCCATCCAGCCCAACGGAACAAACCGGACGGTGTCACCCGGCGCGAGGTGCTGCCATTCTGGATGAACTCGGTCGGCGTTGACATACCGCAACCCGACGAGGTTCTCGAATTTCTCATACGTGTACAGCCCGCCCCGGTCTTGGCCCATCTGAACCAGCCACGGCCACACCGTGCCGGCCGGGGCATCAATCGACACCGCTTCAGTGCTTTGCACACCAGGCCCGTAGCCGGTCTCGTCGCCGACGAGATACATTCCGCATTCTTGCTTCGTCGTGCCCCAATTGCGGTAAAACCGTCGCGCCGCATAAAGAATCGCCATCGCGCCAGCGAGCCGCAGTCCGCTCGTAACCATGAACTACACGATGCACTGCCGCCTGCGACACAGCTAGGGTCGCTAGTCCCTGATCTGATCGACGTTTCGCCGTACCCGTCGACCCGCGACACTTCTGTACGGACAACTCGTAAGCTGAAGGGCCGAAATATCGTGCTTCTCAGCGATGTTGAAGAGGCAACCTACGCGCGTCGTTCAAGCACATCGGCCAGCGGTCTGCGCGGTGTAGCGGCCAATACCGCATCGACATTCCGGGAATATCCGATCCGGATCAGCAACTGAGGCATGCCGCGTTGACCAGTCAATTCACGGACGATCTCACGGCTTTGAGCTAGCTCGGTCATATGGGTGAGAGTGCACGTCGCCAGCCCACTCGCCGTGCATCGGAGCAGGACCGCTGATAGCGCCTCGCCGCAGCGCAACACGTCCGACCTGGCATCTTCGTGGTGGGTGGACAGGACCACGATTTTGGACCGGTCAACTTCGACGTATTCGGCGCGAGGGGAGGCGTAGGGGGTTGGAAAATGACGGGCTGCATCGATATGGCCAGCTGCTTCGACTGAAAGCAACGCCGATTGCGGCACGCCATCCCCCGATGCGAAAGGTGAGGTCCACCAATTCAGTTCTGCTTCATAGGAGGGGTCGTTCGCCCGGATCGTCGCGGTAAGTCGCGAGACCGTCGCCAAGGCCGACCGCGCATCGTCGAGCACGGTGTCAAACATCACGTGGTGGGGGATGACGGTCTGGCGAAGTAGCACTTCGAATCGCGCCCAATCGGCGGGAGCCTCGTAGGGTCTCCGATCCGTATAGCGTCGGCCAATCGACAGCGCGCGCGGTCGACTGTCTGCGGCCATTCCCGGCGGCGCCGAATCGAAGGTGATCGCGGCCACGTGAAGAGGATCATCGGGATCGGGAAAACGCTGCACGACTGCTTCCCACCCGAAGGCGGCCATCGCGACGGTCAGATGATCCAGCGCGGCGCCACAACTGAGGTAGATCTCGCGACCTTCGGGGTCAGCGGCGTTCATCACCCGCGTGAAATCGGCAAAAAGATGGAGTGTCGAAGTCTCGGCAACCCAGCGCCATGGCTGGCTATTGTGCAGCGACGGAGCACGGCAGGCCAACCGTACGGCGTCTTGGATCACCGCAAAATCCGGTCTTACGTCTTTCATTTGGACTACCTCTAAAGGTCTGTATCTCCGACACTGACTACTCTGCTTCAAACCGCAGGCTGTTGGTGGTAGGCGAAAGCCCTCACGTTGAGGGACTTTGGTCTTCGGTCACGACGTTCACAACCGGTACAGTGCTGCGTCGGCGGTCACGCCGGCACCGGCTGCGACGATGAGAACCAATCCGGGCGCCCCAACGGCCGTGGCCGCGTCATTGAAGGCAGAAGCCAAGGAGGCTGTGTGCATTCTTTCCTCGTCAGCCATCGTGATTCGTTCCGGTGGCACACCCAGTTGGACCGCGAGTGCGGCGCGGTACTCCGGCCTGGGCGGAGTTGCCACAATTGCGTCGATGTCGTCGATCGCCAGGGATGCATCGCGAAGGCACCGGTCAACGGCTCGTGATGCAGCGTCAGCGAATTTCTGGTCAACTGAGGAGGATTCGTGGAAGCGCAGGACATTTCGGTGGTCCACCAAACCCACTGTGGCGGCGAGGGATTCCCCTTGGTCAAGGAGATTCTGCCAGTATGTTCGTCCGAGGCCGCGGTCGTCGTCAGACCATGTGCACAATAGTGATGCGCCAGCCGGCGCGAACGGGAAGTTCTCGCTCATTCCGTGTCCGGGATCGGCATCGCTGGTTACCAGCATGGCGCACCTGATCACGTGTGACTTCAAGAAGCCGTCGGCGATCTGTAACGCTGTCAGGAGACCGCAGGTTCCGTTCGCGATATCGAACGAGAAAGTGCCATGGCTGTTTTCGTGTGGTTCTTCGGGATTGGCGCCGACGTCCTGTTGGATTAGTGCGGCCAGCGCCGGCTCGGCCAAATTGCGATCGCGATAGATTCCGGCATTGATCAATAGGTCGATCTCCCGCGCAGTTCGTCCGGCATGACGCAGGCAATCCTCGGCTGATTCGACCGCAAGATGAAGGGCGCTGTGACGTGTGCGCCATCGTCCCTTCGCGCAGCCGACGGCATCAATTACGGTGCCCATAGCGATTCACCATCTTCTCGTCCAGCGTCACGAGGACGACTCCGATCTCCAGACCGGAGGCCAGCGCGATCAATGCGACCGTTTCACCGGGCCGGATGTTTCCCGCCTGGAGTTCTTCGACAAGTGCCACTGTGTGGGTGGTCGACGCGGTGTTGCCATACCGGTCGACAGTGATCACCGCATCGTGTCGGGGGCTTTCGCCGAAGGCCGCAGAAACCCGCGCCATACCCTTGCGGATCGCGCGTGCGGATGTCTGGTGAGTGATCACGTGATCGATGTCGTGTAGCGAGATACCGACCGCGTCAAGCACTTCGTGTAGTAACACTGGAGTGTTCGACATAGCGGCCTGGTGAATTCCACGTGCGTCGGTGAACATTCGCGCAGCGGGTTCATCCCCCTTGGGATATGCCAGGCAGAGTCGACTGTATTGGGCGACGGTGGTGAAGCCCGCGAGCTCGATCCCCGCGGATCCAGGTGCAGCCCTTTCGAGTAGAAGCGCGGCGCCCGCATCGCCAAGTGTCAGCGAGGCGAGCTCTTTACTCATGATGGTGCGAATATGTCGTGCCGCGTTCTGGCCCAACTGCGAGATGTACTCGCCGCTGACCACCAGCGCCCGTTGGACCGATCCCTGTCGAATCCAGTTGTTGGCGACCGTGACCCCGCTCAGCATTCCGGCGCATGCGTTCGACAGATCGAACGTCATCGCATTCGGTGCCCCGATGGCCTGCGCGACGCCCGCGCTCATTGTCGGCTCGAGCCACTGCGTGAGGCCATCCCGGAATTTCGTGATGCTGCAGCTGATCACCACGTCGAGCGACGAGGCGTCGACCTGCGCCTTGTCCAGGCAGTCCATCGCCGCTGCCGTGGCGAGGCTGTAGGAGTCCTCATCTCCTACCGAGACGCGACGCTCTCTGATGCCGGTCAGCCGTTCCAGGTCGATGTGTGTGCGATGCCGCGTCGTCGCCATCAGCTCATCGGTAGTCAGGTGCGTCGTCGGCAGGTGCCGACCCGCGCCAGCCAACCGTGCTCGGAACGGCGTGTCAGGAGCTCCCGCTTTGGGCTCCATCACCAGCCAGTCCGTGTGTGTCATCAGTCGATCATGTGGCGTCTGACCATGAGAAAGTAGAGCGCATTGGACATTGAGGCCGAGGACCTTCGACTCTAAGCCATAAGCTGGCGGTCCGATTTCATGAGCTTGCCGGCTGCTAACGAGGAGATGCGTGACGGACTGGGTAATCGCGATAGTTGGGGCACTACTCGTGGCAGTGGTGGTTCGCGACGTTTTTCACACGTTGTTCCATCCGATAGGTCACGGGAGTATCGCTCCGCAAGTGATGAAGTTCGTCTGGCGGCTGCTGCGGTTGTTCCCCTCGGATCGCCGGATCGCATCGCTGACGGGCCCACTCGGGATCGCCCTGGTCGTGTTGACTTGGGGAGCGATCGCCATCGTCGGGTGGGCCATGCTGTACCTGGCGCAGATGCCAGATGGCTTCGCCTACAGTTCAGAATTGAATGCTGCCCACCGTAACGAGGTTTTCGATTCCCTGTATGTGTCGCTGGTGACGATCGGCACACTAGGGTTCGGCGACATCGTGCCCACGTCCCCGTTTCTTCGCCTGATAGTCCCACTCGAGGCGCTCTTCGGATTCATGCTTCTCACGGCGGCCGTATCCTGGGTCCTCCAGATCTATCCTGCCCTTCACCGCAGACGCGTTCTGGCGCTTCAACTCTCGACTCTGCGTGAGGCGCGACGAGCCAATCCGGACCTGGGCATCGGGGCAGTTCCCGCCGACGTTCTCGCTGGACTTGCCAATACCGTCGTCGAGGCCCGAAACGACTTCACGCAATACGGTGCGACCTATTACTTTCGGGACCTCGAAGCAGACGCGTCATTGGCGTTTTCGCTCGAATATGCGACCGATCTTGCTAGGGAGGCCGCGGCGAGTGAACAGCCGCAGACACGGCTCGCCGGTGCCATGCTCTTAGCCGCGGTGGACAGCCTCACCGGCCTGCTCGACGAAGAGTTCCTGCAACTCGGTGGGGACACCGACTCCGTCATCAAGGCTTATGCGCAGGACCACCGACATACCGGCTGAACAGGAGCCATTGGCCGACTGATCAGGCACCGCGCACCGCGGGCTGTTTCGGCCTTCCGAGTAGCGATCTTGGCGCGGGCTGGTATCAGCTGGTGAGCTGGAGCTTCTCGGCGTTCTCGTACTCGTCGTCGACGAGCACGACTGTGCGCCCTGGCCGGTCGATCATCGATGCCGCGATGGAGGACCGGTAGCCCGATGCGCAGTGCACCCAGACCTCGCCTTCGGGCACATCCGACATCCGCTCGATGAGCTTGTGCAGAGGAATGTTCACCGCGCCGGGGATGTGGCTGCTTTCGTATTCCTGTTGCTGACGGACGTCGAGGATGGTGAAGTCCTCGGATTCGAGGACCTCGGCGAGGTCGGTGAAGGACGCGACGCGGTAGGAGCGCAGCTTGGTCCCTGCGCTGAGGCTGCCGACTTCCCCGACCGCTGCTCCGTCGAGCTTGTCGATACCGATGCGCACGAGTTGCCTTCTGGCCTCGGCGATCTGGTCGGTGTTCTCACCAATCAAGGTGAGCGGTTCGCCCCAGCTGTATAGCCAGCCCAGGTAGGTGACGAAGGATTCCGACAGTTCGAAGCCTCGGGTGCCGGCGAGATGACCGGCGGCGAACGCCGTGCGGTTCCGAAGGTCGACAACCCACTCTCCAGCCTCGATGCGGGTGAGCAGTTCTTCGGGATCCACCGCTATGGGAAGCGACAGGTCAACCGGCGGCGGGCCGGCCTTGTTGATGACTCCCATGTGCGCGTAGTAGGCAGGGTAGTCGGATAGTCCGGCGAGCAGTTCGGCGACGTAGGTCTGCTCGTCTTGGGTCAGCGCCGGGTTGGTGACGAGTTCGTCCGCAATGGTGGAGTCATCGCCACTCGCCGGGGTGGCGGAACAGAAGCTGCCGAAGCCATGAGTCGGGAACACCCTCGTGTCGGCTGGCAGCTCGTCTGCGAGACGCCGCACCGAGTTGTATTGCGCATGGGTCAGCGCTTCGGTGTGTTCGGCGCCGACCAGGTCGGTGCGACCAGTGGTGCCGTGCAGCATCGACCCGCCGGTGAACACGCCTTGGACGTTTCCTGTCGTGTCGCGCAATACATAACTGACGTGGTGGTGAGTGTGGCCTGGAGTGTGCATGGCCCGCAACTGAATTGGACCAGCATCGATGACATCGCCGTCGTGAACCGGCCGGCGGTCGTAGGCGACGTCGTCGCCGGCGGGAACCACGTACTCCGCCCCGACAGTGCGCGCCAACTCCAATCCGCCGGTGACGTAGTCATTGTGGATATGGGTCTCCACCACGTGAGTGATCGTCACCCCGCGGTCCCGGGCCAGCGACAGGATTCGGTCAATGTCCCGCTGGGGGTCGATGACGACGGCGGTGCCACCGTGGCCGACCAAATAGCTGCGGTCGCCCAGCCCAGAGGTTTCGATGATGGATATGTCCATTGGATCTCCTTCCAGAGGTCTCAGCGAAGAACGATGGTGTCCAGCAGTACGTAGGCCGCCACGGTGAAGATGAGGTAGGCGAACCAGCGCTGGAGTCTGGCCGTTTCGAGCTTGGTGCCGTAGTGGCCGGTGATGAGCGAGCCGACGATCGCGGTGCCGACGAACGCGGCGGTGATCGACCAGTCGATGCCGGCCCCGCCCAGATGGGAGATCACGCCGGCGGCGGAATTGGCGACGATGATGAGGAGTGAGGTGCCGATCGCGATCGGCATTTCCACGCCGAGCATCAGCACCAATGCCGGGATGATCAGGAATCCGCCGCCGACACCGAACAGCCCTGTCAACAGACCGACGACAAATCCGGCGGGGATCGACCGCGGGGCGCAACGACGCCAGTTGATTCCGGAGTCACCCACACTGCAGGCGGTTCCGGTGTCCCCGGTTTCCTGCAGCATCCGGATTCCGGCCACCACCATCACCGACGCGAAGCCGATCAGTAGGACCGACTGCGGCAGGTGCTTGCCGATCACGGTACCGATGAAAGTAGCCGGGATGCCGGCAGCCGCGAAGATTCCTGCCAGTCGCCACTGCACCTGGTGCGCGCGGACCTTGGGCAGCGCACCGACCGCGGAGGCTATGCCGATCACTATCAGGGACATCGGAATCGCATGTTCGACACCAAGACCCAGTACGTAGACCAGTGCCGGTACCGCAAGGATGGATCCGCCGCCGCCGAGCAAGCCCAGGAGCACACCGATCACGGCGCCCAGCGCGAGTGCGATCCCGATGCTCACTTTTTGGACCTTCGCCCGCACATGGCGGGGCTCCGACTATTTCGCGGGTGTCGTCTGGGACAGCGCGTCGATCGCGGCATGCAGCTTTGCGGCCGCGTCGTCGGCGACCTCACGCAGGCCCGGCTCGTCGGCCACCTGAACCATGATCTGGGGGTCCATCGCGTCGACGATCACGGTGCCGACGTGGGCGGGATCCGAGCGGACCACCACGTTGCATGGCAACAACAACCCGATCTTTCGATCCACGTTGACGGCGCGGTGTGCCAGTGGTGGATTGCACGCCCCGAGAATCAGATAGTCCTCCATGTCTTCGCCCAGCTTCGCCTTCAACGTGGCCTTGACGTCGATCTCGGTGAGAACTCCAAAACCCTGATCGGAAAGCGCCTTTCGGGTCATCTCTACTGCGTCATCGAACGACGCCCGCAGTGTGGTCGATATGGCAAGTGCCATGTTCGCCTCCTTTCACTGACTTGGCCCACATTACCCATGGGGGTATTCACTGTCCAGTGTGCCCTATTGGTGATTGCGGATGGCGGCCTCGACTTCCTGCGCGGAGATCTCCTTGGTGCAGAAGAACCAGTCCTCGCACTCGACGCCGTTGACGTGGCCGTCCATGCGCTCCTTGGCGGTGCCACACGAGCCGGCAGGCGGCACGATGACCCGGTCGCCAGGGCGCCAGTCGGCCGGTGTCGCGACTGAGAAGTGGTCGGCTGTCTGCAGCGCCTGGATGACGCGCAGCAACTCGTCGAAGTTGCGGCCCAGGCTCAGCGGGTAGTAGATGACGGCGCGGATCGTGCCCGTGGGGTCGATGACGAACACCGCGCGCACGGCCTTGGTCGAATCCTCGCCCGGCATGATCATCCCGTACTTGCGGGCAACTTCCATCGAGACGTCCTCGATCAGCGGGAAGGTGACTTCGACGTCCTTCATGTCGCGGTAGGAGATCTTGTCCTTGATGGTCCGCAGCCAGGCGATGTGGCTGTAGAGACCGTCGACCGACAGGCCGACGAGTTCGGTGTGGTAGGCCGCGAACTGCTCCTGCATCGTGGCGAACGTCATGAATTCGCTGGTGCAGACCGGCGTGAAGTCGGCCGGGTGGGAGAACAAGATCACCCACTTGCCGGCGTAGTCGGCGGGGAAGTTGATTTCGCCCTGGGTGGTTTGGGCGGTGAAGACCGGAGCCGGATCACCGATGCGCGGCATGGTGGTTGCGGGGGCGGGGGTGTCGATGGTGGTCATGTGGGTCCCTCTATCTTTGTCGGCGGTGAAATGGAGTGCTTGTGATGGTGGATCTGGGCTCGGGCGCGGAATCGCTGTCGCAGGTGCATCGTTGGGCCGGGGGCACCGAACTCATCACGTCGTCGACGTGTTGACCGCAGCCGGCCCAGCCGGTCCTTCCGCAGCGGGGGCACTTCTCGGGGTAGCACATTGGATCTCCTTGCTTGTGAATGCGATCAGGACTTCGCCGCGGCGATCTTGGCGTGGACCTCGGCCATGTCGAGCGCCTTGACCCGGGTGATCAGGTCCTCGAGGGCGGCTGCAGGCAGGGCGCCGGGCTGGCGGTAGACGAGCACGCCGTCACGGAAGGCCATCACGGTCGGGATCGACTGGATCTCCAGTGCCGCGGCCAATTGCCCCTCCGCTTCGGTGTCGACCTTGGCATGCACCACGTCGGGATGCGACTGCGCCGAGCGGTCGAATACCGGGGCGAAGGCCCGACACGGTCCGCACCAGGAGGCCCAGAAGTCGATCAACACGATCGGGTTGTCGGTGATCGTGGACTCGAAGTCGGCTCCGGACAGGTTCTTGATTGTCATTGTTTTCCCTCTCTTTGTCGTGTTTACAAGGGGCGCAGTCGAATTGCTAGGCCAGGCCCTTGAGCATGAGGTTCCAGTACATGAAGGGCAGACCGTACTTCTTGAGGTACCAGTACGCCCGGTGGGGCTTCGTCGGATCGAGCAACGGGAACGACGGTTCCAAGTTCAGGTCGTAGTCGAATTCGGCGAGCAGCATCGCGTGCGACGAGGTAACGATCGGGCACGACGAGTATCCGTCGTACGACGCGCGCAACGGTTGCCGCCTCAGGAACGCGTCGATGTTGTCGACGACGACGGGTGCCTGCTTGCGGATCGCCGCGCCCGTCTTCGAGTTCGGCGACGAACCGGCGTCGCCGAGGCTGAAGACGTTGGGGTACCGAACGTGTTGCATGGTGTGCTTGTCGATCTCGACGTACCCGACCGCATCGCCGGTCGACAGCGGACTGGACTTGATCCAGTCCGGCGCCGACTGCCGCGGTACGGCGTGCAGCACGTCGTAAGGCAGCATCGTGTCGGTACCACCTGGGCCGACGCTGGTGATGCCGACCTTGTGCGATGCGGCGTCGACGGAGGTCACCTCGGAGCTGCTGTGCAATGTGATGCCGTAGTCGGCGATGACCGCATCGAGGCTGTCGGCGATTGCCGGGATCCCGAAGGGTCGCGGACCCGGCATGACGAGGTGGACGTCGATGTCCTTCAGCACGCCCTGTGTGCGCCAGTAGTCCGACGCCAGGTACGCGATCTTCTGCGGAGCCCCGGCACATTTGATCGCACCGGAGGGGACCGTGAACACCGCGGTGCCCGACCGCAGGGAGCGGATGAAGTCCCAGGTGCGCGGCGCCAGGTCGAACCGGTAGTTCGACGACACGCCGTCGCGGCCAAGAGCGTCCTCGAGCCCCTCGGTGCTCTGCCAATCGAGCTGGATTCCGGGACAGACCACGAGCACGTCGTAGGCGTAGCTCGCCCCATCAGCGCACATGACCGTGTTGTTGTCCGGATCAAAGGCGTTGGCAGCGTTCTTGATCCAGGTGGCCCCCTTCGGCATCACCGACGATTCGGGGCGCTCTGTCGACGCCGCCTTCGCCTGCCCTCCGCCGACGAGCGTCCACAGCGGCTGGTAGTAATGCGCACTCGACGGCTCGATGACTGCGACATCGGAGTAGCCCTTGCGAAGCAGCCGCGCCGCGACAGTGATGCCGGCGGTTCCGCCGCCGACGATCAGGATCTGGTGTTTGGCCTTGGTGGTCATCTACGTGTCTCCTGTTGTCGGTCAGGCGTTCTGGGTGGCGTCTTCCCAGGCGCCGAAGCCGCCCAGGATGTCGCTGACATCGGTGAAGCCGTGCTGGCGCAGCAGGCTGGCCGCGACCGATGACCGGTAGCCTCCAGCGCAGTACACGACGGTCGGCGCGGTGGGATCGAGTTCACCCAGCCGGGCGGGCAACTGGCCCAAGGGGATCGAGATCGCGTTGGGGATGGCGCCGGCCTCGACCTCGCCCGGATTGCGGACATCGACGATCTGCAGCCCGGCGACCTGCGCCGTGCGTTCGTCGAATGCCTTGGCCGTCAGTCGTGAGGCCACCTGAACGTCGTCGCGATTCTCGAACATCACCTCGAAGGGCTTGTCGAGGTAGCCGATCACCCGGTCGAAACCGATGCGGGCGAGCCGATTTTTGCCCTCCAGTTCCTGACCGGGCTCGGTGAACAGCACGATGTCGACGTCTGACGGCAGCACCGAGCCGGCGAATTCGGCATAGCGGCCTTCCAGACCGATGTTGACCGCGCGCCGCAGGTGCCCCAACGCGAACTCCTCGGGGGTGCGGCCGTCGACCAATACGGCGCCGCCGTCGATTGCCTCGAGCACCTGTGGGTAGCTCATGGCGGTCGGCATCTTGGTCTCGTCGAGCAGTTCGCGGTCTTTGCGGTTGAGGATCGCGTCGTAGACGAAGTAGCCCGGCGCCGGCGGTTGGCCCTCGGTGACCAGGTTCATGAAGGTGGCCTTGTCCGGGGCGCGCAGCGCGTAGTTGGTGGCCTTCTGATCGCCCATCGTGGACCACAGGTCGGTGGACAGGTTCTTGCCGCACGCCGAACCCGCCCCGTGCGCGGGGTACACCCGGGTGGCGTCGGGCAGGGTCATCAGCTTGTTGTGCAGTGAGTCATAGAGTTTGTCGGCCAGTTCCTCGCGGGTGAACCCGATCGAGGCCAGCAGGTCGGGCCGCCCGACGTCGCCGATGAACAGCGCATCGCCGGTCAGCACGCCGTAGGGAACCGCGTCGTCGGCGTGCTCGTAGACCACGACGCTCAGAGACTCCGGAGTGTGACCAGGGGTGTGGCGGAATTCCAAAGTCACCTGACCCAGCGAGTAGATCTCGCCGTCGGCAACCCCCATCGACTCGAACTCGGTCTCGGCGACCGAGGAGAAGACGATCTTTGCGCCCGTCGCCTTGGCCAGCTCGAGGTGACCGGACAGGAAGTCGGCGTGAAAGTGGGTCTCGATCACCAGCTCGATGGTCTGGCCCAATTCCTTGGCGTCAGCCAGATACTCGGACACATCGCGCTGCGGATCGACAACCACTGCGCGCCTTGTTGTTTCGTCAGCGATCAAATACGACGCATGCGACAGACAATCCAAGTAGTACTGGATGAACTTCATGTCCTCAGTCCTTTCATTCGGTTGGTCAATGCCATCCTGGCATATACCCCTATGGGTATGTCAACTACCCTGGGGGGTATCTCATTCCCCTCTTGACAATACCGGTGGGGGTATAGCTACAATCCTAATTGAACATACCCCCGGCGGTATCTAACGCCTAGAGGATTAGGTCACCGCCGGCCAGTCGAAAGGACGTTCTGAACCATGACCATGACCGCCACCATCGATTCGCAGTACCTGCGCGATCTGCTCGGTTCGGCCAGGCCACCCCGGGTTCTCGATGTCCGCACGCCGGGGGAGTTCGAGACGGCCCACATAGCCGGCGCTTACAACGTGCCTCTGGATCTGCTGCGCGAGCACCGTGACGAGATCATCAAGCATCTCGACGAGGACGTCGTGCTGGTCTGTCGTTCCGGACAGCGCGCCGCCCAGGCCGAAGAGACGCTGCGTAACGCCGGGTTGTCCAATGTGCACATCCTCGACGGGGGCATCACCGCGTGGGAGGCCAACGGCTTCGCGGTAAACCGGGGCACCCAACGATGGGACCTTGAGCGCCAGGTCCGCCTTGTTGCCGGGTCGATCGTGGTCTCCAGCATCCTCGGCAGCATCGCGGCCCCCAAGCTCAAATGGGTGGCCGGGGCGGTCGGCGGCGGACTGGCCTTCGCGGCACTCTCCAACACGTGCGCGATGGGGACGTTGCTGTCGAAGCTCCCTTACAACCGCGGTGCCGCCTGCGACGCCCCGACCATCGTGTCCCAGCTGGTCGGCTCCGCTCCCACGGGCCGGAAAGTGAGCTAGCCGAACATGATTGCAGTCACCATCGGCCTCGCAGTTTTCGTCGGCGTCGCACTCGGCCTGCTCGGCGGCGGCGGGTCCATCCTCACCGTCCCGCTGCTGGCCTATGTCGCGGGCATGGACGCCAAGCAGGCCATCGCGACCTCGTTGTTGGTCGTCGGCGTCACGAGTGCGATCGGCGCGATCTCGCATGCGAGGGCCTGCCGGGTGCAGTGGCGCACCGGCCTGATCTTCGGCGCGGCAGGAATGGCCGGTGCTTATGGGGGCGGAGTGCTGGCCCGGTTCATCCCCGGCACCGTCCTACTCATCGGATTCGCCCTCATGATGATCGCCACGGCCGTCGCGATGCTGCGGGGACGCAAGAACGTCGACGCCTTCGAGGGCGGGCATCACCTGCCGGTCCCGAAGATCATCGCCGAGGGCCTGGTGGTTGGACTGGTGACCGGGCTGGTCGGTGCCGGCGGCGGATTCCTGGTCGTGCCCGCCCTCGCTCTGCTCGGCGGGCTGCCGATGCCGGTCGCGGTCGGCACCTCGCTGGTCGTCATCGCGATGAAGTCGTTCGCCGGCCTGGCCGGATACCTGTCCAGTGTCCAGATCGACTGGGGGATCGCGCTTGCCGTCACCGCAGCGGCCGTGGTCGGCGCACTGGTCGGGGCGCGCCTCACTGCGATGGTCGACCCTGATGCGCTGCGGAAGACGTTCGGCTGGTTCGTCCTGGCGATGTCGTCGGTGATTCTGGCCCAAGAGATCCACCTGAGCGTCGGAATCGCCTTCGCAACGCTGACAGGAATCGCCGCGGCGATGACATTCGCCTGCACCCGGTATGCCCATTGCCCGCTGCGTCGCTTCGCCGGTGCCTCGGCTGCGGGCGGGGCCGCCGCATGACTGCGGGAATACCCCCGCGGGTACCATGGCTGTAGTGCTCGGGAAGGAGTACCCATGGTTGGTGACGAGGACGCAATCGCCGCAGTGCTGAATCGACTGCGCAGGGCGCAAGGTCAGCTGGCTGGAGTGATCTCGATGATCGAAGCGGGCCGCGACTGCAAGGACGTCGTGACACAGCTGGCTGCTGTGTCGCGGGCGCTGGACAAGGCGGGGTTCAAGATCGTCGCGACCGGTTTGCGGGAGTGCCTGACCGGCGATGCCGCTGACGGGCAACGGCCGATGACCGAGGCCGAATTGGAGAAGCTGTTCCTGGCCCTGGCCTGATAGGGCGGGGGGCGTGCGGACCGGGTGAACGGTGATCGTCGCGCTCGGTCATTCTGGCCATTGGAGCGCTTTTGGCATTGATGCTCAGGACCTTCGGTCCTTAGCCTGCGGCGGCGCTGTTTTTAGCGTTGGGCGCATGGGTAAACGACGACCATGTTTGGCCGGACTGATGGCCGCAGTCGGCGTCATCGCGATGTACCGACGCGAACTACGGCCCCGGATGTACGCCTGGGGTGCCGACGATGGTGAAATCACGGCAATGCTGCCGGGAGATGAATTCGTGGCGGCCGGAACGGCGCGGACGACCCGCGCACTGACCATCGATGCCCCGGTTCGCTTCGTATGGCCGTGGCTTGTGCAGATTGGCGAGAACCGCGGCGGCTTCTACAGCTACTCGCTGCTCGAACGGATGGCCGGTGCAGACATTCATAACGCGAACACGATCCACCCCCAGTGGCAGGACCTGCGCGTCGGCGACACCGTTTGGCTCGCCCGCCGATACGGTGATACCGCCCGCCAGGTCGTGGCCGCTGTCGAGTCGGAGTCACACCTGGTGCTCGTGTCACCGGCCGACTTCGAACGCCTAAATCGCGGCGAAAAGGCCTCGGGCGCCTGGGCGTTCTGTCTTCGGCGACAAAATGCATGGACCCGTCTGCTCGTGCGCGGCAGTGGGGGAGCCATCGGACATCCCGCCTTCGATGTCGTGCATTTCGTCATGGAGCAGAAGATGATGCGCGGCCTGCGTGACCGTGCGGAGCGCCAACGCCGAGACGACGTCGAAGACTATATGATGCAATACCGATGCAACCGACGCAGAATCTCACCGTCAACTGACCGTCGGCCTGACATTAAAGGCGTCCGCCTCGTCAATTGAGTCCCAGAATCGTCGCTATTCGGCGAGTTCGGTGCGACCATGAGGCTGTGACCGACAGATCGTGGTCGAAAGCTGGTGCAGGCGCACCGCGTCTGCGTGACACCCTCTCGGGGTTGCGCCTGCGGGAACTGCTCATGGAGGTACAGGACCGCGTCGAGCAGATCGTCGAGGGTCGCGACCGCGTCGATGGTCTGGTTGAGGCGATGCTGGTGGTCACCTCGGGCCTCGAGCTCGATGAGACCCTGAAGACGATCGTGCACACGGCCATCGAACTGGTCGACGCGCAATACGGAGCCGTCGGCGTGCGTGGCCACGATCACGAACTGGTCGAGTTCATCTACGAGGGCATCGACGAGGAGATGCGCGAAAAAATCGGGCACCTGCCGGAGGGACGTGGCGTGCTCGGGGTCTTGATCGACGATCCCAAACCGATTCGCTTGGACAACATCTCCCACCACGCGTCGTCGGTCGGCTTCCCGCCGAACCACCCTCCGATGCAGACTTTCCTGGGAGTACCGGTGCGCATCCGCGACGAGGTGTTCGGCAACCTGTACCTGACGGAGAAGGCGGGCGGGCAGCCGTTCAGCGAGGACGACGAGGTACTGGTTCAGGCGCTCGCCGCGGCCGCGGGCATCGCGATCGACAATGCCCGGCTGTACGAACAGTCCAAGACGCGGCTGTCCTGGATCGAGGCGACTCGCGATATCGGCACCGAACTGTTGGCAGGGACCGATCCGGCCACGGTGTTTCGGCTCGTCGCCGACCAGTCGCGGCATCTCAGTGGTGCTGAAACGACGCTGGTGGCCGTGCCGGCCGATGCGGACCTGCCGGTCGGCGAAATCACTGAGCTCATCGTCGCGGCAACCGCGGGCGACGGTCCCGTCGCGGCGCTGCACAACATTCCGATTGAAGGAACGCCGATCGGTGAGGCCTTCGTGCAGCGTGCTCCCGGCCGGTTCGACTACATCGAATTCGAGGTGGGCACGACCGGGCCCGCGCTGGTGCTGCCACTGCGTGCCAGTGACGAAGTCGCCGGTGTTCTGGTCGCGCTGCGACCGGCGGGTGCGGCGCCGTTCAGTTCCGAGCAATTCGACATGATGACCGCTTTTGCCGACCAGGCCGCGCTGGCGTGGCAGCTGGCAAGCACCCAGCGGCAGATGCGCGAACTCAGTGTTCTCACCGACCGTGACCGCATCGCCCGCGACCTCCACGATCACGTCATCCAGCGGCTGTTTGCCGTCGGACTCGCCCTGCAGGGGGCGATTCCGCGGGCGCGGGTGCCAGAAGTGCAGCAACGACTGACCGATTGCGTGGACGACCTTCAACAGGTGATTCAGGAGATCCGGACGGCGATCTTCGATCTGCACGGCTCGTCGTCGGGCGTGACCCGGCTACGCCAGCGCCTCGACGAGGCCGTCGCTCAATTCGCGAACGCGAATCTGCGCACCAGCGTGCAATACGTGGGACCGCTTTCGGTTGTCGATGCAACGCTGGCCGATCACGCTGAAGCCGTTGTCCGAGAAGCGGTGAGCAACGCCGTGCGCCACGCAAAGGCCGTCTCGCTCGCGATCAGCGTCGCGGTCGAGGACGACTTGACCATCGAAGTCGTCGACAACGGATGCGGCATCGAGGGTGACATCACCGGCAGCGGATTGACCAATCTGCGCAAGCGCGCCGACAGTGCCGGTGGGTCGTTCACCATCGAGGCGGTGCCGACGGGGGGCACCAAACTGAGATGGTGCGCGCCCCTACCGTGAAAGTGAGTTGTCCGTCCGTTGTCGCCCGCGGCTCAGGACCGGCTGTGGCGCTTGAACTCTTCCACAGCGGTGGGCAACGTCATGAAGATGCGATCTTCGCCGATCTCGTCCAGAATCCCCGCAGCGTGCAACGATTCGCGTAAGTCCTGTTTGACTCTGGCCATTGCGAAAACGATTCCACGGCGGGCCAATTCGACGCGCAGCTGCTCCAGGGCATCGAGTGCTGTCAGGTCGACCTCCACATTGGACTCGGCGTTGAGCACAAACCATTCGACGGGTTCCGGATTGTTGTCCACGGCAGCCAGTGCGCGGGTCCGGAAGTCCTCCGCGTTGGCGAAGCACAGCGGTGCGTCATAGCGATACACCACCAGGCCGGGCACGCGGGTCGCCCCTGGGTAGTCATCGATGTCGTGCATCCCCGCGATACCCGGGACGAACCCGAGAACGCTGTCATGTGCGTGCGCCAGGCGTCGTAGCAATTCCAGAATGGACAGAACAACGGCGACGACAACGCCATAGAGCACGCCGAATCCCAACACGGCCGCCGTGGTGGCCAATGCGAGGATCAGTTCGCTGCGGCGAAACCGCGCCAGGCGGCGAAACTCCGCGAGGTCGATCAAGTGCAGTGCGGCAAATACCACCAACGCGCCAAGCGCCGCGGTCGGAAACACCGCCAGCAGGCCGCCTGCGAAGACGAGCACCACGACGACGCATCCCAGCGCGACCAGTGAGTAGAGCTGCGTACGGCTGCCGACGATGTCGCCGACGGCGGTGCGGCTGCCGCTAGAGCTGACCGGAAACCCGTGGGTTACCCCGGCGGCGATGTTGCACATCCCGACCGCGCGCAGTTCCGCGTTCGCGTCGATCTCCTCACTTCTGCGGGTGGCGAACGCGCGTGCGGACAACACATTGTCGGAGAACGCGACGATCGCAATGCCGACGGCTGGGATGGCCAGTGTTGCCAAGTCGCTCAACGAGACTGGTGGTAGTCCCGGCGTCGGTAGGCCGGACGGGACTTGGCCAACGACCGCAATCCCGCGCGTATCGAGGGACAGGGCGCCGACTGATGCCGTGGCGACTAGCACAGCGATCACCGGTCCCGGTGCACGGGGCAGCCAATGTGCCAGCGAGAGCAGAAGCAGCAGCACCAAAGCTGCCAGCACCACCGTCGGCCAATGCGCCTGTCCGATCCCGGTCGCGAAAGACCTTATCTGGTCGATGAACTCGTCTCCCTGGACTGCGACGCCGGTGGTCTTGCCCAGTTGGCTGGCGATCATGACGATGGCGATGCCCGTCATGTATCCGATGAGCACCGGTCGCGACAGCAGGTTGGCGAGAAAGCCCAGCCGTGCGATGCCGCCCACGAGACAGATCGCTCCGACCAGCAACGCCAGGACGGCAGCCAGAGCCGCGTAGCGTGCTGGATCGCCGATGACGATCGGCGCGAGAACGACGGCAGTCATCAACGCGGTCGTGGATTCGGGTCCGACCGACAGTTGCCGAGACGAGCCGAGCAATGCGTACAGGGCAAGTGGCGCGATCGCCGCCCACAGCCCGGCCACCGGTGGGAGCCCCGCGACCGTCGCGTAGGCCATCACCTGAGGTACCAGGTAGGCCGCCACGGTCAGGCCGGCCAGGACGTCGCCGCGCAACCAGCGCCGCTGGTATCCCCGAAACTGCGCGACGCCGGGCGCCCATTTGACCAATGTCATCGTGGCAAGGATTCTGCATTGCGCGACGTCGATTGCGGCGCAAACGCGTCATCCGAAGAGGTCTGGTTGCCTGCCCGATCTAGGGTGGTGCGATGACCTCCGGTGCCGCCCGTGCTGTGGAGTCCTCGCCGTGGTCGCCGCGGGAGGCCGAACTCCTGGCCGTGACGTTGCGGTTACTTCAGGAGGAAGGCTATGACGGGCTGACGTTGGATGCCGTCGCCGCGGGCGCGCGGGCCAGCAAGGCCACGGTGTATCGGCGGTGGCCGACGAAGGCCGAACTCGTGTTGGCGGCATTTAGCGAGGGGGTCCGCCAGGTCGCGGTGGCCCCCGAGACCGGCACCCTGCGCGGCGACCTATTGCAGTTGGGAGAGGTGATCTGCAACCAGGCACGCACACACGCAAGCACCGTGCGGGCGGTCCTGGTCGAGGCATCCCGTAACCCCGCGCTCAACGACGTCATGCAGCACCAGTTCCTGGATCAACGCAAGGCCCTGTTCAAGCACGTCCTGGGACAAGCCGTCGAACGCGGGGAAATCGACGCCGCCGCCATCACCGACGATCTCTGGGACGTGATGCCCGGCTACCTCATCTTCCGGTCCATCTTTTCGTTGCGGCCGCCCAGTCGGCGCACGGTGCAAGCGCTCGTCGACGATGTGGTGATTCCCAGCCTCACCCGACTGAACAGCTAAAAAACGGCTGCTCAGTCGGTGTGCCCGTACGGGTTGTGCTGTCCGGTACCGTACCGTACTGTCAACAAGGTTGATATGTCGCCGGACTGAGATAGGGTCAGTCCACGCCTCGTGTCGCGGTATCGAAAGGCTGGCGGGTGCAGGGGTTTTCGGTGGGTCGCCTTCTGGGTCGAAGCTGGATGCTCATGGTCGCCGTCGTCGTCGTGGCCCTTGCCGGCTACGCCGTCTACCGCCTGCACGGTATAGCCGGTTCAGGCCATGACACCTCCACTGCGGAAGCCCTTTCCGATGAGATCGTGCCGTTCAACCCCAAGCACGTCGTCCTCGAAGTGTTCGGCCCGCCGGGCACCGTGGCAACGATCAACTATCTGGACGTCGACGCCCAGCCGCAGCGCGCCGAAGATGTGACCCTCCCGTGGCGATACGACATCACGACGACCCAGACGGCAGTGCTTGTCAACGTCATGGCGCAGGGCGACAGCGAATCCCTCGGCTGCCGCATCGTCATCGACGACGTGGTCAAGGACGAGAGACAGGTCAACACCATGAACGCCTACACCTTCTGCCTGGATAAGTCGGGATGAGCAACCAGCAGGATTCTCGAACGTCGCTGACGGACCGCATCGCGAAGTGGATCCGTTGGCTTTCGGTGCCGATCGTGCTGTTCTGGCTGGTTGTGGCCGGGCTCACCAACGCCCTCGTTCCGCAGCTGGAGGTCGTCGGCGAAGCACACAACGTGGCAATGAGCTCACCCGATTCACCATCGCTGCAGGCATTCAAGAAGATTGGCGCCGTTTTTCAAGAATTCGATTCCGACGGTGCGGCCATGGTTGTGCTGGAGGGCGATGAGCCGCTCGGAACCGAAGCGCATCGGTACTACGACACGCTGGTCGACCGTTTTGAGCAGGACCACAAGCACGTTCAGCACGTTCAGGACTTCTGGGGAGACCCGTTGACGGCGGCGGGATCTCAGAGCTCCGACGGCAAGGCGGCCTATGTCCAGGTTTTCCTCACCGGCAACCTGGGCGAACCTGAGTCCATCGCATCGGTTGAAGCCGTCCGCGACATCGTGAACAGCACGCCTGCGCCACCCGGCATCAAGGCCTATGTCGCCGGTCCGGCGCCCCAAGTCGCCGACCAGTTCGAAGTGGGCAACGAAGGCACCACCAAGGTGACCGTGCTGACGGTGCTGGTGATCGCGGTGATGCTGCTGCTCGTCTACCGCTCGATAGTCACCATGCTGCTGGTGTTGATCACCGTTCTCATCGAAATGTCCGCGGCCCGTGGCATTGTGGCCTTCCTCGGCAACTCCGGGATCATCGGGCTGTCGACCTACTCGACCAACATCCTCACGTTGCTGGTCATCGCGGCCGGCACCGATTATGCGATCTTCCTCATGGGCCGATACCACGAGGACCGCAACAACGGGATCGACCGAGAAGCGTCGTACTACAACATGTACCGCGGGACCGCCCACGTCATTCTGGCCTCGGGTCTGACGGTCGCCGGCGCGGTCTTGTGTCTGAGCTTCACCCGACTGCCCTATTTCCAGAGCCTCGGCGTTCCCGCCGCGATCGGTATGCTCGTGGCACTTGTGGCGGCGCTGACCCTCGCGCCCGCCGTGATGACGATCGGCGCCCGCTTCGGGCTGTTGGAACCCAAACGCAAAGCCCGAACCAGGGGATGGCGTCGGATCGGCACGGCCATCGTCCGGTGGCCAGGGCCGATCCTCGTCGCGACGATGGCGGTGGCCGCTGTGGGTCTTCTGGCGCTGCCCGGCTACAAGACCAGCTATGACGTCGGCATCTACCTGCCCGATCGCGCGCCGTCCAATGTCGGTTACGCCGCCGCCGAGCGGCACTTCTCGAAGGCTCGGCTCAACCCCGAACTCCTGATGATCGAGGCGAACCACGATCTGCGCAATCCAACCGACATGATCCTGTTGGAGCGGGTGGCCAAGGCCGTCTTCCACACGGCCGGTATCGCTCAGGTGCAATCGATTACGCGCCCGTTGGGCACCCCGCTGGATCACACGTCGATTCCATTTCAGATCAGCGCCCAGAGTGCCGGCCAGATACAGAATCTCGGTTATCAGCAAGACCGCGCCAACGACCTGCTCAAACAGGTCGACGAAATCGACAAGACGATCGGCATTCTGCGGCAGCAGGCCACGTTGCAGGCACAGGCGAACGACGCGACACACGAACAGGTCGAGGCGTTCCACCAAACCGTCGAGGTAGCGAAAGATCTGCGGGACAAGATCGCCAACTTCGACGACCAGTTCCGTCCGCTGCGCAACTATTTCTATTGGGAGCCACACTGTTTCGACATCCCGATGTGCTTCGCGCTTCGATCGCTGTTCGATGCCCTTGACGGCATCAACGCGCTCACTGACCAGCTGGCCAATGTCACGTCGAGCCTGGACAAGCTGGATGCGATTCAGCCAAAGCTGCTCGAGCTGATACCGCCCCAGCTGGCCAGTCAGCAGATCAATCGCGAGTTGGTCATGACCAACTACGCCACCTTGTCCGGAATCTACGATCAGAATGCGGCGGCCCTGGAGAACTCGACAGCTATGGGAGCCGCGTTCGACGCGTCGAAAACCGACGACTCGTTCTACGTTCCGCCGGAGGTTTTCGACAATGCCGAATTCCAGCGCGGCCTGAAACTGTTCCTCTCGCCCGACGGCAAAGCAGCCCGGATGATCATCACGCATGACGTCGATCCCGCAACCCCGCAGGGTATTTCGCACATCGACGCGATCAGGCACTCGGCGGAGGAGGCGGTCAAGGGCACGCCGTTGGCGGGTTCCCACATCTACATCGGTGGCACAGCTGCGACATACAAGGACATTCAGGAAAGCGCGAAGTACGACCTGATGATCGTCGTCATCGCGGCGCTCAGCCTGATCCTGCTCATCATGATGTTCATCACCCGAAGCCTCGTTGCCGCGATTGTCATCGTGGGGACCGTGGCGCTGTCGCTCGGCGCTTCACTCGGACTGTCGATACTCGTGTGGCAGCACATCCTCGGCATCCAGTTGTATTGGGTCATAATGCCAATGGCGATAATCCTGCTGCTGGCAGTGGGTTCGGATTACAACCTGCTATTGATATCCCGCTTCAAGGAAGAGATCGGCGCAGGCTTGAACACCGGCATCATCCGGGCGATGGCGGGTACGGGTGGGGTCGTCACCGCGGCGGGCTTGGTGTTCGCCTTCACCATGGCGTCGTTCGTGTACAGCGATCTGGTCGTGCTCGGCCAGATCGGCACGACCATCGCCCTCGGCCTGTTGTTCGACACGCTGATCGTGCGCTCGTTCATGACCCCGTCCATCGCCGTGCTTCTCGGGCGGTGGTTCTGGTGGCCGCTGCGAGTGCGCCCGCGGCCGGCGAGCGCCATGCTGCAACCGTACGGATCCCGCCCCGCGGTCCGTCAGCTCCTCCTGTGGGAGGACGACGACCCGGTTGCTTCGTCCGAACGCCGCTGACGGAGGCGGCGTCAGTTCTGCTGTGTCCAATAGTTCCGGTGCGGTTCGAGCACTGCCTCCGCCACTTCCGGGACCGGTCCGATCACCTCGATCTCCTTCTGCCCTGCGCCGAAAACTTTGCGGCAATCGAGGCTTAACGTCGGGTTCCTCGGATCGTCGCCGGTTTCGGCGAGCAACTGCTTCTCGGTGATGCCGTAGACCAGGCGCCTGACGTTGGCCCAATACATCGCCCCGGCGCACATCGAGCAAGGCTCCGCCGTCGTGTAGAGCGTGCATGTGGCGAGAAAGTCCTTGTCGTATTTCTTTGAGGCCTGGCGCATCAGCGTCGTTTCCGCGTGCCCGGTGCAATCCGCCTCGGTCACTTCGATGTTCGTCTGCTCGAGCAGGACGTTGCCCTCGCTGTCGACGAGGACGGACCCGAACGGGTGATTCCCCTCGCGCACAGACCGTTTGGACACGTCAACGGCGCGAAGGAGATATTTCATGTCATCCATCAATCAGCTCCTTACTTTGCGGTTTGGATCGGCAGGGAATCGGTCGTCGCGGCTGACGGCGGTTGCGCTCGGTCCTTCAAGGCGATCGCGCACAACGAACCGATGACGAGCACGACCAGCAGGGGTATCAACGCGCCTCGGTAGTGGCTGATCGCGATGTCTGTGCCGGCCGGCGGGGCCTCGCCTACGAGGACTCCAATGACGTAGTCCAGGCCTGCGCCGGTGAGGAAACCGAAGCTTGTCATCAAGCCGAACGCGGTCGCCTGTGCGTTGTCGGGGATGTGCTGTCCGATCTGAGCGAATCCGAGGATGTTGCTGCCCAACAGGAAACCGAAGACGAACAGCAGAACGAATACGCCGGTGGTTGGCAGGCGCGGAAGGAACAACACCAGGGCCATCGTGACGGTGAGCAGCCAGATGGTGATCTGGGTGATCTGCGACCGTTTTCCGAGCCGGTCCGATATCCAGCCCAACAGCACGCCGCCGACACCGGCGGCGATGGCTCCGGTGGACGTCAACGCCGTCGCCATCTCGAGGGTGCGCCCATAGGCCCGCTGGTTCATGATGCCCCACAGGTCGTTCCAGGCGATGAGGACTCCGAACACGCTTGCGAAAAATGCTGTGCCCAACCAGAATTGCGGTACTCCCACCACCGTCCGTAATTGAAGGACAATACCGACGTCGCTGTCGCCGTGCGCAGCGGTGGCGACTGTGGCTGGTCTTGTAACCAGCACCAGGATCGCGATCCCTAACACCACATAACCGACGGCCATGCCGATCATCGCCGCGTGCAACGGCGGGATGGTCTCGGTGACCGAGAGGCCGATCAGCATGATGGCCAGAATCACGTTGGTCGCAAGCTGGGATATGGACGACATCACCGCGAAGCGTTGCGGAGGGAACCAGATCCTCGCGAGATAGATGGCTCCAAGGAAGCTGGTCGAGAGTCCGACTCCGAGTACGACCCTGCCTATGACGGTGACACCCATGCTCGTGGCGTTGGCAAGAAGTACGCAACCGACCGCAGCGATCAGCGAGGAGACTCCGAGAATCCAGCGCGGGTTGAGACGGTCGAGCATGATGCCACCAGCGAACTGCGCGAGCGAGTAGGCGACGTAGAAGACGGCGCTCAGCATGCCGATCGCGTGTTCGGACACCTCGAGACGGTCTCTGACCTGCTCGGCGACGATGCCGATCATGACCGCGGTGAGCAGGCCCAAGCCCAGGAAAAGTGTGCCAAGGCCCCAGGCGACGATCGCCTTGCCCCAGGGCTGGGGACGTTCAGTAGTTTCCACTGCGCATCACCTCACCGGTCCGACGCGCAGCTATTGCGAGGCTGGCGTTGGCTTAGCCGGCTATGAGAATAATTCGGCGGTCGTTTGCTGTGGCCGTTTTTGCCGATCTTGATTTGGGCCGGCTTTACCCCGGCCGGCGGGCGACCAGCAGCGAAAAGAACTGATACGACGGATCGGTTTCGTCCAGCGTTCCCTTGAGGGTGTCTTTGGTGATCGGGTGGCCCATATCCATCGAGGACGGGTCGGTCACCCGCGCCCAGTCGGTGACGATGGTCCGCTCGAGCAGTTTCCACGTGTCAGCACGCTTCTCGTACCTGTCGAGGTAGCGCCCGCCGATCACGAGATCGACGTCACGCCCCCTGCCGGCGAGCGTGTGGACCGCGATGTTGTAGATCTCGCCCTCGGCCGAGTTTCCATCGACCGCGAAATTTACCGTCGTGATGTTGTGCGCCATCGCCTTGATGAAAGGACGAGAGGCGACGAGCTGCTCAAAAAATCCTTCAACAGAGCCCGTTGAGAATGCGCCGTGGGCGTCGGTGGCGTCGTGGTGATAAAGGTCTCGCAGCGCTGCGATATCGCCTCGGTCCACGGCGCGGCAGTAAGCGTGGACGAGCTTCCGTAGCGCGAACTCGTCGAGCATTTCCTGTAGTGCCGGGTCCATCGCGCTCACCCTAGAGGCTCGTTGGGGACGCCGAAGTAATTCTGGTACCGCGCCGTGCGCTCCCGCAGTGCCTCTTCGTTCAGACCCGTTTGGGCGAACGTGTAATGGTGCCCGCCGTGCTCGTGGGCGGGCTGAGCGTCGAGGAAATTGCGCATCCTGGCTTCAGCGTCGGCTGTGAAGGCAAGTCCCAGTTGGTCGTAGGCGGCGCCGACGGTGGCGATCGGGTCGGCCGCGAACGACTGGTACTGCACGTCGACCACCTGCGAGGGCGGGACGATCCCGGACTCCCGTGCATCGACCGACCGGTCGATGCCGTCGATGACGTACTCGGCCCACTCGCGGGCGACCCCCTCGATGGGAGTCTGCTCGCTGGCGAATGTGCGCAGCGTGCACGCCAAGGATGACACCGACGCGATGGTCCGGAGTGGATCGCGGTGCGTCTGTATCACCCGAGCATCCGGGTACTGCTTCATCATCGCGTCCAAGGCCCAGATGTGGCCGGGCGACTTGAGTACCCAGCGGTTCACCGGGATTCGTGACTGCAGATGCTGCAGGAACCGCCGGTGCCACCGGTAGGCCGACGCCATATCCGTGTCCAGTAGCCACCGGGCATAGGCCGGGACATGATAGATCGTCGGGAAGATGAAGCTCCGCAGATCCATCGCGGTGATGCGGACGCACTCCTGCGCCAGCAGCGGACCGATCGGATGCATGGCCCTGAGGTCTGGGATGATCGACGTCATCATCTCCTGAATCTGACGACTGTCCTCGATGCGTGGATCGGTGGCATACGTCGTCGCTTCCGGTGGCGGACAGGGCGCGTCGACCTCCCACGTCAACGGAGCCCTGGCGTCGGGATCCTGTGCGAGCAGTTCGAAGAGGATCGTGGTTCCCGTGCGGACTTGGCCGACGATGAAAACCGGGCGCTCGATAGGGGAGTTCGCGACCTCGGGGTGTGTGCGGCGATAGTCGACGATCTGCAGGCGTCTGGTCAGGGATCCGACGAGGTCGGCTTGGGCGACGACATCTCCGAACTCGCTCAGACCGGCCTCGGCGCTTAGCGATTCAGTCAGGACGTCGAGTGCTTCACGCCAGTCGTCGCCCCCGAAATCGGTGAGTCCGGTGGACTCCTGCGCGGTCGCGACGACCGCGGCCGCCGATAGATCACCCACGGGCGTCGATGCGCAGCGGGGCCAGCAGTGCGTTAAGTCCGTACTCGAACACGGCGTCGTAGTCGGTAGGGGCCTGCAAAGCTTCGACCAGCGCCCGGTCGGGCCACGCGTCGGCCCACAGCGACGGATCCTCTTCGTCGTGCTTGGCTCCGCGGACCGCCGAAAACTGCATGATTGCAGCGGAAATGACGTGAACTTCTACGACTCGCACGAGGAGCGCGGCCGCACTCCCGGTGATGCCCAGTTCGGAAAGCTCCGCCGCGAGCCGCTGCTGAATAGGCAGGAACAGCTGCGGTGTCCGGTCGCGTTCATGGGCGATGGCCAAGAGATGTTGCTTCTCGATGAGCAGCCTGCGTTGCGATCGCGCGATCGACGCAATCCGGTCGACGGGGTTATCGCCATCGCTCGGGAGATGCGTCATCTGTGCGAGCAGCCCCTCGACCAGGCTGTCGAAAAGTTTGTCTCTGCCGCCGATATGCCAGTAAATCGACGTGACTGCGACACCCAACTGCTCGGCCAGCCGGCGCATGGTGAATGCATCCACGCCGTCGACATCGATCAGCCGTGCCGCGGTCTCGAGAATCTGATCCGCTGTGACGGAGGCACCGCTCTTGCTACGTGGCGACGTCAACCGGCTCACCTCCGGTGATCCGATCCGACTCGGGTAGGTCCAGATAGCGTTCCAGATTGCGGTGCATGTTGATGACGCGGCGTTCCTCGTTGGACAACGTCAGATGGGTCAACCCGGGCTGGTGCAAACCGCGCTGCAGTCCTGCCAACACCGTGATGTCCTGCGTGAGTACCAAACCCGGGTGAGCATCGGCCGCCGTCATCCGTACATCCGTCGGCCTGATTCGTGGTGCTCCCGGCGGCATCCGCATCCAGACGATCATCACCAGCTCGCCGCGATCGGGATCGGGCCCGGGATGTGCGGTCAACACCGTCAAGTGATCGGCGTTGGTCAGCAGCGACATGTTCGGGAACACGTTGTACTGGTGCAGCCGCATCACCTGATCGGTACTCGCCCAGCTCAGGTCGACGCCGCGACTATCGGCGAAAGTCTTTGTCCGCGCGGCGATCACATCAGCCGCCGACTGCCCGTGCCGATCGGGCGGGAACAGCGTGCCCTCCTCGACGCCCATCAGCGCGCCCTGCGTGGTGACGTAGGCGTCCCACACTTCGGCGTCGGTCAGGCTCTCCTTGATGCTCGGGCTGGGCAGCCCGTAGAGCTGTTCGGACTTTCCAGTGTGACCCCAGATGACCTGCGGCGCATAGACATCGTCCATACATCTGTGGAGCTCCGGATGCAACGTCTGAATGTGGTACGTCTCGCTGAACCCATCGGCGATCGTCTTCCAGTTCGCATCGACCTCGATGGTCATGGTGGCGTAGCACCGGAAGTCGCTGAGCCGGTTCCACGCGATGTCGTCTGGCATCGCCTCCAGGTAGTCATGCAGCGGGATCGCGTCGGCATCGAGATTGACGAAGACGAGTCGTTCCCACGTCTCGACCCGAACCGGTATCAGGGGGAAATCGGTCAACCGGAGCGCGCCGAAGCCCTTTCGGTTGGGCACCCGTCGCAGTGAGCCGGACAGATCCCACGTCCAGCCGTGATAACCGCAACGCAGCTCACGCAGGTCCGATCCGGATCCGGCGCACAGCGAATTGCCCCGATGCCGACACACGTTCTGAAACGCGCGCAGGTCGCCGTCATCGCCGCGAACGATCAGCACCGAGTAGGGCCCGCAGCGGTACTCGAAGTAGTCACCCGGTTCGGCCACGTGGTCGACGGTGCAAGCGAACTGCCACACCTTGGGCCACATTCGTTCGGCTTCTAGGCGGGCGAAATCCGCCGAGTAATAGCGCTGCGCCGGTACCAGGGTGGGCCGCTGCGGAGGCGTTCCGATCGCGTCCTCGCGCGCGTTATGGGCCGGGTTGCCGGCGGTGCCGTCGACCGGTGCCGTTCGCGTCACGGGTTACCTCCGAATCCGGCTACTGCTCGTCTGTAACGGTGTTACATTGGCCACCATAACGGCTTCAAGGACGTCGAGGGAGTAAATCGTGTTCGACCTGAAAATCACTGGCGGAACCGTCGTGGACGGCACGGGTGAGGCCCGATTCCAAGCCGACGTGGGCATCAAGGACGGGCGGATAGTCGAGGTCCGTCGCCGTGGGAACGGCGACGCTTCGCTGGAGGGCAACGCGACCGAAACCATCGACGCGACGGGCAAGCTGGTCGCTCCGGGGTTCGTCGACATCCACACCCACTACGACGGCCAGGTCAGCTGGGACAGCTCGCTGGAGCCGTCCAGCGGTCACGGCGTGACGACCGTCGTCGCGGGCAACTGCGGCGTCGGGTTCGCCCCGGTGCGGCCGGGCCAGGAAGACTGGCTGATCGCTTTGATGGAGGGCGTCGAGGACATTCCCGGCAGCGCGCTCACCGAAGGCATGACCTGGGGCTGGGAGACGTATCCGGAATACCTCGACGTCATCGGAAAGCAGGAGTTCGCCGTCGACGTGGGCAGCCAGATCGCCCACGGTTCGGTTCGCGCCTATGCGATGGGCGAGCGCGGCGCCCGCAACGAGCCCGCCACGCCCGAGGACATCAAGGCCATGGCGCGGATCGTGCAGGAGGGCATCGAGGCAGGCGCGCTTGGATTCTCGACGTCGCGCACCCTGGGGCACCGCGCCATGGACGGCGAACCGGTACCGGGAACCTTCGCGGCAGAGGACGAGTTGTTCGGACTCGGCCGAGCCATGGCCGCGGGCGGGCAGGCGGTCTTCGAGTTGGCCCCGCAGGGGGTCGCAGGCGAGGACATCATCGCGCCCAAGAAGGAACTGGAGTGGATGCAGCGCCTGGGCGCCGAGATCGACCGACCCATCTCGTTCGGCATGATCCAGGTCGACGCGGCACCTGACCTCTGGCGAGAGCAACTGGACGTCTCGGCGGCGGCTCATGCGACGGGCAGTCGCCTGTATCCGCAAATCGCGGCGCGGCCGTTCGGCATGCTCTTCGGGTTTCCGGGCCATCATGCGTTCACTCATCGGCCGACCTTCCGGAGACTGAAGGCCGAATGCGACCGACAGGAGTTGGGGGCACGGCTCGCCGATCCCGCGGTCAAGGCGGCGATCTTGGGGGAGGACGACCTGCCGCCCGATCCGACGAAGCTGTTCGACAACATGTTCGCCCTCGTGCAGTACTCACTCGGCCGTATCTATGCGCTGGGCGACCCGCCCGACTACGAACCGACCCAGGACAAGGCCGTCGACAAGATCGCCGCCGAGCGGGGTGACGACCCGCTGTCGACGCTGTATGACCTGATGCTCGAAGACAATGCAACGGCCATGCTGATGCTGCCGTTCTACAACTACTTCTACGGCAACCATGACGCCATCCGCGAGATGCTGTTGCATCCCGCCGGCGTAGTGGGATTGTCCGACGGCGGCGCGCACTGCGGCATGATCTGCGACGCGTCGTATCCGACGTTCCTGCTGACGCACTGGGCGCGGGATCGCTACCGGGGTGAGAAGCTGCCGCTGGAGTACTTGGTGCGCAAGCAGTCTCACGACACCGCGCAGCTCTTCGGGCTGACCGATCGTGGCGTCATTCAAACCGGCAAGAAAGCGGACATCAACGTCATCGACATGGATGCGCTGACGTTGCATCCCGCGAAGATGGCGTACGACCTACCCGCCGGCGGGCAGCGCCTGGTCCAGGGTGCGAGCGGCTACAGCGCCACGATCGTCAGCGGTGTCGTCACCCGGCGCGACAGTATCGACACCGGCGCACGCCCAGGTCGGTTGGTGCGCGGGGCGCGCTGAGCCTCAGAACTTCGCGGTCGCTCCTGCATCGATCGGCAGGGCGGCCCCGGTGATGTACTTGGCCTCATCCGAGGCCAGGAACAGCACCGCGTTGCTGACTGCCCGTGCCTCGAAGTAGGGCACCGGCAGCATGTGGAAGGTTCCGATGATCTCGCCCGCGTCGGCCATGGTCGGCTCTGCGAGGTCAGGCCTTAGGGTGCGGTGGAATTGCTCGTTGTCGATCATCGGCGTCTGGATGTTCCCCGGATGGATCGAGTTCACTCGAATCCATTGTGGAGCAAGTTCATTGGCGAGTGAGTTCATCAATCCGACGACGGCGTGCTTCGCCGAGGCGTAGTGGGCCATGTAGCCGCCGCCGCGGAGCCCCAGCATCGAACTCACCAGGATGATCGAGCCACCGCGACCGTCGGACATGTGGGGGACTGCCACCTTGATCGTGTGCCAGACCCCGGTGATGTTGATGTCGAACATCGTCTGCCAGGCGGCTTCCTCGATCATCGCGGCGGGGGCGGGGCTGCCGCTGATTCCCGCGTTGGCGATGACGATGTCTGGCCTGCCCAGCTCATCGATTCCTTGCTGCAGCGCAGTGCCGAGCGCCTCGACATCCCTCACGTCTGCTTTGGCGGTGACGATGCGCCGGTCCAACTTCTCGACGAGTGCAGCAGTTTCGTCGAGGTCAGCCTCGGTCGCAAGTGGGTAGGGCGCGCCGTCGATGTCGGCGCAGGCATCGACGGCGATGATGTCGGCGCCCTCCTCGGCGAGCCGGATGGCGTGTTCACGGCCCTGACCGCGCGCTGCACCTGTAATGAACGCGACCTTGCCAGCCACTCGGCCAACTGTTTTCGACATCGTCACCTCTCGTTGATTGGCCTCTACACATTCCGCTGCGGCAGGAGCGAAGTCAACGATGACGGTCAGGAATCGGGAATGCCGCCAAGGCTCGGCCCGCCGTCGACGGCGAATGTCTGGCCAGTGATGTACGAGGCGGCATCGCTGGCCATGAACAGAACGGCCCACGCCACCTCATCAGGTCGGCCTGTGCGACCCAACGGGATTCTCGCGGCGAAATCGGCCTGATCGATGCCGGCGACCTCCCATGCCTGAACCACCCGCTCTGACGCGATGGCACCCACGGCGATGCAGTTGGCCCGAATGCCATACCGGCCCCACTCGGCGGCGGTGACCGTCGTGAACATCTGCAGGGCTGCCTTTGCCGAGGCATAGTGGGCGCCGCCCTTGACGCCGTGGATACCGGCGTCCGATGAGATGTTCACGATCGCGCCGGATCCCTGGGCTCGGAAGTGAATTCCGGCCTCGCGTGTCGCGACGTATGCAGATCGCACGTTCAGCTCATATACCGAGTCCCACGCCCTGGTCGGTAAATCCTGCAGAGGACCCATCCGCGTGCCACCGGCATTGTTGACGAGGATGTCGAGCCGTCCCAGTTCATCAACAGTCCGTTTCACCATCGCCGCGACTTGGTCTTCGACCTTGACATCGGTGGGCACGACAAGGCACTTGCGATCCGAGGCCGCTGTCACCGCTGCGGCGGTTCGTTCCAGATCGGCCACTGTGCGGGCGGCGATCGCCACGTCGGCGCCGTGCGTGGCGAGCAGCATCGCCGTCGCGGCGCCGATTCCGGTTCCGCCGCCCGTCACCAGCGCCACCCGACCCTGTAGGTCGAACACGTCGTCACCGGACATCGCCATCCCGCCTACTTCGCTCGCGGCGATTCTGCGATGGGCCGGATGAGCACTTCCTGCGCGGTACTGGCGACCACGTGTCCGGCCGCATCGCGAATGACTCCGCGAACCAGTGCGCGGTGCCCGGCGATGGCAGCTATCTCTTGCGTGTAAAGATGCCATTCGTCGAATTGGACAGGACGGTGCAGCCAGATCGCGTGGTCCAGGCTGACCGCGGCGATCGACGTGTAATCGGCGGGTTGGGGATGGCAACGAAGCGCCATGTCAAGCAGCAGGTAGTCACTCGCGTAGGTGAGCATCGCGTTGTGCAGCGCGGGATTGTCGGCAATATGTCGCGGTAAGCGCATCCAATGTGAACGTGGTCCCGATGTCTGGCTACCGCCCAGAAACGTCGTCGGTTCTGCGATCCGCATTTCCAGCGCGGGCGGGGCGTCGATCCAGGTCTGTGCGTTTCTCTGCATCTCCGGCGGCATCTGACCCACCCAATGCTGCAGCAGAGGCAATTCTTCCGGCGGCGGCGCGTCAACCGGTTCGTGAGTCAATTCGGGTTCTGCCGGGTTGCTGTGGAACGACGCCACCGCGGTCAGCAGCGTGCGGTCTCCCTGCGCCACGCTCACCTGCCGCGTCGCCATGGACCGCCCGTCGCGAACGGGGTTCACGACGATCTCCACCGGCCGTCTCGAATCGCCTGTCTGAACGAAGTAGGCATGCAGAGAATGCGGCGCGTGGGCCTCGACGGTCGCCGACGCCGCATACATCGCCTGAGCGAGGAGCTGGCCACCGAAAATGCGGCCAAACCGATCGGCTTCGTTGGACGCTTGGAACTGGTTGTTACCCAAAGGCTTCAACTGAAGAGCACGCTCGAGAGTGTCGAGCGCACCGAGGACAGACGTCTCGATTGAGGTGCCCCGCAGTGGCCCCGTCAGATCCCCGACCGAGGTGGACTCGTCACCGCCCACCTGCGTCCTCCTGCTGTCTTGGGAATGTTGGTTGCATTGCATCACTCTAAGACCTTAGAGTCATTGCGTAGGTTAGCTCACTACATCGACGTAAGGGTGGCTTTGGCGATGAAGTCCGTGTCACCGCCCGCTGGATCCTTCGGGCACCCGGTAGCCGCCCCGGGTCATGATTCGCACGGGGTCGCGACCGTCCCAGGCGGCGCAGGTGTCAGAGACGCTGCGCACTTGGTCAAGAAAGCTGGATGGGGCTTCGACGACCTCGGTATAGAACCCGAACTCTGCCGCGGTGTCGATGTAGGCCACCCGGAATCCTCCGCCGAGGCTCTCCGCGGCGATCGAATGGCCCAGCGTCTTGAAATGCGCGACCTTTCCGTCGTAATCATTTGTCAACGTTGCTATTTGGTGGAAAGCAGATGTGCCGCCGCGGCTCCATTCAGTGAAGATGCTCGGCGTATCGCAGTGCTGCTGGATCAACTCGATCTGGACAGGTCCGGCCTGTGCGACGGCGACTTGGATCCGAACCGTACGGACCTCTCCGCCGTAGTCCGCCTGCTGTCCGACGACGGGCATCACGTGGAAGGGTCCGATGCCGAACGTTCGCACCCAGCGAGCGGCGGCGACAACGACGTCGTCGACAACGTGGCCGACCTGAAAGAACCGGAACTCACCGTCGGGCCATGGCTGCTCGAACAGTGGGTGAGCCGCTGGCATCGTTGCGTCGGCATCCATGCGGACGATCATGACACGACGCATCAGCACATGGCGCACACTCGGACGGGACGGGAGAGTGGCAAATGTTGAGCGGTGAGAAGGTTCTCATCACCGGGCCCGGTGGGCGAATCGCGCACGGTATCGCCAAGACGCTGGCGCCCCACAACGAAGTGTGGGGCATCGCGCGCTTCTCCGACCCAGTCGTCCGCGAGGAAGTCGAGGCACTGGGCGTCACCACGCAGATTGTCGACCTCGGTGACGCCGACTTCGATTCCCTCCCGGACGATTTCACCTACCTCCTGCACATCGCGGCCGATTTCGGCGAGGACTACGAACAGGGATTGCGGGTCAATGCCGAGGGTACCGGCCTGCTGCTGTCGCATTGCCGCAACGCCAAGGCAGCGCTGGTGATGTCGACCGTCACGGTCTACAAGCCGCATCCCGACCCGTGGCATCCGTTTCGGGAAGGCGATCCGATAGGCGATGCCGGGCTGCCGACCCCGCAGCCCTACTCCATCGTGAAGATCGCCGAGGAAGCCGTCGCGCGGTACTGCGCCCGCGAGTTCGATCTGCCGATCACCATCGCCCGGATGGGCAGCGCCTATGGCGATCGCGGGGGCCTGCCACTCTGGCATCTCAACGCGATCGCCGAGGGCAGACCGGTGGTGGTGCGGTGGGATCCACTGCCTTACAGCCCCATTCACTACGACGACATCAACACACAGGTCGAGGCGCTACTCAGGGCCGCCAGTGTGCCCGCCACGATCGTGAACTGGGCCGGCGACGTACCCGTCACCGTGCAGGAGTGGTCACGCTATTTCGCGGACCTGATCGGCGTCGAGCTCGATCTTCGCGTCGAAGTTGTTCCAGGAGCATCGATCGGTTCCGTCGGGGACCACACCAAACGACGTTCGATCACCGGGCCGTGCACCGTGGACTGGCGTGACGGATTCCGCGCTATGGCCGCGCACCACTATCCGGACCGAGTGACCCAGCGATGAGCCGTACGCGGTATCCGTCGCCCGACCGGCTCATGCAGGACGCTGTCACTGAGAGTGGTCACGCCGACTTCGGTCCCGGGGACTTCCGCGACGGTTTGGCGATCCTGTTGGACAGCCTCGAGCGCGATGGCGATCTGCACCCCGATACCGACGACGCGGTGATCGGTGACCTGCGGCGTCGCCTGGTCAATCGGCTGGACGTCGAGGCCTGGTACGCCGAGCACCCCGACGTGCACGACGTCGAGATCCGAGGTCCCGTCGACATCAACGGACTGCCACGCACCGGCACCACCGCGCTCGCGGACATGCTTTCGCTCGACCCCCAATTCCGGTGCCTGCGTGGCTGGGAGCAGACCAAACCGGTGCCACCGCCGGTGGCCGAATGCGAAGCCGAGGATCCGCGTCGGGTCGAGTTCGTCCGCAGGCACGAAGAGCGCTCGGCTGCCAGCGCCGCCATGCACATCTTCGAGGTCGACGCGACTATGGAAGACACCGAGATCCTCGGTATGGCCTTCCACGGCCAACAGATGACGCTGCCGGTCGCAGGCTACCGAAAATGGTGGCGCAGTGCGGATTTAACGCAGACCTACGAGTACCATCGCCGAGTCGTCAAACTGCTCGGGTCGAAGCGGCCGCCGGAACTATGGTTGTTCAAGGCACCGCATCACAAGTTCCATCTGGAGGCGCTGTCCCGGGCCTATCCCGAGATGCGGTTCGTGATGACACATCGGGACCCGGCCAAGGTGGTGCCGTCCTACACCAGTTTGGTGTCGACGATCTTCCCGCCCGCCGCCGAACGTCGCGATCTGCGCGCCCTGGGCCACGAGGTCAGCGAGCACCTCCGCGAGGGCATGCAACGCGCCATCGAGGAACGTGCCCGTATCGGCGAGCACCGCTTCCTTGACATCCAGCACCGTGAACTGGTCGCGGATCCGAAGGGCACGATCCGGCGCGTGTACGACTGGCTCGATCTCGAACTCACGCCCGGCGTCGAGCGGACCATCTTCGACTGGCAAGAAGCGAACACGATGGGTGCCAAGGGCGCTCATCACTACACCGCCGAGCAGTTCGGTCTCGACGCCGGACAGATCCGGTCCGATTACGACTTCTACATCCGCCACTTCGACGTGGCGGTGGAGGGATGACCACCATGACTGACCTGCCCACCTGGGACGAACAGATGGAGGCGCTCAAAGGCGTCGCCGACCACCTCTTGGCCACCTGGCGCCCCGAGAGCGCGTCGGACGCAGAGGTGCAGGACATGAACAAGCTGGCGCTGTCGATCCTTGCGTGCGGCTATCTGTGCCACGTGTACACCGACGCCCGTAGACCCGTGTTCATGCCGCTGTGGAACTACGCCTGCAACCAGGGCGGCCCCAACCCCGATTACGTGTACCTCAACGCCGAAGTCGACGGTTCCGGAGTGTATGAACTGACTGGTCGACGCGGCACGGTGCGCTTCGTCGAGATCACCCAGTCGGCTCCCGGGATGATGAAGAGTCTCAAAGGCGTTGAGCGGCAGATGAAGTTCCAGGCCATGACTCACGACCTCGACGACCTGACTATCGCCGAAGACGGCACCTTCAGGGTGGTGCTCAGTGCAGCACGTCCCGCGGATGAGGACGGCGACTGGTGGCCGCTCAACCCCGAGGCTGGCAAGTTGCTGATGCGAAAGTGTGCGTGCGACTGGAACACCGAGATCGACGCGCAAGTCGCGATCAACCGGCTCGATGACGGTGGTGAGGATATGAAGCCTGCCGAGATCGCCCGCCGTTTTTCGGAATTGGGTGACTGGATCATGGGCATGATCGATTTCGACATGGAGCTCGTCCGGTACTACCGGGAGCACCACGGGATCAATGTCCTTTTGCGATCGCAGTGGATACAGCAGGGCGGCGGTCTGGCGACGAAACAGGCGTACTACGACGGAATCCACCAGATCGCTGACGATGAGGCGCTGATCGTGGAGTTCCCCGTGCCGACCGACTGCTACTACTGGCAGATCCTGGTCGCCGACGACCGGTTCTCGACGGTCGACTGGGTGAACCGCCAGTCGAGCCTCAACGACGTTCAGGCTCGCATCGATCCCGATGGCTGGTTTCGCGGCGTGGTATCGAAAAGGGATCCGGGCGTGCACAATTGGCTCGACAAGGCCGACTGGCCATGGGGCATCCTGCAGGCACGCTTCTACCGCGCCGAAGAGTACCCCGAGGCGAGGGTGACGAAGGTGCCGGTCGCCGAGGTACTCGAGCACTTACCCGCAGGCACACCGGTGCTCACGCCGCAGGAGCGGGTCGCGCAGTTGCGCCACCGGCGGACAGGCGCCCAGCTCCGCCGCATTTGGTGACGTGTCAGATGTGATAGTCGTACCACTTGAGGTAGCCGCCGCCGTCCACCCGCAACTGAGTGCCGGTGATGTACCGCGCCTCATCCGAGGCGAGGAACAGCACAGCGTTGCTGATGTCCAGCGGGTCCACGTACGGGATGGGCATCGCCTGTTGGACCATGAAGGCCGGTTCGGCGTCAGCTCGGGTCGGATGTGGGAGATCGGGTCGGAACGACTGGTACGTCGCGTCGTTGTGAATCAGGTCGGTGTTCGTGTTCGTCGGATGCACGACGTTCACGCGGATGTTGCGCGCGGCAAGGACGCCGGCCAGGTCATGCACGTAGCCTGCGATGGCCCGCTTGGCGTGCACGTAGGCCGATCCGCCGGGGTCTCGTCCGGGGTCGTCCTTTTTCGCGGTGTCCATCAACGCCGCTGTCGAGCCGGTCGCGATGATCGACGCGCCTTCGGCGAGATGGGGCAGCGCCGCCTGGACGGTGTTGATGACGCCCACCAGGTTCGTGTTGATCGTGTCGCACCAGGCGTCGAGTGGGGGTTGGCCTTTGATGCCGACGACACCCGCGTTCGCGACAACGACGTCGAGCCGGCCCAGTTCCGAAACACCGGCCGCCAGCGCAGCCTTCAGCTGATCGACGTTTCGGACGTCGGCCTGCGTCGCGATGATGCGACGGCCGTGCTTTTCGACGAGCCGAGTGGTTTCTTCCAGATCCTCCGGTTGCGCGAGCCGGTACGTCAGCGATGCGACGTCCTGGCAGAGGTCCACGGCGATGATGTCGGCACCCTCTTCCGCCAACCGCGCGGCGTGGCTGCGACCCTGCCCACGGGCCGCGCCGGTAATGAAAGCGACCTTGCCGTTCATGCGTCCCATGTGCGTCCCCTTCCCACTCTAATATCTTAGAGTGTGGCCAGGAAGGGCGGGACGAATTGTCTGATCGCGTTCAGCGGCAGCGCTCAACCAGCCCGATTGCGACGCGGCTTGGCGTAGGCGGCCGCGATGCCGTCCGCTATGCCCTTGAGCAAGAGGTCTAGTTGTTCGGCGCTCTCGATGGAACGATCGCCGGCGATGAACCGCATGTGAAGGCCGCTGACGAAACTCATTGTGGCGGCGGTCTGTTCGTCCAGCACCTTCGCGTTGGGATTGCCCTTGGGCTGCGAACGCGACAGGATCTCCTGACGGTGCAATTCCGTGAAGATCTCGCTGTTGTGTCTGAAGATCTCGGCGAGCTCAGGATCCCGATTGGCTTGCAGCAGCAGCTCGAATCGGGCCTTCGTCCGAGTCAGCCGCGGTTCCTCGCCCGACAGCATGACCATCGTGGCGAGTGGGGATGCGCTGCCTGCGCGGACGGTGTCATCTCCGTCGGTCCGAGTCGCGACCGACATCAAGTCTGCGAGATCCAGTTCGGCGAGGCGTTGCGCTGTGGCCTGCAGCAACGCCGAGCGGGTGCGGAAGTAAAACGACGTACTACCGTTCGGCACTTCGGCGTAACGATCCACCTTCGGGTGGCTCAACCCCTTGGCGCCCTCACCGGCCAACAGTTGAATCGCCGCGTCGCATAGATCGCGGCGGCGCTCCTCGGCGTTGGGTTTGCGTCGCTTCTGAATAGCAAGACTTTATCCGCACCGGGCGAAGCAGATCGGCGATCATGTCATCCACCCGGCGGAGCCGTAGTGGTGCTGACCACCAATTCTGGTGTCAACACGACCGCCCGTGGCTCGGCGCGTCCGGTGTCAAGGCGCTCTATCACGGCCGCCACCGCCTGGTCTGCCTGCTCTCGAGCCATTTGGCTGACCGAGGTCAGATCGATGTGGCCCAGCCGCGCCAGCATGCTGTCGTCGCATCCGGTCACTGAGACCTCGCCGGGCACGTCCACCCCGGCGCGTCGTAACGCATCGACGACACCGACGGCGACGCGGTCATTGGCGCAGACCACCGCGGTAGGAAGATCGGCAGCCAGTAATCGTTGTGCCGCAGCGTTCCCGGCGGACTCGGTGAAGTCGCCGTCGATGACTTCGGTCTCGTCGCCGAGGCCGTGTCTGCGCACGCGCGGAGATAGCCGTTGCAGCGGTCTGCTGCGATGACGCCTGAGCCGCCGGAGACGTGCACCACGCGGCGGTGCGCAAGCTCGACGAGGTGGTCAACGACGGTCCCGATGCCACGGGAGGCGGCAGTGCGGGCGACATCGAGCGAGTCCGCGCGTACGCGACGTCCGGCGATCACCGACGGGACCTGCCTACCGGAGTTCGCGAGGAACGGAACACGCTGATCATCTGAAAAGGCAAGTCATGCGGGTGATCCCGGCTCAGGTTGACCGCTCAGGCAGTCACCTTGAGGCGCAGCCTCCACCGCGCGAGACTGGCGAAGAGTGCGGCCAACACTCCCAACATCGCGATGTCGAAGAACCACGTCCACGCCGTGTGCTGCCAGTGCGAGTCCTGCGCGATTCCCACAACGAGATTGCTCAGATCCGCCGTCGACGCGGTGGTCGCAAAACCCCACCGCCCGGGCATGATCAACGCGAGGGTCTCCAGTGCCTGCCGCCCCGTCACCGGGATGAATCCGCCCGCGAATACCAGTTGCGTCACCAGCGCCGCCGCCAGCAGCATGATGACCTGATCGTTGGTCCGTGCCAGCGCCGACAGCGCGAGGCCCAGCACCGCCGCAACCACGCACGTCGCCGCGACCCCGACGAACAATTCCAGCATGGGGATGCCCAGCGCGGACGCTCCCGACGGTCCGGGCTTGCCGAAACCGGGTGCTGTGACGACCAAAACCAGGATGGCTGACTGAATCACGGCGACCGCACCGAACACTGCGATCTTGGCGAGCAGATACGCCGAGGCCGACAAACCTGCCGACTGCTCGCGGCGGAAGATCGCGCGCTCGCCGACCAGGTCCCGGACGGTGAGGGTCGCCCCCATCAAGATTGCGGCGAAGCTGATCAGCGCGATGACATGCTTGGGCTCAAAGGGTGCCGAGCCATCCGCCGGCGGATGACCGAATCCGGCGTGGCCGGTAACGGTCAACGGCAACAGGCCGACGATGAACGGCAAAACCGTGAGGAACGCAAGATAGCCGCGGTCGGCGATCAGCAGCCGCAGCTGTCGGCGGGCGATCGTCGAGAACTGGCGCCACCCGCCGGTGCGTGCCGGTTCAGCCGTCAGCGCCGGACCGTCGGTGGCCGTGCTCGATTTCTCTTCGGAACACCTCTCGTCGGCCGCCGGTCCTGAGCGTTCGATGAACTTGCGCTGAACGTCGTCGGGATCGGCGCTCACGATCGTGAAGATGTCTGCCCAGTCGGTGGTTCCCATCGCCGGTCCGAGCTCGTCGGGCGGTCCGAAGAAGGCGGTCTTGCCGCCGGGCGCCAACAACAGCACCTGGTCGCACACATCCAGGAATGTCAATGAATGCGTCACCACCACAATCACGCGGCCGGCGTCGGCCAGTCGGCGCAGCATCGCCATGACCGCGCGGTCCAGCGCGGGATCCAGCCCAGTGGTGGGTTCATCGAGCACCAGCAGCGACGGGCCGGTCAGCAGCTCCAGGGCGACCGACACGCGTTTACGTTGCCCGCCCGACAACTTGTCGATGCGCGTCGTGGCATGGGGGGTCAACTCGAGTTCCTCGAGTATCTGCGCGATCACGCGTCGGCGATCGCCGTCGGTGGTGTCGGCGGGCATCCGCAGTTCTGCGGCGAAGTCCAACGCCTGCGCGACGGTGAGCCGGCCGTGTACGACGTCGTCCTGGGGCACCAACCCGATCCGGCTGCGCAGCGACGCGTACTCGGCGCGCAGGTCGCGTCCATCGAATGTTACTGAGCCGCTGGTGAGTTGGGCAGAACCGACGATCACCCGAGAAAGCGTGGACTTACCTGAACCCGACGGGCCGATCACCGCGGTCAACGTGGCAGGCCGGGCGTCTAACGAAATCCTGTCCAGCAGCACGGTATCGCGATCGATCGCCAGACTCGCGCCACGTATCTCGAGGCCGCCTGTCGTTGCGGCCGGCTGGGTGCGACGCGCCAGAGCGCCGTCGGTGAACACGAAGTCGACGTTGCCGATCGTCACCACGTCGTTTTCGCCCAGCGCCGTGTTTCTAACACTGACGCCGTTGACGAATGTGCCGCTGCCGTCGGTGTTCTCCAACTGCACGCCCGCTTCGGTGGTCACCAACTTGGCGTGGTGAAGCGAGGCCAACACGTCGGGAACGACGATGTCGTTGTCCGCGGACCGCCCGATCGTGATCAAATCCCGCGACGGTGTGGGGCTATCGTCGGCGAGCGGAGCGGTCCCGAGTTCGAATGTCAGCAGGGGACCGTCGGGGTTGCCGAGATGGATGGTCCGCTGGTCTTCGACTTCGACGGATTGCACGCGTTGACCGTCGACGAATATCCCGTTGGAGCTATTGTCGTCGACCGCGACCCAGCCCCCGTCGAGGTACCGCAGGATCACATGCGAGCGGGAGATGCCGGGGTGAGGGATGCGGACGTCGGCGTGCAGATCGCGCCCGACGACAACGTCGTGACCGGGTGCGAACGTGCGCTGCCAACCGCCGGAGCGGATGGTGATCGCGGGCGCTGGGGGAGAGATCATTTGAACGTTCATCCTAGGAAGTACGCCAACGGGAGCACGAGCAATAGCGAATCGATCCGGTCGAGCAGGCCGCCGAAGCCCGGTAGCCAGTCGCCGGCGTCCTTGACCTGGGCCTGCCGCTTCAACATGGACTCGAGGAGATCGCCGAAGACGCCACCGATGGAGACGGCGATCAGCAGACCGATCGAAATGGTGCCCAACAGGGTGAGGATGACAAATGCCCCGATGATCGCGCCGACCAAACCGCCGACGGTCTTGTTGGGGCTCAACGGTGACAGCGGGCGGCGCGCCCATGCCATGCGGCGCAATCCCTTTCCGCCGCACCACGCGGCGACGTCGGTGGCCGCGACGGCGAAGCACAACAGGAACGAGTCCGGCCACACCATCACCAGGTGCGACAGCGACCAGCAGATCCACACCGACCCGAAGGCGGTGAAAACGCTTCGCTTGGCACCGTTCTCGATGTCGCCGCCGAGGACCGACGGCAGCGCGCACAGCAGCAGAACGACGGGCGCGAGGTGCAATAAGGACGGGCGCAGCCACGCCGCGAGCGGGTACATCACGGCCAGCAACACGAGCACCCAGGTGTCTGCCTTTGCCAATTGCGTCAGCCGTGCGTACTCGATCACTGCGACGATGGCCAGCGCGGCAGCCAACACGGCGGTGGTGCCTTCGCCGATCCACATCGGAAAACCGACCACCGGGGCGATCAGCACCCAGGTGCGCCACTTCTGCACCAGTTCCGGCTTGCGTGAGATAAGCACCGCGATGCCGGCCAGGGCCAGGATCGCCGCCGTGACCCACATGAAGAACACGGCACGGGAGTAGAGATGGATGTGCAGCGGACCCAGGTCGATGTTGAGTGGCATCCGGCGATCGAGGTGAACAAACCGAAGGTACGAATCGATGATTCCATCGACGATCGCCATATCAGGCGGCCTCGGCGCGGGAAATGCGCGCAAACGGTGCGACGCCGGCGATCGGTTCGTCCGTTGGCTGCGTCCTCAACTCGCGGTGTGCTGCCCGCAAGCGCAGCACCGTGGTGATCAGTGAACCGATCGCCAGCAGTCCCATCAAGAAAGGCATCACCACGGGAAACGCGTTGGCGAGCACCACGATTAGGCATCGTTCGGTCTTGCCGAGCGGGCCGCCGTTGCGGCGGGCAGCACCTGCGCCGGCGGCGGCCAGCGATGCGAAGGTCGGGAGTGTCGCGGCAAGGGCGGCCACCGATACCAGAAGCACCGGCCATGACAGCCAGTTCAGACCGGGACCGTGCTGCTGGGCGGCCCACACCGTCAAACCTGCGAAGGCCAGCAGATCCGATGTGCGGTCACCGATCTCGTTGACGACGAAACCCCACGGCCGGCTCACTCCACGGGCCCGGGCGACCGCGCCGTCGAGGTTGGCGCCTGCCAGCCGCAGCACCATGAACACCGCCGCGAGCGACCAGTAGCCGAACGCGACTGCGACACCCGCTGCACCGGCTGCGACAACACCTGCGGCGGTGAAGGCGTCCGGAGATATGTTCCGAGCCACTGCAGCGTTGACGGCGAAGGTCAAGCGCCCGGTGAACCACGGCTTAAGTGCGTAGAGGCCAGTCGAGCGCGCTGCCCGGGGCATCGTCGGCTGGGCGGGGATGTGGCTGGTGGCGTGCGTGTTCACGGCTGGCTCCTTTCGTGTCGGTGCCGTTGTTCCTGCGAGTCATGGCGCCACCTGGGCGGCGCCGGTCATGGCGATGAGTACATAGAGTCGCCGGGCCTACCGATCCCAAGAACCGCTGCCGATCCGAGCCGGCGTGCGGCACGTGACCTGCGAAAAAGCACTCGCTCCCACGAGACCGCGAAGGAGTGCCCGCCGTTCACCAGTCGTCTGGCCGGTGATCCTCGACCCGTGGTCGCCGGCTAGCAGCACGGCGAGTGCGGCGGTGCCGCATGCGAAAAGTCATGAGGCTGTGCCGGTCCCGGCCCTCGCCGCACAACGAAAACGGCCCCCTCGTTGCCGAGGGGGCCGTCATTTCGCATGTGCCTAGGCGTCGTCGCCTTCGGCAGGCTTGTCTTCCTTCTCTGTGTTGTCTTCGTTCTCAGCATCTTCGGCTGCAGCTTCTGCTTCGGCCTTGGCCTTGGCTTCTGCCTCGGCTGCTGCTGTGGCATCTGCTTCGGCCTTGGCTGCAGCTTCTGCGGCGGCGGCTTCTGCTTCGGCCTTGGCTGCAGCTTCTGCGGCGGCGGCTTCTGCTTCGGCCTTGGCTGCGGCTTCTGCTTCGGCTGCTGCTGTGGCATCTGCTTCGGCCTTGGCTGCGGCTTCTGCGGCGGCGGTTTCTGCTTCGGCCTTGGCCTTGGCTTCTGCTTCGGCTGCTGCTGCGGCGGCGGCTTCTGCTTCGGCCTCGGCCTTGGCTTCTGGGTCTTGGATGTCGCCTTCTTGGTCGTCGATGCCCCCAACGGAGCCGCCGCCCTCGGGGCCGGTGCTGATCGTGAAGGTGTCGCCGCCGAAGCTGAAAGCGTTCGGCCCGCCCTCGGCGAGAGCGTTGTTCACGACCGGGGCCGGAGGCGTCAACGCTGCTGCGATCTGATTGGGCAGCGTGACCATGAGGTAGGTACCAAGGCCGCCCCGGATCAGACCCTGCCACTGAGTGGTGGTGCCGGCCGGCGTGATCCCGTTGAGGAGAGCGTCTGCCACCCTGGCTGGCAGGTTCACCAGCTCGCTGACCGCGGTTCCGAAGTCACCGGCCGTCAAAGCGATCCGCGCGGCGTCGAAAATCTCCGCTGTTTGCAGGGCTGCGCCGACGAATGGTTCGAAAATGGCCTTGGTGAGGGCAAACTCGGACACGACATCGAGCAGGTTGTCCAGCCTGTCGACCCCCGGCAGTCCCCCCACGAACTGAGCGGGGATGGACAGGATCGGGATCAGCGGGCGAATACCGCCCAGCACCCTGAGCACGAACCAGCCGTTGATCTTCGAGAATGCCTCGACGAACTGGCCCTGCGACAAGTACGTCAGCGATTCCTGCAGCACGCCCGGCAGTTGCTCCGCCGCGTCACCAAGCCGCGTGAAGGTGTCGTTCAAGGCCAACTCGATGGTGGGACCAAAGCGCGTATGGAAGTTGAGGATCTGATCCAGCAGCGGGCCCGGATTGAGCGTGTTGAGCACCAGGACGTTAGCGATCTCCTGGAAGATCGCGCCAGTGGCCAATTGCTGCCCCAACGCACCGAAGGCGCCCTGGGACCCGGTGGCCAGGGCCTGCAGATTGGTCAACGAGGTGGCGATGGTCTGCTGCCACACAACGAGCGGGTTGGCCGTCGCCGTGAGCTGGACCACCGCTTGCGACACGCGCTCCTGGACGTCCTGGATATTCGGCATCGGGGGGGTTACCGGGCTGACGGCGATCACGCCCGCACTCGCCATCGCGACGCCAGCAACCATGAACTTGGTGCTGCGACGATTCGAAGGTGAGTGGCTGGGCGAGAAATCGTAAACCGGCGAGTCGGCATGAACTGCGAGTTGCACGTTGTCTCCTGTTGAGCCTGTGTATTTGCCAAATGGCAGCTGAAGATTAGCTGAGGCTAACCTTATACACAAGGGATTCGGTGCACTAATCAGGGGGCAGTTCGCGGAGGGGTCCGAGGCTGGCCCAGATGTCCGAAATGCGAAGAATGCGCAGCTAAAGCGGGATACTTGCCAAATCACGAAGCGACCGAGGGCGAATTTACACCAGAGTCATCCGTGGTGGGGAGCTACGTTCTCACGCGTGTCGGTGAGCTTCGCCACGCTATGGCGCCGGATCTGCTGCCCGGCGTACTGCAGCGTTGCTGGAGCGGCAATGAACTTCTGAGCGGTGGCCCCGGTGAACGCGGGGACGTGTGTGCTGTGCCGCCTACTCCGACGCCGGTCGCCGGCAGTGGGCAAAGCAGTGGGAGCGGATGCCGCCTATCGCGTACGCCATGACGTCGATGACACTCGCGGCGCGTCACGCAGCGGTGCTCGACGCGTTTGGCGGCTTACGGCCCGGAGTGGCCTGACGCATTGCTGTGAATTGTCTGAATGGCGCAAGCTGAAAGCTGACGACACGCCAATTGAAAAGTGTTCACAGCCAACGTCATTGATCTAGGTGGCAGGGCGCGCCGCTCGCTCCGCTGCGTGGTCCTCGATCGCCTTGCCGATCGCGTGCGACGCACGGTCGACAAACTCGGTCCCGCTTCCAATCACCCAGTCGGCCGAGGCGGCCGGCCCCGCAAGCTGGCCGGTGAAATGGGGAATCACGTACTGCGCGAAGAGTTCGTAGCTCTTGAGCTTCGCGGCAGGCGGGGCCCAGTCGTGGTCGAACAGCAGGAACGCACCAAAGCCGCCATTGCTCGCCTCTACCAGCTCCTCGATCTTGGCCACCGCGTCGGCCGGCGTCCCGATCACCGCGAATCCCGACTCGTGGTTGTTGGCGATGATCTCGGCGGCGGTATCGCCCTGGACCGGCCCCGCAGGCAGGATGTGACTGAAATAGCGCGAGAACTCCGCGATGCCGTATTCGACGTCGCGCTCGGCCTGCTCGCGAGTCTCGGCAAGGTGCATCGGGCCGACGAGGCGCCACTTGGAGCGGTCGGCGATATGGCCGTGGTCTGCGGCGACCTCCTGCCACGTCGACCAGTGGTGGGCGAGGAGATCCATTCCTTGCTTCGCGGTCGCCGCGATCGACAACATGCCGATGCCGTGCTTACCCGCGCCTCGTGGACCGGTGGGGGAGAACGACGCCGCAACAGCGACATCGAAGCAGGGGTCGCTGTACGGCTTCAGCTGAAGCCGCGCGTCCTGCAGGGTGAATCCGGCGGTGTCCATGGTGACGGTTTCCCCACGAAGTAGCCGCATGATCGCGTCGAGACTCTGTTCCATACGCGGTCGCTGCTCATCCGCCGGGATCCCCAGCATGTGGGCGTCCGACGTGAGCTGACCTGGCCCGCAGCCCAGCATGACCCGGCCCCGCGTGAGGTGGTCGAGCAGCACCATGCGATCGGCGAGCATCAAGGGGTTGTGGTAGGGCAACGAGCTGACCCCGGTGCCGAGTTTGATGTGCTTGGTTCGCTCTGCGGCGACGGCGATGAACACCTCCGGTGACGCGATGATCTCGAACCCGGCGGAATGGTGCTCGCCGATCCACGCCTCGTGGAATCCGAGCTCGTCCATCGCCGCGATCAGTTTGAGGTCTCGCTCGATGGCGAGCGTCGGATTCTGTCCGGTTGGGTGGAAGGGAGCCATGAAGTTTCCGAATCGCATCCGCTCATTCTGGACCTGGCGTCGCATTTGTCGATTAACTTCCGCTGCGGCGCGGCGCGGCGGCCGATGCGGCGCTCGAATCCTCAAGGAGGTCGGCATGACAACACCGCAGACTGCAGTCGACGCGGACTCGTCAGAAGGCACCGTCGTCGTAGCCGGGACGGGCACGGGAACGTTCACCCAGCGGATCACCATCGGGGACCATGAATTGCTTGCCGACGAGCCCCGGCCGACGGGCGACGATGCGGGACCGACGCCGTACGACCTGCTGCTCGGGGCGCTCGGCGCCTGTACCTGCATGACGGTACGGATGTACGCCGGGCGCAAGGACTGGCCCTTAGATCAGGTTCGAGTCACGTTGCAGCACTCACGTATTCACGCAGAAGATTGTGCGGACTGCGAAACCCGCATCGGATTGATCGATCACATCGATCTCGACATAGAGCTGATCGGCGACCTCGACGACACTCAACGGCAACGGTTATTGCTGATCGCCGGGCGCTGTCCTATTCATCAGACCTTGACGTCGGAGATTCACATCGCCACCACCCTGCGGTGAGATCAGGGATGGGCGGCAAGGAACGTCTCGTTGGGCAGGCCGGCGGTGAGCTCCTCGACGTCGAACGGTCGATCAAGACGCGCGTGAAGCCGCTCGCGATCGGTGAGAAGGCTGATCTCGAAGGTTTGGCGCGCGAATAGGCGGGCGATGCGTGGGTAGAGCCGTCGCATCAGGGCGCGCTCGGTCGGGCTGCAGCGTGCAGCGCAGTAGCCGACGTGGCCGACTTCGTCGGTGAGGATCTCGCTGTAGAGCCGCTCGATACGCGCGGCGACTTCGGGTTCGTCTGCGAACAGCTCGATGCCGACCCGGCGCAACTCGTCAAACATGACGCAGCCCGCCATCTCCGCCGCACCCACGAACAAGAAGCCCAGGCGCTCAGGGAGAAACACACCGATCTTCACGAACTGCCGCAACACGAATGGCGGCGCCACCACCTGGAACGGCAGACCGAAGATATCGAGCACATACGCCAGCAACCGGGTGTGGTAGTGCTCCTCCAGTTCGAGATAAACCCGCTCGGGCGGCAGGTTCTCGCCGCTGTTGAGTCCGTAGGTCTCGCCGAGGCCGACGCCAAACCGCTCGGCCTGATTCAGTTTGGCGGTGGCCAAGAGAAAGAGCATCTTTCGGTCCACACCCGGCTCGGGTACACGTCGGCGCAGATTTCGCGCGAAGGTCTCGCGGTCTGCCGGATGGGCCGACCGCACGGGGTTGGACTCCAGATCACCGAAGAAATCCTCACGGCGCTCCAATCGTCTGTTCAGAAGGTCGGCTTCACCATCGCGGCGCTCCAGAAAGACGCGGTAACCCTCGATGCCGGTGTCGTTCATCGTGACTCCATTCCTGAAACGATCGTCTTCACGTATCGGTCCATAAGTGCCGCACGAGCACTGGGCGCGCTCGTGTCGGTGGTTAGCAATGCGAAAAGCCCGGTGAGAAAGAACACCGCGAGTTCACCCGCGTCGGCGTCGACCGCCACTTGTCCTGCGTGCTGGGCCTTGGCGATCGCATCTATCACGAAGTCCGCCAACGGATGTTCACTCAGTTCGTCCTCCACGGGACGGGCCGAGGAGAAGTGCAACCCCAACATGTCACGAAAGATGACAGGACCCATGCGCTGCTCGGCGGCCAGCACTTCGCGGACCAATTCCGAGAGCATCGCGGGCAGATCTTTCAACTCCGACCCTCTTGCGCCGAGTTGCGCAACGATCTTCGCCTCTTCGGCACGCTCCGCCTCGACGACGACGTGTTCCTTGGTGGGGAAGTGGAAGTAAAACGTTCCCCGTGCCACCCCGACGGCCGAAGCGATCGTGCTGACGTCCGCACCCGCGAGGCCGGACCGCCCGATCTCGGCAACTGCGGCGTCGAACAATCTGGCCCGTGTGGCAAGACGTTTTGCCTCTCGCGCACTCACCGTCGGCGATGAAGGGCCAGCTGCGATGGTCGGTGACGGCATATCCGCACAGTAGAACAACTGACTGACGACTGTCAATGACTACTGTCAGCGATTTTGAATCGACGTAGATTTCCGGACCTGAGGCGCGCGCATATCGGTTTGGCTGCCAAATCGTCCCGATACAGCTACCGATTGTGTAGTCGGGGCGTCGTTATGGCACATTGAGCCATCCACGGTGAAGACGTCGCCGTGATCCGGGACGGAGTGTGCCATTGCGCTGCTCTCTCGCCGGCACCGTCTCGCACGGAGAATTCCGCCCGTATCGACGGGCGTCATCCCATCTTCTGATGGGATGTGATGCAGCGTTGCCATCGCAGAAGTAGCTGAATACGCCCACCTGAGCGAAGCGGACGTCGAGGCCCTCGGGTCATCGCTGGACGAGATCCGTCGCGATATCGAGGGGTCGCTGGGTGCCGACGACCGCGCGTACATCAAGCGCGTCATACGCTTCCAACGCTGCCTCGAAGTCGCCGCCCGGCTGACGATCTGGGCCAGCAGGGGCAAGGCCGGCTGGGCGGCCGGCACGCTTGGACTGCTCGCCGCGAAGTGCATCGAGAACATGGAGCTCGGCCACAACATCACCCACGGACAGTGGGACTGGATGAACGACCCAGAGATCCACTCCAATACGTGGGAGTGGGACATGGTGGGCCCGTCCTCGCAGTGGCGCTACTCCCACAACTACCGCCACCACGTCTACTCCAATGTGATCGGCATGGACGACGACCTCGGCTTCGGCGTCATACGCGTCAGTCGTGACCAGGAATGGAAGCCGGGTTACCTGTGGGCCCCGTTGCGGGCGGTCGGCCTGTCGGTCGTCTTCGAGTGGGGCATCGCGCTGCACAACCTGGCCGCAGAACAACGGGATCAGGCGACCGAGGAGGAAAAGGCCGAGCTCAAGCACGCCATGCTCCGCAAGATGGGTCGCCAGGCCGCCAAGGACTATCTCATCTACCCGGCGCTGAGCGGACGTCGCTTTCTCAGGACGTTCTTGGCGAATCTGGTCGCAGCGGGCTTCCGCAACGGGTGGGCTTACATCGTGATCGTGTGCGGGCACTTCGTCGATGGCGCCGAGAAGTTCACTCCCGAAACGCTGGCGAACGAGACGAAGCCGGAATGGTATTTGCGGCAGATGCTGGGAACCGCGAACTTCAACGCGGGTCCAGTCCTGCGGGTGATGAGTGGCAACCTCTGCTATCAGATCGAGCATCACCTGTTCCCCGACCTGCCGAGCAATAGGCTCCCTGAGATCTCGGCGCGAGTCCGGCCACTGCTGGCTGAATACGATCTGCCGTACACGACCGGACCGTTGATCCGTCAGTTCTGGCACACCGTCCGCACGATCTGCAAACTTTCGCTACCGGATCGCTTCCTGACGGCGTCCTCCGACGATGCGCCGGAGACGGCGTCCGAGGAGAAGTTCCGCGACGTGCCGATGCGTCCCCAGATTCGCGGAACACACGACGTCGATACACAACGGCGGGGATTGGTGACTGCGATCGCGGACCGTGCCGGACCGCGGCTCAGGCGGGGCCCGCTTCGGCCTGCGTCGCGGAGCGCTGCAGCCATTGCCGCTCTCATAAGTCTGGCTACTGGACCTTCTTGATCGGCGGCAGGTACTTACCCAGGGTCGCAGGATCTTTCGCCTCGCCGTCGGGTACATGGATCCGGTAGTTGAATCGGAAGAGTCCGCTTGGCGGCGATGTGGCCGGGACTCAAAAGCGACGTGACGGCATCTGGTGCCACGAATTGACGTTTCCGTAGGTGATGGTCGGGTACTCGCCTTCGAGGAGGTGGGAGAGATGCCCGTTTGGAGTTGGTTCTTCATCGCAGCAGGCGTTCTGATCGCGTTGACGCTGATATTGATCGCCGTCTTATCCGTGAACGGCCGCAGGAAAACGAGACGGCTGAAAGAACATTTCGGGGCGGAGTACGAGCGAGCTGTCGATGACGCCGGTGATCAGCGCGCTGCCGAGCACGAGCTCGTAGCGCGTGAACGCAAGCGAAAGAAGCTCGACATCGTTGTGCTGTCACCGGAGGTGCACGAGAGGTATGCCAGCTCGTGGCAGACCGTTCAGCGTGCGTTTGTCGACGATCCGGCGGGTGCCGTGGGCGACGCCGACCGGCTGGTCACCGAGGTGATGCGCGAACGTGGATATCCAATAGACGATTTCGATCAGCGAGCGGCCGATATCTCAGTCGACCATCCCAAAACTGTTGAGCACTATCGTGCCGCCCACACCCTGTATCTGGCGCAGGAGGCGGCCGACATCGGCACGGAGGCGCAGCGCCAGGCCTTCGTCCATTACCGCGCGCTCTTCGAGCAGTTGCTCGGCGCGGATCACGAAGTCGAGAAGAACACGCCGAAGGAGGCAACAGCATGACAACCCATGATGACCGGGTGACAACCGTCCCGACGCATGACGCACAACCCGAGTTCTCCAGTGCGGCAGCCGAACACCCTGTCGAACACGAGGTTTCGCCGGTCGAACCCAACGACGCCGCCTCGTTTGGCGTGCCGGCCGAATCTCAACATGCGCCACCGGTCGTCGATGCGACCCGAGCGGAGGCGGTGCCGCAGAGAGCCGAAGGTCAACCGTCGGACGACGAATTACTTTTCGCCGCAGATACTTCCGGCCTGCGATCGCGGTGGGATGACATTCAAGCGGTGTTTGTCGACGACCCTGCAGACTGTGTACAGAAGGCCGATGCCCTCGTCGCGGAGGTCGTCGACCAGCTAACGTCGGCGTTCTCTGAGGCGCGGTCGCGGCTCGAGGGGCAGTGGGCCCGTGGCGAGCAGGTTTCTACCGAGGATCTTCGCCTGGCGCTGCAGCGCTATCGCGAGTTCTTCCAGCGGCTGCTCGCAGTCTGACCTGATCATTGAAATAGCAATCGGCCCGCCACCCATCACGGATGGCGGGCCGATTCAAACTTCGGCTACTTCTTGAACGCGTCCTTGATCTTCTCGCCCGCGTCCTTGAGGCTGGACTTCGCCTGGTCGACCTTGCCCTCGTTCTCAGTGCTCTTGTCTCCGGTCACCTTGCCCAAAGCCTCTTTGGCCTTGCCGCCTGCATCGTCGATCTTGTTGCTTGCTTTATCGCCGGCACCCATGATGTGTTCCCTTCAATTTGGACTATCGTGACTCGAAGTCGAGCCCTCGTTGCTCCGGATACCGCTGGCGCAGTGATCCCGCGGTATTCCCGAAGTGACCCGCAATATCAGACTGATGGATGCGGGTCGGGCTCCTGCGCGGTTCGTATACCCCTTGATGAACAGCCGAAACACTGGTCACGCCAGGGTCCGTGTCACCTGAGCCGGAACGGCGTCGAAAAAGTATGGCCAGTAGCGGCGAATCCCAGGCTGCGCTGTTTTCTCAACGTCAGGGTTGCACCCTGACATCCGCCTCGTGACGACTCCAGAAACAACCGTCAACTGCCGTCACTCCTGCAGCTATACCCATGGGCCCAACGCAATAACGAACGCGGCGATATCCGCCGATATCGTCACCTGCCCTCGGGAACGCCCAACGCCAACACCGCTGTGTCATCCTCGACTCCAGAACCAAGGCCTTCGAGTAGGCCGGCAAACGCGCCGACGATGGTCGATGGGGCAGCCGGGGAGTGCGCCTTCACGAAGCGGAGCAGGGCGCCCTCGTCGTCGTAGCGTTCGCGGCCGATCCCGGTACTGGCCTCGGTGAGGCCATCGGTGTACAGAACGAGTGTGTCGCCTGGGGCGAGCACGAACCGGTTGGCGACAAAGTGCGGTTCACCCGTCATGCCGACCGCTTGGCCGCCGATGGTGTCGGCGTAGTAAGCGCTGCCGTCGGCATTGAGCAGCAGTGGTGGCGGGTGGCCGCCGCTGGCCAGGTGGACGTCAAAACCGTTGTCGCAGCGGGTCAGTTTCCCGTAGATCACGGTGCAGAACCGGTTGAGTTCGCCGCCGAGCTCTTGGCTGAGGACAGTGTTGAGGTTGTGCAGCACTTGAACCGGGTCGTCGTCGAAGACCGCCGCGGCGCGCAACGTGTACCTGGTCAATCCGGTCACTACCGCGGCTTCGACGCCTTTGCCCGAGACGTCGCCAAGGAAGAACCCCCATGTCGCCCGAGACAGCGGGAAGAGGTCATAGAAGTCGCCACCCACATCGTCGTTTGAAGCCGTGTGGTAGTAGTCGGCGGCCTCGAGACCCGTCGGAGGCGACAGCACCGGTGGGAGCAGCGCGCGTCGCAATGTGTCGGCGAACTCCCGGACACGTCCTTGTTCCTTCACCGCCAGCCGGCGCGCCTCCAGCAGTTCGACTTCATAGGCACGCCGATCAGCGGCATCCACCACGCTGATCCGAAGCAGCTCCGGCTTCTGTGCTGCGTTCATTTTGACGTTCGCAGTGAGGAACATCGGCTTTCGAGTTCCATCAGCACCGACGATGTCCACGGTGACGCCGTTGAGATCACCGCCCACCTGAAGCAGCGGCCCGAAGTGTGTTTCGTAGAGGATGCGTCCACCGGCGGTCAGCAGATCGGTGAACATCATGCCGCACAGTGCATCTGCCTCATAGCCAAGCCATCGCGTCGCGGTGGCGTTGACGCGGAGTATGCGGCTGTCGGGGTGGGTGATCAACAGTCCACTCGGAGCCTCTTCCCAGAAGTCCGTAGCGCTGTAGTCGATCATGTCGACCGCGCGAACCCGGCGATCGCCGATGCGGTGGCCTCTGGGGCGCTGAGGTGCGGGCAGTGTCCGGTTGCGGCCAGGGTGACGAGTTGGCTGTGGGGAATCTGGCCGTGGACGTAGGCACCCACCTCACGCGGCGCGATCGCATCCTGGGCGCATTCGATGATCAGCGTCGGCGGCGGTATCTGTGCCAGGTCGGCGCGGTTGTCGGACAGGAACGTGGTGCCGGCGAAAACCCGGGCGTGTTCCGGGTCAGCCTTGCAGAAGGTGTCGCCCAACTCGTCTGCTAGTTCGGGCCGGTCCGGGTTGCCCATGATGACCGGCGCCAAAGCGCGCGACCAACCCAGGTAGTTCTGCTCAAGGGATTCGAGGAGTTCGTCGATATCGGCTTTCGAGAAGCCGCCGCGGTAATCGCCGTCGTCGATGTAGCGGGGGGAGGGAGTCAGCAGAACCAGCTTGGCGAATCGGGATGGATCGGTGATCGTGGCGAGTGCGCCGATCATTGCCGACACCGAGTGCCCGACGTATACGACATCACGCAGATCAAGCTTGTTGACGATGTCGAGGATGTCGGCCGCGTAGCCCGACAACGAGGAATACTTCGTCGCATCCCATGCTGCTGGGTCTGACAATCCCGACCCGACAAGGTCGATGAGGATGAGACGGAACTCCGACTCCAACTGATTGACGACGAGACGCCACAGGTTCTGATCGCATCCGAACCCATGCACCAACATCAGCGTCGGGCCGTCTTCGACTCCCAGGACATTGATGTTGTGCTTGGCGGAAACATCCACCAGGCAAGGTTAGCCCGCGAGCCCATCTCCGCACGGGACATTACCCGCGAGTAAGATATGCCCACGTTGTAGAGGGGAACTGATGATGGCCGGGGAATCCGGACTGCCCGAGGCGGGCTCTGGCGTCGAGCCGCCAATCGAGCAGAAGGTGCGCCTGGCGCTCGGGTTGCTCGAGCGATTCGCGCCCGCTATCGGGTCGAGGTGGGCCATTGAGCTCTGGTGTACCCCGCCCGCTGTGGAGATGAGCTTGCGCATGCCTCCTGGCGTCCCGCCGGGCGAGCCGGTGGAGGCGGTCTGGTCCGGACATCGGATCGCGGGGGAATCGTGGGGCCGGGGGCCGACGGTGTATCTGGTGCACGGATGGGGCGGTTGCCGCGCGCACCTGGGAGTCTTCGTCAAACCACTTGTCGAGGCCGGCCACCGCGTCATCGCCGTCGACCTGCCCAGCCACAACGACTCCGAGCCGGGGGATCTTGCGCCGGGGCGCACGACGATCGTCGAATGCGCCGAAGCCGTAAGAGCCTTCGTGCGCACGCACGGTCCGGCGCACGCGATCGTGGCACATTCGCTTGGCGCCAAGGCCGCCGCCCTCGCGGTATCGCGGGGTGCGGAGGTCGACCGCCTGGTGTTCTTGGCGCCGATGGGGGACTTCTCTTGGTATCTGGACGTTTTCGCGGATCGCCACGGTTTCGGGCCGCGTATTCGCCGTGGCCTGGTCAACCGCCTCGACCGGCGCCTGAAGATGCCGCTGTATGACACCGACATCGCGGCCGTGGCCGTTACCCTCGACGATCCGCCGCCGCTGCTGATCGTGCACGACCCCGACGACCCCGACAGTCCTTATGAAATGAGCCAACGGATCCTCGACCTGTGGCCAGGGGCGAGTTTGGTGACCACCCGAGGGCTGGGACGATTGGCGCACTACCGCATCCTGCGTCACCGCAGGGCGATCAACGCCGGCCTCGAATTCATCGGCGGCGTTAACGCCGAACGGGCAGCAGCGCCATCGGAAGTCGGCGAGGTTTCTGCGACGACCGGTCCAGTCGACTAGGCGCTGTCGCCGAGTTGAGTACGCGGACGGCCAGCCGACCGACCTCCCGCCACCTTCGCCGGACAACGACTCCCGCGGTGAAACCAAACAAGAACCCAACCATGAAGGAGCGCCGGGTGCGGTGCCGCTTTCGCCGCACGAGCACCGAGCCGGCGACGCCGCACAGCGCAGCAGCGCACGCGACCACCACAAGCACGAAGATGAACTGAGTTGTTCCCAGCGACCCCATATGACCTCCGGGCCGTCGTCAACATCGGCGGCTCAGCCGATCCAATCACTGTCGCCGCGTGATGAGGATCCTCGGCCATCGTTCGTGACCAAAGCGAGCGTGAACCGTTAGGTCTGTAGACCTGCGATGATGAGTCGGGTGGTGGACTCAGCCCGCTTTCGACCGTAGGCGCGACGTTCGGACAGGATCGGGTAGACGACCGCCCCGACGATCGCGTCGGCAGCCGAGGCGGCGGTGGCTTCGTCGACGCCGCCCGCGAGCAAGCGCGCCCGAACACTCTCCAGCAGTGGTGCACTGAACCCCGCCCGCAACCTGGTCGCCGTGTCCTCGTGCTCCATGCAGGCGACAGTGAGGATGCGCAGCATTGCCGAACCTCGTTCGGTGGTCAGGGTCGCAGCGAGATTGCCCGCCCAGCGGACGAGATCGCCCACGAGATCCTCGGTGTGCGTCACCGGCGCAATGATCTTGTCCGCATCGGCGAGCAGAACGTCGGCAACCAGGGCAGGGCGGCTTGGCCACCAGCGGTAGATGGTCTGCTTGCCGACCCCTGCGCGGGCGGCCACAGCCTCGATACTCGTTCCGTCGAACCCCCGCTCGTGCAGCAACTCGTGTGTTGCGGTGACGATGGCCACGCGTGACTTCTCGCTGCGGCGGCGTGGAGCCGTGGCGGGGCGGACCATGTGGCGCATCCTCAGTTTGCCGGTGCGTCGGACAACACGTAGTCTGCCACAAGACGAGACGGTCCGTCTTGTTTGAGACGAAAGGCGGCGTGACGGTGCCCATCGGGCTCACCCCGGAGCAGCTTCAATTGGAAGACGCGGTCGGCCGCTTCGCCGCTCGGCACGCTGCTGTCGACCAGACGCGCGGCTCATTCGACGCGCTCGCCGACGGAACGCTGCCCAAATGGTGGGATGACCTTGTCGCACAGGGCTTTCACGCGGTGCACCTGCCCGACTCCGTTGGCGGACAGGGCGGTTCGCTGGCCGACGCGGCCTGCGTCATAGAGGCTGCCTCCACCGCTCTGCTTCCCGGGCCGCTGCTGCCGACCGTGATCACCGGTGCGGTTGTGCTCTCGGTGGGCAACAATGTGCCGGCTGCCGACATGCTGCTGAGCGATCTCGCCGCCGGGGGTACGGCCACCGTCGTGCTGCCGGAGACCGGCAACCTGAGCGCGACCGCCGCCGACGGTGGATGGCGGGTCACTGGATCGTCGGGCGACGTTCTGGGGGTGCGCTCGGCCGGTGTGATTCTGGCGGCAGCGAAACGCGACGATGGCGAGACGTTGTGGTTCGTCGTCGATCCGGCCGTCGCTTCGATCGAGGCCCGTGATGGCACCGACCTCACCATCGACGTCGGAGTCTTGCACCTCGATGGTCATGACGTACCGGAAGCGCTGGTGCTCAACGGTATCGACGACGATGCCGCAGCCGACATCGCCGTCGCGCTATCGGCATGTGCTTCTGCTGGAACGCTGCGTTGGGCCGTCGATGCGGTGACCGCACACCTGCGCACGCGGGAGCAGTTCGGCAAGCCCATCGGCACCTTCCAGGCGCTTCAGCACGAAGCGGCGATGCTGCTCGTCAACAGTGAACTGGCCACAGCCGCAGCGTGGGACGCGGTGCGCGCCGTCGACGAAGCACCAGAACAGCGCCAACTGGCCGCCGCGGCCGCCGCCGTCATGGCCGTCGCCCCGGCTCCCGAATTGCTGCTCGATGCGCTGACGATGTTCGGCGCCATCGGGTTCACCTGGGAACACGATGTGCATCTGTATTGGCGGCGCGCAACCAGCCTGGCCGCATCGATGGGGCCGATCACCGGTTGGTCTCGACGCCTTGGCGAGCTGAGCCGGACACACGTTCGCGACATGACGGTGAAACTCGGTGAGGCAGAAGCGGACTTTCGCGCCCAGATTGCCGTATTGCTGGACCGGGCGCTGGAACTGGACAATGACAAACCGAGCCCGCTAGGGGACTACGACCACCTGGCCAGCGGGCCTCAGCGCTCGCTGATCGCCGACGCCGGACTGATGGCGCCGCATTGGCCGCGACCCTGGGGCGTGGATGCGACGCCGCTGCAGCAGCTGATCATCGACGATGAATTCGCCAAACGGCCCGACCTGGTGCGGCCCTCCCTCAACATCGCCGAGTGGATACTGCCGTCGCTCATCAGCTCGGGATCGGAAGGTCTTCAACAGCAACTGATTCCGCCGACGCAACGCGGCGAGTTGCTCTGGTGTCAGCTCTTCAGTGAACCCGGCGCCGGATCCGATCTCGCGGCGTTGAGCACGCGTGCGGTGAAAGTCGACGGCGGGTGGCGAATCAACGGCCACAAGATCTGGACGTCGTCGGCGCAATACGCCGACTACGGTGCATTGCTGGCCAGGACGGACCCAGACGCCCCGAAGCACAAGGGCATCGGCTACTTCATCATCGACATGCGCGCCGAGGGCGTGGAGATCCAGCCGATCAAGACGGCGGACCGGGACCCGCACTTCAACGAGGTGTTCCTCGCCGATGTTTTCGTACCCGACGAGATGCTGCTCGGGGGACCGACAGACGGGTGGAGTCTGGCGATCGCGACGATGGCCCAGGAGCGGGTCGCGATCGGCGCCTACGTGAACATCGACCGCGCCGGCGCCCTGCGGACTCTCGCCGCAAAGACCGGCCCGGATCAGGATGCCGTCGTAGGCGCGCTGGGAGAACTGGATGCGTACACCAATGCCATCAAGGCGCTCGGTGTGCGCGAGACGATCCGGCTGCTCGACGGACAGAGCGCAGGGCCCGCCTCCAGCATCGCCAAGGTGGCCACCAGCATCATGTTGCGCCGCACGTTCAAGGCCACGTTGGAGTTGGCGGGGCCGCTCGCGATGGTCGAACGGTCGGAGCCTGAAGTCGTCGCGCCGTACCTGCGGCTACCGGCCGAATTGATTGGTGGCGGCACCCGCCAAATCCAGCTCAACATCATTGCGCAGATGATCATGGGCCTGCCCCGGAAGTGACCGAGCGCAGCGAGAATTAGGGATCAACATGGGTTTACGTGGAGAAGCGGCGATCGTCGGCTACGTCGAGCTGCCGCCGGAACGGATGAACAAGGCGACGCCTGCACCCTTCACCATCGAACAGTGGGCCGAGCTGTCCGCCGCCGCCCTCGACGATGCGGGGGTGCCCGCGGAGTGGGTGGACGGGATCGTCACCTCACATCTGGGGGAGTCGGAGATCTTCGTACCGTCAACCGTGGCCGAATACCTCGGCGTTGACGCGAACTTCGCCGAACTCGTCGACCTGGGGGGCGCCAGCGCGGCAGGAATGGTGTGGCGCGCCGCCGCGGCCATCGAGCTCGGACTCTGTGACGTCGTTCTCTGCACGCTGCCGTCCCGCTACATCACCCCGATGTCGGAGAAGAAGCCCAAACCACTTGTTGACGCTGTGTTCTTCGGCTCGTCGAGCAACCAATACGGTTCGCCCCAGGCCGAATTCGAGATCCCCTACGGCAACCTCGGCCAGAACGGTCCCTACGGACAGGTGGCACAACGCTACGGCGCGGTCTACGGCTACGACGAACGCGCCATGGCCAAGATCGTGGTGGATCAGCGGTTCAATGCCAATCACACCGAAGGCGCCATCTGGAAGGACAAGCCGCTGACCGTCGAGGATGTGTTGGCCAGCCCGGTGATCGCCGACCCACTGCACATGCTCGAGATCGTCATGCCCTGTGTGGGAGGGGCCGCCGTCGTGGTGGCCAACGCCGACATTGCCAAGCGGGCACGCAACCGGCCCGTGTGGATCAAGGGATTCGGCGAACACGTGCCGTTCAAAACCCCCACGTACGCACAGGATCTCCTGCAGACGCCGATCACCAAGGCCGCCGACACCGCCTTCGGTATGACCAATCTGCAGCGCGCCGACATGGACATGGTGTCGATCTACGACTGCTACACCATCACCGTGTTGCTGAGCCTGGAGGACGCCGGGTTCTGCGAAAAGGGCAAGGGCATGTCATTCGTCGCCGACCATGACCTGACGTTCCGCGGCGACTTCCCACTCAACACCGCAGGCGGTCAACTCGGTTTCGGTCAGGCCGGCCTGGCAGGTGGCATGCACCACGTGTGCGATGCCACCAGACAGATCATGGGGCGAGCGGGTCAGTCCCAGGTCTCCGACTGCCATCGGGCGTTCGTCTCCGGCAACGGAGGAATCCTGTCCGAGCAGACGACGCTCATCCTCGAGGGAGATTGATCGCATGACAACCTTCGAACGACCGATGCCGGTGAAAACGCCTACCACCGCACCATTCTGGGAGGCATTGTCGGAGCATCGCATCCGGATCCAATACTCGCCATCAACGGACGCGTGGGTCTTCTATCCACGGGTGCGCGCCCCGCGCACGTTGGCTGGAGATCTCGAGTGGCGGGAGATCACCGGGATGGGCACCCTCTACTCCTTCACGGTCGCCCGCAGGCCCGTAGGGCCGCATTTCGCCGACGCCGTGCCGCAACTACTGGCGATCGTCGAATGGGACGAGGGGCCACGCTTTTCCACCGAGATGGTGAACATCGAACCTGCCGACCTGCGGATCGGTATGCGGGTCAGACCCGTCTTCTTCGACTATCCCGACCATGACGTCACGATGCTGCGATACGAACCGGCGGACAACTAGACACGATCTGCGAACAAGTCGAGCCATCGCGGGCTCGAGGCAATAGGGTTTCTCGAAGATAGGGGACCTGATGGAGCTATTGGCGGCACAACGAGAGTTCACGGCCTACGGGCCGTCACATCTGATCGTGCTGGCGTTGTTCGTAATCGGCGCTGCATTGCTCGTTTGGGGCGGACGCCGGCAGACCGAAGCTCAGGCTCGCCTCTTCAGTCGGGGCTTTGCGGTGGTCATCCTGGCGATGTTCGGAGTGGCGTTGACGTACAAGCTGCTCAGCCCCGTGCTTGACACATCGATACCGCTGCAACTGTGCGATGTCGCGGAACTCGTTGCGGTCTATGCGTTGTGGACGCAACGGCATTGGGCGTTTGTGCTCACCTATTACTGGTGCCTCGTGCTCAGCTCACAGGCGTTGATCACACCGGACGTCGGCACGGCTGCGGAGGGGTCGCCGGATTTCCCCCACCATCTGTTCATCACCTTCTTTGCGCTTCACGTGCTCGTCGTGTGGGCGGCCATCTACCTGACGTGGGGGCGTCGGATGCGACCGAGCTGGTGCGACTACCGCTTCGCGATCATCGCCACCCTCGTCTGGGGGGCCTTCACCTTCACGTTCAACGCGATCGTGGGAACCAACTACGGCTACCTCAACGGCAAGCCGCCCACCGCATCTGTCCTGGACTTCCTGGGTCCATGGCCGGTGTATCTGATCATCGAGGTGACCATCGTCCTCATCGTGTGGGCGCTGATCACCTGGCCGTGGGAGCGCAAACGGCGACGAGTCGAGGGAAGTCCGGCCGCCGCTGCGACCTAGCGCGTACGCCGGGCTGTCAGACGGATTCTCCGGTGGCCGAGAAGATGACCCGGCGGCCGATCTCGACGGCGTGGTCGGCGAAACGCTCGTAATAGCGGCCCAGCAGGGTCACGTCGACGGCAGCCGCCACACCGTGTTTCCACTCCCTGTCCATCAGTACTGAGAACAGGTGGCGGTGGAGGTTGTCCATATCGTCGTCGTCATCCGCCAGTTGCTCTGCGCGGTGGGTGTCCTTGGACAGAACGACCTGCTTGACGTTGCTTCCCATATCGACGGCGATACGGCCCATTTCGGTGAAGTAGCCGTTGACTTCCTCCGGCAGCACTTTTGCCGGATGACGCCTGCGGGTCAACTTGGCGACGTGCAGGGCCAGTGCGGCCATCCGGTCGACATCGGCGATGTTTTTCAGCGCGCTGACGACTGCGCGTAGGTCGCCGGCAACGGGGGCTTGCAACGCGAGGACGGTCAGCGCCTGCTCCTCGGTCTTCCTCGCCTGTTGCAGGATGACGTCGTGGTCGGTGATCACCTGTTCGGCGAGCAGCAGATCGGCCTGCAGTAGGGCCTGGGTCGCGGATTCCATGGCCTGACCGGCCGAGCCGCACATGTCGGCGATGCCGACGATCAGATCGTCGAGCTGCTGATGGAATGCGTTGCGCACGGATAGAGCTTAGGGTGCGTTTGGTCGCAAAGGGGACGTTCGAGCTCGGCTCGAATCCGCGGTCGACGTGCACGAAAAGGGGCCGCACGTGTCTGCGGCCCCTTTGGGTGATTTCGAGGGTCAGGGTTGCTTCGCATACCGGAGCAGGAACGCAGCCGACACAAATCCGGCGCCGACCGAGAACGTGCCCCACAGCAGGAGTGGGAAGACCAGCGAAACCGGCGACCAGCCCACGCTGGAGAACGTCGCGGCGGTGTAGAACAGCCAGAACACCTGGTAGATGGACCACAGCGCGGCGATGCCTGCGCTGATCCCGATAACGAGGCTGTATGTGCGATCGACCTGGCTGATCTGCTCCTGGATGCGGGCGGGGACGATGTTCATTGCAGGCATTCCTTAGGTCATGCGACGCCGGTTTGGCGTCGTCACTGCGGTGAGTACATCGAGCCCGAATGGCTACCGATCCCAACAAAGTGCAATCCGTCTGCATATGCCCTCGGCTGTGGACATGCTGTGTAAACGCTGTCAGACCTGCGGCTCAGCAATTGACAGGCGACAGTTTGACTGGCTACATATATGACGCGCGGTGCGGATGGTGTAACGCGCACGGCTTCTTGTGGGCCGGGGTTGAGGGGCCGGTAGTCCAACTGTGAGTTCTGTATCCACGGAGCGATCGAAGATCGCCCACGCGATTCGCGTGCTCGCCGTGCCCATTGTGCTGGGCTGGATGGTTCTGACCGTCATCACGACCGTCTTCGTTCCCTCGTTGGAGAAGGTGGGCGAGGCCCAAGCCGTCTCGATGAACGCACACGACGCGCCGGCCTTCGTCGCCATGCAGCGCATCGGTGCGAACTTCGAGGAATTCGACTCCGACAGCAACGCGATGGTCATCCTCGAAGGAGACCAGCCCCTCGGCGACGAGGCGCATCACTATTACGACGACTTGATCAAGGCGTTCGAGGCAGACCCAGAACACATAGAGCACATCGCTGACTTCTGGAGCGATCCGCTGACTGCCGCAGGCGCACAGAGCAGCGACGGCAAGTCGGCCTACGTTCAGCTGTATCTGCGCGGAAACATGGGTGAGACGCGGGCCAACGAGTCCATCGCCGCCGTACGCGACATCATCGAGAAGACACCAGCGCCGCCAGGCGTGAAGTCCTACGTCACCGGGGGCGCGGCGCTGAGCTCCGACCAGCGCGTCGCCGGCGACAAGGGCGCGGCCAAGGCCACGCTTGTCACGCTCGTCGTCATCTTCGTGATGCTGCTGATCGTCTACCGCTCCGCCGTCACGACGATCTTGATATTGCTGATGGTGTTCGTCGAGCTGGGCGCCGCCCGGGGCATCGTCGCGTTCCTCGGGAACTCGGGCGTCATCGGGTTGTCGACGTTCGCGACCAGCCTGCTGACGCTCATCGCCATCGCCGCGGGCACCGACTATGCGATTTTCCTGATCGGGCGGTACCAAGAGGCGCGGGGCGACGGCGAAGACCCCGAAACCGCGTACTACACCATGTTTCACGGCACCGCGCACGTGGTGCTCGGTTCGGGCCTCACCATCGCCGGCGCCCTGCTGTGCCTCAAATTCACCCGCCTGCCGTGGTTCCAGACCATGGCCGTGCCCTGCGCGGTGGGCATACTCGTCGCTGTCCTCGCCGCGCTGACGCTCGGCCCGGCCGTCATCGTCATCGGTAGCCGATTCGGGCTGCTCGAACCGAAACGCGCCATCAACTCCCGCGGGTGGCGGCGGATCGGTGTGGTCGTCGTGCGGTGGCCGGGCCCGATTCTCGTGGCCACGTGTGCGCTCTCGCTGATCGGACTGCTGGCGCTGCCCGGCTACAAGACCGACTACGACGGACGCCACTTCATGCCCGAGGACACCCCGGCCAATATCGGATACGCCGTCGCCGACCGGCATTTCGACAGCGCCAGGATGAACCCCGAGCTGATGATGGTGCAAAGCGATCATGACCTGCGCAACTCGGCGGATTTCCTGGTGATCGACAAGATCGCCAAGGCGATCTTCCGGGTGCCCGGCATCGCGCGGGTGCAGACGATCACCCGTCCCGACGGAAAGCCCATCGAGCACACCACGATTCCGTTTCTGCTCGGTATGCAGGGCACCACGAGCCAGCTGAATGAGAAGTACAACCAGGACCGCATGGCCGACATGCTGGTTCAGGCCGACGAGATGCAGACGACGATCGACACGCTCACGCAGATGTCGGAATTGACCAAACAGATGGCCGACGTCACCCACAGCATGGTCGCCAAGACCAGGAACATGACCGTCGACATCGCCGAGTTGCGTGACGGTATCGCCAATTTCGACGACTTCTTCCGGCCGATGAGAAATTATCTCTACTGGGAACCGCATTGCTACAACATCCCGGTCTGCTGGTCGATCCGTTCGGTCTTCGACACCCTCGACGGCGTCGACATCATGACCACCGACATTCAGCAGCTGTTGCCCGATCTGGAGCATCTCGATTCGCTGATGCCGCAGCTGGTTGCGCTGATGCCCGCGCAGATCCAGACGATGAAGACGATGAAGGCGATGATGTTGACGATGCATGCCACCCAGAAGGGCATGCAGGATCAGCAGGCGGCGCAGCAAGAGAATTCGTCTGCCATGGGCGACGCATTCGACGACTCGATGAACGACGACTCGTTCTATCTGCCGCCCGAGGTTTTCGAGAACGAGGACTTCAAACGCGGCATCAAGAACTTCATCTCACCCGACGGCAAGTCGGTGCGCTTCATCATCGAGCATGACGGCGATCCGGCCACCCCTGAGGGCATTTCGCGCATCGACGCGATCAAGCAGGCGGCCAAGGAAGCCATCAAGGGCACACCGCTCGAAGGCTCCACCATCTTCCTCGGCGGCACCGCAGCCACCTATAAAGACATGCGAGACGGGTCGAGCTATGACCTGTTGATCGCCGGAATGTCGGCAACAGCACTCATTTTCATCATCATGCTCCTCATCACGCGAAGCGTCGTGGCATCGGCGGTGATCGTCGGCACGGTTCTGCTTTCTCTCGGTACATCTTTCGGGCTTTCGGTGCTCGTCTGGCAACACCTGCTCGGTATCCGTTTGCACTGGATCGTGCTGGTGATGTCCGTGATCCTATTGCTGGCAGTCGGTTCCGACTACAACCTGCTGCTCGTATCCAGGTTCAAAGAGGAGCTCCATCACGGGCTCAAGACGGCCATCATCAGGGCGATGGCGGGGTCCGGTTCGGTGGTGACCTCGGCTGGCCTGGTGTTCGCCGCCACGATGGCGTCCTTCATATTTGGTGACCTACTGAGCATCGCGCAGGTCGGTAGCACCATCGCGCTGGGACTGCTCTTCGACACCCTGATCGTGCGATCGTTCATGACGCCGTCGATCGCCGCGCTGCTGGGGCGATGGTTCTGGTGGCCCCAACTGCCGCAGACGCCTGCATCGAGGCGGCGGATGCAGGGCATCTTCGGCGATCGCGAATCCAGCCTGCGGTCCTGACGGCCTTCGTTCAACCGCCGGCGTGCCGGTCGAGAAAGTTCACGACCGCACCGGCGAAGAGGTCGTTGCGATCTCCGGCGACCATATGCCCGGCGCCGCCGACATCGACGAAGTCCACCGCGGGAAACCTGGCGAGGAACGCGTCGGCCCGTTCTTGCGTGACGAGGTCGCTCATCTGCCCGCGCACCAGCAGCATGGGCACGCCGGTGTCGACGATGCTTTGGACCGCGCCGTGCATGCGGTCGACTTCGGTCACCTCGATCGGCGGGAGTGCCGATGTGCCGTCGATGAACTTCGGATCCCAGTGCCAGTACCACCGCCCGTTCCGGTGACGCAGGTTCGTTCGGAGGCCGTCCAGGTCGGTGGGTCGCGGACGGTGCGGGTTGTACTCCTGGATCATGTCGGCGACTTCGTCCAGTGAGTCGAATCCGGTCTGCATACGGTCGTACATGAAGTCGTGGATTCGGGATGCGCCGGACTGATCCATGTCGGGCACGATGTCGACGAGCACGACGGCGCGTGCCGTGCCCGGTGCGAGTTCGCCTTCGAGCAGCATCGACGTGAAGCCTCCAAGCGAGGCGCCGACCAACACCGGTTTCGGGGGAAGATCACGCAGCACCTCGAGCACATCGCGAGCGAAGGAGGCGACGCGATAGTCCCCGTCGTCGGACCAGTCGGACTCGCCATGGCCGCGGAAGTCGAGGGTGATCGCCTGCCACCCACGCTCGGCCACCGCCGCGGCGGCACGACCCCAGGATCGGCGGGTCTGACCACCACCGTGCAGGAACACGACTGCGGGTGCGTGCGGATCGCCGATGCGGTCACCGACGATCCGAACGCCGCCGTCGCCGGCCGTGGTGAATGCCTCAGGAGCCGAAGTCACCCTGTGTTCTTAACGTGAATACCTCCGATCCGCGTCGACATCTCCGAAACCCGTTACTCGAGGTAGCCGTTGGTGCCGAATTTGTGGTCACCGATTCGGCAGGTGACAGCACCCTGGTACGTCGAACCGCATGCGGCAGGTCCGATCTCGAGTCGTTCACCGGCAGGCAGGGCGTCGACGTCGCGCGTGAATGTCGGTGTGTCGGAGTGGACGTAGCGAGCGCCGGTCGAGTCGATGATGGTCTGGTTGGTTCCTTCGGGCGCACTCGCGGGCACGAAATCGCACCCGGCCAGGGTGCCGCCCGGTGCGATTCCGCAGAAGTAGGAGTAGACGCCATCCTTTTCCAGCGGGGTTCGGAAGTAGATCCAGCCAGGATCGGTCGGCGTGGTGAAGCGACCGCGCGCGAGCGGCCACTGGTCGAGACCGTTTTCCGGGGGCGGGATGTCGGGCAGGGGAGTGCCGGTGGCGATCGCGAGAACGTGGGTGTAGGCCGTTCGCGCGGCCATCGCGCCGTAGTTGCTCGAAGGCGGCCCAGGCGGAGCTTTGACGTAACCGATGACGACGGTCGGGCCCGCACCGTAGGCATAGCCAGCAGGCCCGCCGGGCACGTTGATGTATTGCACCACCCTCCCGTCGACGATGACCGTTCCGCCGCGGGCGTCGGTGCCCAGCCGCGTGAACAACCCGTCGACGAAGGCTTCGCCGCCGCCTTCTTCGAGCGTGGCGACGAGAACATCGAGTACGACGACATCCGGCGCGAGGCTGGTGTCGGTGATCTCCCCGGCGGTCAGCGTGGAGAACTGAGCGGCGGGTTTGGGGTCGGCGAAGCCAGGACCGATATCGGCGGAGCAGATGGGCACAACGCTCAGGTCTTTGGGCAGGCCGTCGAATGCCGCGGCGAACGCGGCTGTCCGTTCACCGCAGTCCTGGCTGGCGGCGGGGGAGGCGGTCACGAGCGAAAACGCGGTGGTCACAGCAGCGAGAACCGCCCAGGTGCTCCATGTGCCGGCGGTCATCGTCGTAGCGTCGCACAACTGCAATCGGCGGGTTGTTGAGTTTCGGAAGGTCTGACACGCGCGTTAAGAAACTTCCAAGTGCCGATGCGCAGAGTTCCTCCCATCGAAGAAAGGAGGAGACCATGAGCGCAGTAGGCGAGACAGCCACAGAGCCGACGACGGAGCTCCGCGTGCTGACCTTGCACGGGAACCGGGTGGCTTACCTGGACGAGGGCTCGGGTGACGTGTTGTTGCTGATCCACGGCATCGGCGGAAGCTCGGACTGCTGGCGCGGCGTGGTGCACAAGCTGGCGGCACGCCATCGCGTCATCGCCGTTGATCTCCTCGGTCATGGACAGTCCGACAAGCCACGGGGTGACTACTCGCTGGGCGCGTTCGCGGTGTGGCTGCGTGACTTCCTCGACGCCTTGAACATCCGCGAGGTCACCGTGGTTGGCCACTCGTTCGGCGGCGGGGTTGCGCTGCAATTCGCCCACCAGCACAAGGAGTACTGCCGCCGGCTGGTGCTGATCAGCAGCGGCGGGCTTGGCCCCGATCTGGGCCGGCTCCTGCGAATGATGTCGCTGCCCGGCGCTGAATTGGCTCTGCAGCTACTCGGATCCAGGCCCGCGGTCAAAGTCGGCAGCGCGCTCCGTAAGCGGGCATTGTCCTCGGGTCGTGAAACCAGCAGGTACAGCGAGACGCTCAAAGGGCAGGCCGCATTATCGGACCGCGAGGCGAGGGCCGCGTTCCTGCGAACGCTGCGCTCGGTCGTCGACCACCGCGGCCAAGCGGTATGCGCACTGGACCGGCTGCGGACAGATCTGCCGACGTTGATCATCTTCGGTGATCAAGACCGGTGCATCCCCGTCGCCCACGCTCATTCGGCGCACAGTGCACTCCCGGGCAGCCTGCTGCGCGTCATCCCCGGTGCGGGTCATCAGCCGCAGATCGAGAGCCCCGACGTCGTGGTGAACCTCCTCGACGAATTCATCGAATCGCATGGCGGCCGAGTGTCGGATCTTGTTACGCGTGATGCGCGTTCGCGGGTATCAAGACACTCGACGGGCCGTCACGAAGCAGCCTCAGGCGGTGGCGGCGAGTTCCCGCGAGTCAACCCCGTCCGGCTCACGAACCTGGTTGCGTAGCGTGCCAAGGGCTTTGGCGATGAGCCGCGACACGTGCATCTGCGAGTAGCCCATGCGTGCGGCGATCTGCGTCTGCGTCATGTTGTCGAAGAACCGCAGGGTCAATACGGTCTGCTCGCGTTCGGGCAGGGCGGCAATCAACGGCCGTACGGTCTCCAGAGCGAGCACCTTGTCGATGTTGGGGTCGACATCGCCGAGAGTGTCGCCGATTCCCCGGTATTCGGTGTCCGGACCGGCTTGCACGTCGGTGGACAGCGTGGAGTAATTGCTGCTCGCGATGGTCGCCTGGACCACCGATTCACGGTCGATGTCGAGATACTTGGCGATCTCCGAAGCGGTCGGCGCGCGATTGAGGTCCTGCGACAACGCGCCACGGGCCTTGACCATTTGTCCCTGAAGGTCTTTCAGGCGGCGGGGGACTTTGACCGCCCATCCGTAGTCACGAAAATGACGGCGAACCTCTCCCATCATCGTCGGCACGGCGAATGCAAGGAACTCCGCGCCGTTGTCGGGATCAAAGCGGTTGACGGCGTTGACCAAGCCGACCCGAGCGGCCTGGACGAGATCCTCGATGGGCTCTCCGCGGTTTCGGAATCGACGGGCGATGTGATTGGCGAGCGGCAGTGCCCGCTCGATGATTTCGTCACGTTGTCGCCGGTATGCAGTGGAGCCTTCTTCGAGGGTCGCCAAATGGCGAAACATCTCGGTGAGGTCTCCGTACTCGGAATTTGATTCAGACACGATGGGACGCCCCTATCCGGATTGCGCTTGGTAATCAGCGGCTCGGATCTGAACCTCTCGTGGCAGGGGCTATACCCAAATATCGACCTGCCGAAACCCGCCGACAGCAGGCCTGATAGACCATCGACATGGAGCCAGACATGAGCGAGCAGGGAAACCCCGGTGTCACCGGAATCCACCATTTCTCCATCACCGTCACCGACCTCGAGGCCAGCCTGGCCTGGTACCAGCGCCTGCTCGGCGCCGACCGGGTCCCGATGAAATTTCCGCACTACGGGCGGGAGGACACCGGCTACGGCGAGTTGCTCGTCGAATCTCGCTCGGGTGTCGTGATCGGTCTGCACACCAATACCGGGAACGACGGGCGGCCCTTCGACGAGGCCCGCACGGGGCTGGACCACGTCGCACTGAACGTCGCGTCACGCAGCGACCTGGAGGCGTGGACGTCCCGGCTCGACGCACTCGGCATCGAGCACTCCGGCATCAGGGGCGGGGACCAGCCGTTTCCCTTTGCGACGGTCGTGTTCCGCGACCCCGACAACATCCAGCTCGAGCTGTTTTTCGCCGGTTGATCGAGCCTGCCACGGTTGAGCAGCGAATCCTTCGGTTGGTTGCGAAACCGCAATGGCGATCCGTACGGTCGGGTGTCATGTCGCAACCGGGGGTGTTGAATTTGCGGGTGATCGGGCGCATGACGGCGCTGGTGGCAGTGGTTCTGGGTTTCCTCGCGTTCAACGGTGTGCACGCGTCGGCGGCACCCGCTGGGGACTTTCCCGACGGATTGACGTTCGGGGGGCTGCAGCGCAACTACCTCGTGCACGTTCCGGCCGGACTGGAGCAACCGACCGGTCTGGTGATCAACCTGCATGGCGCCGGGATGACCGGCGCCGCTCAAGCGGCGATGACGAACTACAACGCCGTCGCGGATCAGCACGGGTTCGTCGTGGTCTACCCCGACGGCATCGACCTCAGCTGGGCTGATGGACGTGGCGCTTCGGTGCCCGACCGTCAGGGTGTCGACGATGTGGGCTTCCTCGTCGCACTCGCCGATCGGCTCAGGCAGGACTTCGGCATCGAACCCGGACGGGTGTTCGCCACCGGAATGTCGGCCGGCGCATTCATGGCCAACCGGCTGGCGTGTTCTCGCGCAGACGTCTTCTCCGCGGTCGCGCCGATTGCCGGAACGCTCGGGTCCGCGTTCCCGTGCAGTCCTTCGCAACCCGTGTCTGTGCTCAGCGTCCACGGCACAGCAGACAACGTCGTTCCCTTCAACGGTGGCCCGATGGTGGGGCGGGGCGGGGCGAGCGACATCCTGGCCGCGCCGGCGATGGCCCAGAGGTGGCGTGAATTGAGCGGCTGCCCGGCGCCCGTCGAGGATTCCCCGGCGCCATCGGTGCACCGGTTCACCTCTGCTGGCTGCGCCGACGGTACCGAGGTCTCGTTCGTCCAGATCGACGGCGGTTCTCACACGTGGCTGGACGCCTCATTCGCCAGTGGGCAGTTCTTCGCAACGCACGGCAGGTGATCTGTCCCGTTTTCGGGCGGGCTACGTCTCGTCGGCGACCTGATCCTTCGTCTGATGCCCGCCGGGTGCGTGCGGGTCGTCGTTGCGGTGGTCCAGCTTCTCCTGGATATCCCGTTGGTCGTCGGTCGCCTTGGTGGCGTCCTTCGGCGTCGACGGCGGATCGTTGGTCTCCATCCGTGGAGATTCGCCCGGCCGTCGGGACCTTAAACCACTAAACCTGGGCGTGATTTCGGTGCGCAGACGATCGCTCAGCGACCGTTTCCGCACCGAAATCACTGGGCGGGCGACAAACGAAACACGTTGATCGCGCGGACGCCGTCGGTCTTCACCGCGTACGACGCGAAGTTGGCCGCATAGCCCTCGGCGAGTGCGAACAGGCGGTCGTGGTCTGCGCCCTCGGTGAGACGGGCCACGAAGAAACCCCCACGGTCGGTGCGGCCTTCGGGGAACAGCTGGCAGTGCGGATTTTTCAGCAAGTTGTAATACCAGCTCGGGTGCTGGGCCTGGCCGTAGTTGGAGGCGATGAGGATGACGTCGTCACCGTCGGTGAAGTATCCGAGCGGCACGTCGCGCTTGATTCCGGATTTGGCTCCGGTCGACCGCAGCACGACAAGGGGGATCGTGCCCTTGCCGAAATGCACGTGGCCGCGGGTCAGACGCATCAGCGGACCGTCGAGGGGTGCCATGAGGTGACGATGGACGGCGGACCCAGGGCCGGTCGAGAGGATGCGCGCGACGATACGCAGCATCGGGGGCGTCTCGGCCGTCGCGTCGACCCGTGGGATGCCATTCAACAGATCGGCCATGACCGTCATGGTATGTATTTCCAGACCAGTCAGAAGGAAGAAGCGCAATGAGCACCGAGTCGGCAGCGGCCATTCGGCAAGAACGCCGTGACTGGGCCGCCCAGCACCGCGAGGCGTACCTGCGTTCGGGCGGCGCGACGGGCCATGTGATGGACATCAGCGGCGCCGGCGGTCATGCGTTCACCACCCACTGCTTGATCAGGGTCAAGGGTCGCAGGTCGGGGAGGACACAGATCGTTCCGTTGATCTACGGCGATTTCGGCGGTGAGGTCGTGATCGTCGCGTCCAAGGGTGGCGCCGACAGCAATCCCGATTGGTATGACAACCTTCGCGCCGGCGATGAGGTCGACGTGCAGATCGCCACCCAGGCGTTCCGGGCTTCGTGGCGTGAGCCCGAAGGTGAAGAGCGGCACCGGATCTGGGACTTCATGGCACGCATCTATCCGCCCTATCTCAGCTATCAAAGGTCGACGACGCGACACATCCCGGTGATCATGCTGACTCCTGCCACCCCTATCGACGTGTTCGAAGAATCGGACCTTCAGTCTTCGTAAACGAGCTCCACCTTCAGATTCGTGCTGAGTTTTCGACGATGATCTCGCACGCGGTCTCGTAGAACGCGCTGATGAGCGTGGAGAAGGAGAGCTCGAACGGATAGATCATATGTACGTCCATCGCTTCGAGCTGCCACTCCGGCAGGACGGGGACGATGCTGCCCTCGCGCAGTTCGGTCGTGCAGATGATCTGCGTGGGCATGGGGCCGACGCCGAGTCCGGACAGGATGTACTGCTTGCACACCTGAAAGTTGTTGGCGCGCGCCCGAACCTGAGGTGAGAGCTCGTATCGGCGCTTCTGCTTGGCCACGCTGAACTTGCGCGGGCCGCCAAAGCCGAAGTCGATGAACGGCAGCGTGTCCAACTGTGCGGGGTCGGTGATCGGCTCAGGCAACTGCCGCACGAAGTCGGGTGACGCGCACAGAAAGAGCTCGAGGCTGAAGACCTTTCGCGCGATCAACGTCGAATCCTGCAGCGGTCCGGTGCCGAACACCACATCGAACCCGTCTCTGATCGGGTCGACGAGGTTGTCCACCAGGCGGATGTCCAACCGCGAGTGCGGATAGTGCTGCAGGAACGCGGCACCGACCCGGGACGCGTAGTCGATCCCGAGGAAGATCGGTATCGCGACCCGCAGTTCACCCTGCGGTTCTTGTCGACTGCCCTCGACCAGGGCGCGCACACCGTTCGCCTCGGCGAGGATGTTCACGGCGTGGCTGTAGACCTTCTCGCCGAGGTCGGTGACGGTGAGCTGATGGGTGTTCTTGCGCAGCAGCTTGATGCCGAGGTCGGATTCCAGCTTGGTCAGCTTGCGGCTCACCGTGGACTTGGGCATGCCGAGCAGCACCGCGGCCTTCGACAGGCTGCGGCTCTCGACCACCTTGCCGAATACCAGCAGGGCGTCGAGGTCGAAAGGCAGGTTCTGTTCCATCAGGTGTTCCAAATATGCAACAGGGTGTTGCACTTGTGCATCTGTTTTGACTATTTCAGCAGCTGTAGTTTTCGGCCAGGAGGTGGAGCCTCATGAGTCACAACAGCCCTGTGACCAAACCCGAGAGCGGGCATTGGACCGACGCCTATCCCGAGCTCGGCCGCGGCCCCGTGTCGCTCGAAGACTGCGTGTCCGAGGAGTTCTACGAGAAGGAACGCGAGCATGTCTTCCGCAAGACCTGGCTCTATGTCGGGCGGGTGGAGCGGGTGCCGAAGTCTGGCAGTTACTTCACCCGTGAGCTGAGGTTTCTCAACACCTCGGTCATCATCGTCCGGGGTAAGGACGACGTGATCAGGGCCATGCACAATATCTGCCCGCACCGTGGCAACAAGATGCTCTGGGAGGACGACCCGTTCCAAGAGGTGCAGGGCCGCGCGCCACTGCTGTATTGCCGTTTCCACGGCTGGCGCTACAAGCTGGACGGCTCACTGCATTCGGCGACGCGCAAGGATCTGCTGCTCGACTTCGACGCCGACAGCTGCCGGGTTCCCGCCATCCAGTGCGAGGTGTGGGAAGGGTTCATCTTCATCAATCTCAACCCACACAACACCGAGTCGCTGCGTTCGTACCTCGGCGAACTCGCGCACGGTCTCGAGGGCTATCCCTTCGAGGGGCCGCACCAGGTCTATCAATTCAAGGCCGAACTGCAGTGCAACTGGAAGATTTTCGTCGACGGATTCGCCGAGAGCTACCACGGGCCCTACCTGCACGCATCGTCGTTCGGCGCCCTCACCGCGGAGGCAAGGGACGCGTTCGACCAACCGAACCCGTTCACCGACGCGCTGGGATACCAGCTCAAGGGTCCGCACCGGATGTTCTCCTTCGCCGGCGAGCCGTCGCAAAAGACGCCGTACTCCAAGCCGATCGAATGCGTGATGGAGGCCAGCGCGGCCGGTCCGTGGAACAAGAAACCGAATCGGGCACGGATGCCACCGGGGATCAACCCGACCCGCGCCGAGAAGTACGGCTTCGATTCGTTTCAGTTCTTCCCGAATTTCGTACTGATCTTCGGCGCATCGGGTTTCACCGTGCACACCCACTGGCCCACGGGTTCGCACTCGCACATCTTCGAAACGGAGGCCTACTACCAGCCGCCGACCACTCATCGGGAACGGCTCGGCCAGGAACTGACGATGACGTTCCTCAACGACATCATCCTGGAGGACGCCAGCCCATCGGAGGGACTGCAGGCGATGCTGAACAGCGGTGCGCTGACTCATTTCACGATGAACGACGAGGAGATTCTCCTGCGTCACCTGCACAAGACGGTAGCCGACTATGTAAGGGCGGGGGAAGCGGGACGATGAGCGACATTCTGCCAAAGGAGTTTTCGCAACTCGAGCATTTGGTTGACGAGTGGGCCATCGAGGACGGACACCTGCGTTACGTGAAGCGGGTGAATTCGTCGATGGAGGAGATCCAGGCGTTCTACGACCAGGTGTTCCCCTACGCCGAGGAGGCCGTCACCTACGTGGACAAGTTCGACTACTCAGAAGCGCTGCCTGACGACGTCGCGAACTTGCGCAATCTGCTCTACTCGTTGATCACCGTCTCGCTGGCGGTGGAACTGTGGAAGCAGCCGCGCGTAAAGCATTCGGCCAAAACCATTCTCACGAGAGTGAGCTGATTCGCGATGGGACTCACCTCTGCGCAACTGGACGTCGTCGACCTCACCCCGCGGATCGGCAGCGAGATCAGAACCGACCTCGACACGCTGCTCAGCGGCGCCGAAGCGCCGAACATTCGGGCGATCCTCGAGCAGCGTGGCGTCGTCTTCTTCCGTGGCCTCGACATCACCGACGAACAACAGGTTGCGATCGCACGGACCCTCGGAGCGATCCCCGCGAACGAAGGGGAGAGCGGGATCTACAAGATCTCGCTCGACAAGAACGTGAACCAACGGGCCGAATATCTGAAAGGCTCGATGTTCTGGCACTTCGATGGTTCACTGCAGCCGTACCCGAATCTCGCGACCCTGTTGCGCGCCATCACGCTGTCGGAAACCGGTGGTGAGACGGAGTTCTGCAATACCTACGCGGCCTACGACGACCTGCCGTCATCGGACAAGGAACTGATCGCGGATCTGCGTGTGGTGCACAGCGCCGAACGCTCGCAGTACTACGTTCGTCCTGAGATGAGCTACGACGAGATCACCTTCTGGCAGAAGTCGCCGACCAAGGCGTGCCCCATTGTGTGGACGCACCAATCCGGCCGCAGGTCGCTGCTGCTCGGTGCGACAGCGGATTACGTAATCGGCATGCCGGTCGAGGAGAGTCGCGCTCTTCTTGGCCGGCTGCGTGACTGGGCCACCCGGCCGCAGTACGTCTACCGTCACCAGTGGGAACCCGGCGACCTTCTGATGTGGGACAACACCGGTACGATGCACCGGGTGCTGGAGTATCCCGTCGACAGTGGCCGTCTGATGCATCGCACGATCCTCGCGGGCGAAGAGCCTCTGCAGTGAAAATCGGCATCGCGACGCCGGTGGTCACCAATGTCGGCGGCGCGGCCTTGAGGTGGGAGCGCGATGCGACGATCGACGACATCGGCAGAGTCGCCGAGACGGCGGATCGGCTCGGCTACCACCATCTGACGTGCAGCGAGCACATCGGCATACCGTCCTCCGAGGCGGGGCGGCGTGGTGCGCGCTATTGGGATCCGCTGGCCACCTTGGGCTACATAGCGGCTCGCACCGATCGGATCCGGCTGGCCACCATGACCCTGGTGCTCGGGTATCACCATCCGCTCGAGATCGTAAAACGTTATGGCACACTCGATCATGTCAGCAAGGGGCGGGTGATCCTGGGTGTCGGAGTCGGCTCGCTCAAGGAGGAGTTCGATCTGCTCGGCGCACCGTTCGACGACCGCGGGGCCCGTGGCGATGACGCCTTGATGGCGTTGCGGGCCGCGCTGCCAACCAATGAACCGACCTACGCAGGCGAGTTCTACTCCTTTGGTGGTCTCACCGTCGACCCGTGTGCGTTGCAGCCGCATATACCGATCTGGGTCGGCGGTCGCACGAAACGCTCGCTGCGGCGGGCGCTCACGCTCGCCGACGGCTGGTGCCCATTCGGCGTGTCGGTCGACACCGCCGCCGAGTGGCTGAGTACCCGCGACGTCCCTTCCGGATTCGAGGTGGTGCTGCCCGCCGAGAAGCCGCTGGACCCGGTGGGAAGGCCGGAGGCGACCAGGGACACGCTCGAGAAGATGGCCGCGGCCGGCACGACGACGTTATTTGCGTACTTCGTCCACGACTCACTCGAGCACTATTTGGAACAGCTTTTTGCATTGGCACAACTGCACGGTCTGAACGGAGCGCCGTCATGACGCTTCTGCCTCCGCTGACCGCAGACGAGTGGGGTGACGACGAGTACGCCGCAGTCGGCGCGCTGTTCGGCGTGCCGGGTGACGACGTACCACGAGCCGGTTCGGGGGACGCTCGCGATCCGATGAACTTCGACATCCTCGGGGTGCTGGCGCGGCATCCCGCGATGGCCCGGGAATTCATGGCCTACAACGCTTTTCTGCTCCAACGCGGGGAACTCCCGCTGCGCCTGCGTGAGCTGGTAATCCTTCGTTTAGCGCATGCGCGGCGGTCGGTGTTCTTCTGGTCTGAGCACGTCCGAGTGGCGATCGGCGGCGGTCTGGCGGAAGCGGATATCGCGCAACTTGCCGCAGGCAACGACGGATTCGACGGCAACGACCTGTTGGTCCTCGAGGCCACCGACGAGTTGCTGGCCAACGGGTGCGCGGCGCCCGAGATGTGGCGGCGCCTCGTCGACGAACTCGGCACCCACCAGGCGATGGAGTTGATCTTCGTTGTCGGCACGTACGCGATGTTGGCGACGGCGTGCGACACCTGGGCCCTTGCGCCGCCGCCGGGTAGCGCCCAGCTTCCCTAGGCTGATCCCGCCGTCACCTTCGACGCGAGTGCGGCCAGCTTGGCATCGAGTTCCCGCGCCGCCGCGAGCAGCGGGGGATTGGGTTCGACGACCATGAGGGACGACGGGACGACGTAGGTGAGGGCGCTAGTGTCGTTATCCTCCTCGGTCAGCAGGAGTTCCACCGGTGCAAACAGCCCCGCGGTCACATCATGACGCAGCATCGTGATCGCGATCAGCGGATTTCCAATCACGAGGCGCAGTACCTTCTTGTGGATGCCTGCTTTGGCGATCCATCCACCGTGGTCGAAGGAGCCGAACAACATGAAACCGTTTGGGCCCACATGGGATTGCACCTCGTGTTCGTAAGACTCCCAGTCCGGGTACAGCTTGCCGATAGCGTCGATCGGCACCGGCTCCCGGCCCACGTCGTCGAGAACGGCGTCGACGAGATCGTCGAAACGCTTTGTGCTTCCATAGCGCAGGCGGACCCCGTCGAACCCAATCGTCTGCGGCTCAGATGTGGACATGATTGGCCTCCTCGGTGATGATGTCGTGTGTGTAAGACGCAGGGCTACGGTCGATCCTGAGACTGAGCAGTTCAGGACGGCCGTAATGCCCGCGCGCATCCATCTTCGCTTTCCGTTGATCGATCAGTGAGAAGTCGAGATCGGCGATGACGTCGCCTTCTCCGGAAACTATTGGTTCGGCGAGCAATTCGCCGTGTGGCGATACGATCGCAGTGAACGAGCCCGCCGAAATCGGGCCAATCGGCCCTCCTGTGTCCGTGACGATCTGCGCCTGCTGATCGGCATCGAGCCAGCCGGTGGCGTTGACGACGAAGCTGCCCGACTCCAGCGCGTGATTGCGGACGGCGATCTCCGTCTGCTTGGCGAACAGTGGCCCGCCGAACGAACCGGGCCACATGGCGGAGTGAATCTGCTCCCCGTCCGCGATCAATGCGTATCGGAATAGCGGGTTGTAGTGTTCCCAGCACGCCAGTTGGCCGATTCGTCCGACGGCACTGTCGACCACTTGCAGACCCGAGGCGTCGCCTTGGCCCCAGAGAATTTTCTCGTGATAGGTGGGGGTGAGTTTGCGGCGCCGCTGAAGCAGCGTGCCGTCGGCATCGAACAAGAGTTGCGTGTTGTACAACGTGCCGCCGTCACGTTCGTTGACGCCGATCGAGACCACGACTCCAGCCGACCTGGCCGCATCGGCGATCGCATCCGTCGCCACCGACGGGATGGTCACAGCCTGATCGAGCAGGCGTAGATGCTCCTTGCCGAGTTCGTATGGCGCCTGCAGAAACGTGAAATACGGGTAGTAGGGGACGATCGTCTCCGGGAAGGTCGCGAACTGCACACCGCGGTCGCCGAGTTCGGCGATCTTGGCGACGATCTTCTCGATGGTGCCATCCCTGCTGTAGAGCACCGGACTGATTTGTACCGCTGCTGCTTTGACGACAGTCATGGCGTTCACCTTCCAAAGATTTCGACCTCACTACGTGAAAGCCGCCAAGTCGCAAACCTATTCCTAAGTTTAGTGGCCAATACCTAGGCCCACCTGAGTGTCTTTTGGAATGGCCCAGGAACTGGTGGTGAAAATGGACCGTGATTCAGGCCAATCGCTGGGTAGCGTCGATAGTCAGACACGACTGATCGAGCTCAGATGAAGGAGTGAACGTAATGGCCGAGCGCATCTTTTTGGCAGGGGCCACTGGTGTCGTCGGCAGCCGACTCGTACCACTGTTGGTCGACTCCGGTCACACCGTTGGCGCGATGACGAGATCGGCGGGCAAGGCCCCGCGGCTGTCGTCACTCGGTGCCGAGCCGATCATCTGCGACGTTTTCGACCGGGCCGGCCTGATCGCGGCCGTCAAGTCATTCTCTCCTGACGTGGTTCTGCATGAGCTGACGGACCTGCCCGACGCCTTCGAGGACATCCCGAAGACTCAGCTGCTCAACGCCCGGATCCGCGAAGAGGGCACACGTAACCTCATCGACGCGATCGACGGTTTGAGTCAGGCTCGGATCGTGGCCCAGAGCATTGCGTGGGCAACTGATCCCGGGCCTGGTGCCGATGCGGTTGCCTACCTTGAGGAGGCCGTGCTCGCGGTGGGCGGCGTCGTGCTCCGCTACGGCGCGTTCTATGGGCCTGGCACCTACTATCCGAACGAATTGCCTTCGGCACCAAGGGTGCACATCGATACCGCCGCCGCCCGGACAGTCGAAGCGCTCGACGCACCGACGGGCATTCTGACCATCGTAGACTGATCTGGTGAACGTCTGCGTCTTTCTCTCCGCCGCCGACCTCGACGAGCGATACACGCGGCCGGCCCGCGACTTCGCCGAGCTGCTCGGCAAGGGCGGCCACACTCTGGTATGGGGCGGATCGGATCTGGGATTGATGAAGGTCGTCGCCGACGGCGTGCAGGAAGCGGGCGGACGTATCCGCGGAATATCGGTGGACTTCTTGCGCGAGTGTGCCAGAGAGGACGCCGACGAGATGGTGTTCGCCGCAGACCTCGCCCAGCGGAAGGCGTTGCTGCTGGGGCGTTCCGATGCGATCGTGGTGATGGCCGGGGGACTCGGGACACTCGACGAGGCGACGGACATCATGGAACAGCGCAGGCACGGTCTGCACAACAAACCGGTGGTGCTGCTGAACACGGCGGGTTTCTACAGCGGTCTGGTCCTGCAGCTGCGCCGGATGGAAGAGGAGGGCTTTCTGCCGGTACCCCTCGAGCACCTGGTCTTCGTCACCGACGACGGCGCGCGCGCAATCGCCTATCTGGAGCAGGTCATCGCTACCAACTGAAATGGGTCAGCAGGTCAGCACCATGCAGCCGGCGATCGGGCCACCGCCGGCGGCGGCGACGGCGACCTCGGGCCGCCGCGCGAGCTGACGATCATCCGCCTGCCCGCGCAACTGCAGACACGCCTCGTGCAACAGCCAATAGCCGTGCAGGCGGCCCGCGGACAGTTGCCCGCCATACGTATTCAGGGGTAGCTCACCGTCGAGCGCGATCCGCGTAGCCCCTTCGACGAATGGCCCGGCTTCGCCGTCGCCGCAGAATCCCAGCGCCTCTAGCCACGCGAACGTGAGAAACGTGAAGCCGTCGTAGATTTCGGCGACCTGTACATCAGAAGGCTTGAGGTCGGTGCGCGACCACATCTCGTTTGCGGCTTCACTGGATGCCATCTTCGGGAAGTCGTCGCGATGGAACCATCCGTCCGAGCCGTAGGCGCCGCCGATCGCCTCGACCTTCACCGCGGGATTCGGGCAGTCGGCGGCGTAATCGGCGTGCGAAACGATCAGGGCGACGGCGCCATCGACCGGAACGTCGCAGTCGAAGAGGCCGAACGGCGTCGAAATCGGACGTGAGGTCAGGTAGTCATCCATGGTCATCGGCTCGCGGAAAGCCGCACGAGGGTTGAGACCCGCATTGCGCCTGCTGTTGATTGCGAGCCAGCCCAACTGCTCTTTGGTGGTTCCGTACAGCTCCATATGCCGGCGGCAATGCATCGCGACCCAGTTCGCCGCCGAATACGCGTGGGCTGCCAGCAGCGCGTTGATGTCTTCGAACGGCTTGAGCTTCCGGCGGGTGCCCGGCAGTCGGGGCTCGAGCGGCGGGTCGGCCAGCGGGGCGAGGAGCGGCGAGGCGGAGGACTGCCCGGTCATCGAACCGCCGAGCATCTGCACCGTCCGATAGACCAAGACGTGTCGCGCCCGTTTCTCCGACACGGCGACCAGTGCGGACATGAACGGGGTCAGCACTCCGCCGGTGCCGAAGCCAACGCCGACGTCGGCGGCTTGATTGCCAAGGGCATCAACTACTTCGGAAGGCAACGTGTCGCCGAACGTTGCGATGCCGTCGATGTCGTCGGGGGTCAGGCCGGCGTCGGTGATCGCGGCCCGCACCGCCTCCATGGTCAGGTCCAGGCCCGGGATCCCGGTCTTGCGACCGATCCGGGAGATGCCGAGGCCACTGACAATCGTGTCCTTCTCGAAGTAGCTCATCGACACCCATCCGTCTATTTTTGTAATGACAGCCGATAGGAATGTACTTTGCTACTCATGGCCGACGACGCCCCACCCTCAACGCGGATGCTGCCCGCGCTCGACGATCACAACCGGGCGTTCTGGACTGCGGGAGCCGATGGGCAGCTCAGAGTCCCATTCTGCACCCGGTGCGGGGTGTGGGTTGTTCCCCTGGCCGCCGAATGCCCGGATTGCGACGGCGTGCTGGAATCCCGCGCAGTGTGCGGCCGTGGAACGGTGTTCACGTATACGGTCAATCATCAACCATTCAATCCGGCAGTACCGGTGCCGTATGTGATCGCGATCGTCGAGCTCGAGGAACAAACCGACCTGCGTATTGCATCTAATATCGTTGACTGCGAACCGGACTCGGTCCGTATCGGCCTCCTCGTCGAGGTTCGTTTCGAACGCCAGGAAGTCGGCGATGAAAGCGTCTACATGCCGGTCTTCGCTCCGAGGGTTGACTAGTCTTCCTGCCAAGCTACGAGCGACTTTGTCGCGCATGCTCGGTGCTGATGTAGTAGATGGGCGACACTGTCGCTCATAGCTTGGCAACATCGCATCATGGTTCGGCGAGGTGTCAGGCCGAGGCGGCCAAGGTTTTCCTGTCCTCGTCAGCGAAGGTGTCCTCCAAATGCACCGGCGAGTAGTCGACGTCGATCTCGGCGAGCTCTCGTCCCCGCGCACTGCTGATGGTTCCGAGCCGGCGCATCCCCTTGTCGGTGGCGTACGCGGTGAACTCGTCCATGGTGAAGTTGAAGGGGATCTCGTCGTAGAGGGCGAACGCATCGTCGGTGTTGCGCAGGGCCAACGGAATGAGCTCGGCCATCTGGTTCTCGAACACCGTCCAGTTGGCGTCGTCGGCAGCGACATGGCGTCGACAGGTGAAGGTGCCCCACGCCATATGGCGGCGCTCGTCGTCGCCGATGCGGCGTACCAGTTCCTGCATCCCGGGAAGAATGCCGTTGTCCACGCAAATGCGGTGCCACGCATAGTATCCCGTCAGCGCCATCATTCCCTCGATGACGTGGTTGTACGTCGCCGAGGCTCTGATTTGAGCGGCGGGTGAGGGATCGGTCGCCAGTGCGTTGAGTGATTTCGGAAGCTCTTCGTAGAACATCTGGCGGTAGGACGGCAGGTCGTCCAGATAGGGCTGCAGGTCGCCGGTCAGTCCGACCGCGTCGAGCCACATCCGGAAAACCTGCGTGTGTTTGGCCTCCTCGAACGCGAACTGGGTCAGGTACATCTCGTCGCCGAGGCGGCCTTCGGCGCGCATGGCGGCCATGAAGGGCTGGATGTCCTGGGTCACCGCCTCCTCGCCGGCGATGAACTGAGCGCACAGTCGGGTGGCCCAGTCCCGTTCGAGCTCCGACATGGCTTCCCAGTCGTCCCGGTCGCGCGAGAAATCGATATCGGCGGGATTCCAGAATTTGGCATTGCCCCCGGCGAAGAGCTTCAGCGGGAGGCTGTCCCAGTTGAGGCCGCCGGCGGCGAGTGAATCAGAGCGGTTTCTGTCCATGCGTCCGACTCTAGTGTGAGCGCCGTCACAGTCAATGGGACGTCGAGCGTGCCCGCCATTTTCGGTAGCCATGGTGGGTGGCGAACGCACCGATGACGGCGGTGACGCACCAGATCGCGACCGCCACATACGCCAGCGGGGTGTTCAGGTCCCCGATCGATGCGCCAAGCGCGGTGTAGACGAACGCGCGCGGCGCCGATCCGATGAACGCGCCAATAGCCATCTGCCACAACGGGACCCCGAACGCGCCAAATGCATAGGAGGCGAGTGCGTCCGAGACGCCGGGGATGAAGCGCTGCCCGACGACGGCCCACAATCCCCGTCGCTCGATCAGGCTGTCCAGTCGATCGGCCCGCTCGGTCCCGAGTAGTTCTCGTGCGCTGCTTCGTCCGGCGCGCCTGCCGATGAGGCTGGCGATGACCGCGGTTCCCACGGTCGCGCCCAGTGTCACGAACAGCCCCAGCACCGGCCCGAACAGCACGCCGCTGCCCGCAGCCAGGATCGGTCCGGGCACGAACACGGCGCCGAGCAGCGCGGATGCGACGACATATGCGACGGGCGCAGCGGGACCTGTCGCGGCGACGGCACCCCGCACAGCCTCGACATCGATGACCCTGGCGATCGCGACCAGGTAGAACATGCCCAGCAGGAACGCCACGACCACGGCGAGGCGCACGATGTGGCGCCGCCGCGAGGTGGGTGGGGATCCTTCGATGTCAGACATGCTGAATGCGATTGTGCCTGCTGATGTCCGTTCACTGCCGTTTCAGGGCGGGGAGCACCTCGTCGGTCAGCAGTTGGACCGATTTCCACGCCTCGTCGATCGGCATGGCGCCGACGAGCGGGTGCAGCACCATGTGATCGAGCGGGTTCTCTGTGACGTTGGCGATCAACTGCTCGGGTGACATGAAGCGGTACCGGCCCGCGGCCCTGACGTCGTCGACAGTCTCGATTCTCTCGGTGCCGTGCATGAAGGAGTGCACCTCACCGCCACCCCATCCCGAGTACACGCGGGCTTCCCACAGGTAGTGCTCGCCGAGTTCTGCCCATGCCCGATCCGGGTCCTCGTGCAGGAAGACCATGCCGCGACTGCTGGGTGGCGGCATGACGACGATCGGCGTGTGCCCGGCGTCGGCACACAGTTCGCGGTAGTAATCGGCGAGCTCGGGGAGGTGGCTGGGCAGGTTGAGCGGTAGGCCGTGCCTGGCGGCCCGCCGCGCGGTGGCGCGGACGCTACCGCCGACGAACACGGTCGGGTGAGGGCGGCTGAGCGGGCCGGGGGTGAATTCTGGGGAGGCCCACAGGGACATCACCGTCTCGAGGAGCTCGTCCATCAGGCGTCCGCGGTCGTCGAACGGCGTTCCGAACAACTCGTATTCGACCGGCCGGTATCCCAGCCCGAGCGTGACGATCAACCGTCCGCCACCGATGGTGTCGGCAAGGGCGATGTCCTCGGCGAGTCGCACCGGATGCCACAGCGGTCCGAGTGCGCAGTCGACGCTGGCGACGACGCGTTCGGTGCGGGCCAACAGAACGGCTGCGGTCATGATCGGATTGGAGCTCCAGCCATGCCCGCTCTGGTGGTGCTCGTCGAAGCTGACGGCACTCACACCGCGGGTTTCCGACCAGGAACTGAGTTCCAGTGCGGCCTGTATCCGGTCGCGGCGCGCGGGCGGGTCATCGTGCGGCGCGGCGAAATTGAATCGCAGGATCGCCATCGTCATCGGAACGCCCCGCTCACTGGCTGGTGGACGCGCCGTCGACGACGAACAGCGCACCACTGGTGTAGGAACTCTGCTCGGTGCACAGGAACGCGATCGTGTCCGCGATCTCGGCGGGTGTGCCCAAGCGGCCCAGCGGAATTCGGGCGAGTTCTGCGTCGATGATCTCGGGCACCGTCTGGGCCAGCTCGGTCATGGGGGTGTCGATCACGCCGGGCACCACCGCGTTGACCCTGATGCCGCGCGGCGCCCACTTCACCGCGAGGTTGTGGGTAAGGCTTGCGATGCCGGCTTTCGCCGCGCCGTAGCCGGGCACCATGGTCACCGCCCGAAGCGCCGACAACGACGACAGGAAGACGACGCTGGCGCCGCCGGAAGCCGCCAACGCCCTGCGCAGGCCGACCGTCAAGCGGTACGGCGCCGTGAGGTTGAGCGCCACCGACGCCTCGAAGCCGTCTGGATCGGCCTCGTTCAAACCACCGGGGAAATTCGCCCCCGCATTGTTCACCAACACGTCGAGTGTGGTTGTCGCCGAGACCAACTCGTCGATTGAGCTCGCGTCGGTGAGGATGAGTTGCCGATAGGTCATTCCGGCGAGGTCGGTGTCGTAGTCGCCGGGACCGGCCTTGGTGCCGGTGACGGTCACCGCGGCGCCTGCGTCGCGGAACAGAGTCGCCGTCGCGTGCCCGATTCCGCTGGTTCCTCCGGTGATCAGCGCTTCGGTTCCGGTGAAGTCAAAGGTCGCGCGCGCGGTCATGAGTAGTCTCCGATCTTCTTGGTCAGCCAGGCGGATTCCCAGAAGTTGGTGCTGGCGGCCAGCAGGTTCTGATGCGCGGCCGTAAGCACAGCGCGTGCGCCCGCATGTCCCGAGTCGGCATGGACGACGGCTTCCGCGAGATGGATCGCATGAATCGGTCGGCCCGTGGCGAGGTGTGCCTCGGCCCTTTCCACGATCCGGTCGGGGCCGGCGAGGTCAACGAGGTCGGCGTTGAGTTCCTCGGGGCCGATGTCGTAAAGCTCAGTGGTGGAACGATGGTGGAACCATCCGGAGTAGTTCTCCCAGATCGCCCGCACGTCCCAGGCCACCTTGCCGTAGCCCTGGCCCACTTCGAGTTCGGCAGGCAGGGTGATCTCGCGCATCAAGGTGTGAACGTCCTTACCGGCGTTCATGCCTTCGACGGTCCGGTCGTGGACGTAGGCGATCGCGTCGCGCAGACGGGTCAGTTCGGCGTGGATGCGCTGCGCGCCGTGGATCGGTCCGAAGTGTCCGGTGATCAGGACCTCCGGTCGCAGGTCGCGGACCCGTTCGATGGAGGCGATGGTGGTCAGCGCGTCGCGGTACCGATCTCCGCGCATCGTCACGAAGTTAGGGATGTGACCGAAGACTGGCCCGAAAGTGTTGCCGCACAGGCACACTCCTTCCTCGGGCAGCCAGACGACCATCGAGTCGGTGGTCTCGCCGCCGGGGGTCGCCAGCAGCTCGATGGTGCGCGCTCCGACGGTCAACACGTGCGAGTCGTCCACTTCGATGTCAGCGGACAGTGCGGCTTGGGCCGGGAGGCGACGCCCGAACCGCTGCTGAATCGCGGTGATGCCGCTGGCGAGCTTGTCGGAGAATGCGAAGGCGCTGTTGTTGGCGCGATACGCCAGCAGGCGCTCGTTGTCGTCGCGCCAGTGGCGCCAGTTGGCCTGCGCCACCACCTGAGTTTCATTGTCGCGCATCGTGTCCAGGCCGCCCACATGGTCGTAGTGCCCCTGCGTGACGATGATGAAGCGGATGGGGGAGGAGTCGACGGCGTCGAAATTCGTGCGATGGACCTGGCTTTCGAACCCCATCCCGGTGTTGACCACGACGCGACCTTCCGCGGTGGTCAGCAGATAGGTGTTGGACAGCCCGGGCGAGCACCAGACGCCGGGCGCGACTTCCTCCGCACGTTCGGCCGTGGCCGGTGCCATGGCGTCGGCGCCGGGGCGACTCCGGTAGATCGGTTCTTCACTCACCTAGTGTCCTTCGGGTCGCACGTCGAATCGTTCGAAGTAGAAGGCGAATTGCGAGCGTAGTTCGTCGGGTGACACCCCGAAGTGCCTTTGCAACTCATAGCGCACCGAACCGTGCTTGCCGCGCGGATTGCGGTCCAGATAGCCCTGGAACGCCCTGCGGACCTTGGACGTCAGCTCGACTCCGGCCCGGGCGTAGAGGTCCTCGAGCAGGTCGAACTCGTGGCCGTTGAGATGGTGAAAGCCGATATCCACGCTGCGCTCGGCCGGCACCAGCGCGCGGTCCCGCACACACCCGCGCAGCAGGCGCTCGACGCGGTCGGCCCAGTAGTCGAGCAGCCACTGCGGTTCGATGCTGCGCCGCCGCAGCCGGTCGGAGTACGCCATCATCGTGATCGCGGACTGGATCACCGCGACGGGATCGCGGTGGGTGAAGGCCACGGTGGCGTCGGGGAACGTCGTCATCAGCGGGCCGAGCTGCTCGCAGTGTTGCGGTGACTTCAGCACCCAGGTTCGGGGACCGCGCAGGAACGTCAACGCCTGCAAGACCTTTTTCATGTACCCGTAGTGCCGGGTTTGGTCGAGGCCGAGATAGAAGTCCCGCCAGCCCGGCACGCGGGCATGCCATTCCAGCACGTACCCGGCGAAGTCCAGGTCGAGAATCTCGACCTCTTCTTCGATCGCCTCGGGAAAGCGGTCGTGCATGGCTGCGGTGGCCGGCGCGCTGACCATCATCGCGTCGTGCTCGTTCTTCGCGCGGGTGTACCGGGGGTCGACCCCGTTGACGTCGGGACCCTGGCCCGGAATCGGCAGCGGCTCTTGGCTTTCCCAGTAGGGCAGCGCGCGCCGCCGCGGATCGGCGGCCAGCAGGTTGACCAGGTGCGTCGTCCCTGAGCGCGGCATGCCCACCACGATGAACGGCTTCTCGATCGGAATCGACTCGATCTCGGGATGACGCTTGAGCAGTTCGGTCAGCGACAACCGGTTGCGCAGCAGCCGCACCATGCGTTGGCGCAACGTACCGCGGATCAGTTGGGTCAGTCCGTCGTCGCCGTCGATCGCCGCGGCATAGGCGGCCACGCGATCCCAGAAACCATCATCGGCGGCGAAGTCGTCGACACCCGCCTCGGCGACGGCCTCGTCGACCATCTGCTCGATGCCGAGATCAATGTGGCGCCGCTCGGTGTGCTCGAGAATCTGGCGCTGGACTTCGGTCAGCCGCGGAGCGGTCAGATCGTCGAAGCTGAGCTCTTGAACATCTGAAGCAGTGCCCATCGCCGGTCCTCGGAGGTGATTGCGCGATTCGAATATTCGACATACCGTTCGATATTGTGACGCTGAACGTAGACGCCGGGGGTGACGGCCGTCAAGCGCCCTCCCCGCCGACCGAACGTGTCGTCGCAGTGATGCATCTGTTGGCCGGCGACCCGGCGCGCAGCTTCTCGCTCGCGGACATCTCCCGCCGCCTCGGGATCAGCCGTGCCACGGGTCATGCCATCCTGGCGACCCTCGCTCATCACCGCTGGGTTGTCCGACACGAACCATCGGCGAGCTATTCGTGGGGTCCGGCCATCGGTGCGCTGGCCCGCCCGACGCACGACCGTGAGTTCCGTTCGCTGCTGGAGGGTCTGTCCGAAAGCGTTGGTGCGCAGGTCTTCTTGGCTCGTCGTGAGGGGGCGATGCTGAAGGTGACGGACTCGGTGGGGGATTCGCTTGCCGCGCCGCGTGTCACGGCAGGCCTGCGCATGCCGCTGGTGGCCCCCTTCGGGCGCGATTACGTGGCGTGGGCCGGCGAGCAGGCGATCAAGGCGTGGCTCGCCGGGATCGGTGAACCGTCGACGGCGCTGCGCAAACGCCTGACGTCAGTGCTCGCCCAGGTGCGCGAGCGTGGCTATGTGATCGAACGGCTCAGCCGCGAGTACGTCCGCGTCTATCTGGCCCTGCGCGCGCTGGCCGCCGACGGTGAGCCCGACGAGATCACGGCACGGTTGGCCGGCGCGTTCGCCGACTTGACACTGGTCGACTATCTGCCCGATGAACTCGACGGCAGCGCTGAGCATCAGATCGCGACCATTTCAGTGCCCGTCAGAGACTCCGACGGCGTGGTGTCGATGTCCATCACGGCGGCGCCGTTTCGCGGTCTGAGTGCCAAGGAAATCCGCCAGTTCGGGGCCGCGGTACGTGATGTCGCCCGCCGGATAGAAGAGAGCCGATAGTGTCCGTCGCCATGACCGGTGAGAACGGAGTCCCGCCGATCGACGACTGGAATCGGCTCCTCGACCGTCGAGTCGCGGTCGTCACGGGTGGTGGTGACGGTATCGGCGCAGGCATCGCCCGACTGTTCGCGCAGCACGGGGCACTCGTCGAAGTCGCCGAGGCCGATCGGGAACGTGCGGAACGCATCCGCGACGAAGTGTCCGACGCCGGCGGGTCGATTCGTTGCCACGTCGTCGACGTCACCGCCGACGACGATGTCGCCCGACTGGCCGACGCCGTGCTCTCCGAGCATGGCCGGGTCGACGTGTTGGTCAACAACGTCGGCGACTATCGGCCGCTGGTGCCGTTCCGCGATTCCACGCCGGACTCGTGGCAACAGCAGTACGACATCAACCTTCGGCACGTCTTCTCCGTCACAAGGGCTTTCGTCCCTTCGATGATCGGCGCCCACCGCGGCAGCATCGTCACCGTGCATTCGGTGGAGGGCATGCGCGGCTACCCCAAGGACCCGGTGTACGGGGCGATGAAGGCCGCGGCCGCGCATTTCACCACCTGCTTGGCGGTGGATCTCGGCAGGCATGGCATCCGGGTCAACGGCATCGGCACCGATCTGGCGCAGACGCCGCAGGTCGACTACCTGACCGGGTATGAGGATGTCGATGAGCTATGGGCATCGTGGGCACCCGTTGGCCGGGTCGGCTGGCCCGAGGACCAGGCCCGCGTCGCGCTGTTCCTGGCATCGGATCAGTCCACGTTCGTCACCGGCCACAACATTCCCGTCGACGGCGGGACCAAAGCCGGTGGCGGATGGCTCTTCTCGCCCAGAGAGGGCCGCTTCGTCAACAGATCGAGGAACCTGTGACCACTGCTTCCGATGTTTTCGATGCAACCAAAACCGTCGATGTCTTGGTGGCCGGCAGCGCTGGTGCCCTTGCGGGTGCGTACACCGCCGCCCGCGAGGGACTTTCGGTCGCCATCGTCGAGGCGACCGATCAGTTCGGCGGTACGTTCGCCTACTCAGGCGGCGGGGGAGTGTGGTACCCCTGCAATCCCGTGTTGGTCCGCGCGGGCAGCGACGACACTATCGACGAGGCCCTTCGCTACTACCGCACCGTCGTGGGCGATCGCACTCCGGTCGAACTGCAGGAGACGTATGTGCGCGGGGGTTCGGCGCTGATCGAGTACCTCGAGGCCGACGACCACTTTGCGTTCAAGATCCTGCCGTGGCCGGACTACTACAGTTCGGTTCCTGGTGCGCGCAACGACGGTATGCGCCACACCGTCTGCAAGGGGCTGCCCGGCGACCGCCTCGGGCGATTTCAGGGGCAGGTCCGCGGACCGCTGGACCACGAGCGTCTCGGCGGACCACAGCCGGACTTCCTGACCGGTGGGCGGGCGGTGATCGGTCGCTTCCTGTCGGCGATGGCCGACAACCCGGACGTGGCGGCGTATCTGAACACCAGCCTCGTCGAGCTGGTCGTCGAGGACGGCCGTATCGTCGGCGGGATCGTCGAATGCGAGGGGGAGCGCCGCACGATCAGGGCGCGCCGCGGTGTCCTGCTGGCCGCGGGGGGATTCGAACAGAACGACGAGATGCGCGCCGAATACGGCGTTCCCGGAACGGCGTCCGGGACGATGGGTGCGCCCGGCAACACCGGTCTCGCGCACAAGGCGGCGATCGCCGTCGGCGCGAGCATCGACCTGATGGACCAGGCGTGGTGGTCACCCGGACTTATCCACCCCGACGGCCGCGCGGCGTTCGCCTTGTGCTTCACCGGCGGCATCTTCGTCGACAAGGCCGGGCGCCGGTTCGTCAACGAGTCGGCTGCCTACGACCGGCTTGGCCGCGAGATCTTGAGCGCGATGCGCGATGGCACCGTCGGTACGCCGTACTGGATGGTCTATGACAGCCGCGCGGGTGAACAGCCTCCGGTGATGGCCACCAACGTCTCGTTCTCGCCGACGAGTGAGTACGAGTCGGCAGGACTCTGGGTGCAGGCCGACACCCTGGAGGAGCTTGCCGCCAAGATCGGTGTGCCAGAAGCGAATCTCATCGGAACCGTGCACCGTTTCAACGAATTCGCGCTGCGTGACGAGGACGAGGACTTCGGCCGCGGCCGGGAATCCTTCGATCGGGCGTTCACCGGCGGCGCGTCACCCCTGGTGCCGATCGATACCCCACCATTCCGGGCGGCGGCGTTCGGGACATCGGATCTCGGCACCAAGGGCGGACTGCGCACGGACGTCGATGCGCGGGTGCTCGATGCCGACGATCGGCCGATCCCCGGCCTCTATGCCGCGGGCAACACGATGGCCGCGGTGTCCGGTGAAACCTACCCTGGAGGTGGCAATCCGATCGGGGCGTCGCTGTTGTTCAGTCACCTCGCGGCGCTGCACATGGCGGCATCACGATGAGCGGCGTGCTGGACGGCAAGGTCGCCGTCGTCACCGGGACCAGCCGCGGCGTCGGGGTCGGCATCGCGCACGAACTGCTGCGCGCCGGGGCCACGGTCATCGGTTGTTCACGGTCTGCGCTGGATGCGATACCGGGTACCTCGGACAATGCGGAGTGGACGTCGCGTTCGTCTCAATTGGTGTGCGATCAAGGCGATCTGCACTCGATCGATACTTTCGTCACTGACGTCGTCGACGCCCATGGCCGCCTGGACATTCTGGTCAACAACGCGGGTGGAACCGTCCCCGCTCCGCACGTTGAGGACATTCCGGAACTGGTCTCCAGAATTCAGGGTGCGCCGCGACGTGACGACGACTACGAACGCACGGCGTTGTTCCACCAGTTCGCAATCCAGATGAACCTGATCAGTCCGATGTGGTTCGCGATCCGCGCCAGCCGCCAGATGCTGACCCAGGACGGCACCGGCTGCATCATCAACATCTCCAGCGGTGCGGGTCACCCGGCCGGGTCCCCGACGCTGGTGTCCTACGGCGCGGCCAAGAGCGGGCTGAATCACCTCACGAGGTCGCTCGCGCAGGAATGGGGGCCGAAGATCCGGGTGAACTGTGTTGCGTTGGGGCCCACGATCACCGAGAACTTCCGGTCGTTCGTATTGCCGAAGGATGACCCGACCGGCAGCAAATACTTCGCCGCGGTGCCGATGCGGCGCGGTGGAGAACCCGAGGAGGTCGGACGTGTCTGTGTGTTCCTGGCATCGGGGGCGGCGGACTTCGTCAACGGCACGACGATCGAGGCCGACGGCGGGATGCTGCCGGGTGTTCTGTATGACGCGGGCCTCAAGACGATCACCGATCTGTTGTAAAGGGACGCGTCGAGTCAGTATGCGCCGTCAGTGAGTTGCGCGATCTCATGCAGCAGCGGTTTGGCCGCTGTGCGGATTTCCGTCATCGTCATGGCCCGCACGGGATGGATAGCCAGGACCAGTTGTATGTTGCCCGTTTGGTCGAGGACAGGTGCGGAGATGGTGGCGACGGGACGAGGGGTACGGCTCTTGTTGGCTGAAGACAGTGCCGCCGAAGTGAATTCGACGCGCAATTGATCGATGATCGATCTCATGTTGACCGGTAGCGCGTGCTCGGATAGCGAACCGATGGCATGCGCGGCCTGTGCGAGTGCGGGTGTCATCCAGTCGATGTCGTAACCGCGCTGGCGCGTTTGCGTGAGGACGTCGTACAGCTGGCGGGTCAGTTCTGCGTCGTCGGCGGCAGCACGCTGGATCCAGGCCCGCTGTGCGTCGGGGTTATCCCATGCCGCGAATGCGACTCCGAACGGTGCGGTGTAGGGAATGCGCTCGTTCGGCGTCGCCGAAATCGCACCTCCCCTCGGTTGTTCGAAGGCGGTGATGACGAGATTATCTCCGGCCCGTTCGATGACCGATGTCGGCACGTCGACTGTGGATGCGAGGCGCCGCGCCGCATCGCGGGCCAGATGCGCCACCGGTCGGGCATCGTCCAGTCGGCCGGCGATGAGGGTCAACGCGGGGCCGAGGCTGAACGTCTTTGCGGCGGGATCGCGGTTGACCCAACCGCGATCGGTCAGGGTCTTGAGGATCGCGTGCGCGGTGGCCTGGGAGAGGTCGAGTTCGCGGACCACGTCGGAGAACCGCATCTGCCGGTTGCCGGGCAGGCTGAGCAGCTCGACGACGTCGAGCACTCTCTCGGTGGGGGCCGAATTCGCTCCGCGCAACCTTGACTCCTCGTACCGGGCCTTCTACGGTCATTTCAGAATTTCGAGAACTGTATCTCGAATAATAGAGAAAAGATCTGAATTGCGTGCAGTCGTATTGAGAGGCGGCGAGCTCGAGGTCCGCGATACCGCCGACCCTGTTCCCGGGCAGGGTGACCTTCTGCTGAAGACCCTCGCCACGGCGATCTGCGCCTCTGATGTTCACTTCATGGACCACCCGGAGCTTGCCATCGACGATCCGACCGGACGGTCGCTGTACGACGCCGACCGCGACATCGTGATGGGACACGAATTCGTCGGCGAGGTCGTCGGCCACGGGCCCGGGTGCAGCGATGCGTTTCCGATCGGCGCCCGGGTCACATCGATGCCAATCAGGTTGGTCGACGGCGGCGCAGGGGGACTGCGCATCATCGGGCAGCATCCCGAAGCGCAGGGCAGCTTCGGCGAGCTTCTGGTTGTACCGGAGGCGACGGCCAAGGTCATCGAGGGCTCGGTATCGAGCGATGCCATCGCCGTCGTCGACGCCTTCGCGGTCGGTGAATTCTACGTGCGCGCGTCTCGGCTCGAGGCGGGGGAGATCCCCATCGTCATCGGGGCCGGCGCGATCGGACTGTCCGCGGTGGCTGCGTTGTCCGCCCGCGGCATAGAGCCGATCATCGTGTCCGACTACAAGGCCGATCGGCGTGGGCTCGCCGCATCGAGTTTCGGCGCCCACATCCTGGTCGATCCGGCGCAACGGTCGGTGTTCGACGTCTTCCGCGAGGTGCGCGCGGAACGTCATATGGGTGGCTCAGCGGTGGTGTTCGAATGCGTCGGCGCTCCCGGCCTCATCGACACGATCGTCACGGAGGCCGAGTTCTTCTCCCGGATCTATTGCGCTGGTGGGTGGTACACCGGCGACACTCTCGATATCACCGAGGCCACCCGCAACGGGCTGACTCTGCAGTTCGGCGGCGGCCCCATGCCGCAGGACTGGTACGGCGTGCTCGACGCAATCGTCGAAGGAAAACTTGATCCGTTGCCCAGCGTCGGAAGAATTATCGGTCTCGACGAAGTCCCCGAGGCCCTGGACGAGGCTCGTAAGTCAGCCGGACCGCCGCGCATCGTGGTACATCCGAACGGAGACATCGCATGACCGACAGCGAAGAACTCGTCGACCTGACGATCCGCTACGCCACCGCGATCGACAGCCAGCAATATCAACTTCTCTCAACGGTGTTCACTGCCGACGCCGAACTGGATTACGGGGAGGTCGGCAGGTGGAGAGGCGCGGCGGAGGTCACCGAGTTCATGGATCTCGCCCACGCCGGGGCGGCGAACACGATTCACCGCATGACCAATCAGGTGATCGCCGTCGACGGCGATAATGCGACGGCCCGCACATATGTTGATGCACTGATCCTCGGCCCGGAGGGATCCGGCGTGAATGCAATCGGTTTCTACGACGACGAAGCGGTGCGCACCGCCGACGGTTGGCGGATAAGCAAGCGGACGTTCACCTCGGTTCGGCTCACTATGGTGGGAGCCTGATATGAGTGACTTCGCCGACAAGTACGGACCGTGGGCACTTGTCGTCGGGGCATCTGACGGGTGTGGCGCGCTGTTCGCGGAGCGGCTGGCGCGCGAGGGCCTGCACGTGGTGCTCGTCGCACGCCGCGAGCATGTGCTGCAAGAGGTGGCCGCGGGCATCGCCGAACGGACGGGCGCGGCAACCAAGACACTCGCCGTCGATCTGACCGACTCCGACGCAGCACAGACGATCATCGACGCGACGGCCGACCTCGAGATCGGAATGCTGGTGTACTGCGCGGGTGCAGACCCGAATTATCAACCGTTTCTGTCTAATCCGGTATCCGTCGCTGAGGCGTTGGTACTACGCAACTGTCTGGTCATGATGCGGTTGTGTCACCATTACGCCGGCATGATGGTCGATCGCGGCCGCGGAGGCATCGTCAACTTCAGCTCAGGCGCGGCGCTGGCGGGCGGACCGAATATGGTCGCGTACGGCGCCACCAAGGCCTTCGACATGGTGTTCACCGAAGCGCTGTGGGCTGAACTCCACGACAAGGGCATCGATGTGCTGTGCCTGCTGCTGGGCAAGACCGACACCCCGGCACTGCGGCAGCTCGAACACAGCCGAGGACAGATCGCCTCGCTCGACGACATTCCGCCCGGCGCCATTCCGGCTGGGGAAGTCATCGACGAAGCATTCGGTAATCTCACCAACGGTCCCACGCTCATGGTCGGCGACATGATGCGGATGGCCGGAGAGGTGTTCAAGACGCTCAGTCGCAACGATGCCGTCAAGATGATCATTCAGGCCGGCGCGCAGGCAATGGGATCGGACGGAGACCGCTAGTGCCGTTGTTCACGCTCCGGTTCGACATGAGAGCACCGTCGCTCGGAGCGCCGGCGACCGAACTCTATGCGGCGGCAAGCGAAATGGCGGCGTGGTCGGAGACGCGGGGGTGTGTCGCAGCCGTGTTGTGCGAACACCATTGCGCCGATGACGGCTATCTGCCGTCGCCGCTGCTGCTCGGATCGGCGATCGCCGCCTGTACGAAGCAACTGATGTTGAACCTCGTGATCATCCTGCCGTTCTACGACGTCGCCCGGCTGGCTGAGGACATGTCGGTGCTGGACCACATCAGCGCGGGTCGCGCGAGCTACGTGTTCGGGATCGGTTACCGCCAAGAGGAATTCGATCACTTCGGGCTCTCCTTGTCGGACCGCGGTCGGCTCGCCGATGAGAAGCTCGGCCAACTGCGCCGCCTGCTCTCCGGCGAGGAAGTCATCCACGAAGGTCGGCGGATGAGGGTGACGCCCCAGCCACGCAATCCCGGCGGCCCGATGATGATGTGGGGCGGTGCGAGCCTGGCAGCGGCACGCCGTGCGGGCCGAAACGGTCTGGGTTTATTGGCCAACGGCGCCGTGCCGGGCTTGCGAGACGCCTACGAGGAAGCCTGCCGCCAGAACGGCTACGAACCGGGCTTCGTCCTGATTCCCGAACGTGAAACTGCCACGAATTGCTTTGTGGCAGAAGATGTTGACGCCGCTTGGGACGAGATCGGCAAGTATCTGCTGCACGACGCCCTGGCCTACTCGGAGTGGAATCCTGACAACACGGTGTCCGCCAACATCACGACCGCGAAGACGGTCGATGAGCTACGGGAGTCATCGCGGACGCACGTGATTCTGTCGATGGACGAGGCGGCAAAGCGCGTCGCCGACGGTGAGGTCGTGAATCTTTCACCGCTGTGTGGAGGGATGCCGCCCGAGCTGGCGTGGCGCTATCTGATGCGCTTCGCAGAACTCGGCTAGAGGTCTGTGCCGGAAGGCGTTGACACGGGTGGCAGTGTTGGACCGTTGGATCCACCATGGCCCACCGGGGCGGGCGAAGCGACGGGAAGAAACCGGAGAGACGATGACGACGCGTAAGCCCCAACTCTCGCTGTACCTGGCGACATTCACCGACGCTCCGCAGCACGACTGGCGTGCGACGCTGGATTTGGCACGCTCGATGGATGCGGCGGGAGTGGACCGGCTGGTGGTTTCCGATCACCTTGTGTTCGGCGAGAACCTCGACGCGTACTCCGATCCTTCGATCGGTGGACAGGCGGGTGGTCGGCAGCCGACGGGGCCCGACGGCGCATGGCTTGAACCGCTGACGGTCCTGACCGCTATCGCGGCGACGACCAGCCGCATCAGGCTGGGCACCGCGATACTCCTGGCGGCGCTGCGACGTCCTGCGGTCCTGGCCAAGCAGCTCGCCACACTGGATGTCTTGTCGGAGGGCCGGGTCGACCTCGGGGTCGGAGTCGGTTGGCAGCGTGAAGAGTACGAGGCCGTCGGGCTGTCCTTCGAGGACCGCGGGCGACTGCTAAATCACACGCTCGAGGTCTGCCAGACCTTGTGGAGACAGCAGCGGGCGTCCTATCAATCCGTCGAGCTGACGTTCGACGGCATCCACCAGATGCCCAAGCCGGTGCAGCCAGGCGGTGTTCCGCTGTGGATCAGCGGCACCGTCAACAATGCGGTGGCGCGCAGGATCGCGCACTTCGGAAGCGGCTGGATCCCTTGGGGCCCGGCATATGCGGATCTCCCCGGCGCGATCGGGGCGATGAAGGACAAAGTGCGCGAGTTCGGCGGCGATCCCACGGATCTGCAGGTGCAGGGCGTCTCACGCGTGGCGAAGGCCGACGATGGGTCCATCGACTATGGGGCGTCGGTAGCCGGTGTTCCCGCGCTCGTCGCAGCCGGTGTCACCGATGTCCGGTACCCGGCATCGCTGACCGTTGACCAAGATCGGGCGGTCGAGATTCTGTCGCCGCTCGTGGAGGCGTTTCGCGGTGTGACGCAGTAGGCGATCTGTGAGACTTCACAGTGCGCTCACCGCACGGAAACGCACACAAATCGCTTAGAGGATCTCGTTGATGTCGTTCTTGAGTGCCTCGGCGTCGGTGCCGAACACCGCCTGAACGCTGTTGCCGACCTCTATAACGCCCGCGGCGCCGAGGCTCTTCAGCCGGGCCTGGTCCACCTTGTCCTTATCGGATACGTCCACCCGCAATCGGGTGATGCAGGCATCGACGTTCACAAGATTCTCCCGACCGCCGAACGCGGCGATGATCTGCTCTGCCTTGCCGTCCGCACGGGTGGGTGCGGTGAGCGTCGCCGTCGCACCGTCGGCGGATACCGCCGTCGCCGAATCGGTGCCCTCGCCGAGGTTGGCCTGCTCCTCGGCCTCGAACTCGCTCTCGGGCTCCCGTCCGGGTGTGCGCAGATTCCACTTCGTGATTGCGAACCGGAACAACACGTAATAGACGACGAAGAAGACGACGCCCATACCGATCAGCAGCGGAATGTTCTTCGCTGCCGGCGCGGTGCCATACAGCAGCAGATCGATGAGTCCGGCCGAGAACGAGAATCCCAGGTGTATGTCGAGCAGGTAGGCGATCGCCAGCGACAGCCCGGTCAGCACCGCGTGAATGATGTACAGCGGGAATGCCACGAACATGAACGCGAACTCGAGCGGCTCCGTCACGCCGGTCAGGAACGCGGTCAGCGCCGCGGCGGCCAGAATGCCGACCGCGAGCTTGCGTTGCTTCTTGTTCGCCACGTGGATCATCGCCAGCGCGGCGGCGGGCAGCCCGAACATCAGGATGGGGTAGAAGCCCGAGGTGAGGATGCCCGCCGTCGGATCACCGGCGGCGAACCGGGTCAGTTCGCCGGTGACGGCCTCACCGCCGGGCGGCTGATAGTCGCCGTAGAGGAACCAGATGTAGGAGTTCGGGATGTGGTGCAGGCCGAACGGGATCAGCATGCGGTTGGCGAAGCCATACACAAATGCGCCCAGCGCACCTGCACCGCCGATGAACTCGCCGAGGCTGGTCAGGCCCGCGTCGAAGATCGGATAGAAGTAGCTCATCGCGAAGGCGATGAACAGGCTGGCCAGCGAGACCACGATCGGAACGAATCGCCTGCCTCCGAAGAAACCGAGGTAGGACGGCAACTGGATGGTGTGATAGCGGTCGAACAGCCACGCCGTCACCAGGCCGATCACGATGCCTGCGAACACGCTGTAGTTGATCTGGGCCTGCTCGCCCGCCTTGTCCAGCTCGCCGGCCAGCACGATCGGCGACATGGTCTTGAAGACCGCCTCCATCACCAGGTAGCCGACGACAGCCGACAGTGCGGTGGAACCGTCGGCCTTCCTGGCGAAACCGATCGCCACGCCCACGGCGAACAGCAGCGGCAGGTTGCTGAACAGCGCGTCGCCCGCCGCGCTCATCGCCTTGAAGAAATCGCCGATGACAGGGGTCTCGATCCGGCCAAGCAGGTCGGGCTGGCCGAGCCTGAGCAGGATGCCGGCTGCGGGCAGTACCGCGATCGGCAGCATGAGGCTCTTACCCAGCCGCTGCAACTGCGCGAATCCGGGGAAGCGCAGACCCGACTTCTTCTGTGTACCTGCAGGTTTCGTTGTGCCACTCATATGCGGTGACCTCCTCGCCGTAGCCGACCGAGCCGTCAAAGCTCAGCGGAAGCTTAGAGGAATCGCCGAAGTCCGGGCCCTCTTTCCGGCACGCTCGTATTGTTGGTGCGCACGAGTAGAAGGAGTCTCGACGTGGGTACGACTCAGGTCTTCGCGCCGGTCGGCGGTCGCGCAGTTCCGCTGTCAGACGTTCCCGATCCGGTGTTCTCGGCGGGGATGGTGGGCCACGGCGCCGCTGTCGACCCTCCACACGAGGTAATCGAGGCGGTAGCCCCGGTCAGCGGCAAGCTGTTGAAACTGATGCCGCACGCCTTCATCGTCATGACGCCGGAGAACGTCGGCGTGCTGGTCCACCTCGGGCTGGACACCGTCCAGTTAAAGGGGGACGGCTTCACCACGCATCTGAGCCAGGGCGACGACGTCACCGCGGGCCAGGTGGTCATCACCTATGACGTCGCGTCGGTCGTGGCCAAGGGCCTCAACCCCATCGTTCCGGTGGTCGTGATGGACGAACGCGAAGCGGAAAACATCGTCCCGTCCGAGGCGGTCCTGGAGGGTGCGCAGATTCTTTCCGGGACAGACCTTTTCATCGCGAACAAGTAGCGCGAACAAGTAGATGGAAGTCATCATCCTGCCGGACGCCGAGCATATCGGTGTCGTCGGTGCCGACGCGATAGCCGCCCTGCTTGTCCGAAATCCGGCCGCGGTGGTCGGCCTGGCCACCGGGTCGTCGCCGCTGGCGATCTACGACGAACTGGCGCGCCGCTGCGTCCGCGACCAGCTGTCATTCCGTCAAGCGCGAGGCTTCACCCTCGACGAGTACGTCGGACTGCCCGCCGACCACCCGCAGCGGTACCGCAACGTGATCGACGAGGTATTCGTCTCGAAGGTCGACTTCGCACCCGGTGCCGTCCAGGGGCCCGACGGGCTCGCCGTCGACATCCCGGCCGCGTGCGCAGAGTACGAGGCCGCGATCCGTGACGCGGGTGGCGTCGATCTGCAGATTCTCGGTATCGGCACCGACGGGCACATCGCGTTCAACGAACCCGGTTCCTCACTGGGTTCTCGAACCAGGATCAAGACACTGACCAGGCAGACCAGGATGGACAATGCCCGCTTCTTCGGCGGTGACGTCGACGCGGTGCCGACACATTGCCTGACGCAGGGGCTGGCGACCATCTTGGAGGCCAGGCACCTGGTCCTGGTGGCGACGGGTCGGCAAAAGGCCGAAGCCGTGCACCAACTGGTCGAGGGTCCGGTCAGCGCGCTGTGGCCGGCGACCGTTCTGCAGCTTCATCCGCACGTCACGGTGCTGCTCGACGAGGCGGCGGCGCGACGCCTGCAGCTGGTGGACTACTACCGTGAGACCTACCGCTCGAAACCGGAATGGCAGGGCATCTGAGTGTTACTCACTGCCGAGACCCTGCTGACCGGCCGAGAGTTGTTGCGGCCCGGATGGATTGATGTCTCGAACGGTCTCGTTGATGGGGTCGGTGCCGGTGCAGGGCCTCGACCGGCAGACCGAACTCTCGGCGCGGTGACGGTGGTGCCCGGTTTCGTCGACACACACGTCCATGGTGGGGGAGGGACGAACTTCTCCGCAGCGGTGCGCTCCGATACGGCGACGGCCGTCGACTTCCACCGCAGGCACGGCACCACCACGCTGGTCGCGTCGTTGGTCACTGCGGCCCCTGATGAGTTGCTGCGTCAGGTAACCGGATTGGCCGGTGACGTCCGTGAAGGCCTGATCGACGGGATCCACCTCGAGGGCCCGTGGCTGTCCACGGTGCGGTGCGGTGCGCACCAGCCCACCCTGATGCGGGACCCTGACCCCGCCGAGATCGACCGGGTGCTGGCGGCCGGTGCGGGGACCGTCCGGATGATCACCATCGCGCCGGAACGTCAAGGCGCGCTTGCGGCGATCGAGCGGATCGTCGACGCGGGTGCGGTGGCCGCCGTGGGCCACACCGAGGCGTCGTACGAACAGACGCGCGCGGCGATCGCGGCGGGCGCGACGGCGGGCACCCACCTGTTCAACGCGATGCGCCCGATCAACACCCGCGACCCTGGCCCGGTGATCGCGCTTCTGGAAGACCCCCGCGTCACGGTCGAACTGATCACCGACGGCGTGCACGTTGACCCGGCGCTCTACCGTCACGTTTCGCGCAGTGCGGGACCAGACCGGGTGTCCTTGATCACCGACGCGATCTCCGCCGCCGGAATGAGCGACGGCACATATCATCTCGGTCCGCTTGCGGTGGATGTCGTGGACGGGGTGGCGCACGTCGCCGGAACGCAGACCATCGCGGGTAGCACCGCGACCATGGACCACCAGTTCAGATTCGCCGTGAAGCACAGTGGGCTTGACCGCGACGAGGCGCTGATCGCCGCGGTGCGTCAGGCGTCGATCAACCCGGCCCGCGCGCTCGGTCTTCCGGCCACTGGACTCGCTGCCGGCGGCAGCGCCGATCTGGTGGTCCTCGACGCCGACCTGGCGGTGACCGGGGTATTGCGCCAGGGATCGTGGGTGGTCACCCCGAACAAGTAGCCGCCGCTAGATCCCGCCGTGTTCTCACACCCGGCGAATCGCAGGCCGTGGTGCGAAGCCCCGTACAACATGCGATCGGATGAACTCTGCGACGACTTCGTCGTCGTCCATGTTCAACACCGACGATGGAGTGCTGAACAACGAGAAGAGCATCCGTGCGTACCACTCGCCCGCGGCCGCACCGTCCAGATCCTTGCGCACCTCACCGGTGAGTTTCGCCGCGGCGAGGTACGGCGCGAGAAACTCGGTGCACTCACGTAGGAGGACTGCCGCGTTCTTTGTCAGCAGCAGGCTGACCTCATCGACGTCGAAGTAGTCCTCTGGCTCGATGAACCGCCGCGCATTTGTGACGAAAACGGCTGCGAGAACAAGCTGTTCCTCGAGTGTCGCGCCCTTTCGCATCGCCTTGGCCATCTCGCGGTAGAACTTCTGGGAGGCACCCTCCGCGCAGGCTTCGACGATGGCGGCCTTGTCGCGGAAGTATTCATAGACGGTGCTTCGCGAGACATCGGCCGCCCGCGCTATGTCGACGACTGTCGTCTTGTCCAGACCGTGCCGACGGAAGCAATCGAAGGCGGACTCGATGATGAGTTCGCGCGTGTCGGTCGCTGTAGTCTCGGTGGTCACGGCAGTTCCATCAATCGGCCGGTGACAGTATCAGCGCGCTCGTGGGCACGCCCGTTCCCGACGTCACCAAGACGTTCTGAACGTCTTCGACTTGGTTGTAGGAGGTTCCGCGCACCTGCCGGACACCCTCGGTGATTCCGTTCATTCCGTGGATGTATGCCTCGCCGAGCAGCCCGCCGTTGGTGTTGATCGGCAGTTCGCCGCCGAGGGAGAGCCGCTCGACAGTGGCGAAGTCCTTCGCCTCGCCGCGGGGGCAGAAGCCCAGTTCCTCGAGTTGGGCGAACACGAAGGGTGTGAAGTGGTCGTAGAGGAACGCCGTCTGAATGTCGGCAGGTTTGAGACCTGAGTCGTGCCAGAGTTTTTCGGCGACCACGCCCATCTCGGGTAGACCGGTGATGTCGTTTCGGTAGTAGCTGGTCATCATTTCGCCATCCGCCGCGGCGCCCTGCACTGCTGCGGTGATCACCGCAGGCGGGCGCGGGAGGTCACGTGCCCGCTCGGCGGTGGTGACGACCAATGCGACACCACCGTCGCTCTCTTGGCAGCAATCGAGCAGCCGCAGAACGGGTTCGATGACCCACCGGGAATTCTGGTGATCTTCCAGCGTGATCGGTCGTTCGTAGAACCACGCGTCGGGATTGCGCGCCGCGTGGGCCCTGTCGACGACGGAGATCCTGCCGAAGTCCTCGTTGGTGACCCCGTACGTCGACATGTAGCGTTGGGCATGCAGGGCCACCCACGCCGCGGGAGTCAACAATCCGAACGGTGCGTAATTCGCCATGAACAACGGTGTCTCGGCCGTCGGGCGCGAGGTCGCGCCTCCGAAGCGGAAGCCGGACCGTTCGTTGAATGCGCGATAACACACCACTGCGTTGGCCGTGCCCGTCGCCACCGCCATCGCGGCCTGCACGACGGTGCCTGCCGCCGCACCGCCACCATGGTGCACGCGGTTGAAAAAGGTCAGATCACCGATGCCGACGTTACGGGCGATATCGATTTCGTCGCTCGAATCCATCGTGAACGTGACCATGCCGTCGACATCACCGGGTTGCAGGCCGGCGTCATCGATCGCGGCTTTGACTGCTTCACAGGCGAGTTGGAGTTCGCTGCGACCGGATTCCTTCGAGAACTCGGTCTGTCCGATGCCGACTATTGCCGCCCTGCCGCTCAAGCTCACGTTTCCACCCTCTTTTCGAGCAAGCTGATCGTCGCTGTTCCGGACACGTGGTCACCAAGGCTGTTCGAACCCTTGAACGCGATGTCGACCAGGCCCTCGCCGTCGGCACCAGCCGACGTGCCGGTGACGGCGCCGGTGAAGCGGAGCGGATCGTTGGGGAAGGAGGGCACGCCAAGGCGGATGGAGAGCTTCTTCACCATCGCCTCGGGTCCCGCCCAGTCGGTGACGAACTTCGTGCACAACCCATTGGTGGTCAGGATGTTCATGAACATGTTCGGCGACCCCTGCTGCTTCGCGAACTCGGGGTCGTGGTGCACCGGCATGAAGTCGCGCGACGCGATCGCACCCGCCACGATCACGGTAGCCGTGACCGGGACCTCCATCGCAGTGACCTCGTCGCCGGCGTTGATGTCGCGCCAGTCCAGGGTGGTGCGAGATAGCCGAGAATGCTGGGATTTTGGCGTGGCCATGGATCTCCTTCGTCAGTACGCAGCGCCGAGGCGCGCCAGCTGGTGGGTGGCCGAACCGAGCGTGAGCTCGGTGTGTTTGGCCCACAGGAAGTAGCGGAACAGCGGATACGTGGTGTCGATGCCGATTCCGCCGTGGACCTGCTGGGCGGTCGCCGCGACCCGTGCGCCTGCTTCTGCCGCCCAGAACTTCGCGATGCCCGCCTCGCGGGCTGCCTGCCGGCCCTGCCCGAGGAGCCAGGCGGCGTGCCACGTTGTCCAGCGGATCGCCTCGACGTCGATGAACGCGTCGGCCATGCGTTGCTGTACAGCCTGGAAACTCCCGATCGGTCGCCCGAACTGCTCGCGTTCGGTGGTGTATGCCGCCGCCATCCGCAATGCCCGCTCCGCGACGCCGAGCTGAATGGCGCATAACCCGACCAGCCCACGGGTGTACATCGACTCCACCGTGTCGCGGCCGTCACCGCGAATTCGGTTCTCATCGGAAACGGTTGCACCATCGAGGAATACATCACCGTGGGGCTCGCCGTTAGTTGTGTCGGTGGACCGAATCTCGACACCGTCGGCATTCGTGTCGAGCAGGAAGACGCCGACGTCGCCGTCGTTGATCGTGGCAGGGATCAGCATCGTATCCGCGAGCTGAGCAGCGGGCACCAGCTCCTTGGCTCCATCCAGCCGCCAGGCATCGCCGTCGCGCCGCGCCGTCGTTATCGGCGCAGTCGGATCGGAGCGCCCCGGCTCGGCCAACCCGGCAGTCAGTAAGCGCTCGCCGGTGACGACGTCGGGCAGGAACCGCCTGCATTGGCCGTCGTCGCCGTACCGCGCGATGGTATCGGCGCCGAGCAGCAGGGTGGCGTAGAGCGGCACGGGCGCCACGCTTGCGCCCACCTCTGCGAGCAGCATCGCTAGTTCGAGGAAGCCGTGGCCGGTGCCGCCGACGTTCTCGGGCAACGCAATTCCCAGCAGGTCTGCTTTGGCGAGCTCGCTCCACAGCTTCGCGTCGTGGCGAATGTAGCCGGCCTCGAGCTCCGTAAGTCGCTCGGGAGTGGTTCGGCGCTCGAACAGTTCACGAGCGACTTTCGCGATCGTTTCCTGCTCTTCGGAGAACGTGAAATCCATGTGACTACGACCCGTCTACCGTGCCGGACGGAACTGGTGCAGGACGAGTTCTCCGCCGTCGAGGGTGTCGAATGTCTGATAGAACACTTCAACCGGCATACCGACTTCGACGTCGTCGGGGGCGATCTCGCACAGGTTCGACACCAGCCGCACACCGTCGTCGAGCTCGACGAGCACGACGATGTACGGGTACTCCATCAGCGGCATCGGTGGATGTTGCGGCATCACGTAGCTGTAGACGGTGCCCCGGCCGGAGGATTCGAGGGTGTTCCATTCAAGTGAGTTGCATCGCGGGCACATCGGGCGAGCGGGTTGACGCAACTCCTGGCAGCCTTTGCACCGCTGGATCAGCAGCTTGTGATCGCGGACGCCGTTCCAGAAGAACTCGTTGTCGGGGCTGATTGCGGGTGCGAGTCGTGTCGCCATCAGGCGCCGGCCGTTCCGGCGGGGGTCCCGGCCTTGAATCGGAAGACCCGGAATCTCTGACGGCCCAGTACTTCACCATCCTGGTCGGTGTAGGTGGACAACCAGGTGATGAAATGCCCCGTGCCGAGGGCGGTCTTCTTCTCGTCGGAGATGTCTTCGAAGACCTGTGTCACCGAGATGACGTCGCCGAGACGGGGATAGCGTTCGATTTCGAACTCCGAGTTGGTCGCGACGATGCCTTTGAATCCGGCTTCTTCGATGAAGGCCGCGGGGTTGTGGCCCATCTCCATCGGAACGCCGCCGCGTTCGGCGATGCCCTCGATCTTGGGCGCGGGCATCGTCCACGTCTGCAGCATGACAGGCGGTGACACTATGCCGCCGAACCTCGAGTTGTCCGCGAACTCAGCGTCGAGATAGGCGGGGTTCATGTCGTCGAGTGCATGCGCCCAGTGCCGGATCATCGGCTGGTTCACCGGATCCGGCGCGACTGTGGGCTTTCCGGAACCGCCGGTCGGCTGGCCGATGAGGGCATCGAGTTTCTGACGGAACTCGCCGTCTGTCGTTGTCGCTTCTTCGCGCAAGCGCTCGTCAGTCACTTCGCATCCCCGTTCTGGTTGGCCCGAAGGTCACGTGGTGCCCGCGGCATGAAAAGCCCAGCCATCGCGATGATGTCGCGTTGAAGCTCGTTGGCGCCGCCACCGAAGGTGTTGATCACCGCAATCCGGTACGCCGATTCGAGTGCGCCCCGCAGAGGCGCATCCCCGCCCTTGCGGGTCCCGTTGCGGTCGACGATCTCGAGCAGTTCCCTGGCCACTTGTTGGGTCAGCTCCGTGCCGAACACCTTGACCGCCGACGCCTCGCCCATGCCGAGTACGCCGATTGACATCGCGGCGTTCACGCGCAGGTTCATGATTTTGTAGGCGGCGACCTGGGCCTCGACGCGGGCCAGCGCCAGCCGTACCCACGGCTGGTCGACGACGCGCCCGCCGTCGACTTCGGTGGTCTGGGCCCAGTGCAGCGTTTTCTCGAACAACGGCTCGAGCGCACCCATGTTCCCCAGCGCGGCGCGCTCGAAGTTGAGCTGCGTGGTGATCAGTCGCCACCCCTCGTTCTCGCCGGCGACGATCGAATCGGCGGGTACCCGGACGTCGTCATAGAACGTGTAGAAGGTGGACACTCCCGGCATGGTGTGCAGCGGCTTGCAGGAGAATCCTGGCGACGATGTCGGCACGATGAAGATCGAGATGCCCTTGTGTTTCTTGACACTGGGGTCTGTGCGCGCCGCGAGCCAGATGTAGTCGGCGTATGCGGCGCCGCTGGTGAACATCTTCTGACCGTTGATGACGAAGTCATCGCCGTCGCGCACGGCAGTGGTGCGCAGTGACGCGAGGTCACTGCCGGCGGACGGCTCGGAATAGCCGATGGCGAACTCTACGGTGCCGTCCAGGATCGACGGAAGGAATCTCTGCTTCTGTTCGTCGGTGCCGCAGGACGCCAGCGTGGGGCCCACGGTATTCAGCGTCACCAGCGGGATGGGTGCGCTGACCCGCTGCGCCTCTTCAAAGAAGATGAACTGCTCGAGCGCGGTAAAGCCGCGACCGCCATATTCTTTGGGCCAGCCGACACCCAGCAGGTTCGCGGCGCCGAGCGCCCGCACGCAATCCTTGACCGCGGTGCCGCCCTCCATTCGACCCGCCACCGCCGCGACGCGCTCGGGTGTCATCACCGCCTCGAGCGACGCGCGGATTTCGGAGCGCAGTTGCTTCTGTTCGGGTGTGAAGTCCAGATGCACGTCTCAGCGCCCCGTTCCGAGCCGCACGGGCATGCGTTTGACGCCGGGAACCATGGTCGCCCTCATTCGATCAACGTCACCGACCAGCTCGAGCTCCGGATAACTGCCGAGCAGCACTTCGAAGAAGACCCGTGCTTCGAGCCGCGCCAGTTGAGCCCCGACGCACGAGTGCTCTCCACAGCCAAAGGCAATGTGTGGGTTAGGATTACGGACGATATTGAACTCCTCTGCGTCGGCCCCGAAGATCTCCTCGTCGCGGTTGGCCGAGCCGTAGAGCATCACGACGGTGTCGCCTGCGCGGATATGCTGCCCGCGGATCTCGACGTCGACCGTCGCGGTCCGCGCCATGTGGGTCACCGGGCTGCACCAGCGCAACATTTCCTCCACCGCGCCGGGAATCAGCGCCGGATCCTTGACGAGCTGCGCGCAGATGTCCGGATGCTCGATGAGCGCCAACGTGCCAAGTGCGATCAGGTTGCGGGTCGTTTCGTTGCCGGCCACGAGCAAGAGGAATGCGAAGTTCAGCAGGTCGTCATCGGTCAACCGCACCCCGTCGACCTCGGCCGTGGTCAGCACCGACAGCATGTCGTTCTGCGGTTCGGTCCGTCTGGCGGCGATCAGCTGCTGGAAGTACTCGAATAGCTCCCCGATCGCGACCATCGAGTCGAGCTCGATCTCGGGATCGGCGTTTCCGGTGCATGCGTCTGACCACCGGCGAAACCTCTCCCAGTCGTCGGGCGGAGCGCCGAGCAGTTCGGCGATCATCCGGGTCGGCAACGGTGCCGCAAGAGTCTCGGCGAACTCCACGGTGGAATCGGCGCGGATGTCGGCGAGGACGCCGTAGACGATCTGGCGCACCTTGGGTTCGAGGATCGCGACGTGCCGTCGGGTGAACCCCGTGTTGATCAGCTTGCGAAGCTGCCTGTGTCGCGGAGGATCGGTGAAGATGAGGTTCCCCTCCTGTACCGGGTTGGGAATCCCGGGGTCGGGGATGGTGATGCCCTTGGTCGACGAGAACTTTTCCGGGTTCGTGGACACATACCTGATGTCCTCGTACTTCAGCAGCGCCCAGAATTTGGTGACGTCGTTCCAGCTGACCGGATCTGTTGCGCGCAGTTCCTTGTAGGCCGGGTAGGGGTCGCCGATGAAGAAGTCCGGTGAGTGCAGAGGGACTTCGGTACGCAAGGCGGCCTCCCTCGGTGTGATCAGACAGATCGATACAATATGTCCGATTCTCCATAGGTCTACCTTGACGACGCTGTAGCTGTCAATGCCGATGATCTGTTGAAATTCAACCGAGTTGGACCTCGATGATTGACGGGCGTGTCCGACAGGTGTACACCAAGTGTTGACCCACTGACCCAGTGAGGAAACAATATGGCCGACGCGCGTCCACTCCTCGATTCATATGCGCTATACGTCGACGGCCGGTGGGTCGAGCCCGAAAGCGGTCGCTACGACGACATCTCGCCGGCGACGGAGGCGGTGATCGCCGAGGCCCCGGACGCCGGCATCGCCGACGTTGACGCCGCGATCTCAGCTGCGCGACGAGCGTTTGACTCCGGGCCGTGGGCCAACGCTTCGACCGAGGAACGGGCGCGATGCCTCAATCAGTTGGGCAATGCGCTCATGGAGCGTGCAGACGAGTTCTTCGCGCTGTCGCAGGCGGAGTGGGGCTGTACAGCCAACGAGCGCATGATCCAGATCGACGGTCCAGCCTTCATGGCGATGAACACGGCCGAACTCGCACTGCAACTCGACGACACGCCGATCAGTCCGTTCGGGGCGGCCGGAACGACCCTGCTTCGTCACGAACCCGAGGGTGTCGTGTCGATCCTGACACCGTGGAACTTCCCGCACAGCCTCAACGTGATGAAGGTCAGCCGGGCGTTGGCCGCCGGTAACACCGTCGTGCTCAAGCCATCACCCCTCACACCGCTCGCCGGCCTCGCGCTCGCACGAATCATCGATGAACACACCGATATTCCGCCCGGGGTGGTCAACGTCGTCACCCCGAGTGGGATCGAGGCGAGCAAGCTACTGACGACCGACCCCCGCGTCGATATGGTCAGTTTCACTGGGAGTTCCGTCGTCGGCCGTGAGGTGATGGCCGCCGCGAGCGGCACCATGAAGCGAATTCTGCTCGAGTGCGGCGGCAAGTCGGCGGGGATCTTCCTCGACGATGCCGAGGTGACAGACGAACTGCTGGAACGGTTCTTTTTCGACGGCTGCTCGCTTCACGCCGGGCAGGCGTGCATCCTGCAGAGCCGCCTCTTGCTGCCGGACACACTCCACGACGAGGTCGTCGACAGGTTGGTCGAGTTGGCCCGGAGCGTAAAGGTCGGTGACCCAACGGATCCCGACGTGCAGATGGGCCCCCTCATCAGTCGTACTCAACTGGAGAGGGTGCAGGCGCATGTGGGTGCCGCGGTCGAAAGGGGCGCAACTCTCGTCGCCGGTGGCCGACGCCCGTCCGGTCTCGACAAGGGATTCTACTTCGAGCCGACAATCCTGACCGGTGTCACCCCGGACTCGGTGATCGCCCAGGAAGAGGTGTTCGGGCCGGTGTTGACGGTTCTGCGCTACCGCGATGACGACGACGCGGTCGCGATCGCCAACAATTCGCAGTACGGACTCTCCGGTGCGGTGTGGGGCGGCGACGTGGAGCGCGCCGTCGCAGTCGCACGCCGCGTCCGCACCGGGCAGATCGCCGTAAACGGCTGCATTCCAGGCGATGCGCCGTTCGGTGGCTTCAAACAGAGCGGACTGGGCCGCGAAGGTGGCGGACTACCAGGCCTCTACAGCTATATGGAACAGAAGGCCATCGGAATTCCGGCGTGATGGCGGTGCTGGAGGGGCTGCGCGTCGTCGAGATCGCCGGGGATATCGCGGGACCGTACTGCACGAAACTACTCGTCGATCTCGGCGCCGAGGTCGCGAAGATCGAGCCGCCGGCCGGAGACTCTATGCGGCTCTGGGGACCGTTCCCCGCAGGGATGCCCGACCTGAACAAGTCGGGACTCTTCGAGTATCTGAATGCCGGAAAGCGTGGATTCACAGTCGATCTCGACAGCGATACGTCTCCGGCTTTGGCGTTGATCTCACAGGCACACCTGCTGGTGGACGGACTGCGTCCGGGAACGCTCGATCGGGTAGGCCTCGGCAAGGATGCGCTGGCGGCACTCAACCCCGACCTGGTGGTTGTCCGCATCTCCGATTTTGGGCAGAACGGACCGATGCGTGACCGCGATGCCACGCCCTTGACCGTGCAGGCGGCTTCGGGCTGGGTCAACAGCAGAGATCCGGATCGGCCGCCGGTACAGGCCGGCGGACGGATATCCGAGTACGTCGCCGGCGGATACGGCGCCCTCGCTGCCCTCACCGCATTGAGATCCTCACCTGGCCCGTTCATCGAGGTGGATGTGTCGGTACTCGAGTCGCTGTTGTCGACACTCCCGTATCCCATGTTGCTGGCCGAGAAGATGCGCAGCCTCGGGATGTCGGCGAACACACGCTCGGCACCGATGATGGGCATTGTCCGCGCTGCGGATGGCTGGGTGGGAATCAACTGTCTGACAGGACAACACTGGCTGGACGCGTGCGCGATGCTCGGGTTACCCGAATACGGCGAACAGCAGATCGAGATCATGCTCGGAGGACCCGAGCGTGCCGAGTTCTACGAGAAGGCGCAACCGTGGCTCTCGGAGCACACAGTCGGAGAAATAGTCGAACTGAGCCAAGCGATGCGCATTCCCGCATCGCCAGTCAACGATGGCGCCACGGTCCTGGACTGCACTCAATACCTCGAGCGGCAATTCTTCGTCGCTGCCGGCGGTGCGGACTGGTCATTCCGTAGGCCCGGGGCTCCGTTCCGGCTGTCGAAGTCCCCGGCGCTGTCCCCCCGGCCCGCACCTCGTATGGGTTCTCGACCGTCCGGCGCGCCGAGTTCATCGGCGTTCACTCGCGTAGAAACGGAACTATCCAAGCCCTTTGCAGACATCAAAGTGCTTGATCTGACCACGTTCTGGGCAGGCGCCTATCTGACGTGTTACCTCGGCGCGTACGGCGCCGAGATCGTGAAGGTGGAATCCATCCAGCGGCCCGACGGGTTCCGCTATTCGGGTGCTTGGGCGCACGAGGGTGATCGTTGGTACGAGCGCGGCGGACTCTGGCAGGCCACCAATCTCAACAAGCGCGACATCACCCTCGATCTTGCGTCCGAGCAAGGTCGCGACCTCGTCCGCCGGCTGGTTCGGCAAGCCGACGTCGTCGTGGAGAACTTCTCGCCGCGGGTGATCGAACACTTCGGGCTCGATTACGAGTCGCTGGTCGAACTGAAGCGGGATGTGATCCTCGTGCGGATGCCCGGATTCGGCCTGCATGGGCCGTGGCGCGAATACGTCGGATGGGCACTCAATTTCGAGCAGACATCGGGCATGGCAGCTGTCACGGGATACGCAGACGGTCCGCCCTGCACCCTGCAGGGGCCCGCCGACCCGATCGTCGGGGTGCACGCGGGCGTCGCGCTGCTGGCCGCGCTCGAGCACCGCCGCCGCACCGGAGAGGGACAGCTCGTCGAGATCGCGCAGATCGAGGTGGCGGCGTGCGTGACAGCCGAACCTGTCATCGAGTACACGATGAACGGGATCGTTCAGACGCGCAACGGCAACCGGCACCGCGGCCTCGTGCAGGGTGTCTACCCGACCGCCGTCGATGACGACTGGGTGGCGTTGTCGGTGCGCGATGACTCCGACTGGGAGCAGTTGGCCGCGGCGATGGGTCGGCCCGACCTCATCGCCGATGCCCGCTTCGATTCGGCGGACAGGCGGGAACACTCACATGACGGCTTCGACGACGTCGTTACGGACTGGACGCGAACACGCACCGCTACCCAGATCGTCGAGGATCTCAGCGCACGACATGTGCCGGCAGAGAGGGTGATGACAGCGGATCGGATGTACGACATCGCACAACTAGACGAACGTCACTACTACGAAGAGTTCGAGAACCCGGTGACTGGTCGGCATCGTTATCCAGGCTGGCCGTTCACGATGACGCCCGGACCGGCGCGTCATCACCGGTTCGCATCACCGACACTCGGGCAGCACAACGACGAGATTCTGCGTGGTCTGGGTCTATCGGATGAGGAGATCGAGAACCTGCGAACACGACGGGTGATCGGTGAGACAGCGCTCAACACATAACGCCTACCTTGGCGCCACCTGCGACCAGTAGCGAAATTCCCGCTCGGTCAACTCGTTCGACGTGATCGCACCGAAGGCAGCGGCGTCGCGCATAAACCGCGCCTGCGCTTCGGGCAGTGCGTCGGGGCCCTCGAGCCGGAAACAACTCGGCGCCAGCGGACCGAACAGCAGTGCCCTACGCAGGTCCGGCCAGTTATCCAAGTGCGGTTCCACCCTCGCGGCGCGGGCAAAGGTCAGCGCCGCCAGATTCATCCGCGTCTTCTGCGACGTTCCGCGCCGCGTGCGGTAGTCGGCGATCGCGCTTCTTTGTTCGGCTTTGCCCGGCGGGGGTATCGCGCCGCCCCAGGTGTATGCGATCCAGCGGGCCTGAAGTTCCAGCGGCACAAAGTATCCGCCGGACTGATCCCACATGCCGACGATCGCCAAACCCGGTAGGTCTGGATGGAACGTGTAGCGGTCCGCGTCCAGATGCACCGCGTCGAGGTCCAATGTCGCGCGGATGTCGTCGTCGAGAAACGGCAGATCCAGTGCGAATCCGGTGCCGAAAAGGATTCCGTCGAACTCTTCGGTATGGCCATCGGCGAAGCTCAGCTGCGTGCCGCTGACCGACGTCATCCACGGCCGCACCGTGATTCGGCCTTCGGCCACCAGCGGCAGATAGCCCTGGTTGAGCGTGACCCCTGCGGCGAACAGAGAGGGGTCCGGCGCCGGTGCGCCGTATTGTTCGGGACTTCCGTTGGCCTCCAACACGATCTCTTTAAGCTGACGTTCGATCTCAGCGGATGGGAGCGCCTCGTTCGCCACGGTTCCGTATCGCGTGAATATTCTGTGGTCGGACGGAACTCCCGCGGCGAATTTCGGAAGTACATACCGTTGGCGCCGCTGGGTCACCACCACACGCGCAGCGCCGAGTTGTGCCAGCTCGGTGGCGATGTCCAGAGCGCTGACCGCGCACCCCGCCACCAGAACACGCTTGCCGGCATAGGGTTTCGCGCCCCGGTAGTGGAACGTCGAAATGATGCCGGCTGAGCCGGTGAACGAACCGATGCCTGGCACGGCCGGTATCGCGGGGGACCTGAATCTGCCGGTGGCGACCACCACCCGGTCGAATGCCTCGTCGGTCCCGTCGCACGTCACCTGCCACCTGTCGCCGACGCGGGCGAGGTGGTCCACTCGTCCGAACCGGATCCGGGTTCGCAGACCGAACATGTCGGCGTATCGGTCCAAATAAGCGAGAACGTCGTGGTTCGACAGAAAGGCAAGATCGCCTTCGTGCTCGAGATCGCTGAACGCCGTCAGCACCCGGCTGGTGTTGGTGTACATCGCCGGCCACACTCCGCTGTGGCCACGCTGCCCGGTCCACTGCCCACCCAGCGCAGAGCCTTGCTCGAAGATCGTCGGCTCGAAACCTTGTGAACGCAGCCACCGCGCCGTGACGAGTCCGCCGGGCCCGGCACCGATCACTGCGACGGTCTGTGTCATTGCGCCGGACGCCGCGCGACGGCACCACCGGAGTCGACGATCTCGCCTTCGACTGCCTCGACGAGTTCCAGCGCAGTCTCGCGGCGGGTGAGTCTGTTGAAAACGGCTTCGGTGGAAGAGTTTTCCATGCGTTAGGGCTGCGGGTACGGCGCCCAGCGCTTGTCGAAGGCCGCCTTCCGCACTCTGAGCTGCTCGGCACGATCCTGCTGGGTGATGAAGGCGATCGTGCTGTCCTCTCGTAGCTCTTCGTGTGTCATCACCCGCTGATCGAGGATGCGCGGTTGATTCGGCGAGTTCGGGTCGAGATCCTGGAACCGGATGGCAAGCGTGCCCTGGTTCAGGCCGCTCGTCGAAATCCAGTTTGCTGCAAGCGGATCCGTCGGCGAGATCACGACAGTATAGGTGCCGGTGCCGACACCGTTCTCGTCGACGTTTTCGCGCGCCTGCTCGATGTTCAGGCTGGCCGGCTCGTCCCAATAGTTGTCGGTGGTCGTCCAGATGTTGTAGGTCGGGACGACGAAGTACTTGGCATCGCCGGGGTCGATGGTCAGCACAAGGGCCTGCCCGTCCTCGAGCTGGAAGTGCCCGTTGCTCTGCTTCTGATTGGCCAGGAACTCCGCATTGCTGGCCGGTTGGCTGACGGTGTTGACGGGGCGCGCCTCGCCGGTCTCCGGATCGGTGGTCGCCAGCGCCATGTACTTGGCCTGCTCGCCGCCCCTGACGATCAGGATCGCTGCGGTGATGACGCCGCGCAGCAGCGGCGGCTCGAACGGCAGCGGCGGAATCAGCGATACCAATGTGGTTAGCAGGGGATTTCCGGCCACGAAGTTGCCGAGGAAGGCAAACCCTCCGAGCTGGGCGAACAGACTGTTAGGCGGCCCGCCGACCCGCTCGATGGACAGGCTCATCGGAGTTTCGGAATTCCAGTCGCCCAACGTGTCGCGTGCCGCGATGATCGTGGAGCCGTTCGTCAGCTGAAGGTGATTCGGTCGTCCGTTGGCCGGTTGCCTGCTGACGGTGATGACGAAGTTCCCATTTTCGTCGACTTCGAAGTTGTCGTCGACGGTCAGCACCGTGGATGTCGTTCCTGCCAAACCTTCCAGCACACTGAAGGTGATGTTGGAAGGCCGTGCATCAAGGTTGTCCCAGTCGTGGATCTGGCCCCGGATTTCGTATTCCGACGCACCGTTGACGCCCGCGAAGCGGTAGATGGTGTCCGGGTTGTCGTAGAGGATGCGGGATCCGGGAACGTTCTGGCCGAACCAGATATGCGGTGGGGCCACCTGGGTGACGAATTTCGGTGTCATGGAGTTCAGCAACTGCTGCTGGAACGCGGCGCCCATCGCGTACTCGTTGACTGCCGCGTCGAGAGCCGCCATGTTCTCCGCGTCCACCCCATTGGGCCCGTACAGATTGTGGGCGGCCGACAGAAACTGCTGCCGCAAAACGAGTTTCATGATTGCCACCGGCAGCGAGTTCACGGTCCGGGCGGCGATTCTCTCAGCGGCCAGCTGTTCCGGCGTCGCCAGCGGACTGACCTCGGTAATTGCGACGTCCTCGGCCACCAATGCTGCGGTTGGCTTCGCGGCAGCCGAGACAAGCGGCGAAACGGTGTGCCCGAGCTCCCTGCGCACCCAACCCAGCATCGCCCATGCCATTGGAGGTTGCGGTGGTGCGACCGGGCCGCTCGCTGCCTGCGGCCCGAAACCCAACACGGACAGGACCGTGCTCACCACACCACCGATGTCGGTGGTGACGGTGGCCGCGGGGGAGGTCACTGGCGTCGTGTCTGTTTTGTCTTGCGCCACGATCGAGGCGAACGTCGTTTCGCTCGGTGTGGGCGGCGGATCGGCAGCCGCAATGCGCATCTCGTCGTCGGTTGCGGTTTCGTCGGTGTCCGTCGATGTGACCGCCGACCGTGAGGCGGAGATCGGTTGTGGTTGCGACGTGGCCATACCGCGGGTCAGGGTGTGAAGGTCGCGACCGTAGCGCGTCTTGAACGTGTGGGCTCTGTTGTTCGGCGTGGCTTCGATGTCGTCGTCGTTCGTCGACTCCTCTTCCTTCTCCGCGTCCTCGTCCTCGTCGTCCTCGTCGTCCTCGTCGTCCTCGTCGTCCTCGTCGTCCTCGTCGTCCTCGTCGTCCTCGTCGTCCTCGTCGTCCTCGTCGTCCTCGTCGTCCTCGTCGTCCTCGTCGTCCTCGTTGTCCCCGTCCTCGCCCGCGTCCTCGTTGTCCCCGTCCTCGCCCGCGTCCTCGTCGTCCGCGTCGTCCTCGTCGTCCTCGTCGGTGTTGGCGCCCTCGGTCGATGGCGTGTTGCCGGTCGAACCCGACCCCGTGCCCGAGCCACCTGCCGAGCCGGCATTCGACGTTCCCGTCGCCCCGTCCTGTGCCCACGCGATGCCCGGACTGTTGGCGATGGCGGCACCGATCCCCAGCGCGACTGCGAGTGCGCCGACCCTGCCGATGAAGCGTCCGTAACCAGTCGGCGTCGTTGCCAAGGACTTCGTAGTCAAGGAAGGACCTTCCGTAAATCCGCTGAAGGGGAGCTTCAGCCGTTGCTCGACGGTATGGCGGTCCGGCGGTTTCCGCACGCACTTTCAGTTGTTTGCGGGGGATGGAGGCTTCCCCCGAAAGATCGATTCATGTACCGTTTGGTACATGATTACCGATTGCGGCGTCGACATCGACGCACCGGCGACTGTCGTCTGGGATGTCTTCAGTGATGTCGAGCGCTGGCCCGAATGGACCGCCTCGGTCACCAGCCTGGTCGCGCTCGACGGACCCGGCATTGCGGTGGGCAAGCGTTTCGAGCTCAAACAGCCGCGGATGCCCAAGCTCGTCTGGGAGGTCACCGATGTCGAACCGGGCAGGTCATGGACCTGGGTGCAGCGCTCACCCGGTGGGCTGACCAAGGCCAGCCACGACATCGAGCCGCTGTCAGATCAGCGCGCGCGAGTCCGTCAGCAGATCGACCAGGGCGGCCCTATCGGTGCGCTCGTCGGACTGGCGATGCGATCGATGACCCGTCGATACCTGGACTTGGAGGCCGCGGGCCTGAAAGCCCGAAGCGAACATATGCACCACCTCGATGGCCCGCCCTCCTGATCTCGAGCGGCGCCAGGAACTGCTCGACGCGGTGGTCGAGGAGTTCGCTGTACGAGGGATCGGCGACCGATCGCTTCGGGATGTGGCGGCTGCGGTCGGGACGAGCCACCGGATGCTGCTGCACCATTTCGGCTCACGCAACGAACTGCTGCTGGCGATAGTCGGTGAGGTCGAGCGCCGTCAGATGTCGATGATGCGGGAACTGCCGACCGACCCGGCCGATGCGATTGCCGCGATGTGGGCCAACCTGCGCCGGCCCGAGTTGCGCCCGTTTGAGCGCCTGTTCTTCGAGTGCTACGCGCGCGGCGTGCAGGGTGAGCAGCCCTTCGCGGGGATGCTGCCCGGTGCCGTGGACACCTGGCTGGTCAACGGCACCGGGCCGGTGACGGACCCCGCGACCATGAGACTCGGCCTGGCCGTGGCTCGCGGACTGCTGCTCGACCTGGTCGCCACCGACGATCACGATGGTGTCGATGCGGCGGCGGCAGCGTTCGTCGAACTGGTTCGCCGAGCAGGCGTTTAGACGTCGGTCGACGGCGGGTAGCCCAATACGGTCTGGGGGTCGGATTGACCAGCGCGTCCGTGTGTGGCGGGCGATCGAAGGAGTCGACCTGATGAATGTCAAGAAAAGCCTCGTCACGGTGATATGTGCTGGCGCTCTCGTCGGCGGTGCACTCGGGATTGGTGCGGGTGTTGCCAACGGGGACCCGAAATGGCCGGGCCCGCCGGGTCCGCCGTGGCCGCCGGTGCCTGGTCCCGGAGTGAACGTCGGAGTACCGGGCAACCCGTTGCCACCAGGGCAGCGCGGCCTTCCGCCGCCAGGGCATCGCGTCATCGTGCCGGTGTGGGCGCCGCCGGCACCGCCGCCGCCGTACTGGGCGCCTTGGCTGCCAGTTGAGTGGAACAGCGAGTTGAACGCCTGGGGCGTGCATTGGGATGGCGGGTTCAGGACGGCTCCGTTCTGATGACACAGTTCTGATGACACGTACGCGGTCGCCCCGTCCCCAGGGCGGGGCGACCGTGCGTATTGACCAGCGCGTCGCTAGTCCTCGCTGCTCTGCCGCTCGCCGATGAATGCCCGCAGTCGTGAATCGTCGGAGGTGAACCGGTCCATCTCTTCGCCGCCATCACAGCGCAACAGGGCGACCGTCAGAGTGTCGCCGCGCCGCGCGACCACTTCCCATACGGCACCGGAGTCCTGCCAGCGCGTCAGTTCTGCGACCCGGTCGACGTCCATCCGTCCACGATTCCACGGTGCGGCGTGAGACGAACGCCCGATGTGGGTAAGACCTGAGTTGTGACGGTCGTTCTCGCATTGCGCTGTGCCGACGGGGTCGTGATGGCGTCGGACTCCCAGATCACCGATCCCGTGCGCGGCGTGAGCTATCCGGCGCAGAAGCTGCACGCACTCGGCAAGAACGCCTCATGGGGTGGGAGCGGCTCCCGGGCTGTGCTGTTCGACCTCGAGCAGATCTTCGACGCCGAGGCGGACGCGATCGTCGAAGCGACCGACGTCGGGCATGCTCTGCAACAACGAGTCGTTCCGGTCCTCCAACAGCACTACAGCAGCTTCATCTCCGACGTGCCCGGCGGCAAGCCCGGCGCGACGCCGTCGACGTACATGCTGGCCGCCGGCTACTCCAACGGGAAACCCTTCATCGTCGACATCGATCCGCATGGCTTGATCGGGCACCACGAAGAGACGGGCTTCCAGGCCGTCGGCAGCGGTTCGCCGATGGCCCAACAGGCCTACGCACTGCTCGCGCATTTCCAGATGGCCAAGCGCAGCGTCGACTACGGGGTGGTGGCCGCCCTGCGGGTGCTCGACACACTGGACACATCGTCGCCGAGCGTCGGCGGTCCCATGGACATCTGTCGTATCACGCCGGATGAGGCCCGGCACTTCGACGAGAACGACGTCGCACGTGTCCGCGAGCGCGTGGGCCGATGGATTGAGTTGGAGCAGAAAGCAATCGACGAACTGTTCGAATGACCCGCGACAGCGATCTCGCGCGACTGGGATTGCACGCCCTCGGCGACCAGTGCGCTGAGCACGGCCGCGACCGCAGTGAGCTGCGCGTGACGGTGGCGCTGCGCGCCCTGCATCTCGACGACATCGTCCCACTGGCGGACCTCGGAGTCGATGAACTCGTCATCGTCGATGGGCCGCCCGAAGACCCCCATGCCGCGGCCGACTGGGTCGCGGCGCTGGCAGATCACTGGCTTTCAGCGGTGCCTTAGCCAGGAGGGTGAGGTAGGTAAACCTACCCTCAGTTGCTCCGGTAGGCTCGGCGGTCGATGACCGAGATTGACCGGGCCCCATCACCCGTCTTGCCCCGCGAGCTGACATCGATATCCGACGAGGTCCGCGCGGTGGGCGCGCCGCCGACGCCTACCCTGGGCGAACCCTATGGCGTCCGCCTCGTCGATGCTGCAACCGACGCGGAGATGGTGTCGGAGTGGATGAACCGCCGGCACCTGGTGGAGTCATGGGAGTACGCCTGGCCGCCGGAGCGCTGGCAGCGTTACCTGCAAGCCCAACTCGACGGCGAATACTCCCGGCCGTTCATCGGTAGTTTCCGCGGCCAGCCGTTCGTCTATGTCGAGCTGTACCGAGCGGCGAAAGACTCGATTGCTCCGTGTTATGACGCAGATCCGTACGACATCGGTCTGCACGCAGCAATCGCGGAGATGCGGTTCGTCAACCGCGGAATCGCGCCGATCATGTTGCCTCGCTTGGTTGCCAACATCTTCGAGCTCGAACCTCGTTGCCGTCGCATCATGTTCGACCCGGACCACCGAAACAGCGGAGCGCGGGCCGTCTGCGAATACGCCGGTGCTGTTTTCCTCGGTGAGCACGACATGTCCAATCGGCGAATGGCGTTGTACGCGCTGCCCCGTTCGCCGTCGGACGCACCCGACATCGGCTAGCGTTCCGTGCCATGAAGAAGGCTGTGCTGTGGGTGCTCGGCGTCGTGGTTGTGCTCGCCATTGTCGGGTTCACGGCCGGACCGTGGATCTATCGCGAGTTCATCGCCGGTGAAGCCGACGCCGAGCTGACGCTGCCCGGCCAGACGGCGGCGGCGACCACAGATGTCAATGGGACGTGGACCGTGGTGCCGGGACCGGACGACGCCGCCGCGCGCACACAGGCGGGTTATCGCGTTGACGAGATCCTGCGTGGCTCACCGCTGACCGTCAACGGCCGGACACCGAATGTCACTGGCGAGGCGGTGGTGGCTGCGTCGAAGCTGGAGTCGGCGACGTTCACCGTCGACGTGGCATCGATCACCTCCCCGGAGAGCTCACGCGACAACCAGTTTCGCGGCGAGGACATTCTCGACACCGCCAAGTTCCCGACCGCCGAGGTGCGCGTCACCCAGCCGGTCGACGTCGCATCCGTGCCGGACAGCGGCGCATCGGTGACGCTGGATGTCCCCGTGAGCTTGACGGTCAAGGGCGCCTCACGCGACGTGACCGCGAAGGTCGACGTTCAACGCTCCGGCGACACCATCGTTGCCGCCGGTTCTGTCCCGGTCACCTGGACTGACTTCAACGTCACGCCACCAGATTTCGCAGGGTTCGTGACTGTCGAGCCCACGGGCACGATCGAGTTCCTGGTCAACCTCGCCAAGAAGTAGGTCACCTGCTTTCGGCGCGAGCTGGGCCCACGCGAAGCTGGGGAACGCTTATGTACCCGACACGCCGGTAAAGCTGGACATTTGCGTCTGTTCGCGGTGGAGCTGCGCGCGTGAGCCCTAGGGGAGCTGGTTGAACTCGGCGTAGCCGTCGTAGTCCGGCTTCATCGCCGCCGCGACCAACTCCCACAGCACCTCGTCGGTGCCGCCGCCGACGCGCGCCAGCTTCATATCCCGCCACCACCTGCCCAGCGGCGTCTCATCCACGAGGTAGCCCGAGCCGCCGAAGATGTGCATGCACTCGTTGAGCACCTCTTCGCCGAGGCGCGCCGCGTTGACCTTCATGGCCGCGGCGGCGCGGAGGTCCAGCTTGCCCGTCGCGGCGATACCGTCGAGTGCGTAGCGCAACATGTCGACGCGGGCCTGCAGGTCGGCGATGCGCAACCGCAGTGCCTGATGCTCGTACAACGTATGGCCGAACTGGCGGCGAGTCATCATGCGCGCCAGCGTGATCCCGATGACCCGCTGAGCCGACGTCGACACGAGGCCGGCCACCGACATCCGCTCCTGCGCCAGTCCCCAGGAGATCGCGGCCAGGCCGATGCCCGCGCGGGCGACCAGCGCGTCGGCGGGCACCCAGGTGTCGATGTGCACGGCAGCGGTGTCCAACGGTCCGGCGCCGACTTTTCGGTACTGCGGCTGAATCTCGCACTGCGTCAGTGGGACGGCGATGACGACCACGCTGCCGTGCTTGCTGTTCGGGTCATGGTCGACGTTGCGCGCCACCGCCATGACGTAGTCGGCGACGGGGGACAGCGAGACGAACTTCTTGATGCCCTTGACCTCGAAGCCGTCCCGCACGGAGCGAACCTCGGTGCCGACGATCTGCAGGTCGGATCCGCCCGACTGCTCGGAGGCGCCGATGCACAACACCGCCTCGCCGCGGATGGCCTGCTCGGCGATGTTGCGCAGATAGTCCGACTTGCCGAAGCGGCGCAGGATCGCGATCGCCGAGTCATGCAAACCCACACCGACGCCGACGCCCGCCGATCCCAACACACCGAGCTTGCGAGCCAACGCGATGACCTTGGCGACATCGGAGTTCTGCTGGCCTGCCGGCCATTTGGCGGCGAAAACGCCTGACTCACCCAGGTATTCGATGAGCTTTCGGGGGAAGCGTTCGGTTTCTTCGGCCTCAGCCGTCCACTTCGTGACTCGGTCATCGAAGACCCGGTCGAGCAGGTCGCTGTAGTCCTCCGCCGGAGGAGCGTCTGCCGATTCCGTCATCGGCTGGCCCCCTCCAGGTTGCGCTTGACCTCCAACCGGCGCAGCTTGCCCGATGACGTCCGGGGTAGCGCACCAGGTTTCACGAACACGACATCGGCGGGCACCACGCCGCATTCCGATGCCACCCGTGCCACGACGGCACTGCGCGCCGCGAGTTCGTCATCACCCTTGAACTCCGCGGTGATGATGAGCCGGGGCCGTGCGGTTGCCTCACCCGTACCGATCGCCACTACGCAACCGTCCCGCACGCCGTCGATCTGGCTGGCGATCCGTTCGATCTCGTTGGGGAACACGTTGCGCCCCGCGACGGTGATGAGTTCCTTTGCGCGGCCACAGACGACGAGTCCTTCGTCGGTGATGTACCCGAGATCTCCAGTGGGCAGCCACTCCTGGGGATTGATCGGCGCTTCGCCGACGTAGCCGTTCATCAGTGACGTGCCGCGGATCTCGATTTCGCCGACCTCGCGACCGGTCACCTCGGTGGCGTGAGGCTGCTCGGTGTTCACCCTGAGCTCCATCCCGTCGATCGGATGGCCGAGAACCGCGAAACGCCGAGTGGACTCACCAGCGTCAGTCGTGACGGCGACCTCGTCAATTCGAAGACCGTTGAATGGTTCGGGAATCGTTACAGCACAGGTGGATTCGGCCAGTCCGTAGGATGGGGAAAGTGAGTTCGGGTTGAAGCCGAACCGGGCCATCTCAGCGGAGAAGCGGGCATACCCGTCGCAGTCGACGGGTTCTCCGCCGTTGAGCGTGTAGCCGAGGTTGCTCAGATTGAGACCCGACAGGCCGCTGGCGTATTTGCCGATGATGTTGAACGCCATATTGGGCGCCGCGGTCATCGTCGCCTCGCTCTCATGGAGCCAGTTCAACCAGCCGAACGGGTTGCCGGCGAAGGCCTTTGTGGGCGCTTGCCAAAGGTCTGCCTGGGCCAGCGTGGATACCAGCATGACGGCCAAGCCCATGTCGTGGTAGATCGGCAACCAGCTTTGTAGGCGACTTTTTTCATCGATGTTGACGCGTGCGATCAGTCCGCGGAGATTGGCCAATTCGGCTGCCGGTGAAATCTGTGCTGTGCGTGGAGTTCCCGTCGACCCCGCGGTACCTTGCAGGATCGCGACCTCCGCGGTCAGCGGTCCTTCGAAAGTGGTTGAACGATGGGCGTGGGCGACGTCGCCGAGATCGTGGACGACGATCCCGTTGGCGTTCTCACGCAACAGTTCCAACTCTGTGCCGTTACTGAAGACCGTTGTCACTCCGATGCTGCGGAACCGGTCAAGGGTCGTCTGAGACCATTGCCGCGGATCAGCACGACGGATGGGCCCGGGCAGGATCGACAGCGCTGCCCCCGCGAAGAACGTGCCCGGAATGGCGGCGAGGAATTCCACGGTCGGCTCGCCGACGAGGCCGACGGCCGTCGATCCGTCGTCGACGATGCGGTCGGCGACGTTCTCCGACCGCGCGTGGACCTCCTGCCAGGGGTGGCGGACCCACCTATCGTTGTCGGGATCGAGCACCGCAAGCTTGGTTGGGGCGCCCCGCATCGCCGCCGACAGCGCCGCAGCCAGCACGGTCACGAGTTCGGCTGGCCCGCGGGCACCTTAGCGAGGATGGCCGCTTCGAGGTCGCCGACGGTATCGCAGCTGAGCAGGTCCTCTTCGGACAGCGCGACGCCGAGTTTGTCCTCGATGGCCACCATGCCGACCGCGAACGCCACCGAGTCGAGTCCGACGTCGTCGATCAGTCTGGATTCTCTGGTGACCCGGCGAATATCGACATTCATGTCTTCGCTCAGGATCTCGGTGAGAGCCGCGCTCACCGCTTCAGGATTAGACGAGGTCACGGCGTGCGACGGTACACGGGAATCCGAAGTGAGGCTAGCCTTACCTGTCGACCAGGGTGGTGCTTGTGACATCGATCTCGCGATACGCGCTGCTAGAGCGGTACAGTCACCGCAGTGGTGATGGATCTCGCCCGAGCCTCTCGCTCGAACCGCCGACTGGCTGATAGTTCCTACCGTCGTAGCGATGGGTAGGGATGCCACATGACCGCCGATCAGCCGGAAGCCGACGATCAGGATGACGATGCCGGCGCGGGACGCTCAACGGGTGCTGCCGACCCGCATGCCGAGTTGCTCACCGATCCCGACGCTCCGGCCAAACCCTTACGGCCACTGCACTTGCGCCCATCGGCCATGGCCTGGATCTTCGCCGGAGGTATCGCTGGGACGGCGCTGCGCTATTACATCGAGAAGGCCCTGCCGCACGACGGCGCATCGTGGCCGTGGGCGACCTTCATGATCAACCTCGCCGGCGCATTCGTGCTTGGCGGCTTGCTGGAGGGACTCGCGCGGCTCGGTGAGGACTCAGGATGGCGCCGCCGCGCCCGCCTGTGTGCCGGGACCGGGTTCTGTGGGGCTTTCACCACCTACAGCGCCTTCGCCTTGGAGATCGTGCTGTTGGGCCGAAACGGCCATCTCGGAACCGCCGTCAGTTACGGCGTGTTCAGCGTGCTGGGCGGCGTGCTCACCGCCTGGCTCGGCATCGTGGTCACGGCGAGCGTGCACCGCCGGAGGGCACGCGCATGATTCCGATTCTGACCTTCCTCGCGGGAGCCTCGGGTGCGGTCACTCGGTTCCTGCTCGACGCATGGACAAAACAGCGGTGGCGGTCACCGTTTCCGTTGGCCACCGTCGTCATCAACGTCACGGGGTCGCTACTCATCGGCGTTCTTGCCGGGGTCGTGATCTTCGGAGGCCAGTCCAGCGCCTGGCAGACCGTGCTGGGTACCGGATTCTGCGGCGGCTACACGACTTTCAGCACCGCCAGCTTCGAAACCGTGCGGCTCGTTCAACAGGGCCGGCGAACGCTGGCGTTGCTCAACGCGGTCGTCTCCTTGGTGATGTCGGTCGCCGCCTGCGCGGCTGGACTCGCCCTGGTGTGGGCGCTCTGATGGTCGTTTACGGAAGGGGGTAGCCCGAGATGGACAACACTGACGAACCGTCCACGCGGTCCTCCGCGGAGTTGGTGGTCGGCTGGGACGGCCAACCCGCGAGCGTCGCAGCGTTGCGTTATGCGATCGGCCTTGCTCGACGCTTGGATGCACATCTGCATGTCGCGCATATCGCCGACTTCGCTGATCTGCCCGTCGATCCGGACGCATGGGACTATGAGCAGCAGTTGCGCGCCACCCTCGAATCCCACGCCGTTCAGGCACGGGGCATGCTGAATGAACTCGACGCGAACTGGACGTACCACCCCATGCACGGACGTCCACCCGACGTCCTCGCCGACCTGGCCGAGGAGGTCAATGCGGTGATGATCGTGCTGGGTGCACCCCGGGGCGGCATGCACTCGTTCATCGAGACTTTCGCCGGACAGTCGGTCGCGTATCAGGTGACGCGCAAACACGGCAGAGCCGTGCTCCTCGTTCCCGACGCTGCGCCCGAATAACGGAGTCAGAGATGGCGCAGCACGTTTATCTCGTCCGTCATGGAGAGACATCCCTTAACGCCGATGGGCGGCTCCGCGGTCTCGCCGATCCTGAACTGAACGAAATCGGTGCGGGCCAAGCGGGCGCGGTCGCGGTCGCGCTCGCGGGAGTCGGTGCCGATGTCGTGGTGTCGAGTCCCCTTCGGCGCGCAGTCCACACAGCAGCAGCCATCGCGCGTCATGTGGGAGTCACGCACCAGATTGACGATCGCTTCAACGATCGCGACTACGGGCAATGGACGGGTGCGGTGAAATCAGAGGTCATCGCCCAGTGGGGCAGTGTCGACGCAGCTCCTGGAGTCGAGCCGACGGAGGCCGTGTTGTCCCGGTCTGGGCCGGCGCTCGACGAGTGGGGCGCGTGGGCGCAGTCGCGGCATAAGGCAGTGGTCGTCGTGACCCACGACGCGGTTATCCGGCCACTGCTCGCGCGCGTCGCTCCGAGCCTCCCGGCGGTGTCCGTGCCCACGGGCTCCTACCAAGTGCTGCGGTACGACTCCGGAATCTGGTCGGTCGAACTGACCGATCAGCAGGCGCCACTTCTCAAGTAGTCGGTGCGACGAACTGTTGCCGTCGACCTGAATTCTTTGGCGTCACGTCGGTGCGTCGCGCGGAACCGGAGCAGAATCGACTCCATGGCCAATCCCCGCGCCGGTCAACCGGCACAACCCGAAGACCTCATCGATGTGGCGCACGTGGTCACGGCCTATTACACCGTGGAACCCGATCCCGACAACGTCGATCAACAGGTGGCGTTCGGCACCTCGGGCCATCGGGGCTCCAGCCTCGACGCGGCATTCAACGAGGCGCACATCCATGCCACGACCCAGGCCATCGTCGAGTATCGGCACGCGCAGGGCACCACTGGCCCGCTGTTCATCGGCCGTGATACCCATGCGCTCTCGGAACCGGCATGGGAGTCGGCGCTCGAAGTGCTCGCTGCCAATGATGTAGTGGCGATGATCGATTCCACGGACGGCTACACGCCGACGCCAGCGGTCAGCCACGCCATCCTGGCGTTCAACCGCGGCCGCAACCGCGATCTGGCCGACGGGATCGTGGTCACGCCCTCGCACAACCCGCCGCGCGACGGTGGGTTCAAGTACAACCCGCCAAATGGCGGGCCTGCCGATACCGATGCCACCGGGGCGATCGCTAAACGGGCCAACGAACTGCTGCGGAACAAACTCGAGGGCGTGAAACGTGTGCCGTTGGCACGCGCGGCCGAACACGCGGAGCGGCACGACTACCTCAATGCCTACATCGACGACCTGCCCAACGTCGTCGACCTGCACGCGATCAGCGCCGAGGGGATCCGCATCGGAGCCGATCCGCTAGGCGGCGCGAGCGTCGACTACTGGGGCGCGATCGCCGAGCGACACAATCTGAACTTGACCGTGGTCAATCCTTACGTCGACGCGACGTGGCGGTTCATGACGCTGGACACCGACGGCAAGATCCGGATGGATTGCAGTTCGCCCAACGCGATGGCGTCGTTGATCGCCAACCGGGATAGTTACCAGATCGCTACCGGAAACGACGCCGACTCCGACAGACACGGCATTGTGACACCCGATGGCGGACTGCTGAATCCGAACCACTACCTGGCCGTCGCGATCGAGTACCTCTACTCCAACCGGCCAGACTGGCCCGCGTCCACAGCGGTCGGCAAGACCGCGGTCAGTTCGTCGATCATCGACCGGGTGGTTGCCGGGTTGGGACGCAAACTGGTCGAGGTGCCGGTGGGCTTCAAATGGTTCGTCGACGGATTGCTCAGCGGCACCATCGGTTTCGGCGGCGAGGAAAGCGCCGGGGCGTCATTCCTGCGACATGACGGCTCGGTGTGGACCACGGACAAGGACGGCATCATCCTGGCGCTGTTGGCGTCGGAGATCTTGGCGAAGACAGGTTCGACTCCGTCGCAGCGATACGACGCGATCGCCGAAAAGTACGGTGCGCCAACGTATGCGCGTATCGACGCGCCTGCCAATCGTGAGCAGAAGGCCCGGCTCGCCAAACTGTCTGCTGACCAGGTGAGCGCCACCGAGTTGGCTGGCGAGGCGATCACGGCCAAGCTGACCAGCGCACCTGGCAACGGCGCATCGCTGGGCGGCCTGAAGGTGACGACGGAGAATGCGTGGTTCGCGGCGCGCCCGTCGGGCACCGAGGATGTGTACAAGATCTACGCCGAGTCATTCCGCGGACCGGAGCATCTTGGGCAGGTGCAGGAAGAGGCCAAGGAAGTGGTGAATAAAGTCATCGCGTGAGCTCTGACGCGGAGAGGGACTGTTCGACAGACAGTTCTGGCCAGGGTGGTAGGCCAAAGCTTCCGCGTGAGGTCTGGCTGCTGGTCTCGGCCAATGTCGTGGTCGCCTTCGGATACGGCGTCGTCTCTCCGGTGTTGCCCGAATATGCCCGCCACTTCGGCGTCAGCATCAGCGCGGCCACGTTCGTCATCACGGCATTCGCGGTAATGCGGCTGGTCGCCGCGCCGCCGGCGGGCTGGCTGGTGCAGCGATTGGGGGAGCGCCGGGTCTACATCAACGGCCTGCTGATCGTCGCGGTGTCCACCGCCGTGTGCGCCTTCGCGCAGACCTATTGGCAGCTGCTGCTGTTCCGGTCCCTGGGCGGGCTCGGGTCGGCAATGTTCTCGGTGTCATCGCTCGCGCTGATGATCAGGATTTCGCCACCGGACGCCCGCGGTCGCGTTGCCGGACTGTTCTCGTCGGGATTTCTGATCGGATCGGTCGGTGGGCCAGTTCTCGGTAGCGTCACGGCCGGGCTGGGTCTGGCCGCACCGTTCGCGATTTATGGGGCCGCGCTGCTCGTCGCCGCTGGTGTGGTGTTCTTCAGCCTGCGGGGCAGCACGGTGGCTCCGTCAGATGAAGCCGCCGGGCCTCCCGTCTCGCTGCGCGAGGTATTGCGGCACCGCGCCTACCTTGCCGCGTTGTTGTCCAATTTCGCGACTGGATGGGCGGCGTTCGGGCTGCGGATCGCGCTCGTGCCGCTCTTCATCGTCGACGTGCTCGGCCGTAGCACCGGCGTGGCCGGCCTGGCGCTTGCGACGTTCGCCATCGGCAATGTCTCGGTGGTCATCCCCAGCGGCTATCTGTCCGACCGCATCGGACGGCGCAAGCTGCTCATCGTTGGACTGATGGCCGCGGCTGTGTCGACGAGCCTGCTCGGGGTGACATCGTCACTCGTGATCTTCTTGGTGACCGCGTACGTGTCGGGTGCGGCGACGGGCATCTTTATCTCACCGCAGCAGGCCGCTGTGGCCGACATCGTCGGGAATCAGTCCCGGGGCGGGGCTCCGGTGGCCGTCTTCCAGATGATGGTCGACGTGGGGTCGATCGGCGGGTCGCTGATCGTCGGCATGATCGCCCAGCACGCGTCGTTCGGTTGGGCCTTCGCCGTCAGCGGCGCGGTCCTCTTCATTGCGGCGATCGGTTGGATATTCGCGCCCGAGACTTACGACCAGCCGCCAGCTGGGCACACACCGGCGCGTCCGCTAGGGCCGGAGGCGGCCGGCGAAGTGCCCTGACCTGCGATTTTGATGGCCTACCGCAGGTGGTGTAACTTCGATGAGCACAACAAGGGGCTATGGCGCAGTTGGTAGCGCACCACACTGGCAGTGTGGGGGTCAGGGGTTCGAATCCCCTTAGCTCCACTTAGATGGCGCGGCCCTGCTTGAGCATGGCCAGTGTGCGCGCTGGCACCGGCAGGTCCCGCGCACTGCGGTCAGTCTTGACGATGGTGTCGCGTCCGTTGACATCGACGCGCGCCTGCCGGATCCGCAGCGCTCCGGGTTCAAGCTCAATGTCCGACCAACGCAGCCCGCCGACCTCCTCGCAGCGCAGGCCCAGCAGTGTCAGCGCGAAGAACCCGCCGAGTCGGTGCGCGGCGACGTGGTCGAGCTTCTGCACGTGCACCGCCCCGAATACTCGATGGTTGTACGGGCGTGCCACCCTCTCCGACTACTACGCTTCCGGGCCTGCCGCGGCAATGGAATTAGAACGACGGCAAGCCCAACCTAGGACGGGCGTCAACGCTACGGGGTTCGGTGCGGCGGGATCGAGGTACTCCGTTGATCTGTGTTTGTCACTGCCCGATGACGCAGCTGTCGAGGCGCGACCAATCGTACCGGCGGTCGGACCTGTGGCATCACCGGAAGGCCGGTAGTGCGTTTCAACAGCGTTCGAAGCTTGTGCCGATCGCGCGGGTCTGCGTAGCCGTCGATCCAATCGAGAACGCGTGCCGCAAGGGAAGGGGCGAGAAGACCCGGCGCAGGATCACACTCGTGTAGGAGCGAAGTGAGAACATCGCTCACTGCACCGGCGCCAAGGGCAGCAAAAATGGCGACACGTCGACTTCGAGGAAGTGCGGGCGCCAGCGCGTCTGCCAGGTCCCAAGCCAGGTTGACCACGTCGCCCTGCCTCATCTCGGTCTCTTTCGCGTCAATTCACGACAATGCCGAGCTTCTCGTTGTGACACCAAGCTTGACTGACTCACCCGTTTGCTACGGACTGTCGAATACTCATGCGCGTTCTTCTGCAGTGGAATTCGAGGCACGAGTCGGCCGGACGCGCTCGACTTGCACAGCCACGCCGTTCAGATGCGACATGCCCGATATTCTCTCGGCCGTCTCTATCCTGGTTGAGGTCAACACGTTGTAGTTCACGCCGGGCTTGGCATTTGCATGCGACCAGCCACCTCCGGCGTGGCCCCAACCGTGCGGCAGCACAACTGTGCCGGCCACGACATCGTCTGTGACCTCGACCTCGACTACCACCTCGCCATCCTCCGAAAACACCCGAGCGCGGTCCGCGTTCGCGAGGCCGCGCGCTTCGGCGTCCCCCGGGTTGATTAGCAGCGGTGACATCGTGTGGTTGTTAGGGACATTGTGCATCCAGGAGTTGTGGGACCGAAGCTCGCGCCGACCGATAATCTTTATTGGATAGCGAGGATTGAGTGGCGGACTCTGGAGAAGGCGACGCATCTCTGATTCCATTTCTTCGTGGCCGAGGTGGACCTTGCGGTCCGGGTGGCCGATCTTGTCGTGGGCGATTCCGGTGCGGATCGCATCGCCGAGGACTAGACCGTGGGGGTGGGCAAGGATCTTCTTCATGTTTAATCCGTTGCGCCGTAATCCAAACAAGTCACCTTGAGGACTTATCCGAACCAATAGATCAACCACTTGCATCGGGGTTGGGCGTATCAACGTCATCAAGGCAAGCCATCGGAGCCACGACAGCGTGAACGGACCGTCCCTCAATCCGATGCGGCGGGTGAGGTCTTGGTAGAACAGGTATTCCTCTCGGCATTGTCCCGGCGGTTCTACTACGCGCTGTGTGGCCTGGACAAACGGAGTCGCGGCCCATTGCAAGTTTGATACTGGCATGTCGGCGCGCTCGAGAAACGTTGTGCCGGGCAGTATGTAGTCGGCGTACTTCGATGTCTCGGTGATGTATAGATCCAGGCAAACCAACAAATCAAGGGAACGTAACGACTCTTCGACGTCGCCCGCCCCCGGTGTGGACAACGCAACGTTTCCCGCTCCGACGATGAGGGCCCGCAGCTGGCCCTCGCCGGGTGTAGTGATTTCGTGCGGCATGACGACCGATGGTGAAAAGTTGGCGATACGAGGCAACCCGCCTACGCGCGTCGCCTGGCCAGAAGCGTCAACCATTCCGAAACGCTCACCTAGTTCGACGATACTGACTGGAGGATCGCCAAAGCACGAGCCGCCGGGGTGATCCAAGTTTCCAGTGATGACGTTAAGGGCATCTGCGAAGAAATTGACGAGAGTTCCGAACGTACCGGTGCATACACCCGTACGTGTGTAGACGACTGCACTGGGCGCCATCGCGAAATCCCTTGCCAAACGCCGAATGTCGTCGGCAGGGACACCGGTATGCTCAGCAGCCACCTCGGCCGATACTGGCACGCACATTTCACGGAGTCGGTCCGATCCTGTAGTCAATGCCTCAATCGATTGCCCGTCCTCCCATCCTTGACGGAACACCTCGCCCAGAAGTGCTGCCAGGAGCCACCCGTCAGTGTCAGCGCGAATTGGTAAATGCTCAAAGGCTTTTGCGGTCTCAGTGCGTCGCGGGTCGACCACTACAACTCGGCCGCCGCGCCGGACAACGTCGGACAGCTGTTCACGGACACGGCCCGCCGTCCACAGCGACCCTTTGGACAAAAGTGGATTCGCTCCGAACATCAACATGAAATCTGTTCGCTTGGCGTCGGGGAACGGGACTAACAACGGCGTGCCATAGAGGTAAGCACTCGCAGCCAGGCGAGTATTCGTGTCCTGTGACCCGGCTGAGTAAGCATGCGGAGAGCCAAGAGCGTCGAGAAATCCCGCGAACCAGTACATGTGACCACTGTGCATTCCGCCGGGATTACCCAAGTAACCTCCGATGCTTGACGGGCCGTAGGTCTTGATGATTCGCTTGGTACGAGATGCGATGTCACGCATCGCCTCATCCCACGAACACTCTTCGAATTCGCCGGGTCCGCCGACCCGGCGTAGGGGTGTCGTCACTCGATCTGGGTCGTGCTGGATGTGCTGCATCGACACACCCTTCGGACACACGAATCCTCTAGAGACTGGATTGTCCTTATCTCCTTTGATGTCTGTGACTTGACGGTCGGTGACGGAGACAATTAATCCGCATAACGGCTCACAGATTCGGCAGAATGTTGTGTGTTGGGTGGTTCCGGCGGCGCCAACTATTTTGTCATCGCCCGAAGCGCAATCGTCGATCGGGAGGTCTTGCGCCTTAACTCGTGAGGGAATTTGTCTCTTGAGCTTCACAGGCATCTCAACTTCGATCAGGTGTTGTGGACATGACGGAGGGACAAGTAGATGCCTGGCCCGGCGGTCGGTAGCGTCGGCAATGCCAAGAACTCTGGGACGCAAAGCTTCTGCTTGCGTTTCGATTGTTGGGCCAACGCTCAACACGGTCAATGGTGAGCATTCGTTCATTCGAAAGTTCGACTAAACCAGGTCGAAACCGAATGGAGCATGTCCCGAGTCGCGTGGAATTTGGGTGACGATCCACGATGAACTCTAGGCGGCGGCACCGACAGATTTGGTGTCGGCGCCGGTGTCGGGGTGAGCGTGTCGGCGCAGGGCGTCGACGAGCTG
>NZ_NVQE01000119.1 GCF_002591975.1 Mycobacterium neglectum | reverse complement strand
CTCGACACGATCGGCGCGTCGTAGTACTTGAGGATGCCTTTGAGCGGACCATCGGCGGCCGCCTTGAACGCGAGGTTGATCTCTTCGGCGGTAGGCGCCTTGGACAGCTCGGCCGTCAGGTCGGTACACGAACCCGTCGGGATCGGCACACGCAGGGCGTACCCGTCGAGCTTGCCCTTCAGCTCGGGCAGCACCAGCCCGATCGCCTTGGCGGCGCCGGTCGAGGTGGGAACGATGTTGAGCGCGGCGGCGCGCGCACGGCGCAGGTCCTTGTGCGGGCCGTCCTGCAGGTTCTGGTCCTGGGTGTAGGCGTGGACCGTGGTCATCAGGCCCTTCACGAGACCGAACTGGTCGTTGAGGACCTTGGCCAGCGGCCCGAGGCAGTTCGTCGTGCACGACGCGTTGGAGATGATGTTCTGGCTGCCGTCGTACTTGTCGTCATTGACGCCGAGCACGATCGTGATGTCCTCATCGCTGGCCGGCGCGGAGATGATGACCTTCTTGGCGCCGGCATCCAGGTGGCCCTGCGCCTTGGCGCGGGCGGTGAAGATGCCGGTGGACTCGACGACGACGTCCACGCCGAGGTCGCCCCACGGCAGGGCTGCCGGTCCTTCCTTCACCTCGAGTGCCTTGATCTTGGTGTTGCCGATCACGATGGTGTCCTCGCCCTCGAGGCTGATGTCCTCGGGGTAACGGCCCAGGATCGAGTCGAACTTCAGCAGGTGCGCCAGGCTGGCGTTGTCGGTCA
>NZ_NVQE01000118.1 GCF_002591975.1 Mycobacterium neglectum | reverse complement strand
CCGATTCATGCGCGTGGAATCTACCGGTGTAGACGATTCCGTTGTCCGACAACGACATCGACGGTATCCCACATTCGTCGACGCCAGCCATGATGACCGACCACACGAGGTCGCCGTCGGCGTCGGCGTCAGCCGCACGCAGCCCCACCAGATAGCGGGAGTGGTCATCGAGGCTGCCCGCGATGGCCACCGCCGTGCCATCGGCCAGCCACCACCGGGTCCAGTCCGACTGCCAACACTCGTTGGGCCGTGCGAACACGAATCGCTTGGTCGCCGATTTCGGGCGCTTCTGCGGCTGTGGGGTGATCATCCCGCGGCGGGTCAGGATCTGCCACACCGTCGAGGGTGAGGGCACTGCTGTTAGGCCCTCGCGTTGCAACGACCATACGATCGACTGCGCGCCATGGTCCTTACCGTCCTCGATCATCCGCTTGCGCCGGCGCACCACCAGATCCTCGACCTCGGCGCAGGTCTGCCCCGGCGAGGTCAATGGCCGTCGGGACCGATCCTGCAGCCCGTCAATTCCCTCGTCGCGGAAGCGCCGGCGAAACTTGTAGAACGTCTGCCGACTGATCTGCTCGCGGCGACAGAACTCCGCCACGTTATCCACCTGCCCGGCCAACGCCGCAGCCATCCGAATGTCCATCGCCGTCACCTTCTGGGCCATGAACCATCGTGGTCGAGGCCCTACTCAGGTGTCAGCGATGTCCCGAGACATACCGGCGTCAGCGATGTCCCCGAACAGAACA
>NZ_NVQE01000117.1 GCF_002591975.1 Mycobacterium neglectum | reverse complement strand
CGTTTTCAGGCCGAGATGAGCCAGGATGTCGGCCTGGGCGGCAGGGACCTGCGGCGGGAAGGTCTGGCTGGTGCCGTTGATGGTGATGGTGGCGCTGCGCAGCGGGCGAAGTTGTTTGACGACGTTGGCGATCGCCAGCCCGGTCTTGTCCTGGATGGCGTGCGCCACGGCCAGGGCGGTGAACACGATGCTTAGGTGCGCTTCGATCGAGTCGCGTACGTGGTGGAATATCGGCCGGGCAGCCAGGTCCGTCTTGGACATCCGGAATGAGCGCTCGACGTGCCAGAGCTCGTGGTACTTACCGATCACCTCGCGGGCGGGCATCTGCGCGGCATCGATGTTGCTGACATAGCCTTTGAGGCCCACCAGACTGCGGGCGCGGGCCAGGCTGGCTTCATCGAGAGTGCGCTGATCCCCGGCGACGGTGACGAACCGGGTGGCCTTGGCCTTCTTCGCTCCGGCGATGATTTCCTTGGCCCGGACTTCTTGGGCGTCGAGGGTTTTCT
>NZ_NVQE01000116.1 GCF_002591975.1 Mycobacterium neglectum | reverse complement strand
CTTCCCAACCAGCGCGCCAACGCCGGTCTTGATCGAGATCCTGTTTCCGTGATGATCATCCTCGGGAAGGTGCGCCCACTTTCACGCCACCTCGCCGAGGCTCATCCACAGGTTCTGATCATTGCTCGCGGGAGACCGCCCTATCGTTCTACGGGCGGCGACTCTACGAACTGATGTCCGCGTACTGGCCGACCGCCGACAAGACCCCAGACGCCACCCCTCTGATCGTCGACTTCGCGCACATCTGGCGCGACATGCCGAAGGTCGTCTTCTCGCGCACCCTGGAATCCGTCGACTGGAACTCCCGCCTAGAGCGCGGCGACCCCCTCGAGGTGGTGACGAAGCTGAAGGCCGAAACCGACGGCATTCTGGAGCTGGCCGGCGCGACGCTGGCGGCGCCGATCGTGCAGGCCGGTCTGGTAGATGAGTACCGGATGGTCGTCGCGCCCACCGCCGTGGGCGGCGGCACTCCGTTCTTACCGACACTGCCGTCATGGATCTCGCTGCGACTGTTAGAGAACCGCACCTTTCCCGGCGGCACGGTGCTGCTGCGCTACGAGGCAAAACACGACTGATCGGACAAGCGCGGCCTCCGCCGATGTCGCCGTCGCGAAGTGCCACAAATGCCTTTGCCCCCCAATAGAATTGGGGGGCAAAGGGCTTTAATTTGTGTTCGGCGGTGTCCTACTTTTCCACCCGGGTTGGGTAGTATCATCGGCGCTGGCAGGCTTAGCTTCCGGGTTCGGGATGGGTCCGGGCGTTTCCCTGCCGCTATTGACCGCCGTAACTT
>NZ_NVQE01000115.1 GCF_002591975.1 Mycobacterium neglectum | reverse complement strand
ATGTCGGCGGCCACCATCGATCGTCGCCTGGCAGGTGAACGAGCCAAACGCCAGCTCAAGGGGCGTCGCGCCACCAAGCCCGGGTCGCTGTTGAGAAGCCAGATCCCAGTACGCACTTGGGCGGACTGGGACGACGCCACGCCGGGCTTTGTCGAGATCGACTTGGTCTCCCACGATGGCGGAAACACCATCGGGCCGTTCGCATTCACCCTCACCGTCACCGATATCGCCACGGGGTGGACCGAGAACCGCTCGGTGCCTACCAAGGAGGCCAAGTGCGTCCTGCGCGCACTCAATGACATCGCCGATGTGATGCCGTTCCCGATCCTGGGGGTGGACTCTGACAACGGATCAGAATTCATCAACGTCTATCTGTTCCTCTGGTGCCGAAACCGCAAGATCACCTTCACCAGGGCGCGGCCGACCAACAAAAACGATGGCTGTCACGTCGAGCAGAAAAACTGGGCAGCCGTACGCACCATGGTCGGCTACCACCGCTACGACACCGCCCCAGAACTGTTGCTACTCAACGAAATCTGGCAGCTTCAGTCCCAGTTGACCAACTACTTCTACCCGCAGCAGAAACTAGTATTCAAGGTCCGCGACGGCGCCAAGGTGACCAAGAAGTACGACACCGCGACCACCCCATTCCGCCGCGCGATTGCTCATCCAGCCATGACCGATGACCGCACAGCGTCCATGGCCCGAACCCACGCTTTGATCAACCCCGCCGCCACTCAGCGTCAGATCCAGGCCCTTACCGCCCGGCTCCTCAAAGTGACGACGAGCAAGTCCGACCACGCCACCAGAGCCCGCATCCCCAAGCGCGCACAATCACATGAGGCAACGAAACCACCCTCGCGCGCATCTTGACATGAGGCAACACG
>NZ_NVQE01000114.1 GCF_002591975.1 Mycobacterium neglectum | reverse complement strand
GGGCGTGTCATTCCATCTGTGTAAGTCCGGGGTGGTCCATCATCGGACCGCCGTTCGGGCGGACAGAAGGAGTGATTTGTGACCAAGGCCATAGCGTCGTCGGGTTCGAGGAAGTCGGCGGCTCGACAACTGGCGGAGACGTTTTCGGCTGAGACGTTGGATTCGTTGATCAAAGATGCGGTGAAGTCGGGGACCCCGATTGATGGCGCCGATGGTTTGCTCAACGAGTTGACCAAGGCGGTGTTGGAGCGGGCGTTGGATTCGGAGCTGACTCATCACTTGGGCTATGAGGCCGGTGATCCGGCCGGACGTGGGTCGGGCAATTCCCGTAACGGCACGACGCCGAAGACGGTGTCCACTGTCAACGGCCCGGTGGCCATCGCGGTGCCGCGTGATCGTAACGGCTCGTTCGAGCCGGCGATCGTGCCCAAAAAGGTCCGCCGGCTGGGCAACCTCAACTCGGTGGTGTTGTCGCTGTACTCGCGGGGCATGACCACGCGTGATATCGAGGCCCACCTCGAGGAGGTCTATGGCGCCAGCGTGTCGCGCGAGCTGATCTCCAATATCACCGAGGTCGTCGTCGATGAGATCAAGTGCTGGCAATCGCGCCCGCTCGAGGAGGTCTATCCGATCCTCTACATCGACGGGCTGCGGCTGCGCATCAAGGACAACGGCGTGGTCACCACCAAGGTCGCCTATCTGGCCATCGGGGTGGATCTGGAGGGCCGCAAACACGCCCTGGGGGTGTGGATCCAAGATTCCGAGGGCGCTAAATTCTGGCAGAAGGTGGTCATTGACCTGCGCAATCGCGGGGTGCGCGACATCCTGATCGCCTGCTGTGACGGGCTGACCGGCCTGCCCGATGCGATCCGCTCGATCTACCCCGACACGGTGGTGCAGACCTGCGTGGTGCACGTGATCCGCAATGCGATGCGGTTTGTGTCCTACAAGGACCGCAAGAAGGTCGCGACATCGATGCGGGCGATCTACACCGCGGCGACGGTCGAGGCCGCCGAGCTCGCCTTGAAAGAGTTCGACACCGCTTACGGCGCCCAGTATCCCGGGGCGATCGACGTATGGCGCAACGCCTGGCCCGAGTTCGTGCCATTCCTGGACTATCCGGTCGAGTTGCGCAAGATCGTCTACACCACCAACGCGATCG
>NZ_NVQE01000113.1 GCF_002591975.1 Mycobacterium neglectum | reverse complement strand
GATCGGGATTGGGATCTCATCGAGTTGATGGGTGAGGCCACGCGCTATGAGTCGATGTCCACCGCGCAGCGGTTGTTGGCGGTGGCGGAGTTGTATGAGCGCCGTCAGGGGGCGTTGGCCGATCTGGATTGGTATGTGGTCGATTACTGTGCCGCGGTGGCTGCTGAGGTGTCGGCGGTGCAGAACATCAGCCATGCCCGTGCGGTGGGGCAGGTGCAGTTTGCCTGCACGCTGGCGCATCGGCTGCCTTCGGTGGCCAAGGTCTTTTTGCGCGGCACGATCGACTACCGGATGGTGTCGACGATCATCAACCGCACCGACAATGTCGAGGATGCGGTGATGCCGGAGTTGGATGAGGCGATCGCGCGGCATTGTGAGAAGTGGATGAAGTTCTCCAAGCCCAAGTTGCGCGATCGGGTGGATCAGTGGGTGGCCAAGTTCGACCCGGCCGGGGTGCGTATTGCGCCCAAGGTCGATGAGAACCGGTATTTCGAGGTCGACGAGGCTGGGCCGGGGATGGCGTTCGCGTCGGGTCATGTGCGTGCCACCGACGGGGCCGCGCTGGATGCGCGGTTGGATGCGTTGGCGGCCACGGTGTGTGAGCACGATCCGCGCTCGCACACTCAGCGTCGCGCCGATGCTGTGGGCGCGCTGGGGCGCGGGGAAGCCACTCTTGCCTGCCGGTGTGAGCGTGAGGACTGTGCCGCGGCGGCAGGGCAGGTGTCAGTGACGACAGCGGTGATTCACGTCCTGGCCGAACAAGCCACGATCGATGGGTCCAGTGACGCGCCGGGGTATCTGCGAGGGTTCGGGATCCTGCCCGCCGAGAGTGTGCGTGAGGTGGCCAAGAACGCCACGCTCAAACCCCTGACCGTGCCGACCGGTGTGGCGCCCGATTCGGGGTATCGGCCCAGCGCGAATAACAAGGAGTTCATCCGGTGGCGGGATCTGACGTGTCGTTGGCCGGGCTGCGATAAGCCGGTCGAAAAGTCCGACATCGACCACACGGTGCCCTGGCCCTATGGGCCGACGCATCCGTCGAACACCAAGCATTACTGCCGGATTCACCATCTGATCAAGACGTTTCACACCGGAGCCTGCGGTTGGAGTGACCGCCAACTGCCGGACGGCACGATTGTGCTGACGTCCCCGAGCGGGCACACCTACACCACCGAAGCTCACGGCGCGGC
>NZ_NVQE01000112.1 GCF_002591975.1 Mycobacterium neglectum | reverse complement strand
GGCGGATTCAAGGTTTGATCGCAACAGTGGTTGTTTTCGGATCCGAGAGTATCCGGTCAAGGACTTGGGCGGGGCTGTCGAAGTCGTAGCGTTTCCGGGGCCGGTTGTTGAGTTCGGCGGCGACTTCGTCGAGGTATTTAGCCGAATGCTTTGAAAGGTCGGTTCCCTTCGGAAAATACTGCCGCAGAAGACCATTGGTATTCTCGTTGCTGCCGCGTTGCCATGGCGAGTGCGGGTCGCAGAAAAAGATCTCGATCCCGGCGTCGATACTGATCCGCTGGTGGGCAGCCATTTCGTGGCCCTGATCCCAGGTAAGCGTTCTTCGTAGCGCGTCGGGGAAGTCTTTGATCTTGGCGATCATCGCCTCGGCGACGACCTCGGCAGTGCGGTGGGTGGGCAGGTGCAGCAGCTGGACAAAACCGGTGGAGCGTTCGACGAGCGTGCCAATTTGAGAGGCCTGATCCTTTCCGATGATCAGGTCGCCCTCCCAATGCCCAGGTACCGCGCGGTCCTCGGCCTCGGCAGGGCGCTCGGAGATGTTGACCATCCCCGGGATGCGGCCTCGCGCAGCCCCGCTGCGCCGACGCGGTTTGCGCACTGCTCGCCCAGTTCGTAAGCAGCGATGCAGCTCTCGGCGCAGCTCTCCACGGCCTTGGACGTAAATCGCCTTATAGATGGTCTCGTGCGACACCTGCATCTCCGGGCGCTCAGGATAGGTCTTGGCCAGCACACCGGCTATCTGCTCGGGACTGTACCTCTGACTCAGCAGCGTATCGACGCGCGTGCGCAGCTCCAGGTTGCCCGACAACTTGCCGGCCTTAGGCCGGCGCGCTCGCTCCTCGCTGCGCTGCTGAGCCCGATGGGCTCGGTAGGGCCCACACACATCGCGGCCCACCCGGTTGGCACTGACCTCACGCGAAATCGTCGACGGAGCGCGGCTAAGCCGATGAGCAATCGAGCGGATCGACTCATCTTTGGCAAGACCAATACTGATCTCCTCGCGCTCGTCGTGCGACAAGCGCTGCCATTTAGTCCCGCCGGACTCCTTGAACTGGGGTTTCACCCCGCCAGCGTGACCAAACCAACGCCCGCCCGTAGTCCCCGACACGCCAAGCCGCTCACCTGCCACCCATGGCGGCACCCCTTCGGCCACCAAATCCCAGTACCGACGCAGCACTGACTTCAACACCAAAGGACGAGCCATCAACACTCCTACGCGAAGTGTTGCAATCACCCATTGAAATCAGG
>NZ_NVQE01000111.1 GCF_002591975.1 Mycobacterium neglectum | reverse complement strand
GCCACGGGCGTGGTGGCAAAGGCACCGTCGGTGGCGATGAAACCGGTGTGGTCGCTGGCGATATCGGAGCCAGCCATGCCGGTCTCGGCAAGGTTGGCCGCAGTGCTGTTGAAGGTGTCGAACTCGATCGCCAAGCCGTTGCGGATACCGCCGACCCCCAAACCGCTGCCATAGGAACCGATAGCGTTGACGCCACGAGGATCGTTATGGAACACCACAGCCGCCCCGTCGGCGCCGCCGTCGTTGGCCCCGAGGTTGACCTCGAAGGCCAAGGTGAAGTTCTGGCGCACATCGATGCGCCCCGTCGACATCGCCGAGCCGGCCTGATTGCCGGTCGTCGTCGTCGTCAGGGTGAAAACATTGCTGGCGACACTGGCACTGCCATTCGGGGTCAACGTATTTGGGGATGGAGCTTGAATCGGCTCTATAAGCAATCTACTGATCGTGTTATTGGCGAGGTTCGCAACGTACACGTACCCGTCGGGCCCCTGGCTAAAGGCGATGGGTACAGCTTGGCTGCTGTATAGAAACTTCACATCGCTGCGATTGTTTACATCGACAACGAACACCTCACCGTCGTTGACGTCGGTAAAGAAGACATCATTCTGTAATTCCGCTGGGTATCGCGATCCTGTGTAAGGTGCGCCGACACCCACGATAGCCCCCAGCTGAAAACCCGCCGCATTCTCGTCATGAGCAAATGCACGATAGGCTGGTGTTATCGTTATGGTGCCGTTCGCGACCGCCGCATAAAATTGAGTTGCGCCGGGGAGGTTCTGATATCCTCCGGTGGGCACCAGAACACCATTATCGCCGCCTTCGAAATACGGCCAACCAAAATTTGCTGCAGAGTAACCGGTTTCGATCTCCTCCCAATTACCCCAACCTGTATTCGATATCAATAGACGCCCATCTTGGGCGAACCCGATGGAAAACGGATTCCTCAGTCCCAACTGATAGACTTTGGAATGGTTGGCGCTGAGATCGTCACCCGGCTCGACAAACGGGTTATCGGCCAGTCCCAAGCCGGTTATTGGATCGATGCGCAGGATCTTGCCGGATAAGCTGTTGATGTTCTGAACACTGATAGTCCGTGGGTCCGTGGTGTTGAAGGATGTGCCGTCCCCGACGGAGACATAGAGAGCACCGTCCAACGGGCTAAACGCCAGTGATCCGCCGGCATGACTCGAGGTTGTCCCGGGTCTCGTAGAAGTTGAGGTGGCGGTCCCCCGCTCGAAACCTGCCGTGTGGTAGGTATCGGGCGTTCCGCCAAGAACTCCTACAGCAAGGGGACCACCATGAAGAAGAGTAACCA
>NZ_NVQE01000110.1 GCF_002591975.1 Mycobacterium neglectum | reverse complement strand
TGGGGTGCCTCTCTATTTGTCAAGAGGCGTCTGCGAGTGCTTCCGAAGATGTTCGAATGGTGCGGTCTTCGTCGGCGAGCATGATGCGCCAGAGATGCCCCGCGAGATGCCGTTTGAGCGCGCGGGTGGCCGAGCGCGGTGTTTTGCCTTCGGCGACTTTCTTGTCGTAGTACGCGCGGCCTCTGCTGGCCGGCATCCGGATCTGGATCATCGCAACGGTGTAGATCGCGGAGTTCAGCTGCCGATCTCCGTATCGGGACAGCCGATGCCGGGAAGCGTCGGCGCTGGCTATCTGGACGGGTGCGGTGCCGGTGTAGTTCGCATACGCCGCGGCCGAGGCGAACCTGCTCGCTGGTCCGGTACGGCCGAGCAGGCGGGCCGCCAACACGGGGCCGACGCCGTCGATCTCGCGCAGCCTGGTGCCATGCTCGTCGAGAAGTTCCATCATCGTCTTCGTGTTCGCCGCGAGTTGGTCGTCGAACCGGCGGACGTCGGCGATCAGTTCCTTGGCCAGCTCGACCCGAATGCGGTCCGGGCCGGTACGGGGCCGAAATCCGCGCAAGGCGCTGGCGGCCTTGGCGGGGGTCAGTGCGGCGGGTGCGCCGCCGGCCATCAGCTCACGCAGCAACGCGTGCAACTGATTGACCGTCCGGGTTCGACTGTGGGACAGATTGACTCGCCGTTCATCCAGCAGCGCTAGGGAGTCGGTAGTTGTCTCCGGGTGAACCGGACGCGCATCACCATGGAGGGCGGCGACACTCGCCGCCGCGGCGGCGTCGATGCGGTCGTTCTTACGCCGACCACCGCGGGACAGTTCCCGAACCCGTGCGGTCGCCGTCGTCGGAATGTCCAGCACCACCTCGCCCCGGGCCAGCAGCCACAACGCCAAATGATGTCCGAGCCCGTCGGCGTTCTCTATCGCCCAAGTCCGCTCAGGCCACGCCTTCGCCCAGACGATCAGCCGCCGGTATTCAGCGATGGACGCCTCGATGCGCAGCGACCCAACATCGGAGTTAGTGGCCGGGTCCAGTGCGGTGGCGGTGTGGGTGGACTTGTGCGGATCGATGCCGATGACAATCATGGATTACGGGTTCCCTTCGCTCGTGTGGATGGGGAATCCGCGGCGGACAATCCGACTTCAAGTACCTCTCACAGCAGCTTGTGGTCACGCCTCTCTTGAGTCACGCCGCGAACGCAGACCGGAGGAGTGACACACCCCACCAGGGTCAACCCGCACTGCGGGTGACAGGAATTTCGCGAGTCATTCCTCCGGTCTGCTACGACACGCTATGGACTGCAATCCCATTCACCTGCCGTGACACCCATACAAGTCGGAATTTC
>NZ_NVQE01000011.1 GCF_002591975.1 Mycobacterium neglectum | reverse complement strand
TTAAATCGAAGAAGATAGATTACGGCAAGGGCGTGCGTCGACGGCGTCAGGAGAGAATAAGCGACAGATATGACGTTCTTTCACGGGCCGCCTCCACCGCCCGCCTTCGGGTCGGCGGGCGGCGGAGGCGGCCCCTGCAAGAACGTATTACCGCTCGGTGGCGGTGGCGGCGTCGGTGTGGGCTCCGGTTGCGCGTGCGCGATCGAAGGCAGTGTGAGCGCCATCGCGGTGGCGCCGGTCAGCGCCGCGATCGCCAGTGACTTTGAGAGGCCCTTGCGGTGTTCGCGTATCGCGTCTCGCTCATCCATGGGGAAGAAACTACCGTGTTGCGGCCGTGACGCAAGTGCGAGTTGCTCCAAAAGTGCTAAATTGTGACATTGCTGTGAACATTAAACCTGCAGCAAGGCAGCATAAAGACAGATTGCTGAGACAACAGGGCGCCCACGCGTGGCGCGGGGTGCGCCCACTGCGGTTGGCGCTGGTTGTCAGAGTCGATCTGTCGGTAAATCGCGACGGCAAGCCGCACCGTTACTGGCTCGGGAAAAGCGTGACCTCCTGCGCCTTCACCGAGAAGTAGACACGCTCCCCCGCCGTCAGACGCAATTCGGCGGCCGAGTCGGCGGTGATGTCGGCAGCCAGGCCCGGCGCGCCGCCCGGTTGCTCCTCGGCGCGGATACGGATGGCGGGCCCGTGGCTGTCGAGTTCGGCGATCGTCACTTCCACGGTGTTGCGGGGACTTCCGTGTGGTTTGTCCCGGTACACAGCGACCGCCGCCGGTGAGAACAGTGCCACGGTCGACCCCCCGGACACGGTGTCGGGTCCAGCGACTCCGTGCCAGGCAGCGCCAGACTGCGTCGTCAGCACGCCGTCGGGACCCGCAGTTCCCGCGACCAGATTCACGCCGGCGAAGCGCGCACCGAACTTGCTGCGAGGTGTAGCCAAAATGGCTGCGGTGGAACCTATTTCAGCGATTTTCCCCGCCTCCATGACGAGCACCCGGTCAGCGAGGGTGAGCACGTCGATCAGGTCGTGGGTGATGAGCACCGCCGATCGGTTGTCGCGGACAAGCACCCGGCTCAGCAGCTTGCGCATCGAAGCCGCGGCACCCACGTCCAAGCCGGCCAGCGGCTCGTCGAGGAGCAGCACATCCGGCTCGGCAGCAAGCGCACGCGCCAGCGCGATCCGCTGCGCCTGCCCGCCCGAGAGTTGTCGGGGCGTGCGATCGGCGAGGTCGGCGGCGTCGACCTCGTCCAGCCAACGTGCTGCAGCGGCCCGCGAGCTGCGCGGTGAGAACGCGACGTTGGCGGCGACGCTCAGATGCGGGAACAGCAGCGGATCCTGCAGCAACAAGCCGACCTGACGGTCATGGGTCGCGACATGTGTATCCGCGGCTGTGTCGGTCAGCACGCGGTCACCGACGCGAACGACACCGTCGTCGGGCCGCACCAGGCCGGCGACGACATGAACGGCCGTCGACTTGCCGGCGCCGTTCGGCCCGAGGACGGCGAGTACCTCTCCGGCGGCAACCGCGAATTCGATATCCACGCCGCGGTTTTCAACGACCGCGCGCACGCTGAGGTCGGTCACGATCGGTCACCACGCATTGGCGCCCCCGGCGCGGAGGCGCCGACTACCGAGACCGATGACGACGACCGCGGCGACCACGACGAGCAGCAGCGACAGCGCCACGGCTGCGTCGGCGTCGCTCTCCCGCTGCAGATAGATCTCCAGCGGAAGGGTGCGGGTGACGCCCTCGCGCGAACCCGCGAAGGTCAAGGTGGCGCCGAACTCGCCCAGCGCGCGGGCGAATGCCAGTACCGCGCCGGACACCAGGCCGGGAGCCAGGAGCGGCAGCGATATCCGCCACCAGACGGTGGTGGGCCGGGCACCCAGGGTCGCGGCGACCACCTCGTAGTCGACCCCCGCGGTGCGGGCAGCGCCTTCCAGCGAGATCACCAGGAACGGCAGCGACACGAAGGTCTGCGCCAACACGACGGCCGTCGTCGTGAACGCGATCTGGATCCCCGCGGCATCCAGATATTGACCGATCAGGCCGAGACGGCCGTAGGCGTACAGCAGTGCGATGCCACCGACGACCGGCGGAAGGACCAACGGAAGCAGGATCAACGGCCTGGTCATTCGCACCGCCCTGGCGTCGCTGCGGGCGAACACCAGAGCCATCGGCACCCCGAGGATCACGCACAACGCTGTGCTCGCCGTCGCGGTTCTCAGACTCAATTCCAGCGCAGACAGCGACGCGGGACTCGTGATCAGTGTCCAGAAGCGCGGCCAGTCGACTTTGGCGGCGACCGCGATGAGCGGGACGGCGACGAACAGTGCCCCGAGCGCGGCGGGGATGTAGATCCAGCGAGGCAGGACGGCCGACGGGCTCAAGGCGTAGCGAGAGCTGCGGAAATCGCGCTGGCTTTCGAGGTGGTCAGCGCCGCGATGGGCTTCACAGATCACGACCCTATGGCACGTCGGCTGCGATGTGGTGGCAAGTCCCGCGTGCCGCGTTTCGTCCTATAGCTACTGTCCAGTAACATTTTGTGAACTGGCTGGGGTTCAGTGCTGAACACGGAGGAGGTCCTGGCGATGGAGGTGCTGGTCACCGGAGGCGACACCGATCTAGGCCGGACGATCGCGGAGAGCTTCCGTGACGCGGGGCACCGGGTGGTGATCGCCGGCGCACGCCGCGACGAGCTGGACGTCGCCGCGAAGGAACTCGAAGTCGACGCAGTCGTGTTCGACAACACCGATGCGGCAAGCCTCGAAGAAGCGCGGGACCAGTTCCCCCACCATCTCGACACCATCGTCAACGTGCCGGCCCCGCGCTGGGACGCCGGCGATCCGCGGACGTACTCCCTCGCGGATCGGGCCACGGCGTGGCGCAATGCTCTCGATGCGACGGTGCTTTCGGCCGTGCTCACCGTCCAGATCCTGGGTGATCACCTGCGGTCGGGCGGTTCGATCATCAACGTCATCCCAGAGAACCCGACTGAGGGCGGTGCAGAGGCGGCCATCAAGGCTGCGGTATCCGATTGGACCGCCGGGCAGGCCCCGCACTTCGGCATCCGGGGCATCACCGTGAACGCCGTCGCATCGGGCCGAAACACAGAGCCCGGCTACGACGGACTGTCTCGGACGCCGCCGCCGGTGGCCGACGAGATCAGTCGGCTCGCGCTGTTCCTGACCACGCCGGCAGCCCGGCACATCACCGGTCAGACGCTGCACGTCAGCCACGGTGCGCTGGCGAACTTCGGCTAGATATTCCTCCGTTCGCCGAAAGCTAAAGCGGGGTGACCGCTCCGGTTAGTTGTGGTTACGTGGAGGCGTGGCTATCAAACTCGGACTCCAGATCCCCAACTTCTCCTACGGCACCGGCGTCGCCGAAATCTTCCCCACCGTCATCGCCCAGGCTCAGGAGGCCGAGGCCGCCGGCTTCGACTCCGTCTTCGTGATGGATCACTTCTACCAACTGCCGGGCCTCGGAACCCCCGACCAGCCGATGCTCGAGGCGTACACCGCCCTCGGCGCGCTGGCTACCGCGACGGAACGGGTTCAACTCGGAACCCTGGTCACCGGCAACACGTACCGCAACCCGACGCTGCTGGCCAAGGCCATCACCACGCTCGACGTGATCAGTCAGGGCCGCGCGATCCTCGGCATCGGCACCGGCTGGTTCGAACTCGAGCACGACTCGCTCGGCTACGAATTCGGTACCTTCACCGATCGCTTCAACAAGCTCGGCGAGGCGCTGCAGATCATCCTGCCGATGCTCGCCGGCGAGCGACCGACGGTGAACGGCAAGTACTACCAGACGCAGGAAGCCATGGCCGAACCGCGCTTCCGCGATCACATTCCGTTGATGATCGGCGGCAGCGGCGAGAAGAAGACGATTCCGTTGGCGGCCAAGCACTTCGACCACCTCAACATCATCGCGGGATTCGACGAGTTGCCCCGCAAACTGGCCGTGGTCAAGGAGCGCTGCGAGGAGATCGGCCGCGATCCGGCCACGCTGGAGACAAGCATGTTGGTCATCGCGATGATCGACGAGAACGTCACCGAGGACATGATCCCGGACGACTTCAAGCAGCAGGCGGTGTTCGGCAGCGCCGAGCGCGTCGCCGAACAAATAAAGACCAAGGTGATCGACGCGGGCGTCACCGGCGTGATTCTGAGCCCGGTGACAAGCCTCAACGGCTACCACCCCGGCGGCGTCACCGCTGTCGGCGAGGCGTTGAAGCCATTCCTCGGGACATAATTCCGCCCTTTGACGTGGGAAACAACACAGCCAACGATGCGACTATGAGAGGTTCAGGCGGCTACCGTAGTGGGTAGGAACTGCACGTGAAGCACCGTCGAGGAGCCCAAGAATGAGCCATCCCGGAGCCACTGCGACCGATAGGCACAAGGTCGTCATCATCGGTTCGGGGTTCGGCGGCCTGACCGCTGCCAAAGCGCTCAGGCGGGCCGACGTCGACGTCAAGATGATCGCCAAGACCACCCACCACCTGTTTCAGCCGCTGCTGTACCAGGTCGCGACGGGCATCATCTCCTCGGGGGAGATCGCGCCCCCCACCCGGATGATCCTGCGTAATCAGAAGAACGCGCAGGTGCTGCTGGGCAACGTGACGCACATCGACCTGTCGAATCAGACCGTCAGGTCCGAGTTGCTCGGGCACACCTACGTCACGCCGTACGACACGCTGATCGTGGCGGCAGGTGCGGGCCAGTCCTACTTCGGCAACGACCATTTCGCGGAATGGGCGCCGGGCATGAAGTCGATCGACGACGCGCTGGAGCTGCGCTCCCGCATCCTCGGCGCGTTCGAGCAGGCCGAGCGGTCCAGCGACCCTGCCCGTCGCGAGAAGCTCCTGACGTTCACCGTTGTCGGCGCCGGCCCGACCGGCGTCGAAATGGCCGGGCAGATCGCCGAACTCGCCGACCACACCCTGAAAGGCGCGTTCCGGCACATCGATTCGACGACTGCGCGGGTGATCCTGCTCGACGCCGCCCCCGCCGTGCTGCCCCCGATGGGCGAGAAGCTCGGCAAGAAGGCCCAGGCGCGCCTTGAGAAGATGGGCGTCGAGATCCAGCTCGGTGCGATGGTCACCGACGTCGACCGCAACGGCATCACCGTCAAGGATCCCGACGGCAAGTTCCGCCGCATCGACTGCGCGACGAAGGTCTGGTCGGCGGGCGTGTCGGCCAGCCCGCTCGGCCGCGACATCGCCGAGCAGTCCGACGCCGAGGTCGACCGCGCCGGCCGGTTGAAGGTCCTGCCGGATTTGAGCGTTCCCGGCCACCCCAACGTGTTCGTGGTCGGCGACATGGCTGCCGTCGAAGGCGTTCCCGGTATGGCGCAGGGTGCCATTCAGGGCGGCAAGTACGCGGCGAAGGCGGTCAAGGCCGAGCTCAAGGGTGCCAACCCCGCCGAGCGCGAGCCGTTCCAGTACTTCGACAAGGGCTCCATGGCCACGGTGTCGCGCTTCTCCGCGGTCGCCAAGATCGGACCGCTGGAGTTCGGCGGCTTCATCGCCTGGCTGGCGTGGCTCGTGCTGCACCTGGTGTATCTGGTCGGATTCCGGCGCAAGATCACCACGCTGCTGTTGTGGACGGTGACGTTCCTGTCGAAGAAGCGCGGAAACCTCACGATCACGGAGCAACAGGCTTACGCCCGCACCAGGATCGAAGAACTCGAGGAGATCGCGGCCTTGGTTCAGGATCCGGAAAAAGCGGCGGTCTAGAGCCGCTCGCCCTGCCACGTCGACAGACAGCCGCCGCCCGCCAACGCCAGTGCCATGCCCGCGGTGTCGGCTTCCGTTTCGGGATAATTCAGTTCGCTGATGCACGCCATCGGCGCCGCCAATTCGTCGTCGGTCACCGAGCCGCGGCCCATTTCGATGCGGTGCCGCAGCAGCGCAGACCCGTCGACATCGGCGTGTAGTGACCCGGACCAAAAGCCCTGTCGCTCATTGCTTCTGCCGATCTGAATGCGTTCTCGCAGCTTGACACGGGCGGATCCGCCCAGAGCGAGGCGTGTCGAGGTGATGTGCCGAGAGGCCGCCGCGACAACAGTCGGTTGCGGATCGAGATCGAGTTCACCGGCTACGTCCAGAGTCCACATCGCATGTGACTCATGCGTGGTCGGGCCGGGAAGCGTCACCGTCGCCGCGGCGGTGCGTACTCGCAGAATTGCCCCCGGTTCGACGACGATGCGCACACACACGGTGTCACCGCCGAGCGGGGTGGCCGCCGCCGACACCAGATGCACCGTGTCGGGTTCGGTCTCCCGCGCGGCGAGTCCGCCCTTGGATTCAATGCGCGGCCGCCGGTCGCGATGCGCGACGATGAGGACGTCGGATCGCACTAGACCGTTACCTTCAGCTGCTCACGCACCCAGCTCAACACCGCCGTCGCTCCGGGGTCTTCGGTCAGCGAGATCAGCACGGCCGGGCGGTCACCGCGCACGGTGGCCGCGTCGCGGCGCATCACCTCCAGGTCGGCTCCGACGAGCGGTGCCAAGTCGGTTTTGTTGACCACCAACAGATCCGAGTAGGTGACGCCCGGACCGCCCTTGCGCGGCACCTTGTCACCACCGGCGACGTCGATGACGAAGATCTGCACGTCGACAAGGCCTGAGCTGAAGGTGGCCGTCAGGTTGTCGCCGCCGGATTCCACCAGAATCAGGTCGAGCCGCTCGTTGCCCGCGATGAGGTCGTCGATCGCATCGAGGTTCGCGGTGATGTCGTCACGAATCGCGGTGTGCGGACAGCCGCCGGTCTGCACGGCAGCGATGCGGTAGTCGGGCAGGACGGCATGACGGCGCAGGAAGTCGGCGTCCTCGGTGGTGTAGATGTCATTGGTGAGCACCGCCAGTGACAGTTCATCACGCAGTTGTCTGCACAACGCGGCGACCAGCGCTGTCTTACCCGAACCGACGGGGCCGCCGATACCGATGCGCAGCGGCTCTCCGGCCGTCCGCCGGCGCTTGGGGCGATCGGAGTGACCGTGTGGCTGGCCGTCGAGGAAATGCGGTGGCATGACAACTCTCTTTCAGGACGCGAACAGGGGTCGCTCGCGGTGGCTGTGTCGCTGGGCCAGCACGTCGAGCAGCGGATCGGACAGGTCGGCCAGCTCCTTGCAGGCCGATGCGGCGGTCTGATCGCACGACGTGGCCAGTTCGAAGGTCAGGGCCGCAACATCGCCCGGGTCGAGCGCAAGTAGCCGCTGTGCGGCTGTCGCCGACCCGGTCATCGTCGTGTAAACGACGGTCAGCGCCGTTTGTTCAGGCTCAAGACCGCTGGCCGCCCCGACCGCACCCGCCACTACGGCGAGGTGCGGCGCGACACCGAGGGTTTCCCAGCTCTCGGCCGGCCAGACGCGCCGACCGAGTCGCAGCAGACCGCGCCCCTGCGCGCGAGATGCCTGGCGAGCGGCGGGTGCCGGTGTGCGGGCGTCGATCTCGTGGTCGGCCTGCGTAATCGGCAGGCCGCCGCCGTGCACGGCCGCGGCTACCGATGCTGTCACCAGGCCGGTGGTACGGATCCGCCGGCACAGGAAAGCCCGCAGCGTCACGAGGTCACGCACCAAACCCTCGGTGACGGCCTCCTCGATGCCGCCGGAGTGCACGTGACCACCGGTCGGCAGCCGTGAGTCCGACAGTGTCAGCAGCGTCGCGAGATTCGTCATCGCCTTAGAACAGGAAATAGCGCTGCGCCATCGGCAGTTCGACGGCAGGGTCTTCCTGCCAGACGTCACCGTCGATGCGCACCGTGAAGGTATCGGGGTCGACCTCGATGTCGGGAAGTGCGTCGTTGAGCGGCATCTGGGCCTTACCGACGGCGCGGACGTTCTTGACCGCGACCAGTCTGCGGTTGACGGCGAGCCGGTCGGCCAGCCCGTCATCGATGGCATGCGACGAGACGAAGTGCACGGACGTCGCGGCGGCGGCTGCCGGCGCCGCGCCGAACATCGGTCGCGGCAGTACCGGCTGCGGCGTGGGGATCGACGCATTCGCGTCCCCCATGGCCGCCCACGCGATCATGCCGCCCTTCAGCACTGCGTGTGGGCGGACCCCGAAGAACGCCGGCTCCCACAGCACGAGGTCGGCGAGCTTGCCGACCTCCACCGAGCCGATCTCGTGGTCGAGCCCGTGCGCGACGGCCGGACAGATCGTGTATTTCGCGACGTAGCGGCGGGCCCGGTTATTGTCGGCGGCCCCGTCGCCCTCGAGTGCGCCGCGTCGGCGCTTCATCACATGCGCGGTCTGCCAGGTGCGCATGACCACCTCCCCGATCCGTCCCATCGCCTGAGCGTCGCTGCCGATCATCGAGATCGCGCCAATGTCGTGCAGCAGATCCTCGGCTGCGATCGTCGACGGCCGGATGCGACTTTCGGCGAACGCGAGATCCTCTGGCACGGCAGGGTTGAGGTGATGGCAGACCATCAACATGTCCAGATGCTCGTCGAGCGTGTTGACGGTGTGCGGCCGTGTCGGGTTGGTCGAACTGGGCAGGACGTTGGGATGGGATGCCACCGTGATGATGTCGGGCGCGTGCCCGCCGCCCGCCCCTTCGGTGTGATACGCGTGGATCGACCGCCCCTTGATGGCCGCGAGCGTGTCCTCGACAAAGCCCATCTCGTTGAGGGTGTCGGTGTGGATGTTCACCTGAACGCCGGATTCATCGGCGACGGTCAGACACGCATCGATCGCCGCAGGTGTCGTACCCCAATCCTCATGCAGTTTGAAAGCGGCTGCGCCGCCGCGTAACTGCTCCCACATGGCCTCGGTGCTGACGGTGTTGCCCTTGCCGAGCAGCGCCACATTCATCGGCCAGGAGTCCAGCGCCTCGAGCATGCGGCTCAGATGCCACGCCCCGGGAGTGACGGTGGTGGCCTTACTACCTTCCGCGGGGCCGGTGCCACCGGCGACGATAGTGGTGATACCGGCGCCGAGTGCCTCTTCCATGATCTGCGGACAGATCAGGTGAACGTGACAGTCGATCGCGCCAGCGGTCACGATGCGACCATTGCCCGCGATGATCTCGGTCGACGGACCGACCACCAGATCCGGATGTACACCGGACATGACGTCGGGATTTCCCGCCTTGCCGATGGCGACAATTCGGCCGTCACGAATCCCGATGTCGGCCTTGATGATTCCCCAGTGATCAATGATCACCACGCCTGTGATCACCGTGTCGGGGGCGCCGTCGGCCCTGGTTGCGCGACCCTGTCCCATCGACTCACGCAGTACCTTGCCGCCACCGAATACCGCCTCGTCACCCGCCAGACGCGGTCCGCCACTGCGATCCTCGGTGATCTCGACAAACAGATCCGTATCGGCCAGTCGGATGCGGTCGCCGGTGGTCGGCCCGAACAATGCCGCGTACCTGGACCGGGAAATAGCGCTCATGGCGGATCCAATCGGCCGGGCGGTTGCAGGCTGAGTCCGTGGACCTCGCGCGATCCGCCCAGCGGAACCGACCAGACCCGCTGGGCGACACCGGGTTCGAAGCGCACGGCCGTGCCCGCGGGGATGTCGAGGCGCCGGCCGTGAGCAGAGGCGCGGTCGAACTGCAACGCGGCGTTGCTCTGCGGCAGATGCACGTGGCTGCCGACCTGAACCGGGCGGTCACCGGTATTGACGATGTCCATCTCGAGCCGTTGCGCACCCTCGTTGATTTCGATATCACCCTGGCCGTAGATGATCTCGCCGGGAGCCCACGGCGTGCCGTCGGCCGTCATGGGATCGGATGGTGGACAGTTACGAGCTTCGTTCCGTCCGGGAACGTCGCCTCCACCTGGACGTCGTAGAGCATCTCCGGAACGCCGGCCATCACATCGTCACGGCTGAGAACCTCACGGCCGCTGGCCATCAACTCCGCCACGGTGCGGCCGTCGCGCGCCCCTTCGAGGAGGTGATCGGTGATCAGGGCGACTGCCTCGGGGTGGTTGAGCTTGAGCCCGCGTGCTTGACGCCGACGCGCCAGTTCCGCGGCGTACGACAGCAGCAGCCTGTCCTGTTCATGCGGCGTTAATCGCATAGTCGGCGATAATGCCACGCCCTGCACACCTCAGCAGCGCGAGGAAATCGGTCCGTTACTCGGGCGGCAGGTTCTGCAGGCGCACCTGCCCCCGCGCCACCACCCGCTCCTTTTCGTCGGTGATGGTGATCAGCCACAGCTGCTGACGTCGGCCGCGGTGGATCGGAACCGACGCTGCCGTTACCGTCCCGGCGGAGATGGCGCGCAGGAAATCGGTGTTGTTGTTGACCCCCACGACATGGCCGCCGCCGTTCTCGCCGAGCCAGATCTGCCCTGAAACGCTGGCCAGACTCTCGATGATCGAGCAGTAGACACCGCCGTGCACGATCCCCCACGGCTGCAGCAGCTTGTCATCGATCTGGAGGCGGGCGCTGCCGCCGTCGGGTGTCAGCTCGAGGAATTCGAGGCCGATCGCCGAGTCGAACCCGGCACCCAGGCCGGGCGGGATGTCTGTGCTCACGCAGATTTGTCTACACGGTGATGCCGGAAACGCCTTCGTCGGATACCCGGAAATGCGGACGGGCCCCGCACATTGTGCGGGGCCCGTCCTTCGTGTGGACCGGGAGTCTCTGCAGCCCTCAGGACTCCGGTGCGGTCCGGTGGTTCAAGTTCGTTCTGTCCATGAGCATAGGCAAGGCTGCCCTAATTAAGCAAGCCCTTCGTCCCGGCACCCGCCGGCGCCCGTGTGGTGCCGCGAACCGGCAGACCGAATCCGACCAGTGCGTCAAGCACTGCTTGACCGCGCCGCATGCTGGTCAGCTCGCTCGAACCCGCCAGCAGGGGCACCTGCGTCGCCGCACTGACCACCGCAGCGCCGACGATGTGCCACATCGCCGCAATCGAGATTGCCGAACCGCTGACCTCGGCGAGCCTGCCGAACAGTGGCTCGAGGGTGCGGTGGCTTCGGTGCGCGATCCACGTCGTCAGCGCGGCCTCGTTGGGCAGGACGACGATCCCGTCCCGCGCGGAACCGTTCGTCCTTGGCGCCCGGCGCCCGCAGAAGTACGGGTCATCGGGCAGCGCGCGCAGAGTCGGATCCGCGACCCCGACCCAATCGATCGCACCCTCGGAATCCACGTGTACCCAGAGGTTCTCCAGACCGGTATCCCAGGCGCGGCCCTCCAGCACGATCAGCGGCACGACTCGTCCGACGACGACGTGCGCCAAGGTCGCGGCGAGCTGCTGGGCCACCGCCGCGCGACTTTCGGTCTCCTCCGCAGCGAGCTTGAACATCGAATCCAGCCGATCGGTGGTCAGCGCTTGCGTCAGCGGCCACCAACGTCGGCGTGACAGATCACCGATCACGGCGACGCCGTAGACCCTCGGACATTCGGGATAGAGCTCGCGCAGTCGGCGGCTCGACTCGTGCAATGGCAGCGACTGCGCGATGGCCATGCTCGAGATGAGCGGGTCGTCGACAAGAACCGTCATAGGACCTCCCGATGAGACTTAGGTTAGCCTTACTATAGTCAGGCTGGCCCCTGGGGCCAGACCCTGTGACTGGACTCACAAGGGTGGGCGAAGGGGCGCTGACCTCGGAAGAGCTTCGCTTCGACATTTTGTCGGGCAAGCGCGGAACCGCGCCGAACGACGTAGCTGTGCGGGATACGACGCACGGTAGTAAACCCGTAGTACGCTGGATCTACCGTCTCTAGGAGATGAACGAAGAATGGCCAAGTTGACGCGTTTAGGGGAACTCGAACGCGCTGTGATGGACCACCTGTGGTCCGCGCGAGAGCCCCAGACCGTGCGCCAGGTTCACGAGGCACTCGCCGCCAGGCGCGACCTCGCCTACACCACGATCATGACCGTCCTGCAGCGGCTGGCGAAGAAAAACCTTGTCGTTCAACACCGCGATGACCGCGCACATCGATACGCACCGACGCACGGCCGCGACGAGCTGGTGGCCGGCCTGATGGTGGACGCCCTCGATCAAGCTGCTGACTCGGGTGGCCGGGAGGCTGCGCTGGTGCATTTCGTCGAGCGGGTCAACGCCGACGAGGCGGCCGCCCTGCGGCGCGCCTTGTCCGAGTTGGAGAGCAAGCACCAGATATCGCCACCCGCTAGCGAGCCGGGCACCGGCTGAGAGACACTTACAGCGTGTCCGCGCTGGCCTTCACCGTCATGGCGCTGGTCCTGTCGGGACCGGTGCCGGCGATGCTGGCGCGGGCAACGTGGCCGTCGCGGGCACCGCGGGCCGCCATCGTGCTGTGGCAGTCCATCGCTTTGGCTGCCGTACTGTCGGCCTTCTCCGCGGGAATCGCCATCGCGAGCAGGCTTTTCGCGCCCGGAGCCGACGGGAGACCGACCGCGACGATCGCCAGCGAGATCGACGCTCTTGGTTGGCCGTTATGGGTCCTCTATCTCGCGGTGTTCGCGCTGACGCTGGTGATCGGGGCGCGGCTTGCCGTTGCCATCGTGCAGGTCGCGATAGCCACCAGGCGCAGGCGCGCACATCACCGGATGGTCGTCGACCTGGTGGGCAAATCGCGGAAGTGGGCCCACTCACGCGCTGGGGATGGGTTGCGCATACTCGACGTCGAGGAGCCGCTGGCCTACTGCCTGCCCGGTGTGCGCAGTCGCGTCGTCGTCAGTGAGGGCACGCTGACGACTTTGGCGGACAACGAGATCGCCGCGATCCTGTCGCACGAACGCGCCCACCTACGGGCCCGGCATGACCTGGTGCTCGAGATGTTCACCGCGGTCCATGCCGCGTTCCCTCGGTTCGTCCGCAGTGCCAGCGCGTTGGACGCCGTGCGATTACTGATCGAGATGCTGGCCGACGACGCCGCGGTGCGTGCCGAAGGCCCGACTCCCCTGGCCCGCGCGCTGGTCGCGTGCGCGACCGGTCGCACACCTGCGGGGGCGCTTGCGGCCGGCGGGCCGACGACCGTGGTCCGAGTGCGCCGCCTCGGTGGTAGCGGCAACAGCCTGGCTGTGGCCGCGTGCGCCTACGCGGCCGCCGCCGCCGTCCTCGTCGTGCCCACCGTGGCGGTGGTGCTGCCGTGGTTGACCGAGTTGAATCGTTTGTTCACCGCATAGGCATTTCTCTGTAGTAGGCGTACTAGGCCGTTCCCGCACAACGAAAATCGAAAGGCTGCCCGAATGAGCTCGTCTGAAAATCCAACCACCGGCACCGCTCAGATCGGGGTCACCGGCCTCGCCGTCATGGGATCCAACCTCGCGCGCAACTTCGCCAACCACGGTTACACCGTGGCACTGCATAACCGGTCCGTCGCCAAAACCGACGCGCTGCTCGCCGAGCACGGCTCCGAGGGCAACTTCGTGCGCAGCGAGACCATCGGTGAATTCCTTGCCGCCTTGGAGAAGCCGCGCCGGGTGATCATCATGGTCAAGGCGGGCGATCCGACCGACGCCGTCATCAACGAGCTTGCCGATGCGATGGAGGAAGGCGACATCATCATCGACGGCGGCAATGCGCTCTACACCGACACCATCCGCCGCGAGAAGGCGATCCGCGAGCGCGGCCTGCACTTCGTCGGTGCCGGCATCTCCGGTGGCGAGGAAGGCGCCCTGAAGGGACCGTCGATCATGCCCGGCGGTCCCGCCGAGTCATACACGTCGCTGGGCCCGCTGCTGGAGGAGATCTCCGCGCACGTCGACGGCGTGCCGTGCTGCACCCACATCGGTCCCGACGGCGCGGGGCACTTCGTCAAGATGGTGCACAACGGCATCGAGTATTCCGACATGCAGCTGATCGGCGAGGCCTATCAGCTGCTGCGCGACGGCCTGGGCTTGACCGCACCCGAGATCGCCGACGTCTTCTCCGAGTGGAACTCCGGCGACCTGGACAGCTTCCTCATCGAGATCACCGCCGAGGTGTTGCGGCAGACCGACGCCAAGACCGGCAAGCCGCTCGTCGACCTCATCCTCGACGAGGCTGAGCAGAAGGGCACCGGCCGGTGGACGGTGAAGTCGGCGCTGGACCTCGGAGTGCCGGTGACCGGGATCGCCGAGGCGGTCTTCGCGCGCGCACTGTCGGGGTCGGTGGCCCAACGCAAGGCCACGACCGGTTTGGCATCCGGCGATCTCGGCGAGAAGCCCAGCGACGCAGCACGATTCATCGATGACGTCAGCAAGGCCCTTTACGCATCAAAGATCATCGCCTACGCGCAGGGCTTCAACCAGATTCAGGCAGGCAGTTCCGAATACGACTGGGGCATCACCCCCGGCGACATGGCGACCATCTGGCGTGGTGGCTGCATCATCCGCGCCAAGTTCCTCAACCGCATCAAGGAGGCGTTCGACGAGAACCCCGACCTGCCGTCGCTGATCGTGGCCCCGTATTTCCGGGAGGCGATCGAGGCCGCGATCGACAGCTGGCGCCGCGTCGTCGTGACCGCGACCGAACTGGGCATCCCCATCCCCGGCTTCTCCTCGGCGCTGTCGTATTACGACGGGCTGCGCACCGAACGCCTGCCAGCCGCGCTGACCCAGGGCCTGCGTGACTTCTTCGGCGCCCACACCTATGGCCGCATCGACGCCGACCCGTCGGCTCGTTTCCACACGCTGTGGAGCGGGGACCGCAGCGAGGTCGAGGCGTAGCTTCTCCGCTTTTCCCCGCCGAGGTGGAGCAGGCTCGGGGCCTACTAGAATTGGCCTGACATGAAGTTTCTGAATGCCCACAAGCCCGCCTACGACCTGACCTACAACGACGTCTTCATCGTCCCGGGACGTTCGGACGTGATGTCTCGGATGGACGTCGATCTTTCTACGTGCGACGGCTCTGGTACCACCATCCCGGTGGTCGTGGCCAACATGACCGCGGTAGCGGGTCGGCGGATGGCCGAAACGATCGCGCGTCGCGGTGGCATCGTTGTTCTCCCGCAGGATCTTCCGATTTCGGTGGTGAAGCAGACGGTCGACTTCGTCAAGAGCCGGGACTTGGTCGTCGATACCCCGGTGGTGCTCTCCCCCGACGACTCCGTGTCTGACGCCATGGCGCTGATTCACAAGCGCGCGCACGGTGCGGCGGTGGTGATCTTCGAGGGACGGCCGATCGGCCTGGTCACCGAGGCCGGATGCGTAGGTGTGGACCGGTTCACCCGGGTCCGCGACATCGCCGTCACCGATTTCGTCACCGCGCCCACGGGTACCGACCCGCGGAAGGTGTTCGACCTGCTCGAACATGCGCCGGTCGACGTCGCGGTGCTGACCGACTCCGACGGCACGCTCGCCGGAGTGCTCACCCGTAGGGCCGCCATCCGGGCGGGCATCTACTCACCGGCCGTCGACGACCAGGGCCGGTTGCGCATCGCCGCAGCGGTGGGCATCAACGGTGACGTCGGGGCGAAAGCCCGGAGCCTGGCCGAGGCCGGGGTCGACCTGCTGGTCATCGACACCGCACACGGACATCAGCTCAGGATGCTGGACGCCATCAAGTCGGTCTCCTCGTTGGACCTCGGACTGCCGCTGGCCGCGGGCAACGTGGTCTCCGCCGAAGGCACGCGTGACCTCATCTCCGCAGGCGCGTCGATCGTGAAGGTCGGCGTCGGCCCCGGCGCGATGTGCACCACCAGGATGATGACCGGCGTTGGCCGTCCGCAGTTCTCCGCGGTGGTCGAATGTGCCGCGGCGGCAAGGCAACTCGGTGGCCACGTGTGGGCCGACGGCGGTGTCCGGCACCCGCGCGACGTCGCGCTGGCGCTTGCCGCTGGCGCGTCGAACGTGATGATCGGCTCGTGGTTCGCCGGCACCTACGAGTCGCCGGGCGACCTCATGCGCGACCGCGAGGACCGGCCCTACAAGGAGAGTTACGGCATGGCCTCCAAGCGCGCCGTCGCGGCACGCACCGCCGCCGACGAGCCATTCGACCAGGCCCGCAAGTCCTTGTTCGAGGAGGGCATCTCGACGTCGCGCATGGGTCTGGATCCGTCCAGGGGCGGGGTGGAGGATCTGCTCGACCACATCACCTCGGGCGTCCGCAGCACCTGTACCTATGTGGGTGCCACCAATATCGCGGAACTACACGACAAGGTGGTGCTCGGCGTTCAGTCCGCGGCGGGATTCGCCGAGGGACATCCCTTACCCACCGGTTGGTGAGGCATAGGCCAGCACGTCGCCGACGACCTCGACGGCAACCGGCGCACCATTCTCGACCTGAACGTCTCCGGGGCTCCCCAGCCGCAGCGCGACGCCGTCGGACATCGCCACATGGACAACGGCGTCGGCGCCGTAGAAGCGAAATCCGGTCACCCTGGCGTTCACGTCGCCGTCCGCCGCGTCGTGCAGGCGTAACTCTTCTGGCCGCAGCACCACCACGACCGGACCGTCTGCCACGGGCACCCGCGCGCGATGGCGGCCCAACGCTGTCGTCACGACACCGTCGAGACAATCGCCGCGCAGTTCGACCGTCGCACCGATGAACCTGGCGCTGGCGAGATCCGCGGGTCGGGCATAAAGCTCGGCGGGACGCCCGTGCTGGGTGATCCTGCCGCCGAGCAGCAAGGCAACGGAATCGGCAAGCGACAGCGCCTCACTCTGGTCATGGGTGACCAACAGCGCCGTGGTATCTGCGGCGCGAAGAATCTCGGCGATGTCTTCGCGAACGCGAACCCGCAACCCGGCATCGAGCGAGGCGAAGGGTTCATCGAGCAGCAGCACCCGCGGCCGCGGCGCCAGCGCCCGCGCCAACGCCACCCGCTGTTGCTGTCCCCCGGACAGTTCATGGGGCCGGGAGTCGGCCAAGCCGGCCAGCCCGACGACCTCGAGCCAGTACGCGACTTCTTTGCTGGTATCGCGAGCCGATCCGGTCAGGCCGAATCCGACATTACGGCCGACGGACAGGTGCGGAAACAGCGCACCTTCCTGCGGCATCAGTCCAACGCGGCGGCGATGCGCAGGCACCGAGTGTCCCTGTCCGGCCACCGCGTGTCCGCAGATCGAGACCACACCGCCGTCGGGTTCGTCGAAGCCGGCGACTATGCGAAGCAGCGTCGTCTTCCCGCACCCGGACGGCCCGAGTACCGAAGTGATGGTCCCGGCAGGAATCGCCAGTTCTACGCCGGAAAGCACCGAGTGCTCGCCGAACGACTTGTGCAAACCGCGCACCGACACACCCGGCGGTACGTCCTCAGTCACTTCGTACCCCGCTCCCGTTGGTGCTCCACACACCGAGTGCCGCGGTGGGCACCGCGGCGAACACGAGAAGCGCAGCAGCATAAGGTGCGGCCGCGGCGTAATCGCTGACCGACGTGTAGCCCCACAACCGGGTGGCCAACGTGTCGGTGCCGGTCGGATGGAGTAGCAGCGTCACCGGGAGTTCCTTCATACAGGTGAGCAGAACCAAGGCTGCACCCGCCGCGATACCCGGCGCGGCCACGCGGACGGTGACCGAGGTGAATGCGCGCAGTGGAGGACGGCCGAGCGACCGCGCCACTTCCTCCAGCTGTATCGGCGCCGCCTCCAGCGACGAGCGCACGGACCCGACGGCCAACGGTATGAACAGCACGGCATAGGCAAGGATCAGGAGGGGCTCTCGTTGATAGAGCGGCGTTAGCAGCAATACACCCACCGACACCATGGCGATACCGACGACGATCGCCGGTAGCCCGTGAGCCACGTAACTCGCTCCCTCCAGCGCGCGCGTCGTGCGGTTGCGGTAGCGGGCCGCGAGAAGGCCCAGTGGGAGCGCCGCGAGGGTGCACACGCCCGCGGCCACCAGCGATAGCCACACTGTGGAGCCAAGGGCGGCAAGCCATGCCGCACCGTCCCATCGGGCGCCCGCATTGAGCAGCCACTGCGCAAGCGCGAGCGTCGGCAACCCGATGGCGCCGATCAGGACGGCCGCAGGCGGGATGGCCGCGATCGGCCACCACCCGCCGAGCTTGTTCAGCAGTGCGGGGCGGGGCGCGCCCGCACCGAGGCGTGCCGACGCCAATCCCCTGGCCCGCCCTTCGGCTACGACCAGCACGAGCGCGAAGATCAGCAGTACCAGCGACAGTATCGCCGCGCGCGACGGGTTGAAGCCGCTGCGATACGCACCGTAGATCACCCATGTGAAGACCTCGTACCGCATCGCGGCCACGGCACCGAAATCGCTCAGGACGTAGAGGGCAACCAGCAGAGCGCCTGCGGCTATCGCGGCTCGCGCTTGCGGGAGCGTCACACGAAACAGCACAGACACCCCGCCGTGGCCGAGCGAGCGGGCGACCTCTTCATGGGCGGGATCAGCGCGCGACAACGCCGCCAATGTGGTGAGCATGACCAGCGGATAGCTGACCAGCACCAGCACCAGGCACGCGCCCCAAAAGCCGGCAACCGAGGGAACTGTCGAAACCCAAAGGTAGGCAAGCAGATAACTCGGCATCGCCAGCGGCAGGGTGAGTGCCACCGCGAGGCCGCGCCGCAACGGCAGGTCGGTTCGGCACACGAGGACGGCGAGGCCCACCCCGATGACAACGCAAATGCCGGTGACGACGATGACGAGTAACAGCGACCGGGCGATCAACGCGACGGTGCGCGGCTCGAGCAGCTCGTCGACGACGAAGGCCCACCCACGCTCCAGTGCCCGTTCGCCGAGGTAGACCAGCGGGAGCAGGGTGATGACCGCGACGAGGGCGGCGGCACAGACCAGCAGCGCCGGGGCGCGGAGTCCGCGACGGGCAGGCGGCCGCACCGCGTCAGTTGGTCAGCAGGCCGGTGTCGACGAGCATTTCCTGTGTCGTCTCGAGGTCGGACAGCTGGGACAGATCGACGGCGGGCGGCTGCAAGTCGGCCAACGGAGGCATCTGCTCGGACGTCGCCACTCCGGCGATGAGCGGATACTCCGCGGTTTCGTTCGCGAAATACTCTTGGGCCGACGTCCCTACAAGATATGCGGCGAACTGCTGTGCCCCTTCGGGATTGGGCGCCGACTTGAGCACACCAACGCCCGCGACGTTGACGAGTCCGCCGGGGTCGCCCGCGGCCATGAACTGGTTACGCGCAACCACAGAGTCGGATCCCTTGGTGCTGATCAATTCGTACAGGTAATAGTGGTTGGCAAGACCGAGTGGTATCTCGCCGGAATCAACGGCATCCCGCACCGCGACGTTGTTCTCGTATGCCCTCGGTTCCTGCGCCTTGAAGGCGCGCAGCCATTGTTCGGCACCGTCGTCGCCGCGAATCACTCGCAGGCCGGTCACGAACGCCTGCCATGAGGCGTTGCTCGGAGCAAATCCGATCTTGCCCTTCCACTCCGGCGCGAGGAGGCCGTCGATGGTATCCGGTGGAGTCGGCACCAACTGCGGGTTGTAAACGATCACACGTGCCCGGCCGGAGACCCCGACCCAGGTGCCGTCCGCGGCCGAGTAGTTCGACGGGACGGCTGCCAGGGTCTCGCCGTCGACGGGTGCCAGCAGACCGGCCTGCGAAACCGCTCCCAGCGCGCCCGCATCCTGCGACAGGAACACGTCGGCGGGCGACTTGTCGCCCTCGGTGATCAGCTGTGCCGCCAATTCACCCGAGCCCGCGTATCGCGTCTCGACCTCGATCCCGGTGTCGGCGGTGAATTGCTTGATCAGCGGAGCCACCAACTCTTCGCTACGCCCCGAGTACACGACGACCTTGTTTTCGGAATCGCTTGACTGCGAATCGGATCCGCAGGAGCTCAGGACCAACATGGTGGCTGCGGCGCCGATGGCACCGGCGAATCGGACGATCGAGATGGACATGCTTTGCGGCCTGCCTTTCGGTCATCACCCCCGGTTTGGTTAACCTATCATCGGCTAAGGTTAGCCTTAAGAAAGTCCTGATCATCGGGTATGTGGCCGTCTCGCGCTGCGAGCTAGTATGTGCATTCACGTACCTCGTAACACCAGCGAAAGGGTTCAAGTGCCGCAGGCACCCGTCGAGGCCAACGGCTTCCGGGCGGAACAGCAGTCATGCCTGGTTGCCGAACCCGAAGAGCCCTCCCCTAGTCGGCCGGGCACCAGGCCCGGCGATCTATCGGCCAGGACACCGAGCACTCGATGAATCTCGCGACATCCCTGCTCTCCATCGGCGCGATCGTGCTGCTCACCGCGGGCACCGCGGTGTTCGTCGCCGCCGAGTTCTCGCTGACCGCATTAGAGCGCAGCACGGTGGAATCCAACGCGCGCAACGGCGACCGGCGGGACCACATGGTCCGACGGGCCCACCGCACGCTGTCGTTTCAGCTCTCGGGGGCCCAGGTCGGCATTTCGATCACCACCCTGGCCACCGGCTACCTGGCCGAACCTGTCGTCGGGCGGCTGATCCGGCCCGGCCTCGAAGCGATCGGCGTGCCCGGACGCTTCGTGAGCGGGCTGGCCTTGTTCTTCGCCGTGTTGATCGCCACCTCGGTGTCGATGGTGTTCGGCGAACTCGTGCCCAAGAACCTGGCGGTGGCCCGGCCCGTGCAGACGGCGCGCTGGTCGGCGGGTCCGCAGCTGCTGTTCTCAACGCTGTTCACTCCGCTGATTCGGATGACGAACGGAACCGCCAACTGGATCCTGCGGCGGCTGGGTATCGAGCCAGCCGAGGAACTGCGCTCGGCCCGCTCCCCGCAGGAGTTGGTGTCGCTGGTCCGCAGCTCGGCGCGCAGCGGCGCGTTGGACCCGGTCACCGCCGTCCTCGTGAACCGATCCCTCCAGTTCGGTGAACGCACCGCCGAGGAGTTGATGACTCCGCGATCCAAGATCGAGGCGCTGGAATCGGATGGCACCGCCGCGGACCTGGTGGCCGCGGCCATCAAGACCGGATTCTCGCGCTTTCCGATCATCGACGGCGACCTTGACGAGACCATCGGCATCGCGCACGTCAAGCAGGTGTTCGAGGTGCCGCCGGAACGACGGGCCACCACCGCGCTGGCCAGCTTGGCGCTGCCTGTCGCCACGGTCCCGTCCACTCTGGACGGCGATGCGGTGATGACTCAGATCCGCGCCAACGGCCTGCAGACCGCACTGGTCGTCGATGAGTACGGCGGCACCGCAGGCATGGTCACCATGGAGGACCTGATCGAGGAGATCGTCGGCGACGTTCGCGACGAGCACGACGTCGAGCCACCCGATGTGGTGCCCGCGGGCCGCGGCTGGCGGGTGTCGGGACTTCTGCGCATCGACGAGGTCGCCGACGCCACCGGTTTCCGTGCGCCCGAAGGAGATTACGAAACGATCGGCGGACTGGTGCTCGAGAAACTGGGGCACATCCCCGACCAAGCCGAGTCGGTGGAACTGACGGCGTTCGACCCAGATGGTGCCGCGGTGGACGACCCTATTCGGTGGCTGGCCACGGTGGTTCGCATGGACGGCAGGCGCATCGATCTGCTCGAGCTCACCGAACTCGGCAGGCACGGCCCCGGAGATGCGCGCTGATGGGCGGCGACATATTCGGCGTACTGCTGACAGTTCTGCTGCTCGGCGCGAACGCGTTCTTCGTCGCCTCGGAGTTCGCGTTGATCTCGGCGCGCCGCGACCGGCTCGAAGCGTTGGCCGAGCAGGGCAAGAAGAGTGCGGTAACCGTCATCCGCGCGGGCGAGAACCTGTCGCTGATGCTCGCCGGCGCCCAACTGGGCATCACCATCTGCTCGATCCTGTTGGGCCGCGTCGGCGAACCCGCGGTGGCACACCTGCTGGAGGGGCCATTCGGGTTGTTCGGCATACCCGACTCCGTACTGCACACCGTGTCCTTCTTTGTCGCGCTGGCCATCGTGGTGACACTGCACGTGCTGCTCGGCGAGATGGTGCCGAAGAACATCGCGATCGCCGGCCCGGAATCGTCGGCGATGCTGCTGATTCCTCCCTACCTGGTCTACATCCGGCTGGCCCGGCCGTTCATTTCCTTCTACAACTGGTGTGCCAACACCACGCTGCGGTCGTTCGGGGTCGAGCCCAAAGACGAACTCGACGTCGCAGTCTCGACCGTCGAGCTGTCCGAGATGATCGCCGAGTCGGTCTCGGAAGGCCTGCTCGACCAGGAGGAGCACACCCGGCTCACCCGCGCCCTGCAGATCCGCGACCGCGTCGCCAACGACGTCGCGGTGCCGCTGACCGAGATCCGTGCCGTCCCGGTAGCTCGCCAAGGTTCGGGTCCCACCCTCGGCGCGATCGAACAGGCCCTCGCCGAAACCGGCTACTCGCGATTCCCGGTCAGCGACCCTTCCGGCGACTTCGTCGGCTACCTGCACATCAAGGACCTCCTGCCGCTCGTCCACGACCCCGCCAATGATCAGGCGGTGCTGGACGCTTCGATGGTGCGTCCGCTGCCGCGGGTCCCGGCCTCCATGTCGTTGCCCGACGCGCTCTCGCGGCTCCGACGAGACAATGCTCACCTGGCACTTCTCACCGCACCCGACGGAAGTGTGTCGGCCATGGTGGCGCTGGAGGACCTGGTCGAGGACCTGGTCGGCACCGTGCGCGACGGAACCCACCGTGTGTGAAACTGCGCACAGCATCATCGGCGGGCGAGTGCTCGACGAGCGCGACTGGACCACCCGACAACGGATGCACCGCGAGCGGGTCGACGGTTTCCTGCGGTCCGTCCGCGCACCGGCCGGCGAGCCGCATCCCGTATGGGACTTCCTGTTTACGTACTACAGCCTGCGACCCCGGCAGCTGCGCACATGGCATCCGGGGTTCGGCGTCGTGCTGGCCGGCGACTCGGCGGCGCGCTATCTAGGCCGCAGCGGTTACGGTCGCGCTCCGGCGGGGGTGACCGTGACCCGTGAGTTCCTCGTCCGCCGTGCCGATACCGTGCGATTCATCGCGGAGCTGCTGCGCGCGACGGCGTCGCGGCCGCCGCGGCTCAACTGCTTCGGGCTGCACGAATGGGCGATGGTTTACCGGGCGCCGACCGTGCGCCACGACCGGGTTCCGCTGCGACTCGGGACCGCCGCCACGAATGCCGTCGTCGAATCAATGCCCTTGCGGTGCAGCCATTTCGATGCCTTCCGGTTCTTCACCGAACCGGCTAGCGAGCGCAACAGCGCCCAGCTGACCCGCGAAGGTCAGGTCGGCGCTGAACAACCGGGTTGCCTGCACACTGCCATGGATTGCTACAAGTACGCCTACAAGTTGGGTCCACTGGTGGACTCGGCGCTGTTGATGGAATGTCTGGACCTCGCGACGCACGCCCGTGAACTCGATATGCGCGCCAGTCCCTATGATCTGCGTGACTACGGATTCGAGCCGATCGCGATCGAAACGTCGGCAGGGCGTGCCGAATATGTTCGTATCCAGCAGCAGGTCGCCGAGCGGGCGGCACCGCTGCGGGAGCGCCTGGCCGATCGGTGTGAGCAGCTGCTCACCGCGGTGAACCGCGCAACAGCCGGAGCGGTGGACCCCGACGCCGTGCGACGGGAAACAGCCGACGCGACCGGCTGAAGCGCACGCGCGGTGCGCGGGAGACGCACCTGGAATAGCCGCCTCTACCCGCGGGTAAGCTGGATCGACGGCACTGCGGAACGCGCCTTTGCGGCGAGGGAGGAAATATGACTGATCGTGTGAAGGTGGGCAACCTGCGTGTTGCCCAAGTGCTGTATGACTTCGTCAACGATGAGGCACTGCCGGGCACCGGCCTCGATCCCGACACGTTCTGGTCGGGTGTGGACAAGGTCGTCGCCGACCTGACGCCGAAAAACGAGGAACTGCTCGCGCGCCGCGACGATCTGCAGGCCCGCATCGACAAGTGGCACCGCCAGCGGGTCATCGAGCCCCTCGACCCCGAGGCCTACCGCCAGTTCCTCACCGAGATCGGGTACCTGCTGCCCGAACCCGACGACTTCACCATCACCACCGCAGGCGTCGACGACGAGATCACCACCACCGCGGGCCCGCAGCTCGTGGTCCCGATCCTCAACGCGCGCTTCGCGCTCAACGCCGCGAATGCCCGCTGGGGTTCGCTGTATGACGCGCTGTACGGCACCGACGTCATCTCCGAGGACGACGGCGCCGAGAAGGGCACCAGCTATAACCGTGTCCGTGGCGACAAGGTCATCGCGTACGCCCGTCGTTTCCTCGACGGCGCCGCCCCGCTGGCCTCCGGCGCGTGGAACGAGGCAACCGGCGTCAAGATCGAGGACGGGCAGCTCGTTGTCACGCTCGGCGATAAATCCACCGGACTCGCGACGCCCGAGCAGTTCGTCGGCTACACCGGCGAGCTCGGCTCGCCCGCCTGGTCGGTGCTGCTGCGCAACCACGGCCTGCACATCGAGATCCTGGTCGACCCCGACTCCCCGGTCGGCGCGACCGATCCGGCGGGCATCAAGGACGTCGTCCTGGAATCCGCGATCACCACGATCATGGACTTCGAGGATTCGGTGGCCGCCGTCGATGCCGACGACAAGGTGCTCGGCTACCGCAACTGGCTCGGCCTGAACCGCGGTGATCTCTCCGAAGAGGTGGCCAAGGGCGGTAAGTCGTTCACCCGCGTGCTCAACGAGGACCGCGTCTACACTCGGCCGAATTCGGGCCCTGACGGGACTGGTGAGCTGACGCTGCCCGGACGCAGCCTGATGTTCGTGCGCAATGTCGGTCACCTGATGTCCAACGACGCCATTGTCGATGCCGACGGCAAAGAGATCCCCGAGGGCATCCAGGATGCGCTGTTCACCAGCCTGATCGCGATTCACGGTCTGCGCTCCGGCGACGGAAACGGTCCGAAGGTGAACAGCCGCACTGGCTCGATCTACATCGTGAAGCCCAAGATGCACGGTCCCGACGAGGTGGCCTTCACCGGCGAGTTGTTCAGCAGGGTCGAGGACGTGCTCGGCCTGCCGCAGAACACCATCAAGGTCGGCATCATGGACGAGGAGCGACGCACCACCCTCAACCTCAAGGCCTGCATCAAGGCGGCAGCCGACCGCGTGGCGTTCATCAACACCGGCTTCCTGGACCGCACCGGCGACGAGATCCACACGTCGATGGAGGCGGGCCCGATGATTCGCAAGGGCGCCATGAAGACCCAGCCGTGGATCCTGGCCTACGAGGACCAGAACGTCGACATCGGTCTGGCCACCGGATTCTCCGGGCGCGCGCAGATCGGCAAGGGCATGTGGGCGATGACCGACCTCATGGCCGACATGGTCGAGCAGAAGATCGGTCAGCCCAAGGCGGGCGCCAGCACGGCGTGGGTGCCATCGCCGACGGCGGCGACTTTGCACGCGATGCACTATCACGAGGTCGACGTGTACGCGGTGCAGAAGGAGCTGGAGGGCAAGTCTCGGACCACGGTGGACGAGCTGCTCACCGTCCCACTCGGCAAAGAACTCGCGTGGGCGCCCGAGGGAATCCGCGAAGAGGTCGACAACAACTGCCAGTCCATCCTCGGCTACGTGGTGCGCTGGATCGATGCGGGTGTCGGCTGCTCCAAGGTGCCCGACATCCACGACGTCGCGCTGATGGAAGACCGTGCCACCCTTCGTATCTCGAGCCAGCTGCTGGCGAACTGGCTGCGCCACGGCGTGATCACCGAGGAAGATGTGAAGGCCAGCCTGCGACGGATGGCAGCGGTGGTAGACCAGCAGAACGAGGCGGATCCGGAATTCCGGCCGATGGCAACGGACCCCGACGGCAGCGTGGCGTTCACCGCCGCTGAAGAGCTGATCCTGTCCGGCGCCGCGCAGCCGAACGGCTATACCGAACCGATCCTGCATCGCAAGCGCCGAGAGTTCAAGGCAGCGAACAACGGTGGTTGATTCGATGACCCGTCGACGTAGCGAGCACAAGGGCTTCCGTGGGCAGGCATAGCATTCCCGATCCCGAAGATTCGGCCGGCGAAGAGCAGCACGAAGAACCTCAGACCCAGCGCTTCGACCGATCCGAGGACAGCGAGGCGGATTACCGGCCCGGCTTCAGCGAGCCGCAGTACAGCGATCCGGAATACCGAGATCCCGAACCCGGCTATCGCAGCGGGGATTCCGGCGAGCCGGGCTTCGAACGGCCGGATCCCGATGCATTCGCCTTCGACGACCCCGACTACCGTCAGGTGGAATTCGAGGACCTCGAACCGGTCGGCTCTTTCGACCTGCAGCGAGTCGGGTCGTCGACGCCGCCCCCGCCCGGCCGTCCGCGCTCCGGCCCTGCGCACGGCGGCGAATGGGACGGCGGCGAATGGACAGGCAGCCACCGCGCGGTGACCGCAGGCAGGCGGGGCGTCAGCATCAGCGTGATCGTCGCGCTCGTCGCCGTCGTCGTAGTCGTCGGTGCGGTCATCCTGTGGCGGTTCTTCGGTGACGCACTGTCCAATCGCAGTGACGTCGCCGCCGCCCGATGTGTCAACGGTGAACTCACCGTCGCCGTCGTCGCCGACCCGTCGGTATCCGGCCAGATACAGACCCTGGCTGACAATTACAATCGCGACGCTGCGCCGGTCGGTGACCGCTGCGTGAAAGTCGGAGTCACACCGGCTGATTCCGATCAGGTCGTCAACGGCTTCATCGGCCAATGGCCGGACGAACTCGGCGAGCGACCCGCCCTGTGGATCCCGGCGAGCTCCGTGTCGGCGGCCCGCCTCGAGGCCAGCGCCGGCGAGAAGACCATCAGTGACAGCCGTTCGCTGGTCACCTCGCCGGTGGTGCTCGCGGTGCGGCCACAACTCAAAGCTGCGTTGGGGCAACAGAACTGGGCTTCACTGTCGTCGTTGCAGACCAATCCCAGCGCATTGGAGGGGCTGGGCCTGGCAGGCTGGGGCTCGTTGCGGCTGGCGCTACCGCTGTTGGGTGACAGCGATGCCTCGTATCTGGCGGCCGAGGCGGTGGCGGCGGAGTCCGCACCCTCAGGGGCGCCACCCAGCTCGGGTATCGGAGCGGTGAACTCGCTGGTGGCCGGCCAACCGAAGCTGGCCGACAAGAAGGTCTCGACGGCAATGGACGCGCTGCTTGACGCCACCGATCCCGCCGCCGCACCGGTGCATGCGGTGGTCACGACCGAACAGCAGCTGTTCCAGCGCGCCGCCAAGCTGCCCGATGCGAAAAGCGTGGTGGCCTCCTGGTTGCCGCCGGGGCCGGTGGCACTGGCGGACTATCCGACAGCACTGCTGGCCGGGGAATGGCTGTCACAGGAGCAGGTGTCTGCGGCCAGCGAGTTCGCGCGGTTCATGCGCAAGCCCGAACAGCTGGCCGAGCTCTCGAAGGCCGGTTTCCGCACCGAAGGCGGCACGCCACCGCAGAGCGACGTCACAGACTTTGCGCCGCTCGCGGCTCCACTGTCGGTGGGTGACAACGCAATGCGCGTTTCGCTTGCCAACACACTGACCGCCCCTGTCGCGAGCCCCGCGGTCACCATCATGCTGGACCAGTCGATGCCCGTCGACGAGGGCGGCGAAACGCGACTGGCGAACGTAGCCGCGGCACTCAACGCTCGACTGCAGGCGCTGCCGCCGAACTCCGCGGTCGGCCTGTGGACCTTCGACGGTGTCGAGGGCCGATCAGAGGTGACAATGGGCCCGCTGTCGGATCAGGTCGACGGCAGACCCCGATCGGCGGCGCTCACCGCAGAGCTGACCGGACAGTCGGCCTCCGGCGGTGGCGCCGTCTCTTTCACAACGCTGCGGTTGGTCTACGACCAGGCCAAGGAGAATTTCCGTGAGGGCCAGAGCAATTCGGTTCTGGTCATCACCACTGGTCCGCACACCGACCAGTCGTTGAACGGCGCAGGCCTCGAGCAGTTCATCCGCGGAGCGGCCGATCCCGCCCGCCCTGTCAAGGTGAACGTGATCGACTTCGGCTCCGACTCCGACCGCGCCACGTGGGAGGCGGTCGCAGAGATCAGCGGCGGCAGCTATCAGAACCTGCCCGGCTCGACGGGCCCCGAGTTGACGTCGGCGGTCGCCAGATTCCTGGGCTAGTGCGCAGTTGACAGCAGGCTGAGCGCGGCCCGGGTGAACTGCTCCGGCACCTCCACCTGCGGGTAATGGCCTACCCCGGGAAGCTCGACAACGGTTGCGGCGGGCCGTAGCTCGCGTAGCCCGTCGAGCACATTCGTTGTCGCGACCGGGTCATCGAGTGCCCACAGGAAGCTCAGCGGCTTGGGCCAGCCGCCGACGGCGCCGTGCCATCGCGACGCATAACGGACCCGTTCGTCGAGATACGAGATGAGCAGGTGTGCGATGCGGTGCCCGTCGTTGGCCGACCACAGCGCCCACTGCGCCCGACCCTCCTGTTCGGTCAGCGGATGGCCGTCGCTGAATAGCCTCCCGAAACTCCTGACGAACGACGACTCGTTGGACAGCCGGGACAAGATCGGCCCGAACGGACCGCGAAGCAACTTCTGGGCGGGCCGAAGGCTGGCCCGGTTCAGGATCACACTCCCATTGCTGATCACCGCACGTTGCAGCTCGAATGGTAACTGTCCCTGCATATCTCGTGCCAGCAGCTCGGTGGCCACCGAAGTTCCCATGTCGTGCGCGATCAAGACCATCGGACCCGATGCCGCCTGCGCTACCACTGTCTGGACGATGTCGGCCTGCTCGAGCAGGCTGTAGCGATGCGGGCGCGGCTTATCCGATAGGCCGAAGCCAAGGAAATCCAGCGTCACCCACGCCCGGCCATCCAGATACCGCACCAGCTGGTGGTAGTCGTACGAGCTGGACGGGTAACCGTGCAACAGCAGGATCGTCGGGCCGTCGCCGGGCGCCGAGCGGACAAACACCCGACCGCCGGGTGTGCTGATCAGCGTGCCGCCGCCGCGCCACTCTGCCACGCTGGGGGGTAACACTTGACGAACCGTATCAACACCGTTGGTGGAGGGACAGAAATTGCCGAGTGAATTCACGCCCGATCCAGCGCTGTACCCGTTCACCTCCCGATGGTTCGACAGTTCGCGCGGACGTGTGCACTACATCGACGAGGGCACGGGTCCGGTGATCGTGTTCTTCCACGGCAATCCGACGTGGAGTTTCCTCTACCGCAACATCATCGCCGGGTTGCGCGACCGCTTCCGGTGCATCGCCGCTGACTACCTCGGCTTCGGGCTCTCCGAGCGTCCTTCGGAGTTCACCTACCGCATCGACGAGCACGCCGCTGTGATGGGCGAGTTCATCGACCATCTCGAACTCGAGCAGTATCTGAGTATGGGCCAGGACTGGGGCGGACCGATCAGCATGGCTGTCGGCACCGAACGTGCCGAGCGGGTGCGCGGAGTCGTCCTCGGGAACACCTGGTTCTGGCCCACCGCGGAGATGTCCACCAAGATCTTCAGCACGGTGATGGGCAGTCCGCCGATGCAGTGGGCGATCACAAAGCACAACTTCTTCGTCGAGCGGTTGATCCCGGCCGGCACAGCCACCCCGTTGGACGACGCGGTGATGGAACACTACCGCGGAGTCCAACCGACACCTGAGGCCCGTGCCGGGGTGGCGCGGATGCCCAAGGAGATTCTCGCGGCCCGTCCACTTCTCGAACGGCTTTCCCGCGACGTGCCCGCCAAACTCGGGTCCAAACCGGCACTGCTGGTCTGGGGCATGAAGGACTTCGCTTTCCGGCCGGGTCCGAACATTCCGCGCATGCGCACCGCGTTCCCCGATCACGTCCTGGTGGAGTTGCCGAACGCCAATCACTACATCCAGGAGGATGCGCCGGGCCCGATCGCCGAGGCGATCATCGACCGCTTCGCCTGACAGCGGCTACGCGAAGGCCTCCACCGGTGGGCACGAGCACATGAGGTTGCGATCGCCGTACGCGCCGTCGATACGCCGCACCGGCGGCCACACCTTCGGGCGGTAGTTCTTGCCAAGCGGGTAGGCGGCCTGCTCGCGCGTGTACGGATGGTCCCAGTCGGACACCAGCAGGCATTCCGCGGTGTGCGGAGCACCGCGCATCGGGTTGTCGTCGACCAGGTAGGTGCCCGCGGCGACCGCGTCGATCTCGCCGCGGATCGCGATCATCGCCTCACAGAAGGCGTCCACCTCGGCCAGGCTTTCGCTTTCCGTCGGCTCGACCATCAATGTACCCGCCACCGGGAAGCTCATCGTCGGAGCGTGGAAGCCGTAGTCCGCCAGCCGTTTTGCCACGTCGTCGACGGTGACACCCGTCTCCTTGGTGATGGCGCGCAGATCCAGGATGCACTCGTGGGCCACCATGTCGTTCTCGCCGGTATAGAGGACGGGGTAGTGCTCGCCCAGTCGACGCGCGATGTAGTTGGCCGATGCGATCGCCGTCAGCGACGCCGCGCGCAGACCGTTCGCACCCATCATCCTGATGTAAGCCCAGCTGATCGGCAGGATCGACGCCGAACCGTACGGCGCCGCCGACACGGTGTAATCGGCACCCAATTCATCTGCCAGCGGATGGCCGGGCAGGTACTTGGCGAGATGAGAGCGCACCGCGACCGGTCCCACCCCGGGACCGCCGCCACCGTGCGGAATGCAGAACGTCTTGTGCAGATTGAGGTGACTGACGTCGCCGCCGAACCGACCGGGGCGGGCGAGGCCGACGAGTGCGTTGAGGTTGGCCCCGTCGACGTAGACCTGGCCGCCGACGTCGTGAACGGCCGCACAGATATCTGCGATGTCATGTTCGAAGACGCCGTGGGTCGACGGATAGGTGATCATCAACGCCGACAACCGATCCGCGTGCTCGGCGACCTTCGCGCGCAGGTCGTCGAGGTCGACATCGCCGTTGGCGCGGCACGCCACCACGACGACGCGCATACCCACCAGCGCCGCCGACGCGGCGTTGGTGCCGTGCGCGCTCGACGGGATCAGGCACACGTCCCGGTCGGGCTGTCCGTTCTCGACGTGGTAGGCCTGGATGGCGAGCAGACCCGCGTACTCCCCCTGCGATCCCGCATTGGGCTGAAGCGACACCGCGTCATAGCCGGTGATACCGACCAGCCACGTCTCGAGGTCGGCGATCAGCTTGCGCAGACCGGGTGTGTCCGACGCCGGGCCGAACGGATGCTGACGGGCGAATTCGGGCCACGTGATCGGCTCCATCTCGGCGGCGGCGTTGAGTTTCATCGTGCATGACCCGAGGGGGATCATGCTGCGGTCCAACGCAATATCCTTGTCCGCCAACGATCGCAGGTACCGCATCATCTCCGTCTCGGTGCGGTACCTCGTGAAAGCCGGGTGGGTCAGGAACTCCGACGTACGGGTCGCGATGGCCGGCCCATCGAACCCATCCGCCGGGGCGGCTCCGAAAGCAGAAAGCACAGCATCGACGTGCTGCGCAGTGGTGGCCTCATCGCAGGACACCGACACGTGGTCGTCGTCCACCCGCCAGATGTTCACACCACGAGCCTTGGCGGCGTCGCGGATCGCGGCGGCCCGGCCGGGCACCCGTGCCAGGACCGTGTCGAAGAACCTGTCGTGGACGACCTTGACACCGCCACCGGTCAGCCCTGCGGCCAGCGCACGGGCGCGCCCGTGCACCCGTCGTGCGATTGCGGTCAACCCGTCGGCACCGTGGTAGCTCGCGTACATCGCCGCCATCACCGCCAGCAGCACCTGAGCGGTGCAGATGTTGCTTGTCGCCTTGTCCCGCCGAATGTGTTGTTCGCGAGTCTGCAAGGCCAGTCGGTACGCCGGGGCCCCGTCGGCGTCGAGCGATACTCCGACGAGGCGACCGGGTAGTTGTCTGGCGTGCTTGGCGTGCACGGCGAGATAACCAGCGTGTGGCCCCCCGAATCCCATTGGCACACCGAACCTCTGGGTGGTGCCGAACGCGATGTCGGCGCCGATCTCACCAGGCGGCGTTATGAGCGTCATGGCGAGCAGGTCGGCGCCGATAGCGACCAGCGCACCGCGGTCATGTGCCTGCGCGACCATGTCGCTCCAGTCGACGATGGCGCCGCCGGCACCCGGCAGCTGCGCGATGATCCCGAAGAACTCGCCATCCGGCAGGCCCTGACCGAGGTCGGCCTCGACGATTTCGATGCCGAGCGGCTTGGCGCGAGTGGCCAGCACAGCGGCGGTCTGCGGGTAGACGTCACGGTCAACGACCAGCCGGTTCGATGCCCCGCGCACCGCCCGGTGCATCAGCGTCATCGCCTCGGCGGCGGCGGTGCCCTCGTCGAGCATCGACGCGTTGGCGACCTCGAGGCCGGTGAGGTCACAAACCATTGTCTGGAAGTTCAGCAGCGCCTCGAGCCGGCCCTGGCTGATCTCCGGCTGATAGGGCGTGTACGCGGTGTACCACGCCGGGTTCTCAAGAATGTTGCGGCGCAACACCGGCGGGGTGAGCGTGTCGAAGTAGCCCTGTCCGATCATCGACACCGCGACAGTGTTGGCGTCGGCCAGCGCCCGCAGTTCTGCCAGCGCCTCGTCCTCGGTGGCCGCCGGTGGAAGCTCATCCAGACCGGGCGCCACCTGATCCGTATTCAGCGAATCGAGGATGCCCGCGGGCAGTGCCTTGTCGGCAAGTTCGTCCAGCGAACCCACGCCGATGGTCGCCAGCATGGTGCCGATGGCGTCGGTGTCAGGTCCGATGTGGCGCGCGGCGAAGGTGAGTGGGTCGTTAAATTCGGACACCGGCGATTGCTCCAGACGCGTACAGGTTCAGAACCGTTGGGTTCCTCTCCCTCTGTCGTCGGTGCCTGAGAGATTCGGCGACTCGCACAGAACGCGAGAGATGCCTTTCCCCATGGGCGGGTGCGCCTGAGCCCACCACTTTCCAGAGGCATCGGGGCCCTGCGCGGTCCGGGGTGCCTGAGAGGTTGACGGAGAGGTGTTGCTCCTTCGGCGTCCGTGGCTGGCGGCTACGGAACTCTCCCGCACAAGGGCGATGCGGTGACGAGTTTACCTTTGCGGGGCTTCACACCCACGCCGAGACTGTCGCGCAGGAGAGACTCAGCCGATTTTGCGGTCGCGGTGCTTGCGCCGAGACGCGAGTTCGTCCTCGGGCGCGGCGATGGATTCGCCGCCGTCGGCCCGCTCACCTGGGAAGTCGGCGATCGCGCCGGTCAGTTCGCGCATCGCGCCTGACACCGCGATGCCGAATACGCCCTGGCCACCCTGAAGCAGGTCGACGACCTCTTCGGCCGAGGTGCACTCGTAAACGGTGGTGCCGTCGGAGAACAGCGTGATGTTGGCCAGGTCGCGAACACCGCGCTGACGCAGGTGATCGACGGCGACGCGGATGTTGTGCAGTGAGATACCGGTGTCCAGCAGTCGCTTGACGATCTTGAGGACCAGGATGTCCTTGAACGAGTACAGCCGCTGGCTGCCCGAACCGGCTGCGCTGCGGATCGACGGGACCACCAGCGAGGTTCTCGCCCAGTAGTCCAGCTGCCGGTAGGTGATTCCGGCGATTTGGCATGCGCTGGGACCGCGGTAGCCGACGAGCTCATCGGGCACCGAGTCATCGGGGAACAGACCCCCTTGAACGGGTGCACTGGTCACGGTGATTCCCGATTCGGCGGGACCGCTGGTCGAGGACAAATCGAACTCCTCTTGACGTGGCGTGTCTCCCACTTTCGAATCCTCTCGCCGGTCGAACTCGCGACTGTGACCTGCATGGCAGCACATTTGCCCAAGCCCGAATGTGTCGAGCATACGCTTTCACCGAGCCTGCGACTGCCCATCAGCAGGTCCGACTCCCAAAGTATGGCTGCCCGATCGGCGGTTAGAAGAAACCCGCGCCGCGTGTCGAGTCTGAAGAGACGCTTCCGTGACAAAACGCCTGCGAAAGGGGCCCCGCAGGGTTCAGGTCGCCTTGAAGTCGTCGGGCGACACGCTGTCGAGGAATTCCTTGAACTTCTCGACCTCGTCCTCGCGCACTGCGCCGGTGGCTTCATCGTCGTTCTCATCGGGGATCAGCAGGCCGGCCTCGGCAAGCACTGCCTCTTCGACGTAGATCGGCACTCCGACCCGCAGCGCGATCGCCACCGAATCCGACGGGCGCGCCGACACCTTGATGTCCCGATCGAAGACCAGGTCCGCGTAGAAGGTGCCTTCTTGGAGATCGACGATGCGTACTTCCTTGAGCGAATGACCAAGGGCGCCAATGACATCTCTGATCAGGTCGTGAGTCAGTGGTCGCGCGGGCTCCACGCCCTGCTGTTCGAGCGCTATGGCCGCGGCCTCCGACTGTCCGATCCAGATCGGCAGGTAGCGGTCGCCGTTGGACTCGCGCAGGAGCAGCACCGGCTGATTCTGAGGCTGCTCCACGCGAATGCCGACCACACGAACCTCACCCATCTGTGTCCGCCCTTCGCGCAATAGCCTGCAAAATTTGAGTCTAATCCTCAGCGGTCAAGTACGTCGCGCACCGCCGACTTGATCAACGACGTGTGCAACGTAATGGCCAGCGCGGCCACCTCACGCGCCAGATCGTCGGCGCGGTCCCTTGCCCCTGCCTTGCCTGCCTTGACGACGGGTCCGGCGATCTGGGCGATCAGATCGGACTGGCGGTCAGCCGCCGAACGGAACGCACGCAGGTGGCGCGGCTCGACACCGTACTCCGCCAGCGCGCGGGCACATTGGGCGATCGTCACGGAGTGTTCGTCGAAGAAAGTCGCGGTGGCGCCCTTGAAGGAGGGAGTGATCACGCCCGCCTTCACCAGTGCCGTCAGAAGTTCGTCGTCGACGCCCGAGCGCGCCAGCAGATCCTCGCGCGACAACCGCACCTGAGTCTGCGCAACGGCCGATCTTTCGGCCGCACCGTTGTTCTCGGGATCCCCGGAAACCGTCACCAAACGCGGTACGCCGTAGGCGGATCCGGTCTGCGGCAATTCACCGTCGGGCTGCGCGTCCAGCGCAGATTTGATGACCTTCAAGGGCAGATACTGGTCGCGCTGGGCAGTCAGGATGAACCGCAGGCGAGCGCAATCATAGGCGGTGAACCGCCGATAGCCCGACGCCGTGCGCTCCGGCGTGACCAGTCCTTCGGCTTCCAAGAACCGGATCTTGGAGATGGTCACGTCCGGGAAGTCCGGTCGCAGCAGATCGAGGACCGCTCCGATCGACATCCCAGTCAGAGCGGGGGTGTCGGGCTGGCTCATTTACTCGTCGCGGGAGCGCTCATAGGCCACTAGCTGGCACCGTCGTCACTCTTCGGCCCGGTGAGGAACACCAGTCGGAACTTGCCGATCTGCACCTCGTCGCCGTTGGCGAGCACCGCGGAGTCCACGGGTTCGCGGTTGACGTAGGTGCCGTTGAGGCTGCCGACGTCGACGACCTGGAACTCACTGCTTTCGAGTCGGAACTCGGCGTGACGGCGGCTCACAGTTACATCATCGAGGAAGATGTCGCTGTCGGGATGGCGACCCGCCGATGTGGTGGGCTGGTCGAGAAGGAACCGTGAGCCGGCGTTGGGCCCGCGCTTGACGACGAGCAGTGCCGAACCCACGGGCAGGCCCTCGACCCCCGTAACCGCACCTTCGGCGCCCGCCGCCGCCGGGGCGTCCAACTCGTTGAGGAAGTCCGCGCGGAAAACCGAAGTCGTTTCCACGGTGAGATCGTCAGACGTCTGGTCCGCCCCAGAATTCTGGTCCTTGTCCGTCACCCGCTGCTCCTCACTGGCTGCTGTGGCGTTTCAGTGCAATCTGGCCAAACCCTCGGCCGAAGTTCGTCTGGTGTCGACCGTACCGCGAGGTGGACATCGTTGTGTCCACCACCGCCGGATCCGCCTCTGGTTGGTATCCGGTCTTGGGTGAACCCTAACAACCCGTCATTCGGTGACGGTGGCGCGGTAGCCGTCGGCGTCCAGAAGCTTGCCCAACCCGTCCGCCAGCGCACCGGCTTCGACCTGCAGGTCCAGCAGCCAACCCCCGCCGTAGGGGTCGGAGTTGACGAGCTGGGGGTTGCCCTCCAGATCACCATTGACAGCAACGACTTTCGCGCTGAGCGGCGCGTAGAGGTCCGAAACCGACTTCGTCGATTCCACCTCGCCGAACGACTCGCCCGCGGCCACGTCGGCGCCGACGTCAGGCAGCTGGACGAAAACCACGTCCCCCAGCGCTGACTGCGCGTAATCGGTGATTCCGACGCGGACGGTGTCGTCGCCGGTGGGCTGCACCCACTCGTGTTCCTCGGTGTAGTACAGATCGGCTGGGATTTCGCTCACGGCGCTCCTTGGTCTCTTTCGCGGTTCACCGCTTGGTTCTCATTCGCGGTTCACCGCTTGGTCTCATTCGCGGTTCACCGCGGTGTTGTTGTTCGCACTTTCACTACTGCCTCGCGCACATCTCACTTGACTGGCTGAGCGTATTGGCGAGGTTTCGGTTGCCGCAAGGCGGTGACATCTACTCGGTCCGACTGCTGCACCTCCATCCCGCCCCCGACGCGCTCGACACTGTCCATTGCACCACCGGGGATGTTCATGGCCGCGGCGAGCGTCGCCGGATCACCAATCGCCAGAACCGAATACGGCGGGTTGAGGGTCACGCTGTCGGCGACCAGTGCGCCGGGGGCACCGACCACCCAGGTGTCCAGCCCCACCCGCACAGCCGATCCCCCGCCGCGAATCTCGATCGCCTCGGCCCCCGCGTTGCGTAGCTCGTTGATCACGTCGAGCATGGTTTCGGGCGGCACGCCGGGGGTGGTGTCGGTGATGGTGAGCGTCACACCCGGGCCGGTCGCGGGCACCGTGCCGATCAGAATCGACAGCGCGGCCAGTCGGGCCTGCGCATTCTCGATCGCCGCCTGATCGCTGGTTCCGGACGCCTGCAGTTCCGCGAGGGTGCGCTGCAGGTCGGCCACTTCGGTGTTCAGCGCGGCCTCGCGTTGCTGCAGCGAGTCCAGCAGGACCAGCAGGTCGGCGGGCCGGGCCGTCTCGAGCGAGTCGCCCGAGTCGGTCTGCCGAACCTGGGTGATGATCGCCAGGCCCAAGAGCACACACAGCAGGACCGCGAGAGCGCCGAACACCACCTGCGACCTGCCACGCCGCGCCACCCCGACAACGCCGCCGCCATGCACGTCGCCGATCTCGGGCGGCGGCGCATCCGGCGGCAGTTCGTGGCGGCCGTGCTGATCAGCTTCGGCCGAGTGCTGCGGTGACTCGTCGGTCATCAGACGATGTCTCGACTCGCGCTCATGCGCCGAACAGTCTGCGCCGCAAGGCGGCTGCATTTCCGAAGATCCGGATCCCGAGCACCACGATGATCGCGGTCGACAGCTGCGTGCCGACCCCGAGTTGGTCGCCCACGTAGACGATGAGCGCAGCGACCAACACGTTGAACACAAAGGACACCACGAACACCTTCGAGTCGAAGATGCGTTCCAGATAGGCCCGCAGACCACCGAATACGGCGTCGAGCGCGGCGACGACGGCGATCGGCAGGTACGGCTGGACGAACTCGGGCACGTCGGGGTGGAACACAAGCCCGAGCACAATGCCGATGACGAGTGCGGCGATACCGATCATGTGTACGGCTTCATCTTCTGGTCACTGCCCAATCTCCTTGGCGAAGTTGACATCCCGAACCGGACTCGCCGGCAGGGTGAGCGCATCGGAGGTGCTCACCGTAACTCCAACACCGTACGAGGCTTCCAGGAGCCGAAGGCGGTGCAAGCCGGGACTGCGCTCGAAGGCGTCCTGCACCGCGTGCGGTGGTCCGATGGCGAGAATGACGTAGGGGCTGCTGATCGGTTGATTGTCGACCAGGATGCTTCCGCCCGCCTGCCGGATCGTCACGTTCGGTCCGATGCGCACGCCGCCCACTGAGATCGCCTCCGCGCCGCTGACCCACAGCGAATTGACCACCTGCTGGAGGTCGCGGTCGAGAATCACCTGCTGGCTGCCGGGGACGCGCTCCTTGGACACATCGCTGAGATCGGTGGACATTCCCGGATCCGTGACGGTGATCTGCAGACCCGGTCCGATCACCGGGGTCGCTGCCGCGGCGAGGTTCGACTCGTCGAGTCGGCCGAGAAGCAGTTGGCCGCGCGCGTCACCCTCCAGTCGTTGGCGCTGCTCGGTATCCACCTCGGCCGCCAGCGCATCACGTCGGCTGGAGACATCAGCGACCGTGGCTTCAGCCGAGCGCACGCTGCCGGAAAGCACATGTTGTGTCTCCCGCACGCCGGGAGCAGTCGAGCGGGCCTGGGCGACCGCGACGACGAACACCGACGCGATCAGGAACGCACCGGCGATCTGCCAGCCCCACGTCTGCCATCGCTGCCGCTCTTTGCCCTGCTGTTTCGCCTCAGCCGCCGCCTGGTAGCCGGGATCGAGGTGGTCGGACAACAGGGACGCCAACAGCGACGGCACCGGGATCAGCGTCGGCTTGTGCGCCGCATGGGCGCTGCGTCCGGCTTCCGGGTCGAAGCCGCCGAGGTGGGTCATCATCTGGCGGCCTCAACGCCCCACTTTGGGCATGTGGCGCATCACCATCCCGACCTGAATCAGATACAAAACGCCCGACCACAGATACATCGCCAGGCCCCAGATCAGGAAGGCCCACCCGCACGCGAGAATCACCCGGCTCCACAGTGCATCCCACTGACCGAGCAGGATGAGCGGGAGCCCGGACATCAGCGCGAAGGTCGCCGCTTTGCCGATGTAGGTGACCGGCAGCGCGGTCAGTCCCCGGCTGCGCAGCAGCGGCAGCGTGGCGGCCAGCACCACATCGCGTCCGAGCAGGGTCAGCACGATCCACCACGGCACCGACCCGTGGATCGCGAGGGCGATCGGGATGGCCACCATGTAGATGCGGTCCACCGCCGGATCCAGCAGCTCACCGAGTCGCGACGATTGATTGTCGACCAGGCGTGCGATCTTGCCGTCGGCCCAGTCCGAGAATCCACTGAACATGAGCACGGCCACGGCCCACGCGTTTTCGTGCGCCACCAGCAGCAGCCAGAGGAAGACCGGCACCAGCACCAGACGCAACGCACTGAGCACGTTGGGCACCGTGAACACCCGAGATTCAGCCGTCCGCGGCTCCGGTGTCTGATGTCGCCGGCTGGGCGGCTCCGTCATGCGTAAAACCTAGCGGAACACCCCGGGCAGATTCAGCGCCGAGTCATCGGAGAGCGGGTTGTCGTGGACCATGTAGGTCCACGTGGAGGTGGGCCGCGCGAGCTTGGACAGGTCGATACCGGGCTCGTCCTCGATGGACGCGGCGGTGTCGAAGGTCTGCTGGGCGGCCTCGATCGCATCGGCGGCCAGGGAGCCGAACGCATCGACGGCCATCCGGTGGAATTCGTCCAACGGGTTCTGCCGACCGAGCGCCCGCAGATGGATGCTCTCCCGGATATCAGCCAGGAACGCCAAGTGGTCGGCCCAGCCACGGTCCAGGTGATACAGCATGATCAGCCGGCAGATCTTCTCCAGCTTCTCCTCGCCGATGCCCTCCACGAGCGCGTCGTAGCGGTCCGGCGATAACTCACGCAGCTCGTCGCGTGCGGTCGGGGTGCGCAGCAGCTTGTTGCGGCGCTCCACCAGGATGGCGCGCTGCTGGGCGATCAGCTGGTTGTAGCGCCATGTTTGGGCGTGCACTTCCAGCAGGTGCCCCTCGGCGATGCGTTGCGCGTTGTCGAGCTGGCTGGCCGCGCGGGGGTTGACGATGCGACCGTCCTCGTCGGTCCGCATCGGCAGCTTGCTCGTGTCCAGGTGAGCGGTGACCAGGTCGTCTTCCCAGCTGGAGAAGAACACCGAAGATCCCGGATCGCCCTGGCGTCCCGCGCGCCCGCGCAGCTGATTGTCCAGTCGCTCGGTTTTGTGGCGTCCGGTGCCGATCACATGCAGCCCGCCGAGTTCGGCGACCTTGTCATGGTCGGCTTCATCGGACCCGCCGAGCCGGATGTCGGTGCCGCGGCCGGCCATCTGCGTCGACACCGTCACCACCCCGAGCGCGCCCGCCTCAGCGATGACGGCGGCTTCCTCCGCGTCGTTCTTCGCGTTGAGCACGACCGCCGGCACCCCCGCCTTGACCAGGCGCTCGTGCAGGTCCTCGGACTCGGCGACATCGCGGGTACCGACCAGCACCGGCTGACGGGTTTCGTGCACGTCGACGATATGCTCGACGATCGCTTCGTTCTTGGCAGCCGCGGTGACGTAGACCCGGTCGGTCTCATCCTCACGAATGTTGGGGGTATTCGGCGGGATTGGAGACGCGCCGAGCTTGTAGAACTGGCGCAGCTGCTCGCCGGCGGCCAAAGCGGTACCGGTCATCCCGCACACCGTCGGGTACCGATTGATCAGGGCCTGCACGGTGATCGTGTCGAGCACCTCGCCGGTCTCGGTCGTCTCGATGCCCTCCTTGGCCTCGACCGCGGCCTGAAGGCCGTCGGGCCATCGCTGCAACTGCGCGATGCGGCCACGGGAGGAGTTGATGAGGTGCACCGCGTCGTCACGAACGATGTAGTGCACGTCGCGTTGCAGCAGCACGTGAGCATGCAGTGCGACGTTGACCTCGGTCAGGGTCGAGCCGACGTGTTCTTCGGAGTAAAGGTCGATGCCGCCGAGCTTGGCCTCCAGCTTCCGCGCGCCGGTCTCGGTGAGGTGCACATTGCGGCTGTCGGAGTCGGTCTCGTAGTCCCTGTCCTCGATCAACTCGCCGACCATCCGGATGAGCTCGACCCTCGGTGTCTCGCGGTGGGTGGTGCCCGCCAACACCAGCGGCACCAGCGCTTCGTCGACGAGCACCGAGTCGGCCTCATCGATCAGCGCGACGTCGGGGTTCGGCGACACCAGATCGCTCACGTCAGTGACCAGCTGATCGCGCAGTACATCGAAGCCGATCTCGTTGACCGAGCCATAGGTCACGTCACACTTGTAAGCCTCGCGCCGCTGGTCGGGCGTCGAGTCGGAGGTGACCCAGCCGACCTTGAGGCCAAGGGCCTCCAGCAGCGGCCCCATCCATTCAGCATCGCGGCGTGCCAGGTAGTCGTTGATGGTGATGATGTGCACGCGGCGGCCGCCGATGGCATAGCCCGCCGCGGCGATCGCACCCGACAGGGTCTTGCCCTCACCGGTGGCCATCTCGACGACGTCGCCGGCGAGCATCCGCAGGGCTGCCTGCAGCTGCACATCGAACGGTCGCAGCGCGGTGGCCCGATTGGACGCCTCCCGCGCGATCGCCAGGAACTGCGGGATGTCATCGGAATCGGCAAGGTCGTCCAGGTTCAGCAGCTTGGCGGCCTTGCGTAGTTGCTCATCGTCGAGGTCGGTGGCCTTCTCGTCGAACTGTGCCGAGTCGCCGACCTGGGCCATCGACGAGGCCTGATCCCTGTCTGTGCTCGCGCCGAGCATCCGCCAGAACCGATTGCTGACACGCCCCGAGGTGCGGGTCTTGGTCTTCGCCACAGCTTTACGGTACGCGGCCCGTGCGCGCGTCTGACGCATGCTCAGTCGCTGAAGTCGATGCGCACGGAGTCGGCGACCGCTTCGAAGCCGATGTTCTGGTAGATGGCGTTCGAGGTCGGGTTCGCCAGGTCGGCGAACAGTACGACGTCGGCGACCCCGCGGCGTCGCGCCAAATCCGCCGCCGCGGCGGTGACGGCGGAACCGTATCCATTGCGTCGGTGAGCCAGCGGGGTGAAGACGGGCCCGATTCGTGACACGTCGGCGCCGGGAGCGCGCAGCATCGCCATGCTCACCGGGACACCGCCGGCTTCCCACAGCACGAACTGGTCGTGCTTGTCCTTCGCGCCGTCGACGAAACTCGCTCCCGCGGCGTCATCGCGTGGATGACCGAATGTCTCTCCGAAGAAAAGCTCCACCCAGTCGACGAGCATCTCGCGGTCCTCGTCCACCGCGAGCCGAGCCGCGCCGGCGACGGCATCCGGCACAACCAAGTCGCCCAATCGGTAGAGCCGCTCTTCGACGATCACCTGACCGATTCGGCCGGTAGCGACGCGCCACTCGTCGGCGAACGCGTGTGTGGTGTCGCGCACGCCGCGGACGCCGTCCAGCGCGGGGCGGACTTCCATGACCGTACGGGCGGCCACCTTCACCGAGTCGGCCGGAATCCCGGTGCATACCAGTGGATACGGTGGAGTCTGAATCGCCGCGCCGAGCGGAGTGCCGTCGTCCCACACCGTGAGCAGGAGCAGGTCTTCGGGAAACCTACCGGCACCGAGCAGTGTCAGCTCGATCGTGTGCACGACGGGGTCGCGCCGATACAGAGGCTCGGCGATGGCGCGGAACTCCTCGACGGAATCGTGCAGCCGAATGTCAACCACTCATCCAGGGTGACCGCCACGGGTCGGCTGCGTCCATCGAATTTCTGCACCGGCGTGCACAAAATGCTGCTGCGAAGCGCGGGGACACGCACCATCGCGGAAGTGCGGTCGCGCTCGAGCGTCTCAGCCGAGGTTGGAGCGACGCGGGTAGGCCACCGTCGGGTCGGTCAATGTGTTGACGACCGCGGGCAGGCCGGCAGAGAACGCCCGATCGAGCGCGGGTCGCAGGTCAGCAGGCGTCGCCACCAACTCACCGTGCCCGCCCAGGGCGGTGACGACTTCGTCGTAGCGGGTGCCGGGCCGAAGCTCGGCGACCACCGAATAGCCGTACAGCATCTCCATGGGGTGCTTCTCCAGACCCCAGATTCCGTTGTTGCCGATGACGGACACAACGTGGACTCCGTGGCGCACCAACGTGTCCCACTCCATGCCGGAGAAGCCGAATGCGCCGTCACCCTGCAGGAGCACGACCTGTCGGTCGGGCCGGGCCAGCTTGGCGGCGAGCGCGTAGCCGGGTCCGGACCCCAAACAACCGAACGGGCCGCTGTCCAGCCACGCTCCCGGCACATAGCTGTCGATGACCCGGCCGGCATATGAGCCGAAGTCGCCCGCGTCGATCACGACGATCGCATCACGGTCCAGCAGCGCGCTCACCTCCGCGTACACCCGCATCGGGTGCAGCGGCGTGCGGTCGTCGGCCAACTCGGAGGCCTCACCGGCCCGCAACGTGGTTTCCAGGGTGCGAAGGTCGGCGATCCAGGCTTCGTGGCCGGTCGGCGTCGCCCCCGTCAGTGCCGACAGCGAGGTTGTCAGGTCCCCGTACAGTCCCGCGGCGACCTCGCGAGGATGCGGGCGCCCAGGTTCGACCCGATCGGCGACGATGAGCGTGGTCTCGGTCCCGAACACGCCACCGAAACCGAGCCGGAAGTCCATGGGCACGCCGATCACCACGGCAACGTCGGCCTCCCGCAAGGCCTTCGACCGCGCGCGTGAGAACGCGAGGTCGTGGTCGGCCGGCACCGTTCCCCGCGCCATGCCGTTCATCAGGACCGGGATCCGCAGCGTCTCCGCCAGGCGCAGCAGCGCGGTTTCGGCGTGTCCCCACCACACGTTGGTGCCCGCCATGATGACCGGCTGACGGGCGTCGGTGAGCAGTCGGACCGCCACATCGACGGCGTTGCCGTCCGGCTGAACAACTGCGGACGGCGCTGCCAACGCACCGGGTCCGCCGCTGTCATGCGCCGCGCCGAACACGTGGTCCATCGGGAAGTCGACGAACGACACCCCCGTCGGTTGGCCGTCGGCACCCGCAGCGGCACGCAGCGCGTCGTCGATCAGCGGGCCGACCGCGTCCGGTGACTGGGCCGTCGCGGCGAACCGGGTCAGCGGTGCGACAAACGGAACGTGGTCGATCTCCTGCAGCGAACCCTGGCCCCAGCGCGCTGCGGGTGCCCGGCCGCCGAGTACCACCAGAGGCGACTGGTTCTGCTGAGCGGCGGCCATCGCGCTCATCCCGTTCGTGACGCCGGGCCCGGCCGTCAGCGCCGCGACCCCCGGGACACGGGTCACCTTCGACCAGCCCTCGGCCGCGAACGCCGCGGTCTGCTCGTGTCGGGTGTCGATCAGTCGGACATGTTCTGCCTGACAGCCGTCATATATCGAGAAAAGGTGGCCACCCGACAGCGTGAAGATCGTGTCGATTCCGCTGGCCCGCAGTCGCCGGGCGATCAGGTGTCCGGCATTGACCGTCGAGTCCGCCGCGGGCGGTGGAGCGTCGTTGCTCATGCGAGCAGCATAATCAGCACGTGCCCAACTCTTCGCGAACGCAAGTACTCATCGCCGGCGCCGGCCCGATCGGCCTCACCGCAGCCATCGAGTTGACCCGCCGTGGTGTCGATTGCCGCGTCGTCGACCCACTTCTGGAGCCGCTGCAGTACGCCAAAGCCGTTGGTGTGCAACCACGTACGCTCGAAGTCTTCGAATCCATGGGCCTGCTGGGCCGGGTCCTGGACGCGGCCATCGAGATGCATGGACAGATCGTCTACGTCAACGGTGAGCGAGTCGCCCAGGTCGATTTCGCCGTTCCGGCCGACGTGCCATTCGGTTTCACCGCGATTCCCCAGTACGCCACCGAGCGGATACTGCGCGAGGAACTGGCGTTGCGCGGTGTCGAAGTGGAGCGCGGTTTGCGGCTCACCGGGTTCGAACAGGACGCCGGCGGCGTACGCGCCACCTTGGCGGGCGACGGCGGTGAGCAGACGGTGCACGCCGATTACCTCGTCGGGGCCGACGGTGCGCATAGCGCCGTGCGCAAGGCACTCGGCCTGACGTTCGAGGGCGCGGCGTTCGAGGAGCAGTACATGCTCGGCGACGTCGAGGTGGACTGGACGCTGCTGCGTGGTTACGCCATCCGCGCCATGCATCAGACCGACGGCGCGACCGACGACCTGCTGGTGTGCATCCCCCTGCCCGGCCGCTGTCGGTACCGGATGTCGATGCTCGTTCCCGACGAACTGGCCGCCGCCCCGGCAGAGGGAATCGCGCACGGCTTCGAAGGCGACCGCAAGCCCGAACTGCACCACATCCAGGCGGTGCTGGACCGACTCTCGCCCGAGCCGACGACGGCGCGAAACCTGCGCTGGTCCTCGGTCTTTCGGATCAGCCACCGCATCGTCGACGCCTATGGCCGGGGCCGGGTGTTCGTCGCGGGCGATGCCGCACACATCCACCCGCCCACCGGCGCGCAGGGCATGAACACCGGGATCCAGGACGCGCACAACCTGGCGTGGAAACTCGCGCTCGCGGTGTCCGGACGTGCGGCGCCCGACCTGCTCGACAGCTACGACGCCGAACGTCGACCCGTCGGCGAAGAGGTCGTCGGCCGGACGGTGCGTAGCGCTCGTGAGGGCATCGGCGCCGATTCCACCGATGTCGACTACGTCATCCGTCGCGAAGCGCAACTGCTGATCAACTACGCCGACAGCCCCATCGTGGCGGCCGGAGCCGCTCGGCCGGCGACATCGGGCCTACGCGCGGGCGGGCGCGCACCCGATGCGAGGGGCCTCACCCGCGACGCGGTCACCGGACCCCTGCGGCTGTTCACATTGTTCGGGCCCGGGCACACCCTGCTGCTGTACGCCGACGACACCGCGAGGCCCGCTGACGTCGAACACTTCGAGCGGGCCGCCGATGCGGCGGCGGCAATCGCCTGCGGTGACCTGAACGTGTATCTGGTCGCCGCGCCGGGCGCCGACGTCGCAAGCACGGTGCTGCCGTTGGTGCGCGATGCGGAATCGCATTTCGCCACGGCATATTCGGCGTATTCGTCGGTGGGGCATTCCAGCTTCGTCGTCAGGCCCGACGGGTACCTCGGGTTCACCGGCGCACCCGCGGACATCGACGGCCTTGCGGCGCACCTGCGGGCGACGTTCAGCTGACCTGCTCATCACTCGCCACCGGGAGTTGAGACCAGTGGCAAGCCCGTAGCTGGCAGGCGAGGTACCTTGCCACAGTGGAAGAGGGAATGTTCGCCCCGACGCTGGACTGGGGACACGAGCTCCTGGTATCGCTGAAGTGGATCGGCCAGGCGTGGTTGATCGCCGCAGTCGTCACGCTGCTGATCTGTGTCCTCATTGCCAGGTACACGGTCTGGGGCAGGCAGTTCTGGCGCATCACCGGCGACTACTTCAAGGGCCCGGAGAGCGTCAAGGTGTGGCTGTGGCTCGCGGTGATCCTGCTGTCGGTGGTCGCAGGCGTCCGACTCTCGGTGCTCTTCACATACCAGGGCAGCGACATGATGACCAGCTTTCAGGTCGTGGCGTCAGGCGTTGCCGGTGGCGATGACGCGGTAAAGAACTCAGGACGCGACGGCTTCTATATGTCGATGTTGGTGTTCTCGGCGTTGGCCTTCCTGCACGTCGCACGGATCATGTTCGATCTGTTCGTCACCCAGCGCTTCATGCTGGCGTGGCGCGCATGGCTGACCGATCGGCTCACGGGCGACTGGCTCGACGGAAAGGCGTACTACCGCGGTCGCTTCATCGATGACACGATCGACAACCCCGACCAGCGAATTCAGTACGACATCGACATCTTCACCGCCGGCGTCGGCGGGCTTCCGAACACACCGGGAAACACTTCCACGTCGACGCTGTTGTTCGGCTCGGTCGACGCCATCGCGTCGATGATCTCGTTCACCGCGATTCTGTGGAACCTGTCGGGCACGCTCACGCTGCCGATCGTGAACTACGAACTCCCGAAGGCCATGTTCTGGATCTTGCTGACCTATGTGCTCTTTGCCTCGGTCATCGCGTTCTGGGTCGGTCGGCCGATCATCTGGCTGTCGTTCCGAAACGAGAAGTTCAACGCGGCCTTCCGATATGCGCTGGTGCGGCTGCGCGACGCGTCGGAGGCCGTCGCGTTCTACCGCGGCGAAATCGCCGAGCGGAGCGGTCTACGCAAGCTTTTCGCGCCCATCGTCGCCAATTACAAGCGGTGGATCAACAGGATGATGGGCTTCTACGGCTGGAACCTTTCGATGAGCCAGATCATCGTCGTGCCACCGTATTTGTTCCAGTTCCCACGGTTCTTCAACGGCGAAATCACCCTCGGCGCGATGAGTCAGTCGGCCTCGGCCTTCGGCAACATCGAAAACGGGCTGTCCTTCTTCCGGAACGCCTACGACGCCTTCGCCGGCTATCGCGCCTCGATCATCCGCCTCGATGGGCTGATGACCGCGAACGAAGAAGGCAGAGCGCTGCCGGAGATCACGACCACGCCGTGCAAGGACGGCACGGTGCAACTCGAGAAGATCGAGGTTCGCACACCGGACGGGAAGCAGCTCGTCAAGCCGCTCGACCTGCTCCTCGAAGTCGGGGACACGCTGGTGGTGAAGGGAGTATCGGGTTCTGGCAAGACCACGTTGCTGCGTAGCCTCGCCGAGTTGTGGCCGTTCACCACGGGAACATTGACCCGGCCGTGTGGACCGAACGAGACGATGTTCCTGTCCCAGATGCCCTATGTGCCCCTCGGCGATCTGCGCGCCGTCGTCACCTATCCGCTCGAGGTAGGCGAATGCGACGACGAGCTGCTGAAGCGCACGCTGGAGAAGGTGGCGCTGCCGCACCTTGTCGCGCGGCTCGACGAAGTCGAGGACTGGGCGAAGGTGCTCTCCCCCGGCGAACAGCAGCGAATCGCGTTCGCTCGGGTCTTGTTGACCAAGCCCAAGGCAGTGTTCTTCGACGAGTCCACGTCGGCCCTCGACGAAGGACTGGAATTCTTGGTGTACAACCTCGTTCGGACCGAACTACCCGACACCATCCTGGTCAGCGTCAGTCATCGTAAGGCGGTCGAGCAGCACCACACCCACGAACTCGAGCTCCTCGGCGACGGCGAATGGCGGTTCGGCCGAGTGGGGGGCGACGAACCGGCCCAGGTCTAGGCATGCGCGGCGTGCGCACCCGCGCGTCTGCCGAAGAACGACCCTTCGCCGAGTTGGGTGCCGCTGGCATAGCCCTTACCGTCTTGAGCGATGTTCGATGCGCACGCGCCGGCGGCGTACAGGCCGCCAATGGTGCTGCCGTCCTGGCGCAGCACCTGCCCGTCGATGGACACGTCGAGACCACCCATGGTGAATCCCGAGTACATCGCCACACCCAGTGAGAGGTCGAATGCCGCCCATGGGCCGTGATCTTGAGCGGCAAGGTATTCCGGCTGCTTGTGGAAGTCCGGATCCTCGCCACGGGCGGCGTTCTCGTTGTAGCGGTCCAGGGTGGCGGCCAGCTTACCCGCCGGAATACCCAGGGCTGCTTCCATTTCCGCCACCGTCTCGAATCCGTCGATGAACTTGATCAACGGCATCTCCGGCATCTGCATGTGCGCCTCGTCGACGATCAGGTAGGCCTGCTGATCGGGTTGCTCGAGGACATACGCCGATGTCCGTGAGTGGTAGGAGTCCTCGGTGACGAACCGCTGCCCCTGATTGTTGACTATGACGCCCGTCAACAAAATCTCCGGCGGGTACGCGGCCGCGGTGATGAACAGCCCGTCGAGGTTCTCTGCCGCGCCGCCGACCGATACGCCGAGACCAATGCCGAGTCCGTCGTCGTGAGGGTTGCCCAGAATGTAGGGTTCGACCTCGCCGTGGTGTTTGGTGCGCCGCTTCTGTCCCAGTGCCGGAGTGTGCTCGGCGACCATTCCAGCGTTCATCGCGAATCCACCCGCGGCGATGATCACCGCCTTGGCCTTGATCGCCCCGCTCTCGCCGAAGTGCTTCCAGCGGACTCCGACCACTTTCCTGTCCTGGGCGTCGCCGTCGACCACCAAATTGGTCACCCCGGTCTCGTACCGGATCTGCACGCCCTGATCGGTGGCCCGCTTGACGAGCAGGTCGATGACCATGGCGGCACCGCCCAACTCCCCCGGCACCGGAACCGAATGTCCGCGCGGCGCGGGTTTGGCCTGCTCGCAGTATGGCCACACTTTTTCGTTGCCGGTGTAGGACAGTCCCTCGGTGCCGGGCGGCACCACCACCTTGCCCTTCCAGTAGCTGCGTTCGAACTGAAAGCCAAGCGCTTCAAGCCAATCGAAGTGCTCGACGCTTTCGTCGCAGTACAGGCGGATCTTCTCGAGGTCGGGGTCGGCCGAAACCGCGACGAGGTATTTGTACATCTCGTCGGCGCTGTCCTCATGTCCGGTGGCCTGCTGTACCGCGGTGCCGCCGCCGAGATAGAAGTGGCCGCCGGCCATCGCGCTGGTGCCGCCGGCCGCAGCCGCCTTCTCCAGCACCATCACGTTCGCTCCGGCCGCCGCGGCGCTGACCGCGGCACAGCCGCCCGCAATACCGAAGCCGATCACCAGGACATCGACCTCGTCGGACCATGACTGGACATCGGCCGCGTTGACGGTGTCCGGAATGTCGAGACCGCTCACTGTTGCTCCTGTTTCACATAGTCAAAGAATTCTTTGATTTCGTTTGGGATGACGGCGATTTCGAGGTAAGGGACGCCGGCGTCGGCCGCCGAAAGATAGGCGAACCGCATGCCCCCCGGCATGATCCCCTGCGCCACGACGGGCGTGCCGTTGCCTTCCGCCTCACGCAGGACGGTGTCGAACGCCGCGGCGTCAGGTGCCTCGATACAGATATGGTGCAATCCCGGACCGGCGGTTTCGAGGAACTCGGAGTACACACTCTCGCCACTGACCGGCGCGATCAATTCGAGCTGCGTGTCGCCTGCGTAGCTGAACGAGATGTGCGCGGTGAAATCAGCGGGTCGGCCGCGGAATGTGCAGGTATCGGGCGCAAAGTGGACGTCGGGGATCCGGATCCACTTCCTGGCGCCCAACAGCGTGGTCAGCGCCTTTTCGGTGGCGTCGAGGTCCAGCGTCACCCACGCAATCTGGACAGGTGTCTGGGCATGCATCGCGTCGAGGATATCCCCGCCCGCTCCCGATGGCTAGAACGTGTTCTAGTTTGACTCCTCGCCAAGGTAGGCCGCCAGGCATCGCGCGGCCATTTCGCGGGCAGCCACTGGGTCCGTGCCGAAGGCCACGTTCGCGGCGCACCACTGGTCGCCGGACAGCGTGAGGAAGCGGCGACCATCCTCGGTGACGATCCACTGTTCGCCGAACGACGGGTCGATCGCCTCGCCGGTGGCCAAGTGGATCGCCAGCCCGAGCACCATCGAGTCCCAGCCCATCCCCACGGCGCCCGGCCCGAACTGTTCCCAGTGGTCGTCGACGTGGGCGATGTGCTCGATCACCAAGCGCGAACGATCCGGCCCCTCGCTGCTGACGCTGACATCTATCCAGCTGATGCCACCGCCGAATTCCCAAGTCGCGGTGAAGTTCTTCGGCGGATCGCACGTCAGCACCGTTCCCCCGGCCTGACCCTCCAACTGGTAACGACCGCCGACCGTCAGGTCACCCGAAATCGGCATCAACCACCGGGGAATGCGCTCGATGTTGGTAACAGCGTCCCAAAGGTCATCCCGGTTGGTGTCGTAGGACTGGCTGATGGTGACGACGTGTGCGTCCTTGGCATCGATGATGCGGGTCCCCAGTTTCCGCTCGACGGCGTTGATCTGATGCTCGACATCTATCTCAGTCATGTTGCCTTCCTTGGTTTCTGCGTTGTCGTTTACCGCGCGCGATCTCGGTCCCCAGTGCGTCGAGTCGCGGCGTCCAGAAGCGGCGGAAGCCGTCGAGCCACTCGTCGACATCGCGCAACGCCGTGCCGTTGACCGCATAGAGCCTGCGCTGGCCGTCCGGACGAACGGAGGTGAATCCGTTCTCCCGCAACACCTTGAGGTGCTGTGACACCGCCGGTTGGCTTATCGCGAACTCCGCCTGAACCTGCGCACCTATGGCACCGGCCGATAGTTCGCCCCCGGCGAGCAGTTCGAGAATGCGCCGACGTACCGGGTCGCCCAGTACATCGAACGCGTGCACGTCCTCAAATTAAAGTACTGACTTATATAAGTCAAGGCTGAACTACTTGGTCAGCATCTCTATCAGCAGCCGAACCTGGAGGTCGAAGGCGGCCGCGGGGTCGGTGAGCGTGTCCTGCCCGTACTGGCCGAACACCTCCAGGCCGATGGCTCCGACCAGTCCCGCCCACAGCAGGAAGCACTTGGCGACCGCGGAATCGTCGCCGGAAAAGGCGAACTCGGTGCGCACGCCGTCGAAATCCGACGACAACGGCTGCGTCACAGCGACGTCGGTCTTCGAGATCTCGCCTGCCACGATTGCCGCGGCGACGGCACCGAACAGTGCACCCACCACGCGGGTGCCCGGACCGACGGTGCGCTCTGCCGGCGCGCGGTAACCGGGCACGGGGCTGCCGTACAGCAGCGCCCAGCCCGCGGGGTGTTCGACGGCCCACCCTCGTGCAGCATGCGCCATGGCGTACAGCTGGTCGCGCCATGACTTCTCGGTCGCGCAAGCGTCGTCCACCGCGTCAGCCAACTCTGAATAGGCGTCGACGAGCAGCAGTGTCAGGAGTTCGTCGCGGCTGGCTACGTACCGGTACACCGCTGACGACACCATGCCGAGGTCACGTGCAATGGCCCGCAGCGACAGCCCGGCAGCGCCTTCGGTGACCAGGTGGCGGCGACCCAGTTCGACGATCTGGCGCTGGATCCGGTCGCGAGTGTCCTGCCGCTTACCCATACGGCCCAGTGTCGCACAAAACGAGAGCATTGCTCTTGATTTCTCATGGCCGCCGTGCCAGTCTGATGGAGAGCACCGCTCTCAAAACGAAGGAGATGGACATGACCGTCCGCTATGACCAGCCCACGGGCGCCGCCCGGGCCTTCAACGAAGTGTTCCGGCTGCTGGCCGAGGCCGGCATCAGCATCGCAGGCACGGTCGCAATTCGCGTGCGCGGCCGAAAGACGGGAAAGCGTCGTCCAGTGGTGGTCAACCTGTTGACCGTCAAGGGCCGCGACTACCTGGTGTCACCCCGGGGCAACACCCAGTGGGCCCGCAACGCGCGGGCAGCGGGCGCGATTGAGATGGGTCCGAGGTGGCACAACAGCGAGGTCCGCATCACCGAAGTTGACGACGACGCCAAGCCGGAGCTGCTGAGGCACTACCTCGACCGGTGGTTCTGGGAGGTGAAAGGGCACGTCGGTGGGCTGACCCCGGAGTCCTCGGACGCCGACTTGCGCGCTGCCGCACCGTCGATCCCGGTGTTCGAACTGCAGCGTTAGGGAAGAGGGGCTGACGCCGCGGAAATGACGTCCTGATGCGCCTGCTGGCTGGCGACGTGCCAGGAGACCGCGGCGGGGAACTGCCCCCAGGTGCTGTTGAACATTCCGACGATCGCGGCCCTGCCGTCGGAGGTGATGAAGTAGACCGGTCCGCCCGAGTCGCCCTTCTGGCTCACCACTCCGTTGGCCATCGTGAACCAGCCGTTGTACACGGCCTGGATGTTGCCGCAGGTTTCGCCGGTGACCACACCGAAGTGACATACCGGCAGACCGGGCGAGGGCCCTACTGCGGGATCGGACACCAGCGTCACGCCGCGGGGCAGGACGTTGTTGACCACGACGTCGGAGGCGAGATTGATGACTTCCCAATCGGTGATCTGGTGGTTGGTGTCGATGGTGGCGCCGTCGGGAGTGTTGTCCCGGAAAGACGCTTGCTGCCCGATGTATCGGCGGGCCCCGTCCTGCACAGTGCCGTCGCCGCGGCAGTGCCCCGCGGTGTAGGCGATGCGTGCGCCGGGGTCGACGAATCCCAGCGTGCAGGCGTTCGTGCCTTGGATGATCTGCATCCCTGGGAACACCACGACACCGGGATCGGCCTGGACCGGTACACCGGGAAGAGCCAGCGCGACGAGCGGAGCCGCGACGGCGGCAAATACGCGTATCCAGGTCCGGCGCATCGTCGGCCCCCTTTGGTCTCAAGTGTGTAAAGGCTACCGGCGTATCGCCAACCCCACAGGGCGAGCGCGAGAACTGAGAACCCCGCCCTACCAGGAGCAACTACACGACAGTGGTACTACTCCTGCCCATCGGCACAGATCACGGCGACGTTACAAAGCGGCAACGGCAACGCCACGGTGGCCGTCGCGAATCGGGTCAGGAATCGAAACCGAGTCCCAATGCGTCGAGCGTGCGCAGGAAGATATTGCGCCGACCCGCCGAGTGGTCAGCGCGGTCAAGTGACCACCGCGTCGCCTGGATACCGACGCTGGCGATCGGTTCGGGCGGGAACGGCATCGGGCGATCGCGCACCATCTGCAACTCGGTGCGTGCTGTCGGAATGCCCTCGAGAAGGTCCAGGCACACGTCGGCGGCGAACCTCGCCGCGCCCACCCCGAGGCCGGTGAATCCGTTGACATACGCCACCCGGTCGTCGCGGGCCAGACCCCAGTGCGCACAGAACCGCGTATTGGTGTCGATGGCCCCCGCCCAGCGGTGCGAGAACCGGACGTCGTCGAGTTGGGGGAACGTGATGAAGAAGTGTGCGGCGAGGCTGCGGTAGGTGGCCGGACGGTCCTCGTAGGCCGGATCGACCTTGCCTCCGAAGTGGTATACGGCGTCATAGCCGCCCCACACGATGCGGTTGTCTTTGGTCAGGCGGTAGTAGTGAAACTGGTTGGCGCAGTCCCCGATTCCCTGCCTGTTTCGCCATCCGATGCGGTCCAGCTGCCCATCGGTGAGCGGCTCGGTGGACAGTACGTAGTCGTACACCGGCACGGTATGCAGCCGGTTGCGTCGCAGCAGGCTCTTGTAGACGTTCGTCGCCAACACCGCCTGGCGCGCCGTGATCGTCGCCGTCGCGGTCTGCACCCGCAAGGCGGATCCGTCGGTGTCCAGCCCGGTGGCGTTCGCGCGTTCGTAGATCTGCACGCCCGCATCCGTGCACGCCCGGGCCAGTTCGAGGGCCAGCTTGGCTGGATGGACGATGGCGCAGCTGTCTGGGCTGAACAGGCCTGCGAGATAGGTCGGCGAGTTCGCCTCCGCGCGCACCTGCTGCGTATCGAGAAAGCGGCCTTCCCCGGAGTCCGCAGCGTGCCGCAGCCACTCGACCTGATGCGGTTCGGTGGCAACCGAGAGCATCCCGGTGCGCTGCCATTCCGCGTCCAGCCCAAGGCGCTCGATGTCTGATTGCATGCCGTCGAGATTCTGCAGGCCCATCGCATCGAGCGTGTCGATCTCGTTGGGCCAGCGCGTCTTTCCGTTCTCAGCTCCATGCGTCAGGCTGGCGTCGACAAAACCGCCGTTGCGTCCCGACGCCGCCCACCCGATCCGGTTCGCCTCGATCAGCACGATCCGTCGATCCGGATGGCGCTCGGCGGCGTGCAGCGCCGTCCACAGCCCGGTGTAACCGCCGCCGACCACCAGGAGGTCGCAGCTGACCGGCGCGGTCAGCTGCGGGTACTCGGGTCGCCGAACATCCAGCCACATCGAGCCGAAGTTGCTTGCCACAAGCGAACGTTCGACCAACTGAGGGTCAACGGGGCCGTCGAAAACCGTCTGCACATCGCGGAGACTACGGGGCTAATGGCGGCAGCGTCGAAAAATCCTAGACGCGAACCTTCGCATGCTCATCGACGCGACGCTCGGCGGGTTCCCAGCCCGGCGGACCGAAGGCGTAGCCGAGCTTGTCGCGCCATCGCGACGCCCGCCGGACATCGCGGAAGATCGACACGTACTCGTGTGTCTGCAGCGTCCAGATGTTGTACGTATCGACCTGCTTGGTCAGCCCATAGTTCGGGCGTGCATCCTCGGCCTTGAAGCTGCCGAACAGCCGGTCCCAGAGGATGAAGATGCCGCCGTAATTCTTGTCGAGGTACTGCCGATCCATGCCGTGATGAACGCGATGATGTGACGGCGTATTGAATACGAATTCGATTGGTCGCCAGAGCTTTCCGATGCGTTCGGTATGGATCCAGAACTGATAGACCAGGTTGATCGAGAAGCTTGCGAACACCATCCACGGGGGCACACCGAGCAACGGCAGCAGCGCCCGCAGGAACACGTCGCCGCTGATGTTCCACTTCTGGCGCAGCGCGGTCGCGAAGTTGAAGTACTGGCTGGAGTGGTGCGCCTGGTGCGTCGCCCAGATCAGGCGGACCCGATGGGCAATGCGGTGATAGAAGTAATAGAGAACGTCGACACCGACGATCGCGATCACCCACGTGTACGAGGCGGTCGCGGGCAGATGCCACGGCGCGACGTAGACGTAGAGTGCGGCATAGGCCACCAGGGCGACGGCGTTGAGGGCGCCGCTGGTCGCGATCGATACGAGGCCCATCTTGATGCTCGCCCACGCGTCGGGCTTCAGATAGGAGCCCGCCGGGGCCCGGCCCGCCTCATCATGGACCAACTTCCCTGCGCTGACCCACTCGATGATCAGCAGGATCAGGAAGAACGGAATGGCGAAGGTCACCGGGTCGTGCATCAGCGGCGGCAGCACGTCCGACAAAACACGTGACCAGTCCACGGTGACACCTCCGGCGGCAAGTCTAACTTTCGGCCTTGGTTTCCCTTGGATCAGGCACATCGACGATCGGCAACCAGAACACCTTCACGAACGGCTCAGCCCATCAACGAAAGCTGAGCACCTCGTCACCCCAGGCCACCCGCAGATCACGGTCCAGGTCATCGACCACTCGGTCCTGGGCGTCGATCAGCAGCGATGCGCGGTCCTCCTTGCTGTAGGGGCGCCATTGCGGATCCCCCGCCGGGGCCGACGGATTGCCGTCAACCGCGAAGCTCACCCAGCGCCTGCGCATCCGCGCCGACACGGTCTTACCCGCCTTCAGCCCGCCCAGTTTGAACGTCGGATCCTTGGGCCCGGCGACGAGATTGCCCCACACGTACGGCAACTCCGTGGCGTGGGCTGCGCCGAGGCGCAGCAGCCGCAACATCGGGGTCGCGAAGTCGAAGCGGTAAAGGTAGACCGGCGCCACTTCACGATGGCCCTCGGCGAACCAGATCGAGGGCATCCGGAAACCGATGTCGCGGGCCACCCCCATACCGATCGTCTTGGGCCGGCCGCGGTAAGCCGTACGAATCTGACCTTCACTGGGGAGCCGCAGGGCTGGCTGCTCGGCGGCGATTTCGGTGAACATCGCCCGCAACGCCTGCGGGGTGATCGGCATCAGCGGCGACTTCATCCAGCGGAACAACGCAGCCTCGTGCTTGTTGGTGCCGATGATCAGCGGGACCGGATGTGTGCGCCCCTCCCTGGCCAGCTTGACCGGGTGCGCGGGGACGACGTCGCCGTCGATGATCGGCGCGAACGCCAGTGTCCCCGGCGAGCGGACCGGCACGTCGTCGAAGACCTTTTTGGAGGCCGCGAGCACCGCTTCGATGGGAATGGCGGGCAGGCGCCCGGCGTCGCCCCTTCCGACGTCCAACGCGTCGAGGAACAGGGCGGCGACGCGCTGGGCGCGCTCTCGGTCGTAGATCGAGGTGGCGGGCGAACTCTGGGCGATCGCGGCGGAAAACAGCCCGGCGGCGGCCGGGCTGGCCAACAATGTCGTCACAATTCCTGCGCCCGCCGACTCGCCGAACAACGTCACGCGTTCGGGGTCTCCCCCGAACCCGGCGATGTTGTCACGCACCCATTGCAGCGCGAAGAGCACGTCGCGCAGTCCAAGGTTGGTCTCGAACGCATCGCCGAGCGCCGACAGGTCCATCCATCCCAGCGCACCCAGCCGGTAGTTGACCGTGACGATGATCGCGTCTTCGCTGCCCGCCAGCGCGCCACCGTGATAGAGCGTCTGCGCCGCCGAGCCGAGGATGTAGGCGCCGCCATGCAGCCACACCATGACCGGCTTGCGGTCCCCCGCCTCGGTGTCCGACGACGCCCACACGTTCAGCGTGAGGCAGTCGTCACCCTGCGGCGCACCGAGGTCAATGGGAATCCTTGGATCGGTGGGCTGTCGGCACGCGGGGCCGACGCGCGTCGCGTCGGCCGGTTCGGTCCACCGTTGCGGAGCCACCGGTGCCCGCCACCGCAGGTCCCCTGCCGGCGCCGCGGCGTAGCGAAGCCCCTTCCACACCTTGAGTTGTCCGTTGTCGACACCACGAACGGGACCGTGGGTTGTGTCGACCACCGGCCGCTCGTCCGCGGCACGTCGCGTGTTGGCCTCCGCCGTCACCGCTTGACCTCCTCAACCCGATGGGACACAACCACCCCAGAGTACGCGCGCGTACCGCGGTGGCGGCTCACCGAGATGGTATATATGGTTGTGTGAGTGTCACATTTCTACCGCAACGAGAAAAGCTGCGCCGCCGCATTGTCGAGGACTTCGAGAAGGGTGCGGGTCGTCACGACGATCCGGCGGTCTACGGCGGACCGCCTGGTGATCCCGGCTTGCTCGGGCCGGACAGCATGTCGTGGGAGATCAACGCCGACCTGGCCTCGGTCGCTCAGGCCGGGTTGCCCGCGATCGTGCTGGAGATCCTGCATCCGTCCGTGGTCGCCGGTGTCCAGGATCTGTCCAACTACCGCGACGATCCCTTCCAGCGCGCCCGCGCCACCCTGGGCTATGTGCTGAGCACGACGTTCGGCAACACCGCGGCCGCGACCCGCGTCATCGAACGTGTCAAACACGTGCACTCGTTCGTCAATGGCATCCGCCCCGACGGTATGCCGTACCGCGCACTTGATCCTGAACTGATCGCCTGGGTGCACACCTGCATCCCGTGGATGATCCTGCGCACGTACGCGCACACCAAGCGCCCGCTGTCGCGCGAAGAGCAAGACCGCTATCTGGCCGAGCAGGCCGTGATCGGCAGGATGGGCGGCGCGGACTGGGTGCCGACCACGGCCGCCGAACTCGACGACTATGTCGAGTCGATGCGACCGAAGCTGAGCGTGAACGCGCAGACCCGGGAGTTCATCGACTTCTTGATGTCCTCGCCATTCTTTCCCGACCTACCTGGGCCGGTGGATCGTCAGCTGCACCGGTTCACCATCTACGCCGGCATGAGCCGCGCACCGGAATGGGCGCGCGAGCTCATCGGGTACGACCGTCCGTCAGCGCTGACCCGCAGGCTCATCGACCCCGCACTTCATCTCGACGCGCGGCAATTGCGCTGGGCGGTCGGGACGCCGCGGTATGCCCAGCTCGCACACGAGCGCGCCGCCGGTGTGCGCCCGAAAGTGGCCGTGCAGTGATCGACGCCCAGCTGATCGAGGTCGTCGGAGGCGCTGTGTCCATGGGCAAGGCCGGCGGCAGCGTGGACGAGTCGGCCGACAAGACCAGCCAGCGCATTCTCGATGCCGCCCTGCAGGAAGCAGCAGCCGTTGGGCTGCAGAGGATTACCGTCGAGGACGTGGTCCGGCGCGCCGGCGTCTCACGGATGACCGCCTACCGCCGCTATCCCCGGCGCGACGATCTGGTCGAAGCGCTGGTCCGCCGCGAGACGCAACGGTTCCTCGGCGCGGTCGCCGATGCCATCGACGCCACCGATGATCCGCACGAGGGGGTGGCCGAGGCGTTCATCGCCGCAGTCACGTTCGCCCGCGAGAATCCAATGCTGCGCCGCGCCGGTCATGTCGAGCCGGCACCGATCGATTCGGCCGAACTGTTGAAGATGGGGTCGGCCTTCATCGCCAACTACATTCACGGCGAAGCGCCGGGGAAACCGCCGCAGCGGGTCCGCTGGGTTGCCGATGTGTTCGCCCGGCTGTTCTTCACCTATATCGCGGTACCGCCGTCCGACCCTGACTTCGGCGACGACGCCGAACTGCGGCGGTTCGCCCACGAGGTACTCACGCCGATGGTGGAGCGCGCCATCTGAAAGCGATGGCATAGCTTGGTGCGGTGCGGAAGTGGGCGCTACTTGCGGGAGCCATCTTCACCGAAGTCGCCGCGACGCTGTGTCTGCGCGCATCTGTCGACGATTCGGCGTGGCTGGTAGTGGTCGTCGTCGGCTATGTCGCCTCCTTCATCCTGCTGACGATGGTGCTGCGTGCCGGCGTACCGGTCGGGGTCGCCTACGGGATTTGGGGTGCGCTGGGCACGGCGGTGACCGCGGTGCTTGCCGCCGCCCTCTTCGGCGACCCCTTCACCTGGCCGATCGTCGCGGGCATCGGGCTCATCATCGCCGGGGTGCTGCTTGTCGAGTTCGGATCCCATCGAGCCGAGGCTGCCGAGTCGTGATGTGGCTGGCGCTTGCAGGCGCAATTCTCGTCGAGGTGGTCGCGACCTTGTCGCTGCGCGCTTCCGACGGTTTCCGCAAGAAAGCGTGGATCGTGCCCGTCGTCTCGGGGTATCTGCTGTCGTTCTATCTGCTGTGGGTGTCGTTGGGGCTGGGCATGCCGGTCGGCATCGCGTATGGCGTGTGGTCGGCGTCTGGCGTCGCGTTGGTAGCAGTCCTCGCGCGCTTCCTGTTCAAGGAACCCCTGACCTGGATGATGGGGGCCGGCATCGCGCTCATCGTCGGCGGTGTGCTCACTATCGAGATGGTCGGGGTCGTGCGCTGAGTACGCCTGCGAGTGCGAATACCACCAGCCCTGCCGCCGGAATCACCAGCAACCCGACCCGCAGACTGGTCGCGTCGGCGATGACGCCGACGATCAACGGCGCGCCGAAGAAGCCGATCCGCATCAGCCACGTCAACACTGTCAGCCCGCTGCCCGGGCGCAGGCCCGGCAACTGGTCGGCGCGATGCATCGCCGCCGGGATCAGGGTTGCGACTCCGAACCCCGCTGCGGCGAATCCCGCTATCGTGCCGCCAGCCGAAGGAAAGACCAGCGCCGCGCCCATTCCCGCTGCCGTGATGACACCACCCACGCGAACCACCGTGCGTTCGCCGAACCTGTCGACAAGGCGGTCCCCGATCAGCCGGCCGATGAACATGAATCCGACCAGCGCAACGTAACCGAACACCGCTACCGCGCCGGGCGTGTCGAGGCTGTCGCGCAAATACAGTGTCGCCCATGAGCTTCCGGCATCCTCGACGGTGGCACCAGCCACGGCGATGACGACGAGCGCGAGCAACGTCACGTACACCGCGAACCCCGCGTCTCCCCCGCTTCCGGTGCGTGCCGACGGATGGTTGTCATGATCGGGACCGGTCAACAGGTAGGGGTAGGAGAACAGGACAAGACCGCAGAAGACGACCCCGGCGAGCGCCAAATGTGTTGTCCGAGAGATGTCCAGTGCGATCGCGGCGGCGCCCATCAGTCCGCCGACGATCGCGCCGGCCGCCCAGACGGCGTGCAGCGAGTTGATGATCGACCTGCTGTAATTGCGCTGTAGACGCAGTCCGTGCGCATTCTGGGCGACGTCGGTGATCGCATCGCACGCCCCCGCGACGAAAAGCGCCGCGGCCAGAATCAGCGGGGTACCTGCGAGGCCCGCAACGAAAATGAACGCCGCGAGGCCGAGGGTGCCGACGACCGCCACGCGCGACGATCGGAATCGCCGGATCAGCGTCCCAGCGGCGAGCCCGGCCACCAACGCCCCCGCGGAGAACCCCGCGATCGCGGCGCCGTAGACCGCGTTGGACAGGTTCAGATCAGCCTTGATTTCGGGGTAACGGGGCAGCAGGTTGGCGAACAGCGCTCCGTTGCTCAGGAATAGCACCGCGACGGCGATGCGGGCGTTGCGATTTTGCGCCACGGCCGCGTCGACCGGTTTGGGCGCCATGTCGGGGACACTACCGACCCGGGACTCTAGGCTGATTGGTCGTGGCAGCGGAGGACGATCGCGAGGATCCGGACTATCGATTCACGCTCGCGAACGAGCGGACGTTCCTCGCGTGGATCCGCACGGCGCTCGCGCTCATCGCAGGCGGTGTCGCCGTCGTCCAACTGATACCCGCTCTGTCCATCCCTGGACTACGCCACGGCCTCGGGGTAGCGCTCACGGTGGCGGGCGGTGTTCTGGCGGTGCTGGCCGTTCGGCGCTGGCGGAGCGTGCAAGCCGCGATGAGCGAGGACGCCGAACTACCTCGATCGCACATGCCGATACTTCTCGCGGGCGCCATCGTCGTCCTGACAATCGCGTTGATCTTCGTGATCTCGGTCCAGCCGTAACCATGGCAACTCGACCGGAAAAGCCGGGACTGCAGGCAGAACGAACCCAACTATCCTGGGAACGAAGCGCTTTCAGTTTCATCGTCGCGGGGGCGTTTCCGCTGTTGGGTAACGGGCCGTTCGACGATGCGGGGCAGTCGGTGCTTCCGGTCGTAGGAGCCGCGTTGGCGATATTGGTCGTCGTGCTGGGTCGCCGACGAGCGCGCCGAATCACCGCCACACCGAGGACCGAAGTCCTCTTACTTGGTTGGGCGACCGCTGGTTTCGCCGCGTTGATCGTGATGTTCAGTCTTCTCTAGAGTCAGCAGCCGCTCGCTGGTCTCCCACAGATCGAGCGCCTTCTCGAGGTCATAGGAGTCGGTGGACGACCGGATCGGCCGATTCCCTTCGAAATAGGTGGCGGTGACGTCGTCGAACCGGGGATCGTGCACCAGTGCCGCCAGACGCGCGCCTGAGGACCGGGTGCTGTTGACGTTCGGCAGGACGCGCAGGAGCGGAAACACGTAGCGCCATGCATCGCCCGATCGCCGAGTAGTCGCGGGCCAGACCGGAACCCGGCATCAGGCCCGGGTCGAACGCGTTGATGGTGACACCCTGAGCGCCGTGGCCCAGTCGGCGGTCGAGTTCATAGGTGTAGAGGATGTTGCACAGCTTGGACGTGGTGTAGCGGCGGCGGCCATCGGCCGACTCGTCCTCCACAGCGAGCGCGAGCTCCTCGGCGCTGGAGTACTGCGGTGACGGCATGCCGGTGAACTTCGCCGGATCGTGAGTGCCGCTGCTGACCACAACGATGCGTGCCGGCCGAGCGAGGTCGGCAAGCAGGTCGCTCACCAAGGCGAAGTGCCCGAGATGGTTGACGCCGAACGTCATCTCCACGCCCTCGGCGGTGCGCTCGGTGCCGGACACCACCTGAAGACCGGCATTGCAGACGATCGCGTGTAACGGCGGCAATCCGCTGCTGCGGAAGTTCGCCGCGAAGGTGCGGACCGACGCCAGTGATGCGAGATCCATTTCGAGAACCGTGCAGCGCGCAGGGTGTCCGGCCTGTTCGACGGCCTGTACGCCACGGGCCACGTCGCGAACCGCGAATACGACATGCCAGGACGGGTCGCTCGCGAGCAGCGCCCGGGCGCATTCCCGTCCGAGCCCGGCGCTGGCTCCGGTGATGATCGCGGTTCGCATGTTCATTGCTCCTCCAAGAGAATCGGGATCAGGGCCGTCAGGGTTTGATACAGCCGCCGGTACATTCGGTCGACGTCGGTGGTGTCGGGCTCGAGATGAACGGCGAGGAAGATGCCATCCGACAGCGCGACCGCCATGGCGGCGAGTTCCGCCAGCACCCGTTGCGCCTTCTGTTCTCCAACGTCGGCGGGAAGCAGCTGCGCGATCGCGTCGCGAAAACGCGCGATCGCGGTATCGCGAACGCGGCGCACCACCTCAACGACCGCGGGATCGTCGCTGCGCTCCAAGGACAACAGGAGGAACAGCCGCAGGAAATCGGGGTGTTGCGACTGCTGGTCCACCACCGCATCCAGTTGCCGCTCGACCGCGGCCTCGGCGGGAATCGCGGCGAAATACCGCTGCGCGCCGCGTTCCATGACAGCTGCCAGCACGCCGTCCTTGGATCCGAAATGCCAGTAGATCGAACTGGCAGGCAGGCCGCACGCCTTGCGGATGTCGCTGATCGACGTCGCCGCGTACCCGCGGGTGCCCATCAACTTCTCCGTCGCATCGAGGATCTGCTCGCGGGACTGCTCGCCCTGCTGCTGCTTCTTCGTCGGAGCTCGCTCTGTAAGGATCATTACAGACATACGCTAGCACACGGAGACGGCGGAGGCACGGCTGATTTTGGGCGAACTTCGTCGCACTGAGTTCACACGTGCCTCCGCGGTGGCACGCTGAGTCGATGACGATCCACACCGAGGCCACGGCCGACGAGTTGATCGGCCTGTTCCCGCCGGGCACGCGCACCGACAGCGACGGAACCCTGATGGTCGGCGACTGCCGCCTCAACGAGGTGGCCGAGCAGTTCGGCACTCCGGCGATCGTCGTATCCGAAGACGCACTACGGCAGCGGGCCCGCGACTATCTGTCAGCCTTCCGCAGTCGCTGGCCGCGCTGCGACGTGGCGTTCGCGTCGAAGTCCTTCCCGTGCACCGCCGTTCAGCGGGTGATGGTCGGAGAGGGTCTGCATCTCGACGTTGCGGGCGGCGGCGAGATCCGAACGGCCCTCAAAGCGGGCGCCGACCCGGCCCGGATGCTGCTGCACGGCAACGCCAAGTCCGACGATGAACTCGGCTTGGCCGTGAAGCACGGAATCGGCCTCGTCGTGGTCGACAACTTCGACGACATCGACCGCCTCGAACGCCTCGTTCCCACGGGGCGCCGGCAGCCATGCCTGGTGCGGGTCATCCCGGGTGTGCAGGCCGCCACCCACGCATCGCAGGCGACGGGACACGCCGGATCGAAGTTCGGCCTGATGCCCGACGACGCCCGCGATGCGATCGCCCGGATCGAGCGCAGCACCAAGATGCGACTCGACGGTGTGCACACCCACGTCGGGTCGCAACTACTCAACGTCGAACAACTCGCGCAGGCGGTCGAACCCATCGCCAAGCTCGGCACCTTCGAGGTCTACGACCTCGGCGGCGGTCTGGGCGTTCGATACACCTACGACGAGCACCCGCCGTCACTCGGCGAATACGCCGAAGCGATGGTGGAGCAGGCGAAGGCACTGCTGCCGGAAGGCAGCCGAATCATCGTCGAACCCGGACGCAGCATGGTCGCCAACAGCGCATGCACGGTGTATCGCGTCACCACCGTCAAGCGCGGTGTCCTGACCCACGTCGCGGTGGACGGCGGTATGGGCGACAACCTCGAGGTGTCACTCACCGGGCAGAGGTTCGAGGCGACGATCGTCAACCGCGTTGGCGGCGGCGAGACCGTCAACGTGGTCGGGCGACACTGCGAATCGGGCGACCAACTGGTCGACGGTGTCGCATTGCGCGATCCGTCCGTCGGCGACCTGCTGGCGGTGCCGGTCACCGGCGCCTACTGCTACACGATGTCCAACCAGTACAACGGCGCGCGCCGCGTCCCGGTGGTGTTCATCCGTGACGGCGCGGCGCGACCGGTGGTGCGCCGCGACACGTGGGATGACCTTTTGGTGCGCGACATCGACTAGTGGCGGGCAAGATGGCCCCATGACCGACCTTCCGGAATCACTCGTCGAGTTGGCGCGACGATACGGCGTCGCAACGAAATACGACGACTGGACCGGCAGGCACGTCACAGTTCCCGAATCCACCCTCGTCGGCGTTCTCGATGCCCTCGGGGTTCCGGCAGCCACCGAGTACCGGCGCGCGACCGCATTGACCGAGCACGATCGTAACCACTGGTCTCGCTCGCTACCGCCGGTGATCGTGGGGCGCTCGGGAGCGACATCGGCGTTCTGGGTGCACGTCACGCACGGCGATCCGGTGCGGTTGTGGATCCGACTGGAGGACGGTTCCGTCCGGATGGGCCTGCGCCAGCTGGAAAACAACAGGGCCCCTTATGATCTCGACGGCCGCATGATCGGCGAGGCCTCCTTCGAGTTGCCCGCCGACCTGCCGCTGGGCTATCACGAAGTACACCTTCAACTGGGCACCTCCGACGTCAGTTCCCCGATTGTCGTCTCCCCCGCGTCGCTGGAGCCACCGACGGGGAGGACGTGGGGCCTGGCCACCCAGTTGTACAGTGTTCGATCACAAAACTCCTGGGGCATAGGCGATTTGACGGATCTCACTGACCTTGCCGTGTGGTCAGCGGCCCGGTACGGGGCCGGTTTCATCCTCGTCAATCCGTTACACGCCGCCGCGCCAACCGCGCCGATGGAGCCATCGCCGTACCTGCCGACCTCGCGGAGATTCGTCAACCCGATGTACCTGCGGGTGGAGGCGATCCCGGAGTTCGCCCACGTCACCGGCCGAGCGCGCATCCGCAAGGCCCGAGAGCACGCGCAGGCACGGGCGCGGAAGTCACGCCTGATCGACCGTGACGGCGCCTGGAAGGTCAAGCGTTCCGCCCTGGAAACGGTGTATCGCGTCAAGCGATCCGCAGGCCGGAACCTGGCGTATGAGGCCTACTGCGAGCGGCAGGGCCGCGGCCTCGACGACTTCGCAACGTGGTGCGCCCTTGCCGAGAAGCACGGCGCCGATTGGCATGAGTGGCCCGACGAGCTGCGCCATCCGGAAAGCCCGAGCGTCGCCGACTTCGCCGAACGGCACGCCGACGACGTCGACTTTCACCGGTGGCTGCAGTGGCAGCTCGACGATCAGCTCACCGCGTCCCAGGCGACGTCGGTGGCGGCGGGCATGGGGCTGGGGATCATGCACGACCTCGCCGTCGGGGTCGACCCGAACGGAGCCGACGCGTGGGCCCTGCAGGATGTGCTGGCACTTGGCGTCACCGCCGGCGCGCCGCCGGACGAGTTCAACCAGCTCGGCCAGGACTGGTCGCAACCGCCGTGGCGCCCCGACGCACTCGCGAACCAGGCCTACGAGCCGTTTCGCGCCCTCGTCAACACACTGCTCCGACATGCAGGTGGCGTCCGCATCGACCACATCATCGGGCTGTTCCGGCTGTGGTGGATTCCGAAGGGCTCCTTGCCCACCGAAGGCACCTACGTGCGCTACGACCACGAAGCGATGATCGGGATCGTCGCGCTGGAGGCGCATCGCGCCGGCGCCGTCATCGTCGGCGAGGACCTGGGCACCGTCGAACCCTGGGTGCGCGACTATCTGCGCGAGCGCGGCCTGTTCGGCACGTCGATCCTGTGGTTCGAGTTCGATCGGGACGGTGACGGCGGTCCGCTGCCCGCCGACCGCTGGCGCGAGTACTGCCTGTCCGCGGTGACCACGCACGATCTGCCACCGACTCCCGGCTACCTGGCTGGCGAACATGTCCGGCTTCGCGACGAACTCGGGCTGCTGACCCGGTCGGCCGAGGAGGAACTGGCCGCCGATCGCCGCCAGCAGACGGCCTGGCTCGACGAATTGCGCCGTGTCGGGCTGTTGAACGGCGATCTCGACGAGACCGGGGTCGATCAAGTGGTGCGTGCGTTGTACAGATACCTGGGCCGGACCCGGTCGCGGCTGCTGGCGCTGTCCCTTGCTGACGCCGTCGGCGACCTGCGCACCCAGAATCAGCCGGGTACGACCGACGAATACCCCAACTGGAGGGTGCCGCTGGCGGGCCCGGATGGACAAAAACTGCTGCTAGAAGATGTTTTCACGGATCCGCGAGCGGCCGCGCTGGCCGAGGTGATGCGGACCGCGGTGCAAACCCAGATGTAACGCCGGGCGACTCTCCTCCGGTTTCACAAATGTCACGTCTGCGATATGTTCGCACCGCACCGACTTAGGGAGATTCTTCACGTGAAAAAGCTCGTTGTCGTGAGCGGAGGGCTCGTGGCAGTCGGCTCCGCCGCGCTGGTCGGCGCGGGTATCGCCATGTCACAGCCGAGCGGCTCCTTGAACGTTGTCGGCGAGCCGTACAACAAGGCGCTGGCGATCCTCAAGGCGTCTGGCTACAAGGGGACCTTCGGAGGCTCGGTCGGCAGCGTGCTGTCGCAGTCCAGTTGCCTGGTCGATACGCAGAAGATGACGTCGGAGGGCAAAATTCTGCTGATGCTGGACTGCACCCAGCACGCCGCCGACATGCTCGCGGCGATGGGCCCGGCCGCAGGCCCGCGGGTCGGCAGCAATGGCGTCACGACCGTGACCCCGACGCCGATGGTGCCGATTGCCGGCGCTCCGGGCGCGGGCAGCGCTCCGGGCGCCCAGGTCCCGGGCGTTCCACGGGCTCCGGGCGCTCCGCCCCCTGTCATCTCGACGGGTTAGACCGGTCTAGCCTTCGACCATTTGGCGCAGGTTCTTCAGCGTCTCCCCCATGTTCCGCCCCACTTGGCCGGCCGCGACGCGGTCCGCGATCAGGCCGAGCAGGTTGCCCGCTGATTCATAGGCCAATCGGAACGTGACCTTGGTGCGGCCGTCGGGTGTTTCGCGCAGCCGGAACCGTCCGCGCTGTGACACGCCAGTGAGGCCGACCCAGGACAACTCGCGCGGCGGATCGAATTCGACGACCTCGATGATGCCTCCGATGGGCACCGACCCGACCTTCCAGTGCACGGTGTAGCGGGCGCCCTTGCTGGCCGGGGCGTCGTCGGCGGCCTCCCAGCGCTCGAGGCTCGCCATGAACTGCGGGTAGCAATCGGGACTGCTGACGATCTTCCACACCGTGTCACGGTCGGCATCGACGACGCACTGCCGTTGGACCCTCATCAGCCCAGCACCGGGAATCGACGCCCAGCCGCCAGCCGGTCCACACCGGCCTGCAGCGCGGCCTCCACTTTGTCGTGCACCACGTCGTCATCGCTGACGGCGATGTCGTCGGCGTCGATCGGGTCTTGCACCTCGATCGCGATCTTCGTCGGCAACGGCAGCCGCGGCACCATATCGCTGACGGTCAGACCCCACGGCGGCGCCAGCAGTATCGGCACGCTCTTCAGCCGTGCCAGCTTGTCGACCATCAGCAGCTTGGCCAGCCACTGCCCGCGATCGAGGAACAGCGCCGCCTCCTGTCCGCCGACACTGGCGATCGGCACAATCGGCACGCCGGCCTCGCGGGCGAGCTTGACGTATCCCTTGCGGCCACCGAAGTCCACCTCGTGGCGCTGCCACGATGGTCGGAAGACTTCGTAGTCACCGCCCGGGTACACCAGCAGCGCCGCACCGGAATCCAGTGCCAGTTCAGCGTTTTCGTGGTTGGCCGCCACCGTGCCGAACTTGCGAAGGGACCCCAGTCCGGGCATCGACACGACGAGGTTGTGCGCCAGTTGATAGAACGGCCGCTCGACGCCGAAGTACGAGCAGAACGCCAGCGTGAAGACGAATGTGTCCGGCGGGAGGTTGCCGCCGCTGTGATTGCCGACGAGCAGTACGGGCCCGTCGTTCGGGATCCGCTCGAGGCCGCGGACGTCGGCGCGGAAGTACAGCGACGCCAGCAGCCACAGTCCAGGCAGCTGTTCACGGATGTAGTCGGGGTCGCGTTGGTCCAGGTCGGCTTTCGGAACCCGGGAGGTGACCTGCTGCCGGGTCCAATTCGCAATGTCGCCAAACCCCGCCATAGCGGTCCTATTGACCACGGACGGCAGCTTGAAACCCAGCATCGCAAAAAGAATCCGATACCGGCGTTCCCATGTACTTCCGGTAAGCTCCCGTGCACCACCTTCTCGTCAGGGAGTCCGCCATGGCAGGATCGCCGGCTCAGCAGGGCGCTTTGCGACGCCACCGTTTCGACCAGGAAATCGACCCTGGACCAGTACAGATCCAGGCCCGCAAGGTGCACTTCGACCTCACCGATGTCCCACTGGAGTGGATCCCGGCGCACCCGGTCGCCTCCACCATGATCAACCTCTTCAATGTCGTGCTACCCGCCGCCGAGCACTGGTTCGTTCAGACGTTCAACGAGGCGTTGCCGTTGGTCAAGGATCCCCGGCTCGCCGAGGACATTCGCGGTTTCATCGGGCAGGAAGCCACGCACGCGGCCGCCCACGACGAGGTGATCCGCGACTTCCTCGTCGGCAACGGCGTGGACCCGGCGCCGATACTCGAAATGGTCGATTACTTGTTCGGAAAGGTCTTGGCGCCAACCACTTCGACCAATCCCAAGCGCCGGTTGAATAACCTATGCGAACGCCTGTGGCTGATCGCGGCGATCGAGCACTACACGGCGGTGCTCGGTGACTTCGCCCTCAACGCGACCTGGGACGAGCACCACGCAGACCCGACAATGGTCGACCTGTTCCGGTGGCACGGCAGCGAAGAGGTCGAACACCGCAGCGTCGCTCACGACGTGGCGGTCTACTTCCACGACAGCTACCCCGACCGCATCAGGGCCATGGCTCTGGCCGCAGCGGCGATCTTCATGTTCTTCCAGCGCGGTACCTGGTACCTGTTCAAATCCCACCCCGCCGACGACATCGGATGGTGGAAGATGCAGCGCCTTCGGATGCGCGACTCAAAGTTGGGGCTGCTGCCCAAATTCCGGGTTCTTTTCGGGTCGCAGACCCTTACGTATTTCCGGCCCGCCTACACGCCCGAGCAGATGGGTTCCACCGCGCAGGCCGTCGCCTATCTGGCCACCTCGCCCGCTGCCCGCGCGGCTCACATTTGATGGGCCTGCGGGAGCGCTACCGGCAACTGCCGTCCAATCCGCTACGGCAGGGGCGCCGTGACGTGATGATCGGCCTTGCCGGCGCGGTGATCTCCGGTATGGATGCGCTCGCGGGTGTCACCAGGCGGGTCAGGCTGCCAGAAGCGTCCGACCGAACCCGCGTATTGCGGGTCGTCGACCGGCAGACAGTGGCTCACGACGAGAACGTGGTAGCGCTGACGTTCGCGGCCGCGGATGGTGAACCGCTACCCCGCTGGCATCCCGGCGCCCACATCGATGTGCAACTGCCCAGCGGACGGCTGCGCCAATACTCGCTGTGCGGAGACCCTGATCTGCGCGACGTGTACCGCATTGCGGTGCGCCGGATCCCCGACGGCGGTGGCGGTTCCATCGAGGTGCACGACGTCCTCGACGTCGGTGCGACGGCGACGACACAGGGCCCGCGCAACGCGTTCCCGCTGACAGTGCCCGGCTACGGCTCGCCGACGAAGCGCTTCCGGTTCATCGCGGGGGGCATCGGGATCACCCCGATCCTGCCGATGTTGGCTCTGGCGCAGCGCCTCGGCGTCGACTGGTCGATGGTCTACGCCGGACGCTCCCGCGACAGCCTGCCGTTCCTCGACGACATCGCAGGCTATGGCGACACGGTACGCATCCACACCGACGATGACAGCGGGCTGCCGACAGCGTCCGATCTGCTCGGGGACTGCCCGGACGGCACCGCGGTCTATGCGTGCGGTCCCGCGCCCATGCTGACCGCGATCCGTTCGGAGTTGGCCGGCCGCGACAAGATCGAACTTCACTTCGAGCGGTTCGCCGCACCACCCGTCGTGGACGGCAGGATTTTCGACGTCACCGTCGCGTCGACCGGACGACGGATCCGCGTTGGCGCCGACGAGACCCTGCTCGCGGCGCTGCAGCGGTCGGATGTGGACGCCCCGTACTCGTGTCAGCAGGGCTTCTGCGGGACCTGCCGGACCCGAGTGGTCGGTGTGACCGAGGGGACCGTGGACCACCGCGACACGCTGCTCACCGACCCTGAGCACGAGAACCAGATGATGTTGATCTGCATATCCCGGGCCACTGAGGGGTCGCGTCTCACGCTCGACCTGTAGCGCCATCTCGTACTATTCGGCCATGCCGTTGGCCGATGGTGCGACATTCGCGGGTTACACCGTCGTGCGACTACTCGGCGCAGGCGGCATGGGCGAGGTCTACCTGGCCCAACACCCGCGGCTGCCACGCCGTGATGCGTTGAAGGTGCTGCCCGCGTCGGTGTCTGCCGACAGTGAGTATCGGGAGCGGTTCGACCGCGAAGCCGACATCGCCGCCACGCTGTGGCATCCCCACATCGTCGGGGTACACGACCGCGGCGAGTTCGACGGTCAGCTCTGGATCTCGATGGACTACGTCGAGGGCACCGACGCGGCGCGCCTGCTGCGTGAGCGCTATCCGGACGGCATGGCCAAAGGAGAAGTCGCCGAGATCATCAGCGCCGTGGCCGACGCGTTGGATTACGCGCACCAGCGCGACCTGTTGCACCGCGACGTGAAACCCGCCAACATTCTGCTCGCCAATCCCGAGGCCAGCGATCAACGGATTCTTCTGGCGGACTTCGGAATCGCGCGCTGGGTCAACGACATCAGTGGCCTGACGGCGACGAACATGACCGTCGGCACGGTGTCCTACGCCGCACCCGAGCAGTTGATGGGGGAACGAATCGACGGCCGGGCCGATCAATATGCGTTGGCGGCCACCGCTTTTCATCTACTGACCGGATCGCCACCGTTCCAGCATTCGAACCCCGCGGTCGTCATCAGCCAGCACCTGTCGGCGGCGCCGCCCACCATCGGCGAGCAGCGCCCGGAGCTCGCGGGACTCGATCCTGTCCTCGCCAAGGCCCTGGCGAAGTGCCCGGCCGACCGATTCGAACGGTGCGCCGATTTCGCGCGGGCCCTTGCCCACCAACTCGGGTCGGGCACACCCGCCGACGTCGGCACCAGCCTGGCCGCAGCCGTCGCGCACCCGAAACCGCCGCGCCGATCCGTAATCCGTGCCGGGGTGATCGTCCCGGCCATCCTGGCGGTGCTGCTGCTGGTGGCGATCGGGGCGGCGGTCTTCGAGGCGGGCCGCGCCGACAACGAAGACCGCCCCGCGGCGGCCCCGACCACGACAGCACCGTCCGCGGTCACCGCCACCAAACCGACATTCACGCCGCTACCGCCACCGCCCGAGCCGCCACCGTCTCCAGCGGCGACGACAACGGCAGCACCGACGACGACCGACGCCACCACGGCATCGGCACCGCCTACCGCCGCGGTGATCGGCGCCGACTGCTCCCCCGTCGGCAGCACGGCGACGACCGCCGGCGGCTCCACCGCCTACTGCTCCACGCTGCAGAGCACAGGTAGCTCGATCTGGTCGCTGACCCAGGGTGACGTCCCGAGTCCCACAGTCACCACCGAACCGACCGAAGAACCGTTGCCGGTCGCCGAAGAGTCCCCGGTGCTGGTGTGCATGCAACAAACCGGACAGACCCGCCGCGAATGCCGCAGAGATATCCGGGAAAGCAACGGCTTGCCCCCGCTGCCATGACCCTCACGACGTCGGACCGGCTTGCGCTCGCCGACCTGGTGCATCTTTATGCATCAGCGGTTGATGACCGGCGATTCGATGACGTGGTCGAATTATTCACCCACACGGCGGAACTGCGGCTGCCGGATCCGCCCCGCTCGTTGGAGCCGGTGCGCCCACACCATGGCCGCGACGGTGTCCGCTCCGCGATGGCGGCGCTGGCCGCCGTGACCCGCACAGAGCATGCGATCGTCGGCGAAGTGTATGCCTCGGGCGACGACGTCGACTATGCACTGGGCCGGATCACCTGCATCGCGCATCACTGGACGGTTGCCGACGATCAAATCACCGACCTGGTCTGGCATCTGCGATACGACGACGAGTACATGCGCACGCCCGCGGGCTGGCGGATCCACGGCCGCGCGCTGACCATCAACGCGATCGAGACGCACCCGGTTCGTCGGCTCCGACCGCCGAAATCAGATGGTCGAGCAGCGGCCGCTGGCCTTTCAGCAGCTTCGACCGAGCCTGCGCCACGGGAAACCAAGCCACGCGGTCGATTTCGGGGAACTCCCTGATGTTTCCCGAACCCTTCGGCCACTCCAGCTCGAAGGTGTTGGAGGAGGTGCCGTCCAGATCGAGGTCGCCGCGAACGGCGAACGCAATGATCACCTTGCCGCTGGGCTGTTTCACCGGTTCGAAGGCGATGCGTGGGCCGTCGGGTGCGCTCTTGCCGAGCTCCTCGCAGAATTCACGCTGCGCGACCGCCCACGGATCTTCGTCCTCGGTGTACTCCCCCTTGGGTATCGACCAGGCCCCGTCGTCCTTGCGCGCCCAGAACGGCCCGCCAGGATGGCCGATCAGCACCTCGAGTTCGCCGTCGGCGAGGCGGTACAGCAACAGCCCCGCACTGAGTTTGGGCACCGCTCAAGCCTAGTAAGTACTCGCGCTGGTCAGTACTTGCGGTCGCCCTCGCTGCTGTCGAAGAACGCCCAGTCGCCGTCATCGGACTTGACCTCCATCCGCCACCCGAGTTCGGGATCGGCCTTCTGGTCGACGAACCAGGCATGCGCGTCGCCGGCGCTCTCGATGTCCTTCGTGTCGACGACGTCACCTTTGGGGTTCAACACACGATATGTAGCCATACCCTCTAACGTTCCCGCTGCCCGGGAATCCAATCAGTCCGGTTTGGGCATCGGGATGCCCTCGCTGGTGGAGAACCGCGCGTCCTCCTGCGTCGACAGCCCGAACGACACGACAGACCGATCGAAGAACACATCGGTCAGATACGCCAGGGACACCGCCCACCTGTTGACGAATCGCGGGATCGCATAGATGTGGTAAGCCCGGGTCACAACCTTGGCCGGGAATCCGGCCAGCTGCACGTTGAGTGGGTTGGCGACGGCGTTACGGGGTCCCAGGTCGACCACCAGGCCCATGTTGCGGTGCTTGTACGCCTTGGCTTTGCCGTAGCCGAGGCTCGCTGCAACGTTGCGGGCCAACACTTTTCCCTGCCGTGTCGCGTGCTGGGCGGTGGGCGGGGTGATCTTGCCCGGCTGCGTGACGTCCGGAACAGCTGCCGCATCACCGGCGCCGAACACATCGGGGTGGCCCGGAACTTGAAGCTCCGTGGTCACCTTGAGGCGACCCCGCTCGGTGGGCAGTCCGAGTTTCTCGATGAGCGGTGCGCCCGTGACCCCGGTGACCCAGGCGACGGTATGCGTGCGGATCAGCGAGTCATCGCTGAGCACAACGTGTTCGGCGTGGACTTCGGCCAGTGTGACACCGAGGCGCACATCGATGCCACGCGCACTGAGCACCCGCTGCGCCGCGGCGCCGAGCTTTTCGCCCACTTCGGGCATCACCTGCTCGGCGAGGTCCAAGAGGACGAACTTCACCTCGGAGGGGTCGAAACCCATCTGTTTGGCTGCGGAATCGGCAAGTGCGCGCAGTTGTACGGCCAACTCGGTGCCCGAGTACGACGCGCCGACCACCACCACAGTCCGCCGCGCCTCGGCCCGGCCTGCGTCGTCATCGACGTCGGCCAATTCCAGTTGTTCCAGAACATGGTCACGCAGGTACAACGCCTCGGCCGTCGACTTGAGGCCGCGGGCGTGCTCGGCCAGTCCGGGAATGTCGAACAGTCGGGTGACCGAACCCGGCGTCAGCACCAGCCGATCCCAGGCAATGCTGCGGACACGCTCCTCGGGGTCGGTGTACGTGACGGTTCGACCGTCGAAATCGACTTCATCCACCCGCCCGCGGATGGCCTGCACGCCGCGCAGGGCGTTGGCGAGCGGAATCGCGACGAACCGCGCGTCCACCAGGCCACCGGCGACGTCGGGTAGCAGCGGTGTATAGAGCATGTAGTCGACGGGCGAAATGATCGAGATGTCGACCGAAGCCCCATCTTTGGAGTGCCTGCGTATCTTTCGTGCCAGCTGACGGGCGCATTCGAAGCCGGTGAACCCGCTGCCGACCACCACGACTGAAGTCATCAAATCCCACCTTACGGAAATCGGCCCCGCGCTGACATACCCCTGTAGCCGGGCATCATTCACCCGACCTCCATTTCATTCCGAGGCGCGGATGGCGGATGCTGGATGTCATGGATTGGATTGCCGGCTCAGCCGGCGGGACGGGTCCGCTGCGCCGGTTCGATCCGTTCCGGCCGATCGACATGCTGACATCGCTGTGGTCATCAGCGGCGGTCGCTCCGGTGAGCAGCGGCGCGGCGATGGCCTACCGGACCCTGTTCACGACCGTGCGCAGGCTGGTGGTGGGCCGTCGCCTCGCGATCCGGCTCGACGACGGCGTGCTGAATCTGACGGTCACGGAATTCGATTCGACGCTCGACGTACGGGGCCTGTCGGTGGGACAACTCAACGACGTCCGCATCGCTGCCCGCGATATCTCCTGGGAGGACAAGACGTTCGATCGCGCGACGGCGCTGCTGCACAACGTGCACATGCGACCCACGACGCCGCCCGTCTTGGTGGCTGCTCCGGTTGATCTCACCGTCGAGGTGCCGACGGCCGCCCTGGACGATCTGTTCCGATGGGTGGCGCCGCGGTTGTCCGGCGAGGTCGGCAGCGACGGGGTCGCGCGGCTGCGGATGGCCAGGCGCCCGATGCTCGGCCACATCGAGGTCGACGCGCGGCTCGACGATTCGACGCTGTGGCTGCGACCGCGCGTACTCGGTGTTCGCCGATCACGCTGGACACTGCCGGCGAAGACGCCCGCCTATCCCGTGTGCCTTCCCGAACTGCCGCACGGCCTGCGACTCACCGGTATCGCCTTCGCCCCGGACGCGGTGTGCCTGTCGGCATCGGTGTCCGAATGGCAGATGGACATGCCACGCAAGCGGTTGGAGGACATCCTCGGTCAGCTGAGCGTCGCAGGGGTTCCGCTGAACCTGACGCGGTTGACGCGTCTGCTCTAGTCCGGTCGTCGCCATTTGGGAGAATGCGTTCCTTGTGACCGAAATCGCGCGATACCAGGTCGGGCCCGCCGAGGTCACCGTTGTGCGTGACGGCGACGAGCTGATGTTCTCCTCGGCGTACGAGGATTTCGGTGCGACGATCACCGAGGAATTCCGCAGCCCGGCCGCCGAGTTCGTCCTGAAAGGACCGGGGCCCTGGCCGTGGTTCGACCTCGGGGTCAAACGCGACGGAACGCTGCAGGTGCTCGACGCGCTCGGGGCCGGCCGCCCCACCTGGACCGAACCGCTGGCGCCCAGCGTGCTGGATCTCTTCGAGCGCGCTGATCGCGGCGACACGCGGGTGATCGAGCTGCTGGCCTGGGGCGCAGACCCGGACCCTGTCGACCCGTGCGGTGCGACGCCGTTGTGGTACGCCGTGCGCTCGCACTCCGCCGGCATCGTCGTCGCCCTGATCGAAGAGGACGCCGATGCGGGACGCCGTATCGAATTGTCGGCCCGTGGTGAGAAATTCACCACGATCCTGCATGAGATCGTGCGGCGGGGACGCCCTGTCGCGCTCAACCACGCGCTGGCCCACGGCGTCGACCCCGGCCTCGTCGATTCCGAGGGCGCCACCGCGCTGCATGTGATCGGCAGTTCGGCCGACAACGTCAACCCCGAGATGGTGCGCGCACTGGTGCGCGCGGGCGCCTCCATGAACACACCGCTGCCGAGCGGTACCCAGCCGATCGAGCTCGCGGCGCGAATGGTCCTTCCGGCGACAGTCGCGGCCATGGTCGAACTCGGCGCCGATGCCGGTCGCGGGCTGGATTCGCTGATGACGTGGTGGGCGGCGGGCGCCGCGTTCAACGAATACCGGGCCGCCGCGGTCGTCGAGGTGGTCGATCTCCTGCGTGCCGGGGGCGCGGTGGTGTCGGAGCGCCACCGTGAACTCGCGGCGAACGCCGGCGCACCGGAGGTAGCGGCGGCGCTGCGCCGCTAGAGTTCCGGTGTGCCTCGGTACTCCCGATATGTCGCGATCGGCGATAGTCAGACAGAGGGGCTGTGGGACGGCGACGACTCGAAAGGTCTCGTCGGTTTCGCCGACCGCCTCGCCACGATGATCGACACCCACCACCCCGGCGTGACCTACGCCAACCTGGCCATCCGCGGCCGACGGATCAAAGATCTGCTCGATGAGCAGCTGCCCGCCGCGCTGGCGTTGCAGCCAGATCTGATCTCGGTGTGCATCGGGATGAACGACGTGACGCGTCCCGGCCCGCACTTCGGCAGCGCCCTGGCAGAACTGGACGCTCTGCACACGCGTCTGGCGGCCTCCGACGCGACCATCCTGACCACAACGTTCCCGGATATCGCGAAGATCCTGCCCATCGGACGGGTGATCGCGTCACGCGTCGAACAGATCAATGACGAGATCCGGAAAGCCGCAGTGCGGAACGGATTTCGGCTCGTCGACCTATACGATGCGCCGTCGATGACCGAGGCGGACACCTGGAGCCCCGACCGGGTGCACGGATCGATCAAGGGACACAGGCTGTTTGCCGCCGCGGCCGCCGAGGCGCTCGGCCTGCCGGGCAGCAGCCACGAATGGGCGACGGTCGGCGGTCCTGCGCGGCGTCCGTCGCTGCGGTCGCAGGCGTATTCGCAGGTGTTGTGGACGCAGAACATGCTGATGCCGTGGCTCTGGTATCACGTGCGGGGTAAATCGGCCGGCGACGGTCGCGGCCCCAAACGGCCGCGGCTCGAAGGCGTGGCAGCCTAGCTAGAACCCCAGAATCGACAGCGGGATCGGCAGTGAATCGAGCGAGCCACCGTTTCCGATCGACGACATCATCGCCGGGCAGAACATGGAGATCGCGACGCCGGTGAACATGGTCGCCGGCCCGAGCGACATCCCGCCCGCCTCGGCCACCTTGCTCGTGACGTCGGCGGCCGTCTGACCGGGGTCCGCGAGCATCGGACAGACCTGCTGGCCGAGCGCCGCAGCGCTGGCTGGATCCACCGCGGTGACACCGGCATCGGCCAGGGCCGCCACGAACGCGCCATCGAGAGGGTCAGCCTGGGCCGGAGAGGCCGCGACCGCGGCGGTGGTGAGTAGTCCCATGGCCAGGGCGAAGGTCGTGGTGAGTCTGCGATGCACGGAGCGAGCGTACGTGGGCCGAGTGTCAGGTGCCCGACCAGGCACCGTCGATGCTGTCCGCGACATCGATGATCTTGGCCTTTTGCGAGGCCGGGCTGTCGATCTCCCCGGCGACGTGTGCCGCGATGAATCGCCGGATTTCGGCGTCGATGCCCCCGACTATCCGCACCAGCTCACCGCGCAGCGACTTTGAGGTCACGTGGATGGCGATATCGGACGCCCGGGGTTTCTCTACATCGAGGATCAACAGCAGCGGCGCCGCGGCGCGCGCGGTCGCACGAAGGGCGATTTCGCCGAAAACCATGAACTGCGGCTTGTCGATCCGCAGGTCGACCACCAGGTCGATCTCGAGCGGAATCCGGATGGCGAACGTGATCTTCTCGCCGACGTCGCGCGTAAGGCGGGGCTCCTGGATCCTGACTTTCGCCGTCACCTTGGCGACCTTGCCCGGGCCCTGCGCCATCGGACCCATCTCGAATTCGTCACCCGCGATGGCGGCGATCGCACCGCCGACACGATCCTCGGTCACGGCGATCTCGAAGAACTGCCGACCGAATTCCTCGTAGGTCATTTCATCGTCAACGGACATGGTGCTCATACCGTCTCACGTCGGGCAGTCGCACAGTGTCCAACGCGACTGAATCGAGGTCCAACGCGACTGAATCGAGACAACCCGCTGTCAGCGCTCGGCTTCGCTGCGCGCCTCCGCCCCCGACTCACCTACATCCAGCGCGTCGTCGGAGGCTGTCTGACCGACGTAGCCACCGTCGTCGCCTCCGCCTTTGCCTGCTCGCGATCCGGCGACGTGGTCGTCATCGTCGACGTCGGATTCGGACTTGTTGTCGTCTCGCGGGCTCATGTGCTGCCGGTTACCCGGCGTCGAAGTGGTCAAACGCGGTCGACCCGGTACCAGCCGCAGTGCGACGAGGCCCAGAACCACCACGGCCACGGCCGGGACACCGTAGAGAACGGCTCCCACGACCAGACTCGTCGCCGAACCACTCAGCGCGGAGGCCACCACGAACACCGAGACCACCCAAGTGATCAGCAGCGTGAGGACCGTGACGATCGCGGCGACGAGAAGGCTGCGGCCCGGTCCGTAGTGGCGGTAGCCAGTCAGCGCCAGCACCGCGGCGGTGGGCAGCCCGAGAATCGCGGCGGCCACCCACGTTCCCTCGAGGGTGAGCACCTGGCCGAAGGCCGGGACGACCAGGCAGGCGGCGAGCACCGCCGCCACGAACACGCCGATGATCGTGACCTTGCGGGTGTCGGTCAGTCCCATGTTCACCGGTTGCCCGAGCACGGCAGCGATGAAACCGGTTCAGCCGCCGTCTAGGGGGTCTTCGGTGAAGTATCGAATTCTGCGGATGGCGAACGGCTTGGCCGCCACATCGACGATCATCACGTCGCGTCGCCCCTCCCGGTCCAACCCCACAACCACGCTGTATCCGGAGGCGATGATCTTGCGGGGACGGGCACTTGCCAGCCGGCCCAGCAAGTCTGCGGTGGTCAACGGGAACTCGTCGCCGGTGGTAACCCGCGCCCCCTTGCCCAGCCAGCGGCGCACCGCGACCTCGTCGCCCGCCCGCGCGTCGTCGAGGAATTCCCGGATCCGCCGCTTTCCCTGCGGCCCGGTTCCCCGCAGGCCGCCGAGGTAGCCCAGCACCCCGACAACGCCCTGGTTGGCGAGCAACGCTCTGGACAGCTGCAATCCGGCCGGAAGGCCGCCGATTCCGGCCCGCAGGAATTGGCCGACCATCGCGGGCAGCTCCCAGAAGGCCGACAGCGCAGCGATTTTCAGTCCGCCGCCGCCCTCCTGCAGGTCGTAACGGATATAGACGGGGACACGCAGCGACACCGCACCCATCGCGATCTCGAGTTCGCCGTCCCGGACGACCGTCGAGCCCGTCACGATGTCCGCGTCGGGGCGATAGGTGATGTGCCGGGGACCGATGAACGTGTCGTAGAACCTGCCGATCGCGCCCAATCCCCGGTGGGGCTCCGAGCCCACCGGATCCTCGACCCGCCCGTCTGCGGTGAACAGCTCGATCCACCCGGTCTTGTCGCGCGCGCCCGCCGCCGCCGGTGACCGCTCGGCGGCCGCCAACACATCCGAGCGCGTGAAAGCCATACGACTGGATACCATCTCCGTTGGCCTCGGTCGACTACTTCGCCACCTGCAGGCACACTGGAATCACCGCCGCGCTGAGCACCCGCGTCAGCTGGGCAGGGCGCACGCGCCTGAGGAGGGACCGCCATGAGCAGCAACAGGCCTTTCGGGATCGATCCCGAGGAGTTCGACCGTGTCGTCCGCGAGGCGGGTGAAGGACTGCGCGACGCATTGGACGGCGTGGGAAAGTTCCTCAACACCTCCGGTGAACGCGCAGGTTGGGTCAATCTCGTCGACGAGTTCACCCGCCAGTCAAGGCCGAAACGGGAACCCGAGACCACCGGCGAGACCGGCGACGGCGTCTGGGCGATCTACACCGTCGACAGCGATGGCGGCGCCCATATCGAGCAGGTGTATCCGGCCGAACTGGACGCGCTGCGCGCCAACAAGAACAACACCGACCCCACCCGCAAGGTGCGATTCCTGCCGTACGGCATCGCGGTCAGCGTGCTCGACGCGTCCGAATCGCCCGCCGAGGACAACTAGCCGCCGAAATGGCTTCGGATGCCCGCCAGCATCTTGATGTGGGCCTTGACCGCCTCCCGCGTGGTCATTGCGGCCAGCGGGCGCGGCGCGTCGATCGTCAGCCGTTCGACGAGCCTGGTTCCGGCGCCGACCGGCTCGAAGGAGACCACGCCGTACAGACGGACGTGCGGGAACTGACGCGCCTGTGTGATCACCGGTCCGGTCGACGCAACCCGCAGGTTGGCCGTGTAACTGGTCGGCAGCGTGAAAGGTCCGAGGGGGATTCGGTCCTTGACGCGGTAGCTCTGGCAGTAGCCGTCCACCAGTTCCGTCCGCGTCGTCTTGCGCACGGAGACCACCAGCGGATGAACCATTTTGATGTTGTCGAGGTCGACATAGAACGCGCGAACCTCATCGGGCGAGGCTGGCACATCCTCAGACAGCACCCGCTCTGCGCGCATGATCGGACGATACGCGGGCGACGTCGCTCACCAGCGAATTTTGACATACCGCAGCTATCATTATAAAAATAGGCAGATGGTCAACAAGCCCACGCCCAAGGACCACTGATGGAACGCGACCAGCTCATCGATCTCACCCGTCGCGCATTGAAGCTTGCGCGGGACAGGGCCACCGACCTCATGCCCTCGGAGTGCACCGTCGCCGCGGAGTCGTACACGTCGGCCGCGCGCCACTCGCAGGACACCGCGATGCTGTTGTCGAGCCCCCAACTGGTCGGCTACGTCTCAGAACTCCCCCGGCCAGGCACGTACTGCACCAAGACGGTGATGGGCCGGTCCATCCTGCTCACCCGCGCCGCCGATTCAGTGGTACGCGCGTTCGAGAATGTCTGTCTGCATCGCCAGTCGCGTATCGCCGACGGCTGCGGTGCCGCGCGTCGGCTGGCGTGCCCCTATCACTCGTGGAGCTATGACCTCAACGGCAATCTGGCTGCAGTGCCCGGCAGGGAAGGATTTCCCGAATCATCATCGGGCACAACGCGGTTAGCTGAATTGCCGGCCGCCGAATGTGCGGGCTTCCTGTGGATCTCGCTCGATCCGGGCGCGACGTCGTCGGACGGGCTGGACATCGGAACCTTTCTCGGGCCACTGGCCGACGAACTCGACTCGTGGGGCATCGGCCGGTGGTCGCCGCTGGGCGAGAAGGTGCTGGACTGTCCGATCAACTGGAAGCTGGCGATCGACACGTTCGCCGAGAACTACCATTTCGCGACGGTGCACAAGACGACGTTTGCGACGATCGCCCGTAGTAACTGCACGGTGTTCGACTCGTTCGGCCTCCACCACCGACTCGTGTTCCCGCTCAACGGGATTCTCGACCTCGAGGATGTTCCCGAAGAACAGTGGGAGCCACTGCAGGCGATGGTCGTCATCTACGCGCTGTTCCCGAACATCGTCATTTCGTGCACCGTCGCCAACGGTGAACTGTTCCGCGTCTACCCCGGCGACATGTCGGGGCGGTCGATCACCGTGCACCAGAACTCCACGCCGCTGGACGTGTCCGACGAATCCACGGCCGCCGGTGCGGCAGCGGTCTTCGAGTACGCACACTCGACCGTCCGCGATGAGGATTACGCCCTCGTCGCCGGATTGCAGGCCAACCTCGAATCCGGGGTGCGCGAGCACCTGGTGTTCGGCCGCAACGAACCGGGACTGCATCACCGTCACAGGACGTGGACTGAGGCGATCACACCGACAGCGCAACGATGAGATCGTCGACGAGCTGAGTTATCCCGGTTCCTGACGGGAGGATCTCGTCACGCAGATGTGCCACGGCGTCATCGCGGCGCCCACTTTCGACCAGTTCGCGCAGTGTCACCACTCGCGCGTCGCCCACGACGCCGGCGAGGACGTCGACCAACTCCCAATCGCGGTACAGCGCAAGGGATCGCTCGTAGAACGCGAAGCCACTCACCGGCTCTCCGAGCAGCGTCCCGCGATAGCGAAACGGGCCCTCCATGTACTCCAGCGGTAAACCGTGTCCTGGCGCGGGCACCAGCGGCTCGCCCGTCAGATCGAGATCGAGCTTGCGCGACGTCAGCCGGTGCCGATCCGGTAGGTATCTCGCGGCAGCAGGCGGTCGGTACAGGGTGCGGACCGCTTCGGGCCAGCGCACGTAGCTGTCGATCGTCACCTCGATGTCGTCGGCGTACTCGGGGTCGACGCCAGGCATGGGTGAGCTGGTGGTGGCACCCGAAAACGGTTGCAGTGCATTGCGATCGGTGCGGTCGAATTGCCGCCAGATGCTCAGGTCCACGCCGTTGTCGAGATTGATCGTGCGCCATTCGTGCGCCCGCCACCGCACATTGCCATCCGCGCCACCGCTGTTGGCAATCAGCGGGAACCACTGTCGGTCGACATGACCCGCGCTGCCGGTGACCGGTTCGGAGGACGAGCCCCACGCGAGCGTTCCCGTCATCGTCAGGCCGGTCTGCAGATACGAGTAGGTGTCGGCCTGTCCGAAGCACTCGATCTTGCCGCCGAAATCCGCGGCGCCCAACGGCACAGGCGCGCGGGTCGGGGTGACGTGCAGGTCCACCCGCATCGCCTCGCCGGCTGCGTCGGTGCCGACGAACGTGACGTCGTAGGTGTAGGGCACCAGGTCGCCCTTATCGTCGCGGCACGTACGCCAGACCGCTCGGCCCGCGCCGCTGTCGAAGGCGATGTCGAGACATTCGTCGGAAACCGACATCTTCACAACGGCGCCGGGTTGCATGCTTCCCGGCGGCATGTCGTAGTCGGTGTATGTCCCGTAGGCGCCCGCGTCGAGGTCGAACAGCGCTAACGTATAGAAGTCGGCGACGATGCCCCCGAGCCCCGGCCTGTTCTTGTTGAAGATCGACAGGAACGCATAGCCACGTCCGCTGTCGCCGGTCAGCTCGCCGGCCAGAAACCAGGTGTCGGACTCGCAGTCCGGATGGTTCGCCTCGGCCGCGGGGAAATCGAGCTGACGATCCTCCGGTACCAGTGCGAACGGGTACCGGCGCCAGTCGTCGGTTTGCGGATGGTTCACGCGCCCTGCCTTTTTGTCTATGTTTATATTAATAGCAACTTTAGGCGGTGGAGGCGACAGCATGAGATCCCTCAATTACGACGAGCTGTATATCGGCGGCCGCTGGCAGGCGCCGTCGACGGGTCAACGGATATCCGTGATCTCCCCGCATACCGAAGAGCCGATCGGTGAGACGCCGGAGGCCGCCCCCGCCGATGTCGACAAGGCGGTCAACGCAGCCAGGAAGGCCTTCGACGAGGGCCCGTGGCCGCGAATGAGCGTGAGCGAACGGATGGAGAAGATCGAGCGGCTCGCCGCCATCTACCTGGCCGAGACCGACGCGATCGCCGACCTCATCACCGCGGAGATGGGCTCGCCCAAGAGTTTCAGCCGGCTGGGACAAGGCGCAGGAGCACTGGCCCAAATGCATCTCAACCTGGCGACGGCCAAGGAATTTCCGTGGGTCGAGCGACGGCCGGGATTGTTCGGGGATATTCATCTACGGCGTGCCCCGGTCGGCGTGGTCGGCGCGATCGTTCCGTGGAACGTGCCGCAGTTCCTGATCATGCCCAAGATGATTCCGGCGTTGATCGCGGGCTGCACCGTCGTCGTCAAGCCCGCGCCCGAAACACCCTTGGACGCCATGTGGTTGGCCGAAATGCTGGAGGAGATCGACCTGCCCGAAGGTGTGGTGTCGATGGTCCCAGGCGGCAGGGAGACCGGCGAGAGCCTGGTCCGCCACGCCGGCGTCGACAAAATCTCGTTCACCGGATCGTCGGCGACGGGCAGGCACATCGCCTCGGTGTGCGGTGAGCAGCTCAAGCGGGTCAGCCTCGAACTGGGCGGCAAGTCCGCAGCGATAATCCTCGACGACGCCGACATCGGCAACACCGTCAAGCATCTGAAGATGGCCAGCCTGATGAACAACGGTCAGGCATGCGTCGCGCAGACCCGGATTCTGGTCAGCGAGCGCAAACACGACGAAGTCGTCGACGCGCTCGCCGAGATGATGACGGGCCTGCAAGTTGGCGATCCCGCCGAGGATGCGACCGATATCGGCCCACTGGTGGCGCAACGTCAGCAGCACAAAGTGCAGTCCTACATCCAGGCCGGCGTCGACGAGGGCGCGCGAATGGTCCTGGGCGGCACCGACAAACCGCATGATCGCGGTTGGTACGTCCGGCCGACGCTGTTCACCGATGCGACCAACGACATGAAGATCGCGCGGGAGGAGATCTTCGGTCCGGTGCTGACCGTGCTGAAGTACCGCGACGAAGCCGATGCCGTGCGGATCGCCAACGACACCGACTACGGGCTGGCGGGTTCGGTCTGGACCGCCGACGTGGCACGTGGTCTGGAGATCGCCGCGGAGGTCCGGACGGGCACCTACGGCATCAACATGTACACGCTCGACACCACCGCTCCGTTCGGCGGATTCAAGCAGTCGGGAATCGGGCGTGAGTTCGGGACCGAGGGACTCTCGGAGTATGTCGAGCTGCAGTCGACGGTGAGCGCGAGCAAGCTGCCCGACCTGGCTTAGCCCTCCTCGCCGAATGGCCACCTGTGCGACGCTTCTGCGCGAGAGGCGTCGTACAAGTGGACATTCGGCTGTGAAGGAGCGACATGTTGGCCGTGACCATCGGCGCACACAACGACGTCGAAGGCGGACGTCCGGTCGCAAGCTAGCTGCAGAACTCGAGGGTGACCTCGGCGGGGCAGCACAACTCGTCGCGTTGGTTGTAGACGGCGATCTCGAGGTCGACGAGCTGTCGCGGGAGGTCGCCCGCCGTATCGACGCGCTTGTCGACGACGCGGCCGCGGCCGACCATCGAATCGCCGGCATAGAACGAGCCCAGCAGCGAAACCTTGCGCCGCACGACCCGGCAGTAGGGACCCGCCCAGCCGGTCGCGATCCGATCGACGAATCCCGCGGTGTGCATCGTGTTGACGAAAATCGTCGGATGTCCGTGCCGCTGGGCGTATTCGGCATCGAAGTGGCCGGGAAAATAGTCCCATGTCGCGCCGGGGTTCATCGCGACGCGGTGGTAATCGAGCGGGTCGACCACCTCGGCGAGTTCGGTGGGCACGACGATGTCGTCCCACGACAGGCTGCGATACGGTCTCACGGCTTCCCCGCAGGGGTGAACCGGAACAACGTGTTTCGGTTGATCGCGACCAACGCTCCGTCGGCGCGGTGGAACCGGTCGCAGGTTTCGACGAAATGACCCGTGCCCACCCGCGTCGTCTTCTCGGGTGACACCGAGACGAGTTCCTCGACAACTTGGAGACGGTCACCTTCGAGGATGGTTGCGGGAAACTCGACATCGTTGGACGCGTTGATCATCGTCGTTCCGGGTAATGGCACCCGGATGGCTATCGAAGCCACCGGAGGCTCGTCGGTGGGCGACCACGGTGGCGGGATCAGCCAGCCCATCAACAACGCAGGCGGAGCGACCAGACCGCCCCACACCTCGCGGGCGAAGTCGGCTTCCCAGTAGGCAGGGTTGGGATCGTGAACCATCGAGGCGAAATGCTGGATGCGCGCTCCGCTCACCGCCGTCCCGGCATACCTCGGCTCCGTCTGGACGCCGATCATGCGCAGGGCGTCCTCGTAGGTACCGAAGGCAAACTCGTACCGGATCCCCTCGCTCACACGGGTAGCGCACTTTCCTGCGGCACGCGGTCCCATTCGAGTTCGCGTGACGTGAAGTACCAGCCGCCACGCTCGTAGATGAGCCGGTCGCTGAACGTCCCTGAGCCCTGAAGTTGGTTGTCGCGCAGCAGCAACACGACGCATTTCTGGGTCGCGTCGACGCCGTCGACCGTGATCTCGTGGTCAACGGTCACCAGCCGCACCCCGCCACCGCCGTCGAATGCCTTGCGCAGATCGGTGAACGACTCCCCTGCCCGCACATAGGTGGCGCCCGCGTGACGGAACGTGGTGATCCAGCCGATGAGATCGCCTTCGGAGTACAGCCGGTTGTGTCGCGCGTCGAGGTTGAGGATGGCTGCCCGCGCCGCCAGTCCGTCCAGCACGAACTGCTGTTGGTATGTCAACGACATCTATCTCATCTCCTAGCGGCTGAGCACGTAGCCGTGCGCTTCGCGGTCCCAGGCGTCGGCGCCCAGTCCCCTGTTGCGGAGCACGTCCTTGCGGACGCGTCCGATGACGGTCTTCGGAATCTCTTCAAGCGCTTCGAGGTAGCGCGGCACACAGAAGTACGGCATTCGGGCCGCGCAGAAGTCGAGCAGTTCGGCGAAATCCACTGTCGCACCGTGGTGCAACATCACGACGACGAGGATGTCGTCCTCTCCGAGGTCGCTCGGAATGCCGACCGTCGCAGCCTCCGACACGGCGGGGTGGCCCATCACGGTCTGTTCGACCTCTACCGACGACACGTTCTCGCCGCGGCGGCGCAGCGAGTCCTTGGCGCGGTCCACATAGGTGAGGTTGCCGTCGTCGTCCAGCGAGCCGAGATCACCGGTGGGAAACCATTCCGGGTGCGGCTCCACGTCCAGACCTGCTCTGCCGGGTGCCGACGACACGTACCCCTGGCTCATCGCATGCGTAGTCCGCGCCCGGCAGGCGATCTCACCGACCACACCGGTGGGCAGTGGCAGGCCCCGACCGTCGACAATCCGCACGTCGAACGCCGGGTTGACCTGACCTGAGGTACCCGGTTTGCCCTGGTCGGAGACTGCTTTGTAGGCGATCGGGAATGCTTCGGTCATGCCGTACATCGTCACCACGCGGCAGCGGTAGCGCTCCTCGATCTGTCGGTACATGTCCGCGGTGATGGGTGCCGCCGAGATGAAACGGATGCCAAGCTCGGCGTCGCGCGGATCAGGCGGCAGGCTCCAGAGCATCGACACCATGGCTCCGGCGCCGGCGAAGCCGACTGCGCCGCAGCTCCGTATCTCGTCCCATACCGTGCCGGGATGGAACGCGGCGGCCAGCACACTCGTCCCGCCGATCAGCAGGGGCGCCAGGACCGTGGGGGCGGCGCTGAGATGAAACAGCGGCATCGCGGTCCACAGCGTGTCTCCCTGCTGCAGTTCCCACGACGCCGCGACGGTTGCCGCCGCGGAGAACAAGTAGTGCCAGGTGGTGGCGACGGCCTTGGACGGCCCGGTGGTTCCCGAGGTGAAGAACAGTGCGCCGATCTCATCAGGCCCGACGGGCTCGACCTCTGGCGCGGAGGTGGGCGCGGCCGCCAACGCCTCCGCGAGCGAATCATCTTGAACCAGCGAGGATCTCAGTGTCGGTACATCATCGGCAACCTCGGCCACCCGGTCCTGGTGGTCGGTGTCGGTGATCACCACCGCGGCCCTCGAGAGGCTCAGCGCATGGGCCAGGAACTCCCCCTTGCTGGCCGCGTTCACCGCGGCGGACACCGCCCCGATTCGGGCAGCGCCGAGCCAGAAGTACACCCACTCCGCGCAGGTTCCGGTGAACAGCGCCACCGTTTCGCCGCGCGCCACGCCGAGATCGGAGAGCAGATGAGCGGCGGCACACGACCGCTCTCGCATCTGCGCGAAGGTGACCGGAGTTCCCGCGATCGACATCATCACGCGATCGCCGTACTGATCGGCGCGACGGTCGAGCACCGCAGGGACGCTGAAGCATTCGACGCCGAACCCCGCCGGGTCTAGTGAAGGTCCCCGACCACGGGGCATCACACCCTCGCTGCAGCCGGAGCGGGATCGCCCTCGGCGGTGTAGCCGAAGTCGATAGGCGACGGCTCTTCACCCGGGTAGAACCGGTGTGCCCACCGCCGCAGCGCGGCGTAGTCGCGCGCCTCCTCCGGCGCCAGGTTGGGCTTCTCGAGGTACTTCATGTTCTCCCAGGTGAAGAAGTCCTGCTTGATGACCTCCTGTTGCAGCGCAAGGAATTTCGCAGCGCGGCCCGCCGGCTTGTCGCCGGTGTCGCCGGGTTCGCGCACCGACGCCTGTGTGTAGAAGTAGTCGGTGTAGTCCTCATCGACCGGGGTCTGGCCGGTGACCTCGATGGTTGCGACGAGCTCCTTGGGGAAGCGCACGATGCCGAGCCCGAGCGAATAGTTGTCGTAGATGATGTTGGCGTCGACCGGACCCTCAGGCGTGAGCCATGTGGACGGACGGCCGCCACCGAAGTTCGCCGTCACCGTCGCATGCAGGTGGTAGCCGTTGGCATCGAACGACGTGGTGTTGGCGGCGCTGTCGGCCTTGTGGACGAACTGCACGTGATATGGGTCGGCCGCGTTCTCAATGATCATCTGCGCGTGCACCTTGACGCGGTTGAGCATCCGGGAATGCGGGTGCAGCGGGTAGTAGTCATCGGTTTCCAGTTCCGGCAGCACCGGCGGCTCCCAGTACGGAGCGCGGCCGTGACGTTCGTGCCAGACGATGATGAACCCGTACCACTCCTGCGCGGGGTACGACTTGATCCGCACGTTCTGTTTGCAGCCGATCTTGCTGTACGGAATCAGCGCGTTTGTGCCGTCGCCGCGCCACTCCCACCCGTGCCACGGGCAGACGATGTGCTCGCCCTCGACGGTCCCGCCGACACCCATGTTCGCACCGAGGTGCAGGCAATAGGCATCGAGCACGTTCACCTTGCCCGACTTCGTACGGAACATGACCAGTTCCTCGCCGAAGTAGTGCGCCCGCTTGACCTGACCTGCTTCCAAATCCGAGGCGAACCCGACGATGAACCAGCCCGTCGGAAAGCGGTAGGTCGAGAGGCTGATCCCACTCGGGCCGAACTCGCGTTCGGACGGATCGATCTGCGGGTCGTGAACCTCTTCTTGTTGAAAAGACCCTGCCGTCATCACGTTTCTCCGTCCGCGCGCGCTATAACCGCAGGTCGTCAAACCTGCCCGTTGCCTATTTTTACTATTTTAGGCATTCTAGGTCAAGGATGGCGACGCGAGGAGAACGCATGCCCACGACGACTCCGGTCGATCTCTCGGATTCTGTGTTGTGGGAGAACGGTTTTCCCGACGACCTGTTCACCGAACTGCGCCGTGAGCTGCCGATCTTCCACCACGAGCTGACCGACGGCGTGGCCAACTCGGTGAAACGTGACTTCTGGATGACCACCAAGCATCGCCACACCCAACGCATCCACCGGGACACCGACGCGTTCACCGCGGCCGACGGACCCTTGATCCAGGGCATCGGGCCCATCGGCTCATTTCCGAACGTCATCACCATGGATCCCCCGGTTCTGACGAAGCGCCGCCGGGTGATGTCGCATGCGTTCACGCCGAAAGCGATCGGCAAGCTCGAGGACGGCATCCGCCGACGCGCGTCCGCGATGATCGACGGGCTGCTGGATTCGGGGGGCGGCGACTGGATCGAAGACGTGGCCGACGTGCTGCCGATGTCGGTAATCGGCGACATCGTCGGCATCCCCGACGAGGACCGGACGCACATCTTCGACACCCTCGATCGCATCCTCAAGGCCGGCGCATCCGAGAGCCAGACCAATGCCGAGGAGCACATGGCGTTGTTCGGGGAAATCTTCACCTACGCGCTCGAACTCACCGCCGAGAAGCGACGCAACCCCACCGACGACATCTGGAGCACACTCACCACCGCCGTCGTGACCGACGAAAGTGGCGAGGAGCTGTCCATCCCCGCCAACGAGCTCGAGATCTTTTTCTTCGTGCTCACGCTCGCAGGCAGTGACACCACGAAAAACGCGCTGGCAGCCGGTCTTCAGGCCTTCGTGGCCAATCCCGGTGAGATACAGCGCTATCGCGCCGACGAGTCGATCCGGGCGCGCGCCGTCGAAGAGGTGTTGCGCTGGTCGTCGCCGGTCGCGTTCTGGACCCGCACGACAAAGGTCGACGTGGAGATGGACGGCATCACTATCCCCAAGGGCGATCGGGTGGTGTCGATGCTGCGTTCGGCCAATCGGGACGAGGACGTCTTCAAAGACCCGTTCGTGTTCGACGTCGGGCGCCCAGACAATCCCCACGTCACCTTCGGCGGCGGTGGACCCCACCACTGCCTCGGGGCCATGCTGGCGCGGGCCGAGATTCGTGCGGCGCTCGACGAACTGCTGCTGCGCGCCGACGACATCAGTCTTGGCACCCCCAAGGTCACCCATCCCAACCTGGCGAACAACATGTCGATCTTCGACGGGATGGCGATCTCCCTCACGCCCCGCTGACTCACAGGCCTTTCGGTCGGGTGCCGATGACCCCGTCAGCGGCAAGGCGTTCGAGATCTGCCTCCGTCAGCCCGCACAGCTCCGTCAACACCTCGCCGTTGTGCTGCCCCAGCGTCGGAGGCGGACGATGCAGCCAGGTGTCCACACCGTCGAGGCGGGCGAACGGCGGACACGGATACAGACCGGGTCCGGTGCTCGGATGGGTCAGGGGTTCGAAGAAGCCGCGGTGCACCAGTTGCGGATTGTCGATCACGACCGATGGCGAAATCACCACGGCTGCCGGAATACCGGCCGCTACGAGCTGCTCGACGACGGTGGCCGCGTCCTGCGTGGCGAACCACTGCGCGAGGTCGCTATCCGGTGTGCCCATCAGTGTGACCAGCGCATCCCGTTCAGTGTCGGTGCGGACGGTCATGGCGATCCAACTGTCGTCGCCCGCACACCGGTAGATGTCCTGCGTCACGCCCGGGTGGTGCCCCTTGTTTCCGTTGCGCTCCAGGATCGACCCGTACAGCTCGAATTCCATTGGCTGCACCGCGGTCACGTTGAGCACGCTCTCGATCATCGGCACCTCGACGAGTTGGCCGCGGCCGGTGCGATCGGTGAACTCCAATGCCGCCATGAGCGCGAACGCCGCATGTGTTCCCGCGAACGGGTCGCAGGCGCCACGCGGGGCGACGGGCAGTCCATCCGGCATGCCTGTCACCCAGGCAAGGCCGGCGATCTGCTCCATCGTTGGCGCGAAGCCCACCCTGTCGCGCCACGGACCGGTCAGCCCGAAGGCAGGCATGCGCACCATCACCAGGCGCGGGTTCAGTTCGAGCAATGCGTCGGCGCCGAGGTCGAATTGATCCATCACCCGAGGCGAGAAGTTCTCGATCACCACGTCGGCCTGCGCGATCAGCGTCTTGATGAGGCCGCGGCCGGCGTCGGTCTGCAGGTCGAGTGTGACCGACCGCTTGTTGGTGTTCATGGCGTGAAAGACCCAGCCGTACTCCCACCAGTCGTCGACGTCCTTGCGCATCCCGCCCGAGTAGCGGATTCCGTCCGGCCGCTGGATCGACTCGACCTTGATCACCTCGGCGCCGAACGCCGCCAGGGAGTGAGTGGCCGACGGACCCGCCCAAAACGCGGTGAAATCGACGACCCGCAGCCCGGCCAGAGGTCGCCCGGTCTTCGGTCCAGCCGTGGACTGCCTTGGCTCCCATAGGGACTCGGCATCGGAGGCGCCGATCGCCGGCGCGGGGCGAATCGAGGACGGTGCGGCGTCCGACATCAGCCACGGTGGACGCGGTTGCGCGAACCCGGCCGGGTTGTCAACGTACACGCCGCGCTCCAGAAGGTGGTCCATCTCGCGGACTGTGGCGCCGTTTCCCAGCGCGGCCAGCGGCAACCTGAACAGCTGTCCCAGCTCGACGATCTCTTCCACAGTGCGCTCGCGCATCCACGGGTCGATCCGCTCCCGGATCCAGTCGCGGTAATCCCAGCGCCCGATCTGGAATTGCAGCTGGGGCACCTCGGTGAACTCCGGACAATCCACCATCGCGGCGAAGTCCAGCCACTGCTGACCGGTCACCATGCTGATGCCGACGAAACCGTCCTTGGCCGGTTCGATCGAGGGCACTTCGACGGAGCGCCGAACGTGTGGTGCCTTCAGCAATTGCGAGTGCAGCCACTCGCCGCTCTGCATCAGCGTGATGGCCTCGAGCATCGACATGTCCAAATGCACGCCGCGACCCCAACGGTGCGCAGCCAGCGCACCGTATGCCGCCCACACGCCGCCTTGGTACTCCCCCAGATCGCCGCCGACCGAGATCGGTGGACCGGCGGGATCGCCGCGGAAACCTGTGAGTCCGGAGTCGGCCTGCAAGGTGAATTCGGTCGCGGGGCGCTCCGCCCACGGACCCGTCCAGCCGAAGTCGGAGATGGTGACGACGACGAGCCGCGGTGCCTGTTCCAGCAGTCGCTGCAGATCGATTCCGCGCTCGGCAGCCGCGGATCTGGTCGCGGTGACGATCACGATGTCCGCACCGGTCAACAGCTCGTCGGAAAAGCTTGTCGTGCTGCGTTTCCCGGCGTTCAGATAGGCGAACAGCGGCGAATCCTTGCCGTCGGGCGGCACGGCACCCGATGCGGTGAAACGGCGCAGTGGGTCCCCGTCGGGGGGTTCCACCTTGATGACGTCGGCACCGGCATCGGCCAGCAGTTTGCCGCAGTAGGCGCCCGCGATACGATCGCTGATCTCGACGACGCGCAGATCATGCAGCGGTGCAGGTGCTACACCCTCTACGTCACTCACCCGCTAGAGCCTCCCGTGGTTTCTTTGTCATATTAGTAACTTTTGTCAGATAGCGATTATGTACACCCCAGGTAGCGGGGCTTTCACTGTTAGCATTGTTGGCGATATGACCACGTTGGGAATTGGGCCCGAGGCTCGCCGCCGACTCGGCTCGCGCCGGACAGCCGAGATAGTCGCGGATGAACTTCGCCGCCAGATCATCGACGGTGAACTCTCCGACGGTGACCTGCTGCCGCGCCAGGAGGTGCTCGTCGAGCAGTTCCGGGTCAGTCTGGTGTCATTGCGCGAAGCCCTTCGAATCCTCGAAACCGAGGGTCTGGTTTCCGTACGCCGGGGCAACCGCGGTGGCGCCGTCGTGCACGCGCCCGCGAAAGCCAGCGCTGCGTACATGCTCGGACTGTTGCTGCAGAGCGACACCGTTCCCCTCTCCGATCTGGGTGCTGCACTTCAGGAACTCGAACCGATGTGCGCAGCATTGGCGGCGCGACGCGCCGATCGCGGCGATGAGCTCGTCCCGAAGCTCAACGAGATCAACGCGTCGATGGCCGAGCACATCGAGGACGGCGCAAAGTTCACCGAGATCGGTGGGCAGTTCCACGACGAGGTCGTCCGCGGCTGCGGCAATCACACCATGATCGCCGTGGTGGGCAGTCTCGAGACGCTGTGGACCGGTCACCTGAACTGGTGGGCCCAGGAGACCACGGCGCGGGGCGAGTACCCGTCGATGAGTCAGCGCCGCATCGCAATGTCCATTCACAACAAGATCTCCGACGCCATCGAAGGCGGTGATGCCGAGCGCGCCCGCAAGCTTTCGGCCCGCCACATCGCTGACACCCAGACCTACTTCAGCGCAGCCGATCCCGAACAACGGATCGTGGCGCTGTCGCCGCAGGCACTGGCCCGACGCAAGGTCTAAGGGTGCCGTGTGCGTAGCGCCCTGGTCACCGGCGGCAGCGGTGGAATCGGAAACGCGTGCGGGCGCAAGCTCGCCGAACTCGGCTACGACGTCGTCCTGACCGCCCGGCGCGAGGAACCCCTGCGCGCCGCCGCGGCGCAGATCGGTGCGCGGTATGCCGTCGCCGACGCGGCGCAACCCGAGACGTTCGCACCCGCGGTCGATGCGCTCGACGAGATCGACCTCGTCGTGCATGCCGCCGGCATCCTTGGCGGAACCTACGCCCGCAAACAGACTTTCGCTCAGTGGCGCGCGACCATGTCAGCGAACCTGGACTCGTGTTTCGTGGTCACGTCTGCAGCCCTACCGAAGATGAAGCAGGGCTCGCGCTTCGTGTTCATCTCATCGTCGGCGGCGCATGAGCCCATGCTCGCGCGGACGGCCTACTCCGCATCGAAGGCCGGAATGAACGCGTTCGCGGGAGCACTCGCGCGTGAGGTCGACCGCGACGGCATCAACGTGCACATCGTCACACCGGGACCGGTCGAGACCGAGATGCTGCAGGACGTGCCGTTCGAGATGTACGCGATCCGCGCGGCCGATGTCGCCGACGCGGTGGCATGGCTCGATACCCTCGACCCGTCCGTCGATCTGCCCGAGATCCGGTTGCACGCCATCACGCGCGGCCCGCACGCCCGCACCCCCGTCGTCCCACTGGAGGCCGAACGTCGCACCTCGAGGTGATTTCGGTGCGCTAGCAGTCGCCCAGCGATCGTTTGGGCACCGAAATCGCAGGCAGTTCCGAGGGCAGGGCCTTGACGGTGGCGGGCAAGCCGTATAGCGCCGTGGCGTTGCCGCGCATGATTCGCTCGCGCTGGTCGGCCGGGAAACGCCTGATCGCCCAGTCCGGCGAGTCATAGCTCCAGTGCGGGTAGTCCGTGGAGAACATGATGTTGTCGCCGAGGTCCATCATCTCGAGGTACTCGCGGTACTCACCGAGGTCGACCTCTTCGAGTGGTTGCGTGGTGAACCGCACATGCTCGCGGACGTAGTCCGACGGCTTGCGGCGCACATGCGGCAGATCTGCCTTGCGCTGCTCCCATATTCGGTCCATGCGCCACATGGCAGGCAGCGCCCAGGTGAAGCCGCCCTCGACGAACACCACGCGGAGATCGGGATGGCGGTCGAAGGCGCCGTCGAACACCAGACTCATCAGATGCGACACGTACAACAGCGGCCATGACGCGAAGAAGTCGTGCCAGTGCGCGGGATTGCCGACCGGATAGACCGGGATCAACTCGAACGGCGTCTGTCCCATCAGGTGTGTGGCGACCGGAAAACCGTTGCGGGCCGCGGCCGCGTACATCGGATCGAAGTGCGGGCTGCCGAAGGGGATTCCGCGGGTCTGCGGTGTGATCAACACTTCGGCCATGTACGGGTGTCCGGCCCAGCGCTCGATCTCCCGGGCGGCCGCTTCGGCATCCTGGGCGGTCACGCTGATCGCGCCGCGCCACCGGCCGTGCCAGTTGGCCTCGCCCAGCCACACGTCGGCGAGCCAGTCGTTGTGGGCGGCCTTGAGGACATGTTCGGCCTGCGGCAGTTGCGCGTCGCACATCGGTTCCAGCACAGCGATACTCACGCCGGCGTCGACCAGCAACTGCTTGGCGGCGAAGTCCGGATCGCTGCCCGCGACACCGCCTCCTGGCGGGCCGGCGTCGACCCGCAGCGAGTTGGTCTTGTACGAGTCCGGCGTGTCGTAGAAATGCGGAACCGGCGAGACCGCGTTACCCGTCGGCCACAGTTTGTCCTTCCACTCCGCAGGCGCGTACGACTTGAGCACCTCACCCGACACGGGCAGCGGGTGGACGTCGGTGTCGACGATCGTCACCGCGATATCGGTGGCAGCTGTCCTGTCCGCGACGTCCTCGACAGTTGTCATGTCAGGCTCCCTTCAACCTCGGCTACCCGATAGAGATCACTTGCATTGCGCCACAGCACTTTCTCCCTCTGGGACTCGTTGAGACCGGCGACGGCGGCGTCGGGTCGAGCGGTGGACCAGTGCGGGTAGCCCGAGCCGTACATCAGCAGGTCGGCCTTGTCGGTGAAGTCCATCCACCGTTCGGCCTGGCCAACATCAGTCGGCCCGTCGAGCGCCGACGAACAGAACCGCACGTGCCCTGGCAGATACTCACTGGGAAACCGGTCCACCCAAGGGGTTTGGTCCCGCATCGACATCCAGAAGGTATCCAGCCGCCATATCAGCGGTGTCAGGATGTCGTAGCCGCCGTCGGCGAACACGAACCGAAGGTCGGGGTGCCTGCCGAACATGCCCTCGATGATCAGCGTGGCGAGATGGACGAACGAGTTCAGCGGCATGAAAGCGGCATAGCCCGGATAGGTGTAGGCGTGGCCGGCAAACGTTGGCGCATGGTCGACGCCGTTGCCGCCGTTGATGTGTAGGGCTACCGGCAGTCCGTGTGCGGCGGCCGCTTCCCAGATCGGCTCGAACATCGGCTTGCCATACGGCTCGCGCGACTGCATCGGGACACCGACCTGCACCATCTTCGGGTGGTCGGCCAGTCGCTCGATCTCGGCCACCGCTCCCCTGACGTCCTCGGGGTTGACGCGGATGGTGCCGCGGAACCTGTTGGACGTATCCGAATCCAACCAGCGATCCAGCAGCCAGTCGTTGACCGCCGCGCAGATCCGGCTGTTCAACAGATAGTCGGCGATGTTGCCGCGCGTCAGCGGATTGAGAATCGCGTAATCAGCACCGTTCTCGCCGAAGAGATGACGCGCCACGGTCTCGGGGTCGGAGCCCGGATAGCCGTCGCCGTAGAGGTCCTGGCGGTAGTCCCCGCCCGGCGCCTGGTACCACTGCTGCTCGACGTCGGGGATGGCGCGCAGCTTGTGCGGCGCCGAAAGGTAGCGCCGGATCTCGGAGTTGTACCGGAAATGCGGCTGGACGTTCGCGTCGATGATCATGCCGTGAGGAACACCTGTCCATCCGCAACGTCCACCTCATAGGTGCGGACTCTCTTCTTCGGGTCGGCGAGGTTCTCTCCCGTGGTGATGTCGAACTCCCACTGATGCCACGGGCAGCGCGCGATCTGACCGGCGCGCACATGGCGAATCTGGTCGGGCATCTCCGGGGCGTATTCGGTGGTCCCCCTGACGTAGCCCAGACATAGCGGTGCGCCCTCGTGTGAGCAGTAGTTCGCGATCGCGTAGAGCGAGCCGTCGATGTTGTAGACACCCACGCCGTACTTACCGGCCTGCACCAGTTTCATGGTTCCCGGAGGCAGGTCTTCGATCGCGCACACCGGTAAGCGCTGCATACGACCTCCTCGTCCCTTGACCTAGAATACTAAAATAGTAAAGATAGAGCGACCGACTTGCTAGAGCTGCCGCCGGGAGGCATGTGTGACAACCAGCACGGATGCGCACGACCAGCCGAGCGCCCCCGATTTGGTGCACGATCCCTACCCCCACTTCGACCACATGCGCAGGACACAGCCCGTATGGCGCGGCACGCTCATGGAGAGCGACCTGATGCCCGAGGAGCTCAAGAACCCGGAAAACTGGACGTTGTTCGACTTCGACAGCGTCTTCACGGCCTTCCGTGAGGACACGGTGTTCGCCTCGGAGATGTACAACCAGACGATCGGGCTGGTCTTCGGGCCGACGATCCTCGGCATGGCAGGCAAGCAGCATCACGACCATCGCAGCCTGGTGAGCAAGGCGTTCAAGCAGAGTGCACTCGCGGCGTGGGAACCCGAGGTGATCGACCCGATCTGCGATCAGCTGGTCGACGAGTTCAAGAACGACGGCGAGGTCGACCTGGTCAAGGCGGTGACGTTCGAGTTCCCGACGCGCGTCACTGCGGCGCTGCTCGGCCTGCCGCAGGAGGATCTCGAGATGTTCCGGCGGCTATCGCTGGACTTGATCTCCATCACCGAGGACATCGAAGCGGGACTGAACGCGTCGGTCGAACTCGGCACCTACTTTCAGCAGCAGGTGGATCAACGGCGAAGCACGCCGACCGACGACGTCATCGGGGACCTCGTCGCAGCCGAGATCGACGGGGAGAAGCTCACCGACGAGGCCATCATCTCGTTTCTGCGGCTGCTGCTGCCTGCCGGACTCGAGACCACGTATCGGTCATCGGGAAATCTGCTGCAGCTGTTGCTGACTCATCCCGACCAGCTCGAGGCGCTGCAACGGGATCGCGACCTCATTCCCGCCGCCATCGAGGAAGGGATCCGCTTCGAGACCCCGCTGGTCCTGGTGGCACGCAACACCACCCGCGACGTCGAGATGCACGGCATGACGATCCCGAAGGACGCGTCGATCACCTTGTGTATGGGCGCGGCTAATCGCGATGAGAAACGATGGGACAACCCCGGCGTGTTCGACATCCACCGCCCGCGACGCGCACACATCTCGTTCGCCGGCGGCATTCACAGCTGCCTGGGAATGCATCTGGCCAGGGTCGAAACGAAGGCGATGCTGACGAGCCTCTTCGACCGTTTGACCGATTTCCAACTAATCGCCGACGACGATACGAAGATCGTCGGTATGCCATTCCGCTCCCCCAAGCATCTGCCCGTCACGTTTAGGCCCGCCTCGTGAGGACACGCGCAGCGATCCTGCACGACATGGGCCACCAGTGGTCGGTCGAGGAATTCGAACTCGACCCGCCGAAGACCGGCGAGGTGCTGCTCGAAATGGCGTCGGCGGGGCTGTGCCACTCCGACGAGCACATCCGCAATGGCGACATGTCCGCGTCCAACGAGGTGATGCAGTCCTATGGGCTGCCGTCGATGTTCCCGTTGATCGGTGGCCACGAGGGCGCAGGCGTCGTCCTGGAAGTCGGTGCCGGCGTCACGGCGTTCAAACCCGGCGACCACGTCGTGACCTCCTTTGTCGCGGTGTGCGGTCGCTGCCGATGGTGCAACTCCGGGATGGAGTACATCTGCGATATGGGCGCCCAGGTGATGATTCCCGGCATGCCCACCGACGGCACCTTCCGCCATCACACGACCGAAGGCGGCAACCTCGGCCACCTGTCCAAGGTCGGTGCGTTCTCGAAACACACTGTCGTATCGCCGGATTCGATCGTCAAGATCGATCCCGACCTGCCACTGCTACCGATGGCGCTGCTGTCCTGCGGTATTCCGACGGGCTACGGTTCTGCGGAGAACCGCGCCAAGGTGCGCACCGGCGACACCGTCGTCGTCATCGGTGTCGGCGGCATCGGCACCGGGGCGATCCAGGGTGCACGCATCAACGGCGCCGCGCAGATCATCGCTGTCGATCCGGTGGAGTTCAAGCAGAAGTCCGCACTGGGATTCGGTGCCACACACAGCGTCACGTCGACCGACGAAGCCGCCGACCTGGTCCGCGATCTCACCGACGGGGTGATGGCGGACAGCGTCATCGTCTCGCCTTCGCTGATCACCGAGGACGATGTGCAGGCGGCGCTCAGCCTGACGCGCAAGGGCGGCACGTGTGTGCTGACGGGGATGACGAGGCAGACGACGAGTTCCATCGCGATCAACCTGCAGGAGTTCATCCTGTGGAACAAGAACCTCGTCGGCACGGTGTTCGGATCGTGCAACCCGCGGGTGGACATCCCCCGATTCACCAAGCTCTATCAAACCGGGCAGCTGCAACTCGACGAGATGATCACCAGGCGCTACCGGCTCGATGAGATCAACGACGGCTACCGCGACCAGCTCAACGGTGAGATCGTCCGCGGCGTCATCGACTTCAGCCTGGACTGACTCACAAAATGCGCGACGTTCGGCCCTGCCAGTACCGGTCGCGGATGCGCCGCTTGTAGAGCTTTCCATTGGGATCCCGCGGTAGTTCCGGGTCGAATTCGATGGTGCGAGGGCACTTGTAGGTAGCGAGGTTCGTTCGGCAATAGTCGATCAGTTCGGCCTCGAGTGCGGGTCCCGCCTCGACTCCCCCGACCGGCTGCACGACGGCCTTGACCTCCTCGCCGTATTCGTCGTTCGGCACCCCGAATACCGCCGCGTCGACAAGCTTCGGATGCATCATCAGGAGGTTCTCCACCTCCTGCGGGTAGATGTTCACCCCACCGGAGACGATCATGAAAGTCGACCGATCGGTCAGGTACAGGTAGCCGTCATCGTCGACAAATCCCATGTCACCCAGCGATCGCCAGCCGCGGTCGTTGGAGACCGACGCCGTCTTGTCCGGATCCTTGAAGTACTCGAAGTCCGGCCCGCCCTCGAAGAAGAGCTCTCCGGATGCGCCGACGGCGACCTCGACTCCCTGCTCGTCGAGAACGTGCACGGGCGTGATCGGCTTTCCGACCGAGCCGGGATGGGACAGCCACTCCTGCGGCCCGATCCCGGTGCCCGCGAACCCTTCTGTCCCTCCGTAGTATTCGTGGATGACAGGACCGAACCACTCCATCATCTCGTACTTGACTTCGGCCGGGCACGGCGCCGCGGCGTGGATGACGCACTGCAGGCTCGACACGTCGTAGGAGTTCCGGACGGCCTCGGGCAGCTTGAGCATCCGCACGAACATCGTCGGAACGAACTGCGCATGGGTCACGCGGTGGGTCTCTATGAGTCGCAACACCGCCTCGGCGTCGAACTTTCGCATCAGGATCGACGTGGCACCAACGCGTTGCACCGCCATCGTGTAGTTGATGCCCGCCGCGTGATACAGCGGGGCCGGCGAGAGGTAGACGCTCGACGAGGTCATCGCGTAGCGCTGTCCCAATGAATGCTCGAGCACCTTCTGCGCCCACGACCCCCCGCCATCGGTCGGCAGTGGCCGGCGAACAGCCTTTGGCCGCCCTGTGGTTCCCGACGAATACAGCATCTCGGTGCCGTCACAGACCGGCGGTGCATCACCCGCGGAAGCCAGCGCGTCACGGTAGGGCCTCCAGCCGGGCAGTGCGGCGCCGACGCTGATGTGCACGTCGACACCGGAATTGGTCTCGAGAAGGTGCGCGGCCAGCTCGGCCATCGATTCGTCGACGAACAGGGCCTTGACTTCGGAATCGTCGACGACATAGACGACTTCGTCGGCCGTGAAGTGCGTGTTCACCGCGCTGTAGTACAACCCCGAAAGTTGGCAGGCCCAAGTGATCTCGAAGAACTCGGCGCGGTTCGGCAGCACCAGCGCGACACCGTCGCCGGGCCGCAGTCCGGCCTCGTACAGCAGCGCGGCAACACGGCGACTGTTGGCGTAGAGCTCGCCGTACGTGACCGTATCGCCCTCCGCGACGACCACGGCTACCGAGTTCCCGGCCGCGGTCGCGTGATCGGAGATATTCAAGGGCGGCCCTAGGCGGAGGCGCCGTCGGTGGAAGCGGCGGCCTGACGCTTGGCCATTTCCGACGGCAGCACCTTGTCCTTGAACACCCGCTGAATCAGCTCCTGCACATCCTTGCTGATCGACGCGAGCGCGACGAGGTCATTCGAGCTCTGCCAGTGCACTCGCATGCCCATCAATTCCCACGCCCGCTTGAGATTGGCTTTGGTCAGCATCAGCGTCGTCAGCGGAGCCTGGGCGATGTGGCGGGCGATGGCGTCGACACGGTCGTCGAGGTCCTCGCGCTTGACCACCTCGTTGACCAGCCCGACCTCGAGGGCCTTCTTCGCGTCGATCACCTCAGCGGTGAACAGATAATAGGCCGCACGCCGCCAGTTCATGAAAACCCAAGGCTCGATGGAACATTCACCCGATGGCATGCCGAACCCCTGCAGTGGCGGGTAGGAGAAGTAGGCGTCCTCGGAGGCGATCACGATGTCGGTGGTCAGGCCCATATGCGTGCCGCCACCAACACAGTAGCCGTGGACCTGGGCGATGGTCGGCTTGGAGAACTCCCACAGATTCAGGGTCGGCTTGACGAACAGATCGGACTGCGCCTTCCACGGGTGACCCGTCACCATGGCGTTCTCGACGAACGACGGGTAATCGACGGCGTTGTTGCCGATCGCGTGTCCCGAACAGAAGCCCTTGCCGTTCGCCTTCAGCACCAGAACCTTGATGTCGTAATCACGGTCGGCGTCAAGCAGCGCGGCGTCCACTTCCTCGGCCAGCTTCTGGTCCTGCGCGTTGGCCTTCTCCGGCCAGTTGAGCGTGATCTTCGCTATCGCGCCGTCCTTCTCGTAGATGATCCGCTCGCGGGTCTCCTGGAGATCCATGTAGATACCTTTCTGTGTCTTCTCACGAAACAATCAGTCCGATTTCGGCGCCGATGTCATAGGTCGTTCCGATCTCGCCGGTCCACTGCACGGTGCCCGACGCACCCGCCTCGATCTCCTGCTCCACCTTCTCGGTCGCGATGACGTAGATGGGTGTCCCCTCTTCGACCTGTTCGCCGGCGGAGACGAGAAACTCGGTGAGTTCGGCCTCCGAGACGGCCACCGATACCCGCGGAATGCGAATGATGAAGTCAGCCACGGGCGCCCGCCGAGGCGAGGGCCCGCGTTACGGCCTCGACGATCCGTCCTGCCGACGGGTAGAGTTGCGCCTCCAGTGCCGCCGCCGCGGGCGTCGGCACGAACCGTGCGCCCACCCGCTCGATCGGCGCGGTGAGCTCGCTGAAGCATTCCGACTGCAGGGTGGCGACGATCTCGGCACCCGGGCCGGCGAACTGGACGGCATCGTGCACGACGACCGCCCTTCGGGTGCGACGCACCGACTCGACGATGGTCTCGAGATCCAGCGGTACCAGGGTCCGCAGGTCGACGACCTCAGCGTCGACGCCTTGTTCCTGCAGCTGCTCGGCGGCCCTCAAGCACTCCAGGACGCTGCGCCCATAGCTGATGAGGGTGGCGTCGGAACCGGGGCGCTTGACGTCGGCCTGGCCGAGGGGGATCGCGAAGCCGGGATCCGTTGGCACTGAGCCCTTCTGGCCCTGCAGGCGGATGGTCTCGACGAACAGGCAAGGGTCTGGATCGAAGATCGCCGATGTCAGGAGGCCCTTCCCGTCGCGCGGCGTCGACGGGACGATGACCTTCATACCCGGGATGTGCATGAACCAGGCTTCCAGTGTTTGCGAATGCGTTGCGCCGGTGGCGAGTCCGCCGTACACCTGGGTGCGCACGGTGATCGGCGCCGTCGTGCGTCCGGCAGTCATGAACCGCAATTTGGCGGCATTGTTGATCAGCTGGTCGGCGGCGAGACCGATGAAGTCCATGATCATGATCTCGGCGACGGGCAGCAGCCCGTCGATCGCCGCACCGATCGCGGCGCCGACGATGGCAGCCTCCGATATCGGTGTGTCCAGCACCCGGTCGTGTCCGTACTTCGTCGACAGCCCGGCCGTCGGGCCAGATGCTCCCGGGTCGGCGATGTCCTCGCCGAGCAGGAACACCCGCTCGTCGGCCGCCAGCGCCTGATCGAGCGCGAGGTTCAGCGCCTCGCGCATCGTCATTTCCTTCTCGTCCATCTCGGCCATTGGGTGTCTTCCTCAGACGGGATAGCGGATCGGGGCCGCGTACACGTCGCGGTCGAGTTCGTCGATCGACGGTGTGTCGGCACTCATGACTGTGTCCAGGGCCTGTTGCACCTTGATGAGGGCGCCCTCGTCGATGCCGCTGAGCTCGTCGTCGGTGCAGATGCCGTCGTCTATCAGGTGTTTCCGGAAGCGAGGCACCGGGTCGGCCTCCATCGCCGCGGATAGCTGCTCTTTGGGGATGTACGGCATCCGGTCGCCGAAGTAATGGCCGCGGAAGCGGAAGGTCACGCACTCGATGAACGTGGGGCCCTCACCGTTGCGCGCCTTGCCGATCGCCTCGGCGAGCACACCCAGAACTGCAAGCGGATCGTTGCCGTCCACCTGCACACCGGGCATGCCGTAACCCGCCGCGCGGTCGGCGACGCGTTCGAGTTTCATCGTGTCGCGGGTGGGGGTCATCTCCGCGAAGAGGTTGTTTTGGCAGACGAACACGATCGGCAGATCCCACAGCGCGGCCATGTTGGCGGCCTCGTGGAACGATCCGGTGTTCGTCGCGCCGTCACCGAAACTCACGACCGTGACGCGGTCGAGGCCCTTGCGTTTGGCCGCCATCGCGAGTCCGACCGCGACCGGCGGTCCGGCGCCGACGATGCCCGTCGACAGCATCACACCCTTATCGGGTTTGGCGATGTGCATCGTGCCGCCCTTGCCGCGGCTGGCACCGACGGTGCGACCCATCATCTCGCCGTAGATCTCCTCCAGCGGAACATCTTTGCCGATCAGATCGTGCAAGCCGCGATAGGTCGTCACCAGCTGGTCGTCGGCGCGCAGCGCGACACCCATCGCGGCAGCGATGGCTTCCTGGCCGCGCGACGGCCAATACACGCACATGAATTCGCCGGTCCCGATGCCCTTGCTCAGCCTGTCGTCCGCGGCCTTCATCAGCACCATCAGCGCATAGATCCGGCGTTGAACCTCCAACGGATACGTCACGGCCCCAGAGTTCCGATCTCGCGGTACACCTTGGGAATTGGCTTTGGATCCATCGCGAGGTTGTCCAGGCCCGTCATGGATCCGGTGGCGCCCAGTTCCCCGAGGCGCTGTACCGCGGCATCGAGGTCGTCACAGTCGAGTTCATAGATCGCGATGAAGGGGCCTGCCCCATCATTCGGAGCGAACCGGCGTGCGGAAACGATGCCTTCCACCGAAAGGATCTGTGCCAGATGTGTGTCGTTGTACCACGTGTGGTACTCGGCCTCACGATCCGGCGAGGCCGGCATGGTCTCCACGTACATGATCCCTCTGGGCACCGTTGCTACTCCCCTCTTTTCGGTCCTATGGGCCAGACCACGGCTTGATCTTCAGAAAGCCACCGGCGTCGACGCGCAATTGCTGGCCGGTCACATAGCGGGCGGCGTCGCTGGCCAGGAACAGCACGGCTTCACTGATGTCCTCGGGCTCCACATAAGGAATCGGCATCCCCTGGATCATCGGGAAGACCATTTCGGCGTCCTCACGGGTAGGATTCGGCAGGTCTGGCCGAAATGCCTTGTACATCGGTGGGCTGTGCAGCATGTCGGTGTTGACGTTCGTGGGGTGCACAGCGTTCACGCGGATCTGCTCTGGGGCCAGAGTGCGAGCCAGATCGTTGACGTAATGCGCGACAACCTGTTTGGCGAACGCATAACCCGCGCCACCGGGTCCGCCATCCATACCGGCGGTGTTCACCGCCGTCGCCATGAACGCAGCCACCGAACCGGTGGCGATGATGGAGGCGCCCGCGTGCAGATGTTTCATGCTGGCGTGAATGAGGTTCATGACTCCGATGAGGTCGACGTCGACCGCGTCGACGAACGCCTGCGGAGGCAGTCCCGCGGTCATCGGGCAGATGCCGGCATTGGCGACCACGATGTCGAGTTGGCCGAACTCGGCCACGCCGCGGTCGATCGCGGCCGAAAGCCCGGTGCGATCGCGGACATCGGCGATTTCCGTGTACGCGCGCTGACCCTCTTTCTCGACCAGCCTCGCGGTCTCGTCGAGGTCCTCGGGCCGTGCGAGTGGGTAGTCGTTGGTTTCGATGTCGGCGCAGATGTCGACGGCGATGATGTCGGCGCCCTCGGCGGCCAGTATGCGCGCGTGCGAACGCCCCTGACCTCGAGCGGCTCCGCTGACCAGCGCCACTTTGCCCGTCACCCTGCCCATGACCGAACCTCTCTGCGTGTGACGGCCCGACGGCATGCGGCCGCCCCGGAACATCCCCGATATCCGCGCCGCAACATGGCTGCGACTGTAACGCCAGCGGTAGCTATACTACCTAAAATTATAAAGAAACCAATCAGCTCGATCCCGAACAGGAAACCGTGGACTTCTCATATCCGGCGGAGGTGGAACCGTTCCGCAAGGAGTTGCGGACGTGGCTGTCCACCAACCTGACGGATGCGGTGCGGGCCGCCGACCGGCAGCGCGGCCGCGACGCACAGGCGTTCGAGATGCTGCGGGCGTGGGATGCGACGGTGGCCGACGCAGGCTGGGGCGCGGTGTCCTGGCCGCAGGAATACGGCGGGCGTGGGGCGACGGTACTCGAGCAGTTGGTCTACGCGGAGGAAACGACGCGGGCACGAGCTCCCGTGCCGCTCAACGTGATTGGCATGAACAATATCGCACCCGCCATCATGCAGTACGGGACCGACGCGCAGATGCGACAACTTCTCCCCCGAATGGTGCGGGCCGACGATATCTGGTGTCAGGGCATGTCCGAGCCCGACGCCGGTTCCGATCTGGCCTCCCTGCGCACGCGGGCGGCGCGCGACGGCGACGATTTCGTCGTCAACGGCCAGAAGATCTGGACATCGCTTGGCCATCGGGCCGACTGGTGTCAGTTGTACGTGCGTACCGATCCAGACGTCTCCAAGCACAAGGGCATCTCCTGTCTCATCGTCGACATGAGGTTGCCCGGCATCGAGGTCCGACCGTTGGTGACCATCAACGGGGATGCCGACTTCGCCGAGGTGTTCTTCACCGATGTCCGGGTCCCCGGTGACGCACTGCTCGGACCCCTCAACTCGGGCTGGCAGGTCGCGACCACGACGTTGAGCCACGAACGGGCGGGCGCGGCGCGGTTGTACGCGCAAATGGAGGCCCAACTCTGCGACCTCGTCGCCGACCTCAAGGAGCATGTCGTCGACGGCAGGCCTGCACTCGAGAACAGTTCGACATTGCGCCGGCTGGGCGAGGTCGCCGTGCGCATCAAGTACCTCGAGTTGTTGTGCAAGCGGTCAATATCGGCGATGTTGCACGGCGGCGATGCGCTCGGATCGGCCAGCCTCGCCAAGAGCGTGTGGGCCGAACTGGGCCAGGACCTCGCCGAGCTAGCGTTCGACGTACTCGGACCGCTGGACAGTGGACGATGGGCCGACCGTCGGCTGTCGTCGCGTTCCTTGACCATCGCCGGCGGGACCACCCAGATCAACAAGGGCATCACCGCGACTCGAGTGTTGGGTATGCCGAGGCGATGAACCTCGAACTCGACGACGAACAGGCTGCGCTGCGCGACACCGTGCGGCGCTACCTTGCCGAAAAGGCAAGCTTGGCAACATATGTGCGCCCGCGACTCGACGATGAGGTGGCCGGTGCCGACCAGGTCTGGCGCGGGCTGGCGGCGATGGGCGTCACCGGCTTGCTGGTGCCCGAGATCTTCGATGGCGCAGGCATGACGATGGTCGAAGCCGGCGTCGTCGCCGAAGAACTCGGGGCCGCGCTGTACCCCGGTCCCTGGTTGTCCACCGCCGTCGCGGCGACGCGGGCGCTGGTGCGCACGGATGCTGACAAGACTGCGGCAGGATTGCTTACCGGAATCGCCAAGGGGTCCACCATCGCCACGCTGGGCCCGCTGGCGGGTCCGCGGCCGACGGCGATCGATGGCTCGACGCTGCGTGGCACCGTCACCGGCCTCCCGGACGCTGACGACGCCGACGTCGTCCTGGTTTTCGCCGCGGAGGGCGACGGCGTCGGGTTGTACTCCGTCGACACGTCGTCGGTGGGCGTGGCCATGACGCCGTGCCGCCATGTGGACCCGACGCGCATGCTGGCCGATGTCGAGCTCGACGATGTGTCGGCGCAACGGCTCGCGTCGGCAACCGACCAGGCGATCCGCGCCATCGTCGACGACGTGGTGATCGCCTACGCCGCCGACGCGCTCGGCGCGGCGACCACAGTGATGAACCTCGCCATCGAGTACGCCAAGGTGCGCAAGCAATTCGACCAGCCGATCGGGAGCTTCCAGGCTGTCCAGCATCTGTGTGTCGACATGTACGAGGCGGTGGAACTGGCACGCAGCGGCGTGCTGCACGCGTTGTGGGCCGCCGATGCGGCCGAACCCGCGGAACACCACCTAGCTGCGTTGCGCGCCAAGGCATTCGCCGGGCAGCTGACCAAGGTCGGCGATACGGCGATCCAGGTGTTCGGTGGTATCGGCTTCACGTGGGAGCACGACGCGCACCTGTACCTGAAGCGTCTGTTGGGTTGGAGCGGGTTCCTCGGTTCGTCCGACCGTTATCTCGAGGAAGTGGGGAGGGGATTGCAATGACCGGAGTTCTCAGCGGTGTGCGTGTCGTCGAGTTGGCATCGTGGACATACGTTCCCTCGGCAGGCGCGGCGCTCGCGGATTGGGGCGCCGATGTCATCAAGGTGGAGGACGTCAAGGCGGGCGATCCCGGCCGGGCGCTGGTCATCGGCGGATTCACGAAGGAGAACGCGCGGGCGCACATCGACTTCATCCTCGAGATCGGCAACCGGGGCAAACGCAGCATTGCCCTCGACATCAAGTCCAAGACCGGCCGCGAGTATTTCGGACGCCTGCTCGCCACCGCGGACGTGTTCCTGACCAACTGGCTGCCCGGTCCGCTGGAACGGGCCCGGCTGACGGTGGAGGACGTCCGTTCGTTCAATCCGAACATCATCATCGCGCGCGGTACCGGCACCGGCGTGCGCGGGCCTGATCGCGACAAGGGCGGTTTCGACGCCGCCACCTATCTGTCTCGCGGCGGGGTGTCGTACACGATGACACCGTTCGGTACCGAGACGCCCGCCGTGCAGGGCCCCGGATTCGGTGACCTGCAGGGGGGAATCACGCTCGCGGGCGGGGTGTGTGCCGCGCTGTTTCATCGCGAGCGCACCGGCGAGCCGAGCATCGTGGACTCATCGCTGTTGGCGCAGGCGATGTGGTCGATCGCGCCGTCGATATCGGTCGCCGACCTCTTCGACATCGACGGCATCCCCGGCGCGCCACCGGGCCTTGCGATCAATCCGCTGGTGAATCGCTACAAGACGCGCGACGGCCGCTGGATCCAGATGGTCTTTCTGCAGCCGGACCGATTCTGGGCGGGCTTCTGCGAACGGATCGGCCTCCCCGAACTCGCCACCGATGAGCGGTTCGTCCCGTCGAGCAACCTGATAGCCAACGCGACAGAGGCGTGCGCGCTTGTCGGAGAACGGCTGGCCAGCGAGGATCTGGACCACTGGCGCACCGTTCTCGCGGACGAACCGGGTGTGTGGGCGGCGCTGGCCACTCCGAAAGAGACACTCAATGATCCGCAGGTCAGGCCCAACGGCTATGTCGTACCCAATGTGGACGACCAGGGTAACGAGTACCAGATCGTCGCCGCCCCAGTGCAATTCAACGAAACTCCGCCCGCGGCGGCACGCGCACCCGAACACGGGCAACACACCGAGGAGATCCTACTGGAGCTCGACCTCGACTGGGATGACATTTCGGCGGCAAAGGACAGCGGAGCAATTCTCTAGGAGGCCACGATGGCACTTGAAGCGGTCATCTACGAGCGCGAGCCACCCATCGCGCGGATCATCCTCAACCGGCCCGACAAGGCCAACACCAAGGACGCCCAGCTCGTTCAGGAGGTCGACGCGTGCCTGCGGGAAGCCGACCGCGACAAGGAGATCAAGGTCGTCATCCTGAAGGCCAACGGCAAGGGCTTCTGCGGCGGGCACGTCGCACGGTGGGGTCCGGATGAGAACCCGTATCCGGACTTCGGCGACACGTTCGAGGATCTCTACAAGGGCACCGCCGACCTGTTCCTGTGGCCGACGCTGTATCTGTGGGAGTTCCCGAAGCCGACGATCTCGCAGATCCACGGCTACTGCATGGGTGGCGGGATCTATCTCGGCCTCCTGACGGATTTCTGCGTCGCGTCCGACGATGCATATTTCCAGATGCCGCTCGCGCACAGCCTCGGCGAGCCCGGCGGTCACACCATGATCGAGCCGTGGCTGTTGATGAACTGGCATCGGACCATGGACTGGCTTCTGTTGGCGCCCACGCTGTCCGCGCAGGAGGCGCTGGAGTGGGGGCTGCTCAACAAGGTAGTGCCCCGCGATCGGCTCGAGGACACGGTGGAGGAGATGGCCCGCAAGATCGGCCAGATTCCACTGACGACGTCGATGGCGGTGAAGAACAACGTCAAGCGGGCATATGAGCTGATGGGTATGCGGGTGCATCTTCAGGTCAGCCATATTCTGACGAACATGGTCGGGGCGGCCAGCGACGTTCAGGAGCGGCGGCGTCAACTGATCGAATCCGGCAAGAAGCCACGCGATTTCATCGACGACTCGTAGCGAATTCGGCGCGCAAACCGACCGCAGCGGTGCGTCAGCGCGCCAAATCCGCCCCAGCGGCGTGGCGGGCGGCGACGTAACCGAAGATCATCGTGTTCGCGATGCTGCCGCCCGCGCCCAGGTAGTTGCGACCCATCACCGTCGCGGTGATATTGCCCGTCGCATAAAGGCCTTCGATGACTTGATCACGCTCGTTGAGCACCTGAGCGTGCTCGTTGGTGATCACTCCCCCGCAGGTGCCGACGTCGGCGGGCAACACCCTGGTCGCGTAATACGGGGCCGCGTCGAGCGGACCGACGGCGGCGTTGGGTTTGTATCCCGGGTCGCCGAGGCAAACGTTGTACGCCGACTGGCCGCGCCCGAAGTCGGGGTCAAGGCCCTTGGCGGCGTGCTCGTTGAACCGATTGACCGTGAATTCCAAGGCGCCTGCGGGCACGTCGATCTGCCGCGCCAGATCGGCGATCGTGTCGGCCCGCTTGACCACACCCTGTTCGATCAACGCCTCTGACAGGCTGCGCCTCTTCAGCGGATTCGCCCCCGACACGTAGCGACGGACATAGCCCTCATCGAACACCTGCCAGCAGGGCACCGCCTTGTTCGCATACATCGCCTTGCCGACCTCGACGTAGGAGTTCGACTCGTTGCAGAACCGCTTGCCGGTGTTGTCGACGTAGATGGCGCCGGGACGCTGGCGCCCGGAACCCAGTGACGCCGCCCCCGGATCTTGGATGAAGACCATTGGCAGCCACCAGGCTTCATCGAGCAGGTCGGTCTTCGCCCCCAGCGCCATCGCGGTCTGCAACACCTCGCCGGTGTCGCCGGCGTTGGCGATCGACCACGTGCCCTCGTTGGGCTGGTCGCCGCTGTACTGACGGCGCATGTCCGCATTGCGGCTGAACCCGCCCGCGGCCAGCAGCACACCCTTGCGGGCTTCGACGTTCATCGTCGTGCCGTCGCGCGTCACCCGGGCGCCGACGACGCGACCGTCTTCGACGATCAGGTCGTCCACCGCGGCGTTGGTCCAGATGGGCGGCTCGCCGCCGAAATCGAGCAGCGCCTTCAGGATTTGACCGATGAGCGACGCACCGTTGGTCATCAGGTCACGGCGTCGGAGCTTCGCGAGGTTGGTGCGCAGGAATACTCGCGTGGCCGTGGCGAACGCCCGTGGCGAACGGTTGAAGTACTGCACGGCGCGTAACTCGTTGGTCTTGACGACGAACCCGTAGTTCTTCGCCATCGACGGCTGGACTTTGTCACTCCAGTCTCCGAGCTCGGCGGCGTTGTACGGCACACCCTCGACCGACCGCCCGGCCGCGTTGCCACCTTTGTGGTTCGGGTAGTAGTCGCTCCAGCCCGGACACCGCACAAGTCGAACACCCTTGTGCACAAGCAGATTGATCATGTCGCTGCCTGCGGTCAAGAATGTCTCACGGCGGGCGGCCGACGAAGCTTCCCCGATGTCGCCGACCACATCATCGAAGTAGGCCAGGCCGTCCTCGTGGGTGTCGGGTATTCCGTCGGCGCGCATCAATGGGTTGTTCGGCAGCCACACCATGCCACCGGACATTCCGGTAGACCCGCCGACGAGGTCCTGCTTCTCGACGACCAGGGGTTCGATCCCGGAGTCGAGCGCGGCCAGCGCAGCGACCATCCCGCCACCGCCACTCCCCGCTATCAGAAGGTCGACGGACGCATCCCAATTCACCATGTAGGAACTTTCTCCGAGAGCCCGAGGTCTGCGACGGGCACGTCGATCGTCGTGTTGGTCTTTTGAATCGCCGGCACCAGGCTCTCGTACGGCAAGCCCGCGAGAAAGCCGTCGATGACCCGCTCGAAGTTCGAGATCAACCCCTCGATCTGATTCGACAACCGCATGTACTCGAACCCCTTGGCGTGCAAGCCCTTCTGCTGCCGCGGCAGGTTCGAGAAATCCTGGGCGGGAATCATCGGCCAGCTCGGATCGTCGGGGGCGAGCGGCTCGGGTGCGGTGGGCCTGCCCGGCGCCTGGTCGTTCGGGTAGCGGGTCAGCGACCACACCTCGAACAGCGTCTCCTCCGGGCCGAGCGGCCGTATCCGATACGACGACGCGCTGCTGTACTGCGGCAGGATGAAGTAGTGCGGGAAGCAGAACCCGATCGCATCAATCGCTTTGCGGCGATCCAGGTCGTTGAGGTCGGGGAAGTCGCAGTCGCGGGCCCTGTGCCACTTGGTGACCGCGTCGTTTACCGCGCCGCGCCATGTCGCCATCGCCTGCGCCGGATCGTCCGGGAGCGACATGTGTTGCAGCCCTTCGGCGATCCGGATGTCGTTCTCATGGGTCATACCGCCCATTCCGGATCCGAGCGTCCGCATGAAATACAGGCTTGCCTGCACGACCGGATGCGTGTGCGACGAATCGGGGCTGTACGCCGACGGCAGCAGCTGCGGATGCGTCTGCGGTACGTGATAGCCCTCCATGAAGGCCGCGGTCGCCAGCTTCCAGTTCACCGGCAGCAGGCACGACTTCCACCACTCGGTGCGCAGCGCCTCCACCTTGAACTCATCGTGACGGGACGCGAACGGTTCGATGCAGTCGCGCAGCGGTGGTGCCTCGTCGTCGAGATTGATCCACGCGCAACCGCCCCACAGCTCACACCGCACCGGCGTCAACTCGAGTTCGGAGGCGTCGAGGTTCGCGTCGTCGAACATCTCCGAGCGCAGCACGAAGGTGTTCTTGCCGTCCAGCCCCCAACACCATCCGTGGAACGGGCACACGAAGGTGCGGCGTGACCCGCAGCCCTCGACGAGTTTCATTCCGCGATGGCGGCACGAGTTGTAATAGGCGCGCACGGTGTCGACGTCGACGCGCACGACGATGATCGACTGGTCCAGAATCTCGTATTCGACGAAGTCGCCGGGCTTGGGGATCTCCTCGAGGCGGCACGCCATCTGCCAGACCCGCGGCCAGAACAATTCGGTCTCCAGCGCATAGAAGTCCTGGTCGTAGTAGCGCTGTTTGGGGATGCGGTCCGCGCTGCGCACGGCCCACGGCACCGGGAGCGGTGTCCACTCCACGTCGGTCATGTGCTCACCCCATCACGCCCCGGCGGCCAGTTTTCGTATCTTAGCAAAAATAGCAATTCGGGCCCGGGGCCGTCTCGAGTCATCGAGCGGGCTGCCGCAGAACGGCGGAGTGGCACGGATGCTAGAACTACCAGCATGCCAAGCGAGACCATCCAGCAATTGCTGCGCGAGCGCCTGACGTCAGACACCACCGCCGTGAAATACGGCGACGACAGCTGGACATGGCGTGAGCACCTTTGCGATGCGTCAGCTCGCGCCGCCGCGCTGCTTTCGCTGCTCGATCCCGACCGCCCGGTGCACGTCGGGGTGTTGATGGGTAACACGCCGGAATTCTTGAATCAGATGGCAGCCGCAGCGCTGGGGGGCTATGTGCTGTGCGGCATCAACTCGACGCGACGGGGTGATGCGCTCGCCGCCGACATCCGGCGGGCCGATTGTCAGATCGTGGTGACCGACGGCGAGCACCGGTCGCTGCTCGACGGACTCGATCTCGACGGGGTGCGTGTCGCCGACACCTCGACCGACGACTGGGCGCGCATGATCGAAACCGCGGGCGAACTGACGCCATTGCGCGAGGTCGATCCGATGGACACCTACATGCTGATCTTCACCTCGGGGACGAGCGGCAACCCCAAACCGGTGCGGGTGTCGCACTTCATGGTGTTGATGTCGGGTCAGGCCCTCGTCGAGAAGTTCGAGGTCACCGAGGACGACACCTGCTACCTGTCGATGCCGCTGTTCCATTCCAACGCCCTGGTGGCGGGCTGGGGTGTCGCGGTCGCCAGGGGTGCGGCGATGGCGCCCGCGAAGTTCTCGGCATCGAACTTCATCGACGACATCCGTCGCTACGACGCCACCTACATGAACTATGTCGGCAAGCCGCTGGCCTACATTCTTGCGACGCCGGAACACCCCGACGACGCACGCACGCCGTTGCGCATCGCGTTCGGCAACGAGGCCAGCGACCGGGATATCGAGGCGTTCCAGCGGCGATTCGACTGCACAGTGTGGGACGGCTTCGGTTCCACCGAGAACGCGGTCATCATCACCCGCGAAGAAGGCACGCCGAAAGGCTCACTGGGCAAAGGGTTTCCGGGGGTCGCGATCTACAACGCCGAATCCGTCACCGAATGCCTGCCTGCGCGCTTCGACGCCGACGGTGCACTGATCAACGCCGAGGAAGCGATCGGCGAACTCGTCAACACCGACGGGCAGGGCTTCTTCACCGGTTACTACAACGCCGAGGACGCGACCGCCGAACGCATGCGCCACGGCATGTACTGGTCCGGGGACCTGGCTTACCGAGACGCCGACGGCTGGATCTATCTCGCAGGACGCAGCGGCGACTGGTTACGCGTCGACGGCGAGAACATGGCGGCCGCCCCGATCGAACGCATCCTCATCCGGTTGCCCGACGTCAACCTCGTCGCCGTGTACGCGGTGCCTGACGAGAACGTCGGCGACCAGATCATGGCGGCGGTCGTGCTCAACGATGGCGCCGCGCTCACACCCGCGAGCTTCGAGTCATTCCTCGCGGCGCAGCCCGACCTCTCCCCCAAGGCGTGGCCCCGGTTTGTCCGGATTGCGCGCGACTTACCGACGACCGCCACGCACAAGGTGCTCAAGCGCGAACTCGCCGCCCAGGGTCCGACGCCCGGCGGCGGTGAACTCTGGGTCCGCGAGCCGCGCGGTACCCGCTACTCGCGCGCCTAAATAAGCGATCTGTGGAGCCGCAGCCGCGCTCACCGCGGCTACAACTCCACAAATCGCCCAGGCACTAGACCTGCCCCAGCGGCCGGCAGAGGTTCGAGATCGGATTCCAATACTGCCCCGGCGCACAGTTCAGCGGCACTGAATTTTTGCAGGTGTTGGTTCCCGGGTCCCAGTACTGCCCTGGCGGGCAGTTGAGGGGCTGCGCCGCACCGCTGGCCGCGGTAACCACCGAGAGTGCCGCGATCGGGGCGGAGACAGCCGCGACGATCGCCGTACGAAGTAGCTTTGACATGCATATTGCTTGCCCCAAGCTCGTAGTTCTAAACCGGCATGGGTGCAGATCAGTTCACGAGGATGCGCAGCCGCTCCCAGCCGCGAACCGTCGATGTCGGTGCCAGCTGCGCCGTTTCGTAGTCGATGCCCCACTCCGGCCACCGGTTGAGCAACTCGTCGAGCGCGACGCGTCCCTCGAGCCGGGCGAGGTTGGCGCCGAGGCAGTAGTGCAGACCCTTGCCGAAGGTCAGGTGCGATCCGCCGCGGTGGATGTTGAAGGTATCGGCATCCTCGTAGCGCGCCGGATCGCGATTGGCGGCCCCGAACAGCAGGAGCATCGCAGCCCCCGCGGGCACGGTTTGGCCGTATGCCTCGAAATCCCTTGCCATGTAACGGGCTACGTGCGGGCCGGTCGGCTCGAAGCGCAGCGTCTCGTCGATCGCGGGGATCAGCAGCGATCGGTCGCGGTGGACCTCGCGGCGCTGATCCGGGTGCTCGGCCAGCACCTTGGCGAGCCATCCGATGAGCCGGCCCGTGGTCTCGTTGCCCGCCCCGGCGACCACCTGGGTGTAGTGCAGCACTTCTTTTCGATGAAGTTTGCGTGTCACGCCCTCTTCATCGGTGAACTCGACGTTGAGCAGCGCGGTCATCAGATCGTCGGATGGGTTGTTCGAGCGCCACTCGACGTAGTCGGCATACATCCGGCCGTCGGCGATCGCGTCGGCCTTGGCGACCTTCATCGGTGCGCCCGGCTTGGTCCGCAGATTGGCGTCGTTGCGGTCCCGGAACCCGACCTGGTCGGACTCGGGGATGCCCAAGAGCATGCCGATCACCCGCATCGGCATCATCGCAGCGAGTTCGGCCACGATATCGAAGCTGTCCGAACCAACAAGGGGGTCAAGGCAATTGATGCAGTAGCGGCGAATCTGGTCCTCGATCTCGGCCATTCGCCTCGGCGTGAACACACGCGCCATCAAGCCCCGCAGCATGCTGTGGATCGGCGGATCCTCGAACATCATCACGCCCTTGGGCATGTCGAAGTCGGACTTCACCAGTTCGAGGATGTCGCTGCGCTGATTGGAAAAGGTCTCCCAGTTGTTCAGGGATTTCTCGACATCGACATACCGCGACAACGCCCAGAAGTCGTAGCGCTCGTTGTAATAGAGCGGCGCTTCGTCGCGCAGTCGCGCGTAGGTCGGATACGGGCTCGCCACGATGTCGACGTCATAGGGGTCGTAGTAAACCGCGGTGTCGTTGGTGGTCGTCACGCGAAATCCCCTATTTCAGTAGGCTGCCGGCGTCGACGGGCAGGGTGACGCCGGTGACGTAGCGGGCTTCGTCGGAGGCCAGGAACAGGACCGCATTGCTGATGTCGACCGGTTCCACCCACGGGATCGGCAGGAAGTGGAACGACTGGCAGATCGGCGCCAGGTCGTCGGGTCCGGGGTTCTCCAGGTCGGGACGGAACAGCCGATAGGTGGACTCGTTCATCAGCAGCGGGGTGCACACATGGGTCGGGTGCACGGTGTTGACGCGGATGTTCTTGGCGCCGAGTTCGACTGCGAATGTCCGCATCAGACCGACGACACCGTGTTTCGCAGCGATGTAATGGCCGACCTGCGGGTAGGCCTTGGTGCCGCCGACCGAACTGGTGATGATGACCGAGCCGCTGCCGCGGGCAAGCAGGTGCGGTACCGCGGCCTTGACCGTCTTCCACACTCCCCCGAGGTTGATGTCGATGGTCTCGTCCCAGATGTCCTCGCGCATCTTGTGCAACTTGACCCCGGTGGTGCCGATGCCCGCGTTGGCCACGACGATGTCGAGCCCACCGAGTTGTTCGACCCCGCTGTCGAGTGCGGCCTTCAGTGCGTCGTAATCGCGGACGTCGACCTCGGCGGTCACGATGCGACGGTCGAGGTTCTTCACCATGTCGGCGGTCTCGGCGAGGTCCTCGGGCGTGGCGGCCGGCGCCGTCGAGTCGTCGAAACCGCGACAGATGTCGATCGCGATGATGTCGGCGCCCTCCTGGGCCAACCGCACCGCGTGACTGCGGCCCTGGCCGCGCGCCGCCCCGGTGATGAACGCGACCTTCCCCGCCACCCGACCGGCCATCCAGACGCTCCTCCATGTCGCAAACCCATTGTTGGGCGATCGCCCAACATCTAGACTGCGGCCATGTCTAGCAGCACCACTGGTGAACGGTCAAGAGGTGGACGCACGTCCGCGACACGCGATGCGCTCATCAGGGCGACTGCCCAAGTAATGCTTGAGGAGGGCTACGCCGCGGCGACGTCTCGGCGGGTGGCGGCCAAGGCAGGCGTCAAGCCCGCACTGGTGCACTACTACTTCCCGAGCATGGACGACCTGTTCCTGGCCGTGCTGCGCGACGGCGCCGAGACCAATTTGACTCGTCAGCGCCAGGCCCTCGCCGATGACCAGCCCCTTCACGCGCTGTGGCAGCTCAACAGCACTCACGGCGCGCGGCTGTTCATGGAGTTCATGGCGCTGGCCAATCACCGCAAGGAAATCCGCAGTGAGATCGCCGCCTACGCGCAGCGTTTCGGTGACGTGGAGGAAAGCGCGGTGACGTTGGCGATGCGGGCACACGGCGTCGACATGGCGGCCTTTCCGCCCGTGGTGATGTCTATGATCGTGACCAGCCTGGCACGGATCGTGCTGCTGGAACGTGGACTCGGCATCACCCGCGGCCACGGCGAGGCCGAAGCCTTCGTAAAGCACTACCTCGAGCGCTTCGAAATGCCCTCGTCGTGACCCAGATCACATGGCCGCAACGGTGGTGGGCAGCAGCACAAAAACTTGAGATAACCTGTGGCAAGTGAGAACTTATACGGGCTAAGTTATGCACAGGTGAAGTACAGACACCGGACGAAACTCGAGGGCGCATAAATATGGGTGGCAAGGGTCGGGGGCGATCGGTGTGATCGGCCTCGCCAAGAGAATCTGGATTCCGCTCGTCATCGTGATCGTGGTGGCTGTCGCGGGATTCACGGTCCACCGCATCCGCACCTTCTTCGGGGCCGACGGCATCATCGTGACCCCGAAGGTCTTCGCCGATGACCCCGAGCCCTTCGACCCCAAGGTCGTGAAATACGAGATCTTCGGTTCGGGCTCATACGCGGACATCAACTACCTGGACCTCGACGCCAAACCACAGCGCATCGACGGCGCCGGCTTGCCGTGGTCGCTGACGTTGCAGACCACTGCCCCGTCGGCCGCACCGAACATCGTCGCGCAGGGTGACGGATCCTCGATCACCTGCCGCATCACCGTCGACGACGAAATCAAAGACGAAAGAACTTCGAACGGCTTGAACGCGCAAACCTTCTGCTTTGTTAAGTCCGCATGAGTGCACCAACGAGCGACGCACCCACCGACGCATTTCCGCCAGCCAAGCACGCTGCGAGGCCGTTCATCCCCCGGATGATCCGCGCGTTCGCGATCCCGATCATCTTGATCTGGATCGCCTTGATCGCCGTCGTGAATGTGGTTGTGCCCCAGCTGGAAACGGTCGGGCAAATGCGCGCGGTCTCGATGAGCCCGGATTCCGCGCCGTCGATGATCGCGATGAAACGCGTCGGTCAGGTATTCGAGGAGTTCAACTCAGACAGCTCGGCCATGATCGTCCTGGAGGGCGACAAGCCCCTCGGCGAGGACTCGCGCGCCTTCTACGGCGAGATGATCAAGAAGCTCGAAGCCGACACGAAGCACGTCCAGAGCGTGCAGGACTTCTGGAGCGACCCGCTGACGGCCTCCGGCGCGCAGAGCAACGACGGTATGGCCGCCTACGTCCAGGTCTACCTCGCGGGTAACCAGGGCGAGGCGCTGGCCAACGAGTCGGTCGAAGCCGTCCAGACCCTCGTCGACGGCATGCAGCCGCCACCGGGCGTGAAGGCGTTCGTCACCGGTCCGGCCGCACTGGCCGCCGACCAGCACATCGCCGGCGACCGAAGCATGCAGATGATCGAGCTCGTCACCTTCACGGTGATCATCGTGATGCTGCTGCTCGTCTACCGGTCGATCATCACCGTGCTGCTGACCCTCGTGATGGTCGTGCTGCAGTTGGCCGCGGCCCGCGGTGTGGTGTCCTTCCTCGGCTACCACGAGATCATCGGCCTCTCGACCTTCGCCACCAACTTGCTGGTGACATTGGCCATCGCCGCCGGTACGGACTACGCGATATTCCTCATCGGCCGATATCAGGAGGCCCGCGCCGCAGGTGAGGACCGTGAACAGGCCTTCTACACCATGTATCACGGGACGGCCCACGTGGTGCTGGGCTCCGGCCTCACCATCGCAGGCGCCACCTTCTGCCTGAGCTTCACCAGGCTGCCGTACTTCCAGTCGCTCGGTATCCCGCTGGCGATCGGCATGACGGTCGGGGTTTTGGCCGCGCTCACGCTCAGCGCCGCGATCATCACGGTCGCAAGCCGGTTCGGCAATCTGCTCGAGCCCAAGCGTGCGTTGCGGGTGCGTGGCTGGCGCAAGATCGGCGCTGCCGTCGTGCGATGGCCCGGCCCCATCCTGGTCGCGACCATCGCGCTGTCACTGGTCGGTCTGCTGACCCTGCCCGGGTATCGCACCAACTACAACGACCGCAACTACCTGCCCGCTGACCTGCCGGCGAACGAGGGATACGCGGCGGCCGATCGGCACTTCTCCCAAGCACGAATGAACCCCGAACTGCTGATGATCGAGAGCGACCACGATCTACGCAACTCCGCGGACTTCCTTGTCATCGACAAGATCGCCAAGGCCGTGTTCCGGGTGCCGGGCATCTCACGGGTCCAGGCCATCACCCGGCCCGACGGTAAGCCGATCGAACACACGTCGATCCCGTTCCAGATCAGCATGCAGGGCACCACCCAGCAGATGAATCAGAAGTATCTGCAGGACCGAATGGCGGACATGCTCGTCCAGGCCGACGAGATGAACACCACCATCGAGACCATGACGAAGATGTCCGCGCTCACCGCGGAGATGGCGGCGACTACGCACTCGATGGTCACCAAGATGAAGGACATGACCGTCGATGTGGCCGAATTGCGGGACAACATCGCGAATTTCGACGACTTCTTCCGGCCCATCCGCAATTACCTCTACTGGGAACCGCACTGCTACAACATCCCGGTTTGCTGGGCGCTGAGGTCGGTATTCGACACCCTCGACGGCGTCGACATCATGACCGACGACATCCAGCAGCTGATCCCCGACATGGAGCGTCTGGATCAGCTGATGCCTCAGATGGTCACGTTGATGCCGCCCATGATCGAGACCATGAAGACCATGAAGACCATGATGCTGACGATGTATGCCACCCAAAAGGGCATGCAGGACCAGATGGCCGCGATGCAGGACAACTCGTCGGCGATGGGCGAGGCATTCGACGCCTCGATGAACGATGACTCGTTCTATCTCCCACCGGAGGTCTTCGACAACGCCGAGTTCAAGAAGGGCATGGAGAACTTCATCTCGCCGGACGGCAAGTCGGTGCGATTCATCATCGCCCACGACGGTGATCCGATGACGCCGGAAGGCATCGAGAGAATCGATGCGATCAAGCAGGCGGCCAAGGAAGCCATCAAGGGCACGCCGCTGGAAGGATCAACGGTCTACCTGGCCGGTACGGCGGCGGTGTTCAAAGACATGTCCGACGGCAGCCTCTTCGACTTGATGATCGCGGCGATCGCCTCGCTGGGCCTGATCTTCGTCATCATGTTGATCATCACGCGAAGCGTGGTGGCCGCAGCGGTCATCGTCGGCACGGTCGTGGTCTCGCTGGGCGCCTCATTCGGGCTATCGGTGCTCATCTGGCAGCACATTCTCGGAATCGAGTTGCACTGGATGGTGCTCGCGATGTCGGTCATCATCCTGTTGGCCGTCGGCGCGGACTACAACCTGCTACTTGTGTCCAGGCTCAAAGAAGAGCTGCATGCGGGCATCAACACCGGCATCATCCGGGCCATGGGCGGCAGTGGATCGGTGGTCACATCTGCGGGCCTGGTGTTTGCCTTCACCATGATGTCGATGGCGGTCAGCGAACTCACAGTCATCGGACAAGTCGGAACCACCATCGGGCTGGGCCTGTTGTTCGATACGCTAGTCATTCGGTCGTTCATGACACCGTCCATCGCAGCATTGATGGGTAAGTGGTTCTGGTGGCCACAGCGAGTAAGGGCACGGCCAGTGCCCTCGCCGTGGCCCAAGCCGCCGCAGCAGTTGGCCCATGTCGGGGATGAGGGAGGACAGCAGTGAAACGTCTATTGGGAGTCGGGATCTCGCTCGCCGCCGCAGCACTGCTGTCGGCAGCGCCCGCGCAGGCCGACGTTGACACCGATTTCACCAACGAGCTGCACACATACGGCATCTACGGGCAGAAGGATTTCAACGCCTGGATCGCCAAGATCACGTGCAAGCGGTTGAACAGGGGCGTTGACGTGACTGCGGCAGATTCGGCCAAGTTCATTCATGATCAGCTCGTGTTGGACAGCACCACCCAGCAGGCATACCAGTTCCTGGGTGGCGCTCTGCGCCTCTACTGCCCGGACAAGTTGCCGATTCTCGCCGCCCAAACGGCGCAGCAGTAAGGAGAACGAGATGTTACGCAAAGCGAGCATGGCGGCAGCCGCGTTGGCAAGCGCGGCGATGATTTTCCCGGGCGTTGCCGGGGCCGACGCCACCGACGAGTACCCGATCCCGAATCGGATCATGAAGACCCCGTGCACCGTCGACCAGTACATGGCCGCCACGCGCGACACCGACCCGGTGTACTACGAGCGGTACATGATCGATTACAAGAACCGTCCGTTGGACGTACAGACCGGCGCCCGCAACCGCATCTACTGGTTCTTCTCGTTGGACTACGCGGGTCGCAGGCAGTATTCGGAGAACACCGCGACGAACGTCTACTACGAGTTCATGGCAACCCGTTGGGGCAACTGGGCCAAGTTGTTCTTCAACAACAAGGGCGTCGTCGCGCACGCGACGGACGTCTGCATGAACTACCCGCCGAATGATCCATCCGTCTGGACCTGGTAACCGCTAGCGGCCCGATTACGGGAGAGCGCTCCACACCGGAACAGGCGCTGCCTGCGTAGGCGTTGTCGGCGCGGGAGCACCCTGGGCGGTAGGCAACTCCGCCGCGAGTCCCGGAGCCGCCCCGGGTAGGTGCGGCGTGCCTTCGGCCGGCAGGTGTGGGACCTCGGCCGGTACGGTCAGCCCTTCGGCGGCGGTCGCCTCCGGTGCGCTCACCTCCGCGACGGGTGGCGCCGATACGCGGGAAGCAATGGGCGTCGGTGCCGATTTCATGATCCGCTTGACGACTTCTTTCGCCGGTGGCGGCAAGGGCAATGCCGGAACCGCTTGGATGACCACCGAGGTCCCCGACGGATTGGTTGCCGATTGATCCTCCGTCGACGGGGATTCCGGCTGACTGAGGAGCATGGGGCCCAGCACGAACAGCGCAACTACGCCGGCCATGAGCGTGACGGCGGCGCGGGCAGGCGGGCTGAACCACGCCAGCTTGCGCCCCAAAGCTCCAGCAGCAGTTGACTTTCGGGCCGCAGGTAGCTCACCGGATGACGGCACGACAACCGTCTCGGCGTTCGACCCGACCATCAGCGCGGTACCCCTCGCGAGGATCAACTGGGCTTCGTTCGACGTCACGACCGGCATGCCGAGCGTCTCGCTGAGCCGCTCAGAGATCAGTCCGACGTCTCCGCGCGAACCGATGAGGAACAGATGCTCAGGGTCCAGATGGTTGACGTCGAATGCGTCTTTCAGCCACCGGCTCAGGCCGTCGTCACTTTCCCGTATCTGGGTGGCGGAAGTGTGCACCGCGCCGCACCCGAACGACAGCAGCGTCGCGGCCGACGGCTCGACGACGCACACCGCCTTCCCAAATCCGAGTGCAGCGTCGAACAATTGCGCCCACGTTGCGGCGGCCTCCGAAAGTCGCACGGAAACCACCTTTTCGAAACCCAGGTCGGGCAACGACGTCAGCAGCAGGTTGGCCGTCGCGGCGGCGCCGGCGGTCCACGTGAGGCCGATCGACGTGAGTTCGTGGCCGCTCGTCGCTGCGATCGCCTGCACCCCTTGGACGGCGGCGACGTACGTGGCGATGTCACCGTCATCGACCGGACTCACCGAGACGTCGAAGACGTCGTGGTCGAGGGTCGCCGGTTCGGTGCCGCGTCCGTCGAGGAGCACCCAGCCGACACTGTTGGACGTCACGGACAGTCCGAGCACTGTCTCCACGCTTGCCCACCACCTTCGTCGGCGAACCTTGGCCGCCGCGCGCCCCCGCGAAGCTAACCGGACATCATTTGCTTGTTCCTGCCTGACGCAGTCGAGGTGACCTGCGACAATTCACACGCTATGGCATATATCGCCGCACCGCGCGCCGTATTACCAGGCCATTGATCGGACGAGGAACGTCGTGACCCGAAACAGGCGCCACTTTGGTCCCCTGAAGTTCATTCCAGATCACCAAGCACAACAGACCCGGCTGTCACGGAAATCCCCATGCGCACCTCGCATTTATTTGCTGGTAGGCACGGTGTTAACGAGCGCGTCAGTTTTACAGGTCGGCTAATCACACCCGATGTGACATCTCGGGACCGCGAAACGACGTATGGGTATGACCAGGTTATTGCGCATATCGCGTATTTTCGGGCTTCTCGGACTGACAGCAACCGCCCTGCCGATCCCACTGATCGCCCTTGGGCCCGCCGCCGCGGCACCCTGTCCCGACGTCGAGGTCGTGTTCGCGCGCGGCACCACCGAACCGCCAGGCGTCGGCGGGACCGGGCAGGCATTCGTCGACTCACTGCGTTCACAACTCGGCGCGCGTTCGGTCGGGGTCTACGCGGTCAACTACCCCGCAAGTCGCGATTTCAGCAGCAGCACACCTGCCGGGCGTGACGATGTGAGCGCTCATGTGCAGTCGATGGCCGCCAGTTGTCCGAATACGCGGATGGTGCTCGGCGGCTACTCCCAGGGCGCCGCCGTGGTCGATCTGGCCACCGCCGCAATGCCATCGGCGGTCGCCGACCACGTCGCCGCGGCTGCCTTGTTCGGCGGTCCGAGGAGCAGTTTCGCGGATTCACTGTCGCCAGGCCCGCTCCCCGGCGTTGGTCCTCTCTACGCCGCAAAGACCGTCGAGATGTGTGTGCCCAACGATCCGATTTGTTCCGAAGGCGGGCGGGACTGGGGCGCCCACGGCGCATACGTCCGGACGGGATTGGTCGATCAGGCGGCTTCGTTCGCTGTGGGGCGGCTGTGAGTGGCCGCTAGCAGCCCTGATCTGGTAGGAACTAAGGCAAGCTTAACAATCTAGGGAGGAGCTCCGCGAAGTGCCCAACTGTGTTCAAGCTGGGCATTTCAGCGCAAGTGTCCCGTCGCGCCTGATGACCGTGCGATGAGCGCTCCGACCCGCGACCCCGCCGCGCCGCACGAGCAGAAGCGCCGCACCGGGATCGCCAGGTGGATCCGCCTCTTTTCGGTCCCGATCATCATCGGCTGGGTAGTCATCGTCGCCCTGTTGAACGTCACCGTTCCGCAGCTCGAGGTGGTCGGCCAGATGCGGTCGGTCTCGATGAGCCCGGCCGAAGCGCCGTCGGTGATCGCGATGAAGAAGGTCGGCGAGGTCTTCGAGGAGTACAAGTCCGACAGCGCGGTGATGATCCTCCTCGAAGGGGACGCGCCGCTCGGCGCCGAGGCACACGAGTATTACGACGAACTCGTCGCCGAACTCGAAGCCAACACCAAACACGTCGAGCACGTTCAAGACTTCTGGGGCGATCCGCTCACGGCGGCCGGGGCGCAGAGCGCGGACGGTAAAGCCGCATACGTGCAGGTGTATCTCGCGGGCAACATGGGTGAGGCGCTGTCCAACGAGTCCGTGGAGCAGGTCATCCAGCTCGTCGACGGGATGACGCCCCCGCCGGGCGTGAAGGTGTACGTGACCGGTGGTTCGGCGCTGATTGCCGACCAGCAGATCGCGAGCGACCGCAGCATCCGGATCATCGAGATGGTCACTTTCGCGGTGATCATCACGATGCTGTTGCTCGTCTACCGATCGATACGGACTGTGCTGCTCGTCATCGTGATGGTGGTTCTGACGCTGTCGGCGACGCGCGGTGTGGTGGCGTTCCTCGGCTATCACGAGCTGATCGGGTTGTCGACGTTCGCGACGAACCTGCTTGTCACGCTCGCGATAGCCGCGGCGACGGACTACGCCATATTTCTCATAGGCCGGTATCAGGAAGCGCGCACGCTCGGTGAGGACCGAGAATCGGCGTACTACACGATGTTTCACGGCACCGCGCACGTGGTGCTGGGCTCGGGTATGACGATCGCGGGCGCCACCTTCTGTCTGAGCTTCACCAGGCTGCCGTACTTCCAGACTCTGGGCGTGCCGCTGGCCGTGGGTATGGCCACCGGCGTGTTGGTCGCGCTGACGTTGGGGCCGGCGATCATCACCGTGGCGAGCCGATTCGGTCTGCTGGAACCCAAGCGCGCCATGCGCATTCGCGGTTGGCGAAAGATCGGTGCCGCAATCGTCCGCTGGCCGGGCCCGGTCCTCCTCGCGACCGTCGCGCTGTCCCTCATCGGCCTGCTGACCCTGCCCGGCTATCAGCCCAACTACAACGACCGCAAGTACCTGCCGCCCGACCTTCCTGCGAACCTGGGTTTCGCGGCAGCGGAACGCCACTTTTCTCCCGCGACCATGAACCCCGAGTTGTTGCTCATCGAGAGCGACCACGACCTCCGCAACTCCGCCGACTTCATCGTCATCGACAAGATCGCCAAGGCCATCTTCCGCGTGCCGGGCATCGGGCGGGTCCAGGCGATCACCCGCCCCGACGGTAAACCGGTGAAGTTCAGCACGATTCCGGCGCAGATGAGTTTGGGTGGAGTGGGCCAGGACCTGAACCGCAAGTACTTACAGGACCGCATGGGCGACATGCTCACGCAGGCCGACGAGATGCAGGTCACCATCGACACGATGACCCGCATGTCGAACCTGATGGGCGAGATGAGCGCGACCACGCACAGCATGGTCGAGAAAACCCGCAACATGACCGTCGACGTCGCCCAATTGCGAGACTACATAGCGAATTTCGACGATTTCTTCCGCCCGATTCGCAACTACTTCTATTGGGAACCGCACTGCTACAACATCAATCTCTGCTGGTCGATGCGGTCGGTGTTCGACACGATCGACGGTGTCGACACGACAACCCAGGCCGTCCAGGATTTGCTTCCTGACCTGGAGCGACTCGATGCGCTGATGCCACAACTGCTGGAGCTCATGCCGCCGCAGATCGAGTCGATGAAGACGATGAAGACGATGATGCTGACGATGCACGCCACCCAGGGCGGCATGCAGGATCAGCAGGCCGCGATGTCGGAGAACCAGTCCGCCATGGGCGACGCGTTCAACGACTCCTGGAACGACGACACGTTCTATCTGCCCCCGGAGATCTTCGACAACGAAGAGTTCAAGCGGGGCATGGACAGCTTCATCTCGCCGAACGGCCATGCGGTCCGGATGATCATCCAGCACGAGGGAGATCCGCTCAGCGCCGACGGTATCGACCGCATCGAGGCGATCAAGCATGCGGCCAAGGAGGCGATCAAGGGCACGCCGCTGGAGGGCTCCACGATCTACCTCGGCGGGACCGCCGCGGCGTTCAAGGACATGCAGGACGGCAACAATTACGACCTGCTCATCGCGGCCATCCTCGCGCTGGCGCTGATCTTCACCATCATGCTGATCATCACCCGCAGTGTTGTCGCGGCCGCGGTCATCGTCGGCACCGTCGTGTTGTCGCTGGGCGCATCATTCGGCCTCTCGGTGCTGATCTGGCAGCACGTGTTGGGCATCGAACTGCAGTTCATGGTGATGGCCATGGCGGTGATCATCCTGTTGGCCGTCGGCGCCGACTACAACCTGCTGCTGGTCGCGCGGTTGAAGGAAGAACTCCACGCGGGGGTGAACACCGCGATCATCCGCGCGATGGGCGGGAGTGGATCGGTCGTCACCTCAGCCGGGCTGGTGTTCGCGTTCACCATGATCTCGATGGTCGTCAGTGAGCTCACGGTGGTCGCCCAGATGGGCTCGACCATCGGCATGGGACTCCTTTTCGACACGTTGGTGATTCGCGCGTTCATGACCCCGTCCATCGCGGCGCTGATGGGGAAGTGGTTCTGGTGGCCGCAGGTGGTGCGTAGCCGGCCGGTGCCCGTTCCGTGGCCGAAGCCCAAACCGCCGGAGCAGCAGCTCGTCGACCGTTAGGCCGTAACCGGTTGCGGCGACTGCTGTTTCGGCCCCGCGCAGATGCGCGCGGCGGCGGTTGCCGCGATGAAGCAGCCGAGCGTCATCAGTCCATGAAGATCGCCAAGACCGTTCTTGGCCAGCAGCACCAGAGCCACGCCGGCCAGTACGATGAGCAGGCCTGCCGCGGTCGACCGGACACCGGTGGCCGCGACGGGCGCGTCCCACCAAGGGAGTCGACGATGCTCGAGCGGTGAGAGCATCCAGAACATGGCGGCCATCACGACCGCGAATACCACCGCCCGCAATGCAAGTATCGCCCAAAAGTACGGTGCGTCAACCTGATACGCATCCAGGCCGATGGCGTGCAGAGTGAAGGTGGCCACCGCGATCGCGGGGATGTGCCAGAGGTACAGCGTCATCGCTCCCCCGTTTCCCATCGCGACGACGTACCAGACGCGGGGCCGCTGCGCCCACCGCCGAATTGCGCCTGCGGCGGCCACGAACAGAAAGGACATCCAGGTGCAGTGCAGCGCGAGCAACAGCGTCGGAGGCGAAACGTTGGAGATCCGCTCCGTTCCCGTCACAACGAGCGAGACCTCGTAGGGTCCCACGGCCGCGAGCACGAGCTGCACGACGAATGCGGATGCGGCGGCGACGAGTGCCGCGCGCGGGCCGATCAGATGCCGCGCGTAGGCCACCCCGATCACCATCGGGATCAGCCAGACGATGACGAAGTTCGCCACGCCCGCCATCGGTGCGCCGACGGCGAATCGGATCGCGTCGAACCCCGCAGAGATGGCGATCAGCGCGACGACCGCGACGGCGACGGCGCGGCCGGTGGACATGCGGGTCAGCGCCGGCACGAAGGCCAGCACGACGAGATAGACACCGAGAAACCACAGCAGCGCCACGCACTCGCGTCCGATGCTTGCCGCGGAGTCGGCTCCGAGGAGCTGATAGGTCACCGCGATGCCGATCGACCACGCGGCGAGGTACCAGAACACCGGCCGGCACAGACGCTGCGCTCGCTTGAACAGCCAGGTGCCCCATGACGAGCTCTGATGCCACCCATAGGCGCCTGCCGCGCCACCGGCCAGGAAGAACAGGGGCATGACCTGGACGATCCACGTGATCGGTGCGATCGCGGGCATCTCGCCCAGCAGGTTGCCGATCCGCAGTCCGGCCGTGTCGATGGTGGCCAGCAGCAGCGCGCAATGCCCGAACATCACGACCACAAGGGCGGCGAGCCGGGCGACGTCGACAGCGCGGTCGCGGTCGGGGGGAGTCTCGGCAGCGACCTTGCCAGCACCGGACACGGGCTTGGTGAGCATCATGCGTTCAGGATGCCGTGCCGAGGGCGACTGTGGATGAGTAGTACTACGCCTTCGCGGCGGTTGGCGACCCAACACTCCGGACCGGCGACTCTTTTGGGGTTTTCGTGGGCGTAGAACTTGCTGGCCGTCGAGGCCATCGGGCCTAAGAGAACATTACGAGACCACCAAGAAGGCGATACCGCGTCGGCGACGACAGTAAAGTGCTCTTCCGTGGCGAGAAACCTGTTAGCTAACGGCCGCGGCCGCTGGTTGGCGGTCGTGGTTTCGTTGGTGGTCTCCGGTGCCATGTTGTACGCACAGAACGCCGATACTCCACGCAGCGCGGAGCCCGCGGCGGCAGCGCCGTCCTCTCCCGAGTCCGCACCGCCGGCCGCGCCGCGGGTCCCGATTCCCGCCGAGGCCGAGCTGCTCGCGGCGAGTGCCCCAGCCGCCGCCCGCGAGCTCCCGTTCGAGCTGCCGAAGGGCGTCACTCCCGAGAACGGGTTGCAGGTCAGGACCATTTGGGCGGCCCGTGCCATCAGCGTGATGTTCCCCGAGATCACCACCATCGGCGGGTATCGACAGGATCCGTTGAGGTGGCATCCCAATGGTTTGGCGATCGACGTCATGATCCCGAACCACAGCAGCGAAGAGGGCATCGAACTCGGTAACCAGATCGCCGGGCTGGCGTTGGCGAACGCCGAGCGGTGGGGCATCCTGCATGTGATCTGGCGGCAGGGCTACTACCCCGGCATCGGCGCACCGAGCTGGACCGCGGACTACGGCAACGAGACTGCCAACCACTTCGACCATGTGCACATCGCCACCGCCGGCGGCGGATATGCCACCGGCGATGAGACCTACTACATCAGCTCCATGAGCCCGCTGCCGGACAACTGATCACAACGCGAGTGCTTGTTTGACGTCGGCCTGGGTCTCCTCCAAGAAGGCCTGAAACTCGTCGCCGACCATGAACGTCGTGGTGAAATGCCTGTCCTTCGCGATCTGCTTCCAGGTAGGTGATTCGACCATTTTGCCGAGCGCGTCCTGCCAGTACTCGACGGCGGCCTGCGGCATCTCCGGTGGCCCGTAAAGGCCCCGCCAGTTCGAGAGGGTGACGTCGAGGCCCTGCTCCCTGGCCGTTGGCGCATCGAGGCCGGGCAGCCGTTCCTCGGACAACACCCCCAGCGGTTGGAGGGTTCCTGCGCTCAACAGGTCGACGAACTCGCTGACACCGCCGATCGCCACGCTGATCTCGCCGCTCTCGAGCGCCTTGATCTGGTCTCCGCCGCCTTCGAAGGGGACGTAGTTGATGGTCGATGCGTCGCCCCCGGCCGCCGCCACCAGCAGGTCGAAGGGTGCCTGATCGTCGTTGGCGGCGCCGACCACAACACCTTTGGGATCCGCCTTGATCCCCGACATGACGTCGTCGAGATTGTTGTACGGGGAGTCAAGCCGCGTGACGACGACGTAGTACTCGGTGATCAAGCGCGCGATCATCGTGACGTCGTCGTAGCCGTACGTCGACTTGCCGAGCAGCTCGTTCATCATCATCGACAGCGACGTCACCGAGACCTGATTCTCGTCGCCCTTGTACCGCTCCACCATCGTGGCGAGGAAATCTGCTCCGCTGTTCCCCGGCCGATTCTCAACGGGCAGCGGCACATCGACGATGTGTTCTTTTTCCAAGGCCTCGACGACCGCACGGATCGTGATGTCGAAGCCACTCCCCGGGTTGGCTCCCGCCGTCATCGTGACGGGTCCGGCCGGATAGCCCTGTCCCGCTGAAGTTCGCTCGGGTTCCTGACAACCCGTCAGCGTGAGTGAAGCGGCCAGCAGGACGCCGAGCGCGAATCTGATCATCGGGGGTGTGGACTCCTTGATTGGTTTGTGAGCGCCCCCTCTACTTACACCAACGTGCGCCGATGTCCGCAGTCAGGGCCGCAGCAGTTGCCGCACCCGCGCGGCTTGCCGGGTGAGATGGTCACGCTCCGAAACGCTGACAGCGACGCGGGAGGCCTCGGCATACAGCTCGGCGGCACGCTGCAGTTCACCGGCGCGTTCGCGAAGGTGCGCGGTCACCGCGATGTAGCGGGGCAGATCGGGGCTCACGTCGACCAACGCGGCCAGACCGGCCTGCGGTCCGTCGGACTCCCCGACCGCCACCGCACGGTTGAGCCGGACCACCGGGCTGTCGGTGAGCCGCAGCAGCTCGTCGTACCACTCGACGATCTGAGTCCAGTCCGTGTCGGCGGCGCTGCGGGCGTCGGCGTGCAGGGCGGCGATCGCGGCCTGCGCCTGATATTCGCCCAGCCGGTCGCGGGCCAGTGCGGTCTGCAGAATCGTCACCCCCTCGGCGATAAGGGTGGTGTCCCAACGTGTTCGGTCCTGCTCGGCGAGCGGCACCGGGCGGCCGCCGGGACCGGTGCGAGATTCGCGGCGCGCATGGTGCAGCAACATGAGCGCGAGCAGGCCCGCGATTTCGGGCTCATCGGTCAGAGCAACAAGTTGACGGGTGAGGCGAATCGCCTCGGCGGCCAGGTCGACGTCGCCGCTATAGCCCTCGTTGAAGACGAGGTAGAGCACCCGCAGCACCGTCGGAAGGTCGCCGGGCTCATCGAGCGGTAGCCCAGCGATCTTTCGCTTGGCCCGGCTGATCCGCTGAGCCATGGTCGCTTCGGGGATGAGGTACGCCGTGGCGATCTGCCGCGTGGTCAGGCCGCCGACCGCGCGCAGCGTCAACGCGACGGCCGAAGGTTCCGGCAGGGTGGGGTGCGCGCACAGGAAGTAGAGCCGCAGAGTGTCGTCGGTGGCGGGCACCTCGCCGACCGGCGGCTCGACCTCCATGGCGAGTTCTCTTGCCCGCCGGGATGTTTCGGCACGGGTTACGTCGATGAACTTGCGCCATGCCACCGCGACCAGCCATGCCTTCGGATCGCGCGGTGGATCGTCGGGCCAGGTTTCCAGCGCCCGGATCAGCGCCTCCTGGACGGCGTCCTCGGCCGACGCGAAGTCTGCTCCGCGCCGGACGAGGACACCGATCACCGCGGGAACGAGGTCGCGCAGCAGCGACTCGTTCACTCGGTGAACTTGGACGTCTCAGTGAGGAACGGCCGAACCTCGAGCCACTCGTGGATCGGTTTACCGTCGGCGCCTGGCGCGGCGGACAACTCCCCCGCCAGCTCGACCGCGCGTTCCCAGGACTCGACGTCGATGATCATCCAGCCCGCGATGAGATCCTTGGTTTCGGCGAAGGGACCGTCGGTCACCGGCGGGCGACCCTCGCCGCCGTATTGGACAAACGCACCGTCGGGGGTCAGGGCCTGGCTGTCGACGAACTCCCCCGTCTCCTGCAGGCGCTTCGCGAAGTCGCTCATGTACTGCACGTGGGCGTCGACCTCCGCCGGTGTCCACTGGTCCATCGGGACGTCGTTTACCGCCGCCGGGGCCCCGCGATAGTGCTTCAGCAGCAAGTACTTCATTGTCGTTTCTCCTCCGTCGTCTGGCGGCCCGTGGTGGCCACTCATCCCCTAGGACGGAACCGCCGCTACGTTCTCGACACTCGATGAACTTCCGCGGAGTTCCGCAGTCGCCAATATGTCAACGTCACTCGCTGCTGGCATCTCCGTCCAAGCCTTCGGTGAGAGCCGCCGCGAGTTGTCGGCGGGAGGTTATGCCCAGTTTTCGAAAGACCTTGCTGAGGTGGTATTCGACGGTGGACGTCGTGATGAACAGTCGACTCGCGATTTCGGCGTTGGTCGCGCCGGAGCTAGCTTGGCGCGCCACCTGGGCCTCCTGCGGTGTGAGGCCGAAGGCGTTGCGCGCTCCCGCTGCATCCGCCATCGCGTCGCCTGCGGCGCGCCGCTCGACACCGGTACGGGCGGCGAACGCGGCGGCCCCCATCGCCATGAACATGTCATAGGCCGTGCCCAGCTGTGCATGCGCGTCGCGGCGACGTTTCTGACGACGAAGCCATTCGCCATAGAGGAGGTGCGCACGCGCGAGTTCGGTGCGCACCGCGGTCCCCGCCAGCTGCCTGATCGCTTCCCGGTAGTGCACCTCGGCCTCAGCATCGGTCGCCATCAATGCACGCGACCTCGCCAGCAGACCGAGAGCCCACGGAGTGGCAGCGACGACCGCGCGTTCGGTCAGCCGCGTCAACGCCGCTTGAGCAGCGGCTCGGTCGCCGCCACGTACGCCGGCCTCCACAACCTCGGGCAGCACCCGGTTCCCGAAGCCCGGCGGGTCATCGTGAAAGATCTGCAGTCCCCATCGAAGCGCTTCCGGGTAGCGGCCGAGCCCGAGTTCCAAAACGGTCAGACCCATCAGCGCGAAGATCTCGAGAATCGAGGCGCCCTTCTGACGACCCCAATCAGCGGTCGAGGACGCCACCGCGCGGCTCTCACTTTCGCGGCCCTGCCAGGCACGCACTTCCAACAACACTCCGGTCGTAGCGGGAAGCGGCACCCCGATCAGCGCCGAGATCTCGGCGGCCTCACCGTAGCTGTTCTCGGCATCGTCCATCTGTCCTGCCCAGGCCTGGCTTGTCGAGAGCCCGGCGAGCGTGATCCGCATCGCCCCGAGTGCCCCCTGGCGGCGCTCGATTGCTTGGGCGCGTTCGAACATCGCCCGACGACCGTGCTCGTCCCACACGTCGTCGGCGGCGAACCATCCCAGAATCGTCGACGGGATGCCGGCGTGAGCAGCCGTCTCGTCGGTGAACATCATTGCCACCGCGGCCCGCAGCAGCGGGACCGCATCGGCGTAACCCCGGGCGATGCGGGTTGCGAAACCATCCAGAAGCAAGTCGATGCCGCTGGGCGGCCGGCGCGGGTCCGGCCCGGCAGCGAGCGCCGCATGCGCCACCTCTTCAAGGGTCGTGCCGTTGGTGTATTGGCGGGCGACGATTGCGGCTTGCATGGCATCGAACAGAATCTGCCGGATCAAGGAGAGGTCGGCCGGCTCCACCTTCGTCGCCGCACCTAACAGGATGGCGGGCGCGTCTTTGTGCCGAGAGAAGAACACCGAGATCGCTGCGCGCAGGCGCTGCACCGCGACGTGCATGCCGGCGCCGTCGTGCCCCGAAGTCGCCAAGTCCAGCAAGGCCTCGGCGAGCGGGCCGTCACCGGCCGCCAGGTGGGCCTCCGCGGCAGCCAGATACCGCAGCGCACGGTCTCGGGTGTGGGGCGACAGCTCAGCCGCGCGCGTCAAGAACGCGGCCTGCATGGTGTAGCCACCCCTTCGCTGAGCTCGCTCCGCCGAGGCCTGCAAGTCTGCGGCGATGGTCTCGTCGGGGGACGTCACGGCGGCCGCCCGGTGCCAGGCGGCCTGGTCGTCATCACCGTTACCGACGGCCACTGTGGCTAGAGCGTCGTGCACACGCTGGCGCTCCTCGGGGGTCGCACCGTCGTACACCGCCGAGCGTATGAGGGGATGCCGGAACGCGACGCGCGGTTCGAGGGATAGGATCCCTTGCTGCACAACGGGGTCGGCCGCTGCCGCAGCTACACCTAGCAGCGCAGCGGCTAGCCACACGGTCAATGGATCGTCGTCGGCGCAGGCCGCGGCGACGAGTAGTACGGTTCGGGCGTCCGGGGACAGTGTGGCGACCTGCGCCAGGAAGTGAACGTCAACCCGGCGTCCGACCGGCAGTCGGCGCGGCAACGGGAACCGCCCGGCCAACTGTTCGGCGCTGAGTTCCCCGACAAGCTCCAGCATCGCCAAGGGGTTGCCGCCTGTCTCGTCGATCACGCGCGCTGACACTCGCGGATCCAGTGGGCCGGAAACGGCTTCGTCGAGGATGCTGTGAGCCGACGCCGTATCCAGTGCTGCGATCCGCCGAGTCGCCAATCCGTCCAACGCGATCAGGTCGCCGGCGTGTTCGCGGGCGCTGAACACCATCCCGATGGGGTCGGCGTGCAGGCGCCGCGCGATGAATCCCAGAACGGCAAGCGATTCCTGGTCCAGCCACTGGGCATCGTCGATCAGGCAGACCACCGGCCGCTCCGCGGCGACGTGCGACAGCAACGCTAATGCAGCCAGGCTCACCAGAAGTCGGCTCGGTGGTGGTCCCCCGGTGAGGCCGAACGTCACCTCCAGCGCATTGCGGTGCGGGCCGGTCAGCCTGTCCAGACGGTCGAGATAGGGCATGACGAGCCGGTGCAGTGCAGCGAAGCCCAATCGCAACTCCGATTGCGCTCCGACAATCCATAGCGTCGTCACATCGGCAGCTGAGTCCGCCATGTACTGCAACAGTCGGGTCTTTCCGACACCGGGTTCGCCGATGAACAACAGTGTGCCGGTGAAGCCTCCGCGGACGTCGGTTGCGAGCTTGTCGAGCATCGCGCACTCGGCTGCCCGCCCGAGCAGGACGCCGGTGACGCCAGCTGGGTGTTTCCGATCACCGGTCAACGTGTTCCCCCCGCCCATCACCGGTTGAGACGCTGACACAGCCCATTCCGCTACTGAACACAGACAATAGATCTGACCAGCGCGGTCTGGCAGCGATGCGCGAGTTTCGCGTCCTGGGAACGCCCTGGCACCGCCCGCTCCGATTGCGCGCCAGGCGTCAATCACTCAACGCCCATTCGTTCCGTTTTCCGCTTAGCTTTTTAACCACTGGGGTACATCCCGGATTCGCACCGGCATGGTTCTGTGGTCGGCTCCAGTGCGTCGGCAACGCCGACTCGCACACCACGCCCACTGCCCTGCCGGTTCGAGCACGCGACGGCAGCTTCCGAATAGGTGACGTCAATGAGTGCTTTTGCCACCCGGTACAACACGGCGACAATCGACCGACTCGAGGTGTTCTATCGCGAGGCCGGCGATCCGAACAACCCCACGTTGCTGCTGCTGCACGGCTTTCCGTCCAGCTCTCACATGTTCCGCAACCTGATCAACTCCCTGGCTGACGCATACCACCTCGTGGCCCCTGACCACATCGGATTCGGCCGCTCAGCGATGCCGACAACGACGCAGTTCACCTACAGCTTCGATCGCCTCACCGAGATCACCGAAGGCCTGATCACTCACCTAGGTCTCGACCGGTTCGCCCTTTACATCCACGACTATGGCGCGCCGATCGGCCTACGGATCGCGAGCCGACGGCCCGAACGGATCACCGCGCTGATCACCCAGAGCGGAAACGCCTACGTGGAAGGCTTCACCCCGTTCTGGGACATCCTGTTCGCCCACGCCAAGGACCGCGCTGCGAACGAAGACGGCGTGCGCGAAAAGTTCACCCCCGAAACCACCTACTGGCAGTACACCCATGGCGTACCCGCCGATCGGCTCGATCGAATCGCGCCCGAAACCTGGCAGCTCGACCAACTCGGCCTGGATCGCAAGGGCAACGACGCTGTCCAGCTACAACTGTTCTGGGACTACCAGTTCAACCTCGACGGCTACCCCGCCTTCCAGGAATACTTCCGCACCCACCAGCCTCCGCTGCTGGTCACCTGGGGCAAGAACGACGAAATCTTCGGCGCCCCCGGCGCCGAGGCGTTCCGCCGCGACTTCCCCAACGGGGAATTCCACCTTCTCGACGCCGGCCACTTCGCACTGGAAACTCACGGCGAGGAAATCAGCGGATACATCCGCGACTTCATGCCGCGAGCACTGAGCGGCACCGCGACGGGGAACTGATGCGGTCGGCCAAGGCACAGCGCTGATTCCCCACGACGGAACGAAAATCAGCTAATGCAGAAGTTCACAACGCCATTCGGATTCGAGTCGACAGCTGACGAGGTGATTCGTGGGGTCGACCTCGCAGGGAAGCGGTCGGTGGTCACTGGCGCGACGAGCGGACTGGGCGTGGAGACTGCTCGTGCACTGGCGGCGGCCGGCGCAGAGGTCGTGCTGGGGGTCCGTCGACTCGACGCGGGCCATAAAGTCGCCGAAGAGCTGAGACAGGCCACGGGAAATGACGCCATCGAGGCGGTCCGACTCGATTTGTCCGATCTCGCATCGATTTCGGCATTCGCGCGGGCGTGGAGAGGTCCCCTGCACATTCTGGTGAACAATGCCGGAATCATGGCCCTGCCCGAGCTGCAGCGCAGCGCGCTCGGGTGTGAGATGCAGTTCGCGAGCAACTTCCTTGGCCATTTCGCGCTCGTCGTTGAACTTCGGGAGCCTCTCGCCTCGGCTGGCGGCGCGCGTGTGGTGTCGGTCAGTTCCACGGGCCACCTGTTCTCGCCTGTGGTATTCGACGACCTCCATTACCGGTTTCGCCCCTACGATCCGATGACCGCTTACGGTCAGTCGAAGACGGCGACCGTACTGCTGGCCGTCGAAGTGACTGCACGGTGGGCCGACCACGGAATCGTCTCCAACGCATTGAATCCGGGCGCGATCGCCACCGGCCTCCAGAAGCACACCGGTGGTTTGCGCACCCCCGAGGAGTTTCAGAAGACCATCGAACAAGGCGCGGCGACATCGGTTCTGTTGGCGGCCTCGCCGCTCGTCGACGGGATCGGGGGGCGCTACTTCGAGAACAACAACGAAGCCGACGTGGTGACCGAACGCGCTGAGACGCTCGGTCGTGCCGGCGGGGTCGCGAAGTACGCGCTCGACGGTGACAACGCGACACGTCTGTGGCACGAGGCGGCATCGCTGACAGCGGTTGGATAGTCATCGCACGCAGGCCAGCCCACTGCCATGGGTTTGAGAACCACGGCCGGAGTCTGCCTTGATGGTCCCTACCAAGTTCGTCTCCGGCGCATTGTCCGAGGCGGTAATGCCGCGTCCCGATTCCCGCGGTCTCAGGTCACGCTCCGAACAGTAGGTACAGGCCGGCAAAGGTATAGCCGACCATGGTCAGCATCATCGCGAGCTGACCGGTCAGTTGATGACCTACGGGCAGCACCCGCAATGCCTTGTCGTGCGCGGCGATCACAGCCAACACATGCCCGATGACCACGGAGGTGACCTTGATCGTCCACAGCAAGGTCGGATTCAGAGAAAGAAAGTACTGCACGTCGCCGGAGTCCAGGCCGAGTAGGTGCCAGCCCCTGCCCAGCGGGTCGCCGAGCCGCACGATGGTCTCCTGGCCCCGCTCGACGAGATAAGAGAGGTAATGCGCGAAAATGTAGCCCACGACTATGGGAATGAGACTGTGCGCGAGTAGCCCCGGTAACTCACGGCGTCGCTCGCGACTGACACCGGCGGCCGCGCGAGCCGCACCGGAGAATGTCACGCCGACGGCAAGCACGAAAAGCAACAGCCCGACGGTTCGCAACACCGTGCCACCCGCGGTATCTCCGAGCAGAGGAATGGCCGCAGCGTTGCGATTGACGAAGTTGCTGAAGGTAGCGGACTGCGAGAAACTGTCGAACGCGGTGGATCCGAGGAGCACCGCCATCACCGCTACGGTGCCTGGCCGCACCGGCATGGTCGGCAGATGATCGAGTGGATTCCCGAGGACGATCCGTCCTGTCGCGCGATTTCTCCTGAAAGGTGCCAGCCGCGAGACGGTCACGCTGTACACCTCGAACGGGTCGGCTCGGGCGAACCAGGTCGTTCCAAACAATGCTGCGCCAAGCAACATTGCGATGACGTAGATGAGAATCCAGATCTTTATCGCCGTCAGCGAGCCTGGATCGGAACTCGCTAGTTCCAGCCACACGAACGCAAACAGCCCGACCACAGCGGGCCAGTAGCCCCAGCGCGGCCGGTACCGCGCCCGCCCCGCTGTTGGCGTCGCATTTCGCCGCCCGACCTGCGAGAGTCGCCACATGGTTCGCACAGGCGATATCACTCGCCACACCGGGCCGACGACAACCGAGATGGCGACGAGCCCGACCCACAGCAGCACGTAGAACACGCCGGGTAGGGCATTGTCACTGCCCTGCGGTCCCCAGATCGCAGCGACGACCACCCAGACCGAGAAGGTCGCGGCGGCAGCCGCGAAGATCCATCGTAGAACCGTGGAGTCGACGGCGTTGGTCACCCACGCCGGTAACTCGCGTCCTGGCTTCGCTGGGTCGAAACGCGGCGTCCGCCAGGCCACAGCGACGACGGCGAATGTCGCAGCCAACGCCCAGGCGGCTCCAATCAGCGCGTACGACAACGGCACTGGGAGATCGGTCGATCCGCCTACGCCGTGCGCGAGGACCGTCACCGCGGCGGCTTCGCTCGTCAAGGTCGCACTTCGATGGTGACGACTGTGACGTGCAAGTCGTGCAGCTCCACGGCGACGCGACCGGGGATGTCGACGGTGAACTCGAAGCGCTGGTCTGGGGCGGCGGCCACGTCAAAGACATGTTCGGGCACCGAATGCACGTGCAGGCTGTCCACGGCGTCGCTGGTCACCTGAAGCATGATCGGCTGTCCCGCGACAGCTTGAACCACCGCGTTTGTGGGTGTCACCGCGCCGTTATCGACGGTGACGTCGACGACCGTCCCCGCCTCAGCACTCGTCGAAGGTGTCGCCGCAGGGGCCTGCGCGGAGGGCGACTGCGCAGCAGAAGTTGAGTTAGGAGCAGAAGGCTCCGAACCACACGCCGCCAAGAAGGCGACTGCCGCTCCAATTGCGCTCGCCCTTAGCCAAATACAGCTTCTACTCATGTGTAAATCCGTCCAGCCGATTGTTGTTTGAGTACGCGGCGCGTTCACGCTGGTGCACAACACTTCCGCAAGAAGACCAGGCGCCCCAGGCCATCAAATCTCTGACGATGTTCGGTCGTTGGGCCGTTGCTATTCTGTGGTCGTGGAGCGCTCGGGAGGCGCCTCAGCACCAAGCGCGGGATGAGCGGATCGTCGGGCCCGGTCTATCGAGAAGATCCCTAGCGCGACGGCGATCACTGCGAAACCTAAAGCGGTCCAAGCAATCACCGAAGTCATAGCGCTCCCGCCGCCGGACGCACCGTCCGAACTCGCTCCGAGATTCACTGACGGCACCGGGAATTCCGGGTCGCTGCCTTCGGGCACTGGTTCCGTCCAGGCGTCGGTGGTCCCGTCGACGAAGGTCTGATACGTGGGCAAGTCCAAAGCCTCGATATCCGGCAGCGGCCCGGCTTCGAGGACAAAGTCGTCGAACTGGCCCGGTAGGATTCCCGGGCCCGTCGCAGTCCAGGTCACCGAACTCACCACCTCGTCAACGGGCGTGCCGTCGTCTCTGTAGATCGGCGGATTGGTTTTCTTCTTCGTGATATCGAGTTTCCAGCCCGGAACCGGCCGAGCCAGCACGGTGCGGATCTGAATGTCGTCGGGAATGCGCACTTCTACTTTGGTGGTGGCGGGGTTAGCTGATTCACCGGGAACGCGCAGTGTGATGAGACCCGTCTCCCCCGGTCCCCCACCCTCGAGGATGGCGTCGACGTGCGCGGCCGCTGACGGACTTGCAAGCAGTGCCGCCACGCCGCTGAGTATGAATATTCCGACGATGCGCACAAGAATCTTCAACACAGACCACCTCCGTTTGTGATTGCAGTCTTCGAATCGGCTTCGAAAGTACCTGCCTCAGTTCAGAATTGCTTTTGAGCGACGGACGTCCGCTTGCGTCCACACCATCACTCCCACATGCGATCGGCTACCGCTTACCGGAGCGCGTCCGGGGCTCTTCCTCACCGAGGCACAGTCTACGGGGTAAGACCGTAGATGGGTGGAGATGGCCTACGGCGGGTCGGGTTTTCGCGCGTCCGCCGCGCAGGCGGTGCCACCTTTACGAAGTCTTCATCAAACAACGAGACGACGCATATGCCGAGAGCGGACCGTGGACAGTACGGACGTCATGCGCTTCGTCGCGCTCGGCGCCCGCTTGGACACATTGACGAGAGGTCGAGGGATGCATAACAAGCAGATTGCGGTCGCGATTGCCGCGGCCGCAGTACTAGTCACCGTTGGCGCCTGCAGCAATTCCGAGCCGAGTACTCAGCCATCGGCGAGCCCGGCTGCGACATCAGCGCCATCGTCAACGAACGCAGCCCCAACCGACGCGCAGGCGCACAACGACGCTGATGTGGCATTCGCCCAGGGCATGATCCCTCATCATCAGCAGGCGGTCGAGATGAGTGACATGCTGCTGGCCAAGGAGGGCATTGACCCGCGGGTCGTTTCACTGGCTCAAGAAATAAAGGCGGCGCAGGCCCCCGAGATCGAGACGATGCGAGGCTGGTTGACGCAGTGGGGCGTTGCCGGCGCGCCTCCGATGACCAGCGGCATGCCCGGACATGAGATGCCGGGGCATGGAAGTATGCCCGGGCACGAGATGCCGGCTCATGGAAGCATGCCGGGGATGAGCGGTGACGGGATGATGTCGCCTAATGATATGGCGGCGCTCCAGAACGCCAAGAGCACTGAGGCCAGCCGACTGTTTCTCATCCAGATGATTGAGCACCACAGGGGCGCTATCTCGATGGCACGGAACGAGATTGACAACGGCGAGTTTGGGCCCGCCATCGACATGGCACGACAGATTTCGTCGTCGCAGCAGGAGGAAATCACTTCGATGGAGCAATTGCTGAAGTCCCTGTAGCCCCGAGGCCGATTAGATTGCGCCCCGGCCGCTGGCGCTGGTGATCGCGGCCGCCGAATCTTCGCGTGAGGATGCCTTCGGCAGCCTCACCGCAAAGGTGCATCCCTGACCCCGGCCGCCGCTGCGCGCAGCGATAGTTCCGCCGTGAGCCTCTACCAACGCCTTCGCGATCGCCAACCCGATACCAGCACCGCCATGGTCGCGGTCGCGTGCGGCGTCGGCCCGGTAAAAGCGTTCGAAGATGTGTGGCACATGCTCGGCGGTGATTCCCTCGCCGGTATCGACCACCGATACCTCTACATGGTCAGAGTCGACCGCGGTGGTGACCGCAACGCTGCCGTCGGCGTGCGTGTGGCGAAGTGCGTTGTCGAGCAGATTCGCCATGACCTGTTCAAGTCGCTGGAAATCACCCATGACCAGAGGGCGTCTGTCACTCGAATATATCTGCAGATGAACACCTTTGGTGGCATAGCGTTCGGCGGACGCAGTGGCCACTTTATCGACCACGTGTTCAATATTCACCAAGGCGGGTTCCATAGAGTGTGAGCTGTCTTCCGCCTGCGCCAAGGCCGCTAAGTCGGCGGAGAATCGAACGAGTCGGCCGGTCTGGTCGCGCAGCATCGCGGCGGTAGTTGAATCCAACGTTCGAACACCGTCTTCGAGTGCTTCGAAGTAGGCCTCGAGAACGGATACCGGAGTGCGGATTTCATGCGCGAGATCACTGAACAGGCGTCGGCGAGTGGCCTCGACTGTTTGCAGTCGGGACGCCATCTGGTTGAAGGCGCTGGCGAGGGCCTCGAAATCGTCACCCAATTCTGGCGGCGAAACCCGAATGTCATAGCGTCCTTGCGCCACCTCCGCTGCCGCAGAAGCGACTTCGGTGACGGAGCGCTGCAACCGACGACTGATATACCAGCCGACAGCCAAAGCGGTGAGCGCCGACACCGCGAGAGCGCCACCGACCGAAAACACGGTGGCGTAGATGTACGCCTCTTCGGCATGAACCTCTTCCATCGAGTTGGCGGGCACACCGGCGCGATGAAGATGCTCCCGGAAAAGCGGTGGGCCGACAATCGCGGCGATCACCGCGGTTGTGAAGACTCCTGCCAACAGCACCGTCGCTTGCGCCAGGAGGAGTCGGACGCCGAGGCCATGTCGACGTCGCGACGGCCGTGGTGCAGCGTCTCCCGCCACTCGAGGAATCATTGTCCTGTCCCCATCCGGTAGCCGACACCCCGAAGCGTCACGATGTAGCGCGGCGCTGCCGCGTCATCACCCAGCTTTCGACGGAGATGACCTATGTGGACATCGATCAGGTGGTCATTGCCGACCCAGGCTTCGTCACGAATCGCTTCGAGAAGCTGACGGCGGCTGAGAACGATGCCGGGTCTAGCGGATAGCGCCTCTAGTAAGTCGAACTCCGTTCGAGTGAGAAGGATCGACTCCCCGCCGATCCTCACCTCACGGGCGGACACGTTGATCGTTAGTGGACCGAAGTGCCGCGGAGGCGGGGCAGGAATCCCCGGCGCCGAAGCGTCCGCGGAGGGCATCGTGCGTGGCCGCCGAAGCATCGCTCTGATGCGGGCGACCAGCTCTCGGGGACTGAACGGTTTGGTGATGTAATCGTCGGCTCCGACTGTGAGCCCCAGCACGGTATCCAATTCGGTGTCGCGGGCGGTCAGCATGACGACGTAGGCGTCGGAGAAGGTACGTAACTGTCGGCATACCTCCAAACCGTCGATGCCAGGCAGACCGAGATCGAGGATGACGACGTCGGGATCGAGTTCGCGCGCGACGGTAATCGCGTCGGCACCGTTGGCCGCGACGATGGCTTCGAATTGCTCGCGCTCCAGATAGCTGGCCACCACCTCGGCGAGCGGTGCCTCATCGTCGACGACCAGTGCACGAAACGTGGGCTGTCGAGACGCTCCTGGGCCGACCATCACACTATGTTGCCTGTTCATCTCACGCGTGGGGCCTCGTGAAGCGATCCAGCTGGATTCTTGAACAGATCTTCACGCAATCAAGACCGATTCGACGTAGTGCTACGAGAAGGTTCAACGAGGAAGGCATGAGATTGTCGACTCCCGATCCTGCCCACATACCCGCGCGGCCGTGTGCGTGTCACAGACGTCCGAACAAGACGGCCGTTACATTGTGTCGAAGGACCAGTCGAGTGACGCGGTGGCCCCCGGCCGTGTCGATGCGGAGTACGCGATGCAGCAGCGAGGTTTCGGTGACCTGGAAGCCGTCATCATGGACCTCATTTGGGACTACGAGGATCCGGTGACGGTGCGTCAGATCTTCGACGAACTCTCCGCCGACCGCCAGATCGCGTACACCACCGTGATGTCGACGATGGACAACCTGTATCGCAAGGAGTGGCTGAGCCGTGAACGCAGCGGTAAGGCGTACTTGTATCGCCCGGTGATGAGCCGCGAAGAGCGTTCCGCTCGACTAATGCGCGCGGCATTCCAGACGGGCGGCGACACCAACGCTGTGTTGGCCTTCTTCGTCGAGCAAATGAGCGCTGAAGAATCTGCACAATTGCGCTCGGCGTTGCGTCGTGGCGGTAACAGGCGACGATGACCACTGGCTTATGGCTGCTGCTTTACGGCGCCGCGCTGGCTTGGCTTTCGCCATCACTACTGCGACGGCTCACCAAGTCCGGCGTCAGCCCTCAGATGGGAGTGGCGGCGTGGTTGACGGCGATCGCAGCGACGCTCATCGCGTGGGTCATCGCCGTCGCGCTCATCGGTGTGGCAGCGATCGACGGCATGTTGGGCACGTCGGCAGTCACCTTGTGCCTGGAGCTGTTCGGTCTCTCCGAGCACGGGGGGCTACCCGGCCTCAGCGGATCCATCGCGTTGACGATCGCCGGCACCGCTTTGTCCATCATTTTCTTGGTCAGAACCAGTCGGTGGGTCACGCGACTGAGGTCTCGAAGCCGGGAGCACGCCAATGCTGTGCTGCTGGTGGGCCGGCCGACCTCGCGTCCCGGCGTGGTCATCATCGACGCCCAGAGGTCGGCGGCCTACTGCGTGTCCGGGCACCCTCCCGCAATCGTGGTAACCAGCGCTGCTTGGTCGACATTGGCCCGCTCCGAGCTCGCGGCCGTCCTGGCGCATGAGCAGGCACATATCGCGGGTCGGCACCACCAGATATTGATGATGCTGCGAGCAATGGCTGCGGCTCTCCCACTGCCATTAATGCAACAGAGCGCTCGTGCGGTCGCTGACCTGCTGGAGATGTGCGCCGACGACGCTGCCGCCCGGCGGCACGGTGTCAGCCCCATCCTGGGCGGTTTGCTTGCCATGGCAGAAGCACGCCACCCAGTGCCCGCCGAAGGACTGGCAGCGGCCGGCACTGCGGTGGCAGCGCGAGCGATGCGGCTTGCACAGCCCGCTCGCGGGCGTGCCAAATGGAGCCAGAGACTGATGCTCGCAGGAAGCATGGCCGTGATGCTCAGCGCGCCGGGCCTCATCGAACTGCTGTGTCATCACTGAGCGGCCGGCCAGATATCCCCCAGGGGGTGATTCCGATCTGGAGCAATCACGTATGCAGCGAGTGTCGATTCGGTAGGCAAACGGAAATCTACGGAGCAGAACCGTAGATAAGCAGCATGTATGCCTGTGCGCGAATGATAAAGGTTTCGTCAAAAGCATTACTGGTCAATAAAACTCGGCCAATGACCGAAATGACTGCGCGGCGCGATGAGCCAGCGATACGCGGTTATCGCGGCGCGATTACAACATGGCGTCGAATCGGCGGGTCTCCGAATCAAGCTCGATCCGCTGCTACAGTCGGCTGCATTGTGAGGTACAACGACGCTCCCTTTGGTGCGCGACGGCACGCCGTCATCGCGCTACTGGTCGTGCTCGTCGTGCTCGCCGCGGGAACAGGATGGAAGCTCACCGACCACAGCCCCCCGGCGCATCATGGTCCGCATGCACTGTCATCCCACTCCTTGAATGACTCTGCTGCTGTCGTCGAGCATCCACATGTGCAAGACGGTTCCGTCGCCGTGACACCGGTAGCTTTCGCCGAAGCGGCCCTGCCGCGTTCGGTGACGCTGCTGGCTGCGATCGGCCTCGTCGCCGTTATCGGCGTCGCATTCCTGCGCTTGGCCACAGGTGCGTCATCTGTCATCCGAGGCCCCCCGAGATGGGGTAGTTGTCTCGTCGCCGGGCAGCAGCTGCTGCTTCGGCTCTGCATCGCGCGCCGCTGATTCGGTAGCGCCAGACTCACGTCCCCGAGGCGTGAGTCGGTGACCGCTACTCATGTCAGCCGCCGCGGCAAGGATTGTCGTGGCATCACCGAAAGTGACCCGCGTTCATGAGCCATGCTCTGTCCGTTCACTCACCACACCACTACGCGACCCATCATCAACGCCTGCGACGCTTCGACAAGCCGGCGACGATGATAGGAAATACGCCTGTCCTGCGAATCTCGGCGCCGTTCACCGACGACAGCCGCGGGTTCTGGGCCAAACTCGAGGGGTTCAACCCCGGCGGGATGAAGGACCGTCCAGCGCTACACATGGTCGAGAGAGGCCGCGCCCGCGGCGACCTGCGTACCGGCGGCCGCATCGTCGAATCAACAAGCGGCACATTGGGACTGGGGCTAGCCTTGGCCGGCACCGTGTACGACCACCCAGTAACTTTGGTCACAGATCCCGGACTCGAACCGATCATCTCGCGGATGCTGACCGCCTACGGTGCTGATGTCGATGTCGTCACCGAACCGCATCCCGACGGCGGGTGGCAGCAGGCACGTCGCAATCGGGTGATGGAACTGCTCGAATCAGACCCCGAAGCGTGGTACCCGGATCAATACAACAATCCCGATAATGTCGACGCCTATCGGGGTCTTGCAGAAGAGTTGTCAGCGCAACTAGGGGCGATCGAGATACTCGTCTGCTCCGTCGGCACCGGAGGTCATTCGGCCGGGATCGCGCGCGTGCTACGCGAAACCAATCCTGATTTGCAGCTCATCGGGGTCGACACAATCGGCTCAACCATTTTTGGTCAGCCTGCACGACCCCGGTTGATGCGAGGGCTGGGGTCGAGTATTTACCCTCGTAATGTGGACTACGCCGCCTTCAATGAAGTTCACTGGGTCGCTCCCCGGGAGGCCGTGTGGGCATGCCGCACACTGGCGGCTACTCACTACGCCACAGGTGGCTGGAGTGTTGGCGCCGTCGCCCTGGTCGCCGGATGGGTCGCGAGGACGAATCCATCGAATGCAACTGTCGCGGCGATCTTTCCCGATGGGCCACAACGCTACTTCGACACCGTCTACAACGACGACTACTGCGGCGTCAACGGGTTGCTTGCCGGCAGTCCGCCACGAAATCCAGAACTCATCACCGATCCACGCAATCATGTCGTCACATCCTGGACACGTACGCCGTCCATTGCGGATCCGACAGTGGTGCCGCGATGAGATTCTCCGCGCAGTTTCGCAGCTTCGGCTGGCCCAGCCGGATGTTGATGATCAACCAGTTCGGCATCAACGTCGGTTTCTACATGCTGATGCCCTATCTGGCGGGATACCTCGCCGGACCGCTTGGCCTTGCGGCGTGGGCAATCGGACTTGTGCTGGGCGTACGGAACTTCTCTCAGCAGGGCATGTTCATCGTCGGCGGTACACTCGCTGACCGCCTGGGATTCAAGCCGCTGATCGTTGCCGGGTGCATACTGCGCACCGGCGGATTCGCCCTATTAGTGGTTGCCGATTCGCTACCCGCACTGCTGATCGCCTCCGCAGCAACAGGTTTCGCGGGCGCACTGTTCAACCCAGCTGTGCGTGCCTACCTTGCCGCCGATTCAGGACCACGACGCGTGGAGGCGTTCGCGACCTTCAACATCTTCTATCAAGCGGGAATACTTGCCGGACCGTTGGTCGGACTTGCGCTGTTGGCCCTCGACTTCCGCATAGTCGCCGCATCGGCGGCGGCTGTCTTCGCGGTCCTGACCGTGGCCCAGCTGTTCGCCTTGCCGCAGCATCGTGCGACACCGCAAACCGAGAAGAGCACCGTACTGCAGGATTGGCGGACCGTCCTCTCGAACCGGTCCTTTTTACTGTTCTCCACTGCAATGATCGGCTGTTACGTTTTGTCCTTCCAGGTGTACCTGGCCCTGCCATTGCACGCCAAAATCCTCGTACCCGAACATGAATCGCTCACCGTTGCCATGATCTTCGTCATGTCGGGGCTCGTGGCCGTCGCGGGGCAGCTACGCATCACCCGGTGGTTCACCAAGCGCTGGGGGTCGGGGCATTCGCTGGTGATCGGCATGCTGATCCTTGCAGCGGCCTTCACGCCGATGATTGCGTTCCCCAACGGAGCACGGTTCGGCGAGCTCGCAGCAGTCATCGCCCTGGTCGTTACAGCAGCAGTGCTTGCCGCTGGCTCCGCTGCAGTGTTTCCGTTCGAGATGGACACCGTTGTCTCGCTGGCCAACAACCGATTGGTCGGCACGCATTACGGCTTCTACAACACGATCGTGGGCATCGGCATTCTGACCGGCAATCTGGCCACCGGCGCGCTGATGCAAGCCGCCCGCACCGCTGGCCACGAAGAACTCATCTGGCTCGCGTTGACAGCTGTCGGGTTAGCAGCTGCCGCAGCCCTATACCGGCTCGACCGAACCGGACGCCTGGTCCCCGAATTGTCCAGCACCCCAACGTATACCGCTCAATCGCGGACAACATAGACAGCCACTTCGCCGCGAGACAGTTGAGGGAGGAACGGATTGCTCCAGCTGCGAGTCCCTCGTAGCGCTCAGAAGCGTCCGGCCAGTATCGGCTGGCCAGCTCCGGTGAGTTCATCGATGGCCACGCGGCGACCGGTCATCGCCATCAGCAGAGCCTCACCGGGACCAACCACTTCTGGTCCGCTGCCGTGCGTCCAATCCGCATCGGTCGCCTGAAGTCGCAACCCACGTATTCGTTTTCCGGCGCCAAGCCGTGGATTGCTAGGGACGAGCGGGAGAATCCGTTCCAATCGGTCGATGGGTACGACGCGCGGGTGACCGAGTGCACGCCGGATGTCCTGGTGGTGAATCGTGGCGTCAACAAGTGCGATCATTCCGCCGAATCCAGCGGTCAGCCCGCGTGGTTGCAGATGGTTGTTGAGAAACTCCAGCAGGTCCTCAGGTGTCATCGGTGAAAACTCCTCGACACCAACCTCGTTGGCGCGCACGATACGACCCTTCAGAAAGCGCGTGATCAGTCCGACTAAACCGAGGTCCTCGTAACTCACCATGTGGGCGACGACATCCTTGACGCTCCATTTATCGCAGAGGCTGGGCGCCGTCCACTCCACGGGCGTCAACGTCGCGAGAAAGGTCGCGAGGTCGGCACGTTCCTCACGGGCCATATCCATCAAAGACTTCTCATCCACTGCACTCATGGCGATGTCACCTCGGTTCCCACCTGCTCGGCGTAGCGCGACAGGTAAAGCGGCCACCCTGCTTCGCCGTCGACTCCGTCGGCGACGGAGCGCCACCCGGTGCCGTGGCGTTCGAGGTTGCGGTGTTCCAACTCGACGCGGGTACGCTCCTCCGACTCGGCAATGAATCGCACTTCAACCTCGCTGGTCTTGGTGAGATCGGTCTCGACTTGCCAGGTCGGGCCGATGTCCCAGGTGAATACGACACGAGATGGCGGCTCATATACGAGGACTCGCGCCCACTGACACCGGCTGCCGTCGACGCCGATGTCGTATATATGCCCACCCGCGCGAGGTTCGAACACGGTTTCGGCGATTGGGACCGCGAGCAGGTTGTGCTCGCGGGGTTTGATCGCGTCAAACTTGTTGGTGAACAACGCGAATGCGCGCTCGATCGGGGCATGGACGGCGACCTGATGCCGTATCGGTTCGACGTGCGATGAGCTCATTCTATTTTCCTTCTCCTTGATCGGCCATTTGCTTGAAGTTGCCAAGGGCCTTCGCCCAGAACTGGTCGAGGTCCGCCCGCAACGCCTCGATGCCGCCCATATCGAGTTGGTAGACGCGACGAGTGCCTGCGGCCCGGTCCCGTACCAGTCCGGCCGATTTGAGCACCTTTAGATGTTGTGAAACAGCGGGTCGGCTCACCGGCAGCTGGCGAGCCAACTCACCAACCGCCAATGGGCCATCAGCCAGGCACTCGACGATTGCCCGTCGCGTGCCGTCAGCTAGGAGGGCGCTGAATAATCGGCGTGCCTTCTATGAAATGGGCGTTGAGCTGGGATGATGAGTTGATGCAGGGCATGGAGCGCGCTGATCGGGAACTGTTGGATGCCCAGGCGCTGGTCGGTCATC
>NZ_NVQE01000109.1 GCF_002591975.1 Mycobacterium neglectum | reverse complement strand
AAGGGACCGCCATGAAGACCGTACCTACTGTTCGCCTCGCTGACACGACCGACGCCGCCGGGTTGCCTGAGCTGCCGGAGGAGATCCGGCTGGCGATGACCAGCATCGCCGGGGCGGCCCGGGAGGGGTTGTTGGCGATGAGCGTGGCCGCCGGGATGGCGGTGATGCAGACGATGTTTGAGGCCGAGATCGCCGCGGCGTGCGGGCCGAAGGGCAAGCACGACGCTGACCGGATTTCGGTGCGCCACGGCAGTGGGAAGGGGTCGGTGACCCTTGGTGGTCGGCGGGTGCCGGTGGCCCGGCCGCGGGCACGCACTCTGGATGGGAGCGAGGTGGCGCTGAGCACCTATGCGCACTTCGCCGCCGATGACCTGCTGACCCAGGTGGTGATGGAGCGGATGCTGGCCGGGGTGGCCACCCGCCGGCACGCCCGCACTGCGGAGCCGGTGGGCGCCCAGGTCGGCGAGGAGGCGAAATCGACTAGCCGCTCGGCGATTTCGCGCCGATTCGTGCGCCAGACCGAGACCGCGCTGGGCGAGCTGATGAGCCGCGACTTGAGCGAGCTGGACATCAAGGTGCTCATGTTGGATGGGGAGCACATGGCCCAGCGGTGCGTGGTGGTCGCGCTGGCGATCACCGCCGACGGAACGAAGGTCCCGGTCGGGCTGTGGGACGGCTCCACGGAGAACAAGACCGTGGTCCGCTCGCTGCTGGCCGACCTGGTCGAGCGCGGCCTGGCCATCGACGATGGGCTGCTGGTCGTCTGCGACGGCGCCAAGGCGCTGTCCGCGGCGGTGCGTGAGGTGTTCGGCGCCAAGGCCCTCATCCAAAGATGTACCTTGCACAAGCGGAGAAATGTCGCTGATCATCTGCCCGACAAGGACAAGGCCTGGGTGGACGCCAAGTTGGTCAAGGCCTTCGCCCACCCTGACCCAGACACCGGGTTGCGCAACGCGAAAAGCCTTGCCGGGCAACTTGGTAAGAACTATCCCAGTGCGGCCGCCAGCCTGCGCGAGGGGCTGGAGGAAATGTTCACTGTCGCCCGCCTCGGCATCGACGGCCGCCTCGCCAAGACGTTGACCACGTCCAATCCGGTCGAGTCGATGATCTCCATCGCCCGGACCACCAATCGCAACGTCACCCGCTGGCGCGACGGGCAGATGGTGCTGCGCTGGACCGCGGCCGGCATGCTCAACGCCGAACGATCCTTCCGTCGCATCAAGGGCCACAAGCAGATGCCCCAGCTCGTCGACGCCCTGCGCCGACACGCTCACCCCGACACCGGCGCCGACACCAAATCTGTCGGTGCCGCCGCCTAGAGTTCATCGTGGATCGTCACCCAAATTCCACGCGACTCGGGACATGCTC
>NZ_NVQE01000108.1 GCF_002591975.1 Mycobacterium neglectum | reverse complement strand
GGCCGGCTCGGGCGGTGTGATGTCGGCGGGGCGTTCGAGTAGCTTGCCTTTGTGGAAGACGGCGCCGGCACGGACGAGGGCGACCAGGTGGGGTGCGTTGACTGCCCGCCACCGGGCTTGTGCGGCGTCGATAAGCTTGTAGGCCATGGCAATTCCGGCCGCGCGGGATCCCGGCCCCTTGGTGACCTTCGTCCGCAATCGCACGGTGGCGAAGGTTGATTCGATCGGATTCGTGGTGCGCAAGTGGATCCAGTGTTCGGCTGGGTATTTGTAGAACTCCAACAGCACGTCGGCGTCGTCGACGATCTTGGCGACCGCCTTGGGGTACTTGGCGCCGTAGTCGATCTCGAAGGCCTTGATCGCGACCTGCGCGTGGTCGAGGTCCTCGGCGTTGTAGATCTCCCGCATCGCCGCGACCGCACCGGGTTGCGCCGATTTGGGCAGGCAGGAAAGGACATTGGCCTGTTTGTGAAACCAGCAGCGCTGCTCGCGGGTAGCCGGGAACACCTCGCGCATCGCCTTCCAAAAGCCCAGTGCACCGTCACCGACGGCCAACACCGGGGCGATCATCCCGCGGCGGCGACACGACCGCAGCAGATCGGCCCACGACTCGGTCGATTCTCGATACCCGTCGGCCAGGGCGACGAGTTCCTTGCGGCCATCGGAGCGGACCCCGATCATCACCAACAGGCACAGCTTCTCCTGCTCGAGGCGGACCTTGAGGTGAATGCCGTCGACCCACAGGTAGACGAAGTCAGTGCCCGACAGATCCCGGGCCCCGAAGGCCTTGGCCTCCTCCTGCCACTGGCTGGTCAGCCGTGTGATCGTCGTCGCCGAGAGCCCGGCACTGGACCCGAGGAACTGCTCCAAGGCCGGCCCGAAGTCACTGGTCGACAGGCCGTGCAGGTACAGCAGCGGCAGCACCTCAGTCATCTGCGGGGACTTGCGCGCCCACGCCGGCAGGATCGCCGAGGAAAACCGCTGCCGCTCACCGGTATCGGCGTCGATACGCTTGTCGTTGACCCGCGGCGCGGTCACCGCCACCGCGCCCGCGGCGGTCAACACCTCACGCCCGGCGTGGGAGCCGTTGCGGACCACCAGCCGGCGACCGCTCTCATCGAGCTCACCGGCGTGGGCATCGATGTAGGCGGCCACCTCAGCCTTCAGCGCCGCGGCCAGCATCTGCCGGGCGCCGTCGCGCACGATCTCATCCAACAACGACCGACCACCGCCGTCATTGGCGTTGGCCTCATCGGTGTCGTGAACTACGGTGAGCATGGGCGTACCTTCCCAACCAGCGCGTCAACGCCGGTCTTGATCAGAGAACCTTGGACTTCAGATCATCCCCGGGAAGGTGCGCCCACTTTCATGCCGCCCCACCGAGGGTCATCCACAGGTTCTGATCATTGCTCG
>NZ_NVQE01000107.1 GCF_002591975.1 Mycobacterium neglectum | reverse complement strand
CGAGGTGCCTCACCTAATTGTGAGCGCGAAGGGTGAGCTGGTGCCTCACGCATAATGAGCGCGTGGGGGCTTGCGTTACTTCGCCGTGGCCAATCGGTTGATTGACGGTTGCAATGCTTCCAGGTCGAGGTGGCGGGCAGCGGTGAGGGCCTCGGTCTTGGCCTGGGCCAGATCCAGGAGTTGCATTTGGATGGTGTTGATCTGCCGGGTCAGATCGGCCGGGTTGATGCCCTCGATTCGGTCGGCAACGTTCGAGAGTTGTTGTGCTTCAAGGAGTCCTGATGCTTGCAGGCGTTGCCACGGGGTGGCCGGCTTGTCGTAGATGCGCTTGCGGCGACCGTTTGCGGTGGTGGTGTAGCCAACGGGTTTTTTGGTCGGGGTGAAGAAGTTCAGGCGCAGCGACACCAGCTTCCACAGCCGGTTGAGCAGCTCTAGCTCGTCGGGGGTGTCGTAGCGCCAGTAGAACGCGTGTTTGCGCACCACATGGTGGTTCTTCGACTCCACATGCGCCTGGTCGTTCTTCTGGTACGGCCGCGAGCGAGTCTGGGCGATGTCGCGGGCCTGCAGCCAGCCCGCGACATCGTGATTGATGAACTCCGACCCGCAGTCCGAGTCGAAGATCACCAGGTCGAAGGGGAACCGCTGCTGCAGCTCAGCGATGCCCGCCAGGATCCACGTCGAGGCGTTGTTGCGGATCGAGCAGTTCTCGGTCCAGCCAATCACTAGGTCGGTCATCGTCAGCGTGCGGGCGAACTCGCCGATCAGTGTCGGGCCGCAGTGCGCCACGGTGTCGGCCTCGATCACCCCCGGGGCATCGGGCGCCTCATCGGCACAGGTACGAATGGTGATCGAGTTCCGCAGCAGCGGTGAGGGTTTGGTCGTCGAGATACCCTTGATCCGCATCCGGTCCCGGGCCGGTTTCAAGTACCGGTCCACGGTCGCAGCGCTCATTGTCTTGAGTTCAGCGGATGCCCCCTTGGTGGCGAACGGCTTGTCAAGATCACCGGCCTCGGCCAGCAACGGCAGCCACAGATCGAGCATGACCACCAGGTACTTGCCGCACGGCATGCCCATCAACGCCCACACGTGCTCCAGAAGTGCCCTGGCGTCGTCGCTGAAGCCCCGCGCCCGCAGCGCGCGCCCATCGACCTGCGCGGCCGGGTCCGGCAGCTTCGGGCCGGTCAGCATCCGCCGGGCCGTGGAGCGACCCATCCCGGTCGTGGACACCACCCGATCCAAAATCTTGCCCCTGTCCGCCTTGGATGCCTTGCGGTACTGACCTCGCAGTTTGTTCGTTACCTGCCGCCTCGCAGCCATATCGATCTTGCCTTCCACATCGGGCAAGCCTTCTAGACCACGCGCTCAAAATAGGTGAGGCACCACCACCGGCCACGCGCTCAAAGTAGGTGAGGCACGTCG
>NZ_NVQE01000106.1 GCF_002591975.1 Mycobacterium neglectum | reverse complement strand
GAGGTTGTCCCGGGTCTCGTAGAAGTTGAGGTGGCGGTCCCCCGCTCGAAACCTGCCGTGTGGTAGGTATCGGGCGTTCCGCCAAGAACTCCTACAGCAAGGGGACCACCATGAAGAAGAGTAACCAGATTCAGTCCGTCGAGGTGAGCGCATCCGCGGTTCCCGAACGGGTCAGTGTGGCGATGAGCGAGATCGCCGAAAACATGAGCGAGGGCCTGCTGGCGTTGGCTGTCGGCGCGGGCCTGCAGGTGATGGCGGCGTTGATGGAGGCCGACGTGACCGCGTTGGCGGGCCCGAAGGGCCGCCATGACGGCGCGCGTCGGGCGGTGCGGCATGGTCGTGAACGCGGCTCGGTGACCTTGGGTGGGCGGCGGGTGCCGGTGACCCGGCCTCGGGTGCGCGCCGCCGACGGGACGGGCGAGTTGGCGGTGGCGTCCTATGAGCTGTTCAGTTCCACCGAGATCCTAGGCAAGATGGCGATGGAGAAGATGCTGGCCGGGCTGTCCACTCGCCGTTACCCGGTTGGGCTGGAGCCGGTCGGCGTCCAGGTCGCCGAAACGTGTTCGGCAACAAGCAAGTCGGCGGTTTCGCGGCGGTTCGTGGCGATGACCGAGACCGCGCTGGCCGAATTGCTGGCCGCTGATCTGTCCGGGCTGGATCTGGTGGCGTTGATGATCGACGGGGTGCACTTCGCCGAGTCGTGTTGCGTCGTGGCGATGGGGATCGGCATCGACGGGGTCAAGCATCCGCTGGCGTTGGTGGAGGGCTCCACGGAGAACGCCACGTTGGTCACCGAGCTGCTGGTGGACCTGCGCGAGCGTGGCCTGGACGTCACCCGCCCGATGCTGGTCGGTCTGGACGGGTCCAAGGCGCTGCGCAAGGCGGTGCTCGACGTGCTCGATCACCCCGTCATCCAGCGCTGTCAGCTGCACAAGATTCGGAACGTGAAAGACCATTTGCCCCAACGCCTTCGAACCACCGTAGGCCGCAGGATGACTGATGCCTACCACGCCGGATCAGCGTTGGAGGCCGAAGCCGCGCTGCTGGGGTTGGCCAAGGAACTCGACCGCACCCATCCCGGCGCGGCGGCGAGTGTGCGCGAGGGGCTCGATGAGACGCTCACGGTGCTGCGCCTGGGTGTGCCGCCCACCCTGGCCCGCACCTTGCGCTCGACCAACTGCATCGAGTCGATGATCTCGGTCTGCCGCGAACACGCCGGCAACGTCAAGCGCTGGCGCGACGGGCAGATGGCGCTGCGTTGGTGTGCGGCCGGGATGATCGAGGCCGGCAAGCAGTTCCGCCGGGTGAACGGCCACCTGCACCTGCCGTCACTGCGATCAGCCCTCGAACGCGAGACCGCCGAATCTGTCGTACCCGAAGTGCACAATGATCAAGTGAGCGCAGCCTGATGCTCACCGGACCGCCACCGAAGTTCCACGGAACTCGGGACATCCTC
>NZ_NVQE01000105.1 GCF_002591975.1 Mycobacterium neglectum | reverse complement strand
GGCTCTTCGATTTTGAGCGGGCAATCAGCATGATGTCTGGGTTGCGGCCCGCTGTTTGCGGGTGCAGTGGAAGCGTATCCGGCGGGCCGAGTTTTCTGTGTTTCTGAACCCGCACGCTGTGCGTTTGACCTGCTTGACGAGCCGGTTGTAGCCCTCGGTGCCGGCGTTGGTGATGCCGGTGGCGATGAAGGCGTTGATCTCGGGCCACCAGGTGTCCACGGTGGTGGCCAGGGTCAGCAGCTCCGGGATCTGCGAATCGATGCACCAGGACAGGAACCGGTGCAGGCGGTGCCGGGTCAGGTGCGGGTCGCCGCCGACGCGCACGGTGGACAGCAGGGTGCGCAGTTCTTCCTTGGCGATCCACGCTGAGAGGATCTGACCGGTGTCGTCAGCGGCGATGAGGGCGTTCCACATTTTGGCGAAACTCTTGCCCGACAGGCGTTCCCGAGCGCGCAGCAACCGTCGCCGGTTGGCCCATTCCGGGTCGATCTTGCGACCACGACGCTCACGTAGATCCCAGGTGACCCGTTGACGCACCTTGGTCACCGCGTCGTTGCCGAGCTTCACCAGGTGGAAGTGATCGACCACGATCGTCGCGTTGGGCAACAAGCCGGGTGTGCGGATCGCTGTCGCGTAGACCGCGGCCGGGTCGATGGCCACGTAGGCCACGCCCGCGCGGAAGGCTTCGGTGCGCTCAGAGAGCCAGTCGATGACCGCTGCGCCGGTGCGGCCTTCCCGTTGCCCCAGCAGGCCCTGATCGCCGGCCAGGTCGACGAACCCGGTGTCCCACGGGTCCACCCGCACCCACCCCTGCGTCACCGCGCAGTGTTCCCACCTGGGCTTTCCGCGGCGGGTCTCATCGATGCCCAGCACCGCGGTGGGCTGCGGTTCGACTAGCAGCGACTCGGCGTGGGCGACGAACGCGCGGTGCGCGGTCGGCCACGACACGCCGTGGCTGTTTGCGACCTCGGCCACAGAACGGGCCGCATCCCCGATCGCCGCACCGACCTGAGTGCGCAACCGCAGAGTTGTGCGGGCCCGCGCCGGCACCTGCGCGATGGACTCGGTGAAGGACCCGCGTTCACAGTAGTCCTCCCGGCAACGCCACCGGGTCTTGTGCCACCGCAGCATGATTCGCGCTTCACCGTAGGGGATATCCTTCGGTGCGGTGGCGACTCGGGCCTTCACCGAGGTGGACAACACCCCACACGACGGGCACGCCGCCGCGGACTCGCTCGCGGTCACCGCGTGCACTACTCGCGTCCCGTCGGCCCAGCGCTCGACACGCTCAACCCGCACTCCTGGCAGCCCAAACAACAATGTCGTACCGTCGGACACGGCCCTTGGTTCCCTTCGTCAGCCTGAATGCTTCGCAACTTTCAGACTTCGGAAGACCAAGGGCCTCCCCATGCAGCGACACGCCCTACGAGAGCGAAATCACAACTGCCCCATTAAAATCGAAGAGCC
>NZ_NVQE01000104.1 GCF_002591975.1 Mycobacterium neglectum | reverse complement strand
CGAAAGGACTCTCAATGAAGAAGTCAAGCCGCCGTCGTCGTGGTGACGGGGGGTGAATCAGGTTGCCAGGTGCGGTTGTCACGGATCAGTGCGTAAAGGACGTTGGTACGGCGTCGCGCCAGGCAGATGGTGGCCGGGATCGGACGTTTACCCTCCTCTCGTTTGCGCTGGTAGTAGGCCCGAGAGTGGTCGTCGCAACGTATCGAGGTCAGAGCCGACATGTACATGACTCGACGCAAGCGACGGCTGTAGCGCTTGGGGGTGTGCAGGTTTCCGGTCCGTGTTCCCGAATCTCGAGACACCGGAGCCAGTCCGGCCCAGGCGGCGAGTTGATCGGCCGAACCGATCAGCGCAGGATCGCCGACGGCGGCCAGGAATTCGGCGCCGAGTCGGAATCCAATGCCGGGCATGCTGGTGATCACCTCGGCAAGGGGATGGCGGCGAAACCGGCCCTCGATGTCGGCGTCAGTGGTTTTGATGCGGTCATCAAGGGCGATCACCCCCTGGGCCAGTTCGGCGACCAGAGTGGCGGCGACCTCCTCGCCGGGCATCTTGACCGTCTGAGCCTTGGCGGCCGAGACTGCAGCGACGGCGATGGCAGATGCGTTACGGACTCCAGCGTCGGCCAGGAACTTCGTCAGTCGCGAAATGCCGCTCTGCCGTATGGCTTTGGGTCGTTGATAGCGCGACAACAGCACCGCCCAGCCGCGGTCGGAGCTGAGCTCGGCGACCCGTTCCAAAGCTGGGCAGACGGCGATCAGTTGCTGACGCAGCCGGTTGATGGTGCGGGTGCGATCAGCCACCAGATCGGCGCGGTGGGCGGTCAGCATCCGAAGTTCGGTGACCAGGTCGTCGTCGGGATGCAGGACCGGCAGATCCTCACCGCGCATCCGCGATTGATCAGCGATCACCCTGGCATCTTTGGCGTCGGTCTTGGACTCGCCTCCGCGATAAACCGTCGAGGCCTGCCACACCGCCCGGCCCGCGAGGTAGCGCACCGACTTGCCGAGGTCGGTCAGCACCGTCAACAGCAGGGTGGCATACGTCATGGTCAGGTCCACCGTCCAGGACACCTGCGGACCCAACTCGTCGACCTCCGCGATCAGCTCGCGGATGGACTGCTCGTCATTGACCAGCTTGCGCGACAACACCGCCGCCCCGGCGGCGTCAACCACACACACCCAATGATGTTCTCTACCGACATCCACACCAGCCCACAACTGATCTGTTGTCATCGATTCTCTTTTCGCTTGTCTGCCAACATGTTCCCCACGGACAACCCCGCCAGCGTTTCCTTAAACAAGCGATCACATCGCAGATCTCAATCAGCGGCCAGAGAAGTCCAGGCAGGCCGGGCGGCCAGTCCTTTCAAGCCGCACCACCAAGGCCGGCTAAACCGATGCAGCCTCACCCGGCCCACCCGGGTCACAGCACAACGTAACAACACGAAGTAACTGCACCTACGAACTTAAGGA
>NZ_NVQE01000103.1 GCF_002591975.1 Mycobacterium neglectum | reverse complement strand
GAGCAATGATCAGAACCTGTGGATGAGCCTCGGCGAGGTGGCGTGAAAGTGGGCGCACCTTCCCGAGGATGATCATCACGGAAACAGGATCTCGATCAAGACCGGCGTTGGCGCGCTGGTTGGGAAGGTACGCCCATGCTCACGGTAGTTCACGACGCGGAATCAGCCAACGAGAACGGCAGCGGTGCTGGTCGGTCGCTGTTGGATGAGATCGTCCGCGACGGTGCGCGGCAGATGTTGGCGGCGGCACTGCAGGCTGAAGTAGCCGCCTACGTCGACGCCCATGCCGGTGAGGTCGACGACAACGGTCGGCGTCTGGTGGTCCGCAACGGCTATCACCACGAACGTGACATCCTCACCGCCGCGGGTGCGGTCACGGTGACCGCCCCGCGGGTCAACGACAAGCGCATCGACGCCGTTACCGGTGAGCGGCAACGGTTTTCCTCGGCGATCCTGCCGGCGTGGGCACGCAAGTCCCCGCAGATGACCGAGGTGCTGCCACTGCTGTACCTGCACGGGCTCTCGACGAGTGACTTCGGTCCGGCGCTGGAGCAGTTTCTCGGCTCGAGCGCCGGACTGTCGGCCACGACGATCACCCGGCTCACCAGCCAATGGCAGGACGAGGCGAAGACTTTCGGCGAGCGTGACCTCTCGGGCGCCGATTACGTCTACCTGTGGGTCGACGGCATCCACCTCAAGGTCCGCCTCGAGCAGGAGAAGCTCTGCCTGTTGGTGATGATCGGCGTGCGCTCCGATGGCCGCAAGGAACTCGTCGCCCTGGCCGACGGATACCGGGAGTCGACCGAGTCGTGGGCGGATCTGCTGCGGGGCTGCCGTCGTCGTGGGATGACCGCGCCGGTGCTGGCCGTCGGTGACGGCGCGTTGGGGTTCTGGAAGGCCATCCGGGAGGTGTTCCCGGCCACCCGGGAGCAACGCTGCTGGTTCCACAAGCAGGCCAATGTGCTTGCTGCGTTGCCGAAATCAGCGCACCCAGCTGCGTTGGCCGCGATCAAGGAGATCTACAACGCCGAGGATATCGACAAGGCCCAGGTCGCGATCAAGGCCTTCAAGGTCGACTACGGCGCCAAGTACCCCAAAGCGGTCGCCAAGATCGTCGATGATGCCGATGTGCTCCTGGAGTTCTACAAATATCCGGCCGAGCATTGGATCCACCTGCGAACTACCAATCCGATCGAGTCGACTTTCGCCACCGTGCGGTTGCGGACCAAGGTCACCAAGGGCCCCGGATCCCGCGCGGCGGGAATTGCCATGGCCTACAAGCTGATCGACGCTGCCCAAGCCCGCTGGCGGGCCGTGAACGCACCACACCTGGTCGCGCTGGTCCGTGCCGGCGCGGTGTTCCACAAAGGCAAGCTACTCGAACGGCCCGTTGGCATCACACCCGCCGAGAGCGACGAATCAACCGAAACCGAGGTCGCCTGAAACAACCTCATCCACAGGTCTTGACAATATCTC
>NZ_NVQE01000102.1 GCF_002591975.1 Mycobacterium neglectum | reverse complement strand
CACCCCCGGACACCGCGCTCTTCCTCTTACTCTTCCGCTTCTTCTCCGGCACACACCCAGCCAACCAGACACCCCAATCACAGGCCGACAGCAGCTGACCGTTCTACACCCTCAATCATGAAGAGCCGGTTTTCTGATCGCGGCGTGCCCGGGCAGCTCTGTACTGCCAGATCGCCCGCCACGCTTTCGGATGCTCGACCGCCGTCCAGACCGGTTCGGCTTTGAGCTTGGTGTTGTTGACCACCGTGGACCCGCGACGCGAGGTGACAGTGTCGATGATCTGCCCATCGGTGAAAGCATTGCCGTGCCAGTGGAAGTGGCTGGCCAGATCCCCTGGGGCTTTGGTGGTACGCGAACCGACAATGAACGAAAACCCGGACCCATCAAGGGCTTTCAAATTAGTCCAGGACAACATGCCGGCGTCAGCGGCCACCACCATCGGCACCCCGGCCAAATCGTGGCGCTTCTGAAAGCCTTCCAGGATCGCCACGATCGTGGTGGTCTCGGCGGTGTTGCCTTCAAAGCAGCCGATCTCCAGCGGGAACCCGGTCCGGTCCACCAGCAACCCGACCACGATCTGTGGATCCACCCGGCGTTCTTTCGAATAGCCGACTTTGCGCAGGTCGTCTTCGTTCTCGGCCTCGAAGTACAGGGTGGTCACGTCGTAGAGCAGCAGACTCAACGTGCCCCGGTCACGGGAGTGCGCGAAACACTTCTTGGTGATCACATCCCGGTACCTGCCCGTGTTGATCGACTGCAAGTGTCGTTGAATGGTCCTGTAGGACACGGTATTTGCTCCCAGGTCGGTCAGGACCCGAAGAGAGTCGAGCTTGCTAGTCGGCTCGACGATCCGGGCGATCACCAAATCCCGAAACACCTCATCGGCGACGGCATCGAAACCCAGCCCGTCATAGGTGGCGCCGAGCGCCTCGTACAGCAGCCGCGAACTGGTGCCCGTTGTGCGCCCCGGACCGGCCGAGGCGCCTGTGGTCTCGGGCGGCGGCCTGAACAGCGTCGCGGTGCTCCCGTCGCAGACATCATGGATCGACTCGGTGCGCGCTGGTACCTCGAACTCGAGCTGGCTCTGATCACCGAGGGCGATCGCGCGGGCCTTCTCCAATAGAATGCCCAGCTCAGCATCGGTGTGAGCGGATCCGACATGGGCCAGGATCTCGCGGCGGCCACGCTGTTTTGCCACCACCTGCACCGCCACCGCACCCGAGGCGGTGCGCACCTTCCGCACGTACGCCACCACCAAAACCTACCCGCTTAGTGCCCCAATTAGTGCCCCCAGCATGGGGAAACGCCAGGTCAAACGAGTGCAACTCAGAAATCCCAGCGACAGTGTCCTAAGTCAGGTTTAAGTGGTCAGCCCGCCTGGCCTTCGAAGGTGGCGGTGACGCTGATGTTGCGAACGCTTTGGGTGTTGCTCAATCCGCCGGTGCCCGCGCCGAAGCCGAAAGAGGCGAAGTTCGAGCCGCCGAGGAATTGGGTAGCGATG
>NZ_NVQE01000101.1 GCF_002591975.1 Mycobacterium neglectum | reverse complement strand
ACAGCTGATATGTAGGCATCGTTTGTCAATAGGCAGGTGAAAGCCGCCCCGGTTTTGATGCCGGGGCGGCTTTCGTTTGATCGGAGTCAGTCGGTGCCGCGGCGGTCGTTGGTCAACGACGATGGTGTCAGACTGATATACGCGGGTTGGGTACCGCAAGACGATGGTTCGGCGCGAACGGTGGCTGCTCTCTAGGGGCGGGCGTCACATCAGCATTTGGTGAATACTGTTGTTGCTCATAGCTGTAACGCAGATCCAGTTCGCCTACCTCGCCGTTAACCGGCCGACTCCGATCAAGCTTGGTGATGAGTCGTTAGTTGAGCGTGGCCAGTGACCAGCACCACCCGGCCAGTTGACGGGCAACCGCAACGTTGGCCACGACATGGGGCTTCTTGCGCTCGTTGAACCGGCACCACTGCTGGTGCAGGCGTCGGTTACCGGCATGCCCGCGGTCCTTGAGTGCCGGGTCGACCTTGGCCCAGCGGGCCCGCATCGTCGGTCCGGGATTGCGGTAGGCCGCCCGGTGGTGCCAGGCCGACTCGATCAACAGTCGCCGCACGTGAGCGTTGCCGGCCTTGGTGATCGAACCCTGCACCCGGGAGGCACCCGAGGAGTACTCCGTGGGGACCAGGCCGACGTAGGCGCCGATCGAGGCACCTGTGAACCGGGTCCAGTCACCGATCTCGACCGTCAACGCCAGGCCGGTCAGCGCCGAGATGCCGCGCAAACAGCCCAGCCGGTCGACGGGATCAGACCAACGCGGTGAGGCTGCGACGTCGCAGATCTGTTCGTCAAGGCGATCACGAGCAGCCGTGGCGGTGAGCACCGCATCGAAGTGGTGATCAAAGGCCGCTGTGGTGTGAACATCGTCGAAACGTTGGCGACGCAGCCAGGTTTCGTGCACGCCATTCCAGGCTTTCCCGCCCGAATACACCCGGCCCTGGCGCAGCAGCAGCTTCGACAGCCGGTGCCGGACTCGCATCAGATCCGCGCGGGCGTCCTCGCGGGCCCGGACCAGATCGCGGACTGCCTCTACGTCGGCCTCGGGCACCGTGACCGCGGTGATCTCGCCCAATCGCAGCAGCCGGGCCAGGTGCGAAGCGTCACGGGCGTCGGTCTTGATCCGATCCCCGCTCGGGCGGATCAACTTCGACGGCGCTGCGACCACACAGTCGATCTCGGCGGCGGCCAACGCCCGCGCGAGCCCAAATCCCGTCGGCCCGGCTTCATAGGCCACTCGCACCGGGCCACGTAACTGGTGCAACCAGTCCAGGATCTCGCCGTGATCGGGACATAATCGTGCCCGCTCGACCCGACCCGTTTCTTCATCAAATGCATGCGCAACCACCGAAAGCGCGTGCACGTCCAATCCCACACTCGTACCGTTGAAACTCACCGGAGGCCTCCTGATCTGCAACTGTGGCTCTACCGGTGCGAGTGTTCACTCGTCACCGGCAACCCACGTCCAATTGCAGCCCGAGGCCTTCGGCCTCAAGTCGCCCCCATACCGTCTAG
>NZ_NVQE01000100.1 GCF_002591975.1 Mycobacterium neglectum | reverse complement strand
CCTCGATCCACCGACTGACCTGGTGTGTGGCTGTGAGGTCGGGCTGTCGTTGGTCGTCGGGTTGTGCGCATGAGGTAGCTGCTGGTTTGCCCAGCTTTTCCTCTGCGCTCCGTTCGGGGGCTTTCGGCCAGGTGGTCAGACAGTAGCGGCATTGGGCGGGCTAGGGCCGATGATGTTGTGCCACAGCATGAGCCAGGCCCGAGACCAGGGCCAGTGGGTGGGTAGGTGCAGGATGGGCCGGCGTTGCGGACGGGCGAGTCGCGCGGGAATGTTGACGATCTTGCGGCGCAGTGTGGATCCCCGCGCCCGGCCGTGGTTCTCACCTGCCAGCACCCCGGCGGCGCGCAGCAGGTTGTGGGCGATGGCCGCGCACAGGATCCAGGCGGAGTTCGCCCCGAAGCGGCCCGACGGGATGTGTGCCAGCGGTCCGTCGATCAGGTCGGCGAACACGGTCTCGATGATCGCGTGTTGGCGGTGGGTGATGTCGGCCTGATCGGCGGGCAGGTCGGTGTTGGTGAAGAACGGGTGATATCGCCAGACCGGAAACAGTGCGTCGGGAAACCGGGCGTCTTTGACTCGACGCACGATGAGGCGCGCGGTGATTCGATCGGGGGTGGATGCAAAAGCGGTGTAGGGGATTTCGGCGACTTCGGCATCAGAGATCCAGGCCCCGGTATCGGGATCTTGGACTGCGCCGGGATAAGACACCGGGGTCCAGGCGCTCTCGTCGATGGCGGCCAGCGCGCGTTCCACGGCGGGGTTTCGGATCATCACCAGCGAGAACCGGGCGCCCGCGCGCAGGCAGCTCCGCACCACCGCCCGGTTGCCGTAGGCCGAGTCGCCGCGCACCAGGATCTGCCCGCTGGCTCCGGCGGCGCGGGCGGTTCTGATGGCTTGGGCGACCATGCGCCCGGCACCCTTGGCCGAGGCGGTCTTGCCCGCGCGTAGCCGCATCCCGGCGATCACCGGTGCCGACCCCGCGGTGCTGATGGTGGTGGCCAGCGGTGAGAGTCCCTTGCGCAGGATCTGCTTGCCGGCGATCTTGGTGTGTCCGTAGGAGGCGCCCTGTTTGGCGCGCCCGTAGACCGGACGTAGCAGCGAGTCGATGTCGATGAACACCGACCCCTTGGCGGCATCAGGGAGCAGGTCGACCCTCCCACACAGCGCCACCAGATGGTCACGTAGTACCGATTCGAGTTGGCGGGCGTGACCGAAGGTGAACTCTCGCAACAACGTTCCGACCGTCGACGGTGCGTACACGCCGTCGAAGAGCGTCGTCATGCCGCCGCTGCGGACCAGGTCGATGTCGTCGATGCAGTCCGCGCCCGCGCACATGCCCGCGATCAGCGTGGCCAGTTTCGGAGACGGGTTGGCCGCCCCGGACTTGATCCGCGGCGCGACGATCTGGACCTTCTCCGAGAGAAGCCGAGTCAGCCCGGTCTGCTGGGCCAACGTCATCACCGGTACCAGCCCGGCGCACGACACGAGATGATCGTCATCGAACACCGCTGACTGCGAAGCGAAGCTGTGCGAAACTTGCACTGGAAGTGCCTTTCCGAACTGACCCGATTGTTTGTGTGAGAACTACAATCATCCCAGTTCAGAGGGCACTTTCCTCATTCCGACACCCAGAAAACACCAGGTCAGTCGGTGGATCGAGGCT
>NZ_NVQE01000010.1 GCF_002591975.1 Mycobacterium neglectum | reverse complement strand
ATTACTTTGTCGCATTGCGCTTGTTGTTTGCTCTTGTGCGTGTCTTGCTTAGAGAAGTATCTTATTAGTTCTGTTATTTCTATTGCGATTCAGATGTGTGTTATGTCTATATTTTTTTTTTTTTTAACGATACCGGCGACCACCAGAACTACACAAGGGGTTTCCTTCGCCGCGTTAGATGGTGTATAGAGACAGGTCGTCGAGGGGCTCCACGCGGGGGAGGAAGGGGTCGGGGATCACTAGTGCGTGGCTGACAACGATGGCGTCCACGTGACAGTCGATTGCGCACAGCCGACAGGAATGACAGTCGTTGGGGTAGATGATCTTGGCTCGCCACTTGGTGGTCCCCCACGGTTCGTCGCCCTCCACCAGCCGGATCACTCCGGTTGGGCAGCTGTCAATGCAGACGTTGCACCCGTCGCACGTCGTCTCGTCGATACTTTCGATCACTGAACCGTCGCCTCCTCGCGGTAGCCTTGCGGCACGGTATATGGACTTGGATGGCGGCCGGGCGGGGCCTGCACCGGCCACGACTGGATCGGCAGGTCGCGTTCGCTGAACTGCAGATCGAATTCACCGCCGCTGCCCCGGCGCACGAGCAGCCACTTCAGCCACTCATCGTTGTCCGCGTAGGGGTAGTCGATACGAAACAGCTCCCCGCGACTTTCGGTGCGCCGCTTCATCGCCTCACAGGTGATGATCGCCAACGTCAGGTATGCGCGCACCTCATGCGCCTTCTTAAGTTCTTGATAGTCCGGCGCGAAAACGTAACGCAGTACCCGATCCCGGATCCGGTACAGCTCAGCGAGCGCTGAATCGATCCGTGCCTCCGACTTAAACAATGCGAATGCCGGATTGGCCGTCGCCTCGCCGATGGCTTTCCACACATCCACCGGCCGGACCTGCCGCAGCCGACGCATCGGCGCGAAATACTGCGCGAAGCTCTCCTGTGCCTGGTTCTCCCACACACTGCGCGCTACCGCGTGACCGCCGCGCGCCGCCGCCGCAGTGCCCGCCCGGTACCCCGCAACAGCCGAGAAGCTCGAGATCCCGCTGCCAGAAATTCCCGACATCAAATGCGGACACGCCGTGCCATACCCGGCCGCGTACAGGCCGGGCACTGTGGTGGCTCCGTCCAGGTCGATCGTGGGACCGCTGGTGCTGCTCGTGCCGAGCACGATGAACGGGGTCACCTCCAGCAGGTCCGTGGAGGGATCGACCTCAAACTCGGTAAAGGCGCGCCGCACCGTCGGAGACACTTCATACAGCACCTCTAGATCCGCCTGTGGTACGTGACGCAAGTCGAGATAGCACGGCCCTCGGCCCTCGACCATCTCGGTCATGATCGCGCGCGCGATGGTGAACAACCCGCCCTTATCGCCCCAGATCGGGTCATAGCGGTCCATGAAGTACTCGCCCGCCGCGTTGCAGAACTTGCCACCGATCCCCTGAATCTTGGCTTGACCCGGTGTGAAGAATGACCGATTGAAGTAACTCCAGGCAGCGAACTGGCCGAATTCCATGCCGGCGAACTCGGCACCCACTCGCCAGGCCGCCACATGACCTTCCCCGCTGCAATGGTCGGCGAACGCGTAATGCAGCTTGGGGTACCAAGGGCCGGTGTTGAGGATGACGCTGCCCGCCGTGAAGACATGACACTGGCCAGTGACAACATTTACCCCCACCGCACCACACACCGCACCAGCGGTGGGCCGACACCCGTCGGTGGTCAGCAGATCAATCACATCGACCCGCTCGAACAGTCGCACCCCCGCCGCTTTCATCCTCTCCTTGAGGATCTCCATACACACGCGACCATCCACACCCAGCGTCGTGCCAAGGTTGTGGCCGCGGACCGTCACGTACTTCAGCGACCCGTCCTCATGAGTTGAATACGGCACACCCCACTCGATCTGCTCGTTAACCCGGTCGTAGGCCTCGGTGATGTACTGCTGCACCCAATCCTGATCGGCCAAATAATTGCTGCCCACCACGAACTCGCGCGTCCACTCCGTCATCTCCTCCCCCTGCACCCGGTGATCAGGGGCGTACTGGCTGTGCACATACGTCATCGGCCCCGCCCGAGACACCACCGCCTTCTCCACCAAAATCACCGACGACCCCAACTCCGCGGCCCGCAGTGCCGCTCGCGCTCCACCAATCCCGCCACCCACCACCAAGACGTCGCATTCTTGGACCGACACATCCAGGTCACTTCCCATAACGCCAGTCACGCCTTCACCAACATCTCGATCAAGTCCGTCTCGCTTGTTTCGGTGGTCATATGGTCGGGCCCTTTCTGGAATTGGCGATATCCACGAGGAGGTGGTGAGGGGAGCTGGCCCTACAGGAATACCGACAGGTTGTCGATGGGCAACGTCGAGTGGTCGAGCAACACCTCGCGCCGAGCCAGCCGCAGCGAATCGTCGGTCCGGCGCAACACGTCGACGCGTTCGGCCGAGAGCAACTCCCAGCGGCCGCTATCTCCGCGGCTGCGAAAGAACAACAGATTTGAGCGCACGGTCAACTCTTCAGCCCCCGGTCCGGCAGTCGTGCGGATGTTGGACACGAAGTGCCGGGTCCGCGACCGAGGTGACTCGGCCCACGAGAAGTCCGTCTCGCCGCGAAGAACCCGCATCTCCAAACCCGTGTAGTCGTCGTTCCAGTGCGCGATCGCGCCCACCCAACCCGCGGAGTCCTCCCTCGTGGTGCGCACCGGAACCACATACCGGATGTCGGGGTCAAGCAGACCCAACCATTCCCGGAACTGCCCCCCATCGAGGAGCTCCGCCTCCCGGAACATGAACGCCTCGACAGCCTCACGGGTATCCCGATCGACCCCGATCGCATTCATCACACCGAACTCCTCGATCAACCCGTCAACACTCACTCTCTGTTCTGCTGAACAGATGCGTCCTCCGCTGTAGAGAATGCTAGATACATCACACCGGCCCGTCAAGACGCCATCTCCGAATGGACCACGACCAAAACGGCGCGGAACTAATGACGATGCTGCACAACCGATCTGGACGCGAGCTCACGTGGCGCCTCCATCGGATGCGCGATACCCGGGCGCCTGGCGCGTCACCTTATGTAGACGAAATCACGCTAAGTCCTGACGAATCAGGCATTTACGACGCGTTCGGCAGGCTGCGGCAGTGCAAGCAAGATCGCGACTGGACGTGTTGATCGCTTCGACCGACTTGCCTTTGCGCCGGGGCCGCCAGCCGCTCATGGCCGAGGTCTGTGGCGATATCGTCGTGCTGTCGGTGCCCTGCTATGAACATTCGGCCGCGGGGCGCGGGAACAGAAAGCACTCGCGGCGGTCGTTGCCGCGATTGTCCGCGGCGAAGCCGACGAACACCCGGGTGGCGGGCGTTAGCCGACTCCACTCCCCGGATCGCCCGAGTCGGCAGGCGATGATGATTGTCGCACCTATGGGTTCGGACATCTCCGAGTGATCGCCGGCGTGGTCCCTGGCAGACCGCCCGTGGCGCTTGTGACTTGTGACATGCTCGCTGCGGCCACGGCGGCGAAAACGCTTGTTACGCCGAACATCTGGGTGCTCGGCGACGCGTTGGGTCGGGTGCGACTTCCTATCCTGACGCTGCTCTCGATCACAATCCTGACTGGCTGACCCATCATCGTGCACGGGCTCTCGGAGAAGCCCACCAGGTCGGTGGCCGCGAGCAGGCGGCATTGTTCAACCTCGCCACCGTCGCAGTGCTCGGCTTGGCAGTCCTTCCCGAAGTTCAGCCGGTGCTGAGTGGGCTGGCGACGTTGGCTACAGACCTAGACGCCTAGGTGGCGGGAGTGGTCAGCAGGTCGCCCTGACGGTTCTTCCCCGGCGTCGATGACGAGGCGGCGGCGCCGTTCGCCGCGGCAGGCGGCAGCCCAGCGGCTTCCCTTGACCGGTGATAGCGCTCCGCAAGTCCTGCCCAGCGTTCACCGTAGCGGTGCGCGGAGTCGACGACGGTCTGCGGTATGTGAACGAAGGGCGGCCGAGCAGCCCCAGCACGCCCATAGCCCGCAGTGTCGATTGCGATCTTCCACCAGGCGGACTGCATGGCTTGGAATTCCTCCATAGTCAGACCCAGCGTTCGAAATGGCGCCTGCATCTGGTCGGCGATGGCCGCGGCCTCTGTCCAGTTGCCACGCTGGCATGCATCGCGCAGCGAAAGCGCGGGCCAGGGGCCCATGCATACGTCGATGCTCCACGCTCCGGCAGCGCCGAACATCATTGCGGGGTACATCAACTGGTCCAAGACGAGGACCGACATCTTGTCCTTGACCGCTTTGATTGCGCCGATCACATTGAAGATGTCCATCGAGGTCTGCTTGAGCGCAACGATATTGCGAATCTGGGCCAGCTCCCTAAATGCACCGGGCGGCAATGTGATGCGGAACGCGTGCGGGTTCTGGTAGATCATAATCGCCAGCTCCGGAACGGCCTCGGCGAGGTCTTTATAGTACTGGACCGCGTTCTCGGCAGTCTGCGGCAAATACATCGGCGGTCCGCTCATGATCCCGTCCGCCCCGAGGTCGGCGATGACGCGGGCGCGTCGGATCGAGTCGCGCGTGTTGAGCGTACTGGCACCAACGAACACCGGAACCCGAGCGTTCACCGTCTCCACGACCGTGGTGATGAGCGTGCGGTATTCGTCGTCGGAAAGGGTGTGCGACTCGCCGGCGCTGCCGGTCGTGACGATGCCGTCGACACCATCACGAACCAGTCGATCAACCAGAGACGCCAGCGCATCGGTGTCGATCGTGTCGACCGCGTTGACATCGGCGGCGTCCGGCGTCGAGCAGGCCGGCACGAATCCCCACAACCCCTTCATGTCGCTGGGAACGAGTTCGCTGGTGCGTGTTGTCATGAGCCGTGTCCAATCTGGTTTGAGGATTTTCGGAATGGCTTTGTTGGCGGTATGGTCGCGCCGGACCGTCCAGGGTGGGACTTGAGCCGATGGTAGGTGCCGATGCACTCCCGTTCGTGGCATTGTGTCCCTCGGCGCGAAGTCAACTCTAGGCGCCGCGATCAGTGCTAGTAGTCGATGTCTAAGCCGCTCTCGAGTTCTGCGAGCCGATCCTGGGCTTTTCCGATCGACATCATCTTCATCATGTTGCCGACGGCTTTCATCTGCCCGGTCATGGCCGCGGTCTGGCCGTTGAGCGCACCCCGAGACAGCTCGACGTTTGTTTCGTAGCTGAGCTCGGCCTCCACGTCGGGCGTGCGCGGCGGGGATCCGATACCGACGATGAGCGACCCGTCAGAGAAATGCATGTAGTAGTCATCGCTGGCCGGGCTCTGCGACACGGATACGCGGAGCACCACGTCATGTCCCTTCGCTGCAATGCGGAACCTCTCGTCGGCATTGGCCGCGTCGGTCACCGCAGTCGCCCAGTCGTCGGTTAGGAACTGGATCGCCATTTCACCTCCATATGATCGTTTTCGTCGTCTCGTCCGTCGAGCCGTTCATGTTGTTGCGGCTTCGAGTGCTCCTGGTGGTGTTTGGGCGACCATCTGGTGGCCCCACACGCTGGGTCGGTCGTACTGGGCGACGGTCCAGGTTTCCTCGTCGACGGTGACCGCATCCCAGCCGTACTCGAGATCAAAACCGCTCGGTGTTCGGACGTAGAACGACACCATCCGATCGTTGACATGGCGCCCCAACGTCATGCTCAGCGGAATGTTGCGCGACATGCACAGGTCATAAGCCATCCCCACGTCATCAAAACTTTGCACCTCTACCATCACGTGGTGCAGTCCCCGCACACCCGGCATCGGAGTCAACGCGATGCTGTGATGGCGCGGGTTGCAGTGGTAGAACCACAGATCGATGAAGGTGTAAATCTCATCGCTCTTCTTGAACCCCAACACCCCCCGCAAGAACCGGTCGGCCTGCGCGAGGTCCGGCGTCGCCAGCACCACATGACCCAACCCCTGCGCCCCGGTGACGAACCCCGATATCGCACGACCGGGCCGGAAGGAACCCGGCACCACCTTCTGACCGTAAAACAACTCATGACGCAACCCCGAAGGATCCGACAGCGTCACAAAGCCCAACACACCGCGGGCCGCGCAGTCCTCCTCGGTTCCCACCTCAAACCCAATACCCTGCCGATGCAACAACTCCCCAGCAGCCTCAACCGCCTCCTCGCTGCCCACATCCCACCCCGCATACAACATCCGGTTGCGCTCCCCGTGATGCACAGCCAACCGGTGATCGGCGTCATCGATCCGCAACAGAACCGACCCACTGGCCGCCTCCACCGCCTCCATCCCCAAAACCTCCGGACCGAACTCCAACCACTCCTTCGCATCCGGAGACTCCACACCCACATAACCCAACGCCTTCACCAACATGTGCTGTCCTCGGGCGATTCAGTGGTTCGGGACGGTAAGTGACGCATAGCGCTGCTGGAGTGCGGCCCAGTTCTTGCCGGCCTCGCGCCCTCCAGCCAAGTAGGACTCCGGCACTTCGGTGTACGGCGGCCGGGTGGGCCCGGTGCGCATAAAACCGGCTGCTTGGAATTGGGCGTTGTCGATTTGGATGCTGTATTTGAGGAATTCGGCGAAGTTGCCGCCCGGGTAGAGCGTCGCGAGAGCGGCCTCGAGTTCGTCGGTGAGCGTTTGGCAGTCGTCCCAGCGGCGGGCTCGGATTAAGTCGCGCAAGTGGGTTACCGGCGCAGGGCCGCAGGCCACATTGCCCGACCAACAGGCGGTGACCTCCTCTGGGAATAGCCGGGCAAAGTAGTACCAGTCGGTCTCAAGCGGCAGTAGCCGCACACGACCGCCGACGGCGCGGAGGTCGGAGAGGAAGGCGGAGCCACTGAGCAGTCCGAGGTGCTTGGCAGCGACAACCTGTGGTATCTGGCTAAGCGCCTCGTATGCGGGGGTCCCGATCTTTCCCTTGAAGGCGCCTGGGTTGTCGTAGACAACCAGTGCCAGGTTCGGCACTGCCTCGGCCACATCGCGATAGAAGCGCACAATTCCGGCGTCGTCGAGGGGCAGCCACATCGGACGACCGACGAACAAACCGTCGGCACCGAGCTCGCCGAGCCGACGACCTCGAGTGATCGTATCGCGGGTGTTGAGCGTCGTCGCTCCAGCGAAAACCGGGATTCGACCCGCGACGGCATCGACGACGGTGGCGACGAAGCTTTGCAACTCGTCCCATGTCAGCGAGGCACACTCGCCGAAGGTGCCTGTGGTCATAAGCACGTCGACCCCGCCGCGGACCATCGAGTCGGCAAGCGTCGCCGCCTCGTCGAGGTCCACGGAGAATGTTGTGTCGGGCTGGTCGGCCGTCGGGATGGAGGGCGTAGGAATGATGCCAACGACCCCGGTAATGTCATCAACGGTCAACTTCGTGTCAGGCACAGGCATTGCCTTTCTGGTGAAACGTCAGCGGGCTCGGAGGTTGGCGGGTACTGGGGGAAACGGGTGCGCCCCCAATGACAGCTCGGGCTCTTCGTAGTAGAGATCGAGTGCCTTGAGTGTGGGGATGTCGTTGACCGAGAACAGCACGGCATCTTCTGTCGACCGGTTGACGAAGTGATGGGTGCTCCAGTTAGGCACCGCGAAACTGTCGTGGGGCCCCCAGTCAAGCTCCACGTCGTCGACGACGGTCGTCCCTTCGCCACGCACGACGAAATACACGGCACTCGACGTGTGGCGATGGGCGTCGGTCCGCTGGCCGGGCCGCAGCAATTGCACCCAGCAATCGAGCGTTGGCATGGTCGATCCGCCTGTGACGGGGTTGGCATAACGCAGGACGACGCCGTCGTAGGGACTGCCCGCAAGGCCCGCCATCCGCTGGAGCTGCCGCTCGACGTCGCGCCAGGGATAGCGGAATGGAAAGTTCGCCGTCTTGACCTGCTCCCATGCAGGGCGGAGTAGGCCCCCCCGGTCGGCGAGATGCTCTCCCGGCTCGTCGCGTTGAGGTTGGCGCTTCTCGCCGTAGGACTCATAGAAGGGAACATTGAGCCCGAGCACCAATCCGATATCGAGCACGTCGAGCCAAACGACGTTCTCCGAGGTGGCATTCTCGTGGTCGTGCCACGTCCAGCGAGGGGTTAAGACAAGGTCGTAGTCCTCCATTTGGCACGGCTCGCCGTCCACCACAGTAATCAGGCCGGGGCCGCCTTGAATAGCGAACCGCAGCGCCGCCATGGTATGGCGGTGCGCATAGGCAATCTCGCCGGGCTTGAGCATCTGCATGCCCATGTTCATGGTGTGCGTGGTTCCCCGGGCATCCGGATTGATGAACGAGAGATTGCGTCGCGCCGTCAAACTTTCAGGCATCACGTCGCACGACTTCAGAAGCTTCGCGTAAACATCGTGCCATCGCCACAGAAACGGAACACCGGCGGGCTTGGGGCCGCCGACGACGCTTTCCAGCATTTCGTCGTATATCCATTGCCCACGTAAGTTGGCAGCCTCGAGCTCGACGTCAAATTCGCGGAGCTCTGAACTCTCGGCGGTGGACATTGGCTACCTTCTCTGGTTGGCAGAATGACACTCTGTCAATTAGAGACTATCGGCACCCGCCGGTTGCGTCAATACCGCACGGGCCGCACTGAGCTGACCTCTTGGGTCAGTACCCCTAACGGGGCGAAAGCTCGAGATATGCAGCACGCTAGACGAATTCGCCGACTCCGCCGCCATCCAGATCATCCGGTGCCGCAATTCGTGGTGTCGCGGGTGCTCCCGGATGGACTTGCGAGCGTGTTCGTTGAGCTGCTCGCGCGCCGATCTGCGGAAAGACTATCTTCTTCAGCCAGCACGTCGGCAGCCCCAGCCCCCCGTGCCGACTCGCGCCAGCTCCGCTAGTCATCTCGGATCGGCGCACAACGCAATGAGGACACTGTTGCCGCTGGGGAGCAACTCGGGATCGGGTGAGGCGAGATAACGGCAAGGTGTTTATCTTGAGGGCCGTGTTTCCCGCTGGTGAGACGTTGTCGAACTAAGATTGCGGCGCCGCAGCGAGCATCTTCGGCGGACGTACAGTGTCACGTCTGATGCAGCGGGCAACCACGCGTGGCCGCACTATGGTGATCGCGTCGCGGCAGTGTCGGGTGGGTTCGTCAACAGTTCGAGCCTCTCCCGCACAGTTTCGAGATCGCTGCCGGCCTTCAGTGCACGCCTGCACTCGATCAGTGCTCGAGGCCAGTTCACGATCGCGGCGCCGCTCAAACGTTGCTCGCGATCGGGGTAGAGCGCTGTGAATCGATTGTCGGACAATCGATCTCCGACGACGAGTGGCTCACTTAGGTGAGTTGTTTGGCCGCAAAACTGGATCTTCCAGTCGTACTGGTCGCTCCATACGTACTCGACGGGCTCGTAGCAGCGCAGATGGTCGGGGTGCGAGATATTGTGCGCGACGCAAGACGCCTGGTCGACCGCGTTTGTCCAGTGTTCGATGCGCATCATCACGCCGCGGGCGCGATGAAACCAACGCGACACGTCGCCGACTGCGTAGACGTTCTCTGACGTGACGGCGCGGCAGAACTGGTCGCAGACCAGGCCGTCATCGACGACCAGTCCCGACGGCATCAGCCAGCCGTCGTTCGGAACGGCGCCGATGCCCACCACCACCGTGTCGGCTTCCACGACGGTCCCGTCCGTGAGGCCGACCTCCAAGTTGCCGCGCTCCCCCTCAATATTCTCGACACCGACGCCGAATCGCGTGTGCACTCCGTGGTCTCGGTGCAAATCGACGAACCACCCACCGATCTCTTCGGTAAGCACCCGGCTCATCGGCACCGGCACCGGGTCGACAACCGTCACTTGCAGCCCCAGTGACCGCGCGGTTGACGCGACCTCGGCCCCAATAAATCCTGCCCCGATCACCACGAGGCGGGCACCGGCAACGAGGTCGGCTCTTAGCCGCAGACAGTCCTCTAGGGTGCGTAGCACATGAACGCCCGGTCCCTGGCCCCACGGGGATGGTCGCGCGCTCGCTCCGGTGGCCACCACCAGGTGGTCGTAGTGCAGGGGCTCATCATCGGCGAACTCAACCTCACACGCTGCGACATCCACTCCGATCGCGCGGCGGCCGAGGCGAAGCTCGATGGCGTCGGCGGCGGCAGCGTCTCTGGTGAGTAACGTCGCAGCCGCGATGTCACTCGTACCCGCAAGCAACGCTTTGGATAGCGGCGGTTTGTCGTAGGGCAGTGCAGTTTCCTCGCCCACGAGGACGATGTCGCCGTCGTAGCCTTCCGATCGCAGCGCCTGGGCCGTGCGGACCCCGCCGACAGAACTGCCGACGATGACGACCCGTGACGTCATTCGTCTACGACTTCCAACGCTGCCACCGGACAGCTGCGCGCAGCCTCCTCGACCCGGGTCCTGTCCGCGGAAGGGACCTCCGTCTTCCGGACCAACACGAGTCCCCGGTCGTCGATGTCGAAGTAGTCCTCGGCGGCTACGACACAGTTCGCGTATCCCTGACATACCGCGTGGTTAGCCTTTATGACTCCGTCCATGTGCTTTCCTTCCCTATGTTCGTCGGGTTCAATTGCGCTGGGGTGCAGGTCCGAGGCTGAAACCGCCGTCGGGGCGGATCGTTTCGCCGGTAAGCCCGCGGGAGCGGTGCGAAGCGAGAAAGACGTAACTCCACGCGTGGTCGTGACCCGATAGGGCCACGTTCAGCGGTGTGCGAGCAGCCAATTCGCGGGCCCGGTCGGGTGCAGCATCAAGACGGCGGGAGCCAAGGTCGAGACTGTCGAGTCCGCGCAGGTCGGTGTTCAACGTTCCCCCTGGGGCAACACCGTTCACACGGATCCTCGGCGCGAGTTCGTGAGCCAGTGCGGTGACGAGGCCACGCACCGCGAACTTCGACGCGACATACAGCAGGCCGCCGCGTCCTGGATAAAATGATGAAGCGGACTCGGTGAGGATGATCGAGGCGCCGTCCTGCCCCCTCAATGCCGGCACTGCTGCCTTGACTGAGTGGATATGACTCAGGACGTTGATACGAAACATCTCGTCGAACGCCTGGTCGATTCGCTCGGCGGGGATGTCCTGAATACGACGGTAGAAATCGAAGATCCCGACGCAGTTCACCAATGTGTCGAGTCCGCCGAATGCGTCGGCAGCGACCTGCACAGCTTCGTCGTTGGCGGTGTGGGTGGTCCCATCACCCTCGATTACCGGGATGTCGGGCAGCTGATGGCGCAGCGCCGCGCACTTATCGCTGTCGTACTCGAGCACGGCGACCTGGGCATCCTCGTTCAGGAACGCGTCGACGGTGGCCCGACCGATACCCGAACCTCCTCCGACGATCAACGCGCGTTTGCCCGCCAGCCAGCCAGTCATACCTCGTCGCCCAAGATCAAGGGAGCCCCTGCGTTCCCCACCATGGCGGCCAAGGTGGCCGGGTTCTGCCAGGTCAAGGCCTCGATCTCCAAGGCATCCAGCGACACCCACTGCGCCGATTTTGGCGCCTGAATCAACAGCCGAGCTCCGTTGCGAGTGGTCACTCGGCGCACGACGACCTCCGCGAACTCGTTGGCGATGTTGAGTGCATCGCCGGTCGACCCGGCCAGCAGCGTCGACAGTTCCTCGCACGCCGATTGTGGTGGTGACTGCGCGCCCTCGCCGGGTCGATTCGAGCTCATAGGAATACCGCCAGATTCTGCATTCGAAGCACTGATTCATCGACGGCGATTGTCCGCCGGGCGAGTTTGAGGGCGTTGCCATCGCGACGTAGGAGATCCTCACGACCGCATGAAAGGAGCGTGGACTCATTGACGTCACCGCGGCTGCGGAACAACAGCTCAGCGCTGTCGACCGCGAGGTAGTCGGCGTCGTCGGTGAGGAATGTGCGCACGTTGGTGATGAAGTGACGCAGACGCGACGGCGGATCCTCAGTCCAGGCATGCTCGGTGGCGAATCGGGCAACGCGGCGACTGAGTGAGTATTTGTTCTCGTCGAAATGCGCCATTCCTGCTGAGGTATCGAATCCGGCGCCGGCGGCGGTGGTGATCCGCACCGGCATGTAATAGTGAATGTCCTCGGTAAGAACACCCAGCCACCTGTCGTAGTCTTGGGCATCGAGAAGGTACGCCTCGTTGACGAGGAAGCGATGCGCCTCCAGATGGCGAGAATCGTCGAACGGCAAGGCTTCCCCCACACGTTGGGCGCGGGCGGCGTGCGCACCGAGTACCGATGGGGCCATGGGTCGACCAGTGCGTTGATCGTCGACGGTCACAGCGTCACCGACGTCGTAGCCGACTCCGAGTCGATACCGGCGACGGCCCGGCCATTGGTCTGCACCATCGGCTCAATACCTTGCGGGTTGTCCGTGAGCACAGTAGCCGGGTCGACTCGCAGCGGCGGCATGTCGAGGTAGTCAGCCCAGAGCCTCAATAATTCCCGTTGATTGTTCTCGTTGTAGCCGAGCTGAGCGTATCCAGGCCCGTGAAACTGAGCGCTGCTTAGGGTGTCGACCACCCGGGCATCGTCTGCGAGCAGCCCCATCCGGCTGTTCAGCCGCAGTCGGCGGGCCATCGAACCCCCCGCGGTGTTGGTCAGCGACACCCAGTTCTCGACATCGTCTTGTTCGAACATTCCCGTCGAGCCGAAACACATCAAATAAGCCTTGTATGAGGCCGCCTTAAACGCTTCCGGGGCATCAGAATCCACCGCAAACCAGGACAGCACCTCAGTCTCGTTCTCGCTAATGGGCTGCCATACCCGAATCGAAATGAACGGCAAGACGTGCTCGCCGTCCTCCACTTTCGGCCAGTTGTGCACGAAACTGATGTTCGGAAAGCACGTCGCCGCCGAGATCATGAACCCGTCGGCGCCCACGACCTGTCGCTGCTGCTCGGTCCAGGTCGCCTTGGCACGACTGATCATCTCCGCCGGGTAGCCGACATAGCTCATCCGGTCTTCGAAACTCCCCTCCGGCAGCTTGTATGTGGTGCCCCCACCTCTGCCCGCCCAATAGGTTGCGCCGTCTTTGCGCTTGTGGGCCTTCGGCTCTCGGAACAGGCCGATCTCGACCACCGACGTGTGCGTCTGCGGGGTGTGGTACATGTCCCCGGCGAAATTCTCAGCTGCGATTTTCCAGTTCGCTTTTACCCGCCAACGCTGAGGACCCTGCACCTCGAGACCGTTGGGGCCCTGCTTGGTGTAGAAATCGAGATAGAACCTGAAATCACCCAGGTAGTCTTCAAGCGATTCTGCGTCAGGATCCATCGACAGGAAGATCAACCCGTTGTAGCTGGCCACACTCGGCGCTGGCAACAGGGTCTGACCCGTCTTGTTGAACCCCGCGTCTCCTCCATAGGCCTCTTGGTGAAAAGGCAGTCCGATAATGCGGCCGTCGTTGCGGTAAGACCACCCGTGGTACGGGCATCTGAAATTCGACGCGTTCCCCATCTCCGCCCGACAAATCTGCATACCGCGATGGAGGCACATATTGAACATCACCCGGACCTCGCCTGCAGAATCACGAGCGACGATGAACGAGTCCTGTAACACTTGCCTGACCACGTAGTCGCCCGGCTGCGGAATTTCGGACTCGTGCGCGACGAACAACCACGCCCGACTGAACAGCCGCTCCTTTTCGAGCGAGAAAATCTGCTTGTCGTTGTACACGTGCGCCGGAATCATGCCAGTGCGTACTGCCGCCAACACCTCACCGTGATCCTGCATCTTCAACTCCATGACTCAGCGACGGGACCCAATCCTCGACTGAGGCGCCTTCACTGTTATGTAGAACATGACTCTGTCTAGCAGAGAGTATGCCGTCAATTTGCCGGTGTAGTCAACCGGCCTCGCTGAGCTGTCGAACTGTCGCGCAGCCCGCTTCGTTGCCTTCGACCAAACGTCCACAACGGCATCACCGCGCGAGGCAGTTTGTCTTCCTTGCCCACGGGATTTGCGAGGAATGGGCACAGGGCCCGTAACGAAAACGACCGCGCCCGGGTGCTGCTGCGCACGGGCGAGCATGCGTGGGATGCCAGCAGCTGTCAGCGGTACTGGGCCGGAGCAGATTTCGCCGGAGACCCTGCGCCGCCTACGGATTGGACTTGTCATCGACGACGACGCCGCGGGAAGCAAGTCTGCGGACCGCCCGGGCGGACGGCGGTGCCAGGTGTTGTGCGGTGAAGGCGTCATTTCGCCGCCGATGCCTGAGCGTCGCGATTCTTCGAGCTGCATTCGGCTTTCACCGCGGTAAGGTCTCTGTCATGCAGAAACCTCCTGTCGCGGGCATGGAGCATGACAGCACCGGAAAGCTCCCGCAATATCCGATCGAGTCTGTCGACAATGCTCTTCGCCTAATCCTCCTCCTGGGAGACCGCTCTGAGATCCGGCTCACTGACGCCAGCGAGTACCTGCACGTCGCTTCGTCGACCGCGCATCGCCTGTTATCGATGCTTCAGTACCGCGGGTTTGTCCGCCAAGATCCGATTAGCCGGGCATACCAGCCCGGACCGTCCTTGACAAGCGTGGCGTTCGCTGTCCACTCCAGGATGGACATACCGCGCACCGCCGCGCCGATTCTGCGCCACCTCGCGGACACGTTGCAAGAAACCGTGCACGTAGGAACGTTGGATGGCAGACTCGTTCGCTTCATCGCGGCACTCGAAAGCCCTTCTGCTGTTCGAGTGATATCGCGTTTGGGTACTACACGTCCTGCCCATTGCACGTCGACAGGTAAAGTCCTACTCGCCGGACTATCCGATGACGAGCTTGACCAGTTGTATCCCGACCCACATTTGGAGCCACTCACCGAGCATTCCGTGCGTACCCACACCGAACTGCGCGCTCAATTGGCAGAGGTCAGAAAGAGTGGGTTTGCGACCAGCAACCAGGAAAGTGAGGAAGGCGTCGCGTCTGTTGCCGTGGCAGTACCCGTAGGAGGTTCCCAGATGAGGCTGGCACTCAATGCGTCAGCGCCCAGTTATCGATTCCGGCCCTCAGATATCCGCAAAGCTCGCACTGCCCTAACAGACGCCGCCGCCGAGCTAGCCCGCAATCTCGGCTGATGACGTCCAAAAAGGTGGAAGCCGACAGTGAAATGCCCAGCGGCGCCCCAGATTTGCCTGGCTTCATTGCCACCCTCGACGCGTTCCTAAGCATGGAGAAGCAACGGAATGCCGAACCGATGTTCGCGGCGGTCCTCACCGACGACTTTCAGATCGGTTTTCGTGGTGGTTACCAGTGGAAAGGCCGCGATGGTCTGCAGACGTACCTTGACCAACGGGCCGGGATCTTCGACGAACGCCTGGAACTGCGTCACGTACTTTCCTACATCCCGGCGAAGGAGGGTGTGGTCGAGCTGACGACCCATCTTGAGTTCTACTTTCGACGCTGGAAAGCACCCTCGTTGGTCAGCGAAGAATTCACCGGGTCGGCCTTTCGCACGTGGCTGATTCGCATAGCTGACAACGAGATGCGCGTGAAGCAGGTGATTATCGATGGATTTGCCAATCTCAACGAAAACGCACGGGCGGTGTTTGCCATCCCAGATGAAGGGTTCGACGAATAAGCGCTACAGCGACGAAGGCGGTAGACGTCCACCGACGCCGAGGCGCACGATCAAACCTCGCTTCTCCATAGCACGATGTCGATCTCGTCGAAATGAGACATCGCAATCAGGCCCTGTAGGCCCTCACGGGTTATTGGAAACCGACCTCTCCCCCTTGGACGCCGGCTAGCGGGATCTATGCCCACCATCCCGGCGACGTCCAGTACCGCGGTAATGCGCATGATGTTCTCCAGTAGGTCGGTGCCAGGTTCCCCGAACCGATGATGGCGACTTTCGTCATTGCCATCATGCCTCTGAGAACGTGGCGGAAACCGATCCCAAAGGCTCGATCTCCGCTTCGACATGAACTCCGGGCCTGACCGCGGCCATGGGTCCAAGCGCTCCCGAAAGAACGATCTGGCCAGCGCGAAGTGGCTGCCCGTACGCAGCAGCTGTCCTGGCCAACCACATCAATGCAAGGATCGGGTCACCCAGACAGGCCGCTCCAGAGCCGGCTGAAACCGGAACGCCATCGGCCGACATTCGCATGACGACGTCCCGGGGCTCGAATTCGTCGATTTCGAGCCGGTTCTTCCCCAGAACGAACAGCCCGCTGGAGGCGTTGTCCGCCACGGTGTCAGCGATACTCAAGTCCCAATTCGCTATGCGGCTGTCCACGATCTCCAGTGCCGCAACGGCGTAGCGAATCGATCCTCGAATTTGATCTTCGCTTGACACATCTCTGTCGATATCTTCCGCGAGTACGAAGGCGACTTCGGCTTCGACCTTGGGCTGCAACAACTTTCGATAAGGAACGGGCGTCTCGCCGGATGCGTCCATGTCCGCAAATAGGACACCGAAATCCGGTTGGTCGACGCCGAGTTGTTGCTGTACTGAAGGAGCAGTCAGGCCGATCTTTCGACCGATTACCACTCCTCCCGCCGCCACCCGGCGAGCGTTGAGCTCCTGCTGAACCGCATACGCCGAATCAATGTCCTCCGCGCCGATCAGCGTGCGCACCGGAAGTGCTGGTTGCCCTGTCACGAAAGCGGTTTGGATACGGTCGACGGCAGCTCGGATGATGCTGATGTCGCGAACTGTGGTTGTCATATGTGACCTTCCTTTTTGGGCGGCAACGTCATCGACGTTATGGACAGGGTTAATGGGGTTCGCGCAAGTGTTGCCAGGCAAAGCCTTCTTACTGCCGAGCGCTTTTCGCATGCCGGTCGACGTCGGCCACCCCGGCAATGGACTTGAGTCGAAGATGGGAGGAGATATCGAGCGAGCCGCCGACTCCGCTGTCTTTGTATCCCTCGGCTGGGTCGGAGACACCGTGGCTCCGCGCGTTAATCGAGATGCGCCCGGTATGCATTTTGCGCGCCACCGCCGTCGCACGCTCGACGTCACGACTGAACACCGCACCGCCAAGCCCATAGGACGAATCATTGGCCATTCGTGTCGCGTCCTCATCTCCGTCATGAGGAACCACGACCAGCACGGGCCCAAATATCTCTTCGCGGAACACGCGCATCGTACGGTCGACGTCGACGATCACCGTGGGCTCGACGTAGAAGCCGGTCGCAATGGACGGACGGCCACCTCCGAGGGTCACCCGAGCTCCTTCGGCACGAGCCGAGTCGATGTAGTCCTCGACACGTGCACGCTGCGCCGCGCTGACAATCGGACCGAAGACTGTCCCTGGATCCAGCGGGTCACCCACCTGAGCACTGGCCAAGCATGATGTGACGACCTCGAGTACATCGCTGAAGCGTGCGCGAGGCGCGATGACACGCGTGCACGAGTAGCAGACCTGCCCCGTATTCGGCAGGCAGGTGGTGACCAAGTTGTCGGAGAAGAGCTCGAGGTCCGCATCGTCGAGCAACACGGCCGCCGACTTCCCACCCAGCTCCGCTACGACCGGCTTTAACAAATGCCCTGCACGCGAGGCGATTACGCGACCGGCATCCGTGGAACCCGTGAAGGACACCATGTCTATGTTCGGATCGTCAACCACCGCGGATCCTGTCGTGCGGCCACCGGTGACGACGTTGATCACACCGGAAGGGAATCCGACTGCCGCAGCGAGCTCCCCGATGAGCAATGAGTCCAAAGGTGTTTCCTGCGCAGGTTTCACGACGACCGTGCACCCTGCGGCGAGAGCCGGAGCCAGCTTGTGGGCTAATAGTGACTGGGGCGCATTCCACGGGATGATGATCCCGACGACGCCCACCGGTTCACGTCTGACGATGTTCTTCCCGTCGGCACTGGCAACTTCGGGCTCGAACGATTCGGCTTCCTCGGCATAGTGACGGTAGAGAGCTATGGGACGAGTGCCATTGGTACGACGTGACCTCGAGATGACGGCTCCATTCTGGGCCGTCACGAGGTGCGCGATCTCCTCGCGTCGTTCATCGAAACGGTCGGCCAGCGCGGCGATCAGGGCTGCACGATCTTTGGATGGCGCTTCGGCCCACCCCCGCAGCGCGGCGTGCGCCGCCATCGCCGCTGACGCTACATCGGCGGGGCTCCCGTCTGGAACGCTCCCGACCCAGTCCTCGGTGGCCGGATCGGTGAGGTCGATGAAGGCATCGGAATTGGACTCTTGCCAGACACCATCGACATAGATATGGCTGTGGCGACTGCCGATCACGCCGATTCTCCGGAAAGTACTGGATTCTTGACCACAGCGGGCGTGAAAGTCGCAGGGACACTGTGGAATCCACGCAACACGTTGTTGAGCTTGCGGATGGGCTCGCCAATCGTGATCGTCTCGACGCGCTCGATCATCGATTCTAATACCGCTTGGAGCTCGATCCGGGCCAACACCTGACCCGCGCAGGCATGAAGACCGGTTCCAAATGTCAGATGACCCGCGGCGTTTCGGTGAATGTCGAATTTGTCTGGCTCGGGATACTGGCGCTCATCGCGATTGCCGCTTCCATAGATGACAGCAACCCGCTCACCCGCGGCGATCTCAATTCCGCTTACCTCGGCGTCCACCGCTGCGACACGGGAGAAGAGCTGCGCAGGTGCTTCGATCCTCAACACCTCATTCACGACGGCGTTGACCCGGTGGGGTAACCCGCGGAGTTCGTGCCACTGCTCAGGATGCGTCCCGAGCAGCCACACCATCGCCCCCAGCGCATTGACGGTCGTGTCCATCCCCGCCGTAAGGTACGCCGAAAGTAGGTGCAGGCAGTACTCCTCGGGGATGATCCCAGCGTCGGCCGCTTCGTATACCGCGGCACCCATGCTGCCCGGCGCCAGTTGGTCCCTCGTTGCGACGGTGCGGATGTACTCGAACTGCTCGGCGATGTCGGCCAGGCCTGCTGAGGTGCGATCACCTGGCGGCCCAAAGGCGTTGAACGCACCGCTGGCCCAGCGCAGCAACTCCGAGCGAGCATCAACGGGGAGGCCGATCAGCTCTCCGACGACCTCTACGGGAAAGACCTGACTGAAGTCGGTCACGGCATCGAAGGAGCCTCTTCTGGTCATCTCGTCGACAAGCGATTGAGCTCTGGTCCGAATGATCTGCTCCACACTGCGAATTGAACGAGGCCCCAAACGATCCTGGAGAACACCGCGCAGCATCTCGTGGCGTGGCGGGTCGGACGCGATGACGCTGTGTCTACGGACCTCGTTGAATTGATTATTGAAGCCGACACCTTCGCCGGATATGAATCGCGTGTGGTCAATGAGGACTGCCCGCACTTCGGCGTACCGCGCCACCGCGAGCACGCCATTAGCGGTCAGACGGACGACCGGCCCTAGCTCACGCATGCGCGCGTACGTGGGAAACGGATCCCGCAACACCGCGTCGGAGAAGATATCGACGTCGAACTCTGGGATCGTGCTCACCGACTCTCGGCTCCTTCTGTTTGTTGGTCGCTCCCCGCCCGCCGTGCGAGACCTATCTGTGTCGCCCGTCCCCTCATCCGAAGCGGACGTCGGCTACGGCGGATCCGTTGACGGCGAGATTTTTACTGGCCGAATGCCGGTCCAGCCGGGGATACACCCGGCGCGCGTTACCCTCCACCACTGCGTGGTGTTCTCTCTCACTCAAATCGAGTTCGTTGATGTAGACCAGCGTGTCGTCCCATGCGACTCCGGTGTCCGGGTCAACTCCGCGAACCGCGCCGAGCATTTCGGACGCGAAGAGCAGGTTCGCCGGACCGATCACCCGGTGTAGCAGATCGATTCCAGCCTGGTGATAGACGCAAGTGTCGAAGTACACATTTTCCAGGAGTTCGCTTGGGTCTGGTCTGCCCAGCCGAGCCGCCAAGCCGCGGTAACGGCCCCAGTGGTACGGGACGGCGCCACCTCCGTGCGGGATCACAACGGTCAGCTTCGGATATCGCTGGAACAAGTCAGACTGCAAGAACTGCATGAAAACGCTCGTGTCAGCGTTGAGGTAGTGCGCGCCGAGCGTGTGGAAGTTTGGATTACACGAGGTCGAAACATGCACCATCGCAGGCACTTCCAACTCGATCATGGCCTCGTACAGCGGGTACCAGTATTCGTCCGTCATCGGGGGCGTCGTCCAGTACCCGGCCGTCGGGTCCGGGTTGACGTTGCACCCGACGAAACCGAGTTCATCCACGCAACGTCGTAGCTCGTCGACCACCGCACGCAGGTCTCCACAAGGCGTCTGCGGCAACTGAGCCACTGGCGCGAAAGCGTCGGGATAAAGTTGCGCCACACGGTGGACCAGGTCGTTGGACGCACGGGCCCAAGCGGTGGCGGTGGCCTGGTCCGCTATATGGTGCTCCATCCCGGAAGCTTTCGGGGAGAACAGCATCAGATCACCACCTCGCTCGCGAAGCACGCGCAGCTGGTTGTTCTCGATGCTCTCTCGGAGCTCGTCGTCGCCAATCCTCGGCGCTGTCGGTGCAAGAACGCTCGGGTCCTGCAACGCCGCGAGTTGTTGGTCACGAAACGCCTGATGCGCCGGCGGTGCCGTGGTGTAGTGACCGTGGATGTCAATGATCACCGCACGGCGTCCTCGTAGTCGACATAGCGCAACCCCGCGTGGGCAAGGTCGCCGCGCATGTTGTTGACGTCGAGGCTGAGTTCACCACGCATGTAACGCTTCCGGTTCGCGGCTTCCCTGGTCTCGCGCAGCTTGGAGGCCGCTGCGACGGCAGCGGCCTCCGTGCGGGGGACGACGACGACACCGTCGTCGTCGCCGACCACGACGTCACCCGGTTCGACCCAAGCGCCGGCGCAGGTGATCCCAATATTGACCGAACCAAGGCGTTTCTTAACCGTGCCCTGTGCTGAGACACATTTTGACCAGACCGGGAACTTCATGGCGGCGAGTTCCGTAACGTCCCGGCATCCGGCGTCGATCACCAGACCACCGACACCCCGGGCCGTGAGTGCCGTGGCCAGCAACTCACCGAAATACCCATACTCCGAGGGCTCTTCGGGAGCGACCACTAAGACATCGCCTGCCTGACACTGCTCCACCGCCACATGGAGCATCCAGTTGTCATCTGACGGAACACTGACAGTCACCGCCGATCCGCAGACCCGTGCACCGGTGTAGATCGGCCTCATGTACGCAGCGAGCAGCCCGGTGCGGCCCTGTGCTTCATGAATGGTCGCAACTCCGAACCGGGCGAGTTCTTCCCGCACCGCGGGATGGGCGCGAGGCGGATTGCGGATGACGACAGACACCGTCAAGATTCCTTTCCCAGCCAAGGCATCAGCGAAATGTGGATCACGTCGGCGTCCTCTGTGTCACCAGCCAGCGCCCGGATAGCCCTGTCGACCTGATCGAGTGGGAATTTATGCGTCGACAGCCGCTCCAGCGGAAACCTCCGCGACGCAAGCTGTTTGAGGGCAAGCTCACACGCGCGGTAACTATGGCCGCGTGCGCTTCTGATCGTGATGGCCTTCTCCACGAGCTTTTTCACCGGGAAATCAGGGAACGCGGCAAGTTCCCCCTGGATGAGCAATGTGCCCTCACGGCGTTTCAAGGCGTCGATACCGAGCAACACCGGTCCCACACCAGCCCGCGAGGTGCAGTCGAGCACGAAGTCGACGCCGCGCCCGTTGGTCAGATCCACGATCCGGTCGTAGGGAGCTTCGGCGTCGATGTCGATGACCTCGTCTGCACCGAGCTCCAACGCGAGGTCCAGGCGAGCTTTGTCCCGCGAAGCGCCCGTAACGATGATTTGGGACGCGCCGGCTTGCTTGCAAGCCACGACTTGCGACAGTCCCTGCTGGCCCGGTCCTTGAATCAGGACAGTGTCGGCGTAACCGACACCTGCGGCGATCAGTGCCCACTCGATGCCGTTCGACAAGGGAGTAACGAGACCGGCCAGTTCAGCATCGACACTGTCGGGCACCTTGTGTACCACGGCATTCCACGGCAAGTACATGTATTCGGAGAAGCCACCCCACAGCGTTCCGGCGTTGTTGGCTGAGGTGTAACCGTATCTGCGCGCATCGGCGTTCGTTCGCCAGTCGGTTGCCTCGCAGTGGCGGTACTCGCCGATCCGGCACCATTCGCACTGATAGCAACCAACGTAATGCTCGACGAAGATTCGGTCGCCTTCGCCCACACCGTGCAACCGCGTGAACTTCTTTCCCGCCGCGGCGATGATGCCGACGTTCTCGTGGCCCATGATCACCGGCTCGTCGAATGGCGGTTTGGAATACATCTTGACATCTGTGCCGCATATCCCGGCGACCTCCACCTTCAGCAGCGCGGAATCATCGGACAGTTCCGGCAGGGGCAAGTCCCGCAACTCGGTGGTGTTCGGCGCCGTACGTACAGCAGCCAGAACGCGCTCGACCAACTCATCCTCGCAATCGCCTTATGGCACGATGGTCATGCCAATTTACCATCTGCAGCATCGGCCGCCATTGCCGGTAACTGCCCGTTTTCCAAGGCGTTGCCATCGCCACCTGCCCTTCGACCTCGGGAATGATCGTTTCGGCAACACACTCCGCGACACGATCCGGATACTGTGCTCTCAGCATCAGCGCGATGTGCTCACAGCCGGCGTCTAAAACTGCCGCGCTCGCCGCAGGGCGATCCGCAAATCGCCTGTTGTGCCGCGGTCATGATTCCGAATGATGGCATGACTTGCCACGGCCCGCAGCGACCGTGACACAATGGCCATGCCAATTTACCAATGCGCTGTTCAAGCCGCCAGTGCCCGGAGACTGATGCCCGAAAACCGCCGCGTGCTGACCACGCTGACGCGCTCTCAAGGAGCCAACCAAGCCGTCAAGGACGGCTCGGTAGCTCCTGCAGGATTTCAGCTGAAGTTCGAGGAAATGCCCTTGTTGGTCAACGGGTTCCGCCGAATGGTTCGGCACCTGGAGTTCGACGTCAGCGAGATGGCGCTCACCACCTACCTGACCGCACGTGAACACGGTGTCGCCTTCACCGCCTTACCAGTTTTTCTCGTGCGGGGATTTCACCACGGGGCAATCCTGTACAACCGGCACTCGACGATCCGACACCCGAAAGACCTCGAGGGCCGGCGGGTCGGCGTCAACCGCGGGTATACCGTCACCACCGGTGTGTGGGCGCGCGGCATTCTCGCCTCGGAGCACGGCGTCGACCTCGACCGAGTGATTTGGCTGCTTTCCGGCGACGAACACGTGGAGTCGTACGTCCCTCCGCCCAACGTGGTCTCCGCCGGCGGCGGCGCAGACCTGGCCGATATGTTGATCGCAGGCGAAATCGATGCGGTCATCGGCGTCGACATCGACCATCCTGATGTCGCGCCGTTGATCGCCGACCCCCACGGTGCCGCAATCAGCGCCTTGCGTGATCGTTCGTTCTACCCCATCAACCACCTCATCGTCCTCAAGGACGAAGTGCTGCAGCACTACCCAGACGCTGCGGCTGCAGTGTACGCAGCATTCAGTAAAGCCAAGGAGCGATATGTCGCTCGGCTCTCCGACGGACAGGTGACCAGCCCAACCGATCGGATGTACGCCGAGGTGATGAAGACGACGGGCGCAGACCCGCTGCCCTATGGTGTCGAGCCCAACCGGCCAATGCTCGAGCAATTGTTGGAGTTTGCACTGGCGCAACACATTTTGAGCCGACCGATCAAGATCGATGACGTATTCGTCTAGCTTCCGCGGGTGCGGGACGGATGAGTTCGCGAAGCGAAACCGAGACATCGCGGGCATCCTGGGCCCGGATTGTGGATCCTTGGGTGAGCGCCTTTTGTACAGCCATGTAGTCACCTGGCGCGTTGACGGAGTCAACCGCCATCAAAGCGTCGTCGTGGTAATAAAGCACGGAGAATGACTCACGTTCGGGAGCGCCGCGAACCAAGTAGTAGTCGTGTCCCCTCGACAGGCCGGCGATCCGAAGTTTGAGATCGAACTGTTCGGACCAGAACCGCGGCACCGGCAGGTCTGACTCCACCCTTCCCGCCAATGTCGCGGCAGCCGCTTTGGCCTGAATTATGGCGTTTTGAACCGACTCCAAGCGCACTTTGCCGCTGCCGGTACGCCAATCGGGTTGAACAGTGCAATCGCCCGCCGCTACGACGTTCGGATTGCTGGTACGTGCGAAGCGGTCGACAACAATGCCGCCGTCACAAACGAGATCCAGTTGGTCCGCGAGTTCGGTCCGTGGCACGACTCCGATACCGACAATTACAAGATCTGCGGGAAGGCTGCTGCCGTCTGACAATTCCACCGATTGCACGCGGGCATCCCGCCCGGTCAGCGACACTACCCCCGCGTTCAGAAGTATGGTGACACCGCGGCGCGCGTGCGCATCGAGGTAGAAGTCGGAGACCACGGGTGCCACGGCTCGCCCCATCAATCGATCGGCGGCCTCAACAACGGTCACCGTTTTACCTTGGGCACGCGCAACCGCCGCGGCTTCGAGTCCGATGAACCCGCCGCCGACCACGACGACGGATTCTGCTTCGCCCTGGAGTTGGCGCAGCTTCGCGGCGTCATTCGCCGTCCGGAGATAGATCACCCCGTCGAGATCGGCGCCCGGCACGGCCAGTCGTCGTGGACTGGCGCCAACGGTCAACGCCAACTTGTCGAACCACAGCGTTTCTCCTGACGCCGTGAGCGCGACTCCTGACGGCCCCTCGCCCTCGAGTTCAAGCCAATTGACAAGCTCACCCGTGAGTACCGAAATGTCTTGGTCGGCCAGATACTTCGGGGCACGGAGTAGCAGCTGTTCGAAGCCGATGTCGCCTTGCAAGTAGGACTTCGACAATGGGGGCCGTTGGTAGGGCGCGTACGGCTCGTCGCCCACTAGTGTTATTGGTCCGCCTTCTCCTGCATCACGAAGCGAAAGGGCTAGTTGCATTCCTGCTTGACTGGCACCGACGATCAACGTCCCTGCGCTCACCCTTACTGCTCCTCTGGAATGTGAACGGTCAGGCGGTCGAGCGACTCGATCATCGTGATCTGACAAGACAATCGGCTGGACTCACGCCGTTCGGCGGCAGCACTGAGTTCGAGTAGGTCCTCTTCCATTCCCTGAGGCCCACCAACGTGAACTGCAAACTCTCCATCGACATAGATGTGGCAGGTGGCACAGCTGCAGTTTCCGCCACACTCGCCTACGATGCCGGGAACGCCGTTGCGTACGGCGGCGGACATGACCGACTCGCCGAGATGCGCATCCACCACGCGCTGCGAACCATCCGGACCGATGAAGACAACCTTCGGCATTTGATACTCCAGTCACGAAATTAAGGCCTGACCATAATACCTTAAGGTTGGCCCTACGGGATATTGGACGGGGAAGGATGCGCATCCACGCGAACGGCTGTGAATCGCACGCATTCGTGGCGAGCTGCCACGGGGATTTCCGCCGCTGCTCGCGGCGGATCGACTGATGACGCGGGTTCTCCTCTAGCCGACGTGCGAGCACGGGTTCTGCCCTATTGGAATTCCGCGATAGCAGTGGATTGGCGAACCAGCCAGTCACATTAGTTGTGGCACATGGAAATCCACTGCGAATGATTCGTATGATCGTGGAACAGATGATGCCCGCGCAGGTACGTGCCCTGGACATACCGACCGGAGCGGCGCTGCGTTACGACAAAGGCGATAAGCTAGTGCCACTGTTACGAGGAGGCGTCTACCTCTAAGCGCCCACGCCACGCCGGCGCTCAAGTGGCGGACGACCGCCATACCGCCGGGGCGATCGCCTTATCATTGGGCCATGCCTGCATCCGAGAGTCCCTCGACGACCCCGGCTGATTCGATGTTCAGCCCGGTCAGTCCGGGCCGGGCCTCGGCGATGATTGTCGATCAGATACGTGTGTTGATTCGGGAAGGTCAGCTGCGGCCGGGCGACCGCCTGCCTGCCGAACGTGAACTCGGTGACAAGTTCGGGGTGAGCCGGGTTACGGTGCGCGAAGCACTACGCGGCCTCGAGGCGAACGGCATGGTGCGCATCAAGGTCGGCGCCCACGGCGGCGCGTTTGTGACGGCGCCAACGAGCCAGCGTATCGGTGAAGGCATCGAGGATCTGCTCAGCTTGTCGGGCCTGACCGACAAAGATGTGACCGAAGCGCGGCAGGTTTTCGAGATCGGAATCATCCCGCTCGTGTGCGAGCGTGCGACTGAACAGGACATCGACGAACTGACAGAGATCTGCGACCGGGGCGACGCGGCTTTGAAAGAAGGTTTCTATCCGATGGAACTGTCAGCGGAGTTCCATGCACGCGTCGCCCAGGCCAGCCATAACAAGGCAATCGCGATGCTGGCTGAATCTTTTCACGGACCCACTCTGCTCTCGATGCGCCGCGTCCAGCAGTCACACCCGGAGATGGGTATCCGAGGCATTCGGGAGCACCGCCAGTTTGTGGCGGCGATCAAGAAGCGCGATGTCGACAAAGCGACGTCCGTGATGCGTACCCATATCGGCCGAACGGCAAAGCACGTCTCAAAGGGCAACTGACCCCAGAAAACGGATCACCCGCGCCGGCGCAGTTTCGGCGGTCTGCGCCGCGACCGGAACGTCCCAATACTCGTTGATGGGAAGGCACTCCTGTAGGTAACGCGCCGCCGAGGGCGCATGCGATGCATCTTCACCCGGCACGATGAGCGCGGGCACGTCCGACACCAGTAGGTCATCGGCTTCAGGGCCAGGCACGGTGTCACGGTCGAACAACAGAGCCGCCATCGCCGCGACAGTGATCTGGTAATGAAGGCTGCCGAGATCGCGGTATTGCGCGGCGAAATCAGGGTCGGAGCGCAACACGCTGACCCACGGACCCAGTCTGGCGTCTGAGGAGAAGTTGCCGTCGGTCGTTGCCGCCAGGTCGGCAACACCGGCCAGCCCGTGCTCCGCGGCGTAGGCAAGGTGGGCGCGGAACCGTTCGAGCTGCTTTCGCCGGTACCGTACGCCGCCGGCCGGCGAATACAGCACCATCCCCCCAACGCGCTCGCGATGAGCGCTCGCCATGCACGCCGCGATCGAACACCCAATGCAGGCACCCATGATATGCACTCGGCCCAGCCGGAGATGGTCCAACAGGCCGACACCCTGTCTCACGTAATCAGCCCATGAGACACGCTCGACGCGCCCGCCAGACTCGCCGGCCTCACGCTTGTCGAACGTGATGCATTGGAACCGCTCCTGCAACTGTGACAGCATCCGCGTTCGACGATAGAGGCCGTGCTTCTCCCACGCGTCCATGGAGGCGGCGAAGCCGCCGGGCGAGAACATCAGCAGCGGCGGGCCCGAACCTGCTACCGCGTAACGCGTTTCAATGCCATCGATCCTCGCCGAAGCCACGCTCAACGTCGAAGACCTCCCTTGATCTGGCGAGCAGCCCGCACGTCATCTGCATACGCCGTGATGGCGTCCAGCGCGATCTGGGCGACGTTGGCATAGGTATCCGGTGGGCTGTCGAGACCATCGGCGCTGTAACCGATTGCGGCCGTGGCCATCCGGATCCGGCCGTCCAGCCACGGGCCGCCACCGAATCCACCGAGCACCGGGATGGGCACCGCCTCGGCTACTGCCGCCCCAACGACGGGTCCCGAATTCGTAAAGTTCAGCAGCACTGCGCCCGCATCAGCGAGACGACGGGCCTCACAAACCATCTCATCGAGAAGTTCGTCTGAAACCGCATCCTCGGCGCTCGGTGTGGCGCTATACGTCACACCGTATTTGAGGGAAGTCTGCGGGGTGATACCGAACTGAGCGAACACGGGAATCCCCGCACGCGTCACCGCGGTCACGGCATCTAAATGATCGGATGCCCCGTCTAGTTTCACCATATCGATGCCGGCTTCCTTGGCGAGACGAATTGCCGCCCGCACAGCACTCTTTCGCCCGTCCTGCAGCGGACCGAACGGGAAATCACAGGACAGCAAGGCGCGCCGGACACCGCGGCGCACTGCCTGGCACACCACGACCATCTGATCCATGGTGATTTCAAGCGGATTCGGCTGACCCCACAGGTTGATTCCCACGGTGTCACCCACCGACACTAAGTCGACGCCGGCACGATCGACTATCCGTGCCATTTGGTAGTCCCACGACACCACACCTACGATCTTCTGCCCACGCAGTTTCATGTCCTGCAGGTCAGCGAGTTTCACCTTCGTGCCCACGACGGGTCCCTTCAGACTCGCAGCGCTGAGAGCAGATCGGACACGTCTTCTTCGTGACCGCTGACGACGAGTAAGCGCGCAAGAGGCCGCAGCACAGCAACGGTCTGACTCGCCGCCGCGCCTTCCCCGACGACGACGCCAGCGGTCATGATCGCGCGAACCGTGCTCGCCGCACCGATGATGCTTGCTGCAGCGGCATCCCCACCGGTGGTGGCAACCATGACGACCACATCGGCGTCGGCAAGCTCGTCCGCAAGAATGGAGACGGCGCCGTCGGTGTCGAGCAGCGAAACCCAACCCTGCTCCCCCGCATTCCTTCTCGGTTCGGCTACCGACAGGAAGCGTGCACATTCCCACGGCTGAGATGAAAGCCGCTCGATGATCGCTCGTGCACCACCGTCGAGCGCAATGACGCGCACGCCCCTCCGCCCGGCGATCGGGCGGTTGATCCGGTATCGCATCTCAGCAGCAGATGTCGCACGCGCGCAACTACTCCCGAGAATCGGCTGAAGTGGACTGGTCATACCGATGTCTGCCGCACGCCTTCGCGCACCCTGAGATCTTCTCGGCACGCCTCGCTGAACGATGCGTCACGCGGAAGGACGACGGCCGCAGACCGGACACGATGATGTTTAGGGTCAACACCTGGAGGAGTCGTACCCTTGTCGCGCAACGCCTCAGCCGCCCGCTTCAACTTTTGACGCGCTTTGATGATGCCACTGTCGGCAGACACCAACCGCTCCTTGGTCCGATCGACGATCGGCCCCATACTCTCCTGCAGCGACGAGTCTTGGATCGCGATACCCCGCACGCCCGAGTATGTGTCTCCACGCTTCTGCGCCGCACGATCCATCAGATAGTCGTTGTCCTTATTCGCCTGCGGTCGGTACGTGCCAGGGATGTTGGCACTGTGCACCCCGTGCCCGACCTTCATCGCCTGAACTTCCTGCGAAGTCAACGGTCTCACGGGGTGATAGTCAAACGAGTACGCCCAACAGTTCTCATCGTCGATGGGAATCCAAAAGTGGCCGTGGACAGGATGATCCCCTCGTGGCGGCACCATCGTGAAGCACGGCATCACCCACGGCGTGATGCGCCAGTAGTAGTTGTCGGCGTCAGCGTTCCGGCGGGCACCAACGAACAAACCACCCTCGGAGTCCGCGACCTCGAAGAACGGCTTGAGGTCCGCCATGTTGTACTCGTTAGCCTTGCTGCCCTTGAACAGCGGGTCCGACTTAAGGCCCCCGGAATGCAGGAACGACACATGGCTGGAATCGATGCCACCCTCGAAAGCTTGCAGCCAGTTGCATTCCTGCCATCGTTTGGACGTGAAGGTCTGATCGGCCGGCACGAGAGCAAATTCGAATTCCGGTAACGGCGGCTGGTTCGCGGGGTCTCCCATGTAGGTCCACATCATGCCCCCGATCTTCCTCAGCGGGTAGGACGTCAGTTTGACGTGCGCGCAGAAGGTGGACCCCACAGGTTCGGACGGCACATCGACGGCTTGCCCCGTGACGTCGTACTTCCAGCCATGGTAGGGACATCGCAGACCGCCCTCTTCGTTACGCCCAAACCACAGTGAGGCGCCACGGTGCGCGCAGAACTCATCGATCAAACCAAAGTCGCCATTGCTGTCTCGAAAAGCGATCATCCGCTCGCTCAGCAGCTTTACGCGTACCGGCGCGCAATCATTCTCCGGCAGTTCCTCGGCAAGCAAGGCTGGAATCCAGTACTGGCGGAACAACTCACCCATCGGCGTCCCCGGCCCGGTCCTCGTCAAAAGCTCGTTGATCTCTGCGCGTAGCACCGTTACCTCAGCTAGTTCTCTCCCACCATCCGGCGGTGACGCCCCGATCACACTGTCCTAATTGTAATACCATTAGGCATTCAGGAGCAACCAGACGCCAAGCTCGAAATCATGGACGTTGGTCGAGCCTCACGCCGATGGTGCACGGGTCGTCCCGCGACGGGCCGCCAAAGACGCCCGGACCTGAATTTGCCGTCGGCGGCGTGGGTGAGCGCAGACTTGCGCCGTGGAGGGGATCATGGCGGCGATTCACTTAGTCAAGAGCTCACGGTACGGCGGAGCTCAAACAAATACCCCCCCGCCATCGACGATCAGGACTTGACCGGTGATGAACCCGCTGCCGCCGCTGCACAGAAAACGCACCACGGACGCGACATCCCCGGGTAAAAGCGTCCGCTTGATCGACCGACGGTTCACCGCCTGCGCGACGTAGATGGGATCGTTGAGTTCGTTTGTGGCCTCGTCGTCCACGAGCCCTGGGGCGACTGCGTTGACGGTGATTCCGCGCGCGCCCAGCTCTCGGGCTGCAGCGCGGGTGAGGCCCTCGACCGCAGCCTTGGAGGCGACGTAGTGCGGAAAACCGAGTGTTCCCGTCCGCGCAGTCGTCGAGGACACGTTCACAATGCGACCGCCCCGCGCTGGCACCGCCGGCAAAATGGCTTTCATCGCTTGCCACGTACCCCGCACATTGATGCGTAGAACGTCGTCCCATTCTTGGATGGTCAACTCTTCCAAGGTCTTCTTGGCCCCAAGCGCCCTATACATCGCAGCGCAATTGACCAAGCCGTCTATCTGGCCGAAGCGCTCCACAGTGTCTTTGACGAGTCCAGCCAGCGCGTCTTCGTCGGTGACGTCGAGACGGTGATAGATCACCGTCGGCCGGCCGGGCGGTGGCGCGAGGTCGGCAACCACCACGTTGGCGCCAGCGTCCACGAGATCTGCAACCACTTCATCGCCTATGCCACTAGCGCCGCCGGTTACCACGATGACGGTGCCGGCCACGTCGAACGGGTCCCGGTCAGCCACGGCAGCGGATCAAAGTCGAACGACGGGAGGGGTCGGCATCAGTGAGGTCCGCCGAGCTAGATGCGTAGCGTCCGTTACCGAGGACAACCGCATCTGCGAACAGGGCCCTGTCTTCATTGCCACTCATGCCTTGCTGCGCGCAGGTCGCATATTTCATCAGTTTCTCTGTCTGCGCGGTGTTTTCGAGACGTGCTAGTGGTCGGCCGCGGACATCTGCTCGAGTGCGAAGCGCTGCAACCGGATAGCTGCGCGCGGACTCATCGACATGCTCACGCTCGGAGCTCTCGATCTCATCGCGTAGCAACATGACGATGCCATCATCGTCCAAATCAAACACATCCGGCGCAGCGACGAAGTATCCCTCGCGCCGTTCGTGGTCTGCATGGATCTTGATCACGGGAATCCTGGTTCAAATATCTGACGGGCCGTTTCTGCTAAACAGAGCTTTGTTCTGTAAAATAGCAGTGGATATTACCTGGGTCAATCGAGAACGACTGGTCAAACCACGAGCATTCGAGGAGCCAATAAGTCCTTGTGCGGCAATTTGTTCGGCTATATTCGCGCCCTTGTGCCTCTTGGAACAGCTGGGTGGGCGCGAGCGTTTCACTTGTGTTGCGGAGGCGGGACGTTGGAGGCGAGTCAATGGCGTCGGTGACAGCGTACGAGACCAAGGCCGGCCGAAGGTGGCGCGTGCGTTACCGGACACCGGACCGACGGCAGACCGATAAGCGCGGGTTTGCGACTAAGCGAGACGCCCGGGCGTTCGCCGCAACTATCGAAGTACGAAAAGCGATGGGCACGTTCGTATCCCCGGCAGCCGGACGTGTGACTGTGGACGAACTTGCGGCAGCGTGGCTGGACAAAAAGAAGCACTCCGCGGCCTCGTCTCACTACCGCACGCTGGAGTCATCCTGGCGGACCCATGTTCACCCGGTCTGGGCGACGCGGTCCATCGTCGAGATCACCACGATCGAGGTCGAGGGCTGGGTCACCGCGATGGCACGTCGAGGACATGGGACGACCACAGTGCGTCGCGCGCACGCCGTGCTGTCAGGAATTTTGAGCGATGCGGTGAAGTCCCACCGGCTGGCCGTCAATCCAGCTCGCGGTGTGGAGAACCTGCCGCGCCGGGTCGCGCGCCGACACCGCTACCTGACTGCGTCTGAGGTTCACGCCTTGGCTGTCGAGGCGGGAGAGCACCGAGTGTTGGTGCTGCTGTTGGCGTTTTGTGGTCTGCGATGGGGGGAGGCCATTGCACTACGGGTCGGCGACGTGGAATTCCTTCGGCACCGAATCCTGGTCTCGACCAATGCGGTGCAACTAGGAGGAGGCCATCAGATTGGGCCCACAAAGGAACGCCGTTCGCGATCGGTGCCAATTCCGCAATTCGTTCTCGACGAGCTCTCACGCCTTTGCGTGGGCAAGGCACGCGACGCCCTGATCTTCCCGGGCCCTAATTGCGGCTACCTCCCCCGTCCGCGCTCCTCTACTGGGTGGTTCGCCGCGGCGTTGCGACGAGCCGGGTTGCCGTCGATCACTCCGCACGATTTGCGACACACCTGTGCTTCGTTGGCGGTATCGGCCGGAGCCAACGTGCTCGCGCTACAGCGCATGCTTGGGCACCGCAGCGCAAAAGTGACACTCGATGTATATGCCGACTTGTTCGATTCCGATCTCGACGATGTGGCGTCGAACTTGGACGACGCATACGCGAAAAAAAGTGTGGGCATTCCGTGGGCACGACGCGCGGGAGCCGATGCGAGTCCCCTCGCAAAAAGCCCATTGATCAGCGGGGATCCCAACGGCATTCCGCCCTCGGCGGAGGTAGGGTAACCCTCTGCCGACAACCGACAACCGAAGCGGAGCGGAGCGAACCACCGCTTGCTCTACGCCAGGACTCTTGTCCCAGTCCAGGTCTCTGGATACGCATGCAAGGTGTCGCGTACCACAAGTTCGCGGCTCTCAGCACTACCCTTTGAATCGTGGAATTCGAGGTCGTGGATCTGACCTCGTGGATCCGTGGAGAACGCGAACCAGGTGGCGACGAAGAGAAGCGCTGGTTCGGCGCTCCCGTTGAAGCGCCCTTTGAAGGTCACTGGTTGTTTAAGCCGCGAAGGGTGGTCGAGCTTGCGCTGTCGAAGGAGCGACAAGACCGCGGCGACAGACCGGACGTCTTGGTTCGCGGCGAAGACTGGGCAGAAAAGATCTCCTACGAGCTAGCGCGCCTCATTGGGTTGCCGGCAGCAACGACAGAGCTCGCTCAAACAACTAGACGAAGTGACGCCACTCTCGCTACCGGCTCTATGAGCAGGGACGTTCGGCCCAAACATTGGCAATTGAGCCCCGGTGCAGCACTTCTCGACGAGGTTGACCCAGAATTCGATGCGCGTAGTTGTAGGGGCCACACCCTCGATGCGATTAGAAACGCATTGCTCGGCGCGAGGGGACCGGTGAACTCCGTATTCGACACGTGGACGGGGTTTGACGTTTTCGCTGGGTATCTCGTTTTTGATGCGTGGATCGCCAATACCGACCGTCACGCACACAACTGGGCGGTTTTGCAGTCACCAGACGTCGGCACGGTTCACCTTGCGCACAGTTTTGATCATGGCTCGGCTCTCGGTAGCGGCGACGGAGATGACCGGCGCGCGCGAACGCTTGCTGGCGGCGTCGAACGCTGGTGCTTACGTGGGTGCGCTTCGAGCTTCGAGGTCCCCAGAGCTACGACACTGGTTAGCCTCGCGCAGCAGTCCCTGGAGATTGCGAGCCCTGCGGCGCGCGAACACTGGATGAACCAAATCTCGCAGGTAGAGCAGTCTGCGTGCGACGATATTGTGGCCAGGATTCCCAACTTGTCAGAGTCGACCCGTAGGTTCGTTATAGACGTTCTTTCCATCAACCGAAGGCGGCTGCTCGATGCCACATAGTGGCCTTCTCATCGAAACTGCAGATCACACGGCCGCAAAGACTAGGGCGCGGATGATTGTGACGCGTCGAGATCCCAAGTCCGGAACGTATCGCGCCCTTGGGTTCCTCGACCGGGTCGCCGACGGCTACGAGTTTGCCTATCTGCTGTCAGCCACTGCTGATCCGTCGTTCGTACCGATCGTTGGATTCAGCGAGAGCGGCCGCAGGTACTTTAGACAACAATTGTTCCCCTCCTTCGCGGAGAGAGTTATCGGCGCAAAACGGCCGGATCGACCGCGTTACCTAGCGAGCCTAAATCTGGAGCAGACCGCCGACTCTTGGGAGATCCTGTCGGCGTCGGGCGGCTATCGGGAGGGCGACCCGATTGAGCTAATCGCTCTTCCGAGCTTTGATCCGGTAAGTGGTCGTACATCGGCGAGTTTCTTGGCGCACGGGGTACGCCACCGCCCGGAGACCGCCAGCGAACACATTTCCGCACTCACGCCCGGAGCGGACATTGGTCTCAAGCTAGACCCGGACAATGACTTTAATCCCAAAGCAATTCAGATCGTCGATGGCGAGGTTCACCTGGGATTCGTACCGGATCCGCTCGTCGACTACGTCGGCGCAGTTATGACGCACGGCGGCACTAAAGTGACTGTGCTTCAGGCAAATCCGCCCGAGACCAATCCTCATCTCCGGCTGTTGTTGAGACTTGAAGGTACAGTTCGCCCGTTTCCCTTCGACGGCCCAGAGTGGCGTGCCGCTGCGTGATGTTATTCACCGGTTGATTGAGCTAGCCGCTCTCGCGTTCTGCCTACAAAGAAAGCGGCCAGGTCTTTCGACCTGGCCGCTTTCTTCGGTGGAGCTGCCGGGAATCGAACCCGGGTCCTACGGCATTCCCTCGAGGCTTCTCCGTGCGCAGTCCGCTATGCCTCTACTCGGATCTCCTGATCACGCGAACGAGTCAGGATGACGATCCCAGTCGCTGTTTGATGTCCCCACCGATTCCGCGACCGAACCCGTGGGTTTGTCCCTCTAGCTGATGCCAGGGTCCGGGCCGAGGGCGCTCCCGGTCTGACAGACTCACAGTCGCTTAGGCAGCGAGTGCGAAGTCGCGCTGATTGGAATCGGCGCTTAATTGGTTGCAACGACGCTTACGGTGGTCTCTTGCCTGCACCGGCACGCTTCCCTTGATTTGATGCGCGAAGTCGAAACCGTTCAGCCCCTCGCACCCCTGCTGAACATCAGCAGGACCTTTCATTCTACCGGGGAGCACAACACGCGCCAGCGAATAAATAGTCCCAGCTAGATCACGCCCGGCCGCCCAGGTCGCAAATCCGGTGAAAATGACGACCGGACCGTCGTAGTGTCGAGTCGTCGCGACCGACGCAAGGAGTCTGCTATGAGCGGGTATCGGACGATCATTGTCGGGACAGATGGCTCGACGTCGTCCCTACGTGCGGTCGATAAAGCGGCCGCATTCGCGGGTCAGGAGAACGCCAAGCTGATCATCGCGAGCGCGCATGTCCCCACCGTTGAAAAGGGAAGCTGGTCACGAGCGCCCTCGCACGATCATGTGACCAATCCCCGCGACGCCGACGCCCTCGGCGGCGAAAGCTACCGGCTGCACGGCGAAGCCCCCATCTACGAGATCCTCCGGGAGGCCCGCGATCGCGCGAAGGCGGCCGGTGCGCACGACGTCGTGGAGAAGGCAGTGGAAGGGGCGCCGGTGCACGCGCTCGTCAAGCTGGTTCACGAGGTGAACGCAGACCTGCTGGTGGTCGGCGACGTCGGATTGGACACGACCGCGGGGCGCCTGCTCGGTTCAGTGCCCGACGCCGTCGCCCGTAAGGCAAAAATCGACATCCTCATAGTCCACACCGCTGACTAGGACGATTCCGTTCTCAGATCACGTAATTGAGGTGCTCGACGATGCGTCGGCCCACGGCCTCGTCTCCCCCATAGCTGATGGCATCCGCATGCTCGGCCAACGGCTTCCGCCCACCCGCCAACCGGGTGAACAGCAGGCCGTCGAGCTGAATCGTCGACGTCGGATCGTCGTCACCGAAGTCGTCGACCACCTTCGCCTTGCCATCGACCGCCACGTTGATCGTGCGTCCCAGCGGACCCGTCAGCTCGAACGACACCCTTGACCCGTCGGGAGCGCCGCCCAGCTTGCCGACGACGAAACCCATGCTGGCCGCCATCTCGTCCAGCGCCAGATCGCCAGCGGAACCGACTAGCTCCCCCGCGCTCGCCGGCGCGCCGATCGCATCGCGGATGTCGTGCTCGTGCATCCAGCAGTCGAAGATGCGCACCCGCATGAACCGTCCGTAGCTGTCCGGCCCGGCCGGTGTGAAGCCGACATCGTTCCACTGCGTGTTCGACAGATCCGACAGCGCCTGACGCCGCTGCGCCGTCGTCGCACGGAACGTCTCGAGCAATTCCGCCGCGCTCTGCTCGCGCAGTTTGCGAACCCACCGCTCGTTCATCACGCCGATGTCGTTGCGGACATGCTCGAGCGTCGACACGTCGATGTCGGCTTCCGGGGTCTCGACACCCTGCAGCATCGACTCGGTGCCCACGACGTGGGCGATCACGTCGTGCACGGTCCACCCGGGCAGCGACGTCGCCGTCTCAAACTGGCTTGCGTCGAGTTCGCCGGCCAGCGCGTCGAGGTCCCTCCAGACCCCGAACAGGCCGGCGAGGACCGCTGGTTTGTCGAGCACGGTCACGGGGCGCGAGGGGCTGCTCACCGGCCCGACGCTAGCCTCCGCAACCCGCGAGCGTGCGCGAACTGATCAGACCGCGGTGCCGTCGGCCACCCACGGCACCTTGTCGGCGGTGGCGGTGTCGAGCACCATCGCCGCGACTCGGTCCCGGTGCTGCTCGGCGCTGCCCAGGAGCACCGAATTGGTGGTGGCGCGCTTGTAATAGAGGTGCGCCTGATGCTCCCAGGTGAACCCGATGCCGCCGTGCACCTGAATGGTGTCGGTGGCGACGTGGCTGAGGGCTGCCGAGCACACAGCTTGCGCGATGCTCGTCGACAGCTCCGCGTCGTCGGATCCATCGGTCAGCGCCCAAACCGCATGATAGGCCGTCGATCTGGCGTGCTCGACATCGACGAGCAGATTCGCGAGCCGGTGCTTCACGCCCTGGAACGACCCGATCGGCCTGCCGAACTGCAGCCGGGTCTTCGCGTATTCGACCGACAGGTCAAGCAGGTGCTGGGCCGCGCCGACCTGCTCGATCGCCAGCAGCGCCGCGCCGACCTGCAAGGCATGATCGAGGACCCGCTGGGTCTCACCGGGCCCGGCGATCAGCGTGGCGGGTGCCTTGGTGAAGGAGACGTTCGCCTCCGAGCGCGTCTGGTCGAGCGTGGCGAGTGCCGTGCGCTCCACGCCGTCCGCCGTGGCGTCGACGGCGTACAGCGCAACCCCGTCGGGCCCGCGCGCGGCGACCAGCAGCACGTCGGCGATGCCGCCATCGACGACCTGCGTGACCGTGCCCGACACCGCGTCACCTTCAGCCGTCACCTCGACGGCATCCGGATCGAAGACGCCCACACGGTCTACGACCGCGACAGCTGCGGTGCGTCGGCCCTCAACGAGATCGCCGAGGAGTTCGTCGCGCGCCGTTCCGGACTCCGCGGCGACCAGAGCAGGGATCGCGAGGTACACCGTGCCGAACAACGGTCCGGTCCCCAGCCGTGCGCCGAGCTCTTCGATCGCCACCGCCTGATCAACGAGCGTGCCACCGACGCCGCCGTCGGCTTCGGGCACCGACAGGCCGAGGACACCGAGTTCGGCGCCGAGCCTGGCCCACACCTTCGGGTCGAACGGTGGGTCGGAATCCATCAGTTCGCGGATCTTGTCCTCGGCGAAGTGGTCGACGCTGAACTTGCGCACCGCAGCGCGCAGCTGATTCTGTTCGTCGCTGAACTTGTACTCGCCCTTGATGTCAGCCCCGCTGTTGGGCTGATTCGCATGCTTCTCAGCCACGAGGAATCTCCTTCCACGGCATGCCGGAGTCGGCACGCAGATCGCCGGGCAGTCCGAGAATGCGCTCGCCGAGGATGTTGCGCATCACCTCCGACGTCCCGCCTTCGATGGTGTTGGCACGGCTGCGCAGATACTTCTGCTGGATGGGACCCTGCCAGTCCCGCTCGCCGGTGGGTGTGCCCTGGTTGTAGCCGCGGTACAGAAGTCCTTCTGGCCCAAGGAAATCCATGCACCACTCGTAGATGTGCTGATTCAGTTCAGCGCCGACCAGCTTGCCGATCGACCCCTCCGGACCGGGTCCGCCAACTGTGGCGGCCGCGCGCGAGCGCTCCGAGGTGAGCCGTTGGGCCTCCGACCGCAGCCACAATTGCGTGAGCCGGTCCCGCAGCACCGGCGTGTGGCGCTCGGGGCGTGACGCCCACAGTGCGGTCGCGTCGGAGATGGTGCCCGCGCCGCGCCTGCTGCCGCTGCCGCCGAGTGCGGTGCGTTCGTTCATCAGCGTCGTCATCGCGACGTTCCAGCCGTTACCCACCTCGCCGAGGCGGTGCTTGTCGGGGATGCGCGCGTCGGTGAAGTAGACCTCGTTGAACTCGGCCTGCCCGGTGATCTGACGCAGCGGACGGGTCTCGACACCGTCGCCGTGCATATCGATGACGAAGTACGACAGACCCTTGTGCTTGGCCACATCCGGGTCAGTGCGGGCCAGCAGCAGGCCCCAGCGGGCGCGGTGGGCCAGGCTCGTCCACACCTTCTGACCGTTGATCACCCAGTCGTCACCGTCGCGCACCGCGGAGGTGGCCAGGCCTGCCAGGTCGGATCCGGCGCCGGGCTCGGAGAACAGCTGACACCACAGGTCTTCGGTGGTGGCCAGCGGCCGTAGCCATTGACTCTTCACATCCTCGGACTGCGCGTGCTCACGGATCGTCGGCGCGGCCATCCCGTAGCCCATCGGATTGAGCCCGAGCGGCACCGGACCGCCAGCACCCTGCAGGATCCGATCGGCCACGACCTGCAGACCGCGGGAAACCCCGAGCCCGCCCAGGCCTTCGGGGAAGTGGACCCAGGACAGGCCTGCGTCGTAACAGGCACCGAGGTACTCCTGGATCGGCGCCTTCTTGGGGTCGTGGTCAGTTACCACTCCCTGCGCCAGGTCGGCGACCCTATCGGCATCAGCGTCATTGCTCATAACCAGTCACGATAGGAACTCGACACCCGTCGAGAGTCACCGCCCCCCGATAAGGCCTCCGCGCGGGCTGGAGCCCCACCTGTGGCCAAACCCATCGTTTCGTATTTGTTATTCAGGTTTGTCTCAGTTGTCACACGGGTAACAGGAGTAACAAGGAGTTGTGGTTCGCCACACCTCATAAAAAAAGAGAAAGAGTGGAATGGGTTATCCGAATGCATACCGTCCTCTACTGCAGCCCCAATGGCCTCGTCTACGAAACCCGCGCATATAGCAAGGCCGATATCGACAAGCTCGTCGCGACTCACAGCCTGAACTGCCTCACCACCGCCGACCGGCAATTCGACTTCTGGTTCTCCGCGGCACCGCAGAAGTGCCAGCGTCAGACCAACACGATCGCCACTGAACTGCTCATGGCGTCATCGACTTTCACCGCACGAACAGTGCCGCTGCTGCGCGGATGCGTCGTCATCGCCACGCACGACTCCGACGGCGACCTCGACGGACTCAGCTGGCAGCAGCTCGATCTGCTGGCCGCGAAGAATCGCGCGATCACCAATCGGCAGGCGCGCATTCTCTCCCGCCGAGTCGCCAAGGATGCCCGCAAGCAGCTCCCTGAGGCTGAGCGTGTGACGACTCCGGCACCGCAGCTGGCTCCGGCCTCGTAAGCCACCCCGTCCGCCGCGAGCGTTGACACGCCGCAGGGCGTCCGCAACACTCCGGTCGTGACCGAAGCGGGTTGGGCGAATCTGGTCGCAGGCCTCGAAGCCGCGGGTAAACACCTCGACGAGTCCACGCGCGATCTCGATCCAGCCGAGCGCACAGATGGTCAGCGCGCATTGCTCCGCGCAGTCAACAATCTGCTCGGCCGATTCGAAATCGCAGGCGACACACCGGAACTCACGCCATTCAACGGATGGCGTCAAAAGTTTTTCATGGACAACCCCGACTACCGCTATTGGATCACCGATATCGGTGACGGAACCGGCTATCGCATCACCGGCAACGTCGGATCATCGGTGTATCAGTCGATCACGGCATATGCCGGCCGCGGAATCGCGGACGCGACGGCGGTGGCGCGGATCGATTCCGATGATCTCGTGGTGGACGCCGACGGCACCTTCGTCGTCACGCTGACGCGGAGGGCCACCGAGCGGCCGTCGGATGTGGAGATCCCAGAGGGGACCTCGTCGGTGTGGGTGCGTTTCGTCCACGACGAACCGGCGCCCGTCGACCCGGGAACGTGCCGGATCGAACGACTCGACCCCGCCCGACCCGCGACCGCGCCCGACGACGCCAAGTTCGCGCGCGACCTGTCGCGGCTCGGGGCGTTCATCTCGCAGGTGCCGCGCGCATTCGAGATGTCCGCGGCCGAAGACCTGGCGCAGACCAACAGCGTGCGGCACTGGTCGGCGATGACCGGCGGTGCGGCCTTCACCGAGCCCGGTATCCACTATCTGCGTGGCTCGTGGTCGCTGGCGCAGGATGAATGCCTCGTGATCGACGGACCCCTGGTGTCGTGCCGGCACTGGAACATCGTGCTGTACAGCAGGTTTCTGAACTCGCTCGATTACCGCAACCGCACGGTGTCGCGCACAACAGCCAATGCCACCGTCGCCGACGGACGCTTTCGGTTCGCGCTCGCCGGGCAGAATCCCGGTATCGACGGGCATGACTGGCTGGACACCGAAGGGCGGGCGTTCGGAATCTTTGTGATGCGCTTTCTGCAACCTGAATCCGAACCCGAGCTTCCCGACGTTCGCGTCGTACCTCACGCATGACCTGGCGACCGTCGGCGCGCACCGAATCAGCGCTCGCGATCTACGCAGCCGCAGAGCAGGACCGCGTGAAACGACCCGACCGCTACCGTCTGGATCCCGATGCGGTGCTCGAACGCGTGGCCGCCCGCGGTGAGATCCGCGAAACGCACTTCGCGAAAGGCTGGCGCACAGGGCTCGAGGAGTTCCTCGGCTCGGCGGCCGAGGACGCTCGACTCAATGCAGTGGGCGCGCGGATGGCGCTGCAGTCCGCGATAGGTCGGCTGACAGCCGGGGCGAAGATCGCGATGTGGCGGGAGGGCAACGCTTCTCGCGCCAACGGGTCGTTGGCTCCGCCGATCGTCATCGTGGGCGGATGGCGCACCGGCACGACGTTCCTGTTCCGGCTGCTCGCCGGCGATCCGCGGCTGCACGCCCAAATTCCGGCAGAGCTCGCCGCGCCATGGTTGTTCGCGGAATCGGCGCCCAATGCCGGACCCGAATTGACCACGCCCGGAAGCGAACTGCTCCACACGCTCAACCCTGACATGGCGTTCGTCCATCCCTCCGGCCCCACGCTGGCCGAGGAATGCGTCCTCGGCATGGGGACGGATCTGCGCAACTGGGGTTTCACGTCGCTGATGCGGCTGCCGGCGTATGCGACATGGCTGGCCGGCGAAGACTTCGGTGATCCGTATGCGCGCTATCGCGAAGCGCTGCAGCTGCTGGCCGTCAACGACGACCGTCGGTTCGTGCTGAAGGCGCCGGCGCACACCGCAGAGCTGTGGTATATCGCGCGAGAGTTCCCCGGAGCCATCGTGATTCAGATTCACCGCGATATCGTCGCGACTATCGCCTCGGGTGCCAGCCTGTTCGCCGTGTACCAGTCGACGTACAGCGACGAGGTGGATGCCGTGGACGTCGGCCGCCGGCAGGTGGACCAGAGTGAGCTGTGGTTTCGGCGGGCGAACGAGTTCCGCTCCTCACCAGAACGTGACGACGTCACGCTGATCGACGTCGACTACCGCGAGCTGATCGACGATACCGCAAGCGTTCTCGAAAGGATCTATGCCGCCGCCGACATGGCCGCGCCCGCGCTGGACCCCTTCATAGCGAACTACCATGCGGCGCACCCCCGCAACGCCCACGGGACGCACCGCTACACACCGCAGGACTTCGGGCTCGACGCGGACGAACTACGCGAACGCTTCGCGTTCCTGAACCGCTGAGCGATCAGCGAGGCGGCGGAGCGAAGCCTGACTGGGCCACCGAGACGGAGATGCTGCTGCCGACCTCACCCTGCTCGTCGAAGAGGATCGCCGAACCGGTCGCGATTCCGTCCTGCGTGGAATGGCTCTGCGACGCCAGCCCGATGTGGACGCCCTCCGGCAGGCGGCTCAGGGTTAGCGTGTAGTCGGCATTGATGAACTTCAGCCCCTCCGAGCTCCAATTGACAAGGGAGGCTGTCACATCGGCGGCCATCGCCGCCCGCGTGAACGGCGTAAGCGGCTCGCCGTCGAACAGCGGCTGCGTCAACCGCAGCCATGTGTACTTCGCTCCGCCCTCCCCCGGCCAGTCCTCGTCCGGATTCTGAATCGACAGACCCCAGCCATAGGTGCGGACGAACAACGGATTGGCATTCTCCTGCGCATCCGCTGGAAGCGGCGGCATTTCGACGTGCGGTGACCAGATAGTGCCGGTCGGCTGGTCCCCGCGGCGAAGGAACAGGCCCGTCGCCTGGCCGACGATCTTGTCCTCCTGGCGAATGACCGCTTCGACCAGGCGCAGCCGCTTCCCGCCGCGGATCTCGCGCGTGTGCACCTCGACGGGTGCGATGGCGGCCGGCCTGGGAAGGTCGACGGTCAGCCGGGCGGGCAGGAACCCCGGATCGTCGACAAACTCTTCGACAGCCCAGCCCAAGAGACCGCCGACGACGTGCCCGCTGAGCAGCGCGCCCCAGCCGCCTCTGGCGATCGAACGTGGGTGGAAACGGTCGCCGTGCCGCTCGAAGTACGCGGTGCTTGTCGCCGGCGGACCGGCTCCGGCGTCCGGGGTGATCATCGACTCGGCCAACGGTGATGCTCCTACGATTCGGCTATCTAACTAAACCGCATTCAGTATCACCTAGCCGTGCAGGGCCTCCGCGAACCGCTCCCCGATCAGCTGATGCGTCGCCGCATCGGGATGCAGATTGTCGGGCAGCGGATGCGCCTCGGCATCGGCCGGACCATAGAGCGCCAGACCATCGACATAGCTGATCGCCGAGTCGTCGACCTGCCTGCGGGCGACGATCGCGGCCAACTGAGCACGGATGTAGGTAAGCGTCAGCCGTCCCAGCCCGCCGGGCCTGGTCGCCTCCGCCGGATCGCCCGTCGCGACGAAGCGCACCTCGCCGCGTGCCAGCGCGTCGACATCGAAAGCGCCTGGCCCCGGCGTGGTTTCGTGGATCGGGCAGTACAGCGGGCCGACGACGATCAGCGGCACGTCGGGATGTCCCTCGCGGATGGTGTCCAGGAAACCGTGCACGGCGGGACCGAAGGCACGCTGCCGCATCAGGTCCGCGTTCACGAGGTTGATGCCCAGCTTGACGCTGACGATGTCGGCGGGCTGATCCCGAATGGCGCGCGCGACGAACGGGTCGAGCAGCGCGCTGCCGGAGAACCCCAAGTTCACCAGATCCACGCCCGCCAAACCGGCGGCCAGCGCGGCCCACGTCGTACTTGGGCTCAGGGCGTTCGATCCCTGGCTGATGGAACTCCCGTGGTGGACCCAGCGTTGCCGCGCCTCGGGCAGTGCACTGATCGGAGCATCAGCGCGCAGTGCCACCAGCTCGATGCGCTCGTAATGCGGCAGCCAGATCTCGACGTCCTTGTCGCCGGCGGGCAGGTCGAACCGGATCGTCGCGGCCGGGCCCGGCTCGACCCGGGTGTCCCCGGAGGCGGGGTCGACGCGCACCACGTCGCCGCCGCTCGTCGCCGCCTGCCGGGCCAGGCGGCCGTTGACGACGAGATCGACTGTGCCGTCCGGCCGTTCCGGCACCCCGACCAGTAGCACCCGCGTACGGATGACGTCGAGTTCGAGCACGGACGCTGCCGTCCGAAGCGCGAAACGCACTCCGGACGGCTGCGATTGCGCCCCGAGCAACTGTGGGTCGTCGCACTGCGCGCGGGCGCGAGCCGTAAGTCGGTGCGGCAGCCAGCCCCGCTCGGTGCGCTCGAGCTCAGCGAGTCCGCGCAGCAAGCCGGCCTCGATCTGGTGCTGGATCAGCTTCTCGCCTCCACTGTTTGGCTGACCATCCGCTCATTCGCCTCATCGGTGAGAGCACCCCGCCGATTGGCGCGGCGCACCGCCCAGTACACCACCAGCAGCGCCAACCCCAGCAGCGGATAACCCATCGCGATCCGCGCGAACGCCAGCCAGCCGGTGGACCCGGCGTCGTACAGCGTGTCCTGGACGAAGAACCGCGCTGCGAACACGACGACGAACGTCAGCGTCGCGACGTCGAACCCACGCAGCACCGTCTTGTCGGCGCGCCACGCCGGATCCGGGCCGGCGCTGCGCATCACATTCCAGATCACGCCGACCAGCGGTCGCCGCACCACCAGCGAGACCGTGAACACGACCGTCATGGCCAGGCTGAACCAGATGCCCGGCAGGAAATAGCCTTCGGCGGATCCGGTGTAGTACGCGATCGCCGCGGCGACCACGACACCAAGCAGCCCGGACATCGCCGGCTGCAGCGGCTCCTTGCGAAGCAGCCTCAGCACGATCAGTCCCGCGCTGGCACCCACGGCCACCACGACAGCCGCATTCAGCCCCGCGATCGCGTTCACGATCACGTAGGCGAGGGTCGGCACGCTGGCGTACACCAACCCGGACACGCCACCCATGCGCTCGAGCGCAGTCGGGGTTCGCTCCTCGGTACGGGTTTCGCTCACGCGTTATTCCGCTCGCCCAGGTGCTTCGCCAAGAACGCGTCGACCGTGTTGAACATGTCGATCACGTTCTCCGGGTTGACGAAGCCGTGGCCCTCGTCCTCCTTGACCATGTACTCGACCTCGACGCCGCGGTTACGCAGAGCCTCGACGAGATTGTCGGATTCGGCCTGCACGACACGAACGTCGTTGGCGCCCTGGACAACCAGCAGCGGCGTGCGGATCTGGTCGACCTTCGTGATCGGTGAGCGAGCGAGCATGTCCGCCAACTGCTCCGGGTCATCGGGGTTGCCGACGAACAGATGCCAGTTGTTGGCAAGGTGCGGGCGGGCGATCTCGGGCAGTGTCCGCATGAAGTTGCTCAGATCCGAGATGCCGACGTAATCGATCGCGGCAGCGAAGACATCCGGCGTGAAGGTGACGCCGACCAGCGTCGCGTAGCCGCCGTAGGAGCCACCGAAGATGGCGACCCGCTTCGGGTCTGCGTAACCCTGGTCGACGGCCCAGTTGACGCCGTCGATCAGATCGTCGTGCATCTTGCCTGCGAACTCGCCGATCGCGGCCTTCTGGAAGGCCTTGCCGTATCCGGCCGAGCCGCGGAAGTTGACCTGCAGTACCGCGTATCCGCGGTTGGCCAACAGCTGTACTGCGGGCGCGTACATCCAGCCATCCCGCGCCCACGGCCCGCCATGCACCGTCAGGACCAATGGAAGCGGCCCTTCACCTTCTGACCCGACCGGCAGCGTCAGATATGAATGCAGATCCAGCCCGTCGCGCGACGGAATGGTCACCGGAAGCATGGGCGCCAACTTTTCCGGGTCGAGATGCGGATACGGGCGGTACAGCTCCTTGCTCTCGCCGGTCTCGTGGTCGTAGAGATAGGTGACACCGGGCTCGCGATCGTGGTTGAAGCTGACGACCCACTTCCGTCCGCTGGTGTCCGACGACAGCGCGCCGATATCACCGTCGGAAAGCTTTTCCAGTGCACCGAGCACGTCGCCGAATCGCGGATCCAGCGCGTGAATGACCTGTCGCTCACCGAGATACCGCACGCCCAGCAGTTCTCCGGTGGCCCGGCTCTGGATGAGCGGCTCGGGCAGGCCCGCCCATACCTGGGCCCGCGTGTCGACGTCGAACGTCGGATGGCTGTCGACGGCGTACTGCTTGCCGTCGGCCACATCGAGCCGAACCAGCCTCGTGCGGTCGGTGCCCTCGTTCGATCCCATCCAGATTCCGCTGCCGTCGGGCGTGACGACCATGGGATACATGCCCATGGTGTAGTCCCTGCCGTCGTACTTGGCGATCGAGTGCAGCGACCCGTTCTCATTTACCTTCAGGAGTTCGAGGTCACCTTCACGGCTGAGCTTGGTCGCGAACATGTCGCCGCGACGACTCGTCAGCCACCCGATCACATCGCCCGGATTCTCGCCGACCATCGTCAGTTCGCCCGATGCGATGTCGAGTTCGTAGGCGTCCATCTGCGTCGGGCCGCGCTTGTTGGAGTAGACGAGCGCCTTCCCCGGCTTGTCGGGCAGCAGCTCGAAGGCCGACATGACTCCCGGGAACGGGGTGAGATCGACGGGCGCGGCCGCCGGGTCGTCGAGATCGACCCTCAAGATGTGCCAGTTCTCATCACCGCCGGTGTCCTGCAAGTACAGCAGCCAGCGCGGATCGTCGGTCCAGGAGAAGTGCAGCACGCTGCGGGTTTCATCGGCGGTCACGCGCCGGGCGTCGGCGCCGAACTCGCTATCGGAGTCGTCCAGGGACTCCACCCAGATGTTCAGGCGGTCCCGCCACGGCGCCAGGAACGCGACGCGGGTGCCGTCGGGCGATATTGACGCCCCTGCCCTGACGGGGGACTTGAACAAGTCTTCGACGGAGATGAGCTCAGGTTTGTTCATGTCTCCATGGCACACCCGGACGCTGCGGCACAGTCAAGTCGGCTCCGATGATCCATGATGGAAACGTGGCCTGGAGCACCCGTGAACTCGCCGAGCTGGCCGGCACCAGCCTGCGGGCGGTGCGGCACTACCACCAGGTCGGACTGCTCCGCGAGCCCGAACGTCGTTCCAACGGCTACAAGCAGTACGGCGTCGAGCATCTCGTTCGGTTGGTGCGCATCAAGCGGCTCGTCGATCTCGGCTTCTCGCTCCCCCAGATCGCCGCGATGGGTGAATCCGACGACCACCCCGAGCAGGCCCTGCGCGACCTCGACGCCGAACTCGCCGAGACGATCACCCGCTTGCAACACGCCCGCAAGGAACTCCGCGAGCTGATTGAGCTGTCGGCACCGACGGATCTGCCACCCGATTTCGTCGCGCCGGACACCGCGGCCAAGATGACCGACGCAGATCGCAAGCTCGTGGTCGTGCTGAGCCGCGTGCTGGGGCCGCGCGGCAGGCAGGCCTACGCCGACATGATGCGCGAGGCGCCCGACGATCCCAATGCATCCGAACTGGACAACTTGCCCGCCGACGCCGACGAGGCGACGCGCGAAGATCTCGCCCAACGGCTCGCTCCCTACATTCGGGCGATCAACGAAGCACACCCCAGCCTCGCGCAGTCCCGATCGGATGCACCTCGCGGAGAACGTTTCGCCGAGAAGGCGATCGGCGCCGCGATGATCGACCTGTACAACCCGGCGCAACTCGATGTGCTGCGCCGGGCGGGCGAGATCGTGCGCAATCTCAGTCCGCGAGCAGATTCACCAACCGGCTGAACACGCTCGGCAAGGCTTGTGCCGCAGGCACAATGGCCGAGCGCACCGGTCTAAGCCCGCTCGCCGCGAGCAAGCCCGCGGTCAGCATGCGATAACGCCGCGTGAGCAGGCGCCACTGCCGGTCGTAGTCCTCGGGGCTATTGCGCACGACGCAGTCCACCAACAGTTCGGCGGCGCCGAACGCCAACCCCATCCCTTCGCCGGTTAGCGCGTCGATGTAGCCGGCGGCATCGCCGACCAGAAGCACGCGACCCGCCGTGCGGTTACGAACGTTCTGCCGCAGCGGTCCCGCGGCCCTGTCCTGACCGTGCGCGTGGCCCGCGACCCTGTCCCGAAGTTCGCCGAACGCCTCGAAGTGCCGATCGAATCCGCCACGGTCGGCACTCAGCATCGCGATGCCGACGCAGTCGTCGGCCACCGGCGTGACATAGGCCTCCGCACTGCGCGACCAATGCACCTCAACCGAATCCGTCCACGGGGCGATGTCGACATGCCGCCGGATCCCCCACCGGCGCGGCCCCGTCGTCGCCGCGTCCAATCCCATTGCCTTGCGAATCGGTGAATGCAGCCCGTCCGCCGCCGCCAGATACCTGGCCTCGAATCCCGCGGCGGACACCGAGTCTGCGTGCTGAGTGATCTCACCGAACTCCCCGTGTACCAGCTTCACTCCGGCAGCTTCGGCGGCTCGCAAGAGCGCGGCATGCAGAACGGTCCTGCGCACACCGCGCCCGGCGCCCGCGGTGAAGGAAGCATTTACCCGTCGATCACCTTTGAGGTAACTGATCCCACGTAACGGTCTGCCCTCTGCCGCCACCCCCAGCCGGTCGAGGTGCGCGACGGTGTGCGGCATCATTCCTTCGCCACAAGCCTTGTCCAGCACGCCCGTTCGTCGCTCGACGACGGCGACGTCGAGTCCAGCCCGTGCACCGTAGAGCGCCGTGGCCAGCCCCGCGGGGCCACCGCCGGCGACGAGCAGATCGATCATGTCAGGCTCGCCAACGCGCCGTTCTCGACCTTGATGCGGTTGCGCAGCAGTTCCGCGTTCAGCACGGTGAAGATCAGGGCGGTGATCCAGGCCGAGTGCACCAACGGCAGTGCGATGCCCTCGAGTACGACCGCGACGTAGTTCGGGTGCGGGATCAGCCGGTATGGCCCGCCGGTCACCCGCTGCCCACCGGGCACGACGATGACGCGGGTGTTCCACTGATGCCCCAGCGTAGTGATGCACCACCAGCGCAGGGCCTGCGCGGCCACGACGATCGCCAACATCGGCCAGCCCAGCGCGGGTATGAAAGGTCGCTGAAACACGAACACCTCGACCAGACATCCCGCGAGCAGACCGACATGCAGCACGACCATCACCGGATAGTGGCCTGCGCCGAACTCGACTCCACCGCGCTCGCGACTCCACACCCAGTTTCGTTTGGAGACAACCAGTTCGGCCAGCCGCTCGACGCCGATGACCGCGATCAGCGCGACATACCAGAACACGCTCATCGCCACCGCAGCAGAACGAGTTCGGAGCAGAAGCCCGGCCCCATGGCCATTAGTAGTCCAGGACTGCCCGCGGGCGGCCGCTTGGCCATCGTGTCGCGCAGCACGTGCAGGACGGACGCTGACGACAGGTTGCCGACCTCGGCCAGTGAACGCCAGGTCAGTTCCAGCGCGTCGTCGTCTAGCCCCAACGTGGAGACGATCGCCTCGATCACCTTCGGGCCACCGGGATGACTCACCCACGTCCCGATATCGCCGATCGTAAGGTCATGCGATGCAAGGAATTCAGTAACGTCGTCAGCGAGGTAACGCTCGACCACCACGGGCACATCTGGCGAGAGCACCAGCCGGAACCCGGTGGCACCCACATCCCACCCCATCGTGCGCAGCGAGTTGGGGTACAGGTGGCTGCGCGAGTCGATCACCTCGGGGCCGGACGCACCGATTTGCTCGGCCCGACGATCGCCGACTGCCACAACGGCCGCAGCCCCGTCTCCGAAGAGCGCACTGCCGACCAACGTGGCCATCGACGGCTCGGATTTCGGCATCAGCGAGCACAGTTCCACCGCGAGCAGGACCGCGACGCCGTCAGGATCACCGCGCAGATAGTCATGCAGGCGTGCGGTACCCGCCGCGCCGGCCACACAGCCCAGCCCGAACAGCGGCACCCGGCGCACGTCGGGCCGCAGCCCGATCCGGCCTGCGATCCGCGCGTCGACGGTCGGGACCGCGAGCCCGGTGACCGTAGTCGTCACGAGTAGGTCGACATCGGACGGTTTCAGCCCCGCCTCCTCGAGCGCTCCGGTTATCGCGGCGCATCCGAGTTCGACCGCGTACTCGATGAAATGGTCGTTGGCGGCTCCGAAGTCGGTGAGCCCGGCGTAGTCCTCCAGGGGGAGCACCATGTGCCGGCTATCGACCTTCGCGCTCTCATGCACGGCTCGGATGAAGTGTTCGTGCCCTGAGAATCCTGGCATCGCCAGCAGCGCATCGGTCAGTTCGGCCTGGGTATAGCAGCGTTCCGGTAATTCCCCACGTACGGCTGCAATGACAGTCATGTCTCACTCTCCCTTTCCTTGGACACGCAATCCGATGCCTGCTGGTTCACTGCGAATCGAAGCGAGGCCGTCTTCGATGCCGAAGCGCTCGTGAATCCTGGACATCCATGTGGGCGCCCACCAGTTCCACTTGCCCATGACATGCATGAACGCGGGGAGCAGGACCATGCGGACCAGAGTGGCGTCGACCAGGATCGCCAGGGTCAGGCCGAGGCCGAACATCCGCATGAACGACACCTGGGCGGCGATCAGCGCCGCGAACGAGATGCACATGACGACGGCGGCCGCCGTCACGACCCTGCCGGTGCGCGCGATCCCCAGCGCGACGCTCTCGTCGCTGTTCGATGTCTTCAGCCAGAACTCGCGGATGCGGGAGACCAGGAAGACCTCGTAGTCCATCGAAAGCCCGAAAGCAATGCAGAACAGCAGCACTGGAATGCTGGCGACCAGGACTCCGGTCGTGGTCGTCCCGAGTCCGCCGAGGTGTCCCTCCTGAAAGATCCACACCATTGCGCCGAAAGCCGCCGACAGCGACAGCACGTTGAGCACCAACGCTTTCAGCGGGATCATCACGCTGCCGGTGAGCAGGAACAGGACCGCAAACATGATCACGGCGATGAGCCCGAGCACGACCGGTAGCCGAGTCGTGATCGCATCGACGCTGTCCCGGTTCACCTGCGCGGTGCCCGCGAAGAGTACGTCCCGTCCCCCGGGCCCTGTAACTGCATGCAATGCATCGAGTTGCGCTTCGGACGATTCGGAGAACAGCGGTTCGGTACTGTGAACCGCCATATACGCACTCCCGTCGACCACCCGGGCAGGCGTCACACCCACCACGTTCGCAACCTTCGTCAGGTCTATCGCGTATCCGTCGAACTCGGCCGCGGTCAGGCCACTTGCGTCGGGCACGGCGATGCTGACAGCGGTCGACGAGTCGTCGGGGAACTGGGCGCGTAACTCATCACCGACCCGATGCGCCGATGCTGTCTCGGGGAGTACCCGGTCGTCGGGGAAGCCCCATTTCACCCCGAGGAATGGGGCGCCGAGCAGCACGAGCAGGACGACGACAGCCGTTCCGGCGGGCAGAGCGCGCCGCATGACGGCTTTGGTCCAGCGATAGAGGAACTGTTGCTCGACGGGACGCACAACAGGGTCCGGCCGCTTGAGGATCCGGCGGACCAGTCGGCGAATATCGAAGGTTTGCAACCGATCGCCGAGCACAACCAGTGCCGCGGGAGTCACAAATAGGGCCGCAAGGGCGGCGAAGGCGACGGTGGCCACCCCCGCGTAGGCGAACGACTTCAGGAACGCCATCGGGAAGATGATCATCACCGCCATCGACAAGGCCACGATCGTTGCCGAGAACACAACGGTGCGCCCCGCCGTCGCCATGGTCGTCACCAGCGCATCCTCACGCTCGGCGCCGCCGGCCAGCTCGTCGCGGTACCGGCTGATGATCAGCAGTGTGTAGTCGATGGCGAGCGCCAAACCCATTGCGGCGCTGAGGTTCAGCGCGAAAATGGAGACGTCCGCAAAGCTGGTCACACCGCGGAGCACGGCAAGCGCCCCCAGAATCGCCATACCGCCGACCGCGAGCGGAATCGCCGCAGCCAGCAGACCGCCGAACACCCAGACGAGGACGAGGAAGCTGATGGGAATCGCCAAGGACTCCATGAGCAGCAGGTCGTGCTGGGATTGTTCGGTGATCTCGACGTTCATCATCGCTTCACCGCCCGCACGTACCGTCACACCATCTCGGTCGCGAATGAGATTGTCCGACAACCTCTTTGCGTCCTCCTGGGTGCTGCTCTCGTCGCCGGCGATGCCGACCACGATCAGCCCGGACCTACCGTCGATGCTGACCAGAGCCGCGCGCTCAGCCGGCGACGCCGTCCACAACGACGTGACCGACGTGACGTGCGGCGAGCGCGTCAGTTCGTTGACCATCTCCGTGCCTACCGTGCGTGCAGCACTGCCGTCTGCCCCGTCCGGCGCGCTGACGGTGATCGCCATCTGAACATCGCCGACGCCGAACTTGTCCGTCAGCAGCTCCTTCGCCTGGGCGGATTCGGACGAGGGGTCCTCGAGACCACATGCGCACAGGCTCTTTGCGACCGGCACGCCGAAGATGCCGGTAGCCACCGCCACGAGCGCGGCGAGTACGAGCATCCGCCGCGGTGCAGCGATTGCGAGATGAGCGATGCGTTGCAAAATTCCCACCTTCGGAGGGGAGGCCCCCGCGCGGGGCCCGGTCGGGATAATCTGCCTGTGTCTGGCGATGATAACCATGAAATCACCCGCTCACCTGGTATCTCAACATTTGTTGAGAATTGTCATCCGTCGATGACTTAGCACAGTAAGACCGTACGCCCCGGAAGTCAACAGCTGATGACATAGCATTTGGCGATGGCCACACCGAGACCACGCAACGCCGCCAAGACTCGGGCTGACATCCTGGCGGCCGCACGCCGTCGATTCGCGACAGACGGGTACGAACCCACCACGCTCCGCGCGATAGCGGCCGACGTCGGCGTCGATGCCGCCCTTGTCAGCCGCTACTTCGGCAGCAAAGAAGACCTGTTCGCGACGGCGACCGAGTTCAAGATCGAACTGCCGGATCTCGACGGCGCGAAGTCGAACGATATCCCGGACATGTTGTTGCCGCGGTACTTCGCGGTGTGGGAGGACGACGACACCTTCCTGGCGCTCCTGCGCGCTGCGGGCACCAGCCGGGTGGCCGCCGAGACGATCAACGAGACGCTGGCCACGAATGTGGCACCGGCATTGCAGTCGGTCACACCCGACAACGACAGCGTGCGCATCGCACTGACGGATGCGTTCGTCATCGGCCTGGCGATGACCCGCTCGGTGCTCGCCAATCCCCCGATTGCGAACCTCAGTCGCGAAGAGCTCAGCAGATGGGCCGGACCGGTTTTCCAGCAGCTGCTCGTCGGTCCGCCGCCACCGTCATAGCGAGGGAACACGGTCGCTCGCGGCAGTCTGCGACTCAGACCCGCTCGACGCGCACGGGAGGGGTCAAGGTGAGTTCGGCGATCGGCACCGGATACCCGAACAGATGTCCCTGGGCCAGGCGACCGCCCGCGCGGTGCACCATTTCGGACTGGGCGACCGACTCGATGCCCTCAACGATGACGTCCAGACCCTGTTCGTGGCACAGACGAATGACCGAGCGATACAGCGTCAGGTCCCGCGCCGGATCGGCGGACGCCAGACCCCGGTCCAGCTTGACGATCTGCACCGGTAGGGCGTGCAGATACATCAGCGAGTTGAACCCGGCGCCGAAATCGTCCAGCGCCACCTTCACTCCGAATTCATTCATCCGCTTGATCTGGGTCGCGGCGTGGCCGAGATCGACGATCGGCAGCGTCTCGGTGATCTCCACGACGAGCCGGCTCGGCGGGAAGTGATGTCGCACCAACGCCCGCCGCACCTGCTGCTCGAACGCGGGGTTGCCCAGCCGGCCTGCGCCGAAGTTCACATGGACGTCGAGGTCCAGGCCCGCCTCCCGGACGTCACGGAACGCCAAGTCCAGGACTAGCGCGTCGAGGTCTGCGCCGAGCCCCGCCGCCTCCGCCGCGGCGACGAATGTCTCAGGGGACATCTCGATTCCGGTCGGCGTGGTCCACCTCGCGAGGGCTTCGACCGCGACGGGGATGCCGTCGGGCAACCGCACCACGACTTGGTAGACGAGGCGGAAGCCGGGCGGGGCGCCGCCGTCGGCGTCGCGAAGTGCCGTCGGGAAATCGATGGTTGCGCCCGACGACGGTTGATACACCACAGCGGTGTCCTTGCCGAGCCTCTTGCCCGCGTACATCGAGATGTCGGCCTGCCTCAGCAGATCATCGGACGTCTGGGCCACACCGTCGGCCCCCGGCCTTACCAGACCCATACTCGCTTTGACCCGTACCGCGGATCCTTGCAGCGCGAACGGATCCCTCAGCGCCACCCGCAGCCGCTCCGCGGCGTCTTCCAGCTGTTCGGATTCGCCGTCGATCAACACCGCGAACTCGTCTCCGCCGATTCGCGCCAGCGTGTCGGTGTCCCGCACGCAGCGTTTGAGGCGACCCCCTATGGCGCACAGCAATTCGTCGCCAGCTGCATGGCCGAAGCGGTCGTTCACCTCTTTGAAGTCATCGAGGTCGACGAAAATCAGCATGAACTTCCCGTCCCGCATCGCCTCGTCGAGCCGCTGGGCAAACAGGATCCGATTGGGTAACCCAGTCAGCGCGTCGTGGTGCAACTGGTACGCGAGGCGTTTCTGCGCGCGATACAGGCGCTGGGTCAACAGATTCTGAGCACGCATTGCAACTACTTGGCGCGCAGTCACCAGAATGACCATCGCCACCGCGGCGATGACCGCCAGCGGCGACAGCGTGTGCCCGTTAATCACATGAAACGCGAAAAGCAGTGCGAGGCCGATAAATCCGCAGTAGGGCAGTATCAGCTGCGCCCAGTCGCTGCCGCGGTTCGCACGATCTTTGCCCCACGGCCACGAGTCAAGCATCGCGAACGCAATCAACAGCGGGCCGACGATCAGCCCGATCCCGGCCCACAGTTCGCCACTCTCCATGCCCACTGAGCGGAAGTAGGCGACCATCCTGTCGGCCGCAGCCATCGTGACCAGCCCGCCGGCCATCAGCAGATAGGTCGCCCGAGATGGGCGGCCCGGATCGTAGATCATCGCGATCAGTACCACGACCGCGACGATGAACACCTCGAGCAGAACGTAAACGATCTCAACGGCCGCGACTCCCGACCGGGGAACCGCAGCAATCGCGCCAGTGCGGAAACCACTCATAGCCGCGAGGATCAGGAACGCGATACCGGCGACAACTCCGTCGAGGACGTTGGCGACCGAGAGTGCCCGCCACTGGCTCCTTGCCGTTCCGGACATGCTGTCGCTGGCGTTCACAAGCAGAATCACCGCAACTGCAGCCAGCGCGGTCGCCGTCAGGTAGGCGGCGCTCGCACCCACCTTTGCCACCCCGCCGGTGGTGGTCCACCGAAACACGTGACCAAGCAGCCAGCACACCGCCGCCCCGGCAAAGATAAGTCGCCACCAGCGCGCTCTCGCGCTGAGGCGCCATGCAGTGGTGATTGCCCAAGCGGTCGCACAAAGGCCGGCGGTCAGCTGCAAAATCACTTCGCCGCGATGGGCGGCTGCCTGGCCCCACGGCGCCATGGCGTTGACCACCGCCAGCGCAGTGACGGTGGCTGCGATGAGGATCAGGCGCGCTCCTCTAGCGTCCGTTGCCACGCGCCTCCTATCCTTCGGCTGACCTGCTTTTTAGGTCCCGAGGTGCAGGGACGACGACCGTTACCCGGCGGCGATCATCGCGACTGCCGTCAACGCTAGCGCCATGCCGATAGTTTGCGAGCGAGTTACACGCTCCCGGAGTATGACAATTGCAAGCAACACGGTTGCGGCCGGATACAGAGCGATCAGCACGCCCGCCAGCGACAGCATTCCGGACTGCAGCGCCAGCAGCGTGGCGACGTTGGCGATCGTGTCGAGCACGGCCGCCGTGAGCGCAAGCCGCAACGGCACGCCCCGTTCGATGACCAGGTTGGCGGTGAACGCGGCCGCCAGCAGCACGATCGCCGTGGCGGCGAGCCTGCCGAAAACCAGGGGCCACAGCTCGGCGTCGACCGGCACCTGGTCGAGCAGGACGAAGTTCATGCCGAACGCCACGCCGGAGCCGACCGTCAGCCACGCCACCTTCGCGCTGAACTTGTGTGGCGTCACATCTTCGTCGGACGCGTCACGGCTGACGAGCACGACTGCCACCAGCGCGACGACAATGCCGACGATCGCCAGCGGACCCGGCCGCTCACCGAACGCCAACCCGACGCCGACGGGAATGCCCGCGACGAGAATTGCCGTCAGGGGTGATACGACCGAGATCGGTCCCGCGCCCAACGCGGCATAGAACCACCAGACGCCGAACGCCTGCGCGACACCGGAAAGCAACCCCCACACCACCGCCGGGGTCGAGATCACTCCCCCGACCGGTATCGCGATCACCGTCAGCAGGACCAGCGCCACCGGGTAGGAGACGACCACCACGCGCAGCGCGGCGACCCGGCGTGACGCGATACCGCCCACGAAATCGCTTATGCCGTAACCGAGCGCCGCAATCAGCGCGGTGACGAAGCTGATCAGGTCATGCCCTTGGCGCGGCGGCCGAGTTCGCGGGTGATCTCGCGGTCCGCATCGCGCTTGGCGATGTCCTGCCGCTTGTCACGGGCCTCCTTGCCGCGCGCCAACGCCAACTCGACCTTGACCTTGCCGTCGGAGAAATAAAGCGACAGCGGAACGAGGGTGAGGTTGCCGTCGCGAATCCGACCGATCAGGTTGTCAATCTGGCTGCGGTGCAACAACAATTTGCGGTTGCGCCGCGGCGTGTGGTTGGTCCAGCTGCCGTGGTGATACTCCGGGATGTGCAGGTTGCGCAGCCACACCTCGCCGTCGTCGATGGTGGCGAACGCGTCGGCCAGCGATGCCTGCCCGTCACGCAGACTCTTCACCTCGGTGCCGACCAACTGCACGCCGGCCTCGAACGTCTCGAGAACCGAATAGTTGTGCCGCGCTCGCCGATTCGTCGCGACGACCTTGTTGTTGGACTTTGCGGAGTCGGCTGCAGGGCTTGATTTTCGGGCCATGGCTATCTTCGGACGTACAGCCGCAGCGTGACGTACGCGGTGACGCCCGACATCGCCAGGCCGAGGAACAACATCCACGGCGCGCTGAAGTACACCACGTCCGCGTAGTCCACCTTGGCGATCAGGTTCGCCCGATAGAACTGATCGAGAGCACTTTCCAGGAACAGGGCGCGGACCAGGATGAGCCCGACGATCGCGATGACGACACCGAGGAACGCCGCCAGCATCGCTTCGACAAGGAACGGCAGCTGGGTGTACCACCGGCTGGCGCCGACGAGTCGCATGATGCCGATCTCGGTTCGGCGGGTGTACGCGGCCACTTGAACCATGTTGGCTATCAGCAGAATTGCGCCGATCGCCTGCACGAAGGCGACTGCGAACGCCGCGTTTCTGACACCGTCGAGCACGGCGAACAAGCGGTCGATCAACACCTTCTGGTTGAGCACCTGCTGTACGCCGGGCTGGCCGGCCATGGCCTCGTCGAACTTCTGATGCTGTTCGGGGTCGTCCAGCTTGACGATGAACGACGACGGGAACGCATCCTGTCCGGCGAACTCCTTGAACTCCGGGAACTTCTTCACCGCATCGGCGTAGGCCTCTTCGCGGTTGAGGAACCGCACCGAGCGCACATCGTCGCGGTCCTCGATCTGCTGACGCAGCGCCTTGCACGGATCGGCGTCACATGTCGGGTCGTTGGCGGAGACGTCGTTGGTCAGGAAGACCTGGCTCTCGACACGGTCCAGATAGATGTCACGCGACTGGTCGGCCAGCCGCACGACGAGCAGGCCGCCGCCGAACAGGCCGATCGAGATCGCGGTGGTGAGGATCATCGCGATCGTCATCGTCACATTGCGACGGAAACCGGTGAGGACCTCATTGATGAGGAATCCGAAGCGCACTAGCGATCCATTCCGTAGACGCCGCGCTGCTCATCGCGAACCAGCCTGCCCAATTCCAACTCCACGACGCGCTGCCGCATCGAGTCGACGATGTGGTGGTCGTGGGTCGCCATCACCACCGTCGTCCCGGTGCGGTTGATGCGCTCGAGTAGATCCATGATGTCCTTGCTGGTCTCGGGGTCGAGGTTGCCGGTGGGCTCGTCAGCAAGCAACACCAGCGGCCGGTTGACGAACGCCCGGGCAATGGCCACACGCTGCTGCTCACCGCCGGACAGCTCGGTGGGCAGCCGGTTGGCCTTGCCGGACAGGCCGACCATCTCCAGCACATCAGGCACCACGCGGTTGATCACCTCGGAGCGCTTCCCGATGACCTCCAGCGCGAAAGCGACGTTCTCGAACACCGTCTTCTGCTGCAACAGCCGGAAGTCCTGGAACACACAGCCCAGCACCTGCCGCAGGCTGGGGACATGGCGGCCCGCCAACTTGTTGACGTGGAACTTCGACACCCGGATGTCCCCCGATGAGGGTGTCTCTTCGGCGAGCAGCAGCCGCATGAACGTCGACTTGCCCGAACCCGACGGGCCGATGAGGAAGACGAACTCACCCTTGTCGATCTTGACCGACACATTGTCGAGCGCGGGTCGCGCTGACGATTTATACATCTTCGAGACATGGTCAAGGATGATCATCACGGCACGCCAGTGTAGCGGGGGGACGGGTCCGACTAGCTCTGCGGAGCTGTCGTGGCCGGTGCGGGCCCGGGCGCGGCCGGTGCCGGGCTCACCTGAGTGGGCGTGACGATCGTCTGCGTCGTCGGCGGCAACGGGCCGAAACCGTCGGGATCCACCACGGTGGTCGTCGGGGTGGTCGAGGTCGGTGACGTCGGCGACGTCGGTGACGTCGGCGACGTGGGACTCGTGGTGTCCGTCGGGCTCGTGGTGGTCGGCGTCGGCGTGGTGGTGGTCGTCGTCGTGGTCTCCATCGGCTCCTTGGGCCGTCGCACGTTGGTCCGGGGCACCCATGTGTAGTTGGGGTCGGGCACGAAGCCAGGCGGTACGACCGCAGGCACGGGCGCTTCGGGCTTCGGGGCGGGTTCGAAGTTGTGGTACACCCAGAACAGCGCGACGAACGCGACGATGAGCACCGCCGTCGAGACCCGCATCCGGCCCCCGAGCTTGAACTTCAACCAGGACGTCATTTGCGATCCTCCGGCGGGCCCTGCGTTTCGCTCGCCGCGCCAGTCGACGTCGCCGGGTGCACGAGGGCCTCCACCTTCGGCGTCGTCGCGGCATCGGTCGACGAAACGATGCCGGCGCGCCGCAGCGCACGCACGACGAGGACGCGGATGCGGCGGCCGACCTCGAACTGCTTGCCCGGCAGGGTGCGAGCCACCATCCGCAGGTTCACGGTGTCGAGTTCGATGCTTTCCACACCCATCAGCTGCGGTGCGTCGAGCAGCAGCGCCCTGAGGCCAGGGTCTTCCATCGCCTTCTCGGCAACACCATGCAACAGATCGTTGACGACGTTGAGATCCGCCGCCGTCGGCACCGGGATGTCGATGACCGCGCGGGCCCAGTCCTTGGACAGGTTCACCGTCTTGACGATCTGACCGTTGGGGATGGTGAACATCTCCCCCTCGCTGGAGCGCAGTTTGGTGACGCGAAGGGTGACGTCTTCCACCGTGCCCTCTGCCGGCAGCGCGATACCGGCGACGGTCAACGACACCAGATCGCCGAAGCCGTACTGCTTTTCAGTGATGATGAAGAACCCCGACAGCAGATCCTGCACCACGCGCTGCGCGCCGAATCCGAGTGCGGCACCCAGCACCGCGGCGGGCGCGACCAGCGAGCCGACCGGGATCGCAAGGATCGAGGTGACCTGCATGATCACGATCACGAAGAGCAGCGCCACCGTCACCCACGAGATGACCGACGCGACGGCCTGCCGGTGCTTGGCACTCTCGGTGCGCACCAGCTGGTCGCTCTCCTGGTATTCGGCGTCGATGCGCTTCACGACCCGCCGTGCCGACCAGTTGATGAACCGTGCGGCCAGCAGACCGCCGATCAAATACAGCGCGATCGGCACGCCGCGCTCGAGGAGCCACACGCCGATGGTGCCCTGCCAAAAACCGGTCCACCGGTCTTCCAGGGCGAATGCGATCAGGTTGTTATTCGTCATCTTTCCTATTGCGCCAACGGATCCCGGCCTCAAGGAATCCGTCGATATCTCCGTCCAGTACTGCAGCCGGATTGCCGACCTCGTACTCGGTGCGCAAGTCCTTTACCATTTGATACGGGTGTAATACGTAGGAACGCATCTGGTTTCCCCACGAGCTTCCACTATCGCTCTTCAATGCGTCCATCTCGGCGCGCTCTTCTAAACGCTTGCGCTCCAACAACTTTGCCTGGAGAACGCGCATCGCCGAGACCTTGTTCTGCAGCTGTGACTTCTCGTTCTGGCAGGTGACCACGATACCGGTCGGGATGTGCGTGAGCCGAACCGCCGAGTCGGTGGTGTTCACCGACTGGCCGCCCGGTCCGCTGGATCGGTACACGTCGACGCGCACGTCGGTTTCGGGAATGTCGATGTGGTCAGTGGTTTCGGTGACGGGCAGCACTTCCACTTCGGCGAACGACGTCTGGCGCCTGCCCTGATTGTCGAACGGGCTGATGCGCACCAAACGGTGCGTGCCCTGCTCCACCGACAGCGTGCCGTAGGCGTACGGCGCATGCACCGCGAACGTCGCGCTCTTGATGCCGGCCTCTTCGGCGTAGGACGTATCGAACACCTCGACCGGGTAGTTGTGCTGCTCGGCCCAGCGCACGTACATCCGCATCAACATCTCGGCCCAGTCCGCCGCATCCACGCCGCCCGCGCCGGATCGGATATTGAGCAGCGCCTCACGCGAGTCGTACTCGCCGGACAGCAACGTGCGGACCTCCAGCGCCTCGAGGTCCTCGCGCAGCTTCTTGAGCTCGGTGTCGGCCTCGGCCTGAGCTTCCGCAGCACCCGCTCCCTGTTCTTCGGCGGCCATCTCGTAGAGCACGGGGAGGTCGTCGAGGCGCTGCCGAAGTTCCTCGACGCGGCGCAGCTCGCCTTGGGTGTGGGACAACTCGCTGGTGACCTTCTGCGCCCGGGACTGGTCGTCCCACAGGTTGGGGTCGGAGGCCTCGTGTTCGAGTTTTTCGATCCGGACCCGCAGACCCTCGACGTCGAGCACCCGCTCCACCGTGGTCAGGGTGGAGTCAAGTGCTGCGATGTCGGCTTGCCGGTCGGGATCCACGGGAATTCAGGGTACCTGTGAGAGAACCCGACACACTTATCCGTGACTCGCGGCAATCCGACGGCGTGCCCGTTTAGCATCGGAGATGGCAACAGCCCAGCCACGACGCGACAGCCCCCTGCGCGTGGCCGGGCAGCGACACACCTTCAACAAAAGGTATTCATGCGCCCATACCACGTAGCGATCGTCGGCTCAGGCCCCTCGGGCTACTTCGCTGCTGCTTCGCTTCTGAAATTCGCCGACGCTCAAGACGCCGGGGAAAACCACGCGGATGTCCGCGTCGACATGCTGGAGATGCTGCCGACGCCGTGGGGTCTGGTGCGCTCCGGCGTCGCACCCGACCACCCCAAGATCAAGTCGATCAGCGCGCAGTTCGAGAAGACCGCGCTGGACCCCAGGTTCCGGTTCTTCGGCAACATCGTGGTCGGCGACCACGTGCAGGCCGCTGAGCTCGCCGAACGTTACGACGCGGTGATCTATGCGGTCGGCGCGCAGTCGGATCGCTCGCTGGGCATCCCCGGCGAGGACCTACCGGGCAGCGTGCCCGCCGTCGACTTCGTGGGTTGGTACAACGCACACCCCCACTTCGAGGAGATGGCACCGGATCTGTCGACCGGGCGGGCGATCGTCGTCGGCAACGGCAACGTCGCGATCGACGTAGCGCGGATCCTCGTCACCGACCCCGACGTGCTGGGGTCCACCGACATCGCCGACCATGCGCTGCAGATCCTGCACGACCGCGGTGTCGAGGAAGTCGTCATCATCGGCAGGCGCGGGCCGCTGCAGGCGCCGTTCACCACGCTGGAACTGCGCGAACTCGGCGCGCTCGAAGGGCTGGGCGACGTCGACGTGATCATCGACCCGGCCGACTTCGCCGATATCTCCGACGAGGATCTCGAAGCGGCCGGCAAGACCGTCAAGAACAACATCAAGGTGTTGCGCGGCTACGGCGAGCAGACACCCAAGGGTGCCAAGCGCCGCATCGTGTTCCGGTTCCGCACCTCGCCGATCGAGATCAAGGGCACCGACAAGGTCGAGTCCATCGTGCTGGGCCGCAACGAACTGGTCGAAGAGGACGGCCGTGTCGTCGCGAGGGACACCGGAGAACGCGAAGAGGTGCCGGCCCAGCTGGTGGTGCGCGCCGTCGGCTATCGCGGGGTGAAATTGGACGGTCTGCCGTTTCACGAGCGCAACGGCACCATTCCGCACACCGATGGCCGCATCGACGGCAGCCGCAACGAGTACGTCGTCGGCTGGATCAAGCGCGGTCCCACGGGCGTCATCGGCAGCAACAAGAGCGACTCGCAGGAAACCGTCGACACGTTGGTCGCCGATCTGTCGTCGGCGTCGCTGTCAGATTTCGGCAGCGATCACGCCGAGCAGTTGGCGGAATGGTTTGTCGAGCGGCAGCCGAAGGTGATCACCGACGACCACTGGAAGCTGATCGACGAACACGAACGCACATCCGGAGAACCGCATGGCAGGCCGCGGGTGAAGCTGACCAGCGTCGCCGAACTGCTGCGCATCGGCCACGGCTGAGGCGACTAGTAAATCTCCGGTCCGGGCGGCGCCGGCGGGGGCGCCGACGGTGCGAATCGCCAGTTGTCCGGGTTCTTGGGCGAGTAGGCGACGGGAAAGAGCTGCGAAATCATCGGCCATTGATCGACATCGACCGCCATCTGCTGATAGACCACGTGCTCGTTGACGGTCGGCCCGTTGATGACGCCGGTGATCGTGACGAGCTGTTCACCCGAGACGCCATCGGGGCGCGGGCTGACACCGGTCACCAGCAGCTGGCCCTGCATCCAATCGCTGCCCGAGCCTCGCCGCCGCATGATCCATGGTGCGGCGATGGCAACGAGCGCGCCGACCATGATCAGGATCATTACGAATTCCCACACACCGACATGGTAGGACGTGAGGCATGACGTCCCGAAGACGAACGCGAGTGAGGATCGCTGGGCCCACGCCCGGAGGGCAGGGGACGAGGAACGAGCGCGGACCGGAGCGAGCGGGAGTCGAGGAATGAAAACAGTCCGCGATGACATCGCCTTCGCATTGCAGATGGCCGATGCGGCCGACGCGCAGACGCTGGACCGTTTCGGCGCGCTCGATCTGCGCATCGAGACGAAACCCGACCTCACCCCCGTGACCGATGCCGACCGCTCGGTCGAGGAGCAAGTCCGCGAGGCTCTTGCGGCGCAGCGGCCCGACGACGTCGTGCTTGGCGAAGAGTTCGGCGGCACAGCGGTTTTCACCGGCCGTCAATGGGTCGTCGACCCCATCGACGGGACCAAGAACTTCGTCCGCGGCGTCCCGGTGTGGGCCACATTGATCGCCTTGCTCGACGACGGGATCCCCGTGGTGGGCGTCGTCAGCGCTCCGGCATTGCACCGGCGATGGTGGGCAGGCCGCGGCGAAGGCGCGTTCACGTCCTTCGGCGGCCAGACCCGGCGCATTGCGGTGTCGGGCGTCGACGACATCGCCTCGGCGAGCCTGACGTACTCCGATCTCACCACCGGCTGGGATGGACTGCGTCCACGATTTTTGGAACTGACCGACGAGGTGTGGCGGGTGCGCGGCTACGGCGACTTCTGGTCCTATTGCCTGGTCGCCGAGGGTGCGGTCGACATCGCCGTCGAGCCCGAGGTGAAGCTGTGGGATCTGGCGGCGCTCGACATCCTGGTGCGCGAGGCCGGTGGCCGGTTCACGGACATCGCCGGGCAGGCGGGTCCGCACGGCGGCAGCGCGGTGGCCACCAACGGGCTTCTGCACGATGCGGTGATGGCGCGACTCGATCGGTGAGTCCGGTGTTTGAACGAGGGGGAACTTTAGGTGCAGCAGCTGAGCTGGACAGACGATATGTTGCTGCGTGCCGAGCGGCCCGAGACTCCGATGCAGATTCAGATGCTGCTGATCTACGATCCGGCAACGGCGCCGGGCGGCCGAGTCACCTACAAAGGCATCCTCGAAGAGATCGAGGGCCGGTTGCATCTCGCGCCGACCTTCCGACGGCGGCTGACCGAGCTTCCTGGCGGCCTGCACATGCCGTACTGGGTGGACGATCCCGATTTCGATCTCGAGTACCACGTCCGTCACATCGCGCTACCGCAACCGGGAGACTGGCGGCAGTTGTGCATCCAGATCGCCCGCATCCACGCCCGGCAGATCGACTTGCGTCGCCCGCCGTGGGAGATGACCGTCATCGAAGGGCTGAACTCGGTGCCGGACGTCCCGAAGGGATCGTTCGCGGTGGGCCTGAAGTTGCATCACTGTGCGGCCGACGGGATGGAGAGCGTCGAGTTGATGGCCGCCCTGCACGATCTCGCACCTGAGGGTCCGCGCCCCGATCCACCCGAAACCCCCTGGGAGCCCGGCGAACTGCCGTCGACGGCGACGCTGGTGTCGAAGACCGCGGTCAATATTGCGCAGTATCCTTTGCGCGCCACCAGCGTCGTGGTTCCCAGCGCTCTGAAGGCAGTTCGCGATTTGGCCGGCCTGCCTGCCAAACTCGCCGGCGGTGTCGCCTCCGCGCTTGGGCCGGGGTCCGGTTCACTGTTCGCCCCGACCACCCGATTCAACGATTCCGCCTCACCCCACCGGGTTTTCGAGGCGCGTTTTCATGACCTAGCCGATTTTCAGGCCATCAAGGCCAGCGTGCCCGGCGCGACGATCAACGACGTCGCGGTCGCCTACGTCGGCGGGACGCTGCGGCACTACCTCGAAGATCACGACGAATTGCCCGACGACACACTCGTCGCCGCGTGCCCGGCGTCGATCCGGGATTCCAGCGAGAAGGGGTCGGGGGGAAACCGGTTGTTCGGCAGATTGCAGTCGCTGCAAACGGATTCGCCGGACCCGCGCGAGAGACTGGCATCGATCGTCGCGGAATCGTCTGCCTTCCGCGAGAACTCCGACACATCGAACACCAGCCGACTGATGGAGCTTGTCGGCCTTGTCCCCACCACGCTGTTGGGCCTGACGGTCAAGGCGGCCTCGGCAATGCCGTTCAGTAGTCCGACGATCGCCAACACCACCGTGAGCAATGTGCCAGGCCCCGACGTGCCGATCTATTTCGCGGGCGCACGCCTAGTCCGGGTGACGGGCATGGGGCCGTTGATCGCGGGAATGAACCTGTTCCACGTCATCGCGAGCTACAACGGAACCGTCTCGATGGGCGTCACCGCGGACCGCAACGCACTACCGGACCCCGCGCACTACGCCGAGTGCATGCAGGCCGCATTCGACGAGCTCCTGGGCACGACCAAATAGCGCCACACCGATCATGCTCGCGGCCCGGCCGCCTCGAGCAACCGTCGAATCTGCTCCGGCGACAGATCCTCTTTCGGGACGAAGCCCAGCGCCGGGCTGGCGGCGATCAGTTCGCCGTACTCGTATTCGGAGTGGGTGGAGATCAGGATCACCGGCGATTGCACCACGCCGCGGGCGATCTGTTCGGCCAGGTGAAATCCGCTTTCGCCGCCGAGCTTGATATCGACAAGGGTGACGTCCGGTTTGTGCTCTTGGACGCATGTCAGCGCCTCGGCGCTGGTCTTGGCGACGCCCACGATCGAAATCCCTTGCCTGCCGAGGAGATTGGCTGCTGTGTCGAGGAATTCCGGGTTGTCATCGACGATGACGCAGCGCAATGCCTCGACCCCTTTCTGCATGATTCGAGTCTGCCCGGCGACCAAGCCTCGAGGCATTGCAGCTAGCTGCAATTCGTCAGACCGGCTAACAACCCCTGGCTCTCAGCGCACTTGTCGGTCGTCGAGCGGGAGAACAACACGCAACGTGGTGCCCGCGCCTTCCGGGCTGTCGACGGCCAGGGTTCCGCCGAGCGCCTCTACCCGGTCGATGAGACCGATGAGGCCCGAACCCCTGGACGGGTCCGCGCCGCCGGTTCCGTCGTCTCGGATCGTCATGAGCAGAACGTCCTCCGCGACCATGGCACGCAGGTCGATGAACGATGCGCCGGCGTGCTTGGCGACGTTGGTCATCGCTTCTGCCGCCACGTAGTACGCCGCCGCCTCGACGGTCGATGGCAGGCGATCGCCGACGTGCAGGTCCGACTCGACCGGCACGCTGGACCGGCGGGACAAGGTTCTCAACGCGGGACCGAGGCCCCCGTCGGACAGGATCGCCGGGTGGATACCGCGGGTTACTTCCCGCAACTCCTCGACGGCCTCCACGAGACCGGCACGAACCGCCGCCAACGACTCCCGCAGTTCCGTCGCCTCGGGCGGGAGATCGACGTCGACAGTGCGCAATTTCAACGCGAGGGTGACGAGCCGTTGCTGGATGCCGTCGTGCAGATCGCGTTCGATACGCCGTCGGGATTCGTCGGCCGCCGCCACGATCCTGGCGCGGGACGCCATCAAGTCGGTCCGGGCTTGTGCGTTCGCGATCGCGGTGCCGACCAGATCGGTGAATTCCGCCATCCGCGTCTCGGTGTCGTCCGGAAGAACCCGGTCGATCGGCGAAAGCGCCGTGATCGCGCCCCACTGCGCTCCCCCGACGATGATCGGTGCGCCAACCGCGCAGTAGGTACCGTCGGGCAGATCCGGCGGCGACACCTCGGTACGACGCGCCGGTGTGCCGGTCGCTCGTACGTGCGCGGCGACGGTGGTACCGATAGCGATGCGCGCACCCATCGGCACCGGGTCGCGCAACTGCGCCCACGTCCCGCAGACCGTGGCGTCGCCATCGGACTCGAACCGCAGGAGTCTGGTGATATCGGAGCCCGTCAACAATCCGACCTCGGTGGCGACGGCGGCGAAGACCTCGTCGGACGGCCTGCCCTCCGCGACCAGGGTCGCGACGTGCCGCAGAGCGTTCTGCTGGTCGTTGAGCCGGGCCAGCTCATCGCGGTTCTGTTGTAACGACTCAGCCATCGAGTTGAAGTTCTTCTCCAGCACCCCGATTTCGCCGTTGCCGGTCTGCGGTACACGCGCTTCCAGGTCGCCGGCTGCCAGCCGCTCTGCCATCCGGGCGGTGCGCCGAACCGGGCTCACGACCCCGCGCGCCAGGAAGACCGCACTAACCCCGGTGACTACGATCGACAGCACAAGTCCGACGCCTGCCACGATGGTCGCCCGCCGATAAAGGTTGTCCGCCTTGGCTTGCCGTTCGGAGCTGAAGGTGTACTCCGTGGACAGGAAATCGTCGAGCAGGCGCCGAAGCTCGTCCATCCGCTGCTTGCCTTCAACGCTCGTCGGCAGGCTTCGCACCCAGGGCTCGCCGCGACGGGCGGCATCGACGAGGGGTACGGAGTAGTCGTTGAGATAGGACAGGCCGTCACGCTCGAGTTGCTCTGCACGCGCCGCCTGCTCGGGGTCGTCGACGATCGATCGCAACTTTGTGAGTCGTTCTGCAATCCGTTGCCTGGCAGATTGCCACGGGGCGAGGAAGCTCTCCTGCCCGGTGATGAGGTAGCCGCGCTCGCTCGTCTCCATGTCGCCCAGCGCCCGGCGCACATCGCGCGCCGCGTACGCCTCCTCCGCTGAGTTCACGGCGACGGCCCTGGCATGGTCCACCCCCGACATTGCGACGAGAAGAAACACGAAGGCCGAGGCGACGATCACGGCAAGCGCTACGGTCACCACGACCAGCCGAGTGATCAATCCGCCTCGCACACCGGCCCACCTCGGAATTCGGGATCAAAGATACGAGTATGCCGCCCGGCGGCGAACGTGTGAATTGCACTACAAACCGAGCAACCTTACTCGCGAGTCAGTTCGCATACCTTACTCTGGAGTCAGTTCCGCGAATGCGAACGTCACCCTTCACAGCGAGGCAGTTGAAATGACCAATACCCTGCCGTCGAAAAACGGATCCACCCCGCGGCCCAAGCGGGCAGGCAAGGACGGCAAGGAAAGCGCCGTCGGGAAGCGCAGCCACAAGCGCACCGCGACCGACGTGGGCCTGGCCCTCGTCACGCCGCTGGTCGGCCAAGAGTTCCTCGACCGCTACAACCTTCGCGATCCGCTCAATCGCGGTCTCAAGTACGGCGTCAAGCAGGTGTTCTCGGTCGCCGGCGCGGCTAACCGTCAGTTCAAACGCGTGTCCAGTGCCCAAGGTGGGCCGACACGGCTGAAGAAGAGCGGTGCCGACTACTTCGATCTGACTCCCGATGACGAACAGAAGATGATCGTCGACACGGTCAGCGAGTTCGCCGAGGAAGTGATGCGACCGGCGGCCCACGACTCCGACCACTCCGCGACCTATCCCCCAGATCTGGTCGCCAAGGCCGCCGAGCTCGGCGTGACGGCTATCAACGTCCCTGAGGACTTCGAAGGAATCGCCGCCCAGCGCGCCGCGGTCACCAATGTGCTGGTGGCCGAGGCACTGGCCTACGGGGACATGGGCCTTGCGCTGCCCATCCTGGCGCCCGCCGGCGTCGCATCGGCGCTCACCCATTGGGGCAGTGCGAATCAGCAGGCGACCTATCTGAAGGAGTTCGCCGGCGAGAGCGTGCCGCAGGCGTGCGTCGCGATTTCTGAGCCGCACCCACTATTCGACCCGACCGCGCTGAAGACGACGGCGGTGCGCACCCCCAGTGGCTATCGACTCGACGGCGTCAAATCATTGGTGCCCGCTGCCGCAGACGCCGAATTGTTGATCGTGGCGGCACAACTCAACGGCAAGCCAGCCCTTTTCATCGTCGAATCATCGTCGAAGGGCCTTACCGTAACGCCGGATCCGAGCATGGGTATCCGGGCCGCGGCGCTCGGACAGATCGAGCTCGACCATGTCACCGTGCCGCTGTCAGCGCGACTGGGCGAGGACGGTGCCGACGAAGCCGACTATTCGGAAGCCATCGCCCTGTCTCGCCTTGGCTGGTCGGCACTGGCGGTCGGCACGGCGCACGCGGTGCTCGACTATGTGGTGCCATACGTCAAGGAGCGCCACGCATTCGGTGAGCCGATCGCGCACCGGCAGGCAGTCGCCTTCATGTGCGCCAACATGGCAATCGAGTTCGATGGTCTTCGGTTGATCACCTGGCGCGGGGCGTCGCGTGCCGATCAGGGGTTGCCGTTCGCCCGGGAAGCGGCGCTGGCCAAGCGACTCGGTACCGACAAGGGCATGCAGATCGGATTGGACGGTGTGCAGCTGCTCGGCGGCCACGGCTACACCAAGGAGCACCCAGTTGAACGCTGGTATCGCGATCTGCGCGCGATCGGTGTCGCCGAGGGCGTCGTTGTCATATAGCGGAGTCATCTGACCAGTAGTCTTTCCTCTTACCGAAAGTCGAATCATGGCAATCAATTTGGAACTGCCGAAGAAGCTCGAAGCAGTGATCGACATGGCGCACAACGGCGCCGCCGAGATGCTGCGACCGATCTCGCGCAAGTGGGACCTGCGGGAGCACGAGTATCCGGTCGAGCTCGACACCCTGGCCACCCTCTTCGAGGGCATTTCACAGGCCAACGCCATCGCCTTCGCCGGCGCCGAAGCGTTCGCGGCCGGCGAGGCCAAGGACACGAACCACAACGGCGCCAACATGTCGGCCGTGCTCAACGTGATGGAAATCAGTTGGGGCGACGTCGCGTTGATGCTCTCGGTGCCGCGCCAGGGCCTCGGCAACGCCGCGATCTCCAGCGTCGCCACTCGCGAACAGCTCGACGGGCTCGGCAAGGACGTGTGGGCCGCGATGGCCATCACCGAACCCGGGTTCGGCTCCGACTCTGCGGCCGTGACGACGACGGCGAAGGAGGATGGTGACGAGTACGTCATCAACGGCGAGAAGATCTTCGTCACCGCGGGATCGCGGGCCACCCACATCGTCGTCTGGGCGACGCTGGACAAGTCGTTGGGCCGCCCGGCGATCAAGTCGTTCATCGTGCCGCGCGAACACCCCGGCGTCACAGTCGAGCGCCTTGAAGACAAGCTCGGCATCAAGGCTTCCGACACCGCGGTGATTCGCTTCGACAACGCGCGTATCCCCAAAGCCAACCTGCTGGGCAGCCCGGAGATCCACCGGGAGAAGGGCTTTGCCGGGGTGATGGAGACCTTCGACAACACCCGCCCCGTGGTGGCGGCGATGGCCGTCGGCATCGCCCGCGCCGCACTCGAGGAGTTGCGCAAAACGCTCACCGAGGCCGGGGTGGAGATCTCCTACGACAAGCCTTCGCATGCACAGAGCGCGCCCGCCGCGGAGTTTCTGCGGATGGAATCCGATTGGGAGTCGGCGTATCTACTGATGGTGCGCTCCGCGTGGCAGGCCGACAACAACATCCCGAACTCCAAGGAAGCGTCGATGGGCAAGGCCAAGGCCGGCCGCGTCGCCAGCGATATCACGCTCAAGGCCGTCGAATTGGCAGGCACCGTCGGCTATTCCGAGCAGACACTGCTGGAGAAGTGGGCCCGCGACAGCAAGATCCTCGACATCTTCGAGGGCACACAGCAGATTCAGCAGCTGGTGGTGGCTCGACGACTGCTGGGTCTGTCGTCGTCCGAACTGAAGTAGGTTCCTTTTCGCCGAGTGTGGGCTTGATACACGGCCTGGGCGCATTTTGCGTGCGGGTAACCCACGTTCGGCGGAGCTCAGAAGCCGTCGTGCACGACGACGCGGGTCCGGCCGGTGACGCCGCCGCCGATGATGGTGCGCAGCGTGTGCGGGGCGTCGAGCACCGAGACGTCCTTGGTGATCTCGTCGAGGTGGCGTGGCTTGAGCTCGCCTGCGAGCTGACGCCATACGTCGCGGCGCGCGTCGATCGGTAGCAGCACCGAGTCGATCCCCGCCAGAGTGACACCCCGCAGGATGAACGGCATCACGGTCGTCGGCAGGTCGGCCGATCGTGCGAGGCCTGAAATCGCGGCGGTGCCACCGTAATTCAATGTGCTCAACGCGTAAGCGAGCGTGTCGCCGCCGACGCTGTCGACAACGCCTGCCCACTGCGACTTGCCCAGCGCCCGAACCTTCTCCCCCTCGGCGGGCAGCCGGCCGATCACCTGATTGGCGCCGAGTGCCATCAGCCAGTCATGGGCGTCGGACTTGCCCGTCGAGGCGACCACCTCGTAGCCGAGGCCGGCCAGCAGATCGACGCTCACGCTGCCCACCCCGCCCGTCGCGCCGGTGACCAGAATCGGGCCATCGGCCGGCTTCACTCCCGCCGCGCGAATCGCGTTGACGCTCATGGCTGCCGTGAACCCCGCCGTGCCGATGGCGGCAGCCTGCGCCGTCGTCAACTCGTCGAGCTTCACCAGATACTCAGCCGGGTAGCGCGCGGTGTCGGCATAGCCACCGTGGCGGCCGGTGCCGATGTCGTACCCGTGGGCGACGACGTGGTCGCCGACGGCGAACTCTGAGGACGAGCTCGTGGTCACGGTTCCCGCGACGTCGATGCCGGGAATCAGCGGGTACTCGCGCGCCACGCCGCCCTTGGGCGTGATGGCGAGGGCGTCCTTGTAGTTGATTCCCGAGTACTCGACGGCGATCTGTACGTCGCCGTCCGGCAGGAAGGACGCGTCGACGACCTCGTGCTGCAGCGTGATGGAGCCTTCGGCGTCCTGGTGTGCGACCAACGCATTGACTTCAGACATGGAACTCCTTTCATCTGGGCCCACACCGAAGGTAGGGGAACGCAAAAGTCCCCGATCACCCGGGCAAGCCGAGTGTCGGGGACCTTGCGATAGTCGCTACGAACCCAGGTGCGAGATCAGATCAGGCTTCATCTCCTGAAGCTGCTGACCCCAGTACTCCCAGCTGTGCGTGCCGTAGGCCGGGAAGTTGAACACAGCGTTGTTGCCGCCCGCGGCGATGTAGTTGTCGCGGAACGTCTCGTTGGTCCGGATCGTGAGGCCCTCGAGGAACGTAGCGGGCAGGTTCGCGCCGCCCAGCTCATTGGGCGTTCCGTTGCCGCAGTAGACCCACAGGCGGGTGTTGTTGGCTACCAGCGTGGGGATCTGAATCATCGGATCGTTGCGCTTCCACGCACTGTTCGGGTCTTCGGTCGGGCCCCACATATCGTTGGCCTTGAAACCACCCGCGTCACCCATCGCCATGTTGATCAGGAACGGCCACTGGCCCTCGGAGGGGTTCAGGAACGCCGACAGCGACCCGGCATAGACAAACTGCTGGGGGTGATAGACCGAGAGAATCATCGCCGAGTTGCCGGCCATCGACAGGCCGACGGCGGCGTTACCCGTCGTGGACACGCCCCTTTCAGCGGACAGCCACTGGGGCAGCTCGCTCGTCAGGAACGTCTCCCATTTGTAGGTCTGGCAGCCGGCCTTGCCGCATGCCGGTGCGTACCAGTCGGTGTAGAAGCTGGATTGGCCTCCGACCGGCATGATGATCGACAACGGGGTTTCGAAAAACCACTCGAACGCCTGGGTCTCGAGGTCCCAACCGTTGAAGTCGTCTCGGGCGCGCAGGCCGTCGAGCAGATAGACAGCCTTCGACCCGGTTCCCTTCTGGAACTGGATCTTGATGTCGCGGCCCATCGAAGGCGAGGGGACCATGAGGTACTCGACCGGTAGGCCGGGCCGGGAGAACGCCTCGGCGGTCGGTGACTGCCCGGTGAGGCCCACTACGCCCGGCAGCAGAGCCGCCGCTGCCGCAGCGATCGTCAGGCGGCGCGCCCAGGGGCCTCGAAACTTGTCAATGAAGCTCATACTGCAAACCCATCCATCTTCCGGTTTCCGCTTTTCCCACGATCGAGCGATCGCCATCGACAGCGCAGCATGGTGTCACTGCGCTGTCGAGCCCGCTCTACTGAGCCCGGTGGCCATTGAGCGGACCGAGAAAATTTCAGTTGTCGCGTGTGCAGTAAAACATGTGACCAGCACGGGAGAAAGCCCGATCGACGTCGTCGGCGCGTTTCCTGTGAACATTGCGCTTGGCGCTGGCGGCTATGTGACCGCCCCTCCGCACCGTAGGCTGCTGGGCATGGCAAAGTCCCGTGCCAACCGCCTGGCCGTGGATGACTGGATCCAGGCGGGCTATGAGGTACTTGCCGAAGAAGGCATCAAATCGCTCAAGGTGGACCGACTGTGCAGCCGCCTAGGGGTGACGAAAGGTAGCTTTTACTGGCATTTCGCCGATATCGCCAGCTATCGCATCGCGCTCGTCGACGCGTGGGGCGCCTCGCGGGACGAGGAACGGAGCCACTTCGGCACATCCACAAATGTCCCCCCGAGGGAGCGACTCTCGCAAATGATGACGACCCTCGTGGACGCTCGTCACTGGACGCTCGAGCGCGCCATGCGCGAGTGGGCGCGCACCGACGAGGCCGTGGCCGCGAGTGTGCGCGCCGCGGACCGCCGGGTACTCCTCGCCGTTCGCCAGGCATTTCTGGATTACGGGTTCGACGCCGAGGAGGCCGATCTGCGCGCCACCGCGACATTTGCGGTCGGAATCGGCTTCTTGCATCTCTCCGGTCCGCAGCCCAGCGCCCGGGGTGCTGCGCGGCGGGAACGGTTCCTGGACATCATGCTGACGCAATGATCTCCGTCGGGCGGTCCGGTTTCCGTACTAAATAGTATGGTAGCGTCGCGGCCATGACCGCGGTCTCGGCCAGCCCGGCCATCACCCCTGCGTTTGTCGCCCGACTTGCCGAGCGCGCGCAGGAAGCCGAGCAGATCCGCCGGCTACCTGCCGAGACCATCGCCGACCTCACCACGTCGGGCTTCGCCGATCTGCTGAAGCCTGCCCGTTTCGGCGGCCAGCAAGCCGAATTTCCCGCAATCCTCGACCCGGTCCGGCGGATGGCGCACGGCTGCGCATCGAGCGCGTGGACCATCGGTTTCTACGCGCTGCACAACTGGATGCTTGCCCTTTTCGACGAGCGCGCCCAGGAGGAGGCGTTCGCAACGCGTCCGTTCCTCGCGCCCGCGCCCCTGGCGCCGACGGGGCGAGGGGTTCCGTCGGGCGATGGCATTCGGCTGACAGGCCGGTGGTCATGGGCGACGGGCGTGATGGACGGCAACTGGGTCATGGTGGGCGCGCTGTGCGGCCCCGACGAAGATCCGGCTGCCATCTATCCGGCAATGGCACTGCTGCCCATCTCTGACGCCCGCATCGAGGACGTCTGGCACACCGACGGCATGCGGGCCACTGGATCCAATGACGTCGTCATCACCGACGCGTTCGTCCCGCACCACCGGCTCGTTCGGGTCGCCGACATCTACTCGGGCACCGCGCCGGGCGCCGGGCTGCACGACGCCGACACCTACCGCTGGCCGATGGTGCCGGCCTTGTCGCTGTTGGCTGCGATGCCCGCGCTGGGCAGCGCCGAGCGCGTCACCGAGATCTACGCCGATCGGCTCGGCGAGCGCATCCTCGCGTACGAGGGCGTGGCGCAGAAGGACAAACCCCTCGCACAAGCTCGGCTCGGCGAGGCGCGAGTCCGACTGCGTGCCCTGCGCGGGCTGCTCGCCGACACCGTCGCCGACATCGAAACTGTCGTCGCCTCAGGTCAACCCGTGCCGCGGGCGGTGCGCGCCGATGCCCGCATGGCGGCCGCGCACATCGTGCGCGAATCGCGGATCGTGATCGCCACCCTGCTCGAGGCATCCGGCGCCAGCGCGCACTTTGCCGATAACCCGCTGCAGCGCATCAAGCGTGACGTCGACGTCCTTGCCGGTCACGTGGTGTTCGACTACGACACCAGTCGCGAACTCGCCGGTGCGCTCACACTGGGTATGAAGGTCTCGCGCACCGCAATGGTCTAACCGAAGGGGACATATGGCCGACGATCTACGCGATCGGATCACGAAGGTCTTTCAGAAGAACGTCGCCAACCGAATGATGCGGTTGATGCCGTTCCAGACGCTGCTGGAGACGACCGGGCGCAAGTCCGGGGAGCCGCGCCGGACACCGCTCGGCGGACGCCGCGAGGGTGATCAGTTCTGGTTCGTCTCGGAATTCGGCGACAAGTCGCAGTACGTCAAGAACATCCAGGCCGATCCGAAGGTCCGCGTCAGGCTGAATGGCAAGTGGCACAGCGGCACCGCCCACCTGGTGCCCGAGGACGATCCGCACGCGCGGTTGCAATCGCTGCCGCAGTTCAACAGCTTCGGCGTGCGGACCTTCGGAACCAATCTGCTGTCCATTCGGGTGGATCTGAAGGGTTGACCTCAGCCCAAAAGTAAAACTAATATCATTTTTAGTTTGGCTTCAGTCTGGATCGCCCATTTGTCGATGGAGACACCATGGAATCCTTTGTTCACCTGCGAAAAGGCCGCACTCCCCTGCGCCTGCATGCCGACCTGGACGGCCTGAAGGACGACGAACTCGGGCGCGGCGGCTTCACCGGCCGCACCGCGAACATGTATCGCCGCCATGACCCGACGGCGTACCGCTCCGTCGGCCCGTTGCGGCCCGTCGACGTGCTGTCGTCGGAGCTCAAGCCCAGCGATGCCAGCGACGCCGCGGGCGGTCCGCTGCTGATGTTCAGCAATGCCGACTGCCTCGTCATGTTGTCGCGGCGCACCGAGGCGATGCCGTTCTTCGTCCGCTACGTCGACGGAGACCTCCTCAGCTTTGTGCACAAGGGATCCGGCCTGCTGGAGACGGAGTTCGGGCCACTGCGCTACCGCGAGGGCGACTGGGTCTACATCCCGAAGGCGTGCACCTTCCGTCAGGTGCCCGACGAGGAGACCACACTGCTGATGATCCAGGCCACCGACGAGTTCCGGGTGCCGCCGCCGGGCTACCTGGGACGCCATTTCCCGTTCGACCCGTCGCAAGCCGTCATTCCCGAGCCGGGACCCATCGACGATGACGGCCGCGACGAGTACGAGGTCCGGCTGATCCATCAGGGTGGCCCGACGACGCTCTTTTACCAACACAATCCGCTCGACGTGGAAGGTTGGCGCGGCGACAACTTCGCCTTCACCTTCAACATCGACGACTACAACGTGGTCACCTCGAACAGCGTGCATCTGCCGCCGACGGTGCACCTGTTCATGGAGGCGACCGGCGTCTACGTGATGAACTTCCTACCCAAGCCCGCCGAGGGCGTGCCCGGCACCGAGCGCACACCCTGGTATCACCGCAACGTCGACTTCGACGAGATCGCCTTCTTCCACGGCGGATCGCTCTACGGCATACCGATGCCTCCCGGCCTGGTATCGCATGCGCCGCAAGGGGTTCACCACGGAGCTCCGGAGAAGGCGCGCGAGCGAGCCCGGCGTAAGTTCGACGAGTACGACAAGGTCGACTGGTCGGTGATCGCGATCGACACCCGACGCAGGCTCATCCCGTCCGACGAAATACTGGCGAACGACCTAGGGCAGCACTAGTGACCACCGCCGTCAAGTACGAGTACGACCGCATCCCGTATCTGGTTGCCTACCAGAACACTTCAGGCGTTCGTGACGTGTACGGCGGTGTCGCCGAACTCGTCGTACTCGAGAGCCACCTGCTGCGGCCAAAGGGCAAACCATCAGATACGGTGCTGGTCTTCATGCATCCCATCGGAGGCGGGGCGTATCTACCGATGATGAACGCGCTCGCCCGCGCGGGACATCACGTCATCTACTGCAACAGCCGCTTCCGCGGCACCGACTCCGCTCTGCTGATGGAGAAGGTGGTCGAGGATCTCGGCGAGTGCATAAAGGATGCGAAGAACCGGCTGGGTTATTCGAAGGTGGTTCTCGCGGGCTGGAGCGGCGGTGGCTCGCTTTCGGTGTTCTACCAGCAGCAGGCACAGAACCCGACCGTGACGGCCAGCCCGTCCGGCGATGGCCCCGACCTCACCAAGCTCGGCCTGATCCCAGCCGACGGCATCATGCTGCTCGCCGCGCACGTCAGCCGCCACGGCACGATGACCGAGTGGTTGGACGCGTCGATTCTGGACGAGTCCGACCCGTCAAAGCGTGACCCCGAGTTGGATTTGTACAACCCGGACAACCCGAACCAGCCGCCATACTCCGCCGAGTTCCTGGAGCGTTACCGTGCCGCCCAGATCGACCGCAATCGCCGAATCACCAAGTGGGTCAGAGACAAACTAGCGAAACTGGCCGCTGACGGCCGCCCCGAGGACGAGTTCGCGTTCGTCGTGCACGGCACCATGGCCGATCCGCGCTGGCTCGACCCGACCGTCGATCCGAACGATCGCACCCCGGGACAGTGCTATCTGGGCGATCCTGCGGTGGTGAACAACAGCCCCGTCGGCCTGGCCCGATTCTGCACACTGCGCAGTTGGCTGTCGCAGTGGAGCTACGACGACGCCAACGCGGACGCAGTGCGCGCCGGCCCCGACATCGCGGTGCCCGCCCTGGTCGTCGGCAACCTGGCCGACGATGCGTGTACACCCAGCCACACCCAGCGGCTGTTCGGTGCGATCGGGCATCCTGACAAGGAGATGTACGAGATCGCCGGTGCCAACCACTACTACTCCGGGCCAGACCAGCGCGGCACGCTGCGCGAGGCCGTTGGCATCTGCACGGACTGGCTGCACAGGCACGGGTTCTCGAAATGAGTGTCACCGGTCCGCTTGACGGCATCAGGGTGATCGAGGTCGGCACGCTGATCTCCGGGCCGTTCGCGGGTCGGCTGCTCGGCGATATGGGTGCGGAGGTCATCAAGATCGAGCCGCCGGGCGCTCCGGATCCGTTGCGCACGTGGGGCCAGGCGGAGCTCGACGGCCACCACTTCTTCTGGACGGTGCACGCGCGCAACAAGAAAGCGGTCACGCTGAATCTGCGTGAGGCCGCGGGACGTGAGCTCTTCCTTGATCTCGTCGAGCGCTCCGACATCATCGTGGAGAACTTCCGTCCCGGGACGCTGGAGAAGTGGGCCCTCGGCTACGACGTGCTACATCAACGCAACAAGGGCATCATCCTGGTACGGGTTTCCGGTTACGGGCAGACCGGGCCCGAAGCGCACAAGGCCGGTTACGCCTCGGTCGCCGAGGCGGCCAGCGGCCTGCGTCATATGAACGGGTTCCCCGGCGGACCTCCCCCGCGACTCGCACTGTCGCTCGGTGACAGCCTGGCCGGGATGTTCGCCGCCCAGGGCGCACTGGCCGCGCTCTATCGGCGCTCAGTCACCGGCGAGGGTCAGGTCGTCGACGCGGCACTCACCGAATCCTGTTTGGCTGTACAGGAATCCACGATTCCAGATTACGACGTGGGCGGGGTGATACGCGGGCCATCCGGTACCCGCCTGGAAGGCATCGCCCCATCGAACATCTACCCGACCGCCGACGGCAGCTGGGTCGTCATTGCGGCCAATCAAGACACCGTCTTCCGCAGACTGTGCGCCGCGATGGAACAACCCGACCTCGCCACCGACGACCGGTTCGCCAATCATGTTGCCCGCGGACGCAATCAAGATGAGCTCGACAAGATCATCGGCGACTGGGCGGCCACCCGCCAGCCCGCCGACATCATCGCCACCCTCTCGGAGGCCGGGGTGATCAGCGGACCGATAAACACCGTTGCCGAGGTCGTCGAGGATGCACAGCTGCAGGCCCGCGGGATGATCGCCGACCACTGGGACGAGCGCATCGGACGAAACGTCAAGGGCCCCGGGGTGGTACCGGTGCTTTCGGACACGCCGGGGACCATTCGCAGCGCCGGGTCGGCCCGGCCCGGCCAGCACAACGACGAGATCTATGGCGGCCTGCTCGGTCGCGGCGATGCCGAGCTGGCCACGTTGCGTGAGGAGGGCGTCCTATGACCGCACTACCGACACATGTCGACATTCGCGACGTTTCGCTGCGCGACGGACTGCAGATCGAGGACCCGATCCCGTTGTCGGCCAAGCTCGAACTGCTCGCCGCCGTCGCCGCCACCGGGGTGCGGGAGATGGAAGCGACGGCGTTCGTCTCTCCGTCGAAGGTGCCAGCACTGGCCGACGCGGCCGAACTCGCCGCCGAGCTGCACAATTTTCCCGACATCGAATTCTCGGCGCTGGTGGCCAGTCCCAACGGCGCCAAACGCGCGATCGCCGCGGGCCTGCACTCGATCGAGTTTGTGGTGTCGGCTGCCGACGGTCACAGCCACGCCAACGTGGGACGTACCACCGCCCAAGCCACCGCGCAGATACCCGAGATCGTCGCGATCGCCCATGACAGCGGCGTGAGTGTCGAGGTCATCATCGCCACCGCGTGGGACTGCCCCTTCGACGGCCCGACGCGACCGCAACGCGTCCTTGACATCGTGACGGCGGCCCGCGTCAACGGCGCCGACCGCCTGGCGATCGCCGACACCATCGGCACCACGACACCGCGTCGAGTCAGCGACCTCGTCGCGCTGGTTCGCCCCCAGATCGGCGACATCCCGCTCGGCGCCCACTTCCACAACACCCGTGGCGCCGGCCTGGCCAGCGCATACGCCGCAGTCGCCGCCGGTATCACCCGGCTTGACGCTTCGATCGGCGGTCTCGGCGGCTGCCCGTTCGCGCCGGGCGCCAGCGGCAACATCGCCACCGAAGATCTGGTTTACCTGTTACGGGACAGCGGGATTGGAGTCGACGTCGACCTGCAGGCCGCCATCGCCGCCGCCCGCGTCGCGCAGAAGGCCGTCGGGCACGGCCTACCGAGCTCACTGCTGCGCGCCGGCGACCGAATACTCGGCGAGTGACGTGCCCGTCGAGACGCTGAGCGCCAAGGGCCGCCAGACCAGGGATGCCCTCCAACAGGCCGCCCGGAAACTCTTCGCCGAGCGCGGCTTTCACGGCACCACGCTGGGTGACATCACGTCGGCGGCCGGAAAGTCGCCCGCATCGTTCTACCGCTATTTCGCCGACAAGGAAGATCTGCTGGCCGTCCTCGCCCAGTCCTTTCTGCACGAGGTGGTCGCACCCTCGGGGTTGAGCGTGCACCTGCCGGACTCACCGGAGGACGACACGTTCTTCCGCGCTGTGGTCACCGGCTACTGGAACATGTTCAAGCAGAACATCGGCATCATGATCGCGGTCGCCCAACTGGCCGCGACCCAGCCGCGTTTCGCCGCCGTGCAGAACGAGTTCCGGCGCTTCGGCATCGATATCGTCGCCGCCTCCGTGCGCCGAGCCCAGGAACAGGGTTACGGTTCGGAACTGGATCCCGAACACACCGCGGCGGCGATCGCGCTGCTGTTCGAGAACTTCACCACCGTATTCGTCGGCACATCCGGTCTCGGGCTCGAGATCGGGGACGAGGATGCAATCGCCACGCTGTCGAGGATCTGGAAGAAGACCCTGTACGGGTCCTGATCAAAGGAGATCACGTGGATTTCACCCTCCCGGAACACCTTCCGGGCCTGCTCGCCGAGATGGACACATTCATCGAGGATGAGATCAAGCCGCTGGAACGCGAAAACATGCAGTATTTCGACCAGCGCCGCGAGTACGCCCGCACGGACTGGGACAACGACGGCATCCCACGCCGGGAGTGGGAAGACCTGCTGGGTGAGATGCGCAAGCGCGCCGATGCCGCGGGCTGGCTGCGCTACGGCCTGCCCTCGCAGTTCGGTGGCCGGGACGGAAGCAACATCGACATGGCTGTCATCCGGGAACATCTGGCGCATAAGGGACTCGGGCTGCACAACGACCTGCAGGACGAATCGTCGATCGTCGGGAACTTTCCCCAGGTCATCATGATGGACCGGTTCGGTACCGACGCACAGAAGGCCGACTGGATCGAGGCCATGCTGACCGGCAAACGGTCGATGGCGTTCGGGCTGACCGAGCCCAACCACGGGTCCGACGCCACCTGGCTGGAGACCACGGCTGTGCGAGATGGCGACGAGTGGGTCATCAACGGTGCAAAACGGTTCAACACCGGCGTGCACCGCGCCACTCACGACCTCGTCTTCGCCCGCACCTCCGGTGAGCCGGGCCAGGCCCGCGGCATCACGGCGTTCCTGGTGCCGACCGACACACCCGGATTCACGGTGCCGTATTACTGGTGGACGTTCAACATGCCGACTGACCATGGTGAGGTCGAGCTGAAAGATGTCCGGGTACCGGCCGACGCGGTGCTCGGCGAACTGGATCGCGGCCTCGAAGTCGGTCAGACCTTCCTGCACGAGAACAGGATCCGGCAGGCCGCCAGCAGCCTCGGTGCGGCCCAGTACTGCATCGACCGCGCCGTCGAATACGCGAACGAACGCAAGGTATTCGGCAAGCCACTGGCGGTGAACCAGGCCGTGCAGTGGCCACTGGTCGAATTGCAGACCGAGGCACAGATGGTGCGGTTGCTGGTGCGGTTCGCCGCCGCGGAGTTGGACCGCAACCACCACATGGAGGTCTCCGACAAGGTGTCGATGGCCAACTACCGCGCCAATCGGTTGGTGTGCGACGCCGCCGACCGCGCGATGCAGGTGTTCGGGGGCGTCGGCTACAGCCGTCACCAACCGTTCGAGCACATCTACCGACACCACCGCCGCTACCGGATCACCGAGGGCGCCGAGGAGATCCAGATCCGACGGGTGGCTCAGCGGCTCTTCGGATTCGGGCGCAGGTGAAGGACCAGCTCGAGGCAGTGCTCCGCCCCGCGCTTGGCGAGGGTGTCGTCGTCGAGAATCTACGGACGTTGACCGGCGGGGCGAGCAGGACCACGTGGGCGTTCGACGCCGTCACCGATGAGCGGCAAGCGTTGATACTCCGCACCGGACCGCCGGACGATGTGCACGCGAGCATGGAGCTGGAGGCCGCTGTGCAACAGCGTGCGGCCGCCGCAGGCGCTCCTGTCCCCCAGATCGTGACTGCCGATAATTCCGCTGCCGCACTGGGTAATCCGTACCTGATCTGCAATGCGATCGCCGGAGAGACGATCGTCAGGCGGATCTACCGAACTCTTGACGACGCCGGCCGTGACCGGTTGCTTCGCCAGTGCGCGCAGGCGCTGGCGGACATCCACCGCGCGGATCCCGCCGACCTGGGCCTGAGCGAGTCCGACCAGCTCAGCGAGTGGCGCGACCGGCTCGACGAAATGGGTGACACGACAGCGACGTTCGAATGGGCGTTTCGCTGGCTGGCCGCGAATCGCCCCTCGCCGTCGCCGCACGTGCTCGTGCACGGCGACTTTCGGATGGGCAATGTGATCGTCGACCAGAGCGGGCTGGCGGCGGTCCTGGACTGGGAGCTGGTGTACACCGGCGAGGTGTACGAGGACTTGGCTTGGTTCTGCATCCGGGCGTGGCGCTTCGGCGCACCCGAAGACCTCGGTGCGGGTGGGCTGGGCAGCATCGAAAGTTTCCTGTCTGCCTACGAATCGGCGGCAGGCACCGAGCTGGATCGCGACGTCTTCCGGTGGTGGCTGACCGTCGCCACGCTGCGGTGGGGTGTGATCTGCCGATTCCAGGCCGAACGTCATCTGTCGGGTCAGACGCCCTCGGTCGAATTGGCCGCGATCGGTCGCCGCGTCGCCGAAACCGAATGGGATGTTGTGGATCTGCTGACGGGAGGTGGTCCCCGATGAGCGGGCTGTACGGTCGGCCGACGGCGGCCGAACTGATCGCAGCGGTCGCCGATTTTCTCGACAACGAGGTGCGCGGGGCAATTGAAGGCCCGGTCAACTTCCACGCCCGCGTCGCCGCCAATGTGCTGCGCGTTGTCGAGCGCGAACTGCTCGACGGGCCCGCCGACGACGTCGCCGCTGCGCTCGGCCGCCTGGGCTACGCCGACGAGGACGAGCTCGCGATGGCCATCCGCGCCGGCGACCTCGACGACCGGCCCGACGACGTATTGGCAGCCTTGCGCACGATCGTGCGGCGCCGGCTCGATGTCGCCCACCCCGGCTATGCCTCGCCGTAGCGATTTCGGTGCGCATACGACCGCTCAGCGACTGTTTGGGCACCGAAGTCGCTCAGAGGCGGCGGGCGCGGGCGAGCCAGGCCGGCTCGTCGACCACCGAACCGACGGGCAGGCCGATGGCCTCGACGTGCGGTTCCTGGACAACTCCGCGATAGGTGGTTTCATCGAGCGCCTCAAGCGCCCAGCCGTCGCCGAACGCGTCGCGAATCACCGCCTCACTGACCTCAGGCCCGAATCCACGGCCCTTGTCGGACAACGCCAACACATGCACCAGCGCGTCCGGCACGCATACGGCATGCAGGCCCGCGACGTATTCGGCACGATCCGTGTCATCGAAGATGTGAAACAGCGCGCTGTCGATGACCGTGTCGTAGCGCCGACCCGCACCGAGGTTCAGAGCGTCAGCGACCTCGAAGCGAGCGTCGACCCCCTTGGCGACCGCGTTCTCGCGGGCCCGCTCGATCGCGGTCGGCGCTGCGTCCACGCCGAGTACGTCGTAGCCCAACCGGGTAAGCAAGATCGTGTGCTCACCGGTTCCGCATCCGGCGTCGAGCACCGTGCCGTGCACCAGGCCAGCACGTTCGAGGCCGACGATCGCGGGCTGCGGCTCGCCGATCACCCACGGTGCTGTACGGGTCTTGTAGACGTCGTCAAATCGGGAGAAGGTTGGTGTGGAATCCATGAAATCCAGGGTTCTACCTCAACCTGGCTTTAGGTCAAGGGAGATCACAGGAAATGTCGGTCACGGATTCCGGTGCGATCGTTGATGTCGCCGATCAGCTGTTCGGTGCGATCGCGGCCAGTGACATCGCCACGGTGAAGGGGCTGTTCGACGACGACGTGCTGGTCTGGCACTCGGGCGACACCAGGGACAGCGCCAAAGAGCGGGCGGCACGGGTCATCGACTGGTTCATCAATGCGACCACCGATCGTCGCTACGAGATCCTCGACCGCCAGTTCTTCGACGGTGGTTTCGTGCAGCAGCACATCCTGCACGCCAACGGACGGAACAGCGGATCGATCCACATGCGTGTCTGCATCGTGATCAAGGTAGGCACCAACGGGCTGATCACCCGCATCGACGAGTACTTCGATCCGGCAGAGATGGCCCCACTGCTGGAGTCGACGAACTGACAGGAGACGATATGGCAAGCCTCAGCGAGTTTTTCAGCGATCCAGCATCAGGCGGGGCATGGACCGCTGTAGCTGATCAATCCGCCGTCACGGTGAAGAGCAAGTCCTTCTGGGGCGCAATGCCCGTCAAGGTCCGCTTCACCGAATTCACTGGCGACGGCCAAGTCACCGCCCCCCAAACGGTTTTCGGCCGCATCGACATCAAGGCCGCATCGCTGCGCACGGGCATAGGCAAGCGCGACGAGCATCTACGCTCCGCTGACTTCTTCGAAGCCGACAGGTTCCCCGACATCAGTGTGGTCGTCACCGCCGCGGATGCCGTCGACGTCGACACTGTCGGGCTGCGTGCGCAAGTGACCGTCAAGGGCACCACGAAGCCGCTCGAGCTGAAGGCCAAGGTCACACCGGTCGGCGACGGCGGAATGCGGCTGACGACACAGGCGACGATCAATCGCCAGGACTTCGGTGTCGACGGCAACATGATGGGCATGATCGGCGACAACGTGACGATCTCGGGCGACATCGTGTTCCGGCACGCCGGCTAACCCGTACGATCGGGCGCATGGTCGAGCCATCGCCGCTTCGGGTCCTCGTCTACAGCGACAATCCCAGGACTCGAGAGCAGGTGCAGCTCGCGCTCGGTAAGCGCGTGCACCCGGATCTGCCCGAACTGACGTACGTCGAGATCGCAACCGGTCCGATGGTGATCGTGCAGATGGATAAGGGCGGTTTCGATCTGGTGATCCTCGACGGTGAGGCCACCCCGGTAGGCGGCATGGGAATCGCCAAACAGCTCAAAGACGAGATCGCCGATTGCCCGCCGGTCCTCGTGCTCACCGGACGACCGGACGACCGTTGGCTGGCCAGCTGGTCGCGTGCGGAGGCCGCGGTTCCCCATCCGATCGACCCGATTCGGCTTGGCGATGCTGTGGTATCGCTGCTGCGCACGCCTGTGCAGTAACTGCAGGCACTAAAAGCGCTGTCGCCCTTGCCCATTCAGGGCACGCCGGCGTCACGAATATGTGATCTTAGCCATACTAACCCCAACGTGTGGCGCTCATCGCTGAGCCCGCTAGGGTGTGGGTAAGCTCACATCGACAGCCCACGAGGGAGCGTTCGCTCGGCATGGATTTGTACACCCCAATACTGGTGCTCGGCGCCATCGCGGCGGCGTTCGCGATCGGCTCGGTCGGCATTGCTCTGCTGATCGGCCCGAGGCGCTACAACCAGTCCAAACTCGAGGCCTACGAGTGCGGCATCGAGCCGGTCCCCGAACTGGCCAGTGCCCACTCGGCAGGCCAGCGGTTCCCGATCAAGTACTACCTGACCGCGATGTTGTTCATCATCTTCGACATCGAGATCGTCTTCCTCTATCCGTGGGCGGTCGCATTCGACAATCTCGGACTGTTCGCGCTGGTGGAGATGCTTCTCTTCATGGTGGTGGTGTTCGTCGCCTACGCGTACGTCTGGCGGAGAGGAGGCCTGGCATGGGACTAGAGGAGAAGCTGCCCGGCGGGATTCTGCTGTCGACGGTCGAGCAGGTCGCCGGCTACATCCGGAAGGGCTCGCTGTGGCCCGCGACGTTCGGACTCGCCTGCTGCGCGATCGAGATGATGGCGACGGCGGGTCCGCGGTTCGACATCTCACGTTTCGGCATGGAGCGGTTCTCGGCGACGCCCCGGCAGGCCGACCTGATGATCGTCGCAGGTCGCGTGAGCCAGAAGATGGCGCCGGTGCTCCGCCAGATCTACGACCAGATGGCCGAGCCCAAATGGGTGCTGGCAATGGGTGTGTGCGCCTCCTCGGGCGGCATGTTCAATAACTACGCCATCGTGCAGGGCGTCGACCACGTCGTCCCGGTCGACATCTACCTACCCGGGTGCCCCCCGCGGCCCGAGATGCTGCTGCACGCAATCCTCAAGCTGCACGACAAGATTCAGGAGATGCCACTCGGCGTTCACCGCGAGGAGGCGATCCGCGAAGCCGAGAAGGCCGCCCTATCGGTAACCCCGACCATCGAATTAAAAGGGCTGCTGCGGTGATGAGCCCCGGCGAAGAACAAACAACCTCGACTGAAAACACTGGTCGGCAGGCTGACATCGAGCCGCCCGAGGTCATCGGGGTACGCCGCGGCATGTTCGGTGCCAGCGGCTCCGGCGATACCTCGGGCTACGGCCGTCTGGTCCGTCCTGTCGCGCTGCCAGGCAGTTCGCCACGCCCCTACGGCGGCTATTTCGACGAGGTCATCGACACGTTGACCACGGCACTCGGCGAGGACGGCTATGCCGCGTCGATCGAACGGGTGGTGGTCTTCCGCGACGAGCTGACGCTGGAAGTTCGGCGCGAGCAGCTGCCGGCGGTGGCGCAAGCCCTGCGCGACGATCCCGGTCTGCGGTTCGAGCTGTGCCTCGGGGTCAGCGGTGTGCACTATCCCGACGACAGCGGACGCGAGCTGCACGCGGCATACCCGTTGCTGTCGATCACCCACAACCGCCGCATCCGTGTGGAAGTCGCCACACCCGACGACGACCCCCACATCCCGTCGCTATACACGGTTTATCCGACCGTGGACTGGCACGAGCGCGAAACCTACGACTTCTTCGGCATCATCTTCGACGGCCATCCCGCCCTGACGCGCATCGAGATGCCCGACGACTGGGTGGGCCACCCACAACGCAAGGACTACCCGTTGGGCGGTATCCCGGTCGAGTACCACGGCGCTGAGATCCCGCCGCCCGATCAGCGGAGGTCTTACAACTGATGAATTCACCGGAAACCCCGGCCAATCCTTCTCAATCGGGCGGTACCGAAACCGTTGTCGTTGTCGGCGGCCAGGACTGGGACCAGGTCGTCGAGGCCGCAAAGCGGAGCGCGGCGTCGAACGCCGGGGAACGCATCGTCGTCAACATGGGTCCCCAGCATCCGTCCACCCACGGAGTGCTGCGCCTGATCCTCGAAATCGAGGGCGAGACGATCGTCGAGATCCGTTGTGGTATCGGGTATCTACACACCGGCATCGAAAAGAACCTCGAGTTCCGCACGTGGACGCAGGGTGTCACCTTTGTAACCCGAATGGATTACCTATCACCGCTTTTCAACGAGACGGTGTACTGCCTTGGGGTGGAGAAGCTGCTCGGCGTCACCGACGACATCCCCGAACGCGCCAGCGTCATTCGTGTGATGATGATGGAGCTCAACAGGATTTCCTCACACCTGGTCGCCCTGGCCACCGGCGGCATGGAGCTGGGTTCCATGGGTGCGATGTTCTACGGGTTCCGCGAACGCGAGCAGATCCTGTCGATCTTCGAAACCATCACCGGGCTCCGGATGAACAACGCTTACATCCGCCCTGGCGGCGTGGCGATGGACCTGCCCGACGAGGCCATCCCCGAGATCCGCGACATGCTCAAGCTGATGCCCAAGAGGCTCAAAGACCTCGAAGACCTGCTCAGCGAGAATTACATCTGGAAGGCGCGCACCCAGGGCATCGGCTATCTGGACCTGACCGGGTGCATGGCACTTGGCATCACCGGTCCCTGCCTGCGCTCGACGGGCCTGCCCCACGACCTGCGTAAGTCACAGCCCTACTGCGGGTACGAGACCTACGACTTCGACGTGATCACCGACGACGCGTGCGACTCGTACGGCCGCTACCTGATCAGGGTCAAGGAGATGCACGAGTCACTGAAGATCATCGAGCAGTGCGTCGAACGGCTCGACGTGCCGAATCCCGGACCCGTGATGATCCAGGACAAGAAGCTGGCGTGGCCGGCCGACCTGAAGCTCGGGCCCGACGGCCTCGGCAACTCCAACGAACACATCGCGAAGATCATGGGCCACTCGATGGAGGGGCTGATTCACCACTTCAAGCTCGTCACCGAGGGGATCCGAGTGCCCGCGGGGCAGGTCTACGTCGCGGTCGAGTCGCCGCGCGGTGAGCTCGGCGTGCACATGGTCTCCGACGGCGGGACCCGTCCGTACCGCGTGCACTACCGCGACCCTTCGTTCAACAATCTCCAGGCCGTCGCGGCGATGTGCGAGGGCGGCATGGTCGCCGACGCGATCACCGCGGTGGCGTCGATCGACCCGGTGATGGGGGGCGTGGACAGGTGACGGTGTTCCTAGAGCTTGGCCAGCGTCCCGATGAGCCGGGTCCACCGATTCACGGCGCCAAGACATATCCGGCCGACGTGACCGCCCGACTTGCGGCCGACGCCGAGCAGGTGATCGTCAAGTACCCGGAGAGCCGCTCGGCATTGCTGCCGCTGCTGCACCTCGTCCAGTCCGAAGACGGATGTCTGACACCCGCAGGTATCGCGTTCTGCGCCAAGAAGTTGGGACTGACCGACGCCGAAGTCACCGCGGTCGCCACGTTCTACTCGATGTACCGCCGCACGCCGACCGGTGAATACCTGGTCGGCGTGTGTACCAACACTCTCTGCGCGATCATGGGCGGCGACGCGATTCTCGAAGCGCTGCAGGATCATCTGGGTGTCCACGCCGGTGAAACGACTGCTGACGGCCGGGTCACCCTCGAGCACGTCGAGTGCAACGCCGCATGCGACTACGCACCGGTGGTGATGGTCAACTGGGAGTTCTTCGACAACCAGACACCGTCGTCGGCCCGCGATCTCGTCGACGGATTGCGGGAGGGCGAACCGCCCATCCCGACCCGCGGCGCGCCGTTGTGCACCTTCAAGGAGACCGCGAGAGTCCTTGCAGGTCTGCCGGATCCGGAATCGGCCGCTGCGCAGACCCCGACCGGCGACGCCACCCTCGCCGGATTGCGGATCGCCAAGGAACGCGGCATGGAGGCGCCCCCGGTCACTGCGGTTACGGACTCCCACAGCGGCCCCGACGACGAGAAAGTCGCGGCCGAGGCAACCAAGGACCAAGCCGCCCCGGCCCCGTCCGCCGACGTGCCTGCGAAGCCGCACAAACCCGAAACCGACCCGAAGGCAACGGATTCGAAAGCATGACACCACTTACTCCCGTGTTGAGCCGGTTCTGGGACGAGCCAGAACCCTGGTCTATGGATACCTACCGTCGCCATGACGGCTACCGCGCGCTCGACAAGGCGCTCGCCATGGATCCCGACGACCTGATCGCCACCGTGAAGGATTCGGGTCTGCGGGGGCGCGGGGGCGCGGGCTTCCCGACGGGTACCAAGTGGTCGTTCATCCCGCAGGACGACACTGGCGCAGGCGCCAAGCCGCACTACCTCGTCGTCAATGCCGACGAGTCCGAACCCGGTACGTGCAAAGACATTCCGTTGATGCTGACGACACCGCACTTTTTGGTGGAGGGTGTGATCATCGCGGCGTATGCGATCCGGGCCCACCACGCGTTCATCTACGTCCGCGGCGAGGTGCTACCGGTGCTGCGACGATTGCAGGCGGCGGTCGCCGAGGCCTACGACGCCGGCTATCTGGGCACGGACATTCTGGGCTCGGGCTTCGACCTGGAACTGATCGTGCACGCCGGAGCGGGCGCCTACATCTGCGGTGAGGAGACAGCGCTGCTGGACTCCCTGGAGGGCCGTCGCGGACAGCCGCGCCTGCGCCCACCGTTTCCCGCCGTCGCCGGCCTGTACGCCTCGCCGACGGTGGTCAACAATGTCGAATCGATCGCCAGTGTCCCGCCCGTGCTGCTCAACGGCGTGGACTGGTTTCGGTCGATGGGCACCGAGAAGTCGCCGGGCTTCACGCTGTACTCGCTGTCCGGCCACGTCACCACTCCCGGGCAGTACGAGGCCCCGCTTGGCATCACGATGCGCGAGTTGCTCGACTACGCCGGCGGCATCCGCGCCGGCCACAGCCTCAAGTTCTGGACACCCGGCGGCTCATCCACACCGCTGCTTACCGATGAACACCTCGACGTGCCCCTGGATTACGAAGGCATGGCAGGGGTGGGAACGATGCTCGGCACGAAGGCGCTGCAGGTGTTCGATGAGACCACCTGTGTGGTCCGCGCGGTGCGTCGCTGGACGCAGTTCTATGCGCACGAGTCGTGCGGCAAGTGCACACCATGCCGCGAGGGCACGTACTGGCTGGCGCAGATCTATGCGCGCCTGGAGACCGGCACGGGCACCGAGGCCGACATCGACAAGCTGCTGGACATAGCCGACAACATCAACGGAAAATCGTTCTGCGCGTTGGGTGACGGCGCGGCCGCGCCGATCCTGTCGTCGATCAAGTTCTTCCGCGACGAGTACTACGAGCATCTGGCCGGCGGCTGTCCGTTCGACCCGCACGCGTCGACTCTGATGGCAACCGAAGGGGTGGGGGTCTAGATGACAGTGACCGAACCGACCCACGACGCCCCGCCCGTCGAGATGGTGGACCTCACCATCGACGGTGTGGAGGTCAGTGTGCCCAAGGGCACCTTGGTGATTCGGGCCGCCGAGCTGATCGGCATCCAGATCCCGAGGTTCTGCGACCATCCGCTGCTCGACCCGGTGGGTGCCTGCAGGCAGTGCCTGGTCGAGGTCGAAGGGCAGCGCAAGCCGATGGCCTCGTGCACCATCACGTGCACACCGGACATGGTGGTGCGCACGCAGATGACGTCGGAGTCCGCGGACAAGGCCCAGCAGGGAGTAATGGAACTTCTGCTGATCAACCATCCGCTCGACTGCCCGGTGTGCGACAAGGGCGGCGAGTGCCCGCTGCAGAACCAGGCGATGTCCAACGGCCGCCCCGAAACTCGGTTCGAGGACGTCAAGCGAACCTTCCCCAAACCGATCAACATCTCGTCCGAGGTGCTGCTGGACCGGGAACGCTGCGTGTTGTGCGCGCGATGCACCCGCTTCTCCGAGCAGATCGCCGGCGACCCGTTCATCGAACTGCTCGAACGCGGTGCGCTGCAACAGGTGGGCATCGCACCCGGTGAGCCGTTCCAGTCGTACTACTCCGGAAACACCGTGCAGATCTGCCCGGTCGGCGCGCTCACCGGCGCGGCCTACCGGTTCCGTGCCCGGCCGTTCGACCTGGTTTCCAGCCCCAGCGTGTGCGAACACTGCGCAAGCGGATGCGCGGAGCGCACCGACCACCGCCGCGGAAAGGTCTTGCGCCGGTTGGCCGGTGACGACCCGGAGGTCAACGAGGAGTGGAACTGCGACAAGGGACGTTGGGCGTTCACCTACACGACCCAGGGTGACCGCATCACCACTCCCCTGGTCCGCGACGACGGCGAGCTGCGACCGGCCTCCTGGTCGGAGGCCATCAACGTGACCTGTACCGGACTCGCCGCCGCGCGCGGTAACGCCGGGGTGCTTGTCGGCGGACGGCTGACCGTCGAGGACGCCTACGCGTACTCGAAGTTCGCCCGAATGGTGTTGGACACCAATGACATCGACTTCCGGGCGCGCGCCCACAGCGCCGAGGAAGCCGAGTTCCTGGCCGCGCACATCGCAGGACAGCCGATGACGGTGACCTACACCGACCTCGAAAACGCGCCCGCTGTGCTGCTGGCCGGGCTGGAGCCCGAAGAAGAATCGCCGATCGTGTTCCTGCGGTTGCGCAAGGCGGTCCGTAAGAACGGACTTCAGGTGAAGGCGATCGCGCCGTTCGCCACCCGTTCGCTTTCCAAGATGCGCGGCCAGCTGATCGCGACGGTGCCAGGCGGTGAGGCCGCCGCACTCGACGGTCTGGCCGATGACGCACAGCTGAAGCTTCCCGGAGCCGTCATCGTGGTCGGCGAGCGCCTCGCCACCTCGCCAGGAGCGCTTTCTGCCGCAGGCAGATTGGCCGCCGCGACCGGCGCCCGACTGGCATGGATACCACGACGGGCCGGTGAGCGCGGGGCCCTGGAGGCAGGCGCACTGCCCGGTCTGCTGCCCGGCGGCCGACCGGTCAGCGATGTCACCGCCCGAGAACAGACAGCCAATGGATGGCATGTCGGTGAGCTGCCGAGCACCCCCGGACGCGACACCGCGGGCATCATCGACGCGGCGCGCAAGGGCGAGTTGGGAGCCCTGCTGGTTGGCGGAGTCGAACTCGCTGACCTCCCCGACCCGGACGCGGCCCTTGCGGCGATCGACGCCGCACCGTTCGTGGTGAGCCTCGAGCTACGTCAGAGCGCGGTCACTGAACGCGCGGACGTGGTCTTCCCGGTCGCACCCGTTGTCGAGAAGGACGGGGCATTCGTGAACTGGGAGGGCCGGATTCGCCCGTTCGAGGCGGCGCTGCAGACCAATGCCACACCCGATCGGCGGGTCCTGCAGTTCCTCGCCGACGAGCTCGGGGTCGACCTGAACCTGCCGACGGCCCTTGCCGCAGGTGAGGAGATGGCGCAGCTGGGACTGTGGTCGGGTCAACGGTCGAGCGGGCCATCGGTGTCGCCGTCGCAGGCCGAGCAGCCCGGCAAGGGCAAGGCGGTGCTGGCCGGCTGGCGCATGCTGCTCGACGATGGCCGCCTGCAGGACGGCGAACCACACCTCGCAGGCACCGCCCGGCAACCGGTCACCCGGATGTCGGCGGTCACCGCGGGCGAAATCGATGCTGCGGACGACGATCTGGTAACCGTGCGCACAGAACGTGGCGAGGTCACTCTGCCCCTGCTGATCACCGACATGCCCGACGGCACCGTGTGGCTGCCGATGAACTCGCCCCAGTCGGCGGTATACCGGCAGCTCGGCGTGACCACAGGAACCGTCGTGTCGATCGGGCGGGCTGCACTATGACCTACCCCGACCCCACGCTGTTCGGGCACGACCCGTGGTGGCTGATCCTGCTCAAGGCGCTGGGAATCTTCGTCTTCCTGATGCTGTCCTTGTTGGTGGCGATCCTCCTCGAGCGCAAGATCCTCGGCTATATGCAGATGCGCCCGGGACCGAACCGCGTCGGACCGTGGGGACTGCTGCAATCACTGGTCGACGGGGTCAAGCTGGCCCTCAAAGAGGGCCTCATCCCGGCCGGAGTGGACAAGTTCATCTACCTTGCGGCGCCGGTCATCTCCGTGGTTCCCGCGTTCATCGCGTTCTCCGTGATCCCGATGGGCGGCGAGGTGTCGATCTTCGGACATCGCACCGCGCTGCAGCTGACCGACATGCCGATGGCGGTGCTGTTCGTGCTCGCCGCGACGTCGATCGGGGTGTACGGAATCGTATTGGCGGGCTGGGCTTCCGGTTCCACCTATCCCCTGTTGGGCGGTATTCGATCGAGCGCGCAGGTGATCTCCTACGAAATTGCGATGGCCCTGTCGTTCGTCGCGGTCTTCATCTACGCCGGCACGATGTCGACCTCGGGCATCGTCGCCGCGCAGGACGGCACTTGGTACATCTTCCTGCTGCTGCCGTCTTTCGTCGTCTACGTGATCTCGATGGTCGGCGAAACCAACCGGGCGCCCTTCGATCTGCCCGAGGCCGAGGGTGAACTGGTCGGTGGGTTCCACACCGAGTATTCGTCCATCAAGTTCGCGATGTTCATGCTTGCCGAGTACGTCAACATGTTCACGGTGTCGGCACTGGCCACCACGCTGTTCCTCGGGGGATGGCATGCGCCGTGGCCTATCAACTTGTGGGACGGCGCCAACACGGGCTGGTGGCCGCTGCTGTGGTTCATCGCCAAGGTGTGGGGCTTCATGTTCATGTTCTTCTGGCTGCGCGGAACACTGCCCCGGATGCGCTACGACCAGTTCATGGCGCTCGGCTGGAAGGTGCTCATCCCAGTCTCGTTGATCTGGATCGTGATCGTCTCCTCCACGCGCAGCCTTCGCAACCAGGGCTACAACCAGCTTTCGACCGGTCTGATCACGGTGGGCGCAGTGGTGGCGCTGATCCTGCTGTTCGCGCTGTGGAGAACCGTGCGGGCCAGAAACATTCAGAAGATCCCACCGCAGGCCATGCGGTCAGGCGCGTTCCCCGTGCCACCGCTGCCGACTGCCACCAGGGATACGGCTTCAAAGGAGACAGCAGATGCCTAAGTTCTTCGATGCGATCGCCGGCTTCGGCGTGACGTTCGGCACCATGTTCAAGAAGCGCATTACCGAGGAATACCCGGAGAAGCCAGGCCCGACGTCCAAGCGCTATCACGGCCGGCACCAACTCAACCGCTACGACGACGGCCTGGAGAAGTGCATCGGCTGTGAGTTGTGCGCGTGGGCCTGCCCGGCCGACGCCATCTTCGTCGAGGGCGCCGACAACTCCGAAGACGAACGATTCTCGCCCGGTGAGCGTTACGGCCGCGTCTACCAGATCAACTACCTCCGGTGCATCGGCTGCGGGTTGTGCATCGAGGCATGCCCGACCCGGGCCCTGACGATGACCAACGAGTACGAGATGGCCGACGACAATCGCGCCGACTTGATCTGGGGCAAGGACAAACTGCTCGCCCCGCTGAAGTCCGGCATGCTGCCCCCGCCCCATCCGATGCAACCGGGGAGCACCGACGAGGACTACTACCGCGGCAACATCAAGCCGGTGACCGAGGACGCCACGTGACGCTGGAGTTCTTCGCGTCAGCCGCCGCTGACGTAGCCGGCCACACCTCCACGACAGAAGCCGTGTTGTTCTGGGTGCTGGGCACCGTCGCGGTCGCCGGAGCGGTGGGCGTCGTCGCCGCACCGAAAGCGGTGTACTCGGCCATGTTCCTGGCCACCACGATGATCGTGCTTGCGGTCTTCTACATCGCCCAGGACGCGCTGTTCCTCGGCGTCGTGCAAATAGTGGTCTATACCGGCGCGGTGATGATGTTGTTCCTGTTCGTGCTCATGCTCGTCGGCGTCGACACCTCGGAGTCATTGGTCGAAACCATTCGGGGACAACGCGTCGCGGCCATCGCGATCGGCGTCGGCTTCGGCGTCCTACTCATCGCGGGGATCGGCAGTGTCTCGGTGGGCGGATTCGTCGGACTGGAGCAAGCCAATGCCGGCGGCAATGTCCAGGGCCTGGCCGTCCTCATCTTCACCGAATACCTGTGGGCCTTCGAGTTGACCGGTGCGCTGCTGATCACCGCCGCCCTTGGCGCAATGGTGCTGGCCCACCGCGAACGCTTCGAACGCCGCAAGACCCAGCGCGAGTTGTCCGAGGAACGCTTCCAACCGGGCGGATACCCGACGACCTTGCCCAACCCCGGTGTGTACGCACGCAACAACGCCGTCGACATGGCTGCGCGCCTTCCCGATGGATCGGTCTCAGAGCTGTCCGTCAGTGCGCTGCTGCAAAAGCGGACGGTGGATCCGACCGACGGCGGTGGTGACGACAAGTGAACCCCGACAACTACCTGTACCTGTCCGCTCTCTTGTTCACGATCGGTGCGGCCGGAGTGCTGTTGCGCCGCAACGCCATCATCATGTTCATGTGCGTCGAGCTGATGCTCAACGCCTGCAACCTCGCCTTTGTGACGTTCTCCCGCATGCACGGCCAACTCGACGGCCAGATGGTGGCCTTCTTCACCATGGTGGTCGCCGCCTGCGAGGTCGTGGTGGGGCTGGCCATCATCATGACGATCTTCCGTACCCGCCGTTCGGCTTCGGTCGACGACGCAAGTCTGCTGAAACACTAGGGCGCGATGACGATTCCAGTGTGGCTCACTATCGCCCTGCCGATGGCAGGCGCGACGATACTTCTGTTGGGCGGACGGCGCACGAACGGCTGGGGCCACCTGCTTGGCACTGCCGCCTCGCTCGGCGCGTTCGTTGTCGGCGCGATGCTGTTCACCGACATGCTCGGCCGCGACGCCGAACATCGCACCATCGGAGAATCGCTGTTCAGTTGGGTGCCGGTGGCGGGTCTGCAGGTCGACTTCGGTCTGCACCTCGACCAGTTGTCGATGTGCTTCGTACTGCTGATCACCGGTGTCGGCTCGCTGATCCACATCTACTCCATCGGCTACATGGCCGAAGATCCCGAGCGGCGGCGGTTTTTCGCCTACCTCAATCTGTTCCTGTCCGCGATGCTGCTGCTGGTGCTCGCCGACAACTATTTGGGGCTCTACGTCGGCTGGGAGGGCGTGGGCCTGGCGTCGTACCTGCTGATCGGGTTCTGGGCGCACAAGCCGTCGGCGGCGACTGCGGCGAAGAAGGCGTTCGTCGTCAACCGTGTCGGCGACATCGGTCTGGCCGTCGCTTTGATGGTGATGTTCGCCTATATCGGGTCCATCTCCTTCGAAGGCGTCTTCGCCGCAGCGCCTGGGGTCAGCGACGGAGTGCTGACGGCGATCGGCCTGCTGCTCCTGCTGGCCGCGTGCGGCAAGTCCGCCCAGGTGCCACTGCAGTCCTGGCTTGGCGACGCGATGGAGGGTCCGACACCGGTGTCGGCGCTCATCCACGCCGCGACGATGGTGACCGCAGGCGTCTACCTGATCGTGCGTTCGGGCCCGGTCTTCGACCTCGCACCGTATGCGCAACTCGGTGTCGTGATCGTCGGCGCTGTCACGTTGCTGTTCGGCGCGATCATCGGCTGCGCCAAGGACGACATCAAGAAAGCGCTTGCCGCATCGACGATGTCGCAGATCGGCTACATGGTGCTGGCGGCCGGCCTCGGACCGGCCGGATACGCGTTCGCGATCATGCACCTGCTCACCCACGGCTTCTTCAAGGCCGGCCTGTTCCTCGGCGCGGGGTCGGTGATGCACGGGATGAACGACGAGGTCAACATGCGCCGCTACGGCGGTCTGCGCAAGGCCCTGCCGATCACTTTCGCGACGTTCGGGCTCGGCTACCTGGCGATCATCGGTGTGCCGCCCCTGGCCGGCTTCTTCTCCAAGGACGGCATCATCGAGGCTGCACTCGGTGCGGGCGGAGTCAAGGGCTACATTCTCGGTGGCACGGCGATCCTCGGTGCAGGTATCACCGCGTTCTATATGACCCGCGTGATGCTGATGACGTTCTTCGGCGAAAAGCGTTGGGCGCCGGACGCGCATCCGCATGAGTCACCAAAGGTCATGACCTGGCCGATGATCCTGCTGGCCATCGGGTCAGTCGGTTCCGGCGCGGCGTTCGCCATCGGCGGCACACTCGAGCATTGGCTGGAACCCGTCGTCGGCAGCCACGAGATCCACCACGTCGCACCGGTGTGGGTGGTCACCACCGTGATCCTTTCCGTGGTGGCCGTCGGTATCGCGATCGCCTACCGGATGTACGGCACCCGTGCGGTGCCCGAAGAGGTGCCTACGGGCTCGGCACTCACCGTGGCGGCCCGCAACGACCTGTACGGCGACGCACTCAACGAAGAGCTATTCATGCGACCGGGTCAGCTGGTCGCCAGGGGGTTGGTCGAAATCGACGACGAGGCAGTGGACGGCGCGGGAACCGGATTGGCCGCACTGGTCACCCGCTCATCGTCCGGCCTGCGGCAGTTGCAGACCGGTTTCGCCCGCTCCTATGCACTGTCGATGTTGGCAGGCGCGTTACTCATCGTCGGCGCGATCCTGGCGGTGCAACTGTGGTGACCTCATTGCCGTGGTTGACAGTTCTGTGGGTGGTGCCGATGGTCGGCGCCGCGGTGGTGATCCTGCTGCCCGCATCGCTACGCGCGGCATCCAAGTGGCTGGCGCTGGTGATCTCGGTCGTGGTGCTGGCCATCACGGTGCTGCTCGCGGTGAACTTCGATCCCGGCGGTGATCAGTACCAGTTCGTCGAATCCCATACGTGGATGCCGTCTTTCGGCACCGGCTACATCCTCGGGTTGGACGGCATCGCACTGGCGATCGTCGCGCTCACCGCGGTGCTGGTGCCATTGCTGCTGATCGCCGGCTGGAACGACGTCAGCGACGAGGCCGCATGGGGTGGTCGCTCGACGCACGCGTACTTCGCACTGACGCTGGCCGTCGAGGGCATGGTCATCATGTCTCTCGTCTCGCTGGACATCCTGCTGTTCTACGTCTTCTTCGAGGCGATGCTGATCCCGATGTACTTCCTCATCGGCGGCTTCGGGGGCGAGGGTCGCTCTAAGGCGGCGGTGAAGTTCCTGCTGTACAACCTGTTCGGCGGCCTGGTCATGCTGGCCGCGGTGATCGGCCTCTACGTCGTCACCGCAGGCAGCGATGCCTTCGAGAGCGGCACGTTCGACTTCCGCTTGATCGTCGAAGCGGTGTCGAGCGGCGAGTTCGTCGTCAATCCGGCCGTGATGAACCTGTTGTTCCTCGGCTTCATGTTCGCGTTCGCGGTCAAGGCGCCGCTGTGGCCGTTCCACCGTTGGCTGCCGGACGCCGCCGTCGAGGCCACGCCCGCCAGCGCGGTGCTGATGATGGCGATCATGGACAAGGTCGGCACGTTCGGCATGCTGCGGTACTGCCTGCAGTTGTTCCCGGACTCCGCAACGTATTTCCGTCCGATGATCATCACGCTGGCGGTGATCGGCATCGTCTACGGGGCGATTGTGGCGATCGGCCAGACCGATGTGATGCGCTTGATCGCCTACACGTCGATCTCCCACTTCGGCTTCATCATCCTCGGCATCTTCGTGATGACGAGTCAGGGGCAGTCCGGTTCGACGCTGTACATGGTCAACCACGGCCTTTCGACCGCAGCCCTGTTCCTGATTGCGGGGTTCCTGGTGTCGCGCAGAGGCAGTCGCCTGATCGACTCCTATGGCGGCGTGCAAAAAGTCGCGCCCGTCCTGGCAGGCACTTTCCTGATTTCGGGCCTTGCGACACTGTCTCTGCCCGGGTTGGCGCCGTTCATCAGCGAATTCCTGGTGCTGGTCGGCACATTCACCCGCTATCCGGTGTTCGCGGTATTCGCATCCACCGCACTGGTCTTGTCCGCCGTGTACATCCTGTGGATGTACCAACGGATGATGACCGGTCCGGTCAAGGACGGCAACGAGAAGCTACGGGATCTCGTACCACGCGAGATCCTCGTCATCGCACCGCTCATCGCGCTGCTGATCGTATTGGGCGTGTACCCCAAACCCGCACTTGACGTGATCAACCCCGCGGTCACCCACACGCTGACCACGATCGACCAACCTGATCCGGTTCCTCAGTTCGCAGAAGGGCCGACGCGATGAACCTGCAAACGCCCGTCGTCGAGTACGACCTGCTGTCCCCGATGCTGATCGTGTTCGGGGTGGCGATCGCCGGCGTCCTCGTCGAGGCATTTCTGCCGCGCCAACGTAGGTACGCCGCCCAGCTCGTGCTGTGCCTCGGCGGGCTGGCCGCAGCTTTCGTCGCCGTGGTGGCCCTCACGCGCGATATGCACGACACCGTCGGCCGCTCGGCAATCATGGGAGCCGTCGTCATCGACAGACCGGCGTTGTTCCTGCAGGCCACCATCCTGCTGGTCGCGGTGCTTGGCATCCTGCTCATCGCCGAACGTCAGATCGGGACAGAATCGCAGGGCGACAAGGGAACTCGAGGGCTGGACGGGTTCACGCCGCAGGCGTCCGCCATTCCCGGCTCCGTCGCCGAACAGCTCGCCACCAAGGCCGGTGTCATCCAGACCGAGGTGTTCCCGCTGACGATGTTCGCCGTCGGCGGCATGCTGCTGTTTCCGGCCGCCGACGACCTGCTGACGATGTTCATCGCGCTCGAGGTGCTGTCGCTGCCGCTGTACCTGCTGTGCGGGCTCGCCCGCCGGAATCGGATGCTCTCGCAGGAAGCGGCGCTGAAATATTTTCTGCTCGGCGCCTTTTCGTCGGCATTCTTCTTGTTCGGAGCCGCGATGCTCTACGGCTACGCAGGGACGCTCGATCTGCGTGAGATCGCCGAAGTGGTGGCGGCTGGTTCCGGCAAGACGTCGTTGGCCCTGATGGGTACGGGGCTGGTGCTGGTGGGCGTGCTGTTCAAGGTCGGCGCCGTGCCTTTCCACTCGTGGATCCCCGACGTGTATCAGGGCGCTCCGACTCCGATCACCGCGTTCATGGCCGCAGCCACCAAGATCGCGGCGTTCGGGGCGATGCTGCGGCTGTTCTACGTCGCGCTGCCCGAGCTGCGCGACGATTGGCGCCCGGTGCTCTGGGCGATCGCGATCCTGACGATGGTCGTCGGCACAATCACCGCGATCACGCAGACCGATGTGAAGCGCATGCTCGCGTACTCGGCGGTGGCGCATACCGGATTCATCCTCACCGGTGTGATCGCCGAGAACGAAGCCGGCCTGTCGTCGACGCTGTTCTATCTGTTCGCCTACGGGTTCAGCACCGTTGGGGCATTCGCGGTGGTGAGTCTGGTCCGCAATTCGGCCGGCGAGGAGGACACCGCGATGGCGCGCTGGGCCGGACTGGGCAGGCGGTACCCCGTTGTGGCGGTGGTGTTCTCGCTGTTCCTGCTGGCGTTCGCGGGTATCCCGTTGACGAGCGGGTTCGTCAGCAAGTTCGCGGTGTTCAAGGCGGCGGGCGAGGGCGGCGCGATACCGCTGGTCATCGTCGGCGTACTCGCCAGCGCCGTCGCCGCGTACTTCTACGTACGGGTCATCGTGTTGATGTTCTTCACCGACCCGCCCGACGACGCGCCGACAGTGGTGGTACCCAGCGTGCTGAGCACCGCCGTCGTCACGGTCACCGCGGCGGTCACGTTCGCCCTCGGCGCCCTGCCGCAACCGCTGCTGGACTTGGCGAACACCGCCAACCAGTTCCTGCGCTAGCTCGTCACGGCAACAGCCCGACCTGGCGGTAAGCGGATTCGAGGTAGCGCCGCATCTGCCGAGCCGTCGGCGGATCAGGCTGCAGCACACGGTAGGTGACAGCGCCCGCAAGCATGTCGACGAGCACGTCGAGATCGGCGTCGCGCGGAACGGAACCCTCAGTTTGGGCCCGCTGGAGCATGGCGATGGCGAGTGCGCGCCGCGGACCAACGTAATGGTCCCAGTACGTACGCATCAATAGCGGATGCGTCACCGCCGATCCGTAGATCTGGGCCACGAGAGCACGGAATGTCACGTCCGCGGAAGTGCGCGCGGCCGCGTCGATGTTGCGGCGAATCAACTCCTGCGGTCCTACGGCGTCGATCTCCTCGCGTGACGGCCAATGAACGCCGGTCGCGACAAACCTCTCGATCGCATCGGCGACGAGCTGCTCCTTGCTCGACCAGCGTCGGTAGACCGTCGGCTTTCCCACCCCTGCCCGCCTGGCGACCTGCTCGATACTCGTCCCGGCGATACCGTGCTCGATGAACAAATCCAGCGCCGCCGTGAGAATCGCGGTGTCGAGCGCGGGGTCTCGTGGCCGACCGCGCGCGGGAGTCGTCATCGGACGCTTCCGCTGCTCAGAGCCGAGCGCAACCAGTGCTCCAACGCATCGGGATCGTCACCCCGCCAGGCCAAGTGGCCATCGGGCCGCACCAGCCAGGTGTCGCGATCGATACTGCGCAACATGGCGATGCGGTTCCCTAGATGAGCACGGGCCGTCTGCCGCAGCGAGTCGTCGGAAGTCAGCAGCGCCCACTGTCCGCGTAGCTCTACATAGAGCCGAGTCGGCGCGCCGTCGGTGCGGAAGCACTCGCGATCCGCAACCCGGTCTCCGGGTCTGGGCTTCCCTGTCAGCCTCGCTTTCAATCGCGAAGTCTCGGCCAACGGACCCCGTCTGTAGCTCACCCACAGCTGCGAGGCTTTAAAGGTCACCAACCGTTGAAGGGCAGCAATTTTAAAGATGGGAGCAACGATTCGGTCGCGGATGAAGCGCCCGAAACGGCCCTGGGCCACATTGATTCGCGTGACGGCGCTTGTGCCGCGCAACACCTCGGTGGCCAGCGGCCTCCGCTCCGCCTCATAGGTGTCGAGCAGTGCGTCGTCGGCGCCGCCGTTGACGACGAGGGCGAGCTTCCACGCGAGGTTCTCCACGTCGCCGAGCCCAGTGAGCATGCCCTGCCCGCCAAATGGTGCGTGGATGTGGCCGGCGTCGCCGGCGATCAGCACACGACCATGCCGGTACGTGTCGGCGAGCCCGCGGTGCACGGTGAATATCGACAGCCAGTCGGCGTCGAGAACGCGAACATCACGGCCGGTCCTTTCGGGAAGGATCTGCTCGAGCCGGGCGAGAATCTCTGACTCGGTTGGCTTTTCGGCTGGCTGGCCCGGATCGTACGCGAAGACGCGCCACAGCCCGCCGGGCATCGGCATCACGCCGATCATCCCACTCGGGTGGATCCAGCCGGTTGTTCCCGAACGATCCAGATCCCAGTCCAATGCGACGTCGGCGAGCAGGAACCGCTCGCTGAGCTTCACCCGGGGAAAGCCGATGCCGGCGAGCCTGCGGGTGGTGCTGGTGGCGCCGTCGCAGCCGACCAGCCATGCCGTAGTCGTCTCCTCGTCGCCGATGGTCGCGACTACACCGGACGCGTGTTGTCGCACGCCGACCAGCGGTGTGCCCCACTCGATCGTGCCGCCGAGTTCGGCGAGCCGGCTCCGCAGCGTTGCCTCGACCTCCGCCTGCGAGATGACCATGGGAGGAGCAGCCGTCTGCATGCCGGGGTCACCGAACCGGATTCGCATGATCGGTTTGTCGCCGAGGTAATTCGTGATCTGCATGGCGCGCACCGAGCGCTGCGGCAGATCACCGAGTGCATCGAGTCGGTCGAGCACCTCCGATCCACGCGCATGCAGGAAGTTCGCCCGTGACGTTGTCGCCGGTCCGGGGGACTTGTCCACGACACGGACGGCTATGCCGTGTTGCATAAGGGCACACGCCAGGCCCAAACCCGCCGGACCGGCTCCCACCACCAACACCTGCTCCATCGGAACAATCTCCATACAATTACGAAACGGATACGTAATTGAATGTACTCCTCTTGAATCGCAGCCCGCTACATTCGTGTGATGACCACCGCTCCGCTCGTTCTCGTCACCGACCACGGTCCGGTGCGCGTGTTGACCCTCAACCGCCCCGAGGCCCGGAATGCGTTGAGCCGCGATCTGATCCGTGCGACGTATGCCGCATTGACCGAGGCCGACGACGACGAGTCGGTGCGCGCCGTCGTGCTCACGGGCACCGACCCGGCGTTCTGCGCCGGCGTCGACCTGAAAGAGGCGCAGCGCGACGGCTCCAAGTACTTCGCGGAGTTCCGCTCGCACAGCTGCATCGAGGCCACCGGCAAGATGCGCACTCCCATCGTCGGCGCGATCAACGGGGCGGTGTTCACCGGCGGCCTCGAAATGGCGCTCGGCTGCGACTTTCTCATCGCCTCGGAGCGGGCGGTGTTCGCCGACACCCACGCTCGCGTCGGCATCCTGCCCGGTGGCGGCATGACTGCACGTCTCCCCCAGCTCGTCGGTCTCGGAATGGCCAGGCGCCTGTCGATGACCGGCGAAGTCGTCGACGCGGTGCGGGCCGAGCACATCGGCCTGGTGACCGAGGTTGTCGTCCACGACCACCTGCTCGACCGGGCAATCGAATTGGCGTCGCAGATCGCCGAGGTTCCCCGTCCGACCATGTTGGGGCTCAAGGAGATCTACACGACGGGTGCTTCCGCCGTCATCGATCCGGCGTTGGCCGCCGAGGCGAAGATCGCGAACGCGCAACTCCGCGACTTCGAGGGCCTTGGTGATCGGTTCCGCGCGGTGGCCGAGCGCAACAAGGGCCAGATCGAGCGCTGAGGCTGGCGCGAGCGACCTTGAACTGCACACGACTCGCAGCGCGTTGCCGTACAGACACGGTCACTCGCAGCTAGGTGGGTACGCGGATAAGGGCTATGCGACCACGCCGTGGACGACGATGGCGGTGGTCTGGTCCACCCAATCGGCACCGAATGGCTCCTCGGGCCACAACAGGATCCGCATCAGGGTGGCCCCGCCGATCACCTCGACGAGCCTGTCGGGGTCGATGTCGGCATGCACCTCGCCGCGCACGACGGCATCGGCCAGCCGGGTGCGCACGGCGGCGTACGCCCCTGTGAAGCGCCCCATGACGCGGGCGTTGAGCTCGGCATCGGCAACCATGTCCGAGATCAGCCCGGGCAGCGCAGCGCGCACCAGGGGGCTGGTGAACACCGCCCTTGCCGCGTCGATCATCGCGCGGATGTCGGCGGTGATATCGCCCGGCGGCGTCTCGATCGCGGTGGGCGCCGCAGGGAAGGCAGCTTCATGCACCAACTCCGCCTTGCTGGACCACCGCCGGTACAACGCCGTCTTGGTGGTGCCCGCGCGCTCGGCAACGGCGGCCATCGTGATGCCGGAATATCCGATTTCCACTAGGAGTTCGGCGGTCGCGCGCAGAATGGCAGCGTCGATGCGTGGATCCCGGGGCCTCCCGGCGCCCGGGGTCTTGTCAACAACCGACGCGTCTGATTTCATATCGCTACCGATCGTATCGTAATTACCGGCCGAAGGAACAGTTCTGATGCCAAGCGAACCGGCTGTCGAAGACATCAGCCGTCTGGAGCACTCAAGCCGCGACCTCACCGCGCTGCCCGAGGTGATGTCCGGATGGCTCTCGACTGTGCTGCCCGGCGGTGCCACCCCCGAGATCACCGTGGAAAGCGGCGTGGACTCCAACGGCATGTCGTCGGAGACGATCATCCTGACGGGCCGCTGGGACGAGGACGGCGAGCGGCACGAGCAGAAGTTCGTGGCGCGGGTCGCCCCGGCCGAGCAGGATGTGCCGGTGTTCTCGTCCTACCGGATGGACCATCAATTCGACGTGATCCGCCTCGTCGGCGAGAAGAGCGATGTGCCGGTCCCGCCGGTGCGTTGGCTGGAACCGACCGGCTCGGTACTGGGCACTCAGTTCTTCCTGATGGACTACGTCGATGGGCGCGTTCCGCCCGACGTGATGCCATATACGTTCGGCGGCAACTGGTTTGCCGATGCCCCCGTGGAGAGCCAGCGCGAGCTCCAGGACAGCACCGTCGAGGTGATCGCGAAACTGCATGCGATTCCCGAGCCCGAGAAGACGTTCGGATTCCTGGACGACGGTTCGGAGCCCAACGCGTTGCGGCGCAATTTCAACTGGCTGAAGGCCTGGTACCAGTTCGCGGTTCCCGACATCGGTCGCTCCGGCCTGGTGGAACGGTCCCTCGAGTGGCTCGAGGAGAACTGGCCCGAGGACACCGCCGCGACCGATTCCGTTCTGGTGTGGGGCGACTCGCGCGTCGGCAACGTGCTCTACGACGGGTTCAAGCCCGCCGCCGTGCTCGACTGGGAAATGGCCACGCTGGGGCCGCGCGAGATGGACGTGGCGTGGATCATATTCGCCCACATGGTCTTTCAGGAGCTGGCCGGACTGGCAGGCCTACCCGGGCTGCCCGACGTCATGCGCGAGGAGGACGTGCGGTCCGTCTATACCGAGCGCAGTGGAGTCGAGCTCGGCGACCTGAACTGGTTCTACGTGTACTCCGGCGTGATCTGGTGCTGCGTCTTCATGCGGACCACCGCCCGGCGGGTCCGCTTCGGCGAGATGGAAAAGCCCGAAGACGTCGAATCGCTGTTCTACCACGGCTCTGTACTCAAACGACTCATTGGAGTTGACGCCTGATGCTCGGACCCACCGACGAATTCCCGATTCACCAGATACCGCAACCGATCTCGTGGCCAGGGGCGTCAGACCGCAACTTCTATGACCGCTCCTATTTCAACGCCCACGACCGCACCGGCGACATCTTCCTGATCACCGGCCTCGGCTACTACCCCAACCTCGGGGTCAAGGATGCGTTCTTCCTGGTGCGGCGCGGCGATACCCAGACCGCAGTGCACCTGAGTGACGGCATCGACTCCGACCGGCTGAACCAGCACGTGCTGGGCTACCGCGTCGAGGTCACCGAACCGCTGCACAAACTTCGGATCATCCTCGAAGAGACCGAGGGCATCGCCGCCGATCTCACCTGGAACGGACTGTTCGATGTGATCCAGGAGCAGCGCCACGTGCTTCGGTCGGGGACGCGCGTGACGCTGGACGCACAACGGTTCGCCCAGGTCGGCAGTTGGGCCGGAACGATCTCGATCGACGGCGAGGATATCGCCGTCGACCCTGACGTCTGGATCGGCAGCCGGGATCGGTCATGGGGCATCCGGCCGATCGGTGAGGCCGAGCCCGCCGGCCGGCCGGCGCATCCGCCGTTCGAGGGCATGTGGTGGCTGTACGTGCCGATGGCGTTCGACGACTTCGCGATCTGCCTGATCATCCAGGAGGAGCCCAACGGTTTCCGCAGCCTCAACGACGTCACGCGAATCTGGCGCGACGGGCGGGTGGAGCAGATGGGCTGGCCGCGGGTCAAGATCCACTACACGTCGGGCACGCGGATCCCGACCGGCGCGACCATCGAGGCGACCGCGCAGGACGGCTCCGCAGTGCACTTTGACGTGGAGTCCAAGCTGCCGGTGCCGATCCACGTCGGCGGCGGCTACGGCGGTGACTCCGACTGGATACACGGCATGTGGAAGGGCGACAAGTTCACCGAGCGCCTGACATACGACATGACCGATCCGGCGATCGTGAGCCGGGCGGGCTTCGGCGTCATCGACCACGTCGGCCGCGCCGTGTGCACCGAGAACGGCAAGTCCGTCGAGGGCTGGGGCCTGTTCGAGCACGGTGCGCTCGGGCGGCACGACCCGTCGGGCTTCGCCGACTGGCTCACCGTCGCCCCTTAGTGGCGCGATTTGTGGAGTCTTGGCTGCGGTGAGCGCGGCTCAGACTCCACAAATCGCGAAGAGGGTGGCGGCCGCGACGGCTTCGACCAGGCAGTAGAACCAGTTGGGATAGAACGCCGTTCGTTCGTCGAGCACCGCGGACACCAGCCGGCCGAACGCCATCCCCGCCAGCGCGGCGCCGACGGCGATCAAGATTCCCGTCCGGACGTCACCGTCGGCGACCGCTGCGTACCCCAGCACGCCAGCGATCGCCAGCCCGAACCCGCCATACACCGCGCGGACCTCCGAGCGCGCCGCCGCTGAACCAAGAGTGATGCCGAACGGGCGGATGATCGCTGCGGGGGCCGCGAGCGCGTAGCAGCCCATCCCCGCGAAAAACACGCCGATAACGGCGATGACCGCGATCGTCACGGTAGCCTCCTGTGCGGTTGACCTAGGAGATCAGCATGACGGCTCAGACGGCGGCGGCGCTTCCACAAACCTGCTGCCCGACGGTCTGGCTGTGGCCGGGCCAAGCGCTGTATGCCGGCCCGAGCCTGAATCTGGAGCCGCACTCGGGATCGGTATGGTGTTTTGCCGTCGGCATCGACGGACCGTTGGCGGTGACGACCCCCGACGGCGCCACCTCCGAAGCTACGAGCCTGCTCATTCCGCCACGGCTGACACACCACCTCACCTGCCTCGGCCGCGGGCTGGTGTCCTGCTACCTGGAGCCGACATCTGTTCGCGCCGAATCCTGTCGAAGCCGGATGACGGAGTGGCGCGGCGAAATAGGAGTCACTCACACGGCAGAGCCGCAGCTGACGTTCACTCCCGCCGACGACGACAGCGCCCGCCGATGGCTCGACCTGGCCGCGCCTACCGCCCTGCGCGCCATCGATCCGCGCATCGCCGCCGCGGCCCGCCGGATCCGGACCGACCCGGCGAGCGCGGTGTCGTCCCGAGAACTCGCCATCGAGGCCGGGCTGTCGGAGTCGCGATTCCTGCATCTGTTCCGCGGCGAACTCGGGACGAGCCTGCGGCGCTACCGGATATGGGTGCGGCTCGTGCACGCAGGCACCGCCATCGCCGGCGGCGCCAACCTGACCGAGGCCGCGATGAAGTCCGGCTTTGCGAGTCCATCGCACCTCGCCGACCGGTTCAAGTCGACCTTCGGGCTCTCCGCTAGCCGACTGCTTCAGACTGGGCTTGCGGTGCGGACGCCGTAGTCGCGCGGCCAAACACCATCGACTCCTCGATGTCCTCGAACCGTTTGCCGATCGCGTCGCGCAGATAGTTGTGCGTCACTTCCCACGGCCTGCGCACCCCCGACTTCGGCAGCACATTCGGTGCGCGCAGCACATAACCCGACTGGAGGTTGAACACGGGCTGTTCGGGCATGTGGGCGTCCCCGAGGTGCGGGTAGGCGTGTGTGTAGCCGTGGGAATCCATGTAGGACAACAGCTTGGCGAAAGAGCGCGCCGTCATGTCGGCGCCCAGCGTCCACGACGCGTTCGAGTAACCGAAGCACCATGCCGCGTTGGGCACATCTTCGAGAAGGTGACGCCGGAAGGCGAACCGCTCGTTCGGCTTGATCTCCTCACCATCGATGCGGATCTCAACTCCACCGAGGGCCTGCAACTGGATTCCGGTCGCGGTGATGATCACGTCGGCGTCGAGGTGTCTGCCCGACTTCAACACGATGCCGGTGGCGTCCACGTGGTCGATGTGGTCGGTCACGATGTCGACGTCATCCCTGCCCACCGCCTTGTAGAAATCGCCGCTGAGGATGAAGCACATCCGCTGATCCCACGGGTTGTACGGCGGCGTGAAGTGGGTGTCGATGTCGTATCCCGCTGGCAGGTTCTTTTCGGCGCCGGCGCGCAACAGACGCTTGCTGAAGCCGGGTGCCCGGCGGGAGACCAGCCAGAGCACGGCACCGAACAACGAAAGGGCCACACGAGCCGCCGCATGAGATGCTCTGCGCGGCAGGACCTTCCGTATGCCGTTGATCACCGGTTGCACCCGCTGTACCGAGAACAGATACGACGGTGTGCGCTGCAGCATCGTCACATGCCCGGCCGTCTTGGCAAGCGACGCGATCATGCTGACCGCGGTCGCGCCACTGCCGATGACGACCAGTCGCTTGCCCGCGTAGTCGAATCCGTCCGGCCAGTGCTGCGGATGCACCACGTCGCCCGTGAAGTCCTCGATGCCGGGGAACGGCGGCGAGTACGGCTCGTCGTAGTTGTAGTAGCCGCTGGCGAAGAACAGGAACCGCGCGCTATAGGTCCTGAGCTCGCCGTCCTGTTCAGCCTGAACGGTCCAGGTGTCGGTGGCCGAATTCCAGTCGGCGGCGATGACACGGGTGCTGAAGCGGATGTGTTCGTCGATGCCGTGCTTGCGCGCCGTGTCTGCCATGTACTGCCAGATGTCGGCGCCGTCGGCGATCATCTCCTTACGCGTCCACGGCTCCCACGGAAAGCTCAGCGTGAAGATGTCGCTGTCCGACCGAATGCCGGGATACTGGAACAGATCCCACGTGCCGCCAAGGCGCTCGCGCCTCTCCAGGATCGTGTAGCTCAGGTGCGGGTTCTTCTCGCGGATCCGGTAGGCCGCCCCGATGCCGGAGAAGCCCGCCCCGATGATCAGCACGTCGCTGTATTCAGTCATGAGAACCTCCTAGGCGGACTTCACTGCTCTGTCGTGCGCTCGGCCGAACACCATTGACTCCTCGATGCGGTCGAATCGGTGGTCGATGACGTCGAGCACATAGTTATGGCGCACGTTCCACGGCCGATGGGTTCCGGACTTGGGCAGCACATGTCCGGACCGCTGGACGTAGCCGGCGTTGATGTTCCACGCCGGTTTCTCGGGCATCGGCTTGTCGCCAAGATGTGGATACGCGTGGGTGTAGCCGTGGGAGTCCATGTACGCCAACAGCTTCGCCACCGATCGGGCGGTGAGGTCGACGCGCAGTGTCCACGAGGCATTGATGTAGCCGACGCTCCATGCGGCGTTCGGAATGTCCTCGAGCATGTGCTCCTTGTAAACGAACCGATCCTGCGGCTTGACCTCTGCGCCGTCGACACTCAACGCGACGCCGCCGAGAGCCTGCAACTGAATTCCGGTGGCGGTGATGATCACGTCGGCGTCGATGCGCTCCCCCGAGCGCAACGCAATCCCGGTGGCATCGATATGGTCGATCTGGTCGGTCATCACGTCCACACGACCGTCGGCGATGGCCTCGTAGATGTCGTTGTCGAGCGCGACGCAAAGGCGCTGGTCCCAAGGGTTGTACTTGGGCTTGAAGTGCACGTCGACCGGATACCCCTTGGGCAGAGCGCGTTTCGCCCCACTGCGCACGATCCACCTGCTGAACCGCGGCGCCCCACGAGCGATCGCGTAGACCAGCACCGTGAAGATGGTGTTGTAGAGCCGAACGGCTGTATTGCCCGCGCGTTTGGGCAGTACCTTGCGGATGGCCTGGACCACGGGATGGATGCGCGGCGTCGTCATGACGTAGGACGGCGAACGCTGAAGCATCGTGACATGGCCCGCTGTCTCCGACAACGACGGGATCATACTGATGGCTGTTGCGCCGCTGCCGATCACGACGACCCGCTTGCCGGCGTAATCCAGCGATTCCGGCCACTGCTGCGGGTGCACCACTTCACCGGTGAATTGGTCGATGCCGGGGAAGTTCGGCTTGTAGGGCTCGTCGTAGTTGTAGTAGCCCGTGCCGAAGAACAAGAAGCGACCGCGGTAGGACTTCGGCTCGCCGTTGGTCTCGGTCTGCACCGTCCAGGTATCGGTGGCCGAATCCCAGTCGGCCGAGATGACGCGGGTGCCGAACCGGATGTGTTCCTCGATGCCGTGCTTGCGCGCCGTTTCGACCAGGTATTCGCGGATGTCCTGTCCGTCGGCGACGTTCTCCGGTCGGGTCCACGGTTCGAAGGGGTAGCTCAGAGTGAAGATGTCGCTGTCGGACCGGATGCCGGGATACCGATGCAGATCCCAGGTCCCGCCGATACGTTCCCGTCGCTCGAGCACCGTGTAGGACAGGCCTGGGTTCTTCTCGTGGATGCGATATGCGGCGCCGATCCCGGAAATCCCCGCGCCGATGATCAACACATCGAAGTACTCGTCCGAACGCTCCATCCGCAACCTCCCTTGGTTCGGCTGGGTACCACGATATGGGTCAGGACCCGAGCGCGTCCACGATCGACGCCAACGACTCCACCGCGATCGGTCCTGGCTGATAGAGACAGATTTGTTCGGCCACCCCGTCGACCCGGTCACGGACGTGGGCGGCAACGTCGGCGGGACTGCCGCAGGCCGCAATGGTGTGCAGCACGTCGTCGTCGATGAGCCCGGCCATGTCCTCCCAGCGTCCTTGCTTCGACAACGCGTTCAACTCGGGTTGCATGTCACCCCAGCCGTGCACATCCAGTACCGGTCGGTAAGCCGGCGTCGACCCGTAGAACGCCAGCAGGCGCCGGGCAGCGGAGTGGTCTTCTCCCACGGACACGATGATCTCCGGCACGACCTCGAGCTCCGCGGCATCACGGCCCGCCGCGGCCAGCCCCTTGCGCACGTTGGGCATGGTCACCTCGTGCAGGAAGCGTTTCGACCCGAACGGCATGACCAGCAGGCCGTCGGCGACCTCGGCGGTCGCTCGGGTCAGCAGCGGACCGAGTGCCCCGAGGTAGATCGGGGGCGGGCCGAACGGATTGGGGCCCGGGTTGAAAGTCGGTGTCATAAGGGTGTGCCGGTAGTACTCGCCGCGGAAATCCAGGCGTTCGCCGTCATTCCACGCAGCGAAGATCGCACGCAGCGCCCCGACCAACTCCTTCATCCGCGCGACCGGCTTGTCGAAGGCGACGCCGTAGCGCTTCTCGATCTGGGCGCGCACCTGCGTGCCGAGGCCCAGCGTGAAGCGCCCCTGCGCCAGCAGCTGCATGTCGTTGGCCTGATGCGCGAGCTGAACGGGGTTGCGTGGGAACGCGATTGCCACGTTGGTCATAAGGTCCAGACCCCCGACGGTAGACGCGACCATCAGCGGGGCGAACACGTCGTGCGGTCCCTCGAACGTGAATACCCCGGTGGCACCCGCTTCGCGCAGCGCGTGCGCGCGTTCGATCGCATCCGTCGGGCCGAACAACGCTGTCATGACCTTCACAGCGTGAGAGCCTAGTGGCGTGACAATCCCGACGAATGCCGACGTCGTCGTCGTGGGTGCCGGGTTCGCAGGCCTGGCCGCCGCCCGCGAGCTGGACAGACGCGGCCGCGACGTGGTGGTACTCGAGGGGCGTGACCGCGTCGGCGGCCGATCGTCGACGACAAACATCGCGGGCATTCCGGTCGACCTGGGCGGAACGTTCGTCGGCCCGACCCAGGACGCCGTCGTCGCGATGGCCGCCGAACTGGGCTGCAAGACCGTACCGACCCACAGCCGCGGCAAGAACCTCATCCGGTGGCGCGGCAAGGTCCGCGCCTATCGCAGCACCATTCCCAAGCTGTCCATCATCGAGCTGCTCGACGTGTCGCGGATTCAGTGGCGGTTCGACCGTGTCAGCCGGCGCGTTCCGGTGGACGAGCCGTGGATGTCGCCGATCGCCGAGATCCTCGACTCCAAGACGCTCGACCAGTGGCTGCGGTACGTGCACGCGAGCGCAGGAACGCGTGACCTGATGGCGATCATGGCGCGAGTGACATGGGGTTGCGAACCCGATGCGGTGTCGATGTTGCATGCGGTGCGCTATGTCAAGGCCGCAGGCGGTCTCGCCCGCATGCTCGACGTGAAGGGCGGCGCCCAGCAGGACCGCTTCCCCGGCGGCACTCAGCAGATCGCGATTCGGATGGCCGAGGAACTCGGTCCACGCGTGGTGCTGGACTCAGTGGTGCGCAGTATCGAACGGCACACCAGCGGCACGCTAGCCACGCTGACCGTCACATCGGATAAGGGGACGATCGCGGCGAAGGCCGTCATCGTCGCCATTCCGCCGGAACATCGCAAAGGCATCGCTTTCCTGCCGGACCTGCCCCCCGAGTACGGCAAGCTTGCCCAGCACTGGCCGCAGGGCAACCTGAGCAAGGCCTACGCCGCCTACGAGACACCGTTCTGGCGTACCGATGGCCTGTCGGGTGAGGCGCTGTCCGACGAAGGACCGGTTTTCATCACGTTCGACGTCAGCCCCGGCGATTCCGACGACGGCCCGGGCATCCTGCTCGGCTTCACCGACGCGCGGACCTTCGACCCCCTGCCTCCCGCCGACCGGCGCGACCGTGCGCTGGCCGGCTTCGCGACGTTGTTCGGCGACGCGGCACTGGAGCCCATCGACTATCTCGATCACTGCTGGAGCGCAGAGGAATTCGCACCCGGTGGGCCGACGGCCGCGGTGCCGCCGGGCTCATGGACGACGTACGGGCCGTGGTTGCGCAAACCGGTGGACGGCATCCATTGGGCCGGAACGGAAACCGCCGACAAGTGGACAGGTTTCCTCGACGGCGCCATCCGTTCCGGACAGCGCGCGGCCGACGAGGTGGACCGGGAGCTGTCGGCTAGGAGCTGACCCGTCGCTCCTCGGTGACCGAGTCGATGAGCCAGCGCAGGTGCTTGTTGACCGCCTCGGGACGCTCGAGGATTGCGCAGTGACCGCCGGACAGTTCGACGAACTGCGCGAGATTCGGCACCTCTTTGGCGATTCGGCGCGACGACACCATCGGCAACAACCTGTCCTGCTCGCTGCCGATCACCAACGTCGGCACCGACAGGTTCGTCAACCCGATGTGTTGCGGTCCGAGATGGTCGACGAGCGTGCGGGCCCAACCGCCTCGTCCGGCGGGCGGGGTCGCGGTGAACAGTTCGTAGATGAACTCCGCGATCGCAGGATCGGCGTCGCGGCCGACCGCCAGGGAAGACACGAATCGTCGGCTCGTGCGCGTAGCCACTCGCAGCAGCGGAGCCTCGCCGAACGTCTTGAGCAATGTGCCCGCAGTGAGGACGCGGGCGGCGGCCAGCGGCGGCGGCACCGGCAGAAAGTTCACATGACGCAGCAGGTCGCCGGTGGTCGTGTTGATCAGGGCGGCTCCATCGACGAGCTCTGACACCCGACCGGGATAACGCTCCGCCCACGACGAGATCGCGATACCGCCCATCGAGTGGCCCGCGATGACGGCGCGCTCCCCCGGCTTCAACGTTGCCTCGAGCACAGCGTCGACGTCGCCGGCCAGGCAGTCCAGGCTGTAGCCGCTGCGCCCGACGGGTATTGCGCTGCGGCCGTGGCCGCGGTGATCGAAGGCGATGACGCGGTGATCCTTCGCCAGGTCGGCGATCTGGTAGGCCCACACTCGAAGGGCGCAGGTGATGCCGTGAGCCAGCACGACGGGGTAACCGTCCTCGGGTCCGAAGACCTCGGCGTGCAGGCGGATGCCGTCCTTGGAACGCACGCCGACGCTGCGCCCGCGGCCCAACGCCTCGGCCGCGGCGAATCTTCTCACCTGCGATCGGCCTCTTTGACCTCCCGCCATGGGTACTCCCCTCGCGCTCGGCAACATTGCCGGATCTTTCAGCCTACCGGTCGGTTGGTCGGAGTTCCCGCAGGAGTTAAATGGTGTGGCGTCGACGAAAGAAAGGCCACAATGCGCGCGATACAGATAGCCAGCCTGGACGGACCGCAAGCGGCGAAGCTCGTCGAGATCGACGAACCGGCAGGCGACGGCGCTGTCCTGATCGACGTACACGCTGCCGGGGTGGCCTTCCCCGATGCGCTGCAGTCGCGCGGGCTCTACCAGTACAAGCCGGAGATGCCCTACACACCTGGCGCCGAAATCGCCGGCGTGGTGCGCAGCGCACCCGACGGCGCACACGTCTCGGCGGGCGATCGGGTGTGCGGACTTACGATGCTGTGCGGGGCGATGGCGGAAGTCGTTGCGCTGCAACCCGACCGGGTGTTCAAGCTGCCTGACTCGGTGTCCTTCGAGGCCGGTGCGGGTCTGCTGTTCAACGACCTCACGATGCATCACGCCTTACGGACCCGGGGTCGCCTCGCCGAGGGCGAGACCGTCCTCGTGCACGGAGCGGCGGGCGGCATCGGCACGTCGACGCTGCGGTTGGCACCGGCATGGGGCGCGTCGCGCACCATCGCGGTGGTCAGCACCGAAGACAAGATTCCAGTCGCGAAGGCCGCCGGCGCATCGGATGTCGTGCTGGCCGACGGTTTCAAGGACGCAGTAAAGGAGCTGACCGGTGGCCGCGGCGTGGACATCGTCGTCGATCCCGTCGGCGGCGACCGGTTCACCGATTCACTTCGCTCGCTGGCACCCGGCGGGCGACTGCTCGTGATCGGATTCACCGGCGGGGCGATCCCCGAGGTTAAGGTGAACCGCTTGCTGCTCAACAACGTCGACGCCGTCGGTGTCGGCTGGGGTGCATGGGCGGGCACGCATCCGGGCTATCTGCTCGAGCAGTGGGCGGAACTCGAGCCGCTGCTGGCCTCGGGCGAGGTGTCCGCGCCCACCCCCGAGATCTATCCGCTCGAGCGCGCCGCCGATGCGATCGCGTCGCTGGAAGACCGCAGCGCGAAGGGCAAAGTCGTCGTCAAGCTGCGGTGAGGCTACTTCGACGCCGCCGCAGCGTCGCGGTCCGCAGGTTCGACGCGGAGACGCACCGGTGGGTGGATGCCGATGTCAGTGCCAGTGCCGATGTCGCCGTCGACCGCGACGAACTGACCGTCGCCACATTCAACATCTGGTTCGACGACTACCACGCCCAGCAGCGCTACCTCGCGATCGTAGATCTGCTGCGCGAGCGCAGACCGGATGTGATTGCGCTCCAAGAGGTCACACCCGCGGCGCTCGAGATCTTCCTCGACCAGCCGTGGGTACGCGACGAGTATCTGAGCGCATCGGCAGTCGGCGGCGATGCCGGGAACTACGGAATGCTGATGCTGTCCCGGGTGCCCATTACCCGCACCACCTACTCCCGGCTGCCGACGCGGCAATCGCGCGGATTCCTCGAGGCGGAGCTAGCTGTCAACGACCTTCGGCCGAGCGTCTGCTGTCTGCACCTAGATAGCGGCAAGTCTTCGGCACGGCTGCGGCGCTGGCAGTTGCGCAGGATCTTTCGAGCGCAGAAGTCGGCCGAAGATGCCGTGCTACTGGGCGATTTCAACATGCGCGACGCGGAAAACGACCGGATCGCCCCGCCGTATTGCGACATTTGGCCCGCGTTGCGCCCACACGAACCCGGCTTCACCGAAGATACGTCGATCAATCACATGCGCTTTGACGCACGGAACAAGAAGCGGCAGGTGCGGTTCGACCGTGTGCTTCTCAAGGGAACCCGTTGGCGCGCAGCGAGTATCGAACTGTTGGGCACACAGCCGATCTCGCCCGACCTCCCGCGTGTCTTCCCCTCAGACCACTTCGGCGTCGAGTGCCGTCTGGTCAGAGGTAGGGGTCGGCCCAGGCGCTGATGATCTTGGCCGCCCGCGCAGCCTGGTTCTTGCCGGTGAGCAGATGGTCTGCGCCCTCGAGCGAGACGAAGCTGCGAGGGTGCCTGGCAGCGCGGAAGATGTCGCTGGCGTTGGCGATGCCCACGGTGTTGTCGGTGGGCGAATGCATCACGAGCAGAGCGCGACGCAGCGTCCGGATGCGTTCGTGGAGATCGGCCGCGCGGACGTCTTCGATGAAGTGCCGTTTGAGCGTCAACGCCTTGCCGCCGATGAAGAAGGGAGCCTCGCCCTCGGCCTCTATCCGCTGACACAGGGCATCGAATGTGTGCTCGACGTGGGCGGGCTGGTAGGGCGCGCCGACACTCGCGACCGCAGGCACTGTCGGACATTCATGGGCGGCGGCGATCACGGCCGAGCCGCCGAATGAATGGCCGACCAGCAGTTTCACCTCGCGATCCGTGGAGTTCATGAACTCAACCGCGCGGACGGTGTCGTCGACCTTGTTCGAGAACGAACCGTCGCCCCAGTCGCCCTCGGAATCGCCGAGGCCGAGATTGTCGAACCGCAGCACACCGATGCCCTCGTTGGCGAGCTGCTTGCAGATCCGGCTGGCCGCGGGGCTGTCCTTGCCAAGAGTGAAGCCGTGCGCGAAGACCGCCCATCCGCGCAGCTCACGGTCGGGAAGATCGACAAGACCCGCCAATATGGGCCCCGTGGTGCTCGGAAATCTGACACGCTCGGCCACGCGCGTCATCCTTTCACTTTTCGACGGGCCTAGAGCTCGCCGGCCTCGAGGCCGCGCTTGACCTCGAGCCGGCGCAACTTGCCCGACGTCGTCCTCGGCAGCGAGCCGGGGCGGACGAAGACGACGTCCGAGGGCACGACGCCACATTCGGACGCGACCCGCTGAACGACATCGGCGCGGATGTCCGCCTCGTTGGGCCCACGGAACTCGGCCACGATCATGACGCTGGGCCGGATCGAGCGCTCCCCGACGCCGATGGCGACAACGGCACCCTCGCGAACACCTGGCGCCGTCGCGGCCACCCCCTCGACCTCGGCGGGGAAGATGTTGCGCCCCGCGATTGTGATGAGTTCCTTGGCGCGCCCGCAGACCACCAGGCCGCCGTCGACGAGGTAACCGAGATCGCCCGTCGCGAACCATTCGTCGCCGCCGCGCGGTGGTTCGCCGACATAGCCCGACATCATCGATGAGCCGCGGATCATAATCTCGCCGACGTCGAGCCCGGCGCCTCCGGTGGTCGTCGCATCGTCGCGTGGTTCGATGCGCACGGACATGCCGGCTATCGCGTCGCCGAGCACGGCGTGGCCGGCCTCGTCGGCAATCAGGCCGCGGCCCGGCTCGGGAACCGTTACCGCACAGGTGGATTCGGCCATTCCATACGACGGCGCCAGCGCGCCTGCGGAGAACCCGAAGCGGGCCATCTCGGTGGCAAATCGCCCGGTGAGTTCGCAATCGATGGGTTCACCGCCATTGAGTGCGAAGCGCATGCTGCTCAGGTCGACGTCGGTGACGCGTCGCGAGTACTTACCGATCAAGCCGTAGGCCATATTCGGTGCCGCGGTGACGGTCGCCCGGCTCTCGGTCAGCCAGTTCAGCCACCGGAACGGCGACGCTTGAAACGCCGCCGTCGGCGCCTGCCATACGTTCGTGCCGGCCAGCGCACCCGCAAGCAGGAAGCTCAACCCCATGTCGTGATACAGCGGTAGCCAGGAGCAGCCGACGTCGTCCGGCGTGACACCGATGCGGGCGTTGAGGCCGCTCAGGTTGGCCAGCACCGCATCCGGCGATAGTTGCACCGTCCGAGGGATTCCCGTCGAACCCGCGGTGCCCTGGAGAATCGCCACCGGAGCCGGGTTATTCGGCGGCACGAATGTGGTCGAACGCGCAACCGGTGCAACGGAATCGAGCTCTTTGACCAGAAGAGGTCCGTCGACGGCTGACAACCGTTCGAGGTGGGTGCCCCGGCTCAGGACGTGGCTGATCCCCATCCCCGCAAACCGGCTCAGGGTCGTGTGAGCCCATTGATCCGCATTGGCGCCGCGCACCGGCCCATGAGTAATCGAAACGGCCGTGCCGGCCTGGATGGCGCCAAGGATCGCTGCGACCAGTTCCACGGTGGGATCGGCGGTCAGGCCGAGTGCGGCCACCTCGTCGTTGAGCAGCCACTCAGCGATGTTTTCCGATCGCGCATGGACCTCGGCCCATGGATGGCGGATCCACGTCCCGTCCTGGAAAACGAACAGATGGTTGTTGCTGCTGGGCAAGCGTGCGGCAAAGGCCGACGCCAAGGAGTTCATATCACCTCTTCAGCAATCGAACTGCGGGTAGATAGAGTCGGCTGCGCTTCAAGCTAATACATGAGTGTTCGCTGGGGTCGACTAGGTCGTCAGCACGATCCGGGAGCTGGGTACGATCTTTGCGGGTGTCTGAAATCGAAGCTGTTGTCGAACAGGAATCACATGACTGCACATGTCGAGCAATTGGAGTTTCAGGCGGAGGCACGCCAACTGCTGGATCTGATGATCCACTCGGTCTACTCCAACAAGGACTCCTTTCTGCGGGAGTTGATCTCGAACGCCTCCGACGCACTCGACAAGCTGCGGCTTGAAGCGTTGCGGAACAAGGACCTGGACGTCGATATCTCTGACTTGCACGTCGAGATCGAGGCGGACAAGGACGCGCGCACCCTTACCGTTCGCGACAACGGGATCGGGATGACACGCGAGGAGGTCGTAGATCTGATCGGCACCCTCGCCAAATCGGGTACCGCCGCAGTGCGTCAGCAGTTGAGGGAGGCCAAGAACGCGGCCGCCTCCGAGGAACTGATCGGTCAGTTCGGTATCGGCTTCTACTCGACGTTCATGGTCGCCGACAAGGTCGAGCTGCTCACGCGCAAGGCCGGCGAAAGTGCTGCCACCCGATGGGTGTCCAGCGGCGATGGCACCTACACCGTCGAATCCGTCGACGATGCCCCACAGGGAACGTCCGTGACCTTGCACCTCAAGCCCGAAGACGCCGAGGACGAGCTGCACGACTACACGTCTGACCCGAAACTGCGGGAGTTGGTGAAGAAGTACTCCGACTTCATCGCCTGGCCGATCCGGATGCAGGTCGAGCGCCGTGCACCGGCGGCCGAGGGCGGCGAGGAGCTCGTCACCCTCGAAACGCAGACCCTCAACTCGATGAAGGCACTGTGGGCCAAGTCCAAAGACGAGGTCTCCGAGGACGAGTACAAGGAGTTCTACAAGCACATCGCTCACGCCTGGGACGACCCGCTCGAGGTCATCGCGATGAAGGCCGAGGGCACGTTCGAGTACCAGGCACTGCTGTTCATCCCGTCGCACGCCCCGTTCGACCTCTTCACCCGCGACGTCAAGACCGGGCTGCAGCTGTATGTCAAGCGCGTCTTCGTGATGGGCGACTGTGACGAGCTCATGCCGACGTACCTGCGCTTCGTGAAGGGCGTCGTCGACGCACAGGACATGTCGCTCAACGTCTCTCGCGAAATCCTGCAGCAGGATCGGCAGCTCACGGCGATCCGCCGCCGTCTGACCAAGAAGGTCCTGTCGACGGTCAAGAATCTGCAGTCAGAGCGGCCACAGGACTATCGCACGTTCTGGACCCAGTTCGGCCAGGTTCTCAAAGAGGGCCTGATGTCGGACTTCGAAAACCAGGACACGTTGCTGCGTATTTCGTCGTTCGCTTCGACGCACAGCGATGAGGAACTCACCACCCTGTCCGAATATGTCGACCGCATGAAAGACGGTCAGGAGCAGATCTTCTACGCCACCGGACAGTCGCGTGAGCAACTTCTGAAGTCGCCGCATCTGGAGGCGTTCAAGGCGAAAGGCTACGAGGTACTACTGCTCACTGATTCGGTCGACGAGGTATGGGTGGGGTCGGTGACCGAGTTCGACGGCAAGTCAGTGCAGTCGGTAGCCAAGGGCGAGGTGGACTTGGACTCCGAGGATGACAAGGCGGCGCACGCCGCTGAGCGGGAGGAGCAGGAGCGCGAATTCGCCGACCTGCTCGCCTGGTTGACGGAAGCCCTGAATGATCACGTCAAGGAAGTACGGTTGTCCGCCCGCCTGACCGAGTCCCCTGCCTGCCTGATCACCGACGCCTTCGGAATGACACCGTCACTCGCGCGCATCTACCGGGCTTCCGGACAGGCGGTTCCAGTCGGGAAGCGGATTCTGGAACTCAACCCGAAGCATTCACTTGTCACTGCCCTGCAGCAGGCACATAAGGCCGGCGGCGACGATGCCCACCTGCGCCGGCTCGCCGAAACTGCCGAATTGCTCTATGGCACAGCGCTTCTCGCTGAAGGCGACATCCCCGAGGATCCGGCGAAGTTCGCCGGACTGCTTGCCGACCGGCTGGCTCGCACCGTGTAGGACCGCCGCGACCGGCATCGCGACAGGTGACTAAAGCAGACCGAGTAGTTCCAAGTTCGTGACGTACTTGATGATGACAGGCGCCGTGATGTGCGGGATGTCGTTGTCGGGGCCGATCTTCGCTTCTTGCACCGCAGCGCGGAATCGGTCGGTCGGCCCATACGAGCCCAGTGCCGGCTCTGGGGCCTGAAAATCGCCAACACCATGCACCAGCAGCAGTTGCAGCACCGAATGCTGACGCTGCTCATCGGGTAGCGCACGCAGGCCGGTTTCGAAGCGCTGCAGCCACTCCCCGAAGTCGTCGATGCGCTCGATCGGATACCCGGCCTCGATCAACCAGTCCACGTACACGTCGAGACCGATGCCGTCGTCGTGGGGGTTCATCACGTGGAAGGTGTCGAACCCGTCGACCACCTGCGTACCCAACGTCGCGATCGCCTCAGCGACGAAATCCACAGGCAATCCGTCGAAGTGCGCACGCTGCCGATTGCCATCGGCGTCGAGCTGATAGAACGAGCCAGGAGCCACACCGGTGGCCACCACACTCAGCACCATCCGAGCCGCGTTGTCGGCGACATTGAGCTGACCGGCATACGTGGTGTCGGCCATGATCATGTCGCAGCGGAACACCGCGACCGGCAACCCGCACAGGTCGTGGGCCTCGCGCAGCAGCACCTCACCGGCCCACTTGCTGGTGCCGTAGCCATTGGCATAACTGCCGTCGATGGCCCTGGTAGCACTGACGACCCGGATGTCGGCATCCTCGGTGAAATCCGACGCCTCGATCTGTTGGCTGACGTCGGCAGTGGACACGAATGTGTAGGACTTGAGCTTGGTGGTCAGCGCGAAGCGGATCAGCTCGGCGGTGCCCACGACGTTGGGGCCGAACAACTCGCTGTACGGCAGGACACCGTTGACAAAGGCTGCGGAATCGACGATCAGGTCGACGGTGTCGGCCAAGCGCTGCCAGGTCTGCTGGTCCAGTCCCAGGTCGGCTTTGCCCTTGTCACCGGCGATGACCTCCAGATGCCCGGCGGCCAATTCCTGGTAATGCCGCAGCAGTTGCGGGTCGCCGCTATCGAAGGTCTTGTCCAGACGGCGTCTCGCGTCCTCGTTGTCCTTGCCTCGCACAAGACAGATCAGCGTGCCACCGAGCAATCCCACCCGCTCCAACCATTCGAGGGCCAGGTAACGCCCGAGGAATCCGGTTGCCCCGGTCAGCAGGACCGTCCGTACTTCAGCGCTGGGGCCTGGCAGCGTGGGGGCGGCGGTCAGCGTCGTGTCGTCGATGAACTTGTCCAGCGTCAGGTCACGGGCATGCACCTGTGCGGCGTCACTGCCGTGCACGGATGCAAAACTGGGCCCGTGCGCTGCAGACGTCAGCGAGCCGGTATCGCCGTCCAAGTGCCGGCTCAAGCTGCTGACCGTCGGCGCCTCGAACAAGGTGTACACCGCGAGCTGAGCATCGAGGCCAGTGTTGACCGCGGCAATCACCCGCATCGCGGATATCGAATCCCCGCCGAGGTCGAAGAAGGAATCGTCGACCCCGACCCGCTCCACACCGAGAATCTGGGCATAAACCCCAACCAGGAACTCCTCCAGCGGAGTCGTCGGGGCGCGGTAATGACTGCCATTGCCGCGGTACTCCGGTGCCGGCAAGGCCGCGGTGTCCAACTTGCCGTTGGATGTCAGCGGCAGCGTCTCCAACACCACGATCGCGGCTGGCACCATGTAGGGCGGCAGCCGATCTGCCAGCCGGGCACGGACTTCGGCCGAGTCTGCGGTCCCGGTGACGTATCCCACGAGGCGCTTGTCGCCGGGGCGGTCCTCGCGGGCCATCACGAACGCGTGCTCGACCCCGTCGAGTTCGACGAGGGCGGCCTGGATCTCACCGAGCTCTATGCGATAGCCGCGGATCTTGACCTGCTCATCGGCGCGCCCCAGATAGTGCAGCTGCCCATCAGCAGCCCAGGACACCAGATCGCCGGTGCGATACATCCGCGCTCCCGGCTCGCCGAACGGGCACGCCACGAACCGCGACGACGTCAGATCCGACCGACCCAGGTAGCCACACGCCACGCCCGCGCCGGCCACATACAGCTCACCGACCGCACCCGCAGGCACCGGCTGCAGCCACGAGTTCAACACGAATAGCGCTGCCCCGGGCACCGGCGAACCGATCGGCACCACACCAGAATCCGGTGATAACGGCGCGCTGATCGCCACACACATCGTGGTCTCGGTTGGTCCGTACGCGTTGATCATCACCCGCCCGGGCGCCCACCGATCGACCACCTCGGTCGGACAGGCCTCACCGACCACGGCCAACGCCATCGACTCCAATCCTTCGAGCGGCAGCATCGCCACCGCCGACGGGGTCCGAGTCAGGACGCTGACCTCTTCGGCGACCAGCACATCGCGGAAATCCTCAGGTGAGCTTGCCACTGCCTCGGGCACCACCACCAGCCGTCCGCCGCGCAGCAATGCACCGCAGATCTCCCACGCCGAAGCGTCAAACGCCAACGAATGACACAGCACCCACACGCCCGGGCGCGGCAAGCCGGCATCCAATGACGTCATCAGCCGGGTGACATTGCCGTGGGTGACCGCAACCCCTTTGGGGACTCCGGTGGTCCCAGAGGTGTAGATGATGTATGCCAGGTCCTGCGGAGCCGCAGCACACATCGCAGTGCTGGGCAGGGCACCGATTGCGGGATCGTCGACATCGATGACCACCACATCGAGCTCGTCTACCCGCGACCGCAGCCCGGCGGTCGTGAGCACCACAGCCGGCGCGGCGTCCGCGAGGATGAACTCCAACCGCGCGGCAGGCACCGCCGAGTCGATCGGCAGATACGCCGCCCCGGTCTTGAGCACCGCGAGAATCGCCACGACGGCTTGAGCGGATCGCTCCGAGATCAGTGCCACACACTCGCCAGCGCCAACGCCCTTGGCTACCAACAGGTTCGCCAACCGGTTGGCCGCCTCATCGAACTCGCCATAGGTCATCGACCGACCCTCGAACGTCACCGCCACCGCAGCGGGGTCGCGGGCAACCTGCGTCGCGAACAATGCCGGAATCGATTTCTCGGTGGGCGCCGGCTCCGTCAGCGCCGCGCGGCTACCCCATTCATCCAGCTGGTCGTACTCACTGGCATCGAGCAGGTCGATCGACGACACCCGCGCGGCCGGATCGGCGGTCATGGCCACCAACAATCGGTTGAGCCGCTGGATCAGCGCCTCGATGCCGGCCGCGTCGTACACGTCGGTATCGAATTCAACGCGAAGGCCCAGTTCATGACCCGGGATAGCCACCACCGACAGCGGATAGTGGTTGTACTCGCGATTGCTGAACTCGGTGATGGCCAACTCGTGCACGCCCAACAACGCGGCAGCGTCGATCGGATAGTTCTCGTACACGAAAACTGTGTCAAACAGTTGATCCTGACCGGCGACGTGGTGAATCTCGTTGAGCGCCAGGTGCTCGTGCTCCATGGTGTCGTTGTGGTGACGTTGCAGTTGGCCCAGCAGGTCCGCGACCGCGGTCGCCGCCGTCATGCGTGCCCGCACCGGCACCGTGTTGATCATCAGACCGACCATTGAATCCGCCCCGGCCATCTCAGCCGGGCGTCCGGAAACCGCGGTACCGAAGGCAACGTCGTTCTGGCCGGTCAGCCACGCCAGCAGCTGCGCCCACGCCGCCTGCAGCACAGTGCTGACCGTGGTGTGGCACGAGCGCGCCAACTCGCCAAGGGCCAGCGTGGTCTCGGCAGACACTCGGAACGACGCATCGCTACGCCGTCCCGCCTGCGCCGGCGGAGCCACCAAGGTGGGGGTGTCAAAACCATCGAACACCTTGTGCCACACCGCTTTCGCGGCATCGCGATCCTGAGCGTACAGCCAGGTGACAAACCGTCGGTACGGTACCGGCGGAGCCAACCGCTCTCCGAAGTAGCTGGCGAAGATTTCCTGCAACAGGATCGGCTTTGACCACCCGTCGAGCACGATGTGATGGTTGGTCAGTACAAAGCGGTGCTGATTGGCTGCGGTGCGGATCAGCGCAGCCCGGAATGCCGACCGGTCGGCGAGGTCGCAGACCGCGGCACGCTCGGCGGCGCACAGCTGCTGGACCTCGGTATCGGACTGGCGGTCGTCCCACCGGAGATCGAGATAGCGCCACGCCATGACCGGGTCGGCGGGAATGATCTGCACCGGTTCGCCGAACTGATCAGAAACGCGAATCACCAGATTCGGGTGGCGGCGAATGACCGTTTCTACCGCCTCACGCAGCCGGTGTGAGTCGAGCGGACCGGTGATGGTGATGTCCAGCTGCACCGCATACACGTCGTCGCCGGGGCCATGCGCGAAGCGCGCGTGGAACAGCAGGCCCTGCTGCAACGGTGTCAGAGGCAGCACATCGGCGAACTGCTGCTGCCGCTGGAGCTCGTCGATCTGCTGTTGACTCAGTCGCGCCGGAGCAAGGTCTGAAGGCGTGAGCCCACCTCCACCGCCGCGCACGTGCGCACAGATTCCGGTCAGCGCCTGGAACCACAACTGGCTCAACCGATCCACCTGCTCGGAGCCAAGCGCTGAGGGCGCCCACGTCCAGCTGGCCTGCAACTGTGGACCGGCGTCGGTGTCGAGGGTGCCGGCGTTGAGTTCCACGGTGTGCATCAACGGCATCGGGACCGCCGAGGCCACCGCCGCGACAGACAGACCGTCCTCGTTGATTCGCCACAAGTCATCGGCAAGATCGCCGATACCGGCGCCCAGCCGGCCCAGGTAGTTGAACCCGATCACCGGATCGGATCCGCCGAGATCCACCTCGGGATTGAGGTAGCGCAGCAGGCCGTAGGTCAGACCATCTGGCAACGCACGCAGCTGCTCCTTGGCGGCCTTGACCACCGGGCCCAGCGCCGCGTCACCGGCAACCACCTGCGCCCACGACAGCCCGCCCACAGCTAGCGACACCGGAGACTTGGAGGTGAACCAACCGACCGTGCGCGACAAGTCGATGTTGGCGGCCAGTTCCTCATCGCGGCCGTGGCCCTCCACATCGATCGCAATCGGTGTGTCGCCGGCGTCGAGGAACTCTGCGACGGCCAACCCGAACGCGATCAACAGAATGTCTTGCACCCCAGCGCGAAACGCCGCAGGCACCTCGCCCAGCAGCGGCCGAGTCGTCTCGACATCAAGCGATACCGACAACTGCCCGGCGTTGACATAGGTATCCACCGCGGGCTCCACCGCCGGCAGCGCTGCCGGGATCTGTTCCACCCGCCGCCAGGCGCCGGCCAGCTCGACGACCTCCGGTCGGCGCGCATGTTCCTCGAGCAGTGAGGCCCACCGCTGGAACGACGTCCCCCCTGCAGGCAACTCCACCTGCCGCCCGTTGTGATGCTGCGCCCAGGCAATATTGAGGTCTTCCAACAGGATTCGCCACGACACGCCGTCGACAGCCAGGTGGTGAATCATCAGCGCCAACTGGCCAGTGTCAGCCACCCACAACGCGCTCAGCACCGCGCCGGCGGCAGGATTCAAATGCGACCGGGCCTGGACAAGCGCCTCATCCGACAACGCATCCACCGCGCGGACGTACCCGGTCGCATCGAGCGAACCGACCTCGGGCACTGACATCGACCAGCCGCCGGCGCCGTCGTCGTCGACGCACAGCCGCAGCGTGGCATGCCGATCCAGCAGCGCCTGCAGCACCACCACCACATCGGACTGGGTCACCCCAGCGGGAGCCTGCAGCACGACCGTCTGGTTGAACTCCCCGACCGGGCCCTCGACACTGTGTAGCCAACGCATGATCGGGGTGGCCACGACCGGCCCCACACCCTCATCGATCGCATCGGCCGCACCGCCGACCACCTTGGCCACCGACGCCAGCCGGGCCACGGTCTGCTCGACGAAGATGTCGCGCGGCCGGCACATGACCCCGGCCGCACGCGCCCGAGCCACCACCTGCATCGACAAGATGCTGTCCCCGCCCAGATCGAAGAACGAGTCGTCGACCCCGACCCGCTCGACCCCGAGTACCTGGGCATAAATCCCGGTCAGGATCTCCTCGACCAGGGTGCCCGGGGCGCGATAGTCAGCACCGTTGCCCCGGAATTCAGGCGCCGGCAAGGCGCGCTTGTCCAGTTTGCCGTTGACCGTCAGCGGCAGCGCCTCCAACGCCACCACCGCAGCTGGGACCATATAGGCCGGGAGTCGATCTGCCAGTGTTCTCCGGATCCCGGCCGGATCGGCGGTCCCGGTGATATATCCCACCAGACGCTTGTCGCCGGGGCGGTCCTCGCGCGCGATGACCGCCGCCTGATCCACCCCGTCCAACCGGGCCAGTGCAGCCTGCACTTCACCGAGCTCGATGCGGAAGCCGCGGATCTTGACCTGCTCATCGGCGCGGCCCAGATAGTGCAGCTGTCCGTCCTCGCCCCACCGCACCAGATCGCCGGTGCGATACATCCGCGCACCGTGCCCGCCGAACGGGCACCCCACGAATCGCGACGCCGTCAGTCCAGACCTGCGCATATAGCCCGCCGCCACCCCACGACCGGCGACATACAACTCACCGACAACACCCTCCGGCGCCGGCCGCAACCACTTGTCCAGCACAATCAACGCCGCCCCGGGCACCGGCGAGCCGATCGGGGCCACATCCGATCCCGGTGTCAGCGGCTTACTCATCGCCGCGTAAATCGTTGCCTCGGTCGGGCCGTACGCGTTGACCACGACCCGATCGGCGGTCGCCCACCGATCCACCAACTCCGTCGGGCACGCCTCCCCAGCCACCACCAGCGTCGTCGACTCCAACCCGTCCGGCGAAAGCATCCCTGCCGCCGACGGGGTTTGGCACAGGACGCTCACCTTTTCGGTGACCAGCAGACTGTGGAAATCTATCGGTGAGCTCGCCACCGCTTCGGGCACCACCACCAGTCGGCCCCCGTGCAGCAGCGCACCCCAGATCTCCCACACCGAGACGTCGAACACCAGCGAATGCCACTGCGACCACACCTCCCCCGGCCCAGAGGGCAGGCAGGCATGCAGTGATTCCAGAAGCTGGGTGACGTTGTGGTGGCTGACCGCCACGCCCTTCGGGATACCGGTGGTGCCCGACGTGTAGGTCATGTAGGCGTGGTCGTCGGGTGCCGGCATCGGCAGTGTGGTGTCGGGTTGGGCGCCAAGAGCGGGATCATCGACATCGATGACCAATACGTCGGACCCGTCCAGACGCGAACGTAGGCCCGCGGTGGCGATCGCGGCTACCGGCTCGGCGTCGGAGATCATGAATTCGATCCGGGCGTCAGGATGCGCGGGGTCGATCGGCAGATACGCCGCACCCGTCTTGAGCACCGCCAAGATAGCGATGATCGCCTCGGCGGACCGGGGAAGCAGCAGCGCCACAAACTCGCCCGGTCCGGCACCGTGTTCGACCAGTAGGTGGGCCAACCGGTTCGCAGCCTCATCCAGTTCGCGATACGTCCACGACCGCTCGCCACCTACCAGCGCCGCCGCCTCCGGGGCGCGGGCCACCTGCGCGGCGAACAACACCGGAATCGACACCGGCGCGCACGCCGGCTGGGACAACACCGCCCGATTGCCCCACTGCGCCAGCTGGTCGTGCTCGGTGTCGTCGAGCACGTCGATCGACAACAACCGCCGCCCCGCATCAGTTGTCACGACTCTTCCCCCAAATCGGCGGCCATGGCTGTCAGCCCCCGCGCTGCAACCGATCCGCCATCAATACTTCGAACTGCGCAAACGGCTGCACAGAACTCGCGACGCCTCGAAGGCCTCTTGCACCCTCGAGACCATGCGCCGAAAACCGTCCTCGCACCAATGGCGTGTGGGCTGCAGTGATGAACGAATATCGACGCTTCCGCAAATTCTTGGGCAGGTCTTTTACTCAGCCGACGACCGCCGGTGCCATTGGAACCGACCCAGATGGCGAATTGGTCACGCTCGCCTGCGACGTGGACGAGTCGGTGTAGGCAGGCCATAGGCTGCTGCTCCTCGTCGTTGAACCAAAGACGAAGAGCTGAATTATCGTCGTCGAAAAGGTTCAACTCTCTAGGTATTTTGACGGATGCAGCAAACATACTGTAAGCAGTCTGGTAGTTCTGGGTTTTTGCTATCTTTGTAATTCAAAGTGCGTTTGTCGAGGAGTAAAAGTGCGCCGGTGAAGCGGGGCAGCCCACCGGGCGCTGCATCGCTGACTACGGTTTCACGCCACAGCGACCCGGGAACCAGCGCTGAGCCCCTCCATCAGTCCGTGATCCTGAGATGATGTTCGGGATCTCGACGCCCCCGACCTGCACGACAACGAAAGGCTAGGACCCCGGGATGAAGTTCGCCCTGGCGTGCTACGGAAGTCGCGGCGATGTGGAGCCTTCGCTGGCTGTCGGTCGCGAATTGTTGCGCCGCGGCCACGAGGTGCATATGGCCGTGCCGCCCGACCTTGTCGGCTTCGTCGAGGCGGCAGGACTGGCGACGGTGTCCTACGGCCCAGAAGTAGAGGCGCTCCTCAACGCGGATCACGTTCGCCATTTCTGGTCGAATTTCTTTCGGAACCCGGTCGGGTTGCTGCGCGACCTGTGGGCACCGATCATCAGCAACTGGGCAGAAGTCAGCAAGACGCTGACATCGTTGGCCGACGGCGCCGATCTGCTCTCGACCGGACTTAACTTCGAGCAGGCCGCAGCCAACGTCGCAGAGCATTTCGACATTCCGCTGATCGCGCTGCATCACTTCCCGATGAGGCCCAACGGCCAGCTCATTCCGATGATCCCGTCGCCGCTGATCCGTTCGGCAGGCACCCTCTCAGAGTGGCTGTTTTGGCGCTCGTCACGCACCGTCGAAGACACCCAACGTCGCGTACTGGGCCTTCCAAGGGCGACCCGCCGATCACCGCGACGCATCGCCGAGCACCGATGGCTAGAAATCCAAGCCTACGACGCTGTTTCCGTGCCCGGACTCGCCGCAGAATGGACCAAATGGAATGGTCAGCGACCCTTCGTCGGCGCGCTTACCATGCAATTGACCACCGAAGCCGATCGTGAGGTCGCGGCCTGGATCGCCGCGGGAACACCACCGATCTGCTTCGCCACCGGCAGTATCCCTCTCGAATCCCCCGCCGATACCGTGGAGATGATCAGCACCGCCTGCGCCCAACTGGACCGGCGAGCGTTGATATGCGCCGGCGGCACCGACCTCACCGGTGTCCCCCACCCCGATCACGTCAAGGTGGTCGGCGCGGCCAACTACGCGGAGGTCTTTCCCGCCTGCCGTGCCGTAGTGCACCACGGCGGCTCGGGCACCACCGCAGCCAGCCTGCGCGCTGGGGTTCCCACGCTGATCCTGTGGAGCTCGGCCGACCAGCCCTATTGGGGAAACCAGCTCAAACGCCTCCACGTCGGCACCGCCCGACGGTTTTCAACCACAACCGCCGACACGCTCGCTGCCGACCTGCAACAGATCCTCACCCCGCAATACGCCACCCGAGCCCGCCACCTTGCCACCCAAATGACCACACCCGCTGAGAGCATCGCGCACACCGCTGACCTCTTCGAACGGGCCGCCGGCCGCGAAGCCGGCTGACGGCTCTTCGTGATTCCGAGCGAATGGCGAGTGAGGGGGAACGAAGCATCGAGCGCCCTCGGTTGCAGCCAGTGCTTCCCCGCTCTCATCCCCACGATTGCCGATGGCTGCCGCCTCAGGGCGGCGGCTTCATGATCAGCCCAAGGGAACGCTTGTCCACTCAGTAGTTATGACAGCTGGCAAACATCTGTTGGATAATTGGAAATGCTTCCGTTGCGCCTGGGTAGTCCTCCACCTGGCGAATCAGGTTCATGCGCTCGTCTGGCGACGAAGCGAGGAACACACGCAAGAATTCCAGATTCGGCGGCGACGCGTCGAGGTACCGCGCAGCCATCGGATTTTCTGCATGCACCGCTGCCATCGCCTGGTCGTAAGTGCACGTTGTGTTGACCATCGGGCCATAATCGGGCTGAGCGGATGCGACCCCTGCCCAACCGGTCAACGACCATGCCAACCCGCCAACCGCGGCCGCGGTTCTGGTCAGCGACAGTTTGATCATGTGGACATCCTTCCCCATAATCGACTCAATACCCCTGCGCGAACCCGACTCTAACCGCCCAGCTCGAACCCTGGCTAGTATGTCGCAAACATCCACACGCCCGTTACTCCGGCCGGGACATGGCGAGAAGGATGAGTCCGAGTAGCACCGACTTGAGCGCTATCAGGAGCGAAATCCCCATAAGGGAACTCCACTTGTCTACAGGACTCCGATCAGTTGCAGGTCGGTGACGTACTTGACGATGACAGGCGCCGACACGTGCGGGATGTCGTTGTCGGGTCCGATCTTCGCTTCTTGAACCGCGGCACGGAACCGATCGGCCGGCGCGTAGGAGCCAAGTGCCGGCTCTGGCGGCTGCAGATCCTGCGAACCCTGCAGCAGCATTAGCAGCATCTGCAGTACCGAATGCTGGCGCTGTTGATCCGGCAGGGCGCGCAGGCCGGTTTCGAAGCGCTGCAGCCACTCCCCGAAGTCGGCGATGCGATCGATGGAGTAGCCAGCCTCGATCAACCAGTCGACGTACTCGTCGATCCCGATACCGTCGTCGTGCGGGTTCATGACGTGGTAAGTCTGGAACCCGTCGACCACCGCGGTACCCAACGTCGCGACCGCCTCGGCAACGAAGTCCACGGGCAACCCGTCGAAATGCGCACGTTGCCGGTTCCCGTCGGCGTCGAGTTGGTAGAACGACGCAGGTGCGACACCGGTGGCCATGATGCTCAGCACCATGCGGGTGACGGTGTCGGACACATTGAGCTGGCCAGCGTACGTCGGATCGGCCATGATCATGCCCGAGCGGAAAACCGCGACCGGCAGCCCGCACAGGTCATGGGCCTCACGCAGCAGCACCTCACCGGCCCACTTGCTATTGCCGTAGCCATTGGCGTAACTGCCGTCGACCATCCGGGTCGAGCTGATCTCGCGGATGTCGGCATCTTCGGTGAACGCCGAGGGCTCGACCTGGCGGCCCACATCCGACGTCGACACAAACGCATAGGGCTTGAGCCTGGTTGTCAACGCGAAGCGGATCAGCTCGGCGGTGCCCACCACGTTGGGGCCGAACAACTCGCTGTAGGGCAACACGCTGTTGACGAACGCCGCCGAATCGATAATCAGATCCACCGAGTCGGCGAACTGCTGCCAAGCCTCCCGCGCCAGGCCCAGGTCCGCTTTGCCCTTATCGCCGGCCACCACCTGCAGATGCCCGGCGGCCAACTCCTGGAAGCGGCGCAGCAGCTGCGCATCGCCGCTGTCGAAGGTCTTCTCTAGACGGCGCCGTGCGTCCTGGTCGTCCTTGCCGCGCACCAAACAGATCAGCGTGCCGTCGACCTGCTCCATCTGCTCCAGCAGTTGTAGCACCAGGTAACGCCCGAGGAAACCGGTCGCCCCGGTCAGCAGCACGGTCCGCACCTCAGCACTCGGCCCGGGCAGCGACGGCGCACCCAACAGCGTCGAGGCGTCGATGAATTTGTCCAGTGTCAGATCAGCGGCATGCACCTCAGCGGCGTCGCCGTGCACCGACGCAAACCTCGGTCCATGAGCGGCAGTCGCCTGCGAGTCAGTGTCCAACCGGCGGCTCAGACCACTCACCGTCGGGAACTCGAACAACGTACGGACGGCGAGTTGGGCATCCAGCGCGGTGTTGACCGCCGCGATGACCCGCATCGCAGAGATCGAATCTCCACCCGAATCGAAGAACGAGTCGTCCACACCAACCCGGTCCACACCCAACACCTGGGCGAAGATGCCGGCGATGACCTCCTCGATCGCGTTCGACGGGGCGCGGTAGCGCGCGGCATTCTGGTATTCGGGCGCGGGCAGGCTGCGCATGTCGAGTTTGCCGTTGACCGTCAGCGGCAGCGCGTCGAGCACTACGACCGCGGCCGGCACCATGTAACCCGGCAACCGGTTGGCCAAAAGGCGGCGCATCTCGGCCGGCTCGGCGGCCCCGGTGACGTATCCCACCAGGCGTTTGTCGCCAGGACGATCCTCGCGGGCGATTACCACAGCTTGATTCACTCCGTCGAGATCGGCCAGAGCTGCTTGGATCTCACCGAGCTCGATGCGATAGCCGCGGATCTTGACCTGATCATCGGCACGACCCAGATACTCCAGCTGGCCGTCGCGGCCCCACCGCACCAGATCACCAGTTCGATACATCCTGGCCCCCGGCGCCCCGAACGGGCAGGGCACGAACCTGGATGCGGTCAATCCGGATCGGTTCACATAGCCGACGCCGACGCCACGGCCCGCGAGATAGAGCTCGCCTACTCCGCCTGCCGGTACCGGCCGCAGCCACTCGTCCAGGACGAACGTCGCACCGCTGGGGACGGGAGAACCGATCGGGGCCACAGTCGAGCCAGGCACCAAAGGCGCGCTGATCGCCCCGTAGATCGTTGCCTCGGTTGGTCCGTAAGCGTTGATCATGACCCGTCCAGGAGCCCACCGGTCCACCAGCTCGGTCGGGCAGGCTTCACCGGCGACCACCAGCGTGGTGTCCTCCAGCCCCTCGGGGGACAGCATCCCTGCCGCTGACGGTGTCTGGTACAGCACAGTCACCTGTTCGGTGACGAGCAGATCGTGCAGATCGGTCGGCGATCCTGCCACCGCCTCGGGCACGATCACCAACCGGCCACCGTGCAGCAGCGCACCCCAGATCTCCCACACCGAGACGTCGAAAACCAGCGAATGCCATTGCGACCACACCTGGCCTGGCCCCGCAGGTATTTCGGCGTGCAGTGACTCGAGCACTTGAGTGACGTTGCCGTGGGTCACCGCCACGCCCTTGGGGACACCGGTGGTGCCGGACGTGTAAATCAGGTACGCGATGTCGTCGGAGGCCGGGGTCAGCAAGGTGTTGTAGTGGAGGTAATCAGCGGGTTCGTCGACTTCGACTACCGCTACGTCGGACCCGTCCAGCCGTGCCCGAAGGTCGGCGGTCGTGACGGCGGCGATCGGCTTGGCGTCGCCGAGCATGAACTCCAACCGTGCCTCCGGCACCGACGGATCGATCGGCAGGTACGCCGCGCCGGTCTTGAGCACCGCGAGCATCCCTACGATCGCATCGTCGGAGCGCGGAACCAGCAACGCCACGGACTCACCTGGGCCAGCGCCGTACATCGCCAACAGGTTCGCCAACCGGTTGGCGGCCTCATCGAGCTCGTAGTAGGTCATCGACCGACCCTCGAATGTCAGAGCCACCGCCGCGGGAGCGCGGTCCACCTGCTCTGCAAAAACAGCCGGAATCGACATCGGCGCGGTGACCGGTTGACCCAACACCGCCCGGTTGGCCCATCCGTCGAGGTGGGCGTGCTCGTCGATGTTGAGCACGTCCACTGACGACAACCGCCGCGTGGGGTCGACGGTCATGGAAATCAGGAGCCGCTCGAAGCGTTCCATCAGCGACGCGATGCGGGCGACGTCGAAGACGTCAGAGTCGAATTCGACGCGAAGCCCCAGCTCGTGGCCCGGCAACGCCATCACCGACAGTGGGTAATGGTTGTATTCGCGGTTGTTGAACTCGGTGATCGCCAACTCGTGCACACCCGAGAACGCGCTGGTGTCGATCGGATAGCTCTCGTACAGGAACAGGGTGTCGAACAGTTGATCATGACCGGCGACGTGGTGGATCTCGTTGAGCGCCAGGTGCTCGTGCTCGACGGTGTCGTTGTGGTGGCGTTGCAGCTGTGCCAGCAAGTCGGCAACGGTGGTCGCCGCAGTCATGTCAGCGCGAACCGGCACGGTGTTGATCAGCAGGCCGACGATCGAATCGGCGCCGGCCAATTCGGCAGGCCGTCCGGAAACCGCGGTGCCGAAAGCGACATCATGCTGACCTGTCAGCCCCATCAGCAGCTGCGCCCAACCGGCCTGCAGCACGGTGTTGATGGTGGTGTGACACGACCGCGCCAACTCGCCGAGCGCGCCGGTGAGGTCGGCCGACAGCCGATACGATTCCACACCGCGGGGCCCGGGCAGGGCCGGCGGCGCGACCAGCGTGGGGGCGTCGAAGCCGTCCAACACCTTGCCCCAGGCCGTGCGCGCGGCGTCGCGATCCTGATCGGCCAGCCAGGATACGAAGTTGCGATACGGCGCGGCGGCGGGCAGCCGCTGTCCGAAGTAGCTGGCGAGAATCTCCTGCAACAGGATGGGCAGCGACCAGCCATCGATCACGATGTGATGGAAGGTCAGGACACACCGATGCCGATTGCCCGCGGTGCGGATCAGCGCGGCGCGGAAGGTCGGCCGGTCGGCGAGGTCACAGACCGCGACACGCTCGGCGGCACACAGCTGCTGGACCTCGGCATCGGAGTTCCGGTCATCCCAGCGGAGGTCGAGGTACCGCCACGCCATCACCGGATCGGCCGGGATGATCTGCACCGGCTCGCCGTACTGTTCAGAGAAGCGGGCCGCGAGGTTGGGATGGCGGGCGACAACGGTTTGCACCGCATCGCGGAAGCGGTGGGCATCGAGGGCGCCGGTCACGGTGATGTCGAGCTGCACCGCATACAGATCGTCTCCCGAACCCCGCGCGAAGGTGGAGTGGAAGAGCAGCCCCTGCTGCAACGGTGTCAGAGGCAGCACGTCGACGATGTCGTGTTCCTGTGTCAGATCGTCGATCTGCTGTTGGTTCAGTCGCGCCGGGACGAGGTCGGAGGGGGTGAGCCCGCCGCCGCCGTTGCGCACATGGGCGCAGATCCCCGTCAGGGCCTGGAACCACAGTTGGCTCAACCGGTCGGCCTGGTCGGGATCCAGCGCCGACGGCGCCCACGTCCAGGAGGCCTGCAGTTGCGGACCGTCATCGGTGTCGATGGTGCCGGCGTTGAGCTCCACGGTGTGCATCAACGGCATCGGCACCGCCGAGGCCGCCGCGGCCACCGAGAAGCCGTCCTCATTGATACGCCACAGGTCATCAGAAAGATCACCCGCACCCGCACCGAGGCGACCCAGATAGTTGAACCCGATGACCGGATCCGAGCCACCCAGATCCACCTCGGGATTCAGATAGCGCAGCAGGCCGTAGGTCAACGGATCAGGCAGGGCGCGCAGCTGCTCCTTGGCGTCCTTGACCACTGGGCCCAGCGCGGCGTCACCGGCGATCACCTGCTCCCACGACAACCCGCCGACGGTTAGCGCCACCGGATATTTGGTGGTGAACCAGCCCACCGTGCGCGACAAGTCGACATCGGGGCCCAGCTCCTCATGGCGGCCGTGGCCCTCGACGTCAAAGCCGATCGGCGCCTGCCCGGTGCCCAAGAACTCCGTCCAGGCCAACCCGAACGCAATCAACAGAATGTCTTGCACCCCTGCATGAAACGCCGCAGGCACCTCACCTAGCAGCGGCCGCGTGGTGGCGGCATCCAGCGACACCGACAACTCCTTGGCCGTGACATAGGTGTCCATCGCAGGATTGACCGCAGGAAGCGCGACCGGAGCCGCCGTCACCTGCCCCCACGCCTCAGCCTGCTCGACGACCTGCGGGTTGCGGGCGTACTCCTCCAGCAGCGAAGCCCAGTGCTGGAACGACGTCCCGCCCGTCGGCAACTCCACCGGCTGCCCGCCGTGATGCTGCATCCAGGCGATGTTGAGATCTTCCAACAGGATCCGCCACGACACCCCGTCGACGGCCAGGTGATGGATCATCAGCGCCAACTGTCCGGTGTCGGGCACCCACAGTGCGCTCAACATCGCTCCGGCAGCCGGATTCAACCGAGACCGCGCCCCTATCAGCGCCTCATCGGTCAACGCGTCGACCACATACAGGCACGGCCGGGCATCGACCGACCCCACCTTGGGCACATGCAGTGACCACTGGCCGGCGCCGTCGTCCTCGACACACAGCCGCAGCGTGGCATGCCGATCCAGCAGCGCCTGCAACACACTTACGACGTCGGCCTCGGTTACCCCGGCCGGGGCCTGCAGCACCAGCGTCTGGTTGAACTCCCCGACCGGGCCGTCAACACTCTGCAACCACCGAATGATCGGGGTAGCCGTCACCGCACCGATGCCCTCGTCGACGACCGCGGCCTCACCGCCGACCACCTTGGCCACCGACGCCAGCCGGGCCACGGTCTGCTCGACGAAGATGTCGCGCGGCCGGCACAGGACCCCGGCGGCGCGCGCGCGGGCGACCACCTGCATTGACAAGATGCTGTCGCCGCCCAGGTCGAAGAACGAGTCATCGACCCCGACCCGCTCGACCCCGAGCACCTGGGCATAGATCCCGGTCAGGATCTCCTCGACCGGGGTGCCCGGAGCGCGATAGTCAGCACCGTTGCCCCGGAATTCGGGCGCCGGCAAGGCGCGCTTGTCCAGTTTGCCGTTGACGGTCAGCGGCAGCGCCTCCAGCACCACCACCGCGACGGGCACCATGTAGGCGGGTAGCCGATTGGCCAGCGCGCTGCGCACCTCGGCCGGATCGGCGGTCCCGGTGATGTATCCGACCAGACGCTTGTCGCCAGGACGGTCCTCACGCGCGATGACCGCTGCGTGTTCCACCCCGTCCAGCCGAGCCAGTGCAGCCTGGATCTCGCCGAGCTCGATGCGGAAGCCGCGGATCTTGACCTGCTCATCGGCGCGGCCCAGGTAGTGCAGCTGTCCGTCTTCGCCCCACCGCACCAGATCGCCGGTGCGATACATCCGCGCACCGGGTCCGCCGAACGGGCACGCGACAAACCGCGACGCCGACAGGCCAGCCCGACCCAAATAGCCGGCCGCTACCCCCGCACCGGCCACGTACAGCTCACCGACCACGCCCTCCGGCGCCAGCCGAAGCCACTTGTCCAGCACAATCAACGCCGCCCCGCGCACCGGCGAGCCGATCGGGGCCACATCCGATCCCGGTGTCAGTGGCTTACTCATCGCCGCGTAAATGGTTGCCTCGGTCGGGCCGTACGCGTTGATCATCACCCGATCAGCCGTCGCCCACCGATCCACCAACTCCGTCGGGCACGCCTCCCCGGCCACCACCAGCGTCGTCGACTCCAACTCCTCCGGCGAGAGCATCCCTGCCGCCGACGGGGTTTGGCACAGGATGCTCACCTTTTCGGTGACCAGCAGGTTGTGGAAATCTATCGGCGAGCTCGCCACCGCTTCGGGCACCACGACCAGTCGGCCACCGTGCAGCAGCGCACCCCAGATCTCCCACACCGAGACGTCGAACACCAGGGAATGCCATTGCGACCACACCTGACCTGGCCCCGAAGGCAGGTCGGTGCGCAATGACTCAACCAATGACGTCACATTCTGGTGAGTGACCGCGACCGCCTTGGGGACGCCGGTGGTGCCCGACGTGTAGGTCATGTAAGCCAGGTCGTCAGGCACCGGCATCGACACTTCGGTGCTGGGTTGGCGGTCGACGGCGGGATCATCGAAGTCGATGACCTGCAGGTCGGACCCCTCGAGGCGCGAACGCAGGCCCGCCGACGTGATCGCGGCGATGGGCGCCGCGTCGCCGAGCATGAATGCGATTCGCTCGTCGGGATGCGCGGAATCGATCGGCAGATACGCCGCCCCGTTCTTGAGCACCGCCAAGATAGCGATGATCGCCTCGGCGGAACGGGGAATCAGCAGCGCTACGGACTCACCCGGTCCGGCGCCGTGGTCGGCCAGCAGGTGCGCCAACCGGTTCGCGGCCTCATCCAGTTCGCGATACGTCCACGACCGCTCGCCGCATACCAGCGCCACCGCCTCCGGGGCACGGACCACCTGCGCGGCGAACAACACCGGAATCGACACGGGCGCGCTCGCCGGCTGGGACAACACCGCCCGATTGCCCCACTCAGCCAGCTGGTCGTGCTCAAAGTCGTCGAGAAGGTCCAAGGACAAAAGTGTCCGTGTGGGATCGGCACTCATGACTTCCCCCTCGTGTCAGCGGTCATCGCTTCGAGCACGCGCCGGAACCGATCAACCAGCTTTCCGATGCGGGCGGTGGTGAACACGTCCATATCGAATTCGACCCGTAGGCCCAATTCGTTACCTGGCACAGCCTGGACCGACAGCGGGTAGTGGTTGTACTCGCGGTTGGTGTAGCCGGTGATCGCCATTTCGGGCACGTTCAACATGCCTGCCGTGTCGATCGGATAGTTCTCGTAGATAAAGACTGTGTCGAACAGTTGGTCTTGCCCCGTGGCGCGGTGGATCTCGTTCAGCGCCAAATGTTGGTGTTCTAACGTGTCAGTGTACGTGGTCTGCAATTGATTCAGCAAATCAGCAATTGTGGTGGCTGGTGTGACGCTTGCCCGTACAGGCACGGTATTGATCAAAAGTCCGACCATGGATTCCGCGCCCGGCAAATCAGTTGGCCGCCCGGAAACGGCGGTGCCGAAGGCCACATCGTGGTGGCCGGTCAGCCACATCAGCATCTGGGCCCACGCCGCCTGCAGCACCGTGCTGACGGTGGTGTGGCATGAACGCGCCAGCTCGCTGAGCGCCTGCGTGGTCTCGGCGGACACCTGGAACTCTTCGACGCCACGCGGCCCGAGCGCCAATCGGCCTGGCGGACCCACCAGGGTTGGGTTGTCAAAACCGGCGAGCGCCTTACGCCACGCTGCCTGCGCGGCATCCCGATCCTGTCGAGCCAACCAGGTGACAAACCGTCGATAGGTCGCAGGCGCGGGCAGCCGCGCACCGAAATAGCCGGCGAATATCTCTTGCAACATGATCGGCTTTGACCAGCCGTCCAGCACGATGTGGTGATTGGTGAGCACGAACCGGTACTGGTCTTCCGCTGTGCGGATCAATGCAGCTCTGAACGGCGAGTTGTCGACCAGGTCGCACACCGCGGCGCGTTCGGCGGTGCTCAACTGCTGAATCTGGTCCTCGATATCGGCGGCGCGACCGTCCAGCTCGACATATTGCCATGTCAGCGCCGGATCGGCCGGGATGACCTGCACCGGCTCACCGAAGTCCTCGTTGAAGTGGGCCACCAGGTTCGGATGACGATTCACCATGTTCTGCACGGCGCTGCGAAGACGCTCGGGATCGAGCTGGCCAGCCACCGTGATGTCCAGCTGGACCGCGTACAGATCCTCGTTGCCGGGCGCGGCGCCGGTGTGGAACAACAGCCCTTGCTGTAGCGGGGTCAGCGGCAGCACGTCGGCGATCGGGTATTGCTGTGTCAGCTCGTCGATCTGCTGCTGGCTCACCCGGGCCGGCAAGACGTCCGACGGGGTCAACCCGCCGCCACCCTGTCGCACGTGCGCGCAGATACCGGCCAGCGCGTCGAACCACAACTGGCCGACCCGGCTGACCTGCTCGTGATCCAACGCAGAGGTCGCCCACGTCCACGTCGCGTGCAGGTGCGGGCCAGTGTCGGTGTCCATGGTGCCGGCGTTGAGCTCCACGGTGTGGCCGAGCGGTGTGGGCACCGCGGTGGCCGCGGCGATGATCGACACATCGTCTTGGTTAATCCGCCAGAAATCCTCGGACAGCTCGGCCGCGGCCGCGCCCAACCGGCCCAGATAGTTGAAGCCGATCGAGGGATCCGACCCATCCAGATCCACATCGGGATTCATATAGCGCAACAGACCGTAGGTCAGCCCATCGGGCAGCGCGCGCAGTTGCTCCTTGGCGTCCTTGATCAGCGCACTCAACGCAGCGTCGCCGGCGGTCACCTGCTCCCAGGACACTCCCCCCAAGCTCAGCGCCACCGGGTACTTGGAGGTGAACCAGCCCACCGTGCGCGACAAGTCAGCATCGCCCAGATCCTCCTGACGGCCGTGACCCTCGACGTCGATGCCGATCGGTGCGCTACCGGACCCCAAGAACTCGGCGAAGGCCAACCCGAAGGCGATCAACAAGATGTCTTGCACGCCGGCATGGAACGCCGCGGGCACCTCACCCAGCAGCTGCCGGGTGGTGTCGGCGTCCAGCTCTACCGACCATTGCCCGGCATTGGCGTAGGTATCGACCTCGGGCTTGACCGCAGGCAACGCGGCCGGAACAGCGGCCACCTGCCGCCACGCCTCGGCGTTCTTCACCACCGCGGTACTGCGCGCATGCTCATCGAGCAGCGAGGCCCACCGCTGGAACGAGGTGCCCCCAGTCGGTAACGCCACGTCCTGTCCGCTGTGATGCTGGGCCCACGCAATATTGAGGTCTTCCAACAGAATTCGCCACGACACAGCGTCCACCGCCAAGTGGTGAATCATCAGCACCAACTGGCTGGTGTCTTGCACCCACAACGCGCTGAGCATCGCCCCAGCGGCCGGGTTCAACCGCGACCGCGCCTCCACCAAGGCCTCATCAGAGAAGGTAACCACCGAGTGCAGGCAACTGCGCGCATCAACCGCGCCCACCTCGGGCACGCTCAATGACAGGCCGCCGGCGCCGTCGTCATCTTCGAGTAGCCGCAACATGCCGTGCCGGTCCAGCAGGGCCTGCAGCACGACGACCACATCGGCCTCGCCGACTCCCGCGGGGGCCTGCACGACCACCGTCTGGTTGAACTGATCAACCGGGCCATCCAGACTGTTCAGCCAACCCATGATCGGGGTGGACACCACCGGCCCGATGCCCCCATCGACCGCACCGAATTCGCCGTCGGCGAAAACGGTCACTTGTGCCAGTCGACCTACGGTCTGCTCGACGAAGATGTCGCGCGGCCGACACACCAGCCCGGCCGCCCGCGCGCGGGCCACCACCTGCATCGACAGAATGCTGTCGCCGCCCAGGTCAAAGAACGAGTCGTCGACACCGACCCGCTCGACCCCAAGGACTTCGGCGTAAATGCCGGCCAGGATCTCCTCGAATGCACCGGACGGCGCGCGGTAGCTGTCGGCGTCGTTGAACTCCGGTGCCGGTAGGGCGCGAGAGTCCAACTTGCCGTTGACCGTCAACGGCAGCGTTTCCAGCACCACCACAGCGGCGGGCACCATATACGTCGGTAGGCGTTCGGCGAGCTTCGCGCGCGCCGTGGTGGGGTCGACCGCGCCGGTCACGTAGCCCACCAGCCGCTTGTCACCGGGACGGTCCTCACGGACGATCACCGCCGCCTGGTCGACGCCGTCCAGACCTGCCAACACGGCCTGGATCTCCCCCAACTCGATGCGGTAGCCGCGAATCTTGACCTGCTTGTCGGCACGACCCTCATACCGCAGCTGCCCATCAGCACCCCAGCGCACCAGATCCCCGGTGCGATACATCCGCGTCCCCGGACCTCCGAAGGGGCATGCGACGAACCGCGTCGACGTCAGGTCCGACCGACCGACGTAGCCACTAGCGAGCCCGGCGCCGGCCACATACAACTCGCCGACCACACCCGCTGGCACCTGCCGCATCCACTGGTCCAGCACGAAGAAGGCAAGGTGCTCCAAGGGCAGGCCGATGGGGCTGGAGTTGCTGGCGACGTCCCCCTCGCCGATCTCCCGGAACGAGGCATGCACCGTCGTCTCGGTGATGCCGTACATGTTGATCATGCGCGGCAGTCCCGGATGGCTATGCATCCACGTCGAAAGACGCTGCGGCTCAAGCGCTTCGCCGCCGAACACCACCGTCTGAAGCTTCAGCTGCTGTCCCAGCTCCGGCTGCAGTGCGTCGGCGGTCTGCAACGCGTAAAACGCCGAAGGCGTCTGGCTGAGGACACTGACCTGTTCGGTGACCAGCAGCGCGTGGAGTTCTTCCGGTGAACGGACGATCGAATCCGGCACGATCAGCAGTCGCCCACCGTAAAGGAGCGCACCCCAGATCTCCCACACCGAGTAGTCGAATGCCAGCGAATGGCACTGCGTCCACACCTGCCCCAGCGACAGTTCGACGTCGAGTGATTCCAGCAGCCTGGTGACGTTGCGGTGAGTGACGGCAACGCCTTTGGGGGTTCCGGTGGTGCCGGAGGTGTAGATGATGTACGCGATGTCGTCGGGCGACGGCGTGAAGAGCTCGGCGTCAGCTTGGGTTTCGACGGCGGGATCATCGACATCGATAACGGGCACATCAAACTGCTCGAGCCGCGCACGCAGGTCCGCGGTGGTGACAGCGGCGATCGGCGCGGCATCGCCGAGCACAAATTCGATTCGGGCATCGGGATGGGCGGGATCGATCGGCAGATACGCCGCACCGGTTTTCAGCACCGCCAGGATCGCTGCGATCGCTTCGTGAGTACGGGGAAGCAGCAGCGCAACACGTTGTCCCGGGCCCGCGCCGAGGCCGGACAGTCGATGGGCCAGCCGATTGGCGGCCTCATCGAGCTCGCCGTAGGTGATCGACCGACCCTCGAACGTCACCGCCACCGCCTCCGGGGCGCGGGTCACCTGGTCGTCGAACATCGCCGTGATCGACATCGGCGTCGTGGCCGGCCGGCCGAACACCGCCCGGTTGCCCCATTCGTCGAGTTCGTCACGCTCGCCGGCAGCGAGCGGATCGATCGACGACAACTGCTGGGTCGGATTGGCGGCCATGGCCACCAACACCTGCTCAAGCCGACCGAGCAGAGTCTTTACTGCGTCTGCGTCGTACACGTCGGTGTCGTATTCGACGCGCAGGCTCACTTCGTGACCCGGCGTCGCCACCACCGAAAGGGGGTAGTGGTTGTATTCGCGGCTGCTGAAATCGGTGACCGCCAAGTCCTGCACACTCAACAGCGCGCCGGGGTCGATCGGATAATTCTCGTAGACGAACAGGGTGTCGAACAGGCGGTCCTGCCCAGTCACCTTATGAATCTCACCCAACGCCAGATGCTCATGCTCGACAGTGTTGTTGTGGTCGCGCTGCAACTGATCCAGTAGATCGGCCACCGTGGACGCCGCGGTCATGTTCGCGCGCACCGGCACCGTGTTGATCAACAACCCGACCATCGACTCTGCGCCGGCCAAATCCACCGGACGCCCCGACACCGCGGAGCCGAACGCGACATCCTGATGACCGGTCAACCACATCAGCAGCTGCGCCCACGCCGCCTGCATCACCGTGTTGACTGTCGTGTGCTGAGCGCGCGCCAACTCCCCCAGCGTCTGCGTGATCTCCGCGGAGAGCCGGTAGGACTGCACTCCACGCACACCGGCCTGCGCCGGCGGCGCCACCAATGTGGGGGTGTCGAAACCGTTGAGCACCTCGCCCCAGGCCGCGCGCGCAGCTTCACGATCCTGATCGGCAAGCCACGTCACGAAATTGCGGTACGGCACGGGCGCGGGCAGTCGCTGCCCGAAGTAACCGGCGAAGATGTCCTGCAACAGCACCGGCAGCGACCAGCCATCGATCACGATGTGGTGAATGGTCACCACCAGCCGGTGGCGGTTCTCCGGCGTGCGGATCAGTGCAGCACGAAACAGCGGCTGGGCACCAGACAGGTCACACACCGCCGTACGTTCGGCAGCGCAGATCTGCTCGATCCGTTCATCGACACCGACACCGGCGTCAGGGTTCAATTCGACGTACTGCCAAGCGATTTCGGGATCAGCCGGGATGATCTGCACCGGCTCGTCGAACTGTTCCGAGACGAACCGCGCCGCAACGTTCGGGTGGCGCCTGACCATGTTCTGCACCGCATCACGCAGCCGGTCGGGATCCAAAGCTCCGGCCACAGTGATGCCCAGCTGCACGGCATAAACATCGTCGCCGGACCCCTCCAGGAAGCCGGCCTGGAACAACAGTCCCTGCTGCAGCGGAGTCAGCGGCAGCACATCGGCGAACCGATTCTGCCGCGCAAGGTCATCGATCTGCTTTTGGCTCAGTCGAGCGGGCGCGAGATCCGACGGGGTCAACCCGCCCCCACCCTGGCGCACATGCGCGCAAATGCCCGCCAGCGCCTCAAACCACAGTTGGCTCAGCCGATCGATCTGACCGCCATCGACCGCGGAGGTCGCCCACGTCCATGCGGCCTGTAATTGGGGGCCGGCATCAGTATCGGCGGTGCCGGCGTTGAGCTCCACCGTGTGCGCCAGTCGCATGGGCACCGCCGAAGCGACATCGGCCATCGACAGGCTGTCCGGGCTGATCCGCCACAGATCATCGGAAAGATCGCCCGCACCCGCGCCCAACCGTCCCAGATAGTTGAACCCGATGACCGGATCCGACCCACCGAGATCGACATCGGGGTTCAAGTAACGCAGCAGGCCATACGTAAGACCGTCGGGCAGCGCCCGCAGTTGCTCCTTGGCATTCTTGATGACAGGACCCATAACGCCGTCGCCGGCGGTGACCCGCTCCCATGACAACCCACCAACAGCCAACGCCACCGGGTACTTGGTGGTGAACCAGCCCACCGTGCGCGACAGATCGACGTCCGGACCCAGCTCCTCATGGCGGCCGTGGCCCTCCACATCAAAGCCCATCGGCGCCGTGCCGTGGCCCATGAACTCTGCCCAGGCCAACCCGAACGCGACCAGCAGAATGTCTTGCACGCCGGCATGGAACGCCGTAGGCACCTCACCGAGCAGCTGCCGCGTCGTGTCCACATCCAGCGACACCGCCAGCCGGCCGGCATTGGCGTAGGTATCGACCTCGGGTTGTGGCGCAGGCAAGGCGCTCGGTAGCGCCGCCACCTGCCGCCAGGCCTCGGTATTCGCGACGACCGTCAAGCTGCGCGCATAGTCGTCGAGCAGCGAGGCCCACCGTTGAAACGAGGTGCCGCCCGTCGGCAACTCCACCGGCTGCCCGCTGTGATGCTGGGCCCAAGCAATGTTGAGGTCTTCCAACAGAATTCGCCACGACACCCCATCAACAGCCAAGTGATGGATCACCAACACCAACTGGCTCGACCCGGCTGCCCACAGCGCACTGAGCATCATCCCCGCGGCCGGGTTCAACCGTGACCGCGCCGCCACCACCGCCTCATCGGTCAACGCGTCGACCACATGCACGCAATCGCCGGCGTTCACCGAGCCGGGTTCGGGCACCGTCAGCGACCACTCGCTGGTCCCGTCGTGGTCCTCGGCGCGCAACCGCAGCGTGGCGTGCCGGTCCAGCAGCGCCTGCAGAACAGTTTCGACGTCGGCCTGGCTCACCCCGTCGGGGGCCTGCAGCACCAGAGTCTGGTTGAACTCCGCGGCCGGGCCCTCGATGTCGTGCAACCAGCGGATGATCGGGGTGGGCACCACCGCGCCGATACCCTCATCGACGACCGCGGCCTCACCTCCGACCACCGTGGCCACCGCAGCCAGCCGGGCCACCGTCTGCTCAACGAAAATGTCGCGTGGCCGGCACAGCACTCCCGCCGCCCGGGCGTGTGACACCACCTGCATCGACAAGATGCTGTCGCCGCCCAGGTCGAAGAACGAGTCGTCCACCCCGACCCGCTCAACCCCCAATACCTGGGCGAAGATGCCGGCCAGGATCTCCTCGATCGCCGTGGCCGGGGCCCGATAATCAGCGCCGAGGCGCTGGTATTCAGGTGCCGGCAGGGCGCGGGTATCCAACTTGCCGTTGGACGTCAGCGGCAGCCTCTCCAACACCACGATCGCGGTCGGCACCATGTAGGGCGGTAGCCGATCCGCCAGTCGGGCCCGGAGTTCGGCCGTATCGGCGGCTCCAGTGATGTAACCCACCAAGCGCTTGTCTCCGGCGCGGTCCTCGCGAGCGATCACCGCGGCCTGATCCACCCCGTCCAGGCTGGCCAGCGCAGCCTGGATCTCCCCCAGCTCGATGCGGAAGCCACGAATCTTGACCTGCTCATCGGCGCGGCCGAGATACTGCAGCTGCCCGTCCTCGCCCCAGCACACCAGATCCCCGGTGCGATACATCCGCCCGCCGGGCTCCCCGAACGGGCACGCCACAAACCGCGACGCCGTCAGGCCGGACCGACCTAGGTAGCCGGCCGTCACCCCTTCGCCGGCCACATACAACTCACCGACGACACCGGCTGGCACCGGCTGCATCCAGGTGTCCAACACGAACAGTGCCGCTCCGGGCACCGGCAAACCGATCGGCGCCACACCGGACCCCGGCGACAGTGGTGCACTGACCGTCGCACAAATCGTCGTCTCGGTCGGGCCGTAGCCGTTGACCATCACCCGCCCGCTCGCCCACCGATCGACCAGCTCGGTCGGGAGAGCCTCGCCCACCACCGCCAACGCCATCGATTCGAGACCCTCGGGCGACAGCATCGCCACCGCCGAGGGGGTTTGAGTCAAGACGGTGACCTGTTCGGAGATCAGCAGGGCGTGAAGATCCTCGGGTGAGCTCGCGACCGCTTCGCGCACGACTACCAGCCGCCCACCTCGTAGCAACGGACCCCAGATCTCCCACACCGACGCGTCAAACGCCAACGAATGACACAACGTCCACGTGGCTGGCTGGGGGAAACCGGCTTCCAGATCTCTCATCAGGTGACCGGCGCTGTGGTGGGTGACCGCCACACCTTTGGGTGTTCCGGTGGTTCCCGAGGTGTAGATGACGTACGCCAAGTCGTCAGGGGCCGGACTCCGCAGCGCTGTGCTGGGTTGCGCATCGATTGCGGGATCGTCGACGTCGATGACCAACACATCGGTCTCGTCCAGCCGCGACCGCAGCCCGGAGGTACTGATCGCCGCGATCGGTGCGGCATCGGCGAGGATGAACTCCAACCGTGATTCCGGCATCGACGGGTCGATCGGCACATAGGCGGCCCCGGTCTTGAGCACGGCCAGAATCGCGATGACCGCCTCCGCGGAGCGAGGAACCAGCAGCGCGACGAATTCACCCGGCCCGGCGCCGCGGTCAGCCAGCAGGTGCGACAGGCGGTTGGCCGCCTCGTCCAGCTCGCGATAGCTCCACGACCGCTCCCCACACACCAGCGCCACCGTCTCCGGTGAGCTGTCCACATGCGTGGCAAACAATTCCGGAATCGAGAGCCGGGCGGACGCCGATCGCGTCAACACCGCCTTATTACCGATGCGTTCCAGAGTCGCGTGCTCTTCTGCGTCCAGCGCATCTATGGATGACAGTGGCCGATCCGGGTCGGCCGCCATCGCCACCACAATGCGCTCCAGGCGCTCCGCCAAATTTGCGACTCCGAAGCTGGCGAACGGCTGCCCCGGACCGGCGGTGCCGACGAACATCTGGTCGCTGGCGCCGGAGAAGAACAATCCGAAGTGACCCATCGGGCCGTGATTGGTAAAGGCCGCTGTTGCCGGAACGCCTGCGAGGTCCAGCGTGAGCCGGGACGGCAGGAAGCTGATCGCGACCCGATCTGATGTCTGCCTGGGACCCCGAGAGTTTCCGTCGTCATCGAGGCCGTGTACCGGAAATCGCTGATGCTGCAACAGCTCTCGTATGCGCAAATCGACGTGCCGACAGAACTCGCCTGCCGTAGCGTCGGGTGGAGCCGACAGCACCAGAGGTACCATTCCGGCGAGCATTGCAGGAAGTGTCTTCGACTCTTCGCCCACCCGCCTGCTGACCGGGAAGTCCAGCGCGACCTCTGAGCCGTTGCCAGACCACGATCGCGCCAACAACGCCAACGCCGCGGTCATCACCGTATGCCGCCGGATGCGCAATGTCTTTGACAGCGACTTGATGCCACCAATGGCCGCTTGACCTACTTGAACGGACGCCGAAGGCGCGTACGCGTCATGCCGGCTGGCTAGTTGGGACGCTCGGTGATCCAGTCCGCTCTCCGGCGGACGATTGTTATTCCAGTAGACTTGGTCTTCCTGAAAGTCGGTGGACGCTGCATATCCAGCCTCGAGATCGACCAAGTCCCGCAGGGAGCCAAAATATGCGGGAGAGACGGGTTCCCCCTTGACCATCGCCGTGTAAATCGATGCGATTCGACGGCAGACCAGCGCCATGCCCACACCGTCTACAGAAATGTGGTGGCCCAAGCCGAACGCAAAATATTGATCTGGCTGAGTCTTAAATAGGGCGAATGTCACCAACTTGCCGGTGAGCGGCATCAGGGTGTGCTGAATTGACGAGGCTATCTCGCGGACTCTTTCCGCGGGATCGTCCGAATCGCTGACGTCATAGAACGGCAACTCGAGGTCGGAGTAATCAACCGGCTTCTGTAAGACTTGGCCATCCATCTCAAAAAACGCGGCCCGGGCCGGTTCAGCTTCTTGCAGGGCTTGACGGATCGCCTGGTGCAGAAGATCGCGTTCAATCGCGCCGTCAATTCTTACGAGGAGGCCGAGCTGCCACTCCGTTCCGACGAGACCGCTTTCCTGCGAAAGCCAGATATCCAGCTGGCCTCGCGAAAGCGGCAATCCCCCATTGTTGGGTTCCATGCTTCGACTTCCCCCGCCAAACCGGCTAGCCGTCAAGAGTTCCGCCCTGCGCCAACCTTTCGCGCAGGCTCTTCGGCCTGATATCCGGCCAATGCTCCTCTACATACTCGAGGCACGCAGCACGGTCCGCTTCGCCGTAAACCACCTGCCACCCAGCAGGCACGTCGGCAAAGCTCGGCCAGAGGCTGTGTTGCTCCTCGTCGTTGACCAAGACGAGGAAGCTGCCGTTGTCGTCGTCGAACGGATTGATGCTCACGACTCTCCAGGGTAGTCATCGTGTACCGCAAACTGATGGTGAGCCTATCGCAAACCTTCCGCGGGCAGCAGGGTAAGGCCAAACATTCTCACGAGGTTCCCAAGGTTGGCCATGCCAGCAAACAATATGGAGCCAAGCTCACTAATTAACCACAGCGTCAATAATCGCTGCTGTTTATCCAGCTCACGGCCGAATCCTACGGGGACCGCCTAGTTGCCGAGATTGCCGGTTTATGAATATTCTGTGGGCTCGCTAAGCGGTTTGGCGACCGCCACCGTGAAATCCGCCAAAAAAGACCGCGATCGCAGCAAACGGGCAGGCAAAAGCCACCGGCGTAGCCCTGAACTCGCTAAACCGACGTGCCGGGCGACCTGGAATTTCATCACTGGTGTAGCTGCGAGACGGTACAGCAACCGGGAACCGTGGCAACAAGGGCGACGCCCATCGTTACCGGTGACGAGCATCGAGTCTACAGCACGGGAGAGGACCACTGTGGTGGCCGCGATTGTCCAAACACCACGCTTTGCGCGAGGGTGAGTGGTGGCGCGCAGCGCCCATCAGCAGGCGTTTGATCAGCAAAAGCCTGAGTGAATCGAGCAGGTCACCGAGGATGCTCCGCTTCGGAGGGCTCAACATTCGTCCTGCGCAGAAGGCGACGTTACTTTTCGTTGAGAAGGTCGAATTAGCTTTTTGCAGGACACTTCTCAAGGTCACGAATTAGTACCGGAATCTGCTGCCGCGACATCTGGCTGTCGCTGAGTTCCGCATTCGGAATCGTCCACGTTGAGTAAGCAAGCCGATCGCCGGTCAGTGTCCGAGTGTGCAGCGGTTGCGCTGCGTAGATGCCAGCGGTCGGCGATCGAAAGTTACTTCGGGCTATCTGTTCCCAGCGCGGCAGGGGCTTTGCATACCCAAATACCAGCGACTCGTTTCGAACACCAGAATGTTGCCAAGACGGTGCTTGATCAAATCGATACTGACTGGCTCGTTGCGACGAATAAGGTGCCATTCGCCGTTCTCTTTTGACGGAACCCGTGAACTCTGGATGAGCAAAGACCCAGCCGGCATAATCGCGATGAACACTGGGATGCGCACCACTGCGCCGCCGACTAGTTTCATTGTGCTACAACGTATTTCAGTGATCCTCTAAAGAAGCATCCCCGAAGAGTCGCCGTCCAGCGCGATATCTACACAGATCGCACTACTGAGCCAGCAGAAATTGCGAATACTTCAGCCACATGCCAGTAGCCGAGGCGGTGATGGTCTGCTCGAGTTTCTGGAAATCGTTTCGTGGACGTTGCGCTTGTCATGCCGCCGAGCGAAAATTCGTCGGAACACTGTCGAGTTTAGGTTGATACAAGCCTGGCTCTCCGCAGAGCTCATTTAGAAGTGTGTGCAGGACCGCGTATTCACTTGTGACCGCCAGCGGGAGTGGAGTGGTTGCAGAACATTGCGGCGCCAGGCTTCAGGGCATCCATCGATGGCTTTATGGCGCGTCGGAAGTGTGGTGGTCCAGAAAGGCAGGCATATTATTCTTGGGCTGTTTCTCGCCGGGCTACTGCATTTACCCCATTTGCTCGGCGCGCCAAGCGATGCGAAACCTTACTTCCCAAAAGGCTCTAGCCATTCAACATTCCCGAGAAATTCAGTATTAAGGGATTGGCCCTCACGGGCTCAACGTACCGGCTTGATGAGCAAGCCCTGGCCAGTGGGTAGAGCGCAAATCGGAACCCCTAATTCGCTCGCCAAGGCGTCCATGGCCAGGCGCTGCTCTTCGTGCCCTCTATAGGAGTAATCGTCCAGCAGCACGAAGGCACCGGGAGTAAGCCTCGGCCAGAAGAACCGTAGCGCGGCGACTTCAGGGGGAGCACAATTCATGTCGATATGCAGGAAGGCCACCGATGACGCTTCGACCTGCTCGAGCGTTTCCGGAACCGCGCCGACGATAATGCGCTGATTGCTCCACTGCGAGAAATTGGCTTTGACACCGTCGACTCCGCTGACGTACATACCGTTGCGCAGATTTAGCTCGCTTCTATCGAGAGCCCCAGCCTGGCGTTCGCCGGCAGTGATAAACCGGGGATCGATGCCAGCGAAGGTGTCGAGGAGATAAAACGTCTTGCCCAGCTGATCCCAATCCAGGAACTCCATTACGGCACTGCTCAAGAACCCATAGCTGACACCGCACTCGACAAAATCACCATCGAGCTGGCTGGCATTGGCCGCTGCCCACAAGCCGATGTGCACGCGCCACTCCCACTGATACCAGTCCTGGCCGCCTAGGGCGCGTGCGCCGCGCTCGTAGGCGCGCTGGAAGTCAGGGTCCTCGAGGAACGCGTGGCGGTGAAAACTGACGAACGCATCGTTGGCATAGACATCGGGTAGAAGGGTGCGCGCGAGCCAGTATTCCGTGCGCACCAACCTCAACCTGAGGCGGGCGCCGACTGACAGCCTGTTCGCCACGGCGGCAACCATAGCATCAGCGCGCAGGGCTTCCGCGGCACCGCAACCAAGGTCGCCAACTCTCGGTCTTTCGAGCGCCTTGGATGGCGAGTGGCGTGCGCCTCAGTGCTGGAGTTTGCGTGCAAGTCGGTCATGGTGAACGAATCCGAGCGCCGCGGCGCGAAGTCGGGGCGGCCATTGATTGAATCGCCGAGTCGCAGCGACTGTGTCCTCAACGATAGACGGCGGGCACCTAGAACCTCAGCCGGTCGCACTAGCTTGTCGCTCCGGTATTGGTCACTTCTTGTCGGTAGGTCTCGCGCGCAGGCTAGGGTGTCCGTTTGCCAGCTCCGCTGCGGATGCCGTCACTTGGCCCGTAAGACAAACCCTGCGCAATCACCACGGCCCTGCCCATTTAGGCGTTCCGCCCGCCTCTGCCAATTCCAGATTTTCTTCCACCCGAACATCCGTAGCACTTTCGGAAGAAATCGCGGATCGGTCAACGCAATATCATGCCGATAGGCCTCGCTTCCAATAAACTGAAGGAAAGTCGAATCGTCGAACGTCTTCTCCACTCGCAGCCCCACCGTTTCAGCTGCCAGCGCCATTCCCGACCGGGACGGGATAACGGTATGTCGAGGTGCGTCGGCGCTTATCCAGTCCGCCCCATAGATTTCCCACGCTTCGGATGAGGTCGTCGGTAGGCGAACTAAGCAAATACCCCCGTCAGCGAGCTTTTCATATGCCGCCTTAATAGTCGCGACGGGGTCGGGTACGTGCTCGAGCGAATGATTGAACATAATGAGGTCAAATTCGCCAGGCACATCACTCATATATCGCTTCATCAGCGGCACGCCTTCGGGCGTCTCGCCATCGCCGGCAAGTAGCGGATCTGCACCGAACAAGTTGTTGAATCCAACTCGTGCCAACCGATCAAGCAGCGCACCGCCACCACAGCCCACGTCGAGGATTCGCGCGTCGCGTTCAAGTGATAGTTGACCGAGCATTCTGACGACATCTCCGCTCGCATCGTGAGTCCCGATGACAGTGCGGATGCTGTGTGGTACCGCCGCTATGACGGCACCGACCAGGCGGCCGCCCATTTGCAGTTCAAACCGGTCTTGTTGTGTGGCCAGCCAACGGCGAATCCGCGGCCGGGTTGACACATTGTAGGAGTAGTAATCGATTGGATAATGCCGCTCGAGTTCTTCACTCTCGAGCAAATCCACGATCTGCAAAGTATCGCAGACCGCGCAGCAATAATATTGAAACAATTCTTGAGTCCCAAATTGCATCTCGCGAACGGCAATAGTTTGATGAGGACCAGTCGATCCACATAAACGGCATTCCTTGACAATCTCGTTCAATTGGCCCTCCTCAACAAAAGAATCGACGCGAGGAAACCTTATCACGTCTGAGCTCCCCACCCGTTGCCGCTGCAGCCACGAGCCGAGGCATCGAGCGCCCAATAGTTGACGAATAACTACCGGCAAGGTGCCCAATTTAGAAGGCTGGAGTCGGCAGACCGGTCACCAGCGGCGAGGCAATACGGGGCTCTCGGGTTGCTGGACCTGGAAGACGATGCGTCTTACCCCGGCCGGGCGGAACGAAAGGCACCAGTTTCGTCTCGTGACAAATGAAGCGTCTCGCGTTCTTGACGCGTGCCCGCCCCCTTCGGAGGGTGCAGTTTCGTGGGAGCAAGAACGGCGCCGCAGACTGGTCCTGCCGACAAAAAGGGATCAACGAGCGAGTCGGCGGCGGTCACCGCACCGATTCGGGTATTCCGGTCCGCGGCGTGAGCCCCAAAGTCGCATGGCCCTGGGATGGTTCAAGGCATACCGTCCTAGGTTCTCCAAACACGTTGCACTGCAATGGGAGTGGTGTATCCGTGTCCGTATACTGGGTCTCACTGCTCCTACGGGTCTCATCCGGCAGGTATAGTGAATTCTATGAATCTGGCGCGGTCCATCGAGAGCACCCTGGATTGGTTGTCGACCCCTAAGCGTTTTCCAGGTCGTCTTGAGATGAAGACCCAGCGAGGCAGGCGCCTTGAGGTAGAGGTCGTTTCCTTCACAACCCGTGTGCCGATCCGCGATGGTGCAGTTATACGCCTCCCAGTGTTTCTGAGAATTCTGCCGGTCGGATCCTCGCCAATCCAGGGGACACATGCGCGCTCAGAACGAGACAACCCCTAATAACCTGTCTGGCACCGATCAGCATGCATTACCGATCTCGCTGCGCCCCGTCCTGCCTCGACAAGATTTGCTGCGACGGCTAACCATGGGAACCATCTGGGATGTTTTGCCTGCCGCTGCCGCCTACTCTGGTTGCCGCAAGGTCGATACGGCGCACCGCCCACACCACCACCACGCCGAGACCGATCGCACGTATGCCACCTGCCCATATCCACTCGCGTACTGTCCTAAGCACGGCAGCAAAATGGCCGAACCCACAGCTCAATCCATGATGATTCCGAGTTGGGTCGACAACGTTCTACGTCCGTGAAAGGCATGCGCTTCTACGCGCAGCTACAAGTTTCAGCTAGGCGCGGGACGGTCATCTGAGGATAGCTAGACAAGGTAGTGTGCGGGCTATGTGGAGCTCCGTGGTGGTGGTGGGCCTGCTATGGGCGCTCAATCCGGGAGTCGTCGGTGTCATAGTTCTTTTGCTCTCGCGACCGCGGGGTGTGCAGAACCTATTCGCGTTTTGGTGTGGAAGCGTAATGGTGAGTATACCCTTTATGCTGATCCCACTATTGATGCTCTATTTCGCCCCATCGTCGATTTCTTTTGCTCACGATTTCTCCACACCTACTAGTCCCGTCGCCAGGAATACTCAAATCGGACTGGGTTTGTTCACGTTATCAGTTGCTATCGTGGTGATAGCTCGACACGTTGCGCGTCGGCGCCGCGCATCACTCGTTACCTCACCTCAGGTCGGTAACGCTACAGAAGCACCGGCGAAACGTGAATCTGCATTCCGCCGCCTTTGGAGCCGCGCCTACAAAGCGTGGGAGGATGGCTCCTTATGGATTTCGTTCTTATTCGGCATGACATTGTTTCCGGGTCCTCCTATCGTTCTTTTCGTGGTTACGACTATCACGGCCTCGGGAGCCGGTATCGGTCTGCAGATCACCGCCGCCATTGTCTTCGTCGCAGTGATGCTGGCCGTCGTCGAAATCATCCTCGTAAGTTATCTGGTGGCGCCGACCACTACCAAAGTGGTTCTGCGTCCGATTGCCGACTGGTCACGGGCATATCGTTTACAGTTCGCGATTACCCTCCTCGCAGTGATTGGATTTTGGCAGCTGGCAAGGGGTCTGGGTGTAATCTAGTGGCCGTCCGGCAACGCTAGGCGTGGTATGGCAAGTGGCCGATAAACATGTCTCTGTCGACAGACCACACGGCGTGGAACGCGCCTTTGCGCTTCGGCGTGGGGCGGCCTGGCCGAAGTTGTCGACGCGGTTGAAGTTTGCGTAGCCCTGTAATTTCGATGCTAACTGATTTCCGCGATCCTGCGGCACCAAGCATGAAAATCAAATCGCCAATAGGCGCGCCGAGCAAAGATCGCCAGAAGGGTTTGCGAAAGAATGCCCAGGCGAAGCGCCTTCTCCGATCCAATACATCGGAATCGCGAGAACCTAATACAATAGGCGCCTCCAACGACTAGCAACCATCTCGAAGTTCATGTCCATGATCTCGCGGCCCCAGGCTCAATATCGCCATTCCTTTCGAGAGCGAATCAGAAATTCCTAGAATGCTTGTAGTTCGCTGTGTGTTACAAGGTATTACTCAAAAACAAGTATAGATCCGGCCACAAACCGTTCTTTGCAGGGTTCCAACGCATGCAAACAGCTCTTATAGGTGTCTAAATCCATATGAAGGAGCACAATTGAGGCATCTGGCCGTTCTCTCAGCAACGGCTCTAGCGTGTCATAGGGGCTCTTCGATTTTGAGCGGGCAATCAGCATGATGTCTGGGTTGCGGCCCGCTGTTTGCGGGTGCAGTGGAAGCGTATCCGGCGGGCCGAGTTTTCTGTGTTTCTGAACCCGCACGCTGTGCGTTTG
>NZ_NVQE01000001.1 GCF_002591975.1 Mycobacterium neglectum | reverse complement strand
GGGCGGGGGCGGCGGCGGCGGGTTGATGATGCGCAGGATGTCCGGCTTCATCTGCTGCAGCTGCGCACCCCAGTACCCCCAGCTGTGGGTGCCGTTCGGCGGGAAGTTGAACACCGCATTGCGACCGCCCGCGGCCTGGTACTTCTCCTGGAACTCCTTGTTCGTGCTCAGCGTGATGTTCTCCAGGTAGGCCGCGCTGAACTGCGTGCCGAAGCCCCCGCCGCCGGCGTCCAGGTCCGACGACGCACCATTGCCGCAGTACACCCACAGCGCCGTGCGATTGGCCACCAGCCGATTGATGTTGAGCATCGGGTCATTTCGCTGCCACGCCGGGTTGTTCGGCGGCCCCCACATGTCGGTCGCCTTGTAGCCGCCGGCGTCCATCATCGCGAAGCCGATCAGCGTCGGCCACATCCCCTTCGACGGGTTCAGGTATCCCGACAGCGATGCGGCGAAGAAGAACTGCTGCGGATGCCACGCGGCCAACGTCAGTGCTGCTCCACCCGACATCGACAGTCCCACAACGGCATTGCCCCGCGGGTCCTGCCCTCGGTTGGCCATCAGCCAGCTCGGCAGCTCGTTGGTCAAGAAGGTCTCCCACTTGTAGGTGGTCGTCCCGGCGAAACCGCTGGCCGGCGCATACCAGTCGCTGTAGAAACTCGACTGTCCGCCGACGGGCATCACCACGGACACACCCGACTCGTAGAACCACTCGAACGCCGCGGTGTTGATATCCCACCCGTTGAAGTCCTCTTGGGCACGAAGGCCGTCGAGCAGATACACCGAATGCGGTCCGCCGCCCTGGAACTGGACCTTGATGTCGCGGCCCATCGACGGCGACGGCACCATCAGCATCTCGACCGGCAGGCCCTCCCGCGAATACGCCGAGGCCTGCGGCGACGGAGCCACCATCACGGCCGCAGCCATCATCAGTGCACAGATGACCAGCCTGCCGACACGACGCGCGAATCCCTCCACCACAGCGCGAAACTAACAACGCCGCTGAATACTCCGGTGCTCCCGCGCTCGGCAGTGATCAGTCTGTTATCGGGATGAGATTTGTCGTGACACTTCGCCGTAGCGCTCGATGCGGTCGGGATCGGCCAGCGCGTTGTACAGCACGACACGCGTCGCGAGGCCCCCGTACTTCGAGACCAGCGCGTCGGCCAGCCCATCCCACGTCGACTCGGTCGCGAACGTCGCGATGTGCTCGTCGCTGATCTGAGCCGCCATCCCCTTGAAGTCGCCGGCCTTCTGTTTCTCCCGAATGCGCGCCGTCGTGCCCTCGAACCCGGCCTCGTCCCAGATGAACGCGTAGTTGGGGGTGCTCCCGTAGAAGCTCATGCTCGCCCGGACCAGTTCCCGCTCGCGAGCCCGTTCCTCGTCGCTGTCGCCGACGATCGTCATCACCGGCACGATCACCGCGACATCGTCCGGCGAACGGCCCGAATTGGCCGTGCCCTCAGCGATTTTCGGCACCACATGCCGCTCGATATAGCCGGGCTCGCCGAGCGGGTGCACGTGCACGCCGTCGGCGACCTCGCCCGCCATGCGCAGCATCCACGGATTCACCGCTGCGATGTCGACCTCCGGGTCCGGCGCGTCGATGGGCCCCGCGCTCCACTGTGGGCTGATGAAGTCCAGGTTGTAGAACTCGCCATGGTGGTCGAGTTTGCCGGTGCGGAAAGCGCTGAAACACGCCTTGACCGCGAGCACGTAGTCGCGCAGCCGTGGACCGGGATGCTCGAAGTCCGCGCCGTAGCGCCGCACCACATGGGTGCGCACCTGCGTGCCGAGGCCGAGCCGGAACTTGCCGTCCGTGGCCTCCTGTAGTTCCCACGCTGAGGCCGCCGTGACGAACGGGCTGCGCGGAAACGCCACCGCGACGCCCGTCGACAATTCGAGCCCCGGCGCGGCCTGCGAGGCCACTGCCGCATTGAGATACGCGGTGCGACCGGTCTCGGTGAACAGCAATCCGGAGAACCCTGCGTCCTCTGAACGACGGGCGAGTGCGCCGATCGTGGTCAACGGCTGCGGGGTGATCATCGCGTCGACGTACACAGTGGCACCGTACGCGTGCCACGCATCGATCGGATCTTGCCGCGTCGGCGCAATCGCTGGTTGTCCGGCCAGTCCTGTCGTACGCTCGCGGCATGGAACTACTACGCAACGTAGTTGTACTGCTGCACATCGTCGGCTTCGCCATCACCTTCGGCGCCTGGGCCGCCGAGGCAGTGGCGAAACGGTTCCGCTTCACCCGCGTCATGGACTACGGACTGCTGCTCTCGCTGCTCACCGGATTGGCGCTGGCCGCGCCCTGGCCCGCGGGGATCGAACTGAACTACCCGAAGATCGGCGTCAAGCTCGTCATCCTCGTGGTCATCGGCGGACTGCTCGGCATGGGCAGCGCACGGCAGAAGCGCACCGGAAACCCCGTGCCTCGTCCGCTGTTCGTCGCCGTCGGCCTGCTGTCCTTCATTGCGGCCGCCGTGGCGGTCCTGTGGTGATGGTGCATTCTGCGTCCTAGGCGCCATTTCGACGCCATGGTCGTTCAAATGGTGATTTGCCGCGGAATCACAACCGTGGTGTCGATCTCGCGCGTAGCGCTGGAAAGCCGTCCATGGCCGCCGGCCTCGGTATTGCCGGCGCGTGCATTGCCGCCCGTTACGACCCCGCAGAGGATGAGACTTATGAGGTTGATGTTGCTGCGGGTGTAATCGCGACAAAAGACGCAGGTGTTTCGCCAACGTCAGTTCAGGCGCGAGCGCTCGCGCGGAGAACCGGACGGGCCACCGGCTGGCACTACGATCGGCCGGATGAGCCCATCGACGACCACTCGATGGCAAACCCTGTACCGCCGGTTTCTCGCACTGGTGGTGCGGCCGACTGCACCACCGATCTGGCTGGGCGTACTCGTCGCGGCGGGCTTCATCGCCGCCGAATTGGTGCTGGTCGAGCAGCTGAAGCGGGTAGCGCCGGAGAATGCGTTCGGCGCGGTCTTCCTGCTCGGCGTGCTCGTGGTGTCGGCCGGCTGGGGCTTCGGCCTCGCGGTGGCGACGTCGTTGGCGAGTGCGGCGGTATACGTCTACATCCACTCCGAGGGTGCCGACAGTTTCGTCCCTGCCGTCCTGGTGTTTCTGAGCCTGGCGCTGCTGGCCAATGTGTTGGCGGGACAGGCGCGCCTGCGTGCACTCGAGGCTGAGCAGCGCCGACTGGAAGCCGACCTGTCTGCCGAGCTCGCGCGATCGACCCTGCGCGCCGAAGATCTGAACGCCGCCCTCGACGCGGCCGGCTGCCGGCTCGCCGACGTGCTGGATCTGCCGTTCGCCGTCCTGGATCCGTCCGACGTGCCGGGCGACGACGGACGTGCTGCGATCACACTGCGCGATGGCGGCGAAGTGGTTGGCAGGTTGATGGTTCCGGCGAACCTGCCCGCCGCGGCGCGGCAGCGAGTCGAACGAATGGTGCCCTCGCTCGAGGCATTGATGGCCGCGACCCGCGATCGCCAGGAAATCACCGCCGCGTTGACCGCACTGGTCAAACAGCAAGCTGCGCTGCGCGCCGTCGCGACCCTGGTGGCACGCGGCGCCGAACCCTCCGAGGTGTATCCGGTCGCGGTGTCCGAGCTGGCCCGAGGCCTCGGCGTCGAGCACGTGACGCTGGTGGGGTACGACGACGGTGTCGGCGTCGTGCTGGCCACCCGCGACAGCCCGGACCGCGCGACCATGATTGTGGGGGAACAGTTTCCGCTCGCCGGCGACAACTTGAGCGCACAGGTCGTCCGCACCGGCGAGCCGGCGCGGATCGACGACTACAGCACCGCCAAGGGCGCGATCGCCGATCGCATGCGCGGGTTGAACGTGTGCTCCGGAGTCGGTGCGCCGGTCATCGTCGACGGAAAGGTACGCGGTGGGCTGATGGTGGGTTCGATTGTCGCCGAACCGCTGCCGCCGGAAACCGAACACCAGGTGGGAGACTTTGCCGACCTACTCGCGACTGCGATCTCCAACGCGGAGAATCGCGCCGCCCTCAAGGCGTCACGCGCGCGCATCGTCGCCGCGGCCGATGAGGCGCGCCGAGGTTTCGAACGCGATCTGCATGACGGAGCGCAGCAGCGGATCGTCTCCCTCGGACTGCAACTGCGGGCGCTGGAGACCTCTGCACAAGGGTCGACGCGCGAAGGCATCGACCGCGCTGTCACCGACCTGATGGAAGTGCACGAGCATCTGCAGGAGATCTCGCGCGGCATTCACCCGGCGATCCTGTCGCGGGGCGGCCTGGGGCCGGCGATCAAGACCTTGGCGCGACGCTCGGCGGTGCCTGTCGTGCTGGACGCCGGCATGGACCGTCGACTGCCCGAGTCGATCGAAGTGGCGGCGTATTACGTTGTCGCCGAAGCGCTGACGAACACCGCGAAGTATGCCCAGGCATCCGAGATTCAGCTGCATGCATCGTGTGATGACCATGAGCTTCGGATGACGATCAGCGACGACGGCGTCGGGGGAGCAGTCGCCGACGCCGGCGGCTCGGGACTGATCGGGCTCAAGGACCGGGTCGAGGCGGTGTCGGGGCGAATGGAGATCGCGAGCCCCGCAGGCGCAGGCACGACGCTCACAGTGACGATCCCGCTCGGCGGGTGACGGCTAAATCTCGACCTCGGCCGCACGAGCCCGTCGATGGTCGTCTTCGGCGACCAGATCGTTGATCGAAATGGCCTCTCCACGGCAATGCGAGGTCCACGTCTTGGCGATCACGATTGCCAGCGCACCGAGGAGTACAAGCAGGGCCGCTGTGGTGACAGCGATCAAAATAATTGCGTTGGTTGCGATATCGGCCCCTTGGTTCGGCCCTCAGTACACCCCTGATCAGCCCCGACGTCAATATCGACCCACCCGATGGCTCGAATTTGGGATGGAAAATAGCTGCGCCCCAAATAATTTAGGGCGCAGTCACGCCTGCTGAAACGGCAGCGTAGACTGAGCGAGCAGCGCCGGTACTTCGTTATATGGCTGTTCAAGGTTGTGTCGTCGGCGATTCGCAGCATCTGGCCGGTACGCGGTCAAGACAGGAGCGTCGCGATGACGCTACGACCAGTTTCTGCCGCCGCCGCCCCGCAACGCACGATGCCGGAACACACGCCGCGATTGCGATTGAAACCCAAAGCTCCTCGGAGTGGATTTGTCGACGGGGCATGGTGGCCGCACGGCTACGACCTCAACTCTGAGCTTCCAGATCTGTTGGCAGTGTTGTCAGTTCGGCTCGGCCCCATTGATCGCGTGTTGTTCAACATCAACGAATGGTCCAAACCGACCCCGAAACTCCTTTCCGGTGGGCGAGCGGTGCGGCTCGACGGACATCAACGTCAGCCGGTCAACACCGTGGAGGTCGTCGGTGCTGACGACGCCAGAATCACCCTGCTGGTAGTGCCGCCGGACTCCGACCCGGAGGGGGCACACGACGCGCTGATGGCTGCGGCGGCGCCCAGCGACGAGTCGCCTGTCGACGCTCTGCTTGTGAACACCGTTCGATAACAGAAAGAAAGTGAAGAAAATGTCAGAGGGCACTGTCAAGTGGTTCAACAGCGAAAAGGGCTTCGGCTTCATCACTCCGGATGGCGGCGAAAAGGATGTGTTCGTCCATCATTCGGAGATTCAGTCGAACGGCTATCGCTCGCTTGACGAAAATCAGCGCGTCAAGTTCGACGTCACCCAGGGCCCCAAAGGCCCCCAGGCAGTCGGCGTAACCACCATCTAGCTCCCACCAATTACGGAAAAGGATTGAAATGGCTTCAGCAGCAGTAACATTCCGCACGCCTTACGAGAATCGCGTTGGGCTCGTCAAGGACACGATCGTGGCTCACTCCAAACTCAATGACAAGGCTGCCGATGAGCTGGCCGAGCATGTCCTGCAAGCGTTGGACTCCATCCCCGAGAAGATGCGCTGATCGACGGTGACAGTCACCGTGACTCTCCCTGACGGGGGAGCCGACGACTACCTGCGCTTCGGTGACGCCTATGTCAAGCATGCCGACGGCACGCTCGATGTCCTCCGCAATGGGGCAAAGGAGTCACACCACTACGAATCGGGCGGATGGACCGACGTGGCTGGTGATGAAAAGAGTTGGAAAATGGGCTTCTTCGGGCGCTGATCACCTCACATCTGGTCTGGTGACTCGACGACTTGGGTGTATTGTGGAAGGTGTTGGGAACCCAGCCACTCCGGAATGAGACAGCCGTCAGCCGCTGATCTTGTAGAGCAACCGCTCACGCCCGGTCATGCAGGTGCCAACCGCAGGTCTGGATCACGTTGAAACAATTGTCTACTTTTCCTTTACTGACTAATTCCATTGTCGAGCAACCCTTTTCCCATCCGGTGCACTTTGGCATTCTCACAACGCATCCGCCGACTGCGTGCGGACTCGCGACCTTCAGCGCAGCGCTCTCCGAAGGACTGACCGCCGACGGCGCTGAGGTCAGCGTGGTCCGGGTGGCCGACGACGGATCGCCGCCCTCGAGTGACCGCGTCGTCGGGGAGCTGGTCGCCGATTCACCGGCATCTGCGTCTGCGGCCGCCGAGTTGCTCAACCAGTGCGACGTCGCGATCATCCAGCACGAGTACGGCATTTACGGCGGTGTCGACGGTGACGATGTGGTCGACGTCCTCGAAGGACTGCGCGTGCCATCGATCGTGATCGCGCACACCGTTCTCAAAGATCCTACTGCACACCAGCGTTCAGTGCTCGAAACCGTCACCGCGGCCGCGGACCGTGTGGTGGTGATGTCCGAGGCGGCCAGTCGACGACTGTGCCTGAACTTCGACGTCGACCGTCGCAAAATCGTCACCATCCCGCATGGCGCCACTGTCCCGAAGGCCGCCGCGGCGAACCAGTGGGGCAGACCCACCCTGCTGACCTGGGGCCTCATCGGTCCGGGTAAGGGCCTCGAGAGGGTGATCGGCGCGATGACGTCGCTTGCCCACCTTCCCGGCCGTCCGCGGTACCTCGTCGCCGGGCAGACGCATCCCAAAGTGCTGGCCTCACAAGGCGATGCGTACCGCAACGGATGTATCGAGCAGGCGCGTCGCGCCGGGCTGGCCGACTCGGTGTTCTTCGACGCTGACTACCGCGACGTCGCTTCCCTCAACGCTCTTGCTCAGTCCGCCAGCGTTGTCGTGCTGCCTTACGATTCCACCGACCAGGTGACTTCAGGCGTGCTGGTCGACGCCGTCGCCAGTGGCCGTCCGGTGGTCGCCACCGCTTTCCCCCATGCCAACGAACTGCTGGCCAGTGGGGCCGGCATCGTCGTCGATCACGACGACCCCGACGCCCTCGCGTTGGCGCTTCGCCGGATCATCACCGATCCCCGGGTGGCAGGCTCCATGGCCGCGGAGGCCCGTCGCCTGGCCCCGACGATGTCGTGGCGTGTGATCGCCGGTGCATATGTGCGATTGGCGCACCGCGTGCTCGCCGAGCGGCCGGCACTCGTATGACCACGACTCCGGCCCCGGTGTTCGACCACCTGCAGCGACTGACAGACCATCGCGGCACATTCGAGCACGCCCGACTGACCGAACCCGATCCCGATCACGGCTACTGCACCGACGATGTGGCGCGGGTGTTGGTTGTCACCACCCGGGAGCCCGGCCTGGATCGCACACTCAACGGTGTCGCCGGAACCGCGTTGCGGTTTCTGGGCGAAGCGCAGACGCTCACCGGCGCCTGCCGCAACCGGATGGACAGCAAGGGCAACTGGATTGACGAGCCCGCCCTGGAGGACGCCTGGGGGCGCTGCCTCTGGGGCCTGGGGACCGCCGCCGCGCACAGCGATGTCGTCTGGGCCCGGCAATCGGCCATCATGCAGTTCGAGCGCGGTGCGCAGGCACGGTCGGCATGGCCACGGGCGATGGCATTCGCGGCGCTGGGCGCCGCCGAGATGCTCGCCTACGACCCCGAAAATCGGGCGGCGCGGTTACTGATCATCGACTACGCGGCCTCGGTCGCCGAACCCAACGGTGACCCGGCGTGGCCGTGGCCCGAACCGCGACTCACCTACGCGAACGCGGTCCTGCCCGAGGCGATGATCGCCGCGGGCGCCGTCCTCGAGGACGCGTCGCTTCGGCAGCGCGGTCTGGACCTGTTGGCATGGCTTCTCAACTGCGAAACGACGGACGGTCGCCTCTCGGTCACTCCGGTGGCAGGCAGGGGACCCGGTGACGAAGGGCCGGCGTTTGACCAGCAGCCGATCGAGGTGTCCACGCTGGCCGACGCATGTGCCCGCGCCGCCACCGTCGACAGCGACGCGATGTGGCCGGACGGCGTCCGCGCCGCAGCGGCCTGGTTCCAGGGTGTCAACGACGCGGGCCAGGTGATGTGGGATCCCGAGACGGGCGGCGGATTCGACGGCCTGCACGCCGACGGCGTGAACCGCAACCAGGGCGCAGAGTCGACACTGGCGGTGCTCTCGACGCTGCAGCACGCGCTACGTTTTTCTGCAGTGCCGCAATGACTTCGGTGCGGTCCGGACTCGTCACGCGCAGTCCGTTGCGACTCGCAGCCGATTCGTCGCGGGTCATCACCCGACTGTTCGTCCCCGGACAGGAGGGTTTCGAGCATCAAGACTCCCGCGCGGGCGCGGTGCTGAACCGAATCTTGGCGCTGGACGAGAACGAGGTCCGCGCGTCGCTGGACGATGTCGTCACGCGCTTCGGCTGGCGTCACCGCGACCTGGACGGCGTATTCCGGGCGCATGCCCGTGAACTCGCCGATCGGCTCGACGCGGCAGCCGAACTGTCCGACGCGCGAATGATGTTGCTAGGTGCGACATTCACGAGCGAATACGCCATCGAAGGCGCGGCCTTGTGCAATCCCAGCATGGTGGCGCACCCGGACCAGACGGGTATCCCTTCCGGCAGCCTGCGGTTCGTGATGAGTGTGCGCGGCATCGGGGAGGGGCACATATCGTCGATCGGATTCCGTACCGGCGTCATTGACGCGACAGGTGCGACGACGATCGATGCTGCCGCTCCGTACGCGACGGCGGGAGGCGCTGTGCCGGCTCTGCTCGACGCTGTGGTGTTGCGAAGCGAGCTCTCCAGACTGCGCGAAGCCGGAGAGGGCGCTGATTACGTGCTCGACGCGCTCGGCGACCGGTTCACTCGAAATGACCTCGACGAACAACTCGACAGACTGCAAAGGCACCGCAGGACGCGCGGTCATGCGTCCGAGACGATTTCGCTGATTCGGGAAATCGCCGACCGGTTCTATGGGGTCGAGTTCGCCGAGGACATCCCGCTTGCCGAGCGGATTCTGTGGCCGGCGATGGGTGCGGAGGCCGCTGGTATGGAGGACGCGCGTTTCGTCCGGTTCGTCGACGACGATGGGTCGGTCACCTACTGCGCGAGCTACACGGCATACAGCGGCACGCGTATCAGCCAGCAGTTGCTCGCAACCAAGGACTTCAACTCATTCACCTCGACGCCGATGGTCGGCCGCGCCGCCGCCAACAAGGGTTTGGCGCTGTTTCCCCGCCGATTCCGCGGTCAATTCGCGGCCATGTCGAGGTCGGACCGCGAAACGAATTCGTTCGCGTACTCGGACTGCCCGTTTGTGTGGACGGAGTCCGTGCCGTGTCAGCAGCCGACTCAACCGTGGGAGGTGCTCCAGCTCGGAAACTGCGGGCCGCCCATCGAAACCGAGGCGGGGTGGCTGGTGCTCACCCATGGTGTCGGACCGATGCGAACGTACCGGATCGGGGCGATATTGCTCGATCTGGAGAACCCGTCACGGGTAGTCGGGCAGCTCCGCGAGCCGCTACTGAGTCCCGGGGCCGACGAGCAGGACGGCTATGTCCCGAACGTCGTCTACTCCTGCGGCGGGATCGTGCATGCCGGAGTACTGGTCGTGCCCTACGGAATCGGTGACGCCACTATCGGGTTCGCGAGTGTCCCGGTGTCAGAGGTCCTCGACGCGATGGAGAGCGCTCGAAACTGAGCTTGTGCAGGTGATTCCGGCGATTCGCCTGCATATCTTCAGATTCGGCCCGAACCTCACCGCAACTGAGCGACGAGTGCCTCCGTCACCTCGACCGTCGATGCGGTCCCGCCCAGATCGCCGGTGCGGGTCTCCGGCTTTGCCAACGTCGCCTCCATGGCCGCCAGCACTTCATCCGCTGCGACGGAATGCCCAAGATGATCGAGCAACAACGCCGCCGACCACACCGCCCCGATCGGGTTGGCAATCCCGCGGCCCGCGATATCGGGCGCCGAACCGTGCACCGGCTCGAACATCGACGGGTACTGCTTCGTCGGATCCAGATTGCCCGACGGCGCGATCCCGATCGACCCCGCGACTGCTGCCGCGAGATCGGAGAGGATGTCGCCGAACAGGTTTGACCCCACCACGACATCGAAGCGGTCCGGCTGCAAGACGAACTTCGCCGCCAGCGCATCGATGTGCTCGCTGTCCATCCGCACATCGGGGAACTGTGCCGCGCGCTCCGCGACCACCTCGTCCCAGAACGGCAGCGTGTGCACGATCCCGTTCGATTTCGTCGCCGACGTGACGTAGCCGCTGCGCGACCGCGCCAACTCGAACGCGTAGTCGGCGATCCGGCTCACCCCGACGCGGGTGAAAACCGACTCCTGGACGGCCATCTCGTCGGGGAAGCCGCGGTTGAGCCGACCACCGATCTCGCTGTACTCACCCTCGACGTTCTCCCGTACCACCACGAAGTCGACGTGACCCGGCGCGCGTAGCGGGCTCTCCACGCCGTCGAACACCTTGATCGGACGCAGGTTGACGTACTGACGAAATGCCCGCCGGATCGGGATCAGCAGTCCCCACAACGACACGTGATCGGGCACCCCCGGCCAGCCGACCGCCCCCAGCAGGATCGCGTCGAACCCGCGCAGTGTCTCGATGCCGTCGGCGGGCATCATCGCACCGTCTTTGGTGTACCGCTCGCACGACCAGTCGAAATCCGTGTAGGACAGCTCGATTCCGTGCTTTCCTGCCACCGCGTCGAGCACCGCGCGCGCCGATGTGATGACCTCGGGTCCGATCCCGTCACCCGGGATCACCGCTATCGTCTGCATTGCCGTCATCCGCCCAGCCCCAGCAGGCCAATCATGATCGGCAGCAGGATGATGATCAGGATCGCTCCGGCGATGTCGAACGTGATCCCGGACCGGATCATCGTCGTGATCTTCACGACGCCGGAGCCGTAGACGATCGCGTTCTGCGGCGTGGAGACCGGCAGCATGAAGCCGAACGACGCCGCGAACGTCGCCGCCAGGGCAGGCACGAACGGGTTGACGCCCGCGGCCACCGCGACCGGGATGATGATCGGCACCACGACCGCCGCCGACGCCGTATTGCTCGTCGTCTCCGACACGACGATCGCCAGAATCACCGCGAAGATCGTGATCGGCACGACGCTCGACAGGCCCAGAGCGCCGTTGATCGACGTGCCGATGGTCTCGGCCAGTCCGGTCGACGAGATCAGTGAACCGAAAATGATGCCGGAGCCGAACAGAATGATGGTGCCCCAGTCGATCTTGGCGGCATCGCTCCAGCGCAGCGTGAATTCGCGTTCTTTCCAATCGGTCGGCAGCAGGAACAGCAGCGCCGCACCGAACACCGCGACGACGCCCTCGTCCAGTCGGTCGCTGACGAACTCGTATGTACTGGAGTCGGTGCCGGTGACCAGCGCGAAAATGCCGGGCAGGATCCACAGCGTGACGGTGACGCCGAACGCGATGAGCGTGTTCTTCTCGGCCCGCGACAGCGAGCCGAGCTTCTCGCGTTCCTCGGCGACGTACTCGGCCACGCCTTCGATCCTCTTGATCTCCGGCTTGTTCAGCCGCAGCAGGATGAGCGCCAGCAGCGCGAACATCAGCAGGCAGATCGGGACGGCCATCACCATCCACTGCCCGAAGCTGATTCGCTCGCCGGTGGCCTCCTCGATGAGGCCGCGCCCAATCAGGTTGGGCGGGCTGCCCACTGGGGTCAGCAGACCGCCGACGCTGGCGCCGTAGGCCAGCATCAACATGATCGCCGCGCCGACCCTCAGTCGCTGCGGATCGAAGTCCTCTTCGACGTCACCGCGCTTCTGCAGCAGCTTCGCGATCACGGCGAGGATGCCGATGGCCGTCGGCAGCAACATCGCCACTGTCGCGGTGTTGGACACGAACGCCGACAGCAGGGCTGTGATCGCACCGAACGCGAGGATCACACCGGTGGTGGACTTACCAACACCGGGAAGGGACAGGATCCGGAACGCAAACCGCCGCGCCAGACCGTGTTTGAGCATCGCCTGCGCCAGGATGAAGGCGCCGATGAATGTGAAGATCGTCGACGAGCCGAACGGACCGAGGACGTCGTCGACCGGTGCCACACCGAGGAAGACGGCGACCGCGACACCGAGCAGGCCGCCGACGGGTATCGGGATTGCCTCGCTGATCCACAGTGCGATGACGCCGAGCAACACCGCGGCGAGCACCTGCTGCTCGCGGGGGATGTCGATCGGTAGGACAAGGAAGGCGACGGTCAGCAGTGGAGCGAGAAAAAGGCCGACGGTGCGTCGACCTTTCTCGAAACGTTCCTCCTTCGGGGAGAGCTTCTGCTCCCCGAGGCTTCGATAGGTGGCGCTCCCGAGGAGGGCTTTGTCGACATCGGTCCGTTTGACCGGATTGTCCGTGGTCATGGCAGGCTCCATCCACCGGCAGCTGTGTTCTACGCCACACTCGTTTTCTGGGGATTGCCTGTTAACCGCGAAACTTAAACATCACGTTTCGACTGCGATGGCGTGCAGCTGGACGACGCAGAGGCAGGACGTTGCCCGCCAGGGTGTAAAGTTGAGCTGTTGGGAGCCCAGCCAGTCCGGGATGTTTCAGCCGATCTTTGCTGATCCGCCGAGCAACCGCTCACGCCGGACATGCCGGTACTAACCGTGAGGCTGGACACCCTTGAATGCTCTGCCGCTCTTTGAGCCGATGATTCCTTATGCTGCGCCGCAACGAGTTTCGCGCACGGTGCGCTTCGAGATCGTCAGCACCCGCACGTCTGCGCCATGCGGGCTTGCGAGGTTCGCCGCGGGCCTGGCCGACGCGCTGAGCGTCGACGGGTCGAGCGCCTGCTGGGTGGCGGACAGGCCACTGAGTCAGGGTGACATCGCAATCCTGCAACACGAAGACGGCACGGCAGGCGACGATGTAGTCGACATCATCGACGGATTGCGGGTCCCGTCGATCGTCATCGTCCACACGGTCCCGAAAAGTCCGACACCACAGCAACGTTCGGCGCTCGAAGCGATCGCGGCCGCAGCGGATCACGTGGTCGTACTGTCTGAGGCAGCGCGACAACGTCTTTATCTCACCTACGCCGTCGACCGCCTTAAGGTCACCACGATCCCCAACGGCGCTACGTTGCCGACCGCCCCGCGCGTCAAGCGCCCGAGTAGGCCCACCATCTTGACCTGGGGCTTGCTGCGCCCCGGCAAGGGCATCGAGCGAGTCATCGACGCGATGCCCTCGCTGCGCGATGTCCCCGGTCGGCCCCGCTACGTGATCGCAGGCCCGATGGATCCCAGGGTTTCGGTCGCCGAAGCCGAGGCGTATCGCGATGCGCGCCTCGAACAGGCCCGCCAACTCGGCATCGCCGATTCGGTGTCGTTCGACCCCCGCTACTACGACAAGACCGCGCTGGCCGAACTGATCCAGCAGGCGTCCGTGGTCGTCTTGCCCCACGACTCGACCGAGCAGGTGAGCTCCGGTGTGCTCATCGACGCATTCGCCAACGGCAGACCTATTGTGGCGACCGCGTTCCCGCATGCCGTCGAGCTGTTGGGCAGCGGGGCGGGCATGGTGGTCGACCACGACGACCCCGCCGCCCTTGCCGCGGCGCTGCGGCAGATCATCACGCAACCGCGCCTTGCCGGTTCAATGGCCGCCGAGGTCCGTCTGCGGGCATCAGAGGTGGCGTGGCCGGTGGTCGCCGCCGCCTATGTCGAGCTGGCGCAGCGTCTCATTGCCGCGCATGGGGATAAGCGTCGTCACGGTGCTGAAACGACAGGATTCCGGGGTTGAGCACGACGCCGTCGCGGATCTCGATCGCCCGCGCGATCGTCGGAGTCTCATCCCACGTCGCAGGCCCTTCGAGAAGCGCGTCGAGGTGGGGCATCAACGCCTCGCTGATCTCCCAGGTCGCCGAGTCCCACAGATAGGACGGGCTGTGGTCGACGGCGTAGTAATGGACGCCGTTCGCCACATCGATGACCGGCTGGGTGAATGATGTCGGCTCGGCCCAGCTGAAGCCCATGCCCACATCGCAGGACACGTCGACGATGAGGCTGCCCGCAGCGAAGGCGGCCAGATCCTTCTCGGTGACGAAGACCAGGGGTGCGTCGGGATCCTGCAGGACGCAGTTGACGACGATGTCGTTGTCCGCGAGCAGGTCGGCCACCGGAACGACCCCGTCCGGGGTGTCGGCCAATATCTGGTCGGGTGCGTCCGGGTCGGGACCCATCTGGATGATCTGAGTGGAATGGATCGGCGACCCCACTGCGGCGACGTCGCGGTTGGTCAGCACCCGCACGTCGTCAACGCCATGGGCGTTCAGGGCATGGACCGCGCCGCGGGCGGTCGAGCCGAACCCGATGACCGCGGCGCGCAGCCGGCGGCCGTAAATGCCGGCGATCCCGATGGATTGCATGGCGTGTAGAACCGAGCAGTAGCCCGCCAGCTCGTTGTTCTTGTGAAAGACGTGCAGCCCGAACCCGCCGTCGGACTTCCAGTGATTCATCGCCTCGAAGGCGATCAGCGTCAACCGCGAATCGATGGCGATCTGAGTCATCGCCGAATCCTGAACGCAGTGCGGCCAGCCCCATACGATCTGGCCCGGCCTGAGTTCGGCCAAATCTTCGGACTGAACTTTGGGCAACAGAATGACGTCGCACTCGGCGATCAGTTGCTCCCGAGTGGCTATTCCGCCGACGAGCGCGGCCAGCCCGTCGTCGGTGGCGCCGAAATCGTAGCCATAGCCGTGCTCGAGGAAGATATGCCGCCGGAGCCGGCGCGGGATCCGGCTGAAATGCGCCGGGTGAATCGGCAATCTGCGCTCGTTCGGCTTGCGCGAACGAGCCAGAATTCCCAGTGAAAGCGTTTGCGCCTCAGCGCTTCTTATCATGGAACAAGGCCTCGGCCGACGACGCCTTGGCAGCCGCTTTCTCGTGCTTGGCCGCGCGTTTCTCTTTCAATGACTTGCCGGACTTCTTTGCCATGGCTTGTCGCGGAGATTTATCAGACATCGACGGCCCCTTGATAGTGGGGGCCTGAATGGTCCCGATCTGCTGACCTTACCTCGTGCCGAGCGCGATTACCCGAGGTCTTGACGGGGTAGGCTGACGGTACGCCGACGCAAGCGTCGTCTTCTCCGATCTCGACCGCTCGTCCGCATTCTTTCCGGGTTCGCTCAGGAGCCCAGACCTGACTCACCGCCGGCTCTATGGGACTTTTCAATGGCTATTGCCGATGTTGCCGCGTACGCGCATCTCAGCGACGCGGATATTGATGCGCTCGCGTGTGAACTCGACGCCATCCGCAGCGACATCGAGGAATCCCTCGGTGAGCGCGATGCGGCCTACATCCGGCGCACCATCAAGTTCCAGCGGACGCTGGACGTCGCCGCCCGCCTGATCATCGCCTGCACCCGGTCCAGGGCGGGTTGGCTAATCGGAACCTCTTCGCTGGCCTTGGCGAAGAGCGTCGAGAACATGGAAATCGGCCACAACGTCGGCCATGGCCAATGGGATTGGATGAACGACCCGGAAATCCACTCGAGCACGTGGGAGTGGGACATGGTCGGCGTCTCGTCGCAGTGGAGGTACTCGCACAACTACCGCCATCATGTGTTCAGCAACATCATCGGCGTGGACGACGATCTCGGTTTCGGCGTGATACGCATGACCCGCGATGAGGCATGGAAGCCCGAGAATCTACTGCAGCCCCTTCGTAATCTGTTGTTGGCCAGCATCTTCGAGTGGGGTATCGGTCTGCACGGTATTCATTCGGAGCGCGATCGGCTGGCCCCGGATGCTGCCAAGGTCGGCGCGGCCAGAAAGGAATTCGCCGGAAAGATCGCCCGCCAGTCGCTCAAGGACTACGTACTCTTCCCGGCGCTGAGCCGGTCCCGCTGGCGCAGAACCCTGGCCGCCAACGCGGTGGCCAACCTGCTGCGCAACCTCTGGTCCTATGTGGTGATCTTCTGCGGCCACTTCCCCGATGGCGCGGAGAAGTTCACCGCCGACGTCCTGGACAACGAAAGCAAGGGCGAATGGTACCTGCGGCAGATGTTGGGAGCCGCGAACTTCAACGCCGGTCCGCTGCTTGCGTTCTCGAGCGGGAACCTGTGCTATCAGATCGAGCACCATCTGTTTCCCGATCTGCCCAGCAACCGCCTTCCCCAGATCGCGGTGCGCGTGAGGGCGCTGTGCGACAAGTACGACTTGCCGTACACCACGGGTTCGCTTGTGCGCCAGTATTTTCAGGTGCTACGGACCATTCACACGCTGGCGCTGCCCGATCGCCCCGTAGGGTCTCGTCCGACGCCGCGCCCGCCGACACGACCCCGCCGCCTGTTGGCGTTCCCCAGGAGAGGACGCTGAAGGGATGACGACTTCGCCACGACCCGCGGGCAACGCTCACGCCCCGCCGCCGTTCGGTTAGATGTGGCGATTCACGAACAGCTGCTGGCCGCTGTCGACGGCCGGCGAGGGGTGGACGCCGCCGACCGGCTGTGTGAGGCGTGCGTGGTGCTCTTCGAGGTCGACGCCGCGGCGATCTCCCTGGTCTTCGACGGCGCCAACACCGGAACGCTGGGATCCAGCAGTGAACACGCGCGCACGTGCGACGAACTGCAGTTCCTCCTCGGCGAAGGTCCGTGTCTGGACTCGGTCACCCGGCGCGCACCCGTGCTCGTCATCGATCTCGCCGACCCCGAGGAGGGGCGCTGGCCGGTCTACGGCCCGGCCATGCTGGACCTGCAGATCCGCGGCGTCTTTGCGATGCCCGTCGTCGTCGCCGGTGAGTTCGTCGGGGCCCTCGACCTCTTCCGCGCTCAACCCGGCCGGCTGGAAGAGTCGCAGATCACCGGCGCCGTCGTCGCCGCCGAGCTCGCCGGCATTCCGCTACTCGACCTCCTCGACGGTGACCTGCACGCCGCCGCCGCAGACCCCCACAGCGACGCCTGGGCCGAACTGCACACTCTTTCGCGCGCCGAGGTCAGCCAGGCCACCGGCATGCTCGTTGCGCAGCTCGAGGTCGAGCCGGCCGAGGCGCTGGTCCGCCTGCGTGCCCACGCTTATTCGACCGGCCGCAGCGCCACCGAGGTCGCCCGCGACATCCTCGACCGCAAACTCAGGCTGGAGTCGGACTGATGCACCCATCCTGGGAAGGAGTGAGCAATGACCGAAACCCCTCGTGAAACCCGCGTTCTGGACGCGGTTGTTTCGCTCGTCGACAGTCTGCTCGAGGACTTCGACGTCGTGGACCTGCTGACCGAACTCACCGAACGTTGTGCCGAGTTGCTCGACGTCGAGGCGGCCGCATTTCTGCTGGCCGATCCGCTCGACCAGCTGCGCCTGCTGGCAGCCACCACCGAACAGGCCCGCGAGCTGGAACTCTTCCAACTGCAGGCCGACGAGGGACCCTGCGTCGACTGCTATTCCACCGGCCAACCCGTGTCGGTCGCCGACCTCAACGACGCGATCGCGCAGTGGCCCCGGTTCGTGCCTGCCGCACTCGAAGCCGACTTCGCCTCCGTGCACGCCGTGCCGATGCGCGCGGCAGGCATCGTGCTTGGCGCACTCGGGTTGTTCGGCTCAAATTCGGGCGAACTCAACGACGCGGACCGGCTCGTAGCGCAGACGCTCGCGCACATTGCGTGCGTGGCGATCCTGCAGGAACACGCGCCAACGCCGTCGACCGTGATCCCGCAGCTGCGCTCTGCGCTGGCGAGCCGCGTCATCGTCGAGCAGGCCAAGGGATTTCTGCGCGAAGCCCTCGACGTCACCGTCGATGAGGCCTTCAGACTGATGCGCTCCTACGCCCGCGCCAACCGTGAGCATCTGACCGATGTCGCCCGGCGGCTGATGACCGATCGACACGCCCGCCCGGTGCTGATCTCTGCCATCGGCGAATTCGTCACGCCGGCAACGTAACTCAGTCGCGCTGCCGCGCTACGGCGCGCCGCACCGCCTCGTCGACCAGCCTCTCGGCGACAATGTGCAGCTTCAAGTTCTCCGCTTGGCTCATCCGGACGAGCCGGTCGAACGCCGCCTGTTCACCGACCCCCGACCTAGCGCGGATGATCCCGATCGCCTGGTCTATCACCGCGCGGGTGCCCAGCGCACTCTGCAACTGCTTGGTTCGTTGTTGGGCGTGGTCGAGCAACTGCCCGTTGTACACCGACACCGCCGCGGACCCGGCGAACTGCGAGCCCAGCACCACGGCATGCTCGCCGAATGCGTCGCGGCTACGGGCGTAGGTGTTGATGGCGCCGATCAGCTGATCGCCGACCAGCATCGGCAGCGCCAACGCGGAGTGCACGCCCATGCGGGCCACCCCGCCGCCGAGACGCGGCCATCGAATGTCGCTTCCCAGCGATCCGCTGACGGTGGGCCGCCGCGTCTGCATGCACGTGACGCACGGCCCCTCCTTCAGGTCGATGTACTGCAACTTGTCGATTTTCTCGACGAACGGCGCCGTCACCGACCACGTCTTGACCGACGGTGTGTCGCCGGACATATCGATCACCGTGACGCCTGCGCCGTCGACACCGGGAATCGCGCGGGCCGCGAACTCCGCCACGTCGCTCAGGAGGTCGATCACGCTGCGGGCACCGGCGACCAGGCCCGCCACGCCCCTCAGGCCGGCGTGCAGGTCGACGTCGTCCGCCTCACGTTGGGCGGCAGATAGATCTGGCTCCGGCGAACGGCCGGGCTGCGGGTCGTAGTCAGCCATGTGCGCTACGAATGTACCCGCCAATGCGGAGGATTTAACTCCTCCGGTCAGTCCACGAGCGACAGCGCGTGCGCCCGCCTCAGCTTGCCCGACGGCGTCTTGGGGATCATTCCGGGTTCGAGCACGACGACGTTGCGGGGTCGCACGTCGACCTCCGCGAACACCTCGTGGGCGACTTGGCGCTCGACGCGGCGCACCTGTGCGGGATCGGCGAAGTCCTTGCACTCCACCGCGACGGCGAAGGTTTCCCGCGAGAGCCCGGCATCCAGTCGCACTGCGACGGCACAGCCGGGCCGCACCCCGTCGACGCGGCCGGCGGCACGTTCGATGTCGGTCGGGTAGATGTTGCGCCCCGCCATGATGATCACGTCTTTGAGGCGTCCACAGACCACCACTTCGCCGGTCTCGGTGAGATAGCCCAGGTCACCCGTGTCGTACCAGCCGCGTTCGTCCTGCGCGGGGATGAAACCGGCCACCGTGGTGTAACCCCTGGTCACCGGCTCGCCGCGGACCTCGATGACACCGACGCCACGCGCCGAAAGTACGCTGCCGTCCTCGTCGACGATGCGGACCTCCAAGCCCTGCAGCGGCTTGCCGAGGGAGACCAATCGCCGGGTGTTCCCCCTGGTCGCCGGCACGGCTCGGTGCAGGACCGACAGCAGGTCGGCGTCCACCTCGTCGACGACCATGCCGCCGCCGCACTCGGAGAACGACACGGCCACCGTCGTCTCGGCCATCCCGTAGGCCGGGATGATGGCCTCGGGCTTGAGCCCGAACGGTGCACCCGCTACACAGAGATCTTCGACGTCGAGCGGGTCGACCTGCTCGGCGCCCGACAATGCCCACCGCAGCGAGGACAGATCGAACTCCCCGGGCGTGGCCTGCCTGCTCAAGCGCTTGGCGAAGAGGTTGTAGGCAAAGTTCGGCGCGGCGGTCATCGTGCCCTTGTACTTGTCAATGAGCTTGGCCCACAACAACGTATCGCGCAGGAAGTCCATCGGGGTGACCTTGACCAGTTCGGCTCCGATATACATCGGCACCGTCAGGTAGCCCGTCATCCCCATGTCGTGGAAGCAGGGCAGCCAGCTCACGATCACGTCGGTCTCGAGATCGAAGTCGCAGCCGATGACCATGGCCTCGGCATTGGCGACGATGTTGGCGTGCGTGATCTGGACGGCCTTGGGTGAGCCCGTCGAGCCCGACGTCAGCTGCATCAGCGCCACGTCGTGGTCGAAGGTCTCCAACGGCTCGATGGGGTCGTTACCCAACAGCGACTCGATGGTCAGCACCGTCATACCGAGCCCCGACAGCACCGGCGCTGCGGCCATGAACGGGTCGGAAACCACGACGGCCTTCGCCGAGATCATGTCGATCACGGCGGTGGTCTCTTCGGCCCATCGCACCAGGTCGGTGCGGGGCGTGGGCTGGTGGACCATGGTGGCGCTGGCGCCGCGCATCCAGATGCCCTGGGCGGTCGGTGCGATCTCGACGGGCGCGCCTGCCAGCACTGCGACGGAGTCACCAGGCCCGATACCGGCTGCGGCCAGCCCACCTGCCACTCGACGGGCCCGTTCGTGCACCTGGGCCCAGCTATGGCGGACGGGGGCGCCTGGCTCCCCGGTGACCATGCCCTTGTTGCTGGACAGGGCGTTGCTGTACATCGTCTCGGTGAATCGACTCACGACAATCCCTTTGGCCTAGGCGCAACGACGCCATGATTTGGCTGTGGTAGTGACCCGGCGCGAAATTGCTGATGCGCCAGGTGATGTGGGAGCCGCTGGGGTACGGCCGTCGTACAGCCCCGTTGGAGGCCGACGATGACTGTGGAGGTGCGCATCTCCTCTGTGTTCACCCCAGATGGTTCGCCGCCCCGGTCGGAGCGACGTGCCGTGCGTGTCGGACGCACTGACTGTACAGACCCGACTATCCGAGTACGACTTAGCGCGCCCCTGCTTGGCAAAGTCGTTATGAAATCTGTATTTACCGACAACGAGCCCCCCAGCTCGAATTCCTACCCGTCTAATGTCGGCTGACGTCAGGGTTATCACCCATTCGGCGGGGAGTTGGAGTCGCCGCCGAGACGTTTCCGGTGGGCTGGAAAGTCAACCCGGTCAGACTTTACCGCGTTTGCTGGCCAGATGGACTATTTGACCGGACGTCTGCCGCTCAATCGTTGCCTTATCCGGCCGGCGACCGACTGTCTTGCCGCCGGTGGCCGACGAGAGACATACGGCCAGGGGTTGTTCCGTTCGGGAATCGCATTGGCCCGTACGTGTTTTAGTTGCATACGCAAGTAGCTACGTATCTCGTCCAGTCCCGGATCCGTCCACCGGTTGACGGCTTCGATCGGATCGACCGTCAGGTCGTAGAGCTCCCACTGATCGTCCAGCGGCGATGACCGATACGCCTCGCCGCCAAGACCGTTGGCCGCGAGGTGACGCACCCCGGGTTCGGTCCAGGTGGCCGGATCGTCGAACGTGCGCACCAGTTTCCACAGATGTCCCTCGCCGCCGTCGGCCTCGTCGACCAGGACGACCAGTCCTTCGAAGTTGGATCCGACGTGCGCGGGTATCTGAATACGCAGCGGCATAGGGGGATTCGCGGTCAGCTTCAATTGGCGGGCCACCCCTGAGGCGCCGGTGTCGCCTTCCAGCATGTTGTCGCGCGTCATCAGGTACACGGCGCGCGATTCGTCGGCGGGTGTCCCGTCGACCACACCCATGAGGTCGCGACCGGGGAGTTCGTGCACCTCGGAGAAGGACTCCCGCAGCGTCTCGGCCACCGCCGCGATGTCGATACCCGCCGCGCCCAGCAGCGTCGGCACCAGATCCACGTGCGACGTCGGCGCCGTCACCGTCCGAGCCGACGTGGCGCCCGCTCCAGTCCGCGCGACGACGAACGGAACCCGGGTGGCCTCGTCGTACAGGTTGAACCACTTCTGGTGCAGGCCGCCGTGGGCGCCGAGCAGGTCGCCGTGGTCGGAGGTGCGCACCAGCACGGCGTTGTCCGAGCCGCTGTCGGTCACCGCCCGGCGCACCCGATCGATTGGCGCGTCGACCTCGGCGTGCAGTCGGTAATAGAGGTCGCGGTAGCGCTGAGCGCTGCGGTTATAGGTCCGGTCGACCGCGGGCGCCACCCCATATCCGGTGTAGTACGCCTCGCGGAAAGCGATCTGCGCGGCCGGCTTCGTCGACAGGTCCTCGTCGGCGGTGGGTGCGGCGGGCACGTTCGGGGGATCCAGCGGCGACGGCTGCACCGGACTCCTGCGCGCCCACGCCGGGAACAACACGATGTCGTGTGGATTGACGAAGCTGGCGACCAACAGGAACGGCGTCAGCGCATCCGCTTCGCCGGCGCGGCGCCGCTCGTAGCGGTCGTTGAGCCATGCGACGACGCGATCGGCGATCAGCGCGTCGCGACGGACGCCGGCGTTGGCGAGCAGCGCGCCGTGCGGCTCGGGCCCCACCCAGCCCGAAAAGCCGAACGGCGCAAGCGGATCCGCGTCGAGGTAGCGCTGCACCGCCGCATGGTCGACGACGCCGTCGTCGTCGTTGGTCGCCAGCGGACGTCCGGTCTTCGGGTCGGTCAGATCCGCATGCGTGATGTGCCATTTGCCGTCGTAGTGGGTGTCGTAACCGGCGGCGCGGAACCAGTTGCCGAGCGTGGGCACCTCACCCTGGCGCAGCCAGCGCATGCGGGAATCGTTGAACACCTTGCCGATGCCGTCGGTCTGCGTGACACCGTGCAGATCGGGATACTGCCCGGTGAAAATCGTTGGGCGGCTTGGCACGCAGGCCAGCGATCCGGTGTAGTGGCGGGCAAAGCTGACGCCGTGTTCGTCGAACCATTTGCGGCCGGCCAGCGTGCGGTCACGCCACGCGAGCACCTCGGGGGACTCATAGGGAGGGATCGCACGTTCCTCGTCGGTCATCAGGATGACGATGTCGGGCCTGTCAGACATGAGAGGTCTCCAATCGCTTGGCGAGGCCGGCGAGCATGCCGTCGGATTCCCGGGTCATCAGTCGACACATGACGCGTTCGGCAAGTCTCTGTATGCGGCCAGAGCCGATCTCGACGGTGCTCGTCAGCGTCACGACCGCCGATTCTCCCGACGGTCGCAACGTCCAGCGGTTGTTGACCTTGCGCAGCCGCGTGGGCAGACCCTCGATGTCGTAGGCCAGCGCGTGCGGCGGGTCGAACTCGACGATGCGCTCGACGAGCGTGTTGCGCCCCATCTGGACCCGCCGGGTGGTGCCGATCGGACCGTCGGCGCCGCGGGTCAGGATGGACGAATGGTCGGCGCGATCGACCCACGAACTCAGTGCACCGAAGTCGGCAAGGACCTCCCAGACGTCCTGCGGGGCAGCCGCGATGGTGCGGGTGCGGTCGATCTGGGCCACGGCTTCACGCTACGCGTTGTGGCTCGGGAAGCGGTCCGAAGTGTCACCATGAAGTCATGCCCGACGACGACATGACCTCCGAACGTGAATTCAACGAGCGCAACATCGAGGAGTTCCGCCGCAACGGCGGCAAGGTCGGCGGGCAGTTCGAAGGCTTTCCGCTGCTGCTGCTGACGTCCTCGGGCGCCAAGAGCGGGGCAGAGCGGGTCAATCTGGTGGCCTACTTCGACATCGACGACAAGATTTATGTCGTCGGCTCCGCGGCCGGCCGCGACGAAAGCCCCGCCTGGGTGTTCAACCTCCGCGCCCACTCCCACGTTCAGGTCGAGATCGGCGCGGAACCGAAACGCCCCGTCGTCGCCCGTGAACTGACCCGGGAGGACCGCGACCGTATCTACCGGATCATCGTCGAGCGCGCGCCCGGATTCGGCGAGTACGAGACGCGCACCGACCGCGTGATCCCGGTCTTCGAGCTCGTCGCCGACAATTAGTTGCGATCGGTGTCGCTGGTCGTGCTCGGCGCGACTGCCGACACCGAAATCGCGTCTAGGTCGCGCGGAGCCGCTGCGCCAGCCCGGACGCCCGGACCGCACGCCGCTGCACCGCCGCGCGCACCGACGCCTCCGCGCCGATGATGCGGATCTTCTCCTTGGCCCGCGTCACCGCGGTGTAGAACAACTCGCGGGTCAGCAGTCGCGAGTCCTCGGGCGGCATCAGGACGGTCACCTCATCGGCCTGGCTGCCCTGCGACTTGTGGATCGTCATCGCGTGCATGGTCTCGACGTCGGATAGCCGTCCGGTCGCGAACTCGATCGGCCCCTTACCCGCGGCCACGACGGCGCGAAGCCCGTCGCCGCGCACCACCGTCACGCCGGTATCGCCGTTGTACAGGTTCAGCCCGTAGTCGTTCGCGGTCACCAGCACCGGTCTGCCCGCATACCACTGCGTCCACAGCGGCTCGCCGGTCGCGTCGGTCAGCCATCGCTCCACCTGGTGGTTCCAGAACCGCACGCCGTAGGGACCGCGCCGGTGCGCGCACAGCAGCCGGTGCTCGTCCAGCGTCGACAATGCCGCCTTCACGTCGCCGAGGATGGCCGCTTCGCGCAGCCGCAACGCGTGGGGGAGAAGGACTTTGCGCAGCTGCTCGCCGGGGTCGTCGGTCTCGACCCACTCGATGTGGTCGCCGCCGGCGCGCAGCAAGGCAACGACGTCGTCGACGTCGCCGGTGCGGATCGCCGACGCCAGCGCACCGATCGACTCGCCGAACCGGTGCGATGTCGTCAACGCCGCGATGCGGACGTCGGAGCGCTCGCCGAGACCGTCGACCATATCCGCCAGCACCGCGCCCGCCTCGACCGACGCCAACTGGTCGGGATCGCCGACGAGCAGCAGCCGACTGTCGGGGCGCAGCGCTTCGAGCAGTCGGGCCATCAGGGTCAACGACACCATCGACGTCTCGTCGACGACGATTACGTCGTGCGGCAGCCGGTTCTCACGGTGATGGCGAAACCGCGACGAATTACCCGGCCGCGACCGCAACAGGCGATGCAGCGTCGACGCTTTCAGCTCCGGCAGACGATCGCGGTCGACGGCGTCGAGCCTGCCGACCTCCAACTGGACGGCCTCGAGCAGCCTCGCGGCGGCCTTACCCGTCGGCGCCGCCAACGCAATACGCAGCGGCGGGCGGCCCGAAAGCGACGCCTGCTCGGCCAGCAACGCCAGCAGCCGCGCCACCGTCGTCGTCTTGCCGGTGCCGGGGCCGCCGGTCAGCACCGTAAGCGATTGTGTCAGTGCGATTTCGGCCGCGGCGCGCTGCTCCTCCCAGCCTGCGGGGAACAGCCGTTCGAGGCCGGGCACCTCGCCGGGCAGTGTCGACGACAGCAGCGTCAGCACGTCGTCGCACACCTGCTGCTCTTCGAGCCAATAGCGGTCCAGGTACAGCAAGTCGCCAAACAGGCGTAGGACCGGCGTATCGGTGACGAGTGGGCTCGCCCGCACCGCGGCCAGCCAGTCATCGGGCGACGGCCATGGCAGCTCAGGCATTTCGAGTTGTTCGGCGATCGACCGTAGATCGACGCATACCGACCCGCCGCGCAGTGCACGCACCGCGATCGCGACGGCCAATGCCACCGATTCATCGGACTCGTTCGCCATCGCGGTGAGCCGCCTCGCGACATGGACATCGGCCGGCTCGAACAGCTCCGAGAACACTTCGAGACTCATGCGACTCCCGCGTCGAGCAGGTCGGACATCGCTACGATCAGCGACGCGGGCGGCCGCCAACTGAACACGCCCGCGGGGTGCCCGTCGACGATCGGCGTCTGTGCACCACACATACCCCTCACGAACAGGTAGAGCACGCCACCGAGATGCTGCTCCGGTGAGTAGCCCGGTTGCCGCCAGCGCAGGAACCGATGCAGCACAACGCAGTACAGCAACGCCTGCAGCGGATAGTCCGAATGCAGCATGGCTTCGGCCATGCGGGCCTGACCGTAATCCGCCGACGTCAACGACTTTTCGGGCTCGCCGAGCCAGTTTGTCTTGTAATCCGCGACTAGGTACTTCCCGCCGACACGCAGCACGACGTCCAGGGAGCCCGTGAGGTAACCCCGCAGCGACTGTCCGGCGAGCGCACCGCTCGCCAGCCGGTCGGCGTAGGACGCCAGCGGATCGCCGGCGGGCATGTGCTCACGGAACAGCCGTCCGACGTCGGCCAGGGAGATCCTCGGCCCATCGCCCCGCAGGTCGCCACCGGCCAGCGGGAACTCGAAATCCATCTCTCGCAACCGGTCCCGCAAGCCGATCTGCCGCAGCGTCGTGCCCGACGCGAGCGGGCCGAGTGGGGTGTCGTGCATCGGCACCAGGGCAGCTGCGAGATCCTCGGCAGAGACATCGACGGGCCACCACACGGAGTGCTCGCGGGTCTGCGTCTCGAGTTCGGCGGCCAGGTCGGCGGCGTACGGGTCGGCGGTCTCCAGCACGGCGTGCACCAGAGAGCCGAACTTCGCACCCATCGGTAGGTCTGCCATCGGGGAAGGGACGGCGGTGGCCGCGGAGTCGGCCGGTTCGGTCACCGTGACGTCGCCGACCTCGTCGTCGAGCTCGATCACCTCCGGCTCGCTGGTCACCCCCTGAGAAGACTCGGACTCGGCCGCGCGGATCAGCCCCGAGTACGACGTGCGCCGCCACGACGCGTCGATCTGACGGTGAAAGTGCCGGACGCCGAGCCCAGTTGGAGCGGGCGGTAATTCGACCTCTGTGGAGGGCGCGACCACCGAGTCCTCGAGGACGGGCCCGCCGACGTTCTCCCACGCCCGCAGGGCCGCCATCGCATCGGCATCGTCGATCTTCGGGGGATCGCAGCGGTCGGGCACCACCGGATCGCCGGGCTGACGGCCACGCAGCAAGCGTGACAGTCCGCCGTTGGGTTCGTCCCACGACGGCGCCCACCATGCGACCACCTGCGACTGCGCCCGGGTCAACGCGACATAGGTGAGCCGGACGTCGTCGCTGGCGGCCTCGCGCCGGCCCAACTGCTGGACTTTCGAGTAGTCGGGACTCTGCTCACCGCCGATGTGTAGGCAGCGGGTGTCGCCATCGTGAAACAGGACGACATCGCGGGTCTGGATATTGCGGTTGAACGCGAACGGCAGATACACCACCGGATACTGCAAACCCTTGCTCACCCACACCGTCATGATCTGCACGGCCGCCGCGTCGCTGTCCAGGCGCCGATTGCGTTCGGCTGCGCCGCTTCGCTCTTCGCGTTGGGTGCGCAGCCAGTCACGCAGGGCGGGCAGGCTGAAGTGTTCCCGGTGCGCGGTGTCGTGCAACACCTGTGTCAGGTGGGCCAGGTCGGTCATATGCCGTTCGCCGTCGACCCACGACAGCACCCGGGTGCCCATCCCCTTGTGCTGCGCGGCTTCGAAGACGGCCGCGACCCCACGGTCGCGGGCGTGGTCGGCCCACTCGCGCAGGGTGTCGGCGATCCGATCGGTCAGCGTGTCGCCCTGGGCGGACAGGGTTTCGGTGGTCTCGCCGAAGAACATCGTCGTCGCCGCCGCGCGCACCAACCCGGAACGGTGCGGTTGGTCGAACGCCTCCAGCAGGCACAGCCAGTCGTCGGCCGCAGGCGAGCCGAACACATCGGAGTCGCCGGTGTACACGGCGGGGATGCCCGCGGCGGTGAGTGCGTCGAAGCACACCCGGCCGTCACGGTGCGTCTCGACGATCACCGCGATGTCACCGGGCCTCAGCGGCTCCTCGCAGAAGGTCGCGCCGCTCGACAGCAGCGCGGCGATGTCGGAGGCCAGGTCCTTGCTGATGTGGGTGCGCAGGCGGTCCATCGTGATGACACGATCGGGTTTGGTGCGCAACGTATCTCGCGACACGACGCGCAGGCGGAACGGTTCGTTGTGCGGCGCCCCCTTGAGCCGATGTTCCTTGTGGTTGGCCGCCACCCCCCGAACGACGATCCTGGCGTCACCGAGTTGGGCGTCGCGCATCACCGCCTGAAGGCTGTCGACCAGCGGGGCGTCGCTCCGCCAGTTGGTGCCGAGGGTCTGGCGCTCGCCTGCGGAGTCGGCCGCGTGGAGATACGTGACGATGTCGCCGCCGCGGAACGCGTAGATCGCCTGCTTCGGGTCGCCGATCAGGATCACTGTGCACCGCCCGGAGAACGCGCGGTCGATCACCTGCCACTGCACCGGGTCGGTGTCCTGGAACTCGTCGACCATGACGATCGACCAGCGTCGCTGCATGCGTGCGCGGGCCGGAGAATCGATGGCCTCCAACGCATTCGCGAGCCGGGACAGCAGGTCGTCGTAGTGCAGGATGCCGAGCTTTCGCTTGCGCTTCTCCAACTCCTCGCACACGGCCTTGGCGAAGTCCACCCGTACCGCGGGCTCGAAGCCCGGCGGCGGGTCCAGCGGCCGCAGCTCGGTGTGGGCGCTGCCGACGACCTCCCGCGCGAGGTCGAGTGCCTGGTCGCGAGTCAGCGGCGGATCGTCCTTCTGCTGGCCGAAGTGCGCCAGGTACAGGTCGTCGACGATCTCGGTGACGACGTCGTCGAGGCTCTCCACCAACTGCACGCCGGCATCGGTGTCGCCGGCCACCCCAAGCGATTTCAGCACCAGCTGGCAGAACTGGTGGGTGGTCGCGATCGTCGCCGCGTCAAAGCCCGCCAATGCGTCACGCAGCCGCAGCTTGCGCTCGGCCAGCTCGCCGGGGTCACCGTCGAGCAGATGTCTGACGAGGTCGTTGTAGTCGCCGGACGGCTCGTCGAACGCCAGCAGCGCCTCGAGGATCTGACCGCGCACCCGCTCCCGCAGTTCCTGGCTGGCCGCCCGCCCAAATGTGATGAGCAGCATCTGGTCCAGCGTCGCGACGCCCTCGGCGACGTAGCGGGTCACCAGCCCGGCGAGGGCGAACGTCTTGCCGGTGCCCGCGCTGGCTTCCAGCACGGTGGTGGACCGCGGTGTCGGCAGCGGGCCGAGCAGGTAGAAGGGTGGCATGTCCATCAGTCGGGGTCCCGTTCGGCCGACAGCATCGGCAGCCACAACCGCGTCGCGTAGTCGGGCAGTCCGGCGGCGACCAGATCCTCGAACGGCAAGCCGGGCCCCCACACCCGGACGTGTGCGGGCTCGGCGTCCTCCCCGGGATACTTGCCGGTCTTCCACCGCCAACCGGCCTCCCGCAGTGGGGCTCCGCGATGGTGATCGGTTTCCGCCCACGCATAGGACGTCTTGAGCGGCAGTGGAATCGGGGCGCGTCGGCCCGCGTCGTACATCGTCACGAGATCGCGCAGCAGATCGACGGCGGATTCCGGCGGGCCCAGCAGCCGCTCCCTGGGTGGGCCGGAACGCTTGGGCCGTCCGATGCACACCGCTGTCCATTCCCGGCCCGGATACTGGGCGGTCAACGCCACCAGGCGAATCCACGACTCCAGCAGATGCCTGCCATCCAGCTTCGAGTACGTGACCGCGACCAGTCGGTCACCGTAGAGCCGCGGGACGGTACCCGTGACCCGTCTGCCAAGTGTCACCTCGACGTCGACGTCGTACGCGTCCGGTTCGGCGGTGCGGTGCCGTTTGGCGGCCGAGGCGAGCGCGTCGACCTGCACGCAGATGTCGGTCGCCGTGCGCCACCCCAGCTTGCCAGGCGGCAGTGAGCCGCGACGCCACTCCGCGGCCCTGGCCGATTCCGGTGTCATGCCGCGCAACATGTCGTCGAGCATCCGGTCGCCGACCTTCCACTCCTGCAGGGCGTCGATCTCGACGGGCATGGCGTCCTCGACGGCCTCGACGTCCCACGGCAGCGTGTAGTCCAGCGCACGGAAGAACCCCTTGACCGGATCCTTGAAGAAGCCGATCAGGTCGTCGAGCGCAATGTCATCCGGTGGCGGTGCGGGCAGAGGTTGACCGATCAGAGTCGGGCGCTTTCCGCGATGGCCCGCCGCGACCTGTGCCGCGGTCAGCGCTGTCGGGTCGAAGGTGAACGGTTGACCCGCAGGCATGCCGAGCGCACCGGGTGTCACGTTGCGAACGTCGAACGGCTGCAACGGATGTTCGACGAGAACCCAATCGCGGACCTTCTCCGGGGTGGTGCCGTCAAGCGTATCGAGCAGTTCGACAAGGGGCACCGCAGGAGGCTTACGTTGTCCCGAGTACTCGTTGGCGCCGGTGTAGGTGATGACGAGCTTCTCGGTCGCCGCGCCGATGGCGTCGAGCAGTAGTTGCCGGTCCTCCGAACGGATGTCGCGCTCACCGGTCATCGGATCGCGGGCCAGCACGTCGTCGCCGTCGACGACGCCAAGCCTCGGGAACACGCCGTCGTCGAGCCCGACCAGGCAGACCACCCGGTGCGGTACGGACCGCATCGGCACCATCGTGCACACCGTCAGCGTGCCGGTGCGGAAGTTCGCGCGCGTGGGCCGGCCGGCGAGGTGACGGTCCAACAGCGCCTTGATGTCGGGAAGCCGCATCACGGTGTCGGCATGCGAGCCGGCCTTCGCGACCACGTCGTTGAACTCGCGCTCGACTTGGCTGGACTGCCACAGGTCGGCATCGGGCACCGCGGTCAGGGCAGTGATGCCGGTGGACAACGCGGCCAGCCAGTCACGGAGTGGCCGTGCGCCGGAGAGCGATTCGACACAGGTGTGCAGGCGCTCGACGTACTCGGCCAGCCGGCCGGCGAGTTCGATCCGGTTACTGCCGACGTCGTCGAGCGGGAGGGTGGTGTCCAGCCACGCATGCGAGTCGTCGGACATCGCCACGCCCGCAAGTACCCGGTCGATGCCGAAACGCCACGTGTTCTGCAGGAAGTCGACGCCGTACGGGTGCCGGTGGGCCCGGTCGAAACCCCAGCGGATGTTCGCCTCGCGGACCCAGTCGGCGATGGCGTCGAGGTCATCGTCGCTGAAGTTGAATCGGGTGCGGACGGGACCGGCCTCGGCGAGGTTGAGGACCTCGCTGGCGGTGGCGCGTCCGCCGGCGAGTGTGAGCAGCTGCGACGCGACGCCGAGCAGCGGATTGGTCTGTGTCAGTGCGCGATCGGCGAGCTTGACGCGAAGCCGATGCGCCGGATGCGAGCCGGTGACGACGTCGCCGAGGCCGAAGCCCGCGACGATCAGCGGTGCGTAGGTCTCGATGTCGGGGCACATCACGAGGATGTCGCGTGGCTCGAGGGTGTCATCATCGGCGAGCAGGCCGAGCAGCACTTCGCGTAGGACGTCGATCTGGCGGGCGGGACCGTGGCAGCTGTGCACCTGCACCGAGCGGTCGTCGGCTCTGAGCGTGCGGCCTTGCGGGCGAACGGCATTGGCGGTGATATCGGATTGCAGCCAGCCGAGCATCGTCTCGGGATGGGCGCGGCCGCCGAGATATTCGTCGGTATCGCGGTCGGCGGGCAGGCCGCGCTGCAGCTCGCGCAGATCGCGGCCGAGTGTCGCCAACAGCGGATGGTGCACCTGTCGGTGGGTGGTGTCCGCACGACGGGGGATGGGGCCCTGGTCGTCGACGAGCGACGTCCACAGTTCGTCGCTGGGGTGCGGCAGCCACAAGTGAAGATCGTGGTGGGTAGCCAGCGCGTCGAGCAGTTCGATCTCGGTGCTCGGCAGTCGAGTGTGGCCGAACAGCGAGATGCGCTGCGGCAGGTCGGTCGGGGAGTCTCGCAGTGTGGCAACGGTTTTGGCGTGGCGGATATGCGGTGGATCGGCGTCGATGCGACCGGTCAAGGCGCGCCAGAGGGGTGGCTGCCACCGCAGATCGTCGTCGACGCCACCGTCGGCGCCGCTCTCCCAGTCGATGAGCAGTTGGGGTCGCTGGCGGGCGTAGGACGCGAAGAGTCCGGCGAGCCGCCGGGCGACGGAGTAGCGCCGACCTTGCCGCAGTTCACGCTCGTCGCCCGTTTCGAAGTGGCCGAGGTGGGTCGACAGGGTCTTGCACCAGGGCTGGTCGCAGCTTTCGTCGATGACGTCGAGCAGCGGCCAGACCATCGCGTCGGGCGACCAGGGATCGTCGCGGTCGGTGCCGCTGATTTCGGCGATCAGCGAGTACGGGCTGCGGAAGGAGATGCCCGCGCACACCCCGTCGGCGCCACGGCCGCGGCCGAGCACGTGCGACAGCCGCTGACTCAGCCACCGTTCGACACCCTTGGCCGGGACGATGACGACTTCCTCGGCGAACGGGTCGGGCAGGGGGTCCGATAGCAGGGCACCGAGCCCGTCGGCCAGCAGATCGGTGCGCTCAGCACGGTGCAGGTGCAGTGCCATCGCCGTCCACCATACGAGTCGGGAAGCGGCGCAGTGCCGTAACTAGCTGCCGTTGTTGCGCCGGATAATCAGGTCCTTGAGTTCGGCGACGTGCTCCTCGACCGTCCGAAAGCCCGCTCGTGTCTCCTGTCGGAGGTCGGCGAGGCCTGTCTCGACCGCCGTCAGTCGTGAATCGACCGCCGTCAGTCGCTGCGAATGCTCTCGCTGATTTGCGCCCAGAGCATTGACCGCTGACAGCACCGCGCGGTAATCAGCCTGCGAGGCTTCCAGGGCCGCAACTCGCGCCTCCAGGTCCTCCAACGTGGCCATCACTGCATCCTATGGCGGCGACGGCGCAGTCGCCGTCGGAAGCTGCGAGGTTGTGGATAGCTCGTTCGTTAGACCAGGACAACACGGTCGCCACCCTCGACCTGTCGCCTCAACTCGTCGACGACACGGTCGAGCTCGCCGACCATCCAGCTGTTCAGACCGCGGTTCCGGTAGGCGGCCAGCAGTGCGCCGTAGTGCCAGAGGTGGTCCTGCGGATTCTTCCGGGTGAATCGCTGCCACAGTTGCGGGCCGTGTTCGTGGTAGTCCCGCAGCATCGACCGCGCATTGTCCAGCTTGTCGGCCACCGAAACCAGCAGGGTGTCCTCGCCCACCTGGTTGAGGCGCTGGATGTAGGCGGTCTTGCGGTCGCGCCACGGCGGCTTCGGCACCTCATCGGCGTCGCTGCATTCATCGACGATGCGCGCGACGTCCGCACCGAAGTTCTTTCGGATCTCATCCAGCGTCGGCGGCCCACCGGCGTCCTCGACGCAGTCGTGCAGCAACGCCGCGATGGCCTGCTCCTCGGACCCGCCGTCGTTGATCACCAAGCCCGCCACCGACAGCAGGTGCCCGAAGTACGGAATGTCACCGCCCTTGCGGACCTGGTTGTGATGCTTCAGTTCGGCGTATACGAGCGCCTTGGAGAATTGCCCGGTCAGTTTCGGTGTCGAGGTCTGCTCACTCACGTCGTCTCCTCCTACTGCCCGACCATAGCCGCGGGCCGGGGCGCCCGTGTTCGTGTCGTCCATGCGCCGACGCGGGTCCTCTGGAGGCATATATACGTAGTGCCAACCTCCGCGCGACTTTGTCGCTGACGTTGGTCGCGGCGGTAGTAGTTGAGCGACAAAGTCGCGCAGAGGTTGGCAAGTCGAGGAGTACCTCCGAGGGACGCGGCGCGAACGGAGAGGGAGACGCGGCGCGAACGGAGAGGGATGCAGCGCGGATCAGCCTCGCGTGACCGAGTTTGATCCGCTCCTGTTGATCTCCGGATCGCCCGAGAGATAGACGATTTCGTTGTCGAAGCCGGACGCACCGATCACATCGGCGCTGTCGACGGTGACCTTGTTCTCGACGCCCGACACGGTGACGTTGACGCATTGTCCGGTCAGCGTGACCGTGTTGTTGACCCCGCTGATGCTCACGTCGCCGCCTTGGCAGACGACCGTCTGGGTTCCGTCGACGCCCGACACGCTCGCCGGAGCGCCGGGTGTCGCGGTCTGTTCCGTCTCGCGGCCGGGAATATCGGGAATGCTCGGAAAGCTCGGAATGCTCGGAAAGGAGATCGACGGTGGGCTGTAGGTCGACGCGCCACCCGGGCGATCGACCGACCCGCCGCCACCGGCCACCTCCTCGACCGTTGACGACACCCTCCACACGACCGCGGCGATCCCGACTAGGCCGGCGAACACGACCGCGATCACTCCGATGACCAATCCGACGGGAACGCTCGGCTTCTTCTCGACCGGCGTGTAGTGCGTGCCGAACGGCGGCTGATACGGGTTGCCGTAGGACGGCGGACTTCCGTACGGCGGCGGACTTCCGTAAGGCGGGTTGCCGTACGGGGGTGGCGGCAGCTGGGCCGTGGGGTTGACGCCTTCGGCGTAACGGGGCGGATCGTCGGTGCCCAGCTCCCGGGCCCCGTACCCGGCCGCCGACTGCTCGAGCTGCCGGATCCGTTCCTCGGGGTCTTCCGGGGAGGTCATGCGCAGATATTCGCATATCGCGATCATGTGTGGGCGTCGAAGCAACGACGCCAGGTACTTTCTTTGCCATGCCAGGAACGCAGAACTCGCGCGGCGCCAAACGACGGAACGAGACGCCTCGGTGGATGACGATCGCGTTCACGGTGTTCGCCTTGGCCTTGCTCGGCGCCATGGTGGTGTTCGTCGTCAAGCCCAGGCTCCCGGGATCGTCGACATCGCCGTCGACCCAGGCCTCTGCACCCAGCTCACCGGCCCCCAGCGCGCCCGTGCCGCCGACGTGCAGCGAGGCCGAAGCCCTGGTCAACACCTTGTCCACCCGCGACAAGCTCGCACAGCTCCTCATGGTCGGTGTGACCGGCGCCGAGGACGCCCGGGCCGTGGCGGCCGACCATCACATCGGCGGCATCATGATCGGCAGCTGGACCGACCTGTCGATGCTGCAGGACGGATCCCTGCCCGGGATCGCCGCTTCGACGGGTCCGCTGCCGCTCGCGGTCAGCGTCGATGAGGAAGGCGGCCGCGTGTCACGGCTGGCGCCCATCATCGGCGAGCAGCCGTCGCCGCGCGTCCTGGCCGCCACGAGCTCACCCGATGACGTCTACGACATCGCGCTGGAACGTGGCCGCGCGATGAAACAGCTCGGAATCACAGTCGATTTCGCCCCGGTGGTCGACGTCACCGATGCGCCCGACGACACCGTGATCGGCGATCGGTCGTTCGGCTCGAACGCCGAGACCGTGACTGCCTACGCAGGCGCGTACGCGCAAGGGTTGCGTGACGCAGGACTGCTTCCGGTGCTCAAACACTTCCCCGGACATGGCCATGGCTCGGGCGATTCGCACACGGGCGGCGTGAGCGTCCCACCGATCGAGCAACTGCAGGCCGACGACCTGCTCCCGTACCGGACGTTGACCACCCAGCATCCCGTCGCCGTGATGCTCGGTCACGTGCAGGTGCCTGGCCTGACGGGCACCGATCAGGCCAGCCTGTCGGCGCCGGCCTACGACCTGCTGCGGTCCGGGGGCTACGGCGGCCCGCCCTTCTCCGGCCTGGTGTACACCGACGACCTGTCCAGCATGGCCGCGATCAACGAGCAGTACGGCGTGCCCGAGGCGGTGCTGCGCGCGCTGCAGGCCGGCGCCGACATCGCGCTGTGGATCACCACCGACGAAGTGCCTGCGGTTTTGGATTCCCTTGAGCAGGCGGTCAATTCGGGTCAGTTGAGCATGGACCGCGTGAACGAGTCGGCGACGCGCGTGGCGGCGTCGAAGAGCTCGTCGCCCAACTGTATGGGCTGAGCACCAGGCGTTTGCGGTGTCGCGATAGCGGCAACCCCGCAGTCATGCTGGGAAAGCTGCGATCCACCGTCCTCGACTGCCGCGACCCGCGAGGCCTGGCCACCTTCTACGCCGGTGTTCTCGGTGGCAGCCTCTATGCAGAGGACGACACGTGGGTGGTGCTGACCGACCCCACAGGACGCCGGCTCGCCTTCCAGCTGTCTCCCCAGCACGATCCGCCCCGCTTTCCCGATCCGCACGGTTCGCAGCAATTCCACCTCGACATCGCGGTCGACGACGTCGACGCCGCCGAGCGTGAAGTCCTTGCGCTGGGCGCGACCCGGGTGAGCGATGCCGCCGAGGACAACCTCTTCCGGGTGTATCGCGACCCGGCCGGTCACACCTTCTGTCTGGTGTGGGGAGTCGACGATCAGCAAAAGTGACAAAAGACTGACAAAGCACGTCGCGGACCCCTCAGCGGGGTACCCAGGAAACGTGGCTGCACCAGGATTCATCGCCATCGGGAGTGGTCCCGCGGGGCTGAGCGCGGCGGAGACGTTCCGCAGCAAGCACCCCGGCATTCCCGTGCGCATCCTCACCGTCGACCCCGCGCTGCCGTATGCCAGGCCCCCGCTGAGCAAGGGCTATCTCTGCGGGCGCGAGGCCAAGCGTGACCTGCACAGTGCCGGTTGGTTCGGCCGCAACAACGTCGAACTCATTCGCGGCGTCACCGTCGACCGCATCGACACCGCCGGCCAGGAAGTGGTCACGGCCGGCGGACAGCGCTACCCCTACTGGCACCTCGTCGTGGCTTCGGGCGCCGCGGCGGTCAAGCTGGATATCCCCGGCGCCGAGGCCGCGCTCACCCTGCGTTCGTTCGGCGACGCGGTCGCGCTCAAGATGGCGGCCCGCTACGCGGACTCAGCGGTCGTGATCGGCGGCGGTCTGATCGGCTGTGAGGCCGCGGCCTGCCTGGCGGCCAGCGGCGTGGACACCGCGCTCGTGGCCGCGGAAGCCGTTCCCCTGCAGCGGCGATTCGGGCTCGAAGCCGGTGAGCGCGTGGTCAAGATCCTCTCCGACAACGGAGTCGGCTTCGTCGGCGAGACCACCGTGACCGAGATCGGCGACTCGTGTGTGGTGCTCGACGACGGCACCACCGTTCAGGCGGACCTTGTCGTATCGGCGACCGGTATGCGGCCTGACATCAGGTTGGCCGAGTCGGCGGGATTGGAGACTCGCGACGGGCGCATCGTGGTCGACGAGCACATGCACGCCTCGGCGCGCAACGTCTATGCCGCGGGCGACGTCGCACTCGCCCACAACGTGACCGCCAGAAGGCGCATCCGCGCCGAGCACTGGCGCGACGCCGCGCACGAGGGCCTCGTCGCCGGACTCACCGCCGCCGGGTTCTCGGCCTCCTGGGATCAGGTGCCCGGATTCTCCTGCACCATCGGCGATTCGGTTCTCAAGTACAGCGGCTGGGGCAACTACGAAACCTGCCGGCTGGTCGACAACCACAACGGGTTCACGGTCTGGTACGAGACCGGAGGTGACGTCGTCGGCGTGCTGACCCTCAACGCCGACGAGGACCACCGGCGCGCCGAAGAACTGTTGCGGGCCTAGCGATCACAACCAATCCTTCCGCTTGAACGTCCAGTACAGAACGAGCACCAGCAGCACGATGATCGATGTGCTGGTGACGAAACCGCCCACCGTCTCGATGCCGGGGTAGAGCACGTTCTGTCCGTAGAAGCCGGTGATCGCCGTCGGCACCGCGATGATCGCCGCCCATCCGGTGAGCTTCTTCATGACCGTGTTCAGCCGGGCATCCTGCAGCGACAGGTTGGTTTCGAACACCGTGGTGATCATGTCCCGCAACGATTCTGTCCACTCCGACGCGCGCAGCACGTGGTCGTACAGGTCGGCATACAGCGGATCGAGTTCGGGTGAGGTTTTGGCGTCCAGCCTGCGGTGCTGAATCGAGTTGACGACCTCGCGCATCGGCAGCACCACCCGGCGCAACTCGACCAGATCCTTACGCAGGCGGAACGTCTTTCGCTGTAGACCTTTTCGGACGTTGTTCTCGAAGAGATCGTCCTCGACCGACTCGATACCGTCGTCGAGCGCCTGCACCGCGTCGAAGTGACCGTCGACGACGACGTCGAGCAGGCCGTGCACCAGCGCCCCCACGCCGTACTCCTGGCCGCCGAGCTCGTCGAATCGCTGCGAGACGGAGTCGATGTCGAAGTGCGGCGACAATCGCACCGTGATCAGTCCGCGCGGCAGCACGAACCCCGAGATGCGGTGGATGTCCAGGATCGACTCGGAGTCGTCCTGGGGCAGCGGATCCTTGATCACCACGCTGTACACCGTGAAGAAGGTGTGTGAGCGGTAGACGACGGCCTTGGTGCGCTCGGCGTCGGCGATTGCGTCCTCGACGGCCCAGTTGTCGAGATCGAGTTCGAGCGCCAGATCCTTGAGGATCGCGTGGTCGGGGTCGTAGATGTCGCACCAGATCAGCGCGTCGTCGTCGGCGAGATAGTCCGAGATCGACGCGAACTCGAAGTCCTCCTGCGGCTTGCCGTCTCGCCACACCCGGCCCCGGACATCGGTCACCCAACCATCATGTCAGTGTCACGCCTGCGGAGCCCTGGGATCAGCATGGGGACCCGCTTGCGGTACTCGGCGTAGTGCGAGCCCAGCGCCGCCATCAGGTCGTGCTCCTCGATCTGCAGGGCCAGCAGGATGTAGCCCGTCATCACCGCGGCGAACAACAGGTGACCCGCGGTCATGGTCGGCGCGGCCCAGAAGGCGATGAGGAAGCCCAGCATCAGCGGGTGGCGCACCACTCGGTAGAGCAGCGTCGTCCGGAAGCCCGTCTCGACCGACGGCCGCGCCCGCCAGTTCGCGAACACCTGCTTCAGCCCGAACAACTCGAAGTGATTGATCATGAACGTCGATGCCAGCACCGTCGCCCAGCCCAGCCAGAACAGCGCCCACAATCCAAGACGCGCAGGCTGCCAAGTGACGTCCCAGACGACGGTGGGGAGCTCGCGCCACTGCCAAAACATCACGACGAGAACGAGACTCGCCGCCAGCACGTAGGTGCTCCGTTCGATGGGCGCCGGCACGATGCGGGTCCACCATTTCTTGAACGCGGGGCGCGCCATCACGCTGTGCTGCAGCGCGAAAACCGTCACCAACGCGACGTCGATCAGCACCGCCCACCCCACCGGGGCGGCGACGGCTTCGTCGACACTTCGCGGCACGAATCCGCCGACAAATCCGATCAGGTACAGAAAGACAACGAGGAACAGGGTGTAGCTCAGCGTGCCGTACACGACGGCCAGGGATCGGTTCATGGTTCGACCTTGCGCCCCGGCGGGCCGTCGACGCATGGGGCGGATGCCTCAACTCTCGGGTGGGTCCGCCAGTCCGTGTTCGAGGGCGTACATGCTTGCCCCGATCCGGTTCGAGACGCCGATCTTGGTGTACGTGCGCTCCACGTGGTTGCGGACCGTCTTCTCGCTGAGCACCAGTTTGGCGGCGATCTCCTTGTTGCTTGCACCATGGGCCACCAGTCGGAGCACCTCGACCTCGCGCGCGGTCAGCCCGTGGGGTCGTGCCTTCGGCCGGTCGGGTGCATGACCGGAGGCGTACAGCACGGCGTCGGCGGCCACCGAGTCCAGCTCGCCGTCGCGGACGCGTTCACGTAGCCGGCGTGCGGCACCGGCCGGCCCGAGTGCCTCACGGTAGGGCCGCGGTTCGAGCGCGCTCTGATAGCTCACCGCGCACGCCAGCAATCGGTCGGGCATCGTCAGCTGCCGCGCCGCCAGCCCGCGCGGATACCCGGAGCCGTCGAGGCATTCGTGATGATTGGTGGCCACCGCCGCCACGTCCTTCAGGCCGTGCACCCGCGACAGGATGCGCTCGGAGAGGTAGGGGTGCAGCCGCATCCGCTCGAACTCGGCCATCGTCAAATCGCCTGATTTGGACCAGATCTGGTTCGACACCCCGATGCGGCCGACGTCGTGTACCCATGCCGCTCTTCGAGTCAACGTGACGGCGTCGTCGTCCAGTCCTGCGCTGACGGCACCATCGGCCGCCAGCTGGGCGACCTTCCGTGAATGCCCCAGGGTGAACGGACATTTGAGGTCGACGAAATCGCCGAGCGCCACCAGCAGCGCGTCCAGTGACGGGCCGTCGAGGCGGGTGTTGCGATCCGGTGCGTGTTGCAGCGCGGTGCCCCACACATCGCCGGCCGACGGCACCGCGAGCACGCCGGCCGGGTCGGCGACGAACGCGTCGACCACGGCCGGATCGAACTGCCCGCCGCGGCGGCTGCGGGCCATCGCGACCGCACCCTCGGTCCCGTACTCCCGCTGATGCACCTCGACCATGTCGGCGAGCTGGGCCACCCGCATCTCGATCGGAATGGCCTCGCCGGACGCCCCGGTCGGCAGACCGCCGCCGTCGAAGCGTTCGAAGGTGAACCGCAACGCGGTCTGCACGTCGTCGGAAAGCCCGATGTGTTCGGCCAGCAGCGCCGCCGACGTGCAATGTGAGTGGATGAGCTGCGAAATATGCCCTCGTGCATTGGCATACAGCGTCGCCGCGGTTTTCAGTCGCGACAGTAGCGACTCGCCGCGGCCGATGTTGGTCAGCAGGAAGCGTTGGTACGGCAGCCCCGACCAGTCGACGAGATAGGAGCCGCGACGCACCGCGATGTCGTCACCGAACCAGCGCGCGTACTCATGAGAGTCGGCGTGACAGCCGATCCACATGATCAGCGTGGCGTAGTAGATGCAATCGCGCTGTGATGCAGCAAGTCCCAGACGGTCGGCGATCCGCGTCGCGATCAGCGCCGACCGCAGCATGTGCTCGGCGGGCTGCCCCAATCCGAGGTCGATGGCCACCGACAGCGCCGCCAGTACCTCCGCGCGGGTCGGAAGGTCTGGCTGCGCCTGCCGGGAGGGCATGTGCCGATTCTGCGCCGTTGTCATCGGTTGGTCAGCCGGATAGGTCAAGACGGTCGCCGTCGCGATGCCGCGCGACGTCGAACGCCTCGAAACGGCCCTGTGCGACGACGCAGATGCCGCGCTGGGGGAGCTGGAAGTCCGCGAGGTTGCCCTGCACGGGATGTGGGCCGACGGAGCCGAGATCCTCGCCGCGCAGGACGGCGCTCGAGTCGGCGACCGCCCACACCCGTCGCGGTGCGATCCGGAACTCCTGACCGTTGGGCAGGTTGCCGGTCAGCTTGATCCGGCCGACACCCAACAGCGGCCCGACGGCGGGGCTCATCGCGGCGAGCACTTTGCGGCTTCGCGACATCGCCGCGGGCAGCTTTGATCCGATGGCGCTCATCAGTCGTGTTGCGGGCGTGGCTTTGATGTCGACGCGCCAATCCAGCACTGAGTCAATGGAAATCGCGAGGGACCACGGCGTCACCCAGCGCGACGTGATGTCGCAGACGACCGGGTCGACGGGGGTGGCCGAGCTGAAGTAGCGCGAGCAGCTCTGCGGGCCGGGCGTGGTCGCGTAGAACGTCCATACGCCGTCCGGGGTGCGATGCCACACCGACAGATAGGCGGGGGAGAAGGACGTCTCGGGGAAGTCGCGGAACGCCAGGTAGTGCCCGTTGGCGAAGGGCAGGCCCATCACGCCGAAGCCGACGACGCGTTCCTCGTCGCCGTCGGGGAGGGGCAGGTTTCTGGCTGCGGTCGCGGCCGCTTGAGGTGTCGTGGTCATGCCGTCATCATTTGTTGACGGCACGGGAGGCCACATGGGGCAATTGCCCCAAGTTCGAGGCTGCCGGGCTCGATTCCATTGGCGCAAGCGAAACGTCAGCCGCGGAAGCCCGCTAGCAGCGACTCGACGCCCAGCTTCCATCGTCGCTCGACTGACGGCCCCGACGGGCCAAGCCAGCGGCCCAACTCCTGCACAGCCAATCCCTGCGCCAATGCGAGCAGCACGTGCGCGATGTCCGTGACGTCGCCCGACAGCAGCCCCGCATCGACGCACCGCTGGATCCGGCCGATGAACACTTCGCGCACCGATGCTCCCGCCGCCAGCTCGTCGGGTCCCGGCTCGAAGTCCATGAACGGCCGCGAGAACATCACCTGCGCCAGCCTCGGATAGGCGCGGCAAAAGTGCCGGAACACCGGCACCAGCCGTTCCAGATCGTCGAGTGGATCGTCGGTGACCGGCACCTTTGCCAGCTCAGCGCCGAGCAGCCGGAAGCCCTCGAAGAACATCGCCCGCACCAGGCCGGCCTTGTCGGTGAACAGCTCGTAGACCGCGGGCACCGACGTGCCCGCCCGCTCGGCCACCCGTCGCGTCGTGAACCCCGAGAAGCCCTCGGCGGCCAGCGTCGCTACCGCGACCTCCAGCAGGTGCTCGCGCAGTTCGGGCGTGCGTTGCTTGGCCCTGGGCATCTCAGCGGCCTAGCCGAGGCTGAATTCCGTTGCCAAACCGTCGATTCCGGCCTGGATCGCCTGCAACGCCGATTCGCGGGCCTTGAGTTTGGTCGCTACATGTGCGCCGGTGTGCAACTGCGCCGCCGCGGCTGCGGCGGCCTGGGCGCTGGCGAGTACCTGGTCCTTTTCGACGATCTCGTCCAGCCAGCCCGCGGTGATCGTCTCGTCGCCGACGTAGATCGATGCCAGTGCCGTGCCGCGTTGGAACGCCGCGGGCGTCAACCGCATCCGCATGATCTCGATCGCCGAGATCGGAATCGTCATCCCGATGGCCACCTCGATCGCCTGGCATTTGGTCTTCGGCTGCCCGACCCGGTGGTCGCCCGACAGCAGCAGGAACGACCCCATCGCGATCGCCGAGCCCGTCGCGGCCATGATCACCGGCGCGGGGAACGTCAGGCATCGCACCGACAGCTCGAAGCCGCCGGCCAACATGTTGTGCGCCGCCTGCGGGTCGCCCGACTGGAATACCGCGAGGTCGAATCCGCCGCTGAACACGCGGTCATTGCCCGCGAGCACGACGGCCTTCGCGGAGTCCTTCTCGGCGCGGTCGAGGGCCACGTTGATCGCGGCCTGCATGTCGGGACCCAGCACATTGACTTTGCCGTCGTCCATGGTGATCGTCGCGACTGAATCGTTGAGCTCGTAGCCAACCGGGCTGGTCATCGCCTCTCCTTTGAGTGCGTCGAGTTTCCAGATCGATGTTACGAAACAGTGTTACGAAAGCCAAGGCTCCTAAACGAAAGCCAAGCTAAGCGAGATCGCGCCGGTGCCGGGGACCACCGTTGATCACCTGGGTCTGGGCGTCATCGTCGTCGTAGTCCGCTCCGTTGTCCTTGGGGACATCCGCTGCCGCCGGGCCGTCGAACGGCACCTCGCGCAGGGGCGCATTGAACGAAGCCTTCCGCGGCGGAGCCTCCCGTCGCGGTGGCGGTGGCGGTGGCGCGCTTTCCGCAGCGGGTGCTTTCGCCTGGGCGGTGGACAGGCGCTCGCGCATCTTGTCGGCGGCGGTGCGCACCCTGTTGATCTCGCTGCGCAGGACCTCTTCGCGACTCTCGCTTGCCGCGTAGTGGTAGTACGTCAACAGATTGCGCAGCAGTTCGAGCTTCTGCTTCTCCTGCCGGGCCAGATCATGGGTGGTCAGCAACTGCAGCCGCTCGACGGGATGCAGTGTGGCCCAGTCCAATACGGCCGCCGACCGGAACTGACGTCCGGCCCGCTTCGATCCCTTACTCGTGGGCTTGTCGAAGTAGGTGACTGCGCCGTCGAAGCGGGACGCGATGGTCTCTCCGAGTTCGCGGCGGTCCAGCGCCGAATCCCACACGATCCGGAACTCCTGCGACGGCGCCAGGTACGGGATCTCTGCCGGGAGATTCAGCGGCACGATGTCGACGTAGCGATCCTCGTACACGTTCTCGTACTTGCCGACGGTTGGAGGATGCGCCCACTCGAATCGGATGCTGTACGCCGCGGTCTGACCGAAGTTCTTGACGACGAGTTCGACGAGATGCCAGTCGTTGGCGGCCGGCTCCATGTACATCGCCACGTTGGGCTGCATCAGCTCTTCGGCGTGTGTTCTGGCCCGTTGGTAGGCCCGCCACGCGTATACCAATGCCGCAATGAGCACCATGACCGCCACCCACGCAGCCAGTGCAGTCCACCCACTGGGCGATACGTCGGTCACGCTGAGTGCCCGGAAATCGACCCGTTCCACGTACCGACGTATATCACGGTCCGTCCGCCGCTACAGAATCAGAGAAATTTGCGCTCGCGTCATTTGCTGGAAAAGCCCAGGACGCTGGGTAAGCAGAGACCGGAGTGCCTAACGAGGTTGGCGGCGACCTTGCCAGCTACGACAACGAATCCGCAGCGCTCAACCGCCCATCAACATGCGCCACTGATCCAGATTGCTGGCGCGATATACGTAATTGGTGCGCCGCACCTCTGAAAGCGCCGCACTGGGCTCCTGCGAATACCAGTGGCCAGGAAAGACGGTCGGATCGCCGGACAGCTGAGCCAGCGCCTGCAGGCTGCGGAACATCTCGTCGACATCGCCACCGGGGAAGTCGGTACGACCGCAGCCCTCCAGAAACAGCGTGTCGCCCGCGACAAGTCGGCCGTCCAGCAGGAAGCACTGGCTTCCCGGGGTGTGGCCAGGAGTATGGAGAAGCTCGATGTCGATGTCGCCGACCTTGATCACATCGCCATGCTGATGGTCGGTCAGCTCGCTGCGGGCGATCCCGGTGACTCGTGAAACCCATTCGGCCTCAACGCTGTTGACGTGCACGGGCACGCTGACCCGCTCGAGCAGCTCGGCGAGGCCCTTCAGTTCGAATCCCATCATCGAGCCGCCGACATGGTCGGGGTGGTGGTGGCTGACCAGCACGCCCGAGAGGTGCATGCCGTCGGCCTCCAGCGCGTCAACCAGGTCACCCGCCGCATACGCCGGATCGACGACGACGCAATCGCCGGTCTCGCGGTCGCCGATGAGATAGGCGAAGTTGCGCATCTGCTCGGCGATCACGTCGCCTGCGGCGAAATCCCGGCCGGAGAGCAGCTGGCGAAAGTACAAGCGATCCGTCATGGGATTCAGACTATTCAGTCGGCTGCTATGCGCGAGTTTGACACCATGGCCGCTTATTCGAAGTGGTGCCTGCGATCCACAACCCTGGTGTCGATTTCGCCGCTAGCTCCAACAGCGGAGTCATTCCGCAACCTTGAGCCGGACCATGCGGGTGGTGCTGCTCTCATCGAGCTCGGCCACCTCGGCGTGGGAGCGCAGGAAGTCGCTGAACGAGCGGAATCCCAGCGACTTCTCCGAGAATGACGGGTCCATCCGCTTCATCTGCGCCTTGACCGCGGAGTTGTGCAGCCAGTCGGCGTCGTCCTTCTCGTGGCCGATCCGCAGCGCCCGCTCCAGAAGTGCGGTCGCGGCGGCCTGGGGGTCGGGCCCGTCGGGTTCGGAGTCACCGTCGGCGGCCTTCTTGCGCGGCTTCTTCTTGGACGGCTCGGTCACCGGCACACCCGGCAGCGCGTCGTAGGTGACGAACTCGTCGCACGCGGCAGTCAGTGACTTGCTGATCGAACCGGTGATACCGATGCCGACGACGTAGCGGCCGAGCCGTTTGCAGCGTTGCGCCAACGGGATGTAGTCGGAGTCGCCGGCGACGATGACGACGTGGGTGAGGTCGGGCAGCCGGAACATGTCCTCCACCGCGTCGACCGCCAACCGGATGTCGGCACCGTTCTTGGCGTACGCGGCGGCGGGAAACAGCTGGACCAGGTCGACCGCGCGGCCGACGAGCTGACCCTGGTATTCGGCGTTGACGTCGGCCGACCAGTCGGCGTAGGCCCGCGTCAGCACCAGCGTGCCGAACGAGGAGGCGAAGTCGATGATGGCGCTGACGTCGACGGTCGCCTCGGTGAGGCGGCCGGGCTTGGTGTGAAATCCCGCCGTTCTGTCGCGCTGAAACGAGCTGCGCCCGTGGATCTGGTCGTACCGAGAGATGACGATGTTGTCGAAATCGAGGTAGACGGCCACGCGTGGAGCGCCGGATTCGGTCACATGTCCGTCCTATCACCCTGTTGGCCGCCAACAGCGGTTTGGCGAGGCAAACGCCGAGAATGTACCCTCTTTAAGGCCCACGGCACGACTGTCGGGTCACGCCCCCTTAGCTCAGTCGGTAGAGCGTTTCCATGGTAAGGAAAAGGTCAACGGTTCGATTCCGTTAGGGGGCTCGGTGGACGGGACGGTGCGCCGGACCGGACTATCGGGGCGGTGTAGCTCAGCTGGTTAGAGCGCACGACTCATAATCGTGAGGTCGGGGGATCGAGTCCCCCCACCGCTACAAGACGACCAACAGTTAGACGAAGGACGAAGAAGTGGCCTCCAGTACAGACGTACGGCCCAAGATCACCTTGGCCTGCGAGGTGTGCAAGCACCGCAACTACATCACGAAGAAGAACCGCCGTAACGACCCCGATCGCCTCGAGATCAAGAAGTTCTGCCCGAACTGCGGCAAGCACCAGGCGCATAAGGAATCGCGCTAGCGCGCACCAACCCGCGGGCGGTTGCCCGCGGTTGACGGATAGGTCCACTTTGTCGCTGTCGAAGCAGATCGTCGGGATGCACTTCCGCTATCCCGACAGCTACGTCGTCGGGCGGGAGAAGCTGCGCGAGTATGCCGTCGCGGTGAAGAACGAGGACCCCGCCTACCACGACGACGCCGCTGCCGCCGAGCTGGGACACGACGCGATCTGTGCGCCGCTGACGTTCATCTCGGTATTCGGTTACCAGGCGCAGACGGCGTTCTTCGCCAGTGCCAACATCGGCATCAGCGACATGCAGATCGTCCAAGTGGATCAGGTGGTGAAGTTCCGCAAGCCGATCCACGCCGGTGACACGCTCTACTGCGACGTGTACGTGGACTCCGTCAAGCAGGCGCACGGCACCGACATCATCGTCACCAAGAACGTCGTCACCGACGACAACGGTGACGTTGTCCAGGAGACTTACACGACCCTCGCGGGCCGCACCGGCGAAGAGGGAGAAGAGGGTTTCAGCGATGGCACTGCGTGAGTTCGATTCGGTGAAGGTGGGCGACCTGCTTCCCGAGAAAGTGATCCCGCTGACGCGGGGTGACCTGGTGAACTACGCCGGCGTGTCCGGCGACCTGAACCCCATCCACTGGGATGACGAGATCGCCAAGCAGGTCGGCCTGGACACCGCGATCGCCCACGGGATGCTCACCATGGGATTGGGGGGCGGCTACATCACCTCCTGGGTCGGGGACCCCGCGGCGGTCACCGAATACAACGTGCGGTTCACCGCTGTGGTCCCGGTTCCCAACGACGGTGTGGGTGCCGAAATCGTTTTCAGCGGACGTGTGAAATCCGTTGAACCCGAGACGAAGTCGGTGACCATCGCATTGACGGCCACTGCGGGCGGAAAAAAGATCTTCGGCCGCGCGGTCGCCACTGCGAAGCTGGCGTAGCGGATGGCTCTGAAGACAGACATCCGGGGGATGGTCTGGGAGTATCCCGACACGTTCGTGGTGGGCCGCGAACAGGTCCGCCAGTTTGCGAAAGCGGTGAAGTCGACCGCGCCGGCCACTGTCGACGAGGCTGCAGCCGCCGAACTCGGCCATGACGCCCTCATAGCGCCGCTCACTTTTGCGTCGATCTTCGCGGTGATGATCCAGACTCACTTCTTTCAGCACGTCGACGTCGGCATGGAAACCATGCAGATCGTCCAGGTCGACCAGAAGTTTCGGTTCCACCGGCCGATCAAGGTCGGCGACCGGCTGACCGGGACCATGTACGTCGAGACGGTGGTCGAGAGGTTCGGCGCCGACATCGTGACGACCCGCAATGTCTGTGCCGAGCAGGACGGCACCATCGTGATGGAGGCGTTCACCACGCTCATGGGCCACGAGGGCGACAACTCGATCGCGGTGAAGTGGGACCCCGAGACGGGTCAGGTCGTCCGCACAGCTTCCGGCGAGAACGGACAGGCGGCGGATTAGTACGTTGTGCGGGTGGCGCGCTACACTCGCTACTCGGGGTTTTCCCAGTCCAGCGCGCTGTCCGTCGGTTATAGATCGACCGAACGGGGAGCGCGCAAATTGTGTGAGCCCCGGACCCGGGTGGTTCTGCCTGTAGTGCCATCCTGAAGGGGCGTAGCTCAACTGGCAGAGCAGCGGTCTCCAAAACCGCAGGTTGCAGGTTCAAGTCCTGTCGCCCCTGCTCAACTGAATACTCGACAAGCGTGGACACTGGATGGTGTCCCCCCGACAACAGACGAAAGGCATGCGGTGAGCGACGAGCGTGATCGTGACGGCTCCGCAGACGCCCCCGGCGATACCGGTGACGGCAACGGCGCGGTCGTAACCCGGCCGACCCGGCCCAGCGGCAAGCGGTCGCGGCGCGTGTCCAGCGGCGAGGACGTCAGCAGCGCTGTGGACCTGGAAACCGGCAGCCAAGCGTCCCCGACCAAGAACGGCTCGGGCACCGCGAAGAAGACCGCCAAGAAGCGTGGCGACGGTCCCTCGCGCAACCCGCTCCTCTACGTGTGGAACTACCTGAAGCAGGTCGTTGCCGAGCTGCGCAAGGTGATCTGGCCGAACCGCAAGCAGATGGTCAGCTACACCGCGGTGGTGCTGGTCTTCCTGGCGTTCATGGTGGCGCTGATCGGCGGAGTCGATCTGGGCGTGGGCAAGCTCGTCATGTGGGTGTTCGGCTGACGAGTGATGTATTGAGAGAGGACTGACTAGTGACTTCCTTCGAGGGCGATACGCCTTCGGCCGTGTCTGACGCGCTCGCAGAAGCAGCGGACCCGGCAACCGTGATCGCAGACGAGGCCGCTGAGCGCCTGGAGGACAGCACAGCTGCCGAGGCCGTGGAAGACGCGCCGGCGCCTGCTGAGGATGCTGAGCCTGATGTCGCCGCCGAAGCGCCTGCGGAAGACGAGGACGAGGACCCGGCCGTCGCGCTGAAGAAGGATCTGCGCGCCCGGCCCGGCGACTGGTACGTCATCCACAGCTACGCCGGTTACGAGAACAAGGTGAAGGCCAACCTCGAGACCCGCGTGCAGAACCTCGACGTCGGTGACTACATCTTCCAGGTCGAGGTGCCCACCGAAGAGGTCACCGAGATCAAGAACGGCCAGCGTAAGCAGGTCAACCGCAAGGTGCTGCCCGGCTACATCCTGGTCCGGATGGAGCTCAACGACGAGTCGTGGGGCGCGGTGCGCAATACGCCCGGCGTCACCGGTTTTGTCGGAGCGACGTCACGGCCGTCGCCCTTATCATTGGACGACGTGGTGAAGTTCCTGCTGCCGCCCGCATCGGCGAAGAAGCCGGCGAAGAGCACTGCGGGCGCGGCCGCGTCCTCCGAGGCCTCGATGGAGCGTCCGGAAATCCTCGTCGACTTCGAGGTCGGCGAATCGGTCACGGTCATGGACGGCCCATTCGCGACGCTGCCCGCATCGATCAGCGAGGTCAACGCCGAGCAGCAGAAGCTCAAGGTGCTGGTGTCGATCTTCGGTCGCGAGACACCCGTCGAACTGACCTTTACTCAGGTCGCCAAGATCTAAAGACAAGTAAGAAAGAAAAGGAAACCGAACACTCATGGCCCCGAAGAAGAAGGTCACTGGGCTGATCAAGCTGCAGATCCAGGCCGGAGCGGCCAACCCCGCCCCGCCCGTGGGTCCGGCGCTCGGCCAGCACGGCGTCAACATCATGGAGTTCTGCAAGGCGTACAACGCCGCGACGGAGAGCCAGCGCGGCAACGTCATCCCCGTGGAGATCACCGTCTACGAGGACCGCAGCTTCACGTTCGCGCTGAAGACCCCGCCCGCCGCCAAGCTGCTGCTGAAGGCTGCAGGCGTGCAGAAGGGTTCCGGCACCCCGCACACCACCAAGGTCGCCAAGGTGTCCTGGGCTCAGGTGCGCGAGATCGCCGAGACCAAGAAGGAAGACTTGAACGCCAACGACATTGACGCGGCGTCCAAGATCATCGCCGGCACCGCCCGGTCGATGGGGATCACGGTCGAATAGTTCGGCCGTACCCGTGGGAGGGCCAGCTGCGGCCCGCCAACCACAACTCATCAATTAGGAGACACCAATGAGCAAGAACAGCAAGGCATATCGCGAAGCGGCCGAGAAGGTCGACAAGGACAACCTGTACTCCCCGATCGAGGCCGTGCGCCTGGCCAAGGAGACGTCGTCGAAGAAGCAGGACGCGACCGTCGAGGTTGCCATCCGGCTGGGCGTCGACCCGCGTAAGGCCGACCAGATGGTGCGCGGCACCGTCAACCTGCCCAACGGCACCGGTAAGACCGCACGCGTCGTGGTGTTCGCGGTCGGCGACAAGGCGGAGGCGGCCCTGGCTGCCGGCGCCGACGAGGTGGGCAGCGACGACCTGATCGAGAAGATTCAGGGCGGCTTCCTGGACTTCGACGCCGCGATCGCGACGCCGGATCAGATGGCCAAGGTCGGCAAGATCGCCCGTGTGCTCGGCCCGCGTGGCCTGATGCCCAACCCGAAGACCGGCACGGTGACTCCCGATGTCGCCAAGGCCGTGTCCGACATCAAGGGCGGCAAGATCAACTTCCGTGTCGACAAGCAGGCCAACCTGCACTTCGTGATCGGCAAGGCGTCGTTCGACGAGAAGAAGCTGGCGGAGAACTACGGCGCGGCGCTCGATGAGGTGCTGCGCGCCAAGCCGTCGTCGTCGAAGGGGCGCTACCTCAAGAAGGTTGTCGTGTCGACGACGACGGGTCCGGGCATCCCCGTGGACCCGGCGGTAACCCGCAACTTCACCGAGGCGTAGTCAGCCGAAATTGCGTCGGCGGCGAATCGCTGAAGAAATTGTCGAATCTGACGATATAGGGGCTGTTGCACGTCTGCCCGCCGCAGCCTGTGTCGGCCGACCACACTTCCGCTCAGCGGCCGGCAACCGCGGCGAGTCCGTTGCGCTGCCAAGCGGGCTGTCCAGCTAACTTGGCGCCCAGCGTGGGATCCGAATGATCCCTCGCAGCTTCAACCGTTGGTGGATGACGTCGTTCCCGAAGTATCGGTGCCGGGGTGTTCGGGACGAGTCGCAAAGCCGGAATTCGGCTGCAGAACTAGTCGATGATTCGTCGACCTGCTCCCTCTGGTCCGCGCGTCAGCGACTCGGGTCCTAGCAACAGGGCGAAGCAGTACATGGCGTCATCTTTCGGATGCCAGCAGAACGCTGCGTCCCACTTCCTACCAGGTCGACGAACGGCGCCGCGGAAAATCCGACAGTCGATACGAAACTTCTCTGAGCAAATTTTCGATTCCGACGGATCCACGCGGTGCGTTATGTGATTGTTTACGCATGCGCAAGGCCGGTCGAGTCGTCGTTCTGTTCCTCCTGAGCTTGCTGGGCACAGCCGTTCTCGGCGCCGTGACGGCGCTGGTCGCGGCCGTCAGCCTGGCCGCCACCGCGCTGATCGTGCCGGGCACGGGCACGCCGAACGCAAACGGCGTCGGCGGATACATGGAGAACTTCCGCGACTACTACATGCAGGAGCCGTGCGCCAACGCTGGCGGCTGCGACGTTCTAAAGGGAGTCGACTACCCTGCGTCATTTTGGCCGATTCCGTTACCCGGTTGGTGCCCGAATTTGTCGTGCGACACCTTCAACGTGTCGGTGGCGAAGGGAGTGCAAAACCTCAAAACCGCCGCGGACGCCACGACCGGCGACTTCGTGATCGCCGGGTATTCGCAGGGGGCTCGCGTGGTCAGCATCGCGAAGATGCATTACATCAACGGCGATTGGGTGGGCCAGACCCCGGATGCGTTCGTCTTCATCGGGAACCCCAACCGCCCGAATGGTGGTCTGCTGTCGCGATTGGGCTTCCTGCATTACATCCCGATCCTCAATGTGACGACTGGTCAGCCGACGCCCACCGGTTCCACGACCGCATTCCCCGACGGCATCCCCACCGAAGACTGGGCGATCCGGTGGGAGGGCATCGCCGACTGGCCGACGTTCCTCTTGAATCCGCTGGCGGTGGCCAACTCGATCCTCGGATTCTCCTACGACCACGGCACCTATTTGGCGTGGAACGAGGACAGTGATCCGGGTGAAACTCCGGCCGGATACACCATCGAGGAGTGGGAAGCCCTCACGACCTACCCGCTGCTGAATCCCGGCATCGTCAACTACCAGGAGTACGGCGACACCAAGTACTACACCATCACGCCGAAGGTCCTACCGCTCGTCCGGCCGCTGCATCTCATCCCGTTGATCGGCAAGCCGATCGCCGACCTTCTCGAGCCCGCGCTGCGCGTGATCATCGAAGAGACCGGTTACGCCCGTGGGATTCCGTTCGGCGCCCCCATCGGGACCGGGTTCATCCCGTTTTTCAACCCGATCACGCTCTTCCTCAAGCTGATCCCGGCGGTCTTACAAGGCATTAACAACTTCTTGGCCAATTTCGGATTGACCCAGGAAATCTCGCTGACACCTCCGATTGTTACTGGGCCTCCTGTGTCGCCGTTGATGGCCGACGAGGAGGACGAGCCGGCCTTTGCCAGACAGGCGCCCATGCAGGAAACCGGCGACGTCGAGCAGCAGTTTGAAGGTGAAGGGACTGAGTTGGCCGCCAATATCGAGACCGCTGAGGACCTCACTCTGACCGAGGGCACGATCGAGCCCGAAGGCACGCTAGAGCCCGCGGAGATCGTCGAGGAGATCGTGCTCGAGGAGGAGACCCTGATCGAGGGCAACGAGATCGTGGAAGAGATCAAGGATCCCGAAGTGATCACGGATCTCGAAGAGATCAAGGATCCCGAAGTGATCACGGATCTCGAGGAGACGAAGGATCCCGAAGTGATCAAGGACTCCGAAGAGAACAAGGATCCCGAAGAGAACGAGGACGCCGAAGAGGCCAAGACCCCTGAGCCGGCCGCCGCCTAGCGGCGACCAGTTCGCGCTGAAGATCAGGCGGCGACGGCGCCTGGCTTCAGGTAGGTGACCAGGCTGACATCGATGGATTCGTCGATGAAGTAGTACTGCGCGCCCAGGAGATACCGCATGTAGCGGTGGTAGTTCTCCTCGTCGGTGGCGGCGATCGCCGCTTCCTTGTCGCGCTCCAGCCGGTCGGCCCAGATGCCGAGGGTCTTGATGTAGTGGTTGCGCAGCGACTTCGGCTCGGGCACCACGAAGCCGGCCTTTTCGCCGTGCTCGACCATCATCTGCGTGGTCGGCAGGCGTCCGCCCGGGAAGATCTCGGTGATGATGAATTTGACGAACCGGGCCAACTCGAACGTCAGCTTCTTGCCGCGCTCGGCCAGGTCGTACGGGTGGTAGCCAACACTGCTCTGGATGGTCATGCGGCCGTCATCGGGCAGGATGTCGAAACAGGTCTTGAAGAAGTCGTCGTAGCGTTCAAAGCCGAAGTGCTCGAACGCCTCGATCGACACGATCCGGTCGACGGGGGAGTGGAACTGCTCCCAGCCCTCCAGTCGCACATCGAAGGTCCGCTCGCTGCCGAGCTTGGCCAGTAGCTGGTCGCAGTAGGCCTTCTGATTCTTCGACAGCGTCAGTCCGATGACGTTGACGTCGTACTTCTCCATCGCCCGCTGCAGCGTGAGGCCCCAGCCGCAGCCGACCTCGAGCAGGGTCATACCCGGCTTCAGGTCCAGCGCGTCCAGATGCTGGTCGACGTTGGCGATCTGCGCCTCGGACAGGGTCACGTCGGGGCGGGTGAAGAAGGCGCAGCTGTACTTGCGAGTCGGGTCCTGGAACACACCGAAGAAGTCGTCCGAGAGGTCGTAGTGGTGCTGGATGTCCTCGAAATGAGGAGTCATATCCTTCGTGCCGGTGGAGTTATCAGACATGGTTCGCTAGTTGGCCTTCCTGGTGACGTGTACGGATTCGCCACGTGCTATCTGGTCGTACACCCTAGCGTTTGGCGTGGTTCACGCCCTAATTCGGCGCCTACTTTGCGAGTGTGAATTGGTGGACGTCGATATAGCCAGTCCGGAAGCCGTGCGCGCAGCCCGTTAGGTAGTGCATATAACGGTTGTAGACCTCTTCGGACTGCACGGCGATCGCCTCGTCCTTGTGCTCCGCGAGCGCCCCGGCCCAGGTGTCCAGAGTGCGCGCATAGTGCATTTGCAGCGACTGCCGGCGGGTCAGCGTGAATCCGGCCGGCGTCGCATACTCCTCTACCTTTTCGATGGACGGCAGGCGCCCACCCGGGAAGATCTCGGTGAGGATGAACTTCACAAACCGCGCCACCTCGAAGGTCAGCGGAATCTTGCGGTCGGCCATCTGCGGCAGCGTCAGCGCGGTGATGGTGTGCAGCAGCATGACGCCGTCGTCGGGAAGCGCGGCATAGGCCATCTTGAAGAAGTCGGTGTAGCGGTCGAAGCCGAAGTGTTCGAACGCCCCGATGCTCACGATGCGGTCGACGGGCTCGTCGAACTGCTCCCAGCCCTGCAGCCGCACCTGCTTGTCGCGCGGACTGTCGGATTTCGCGAAAACCCTTTCCGCATGGGCCTTTTGGTTCTCGCTCAAGGTGAGACCGATGACGTTGACGTCGTAGCGCTCGATGGCTCGCATCATGGTCGATCCCCAGCCGCAGCCGACATCGAGCAGGGTCATGCCGGGCTGCAGGCCCAGCTTGCCCAGCGCGAGGTCGATTTTGGCCAGCTGCGCTTCTTCCAGCGTCATGTCGTCGCGCTCGAAGTAGGCGCAGCTGTAGGTCTGGCTGGGGTCCAGCCAGAGTCGGAAGAATTCGTCGGACAGGTCGTAATGCGCCTGGACGTCTTCGAAATGCGGTTCTAGTTTGCGTGCAACAGCCATCAGCTCGGTGCCTTTCTGGGGCGAATCAGCAGCTCCGCCGTCATCAACGTTGACAGCTCGCAAAGCCCTGAGCACTCGTCTTCGAATGTAACGTCTATTGCCGTCGGTCTGCAATTACGAGGGCAGGATCACAGCACTTACAGAGCCGTAAATTCTTTACGCGGCGGCGAAATTCGTCTTCAGTTCACCGACGATGTCATCCCAGAGTTCGCGCGGCAACTCGTGCCCCATGCCGTCGAAGAGCACCAGGCGCGCACCCTTGATCGCGCGGGCGACGGCGCGCCCGCCGAACGGCCGCATCAGCTTGTCGGCCTTGCCGTGGATGACCACTGTCGGTGCGGTGATCTGGCGGTCATAGTGCAGCAGGCTGCCGCTGCCCATGATCGCCGCGAACTGCCGGCCGATACCCGCCGGATAGTAGGAGCGGTCGTAGCCCTCGATGGCCTCGGCGCGGATCCGGTCCTCGGGTGCGGGATAGCCGGGACTGCCGATGATGCGGCTGACGCGGATGGCGTTCTCGATGATCGCGTCGCGGGTCGCGGCCTTGGGGCGCTGCAGGATCGCCAGCAGGTGTTTGGGCGCGGGCGGCGGCAATACCGGTTGGTTGTTGCTCGAGAAGATCACGGCCAGGGTCTTCGTGCGCATGTCGTGTCGCGCGGCGAAGACCTGCGCGATCATGCCGCCCATGGACGCGCCGACGATATGGGCCGTGTCGATCTTCAGGTGATCGAGTAGTGCGGCGGCATCATCGGCGACATCCTCGAGTGTGTAGACCGCCGGGCTGCGCAGTCCGAGGAACGAGCGCACCATTCTCGGCGCCAGGGAAGCGCCGGAGTGCTGACCGGTCACCTTGGAAGACAGGCCGACGTCGCGATTGTCGTAGCGGATGACACGGAGGCCCTGGTTGACGAGCTTTTCGCAGAAATCCTTGCGCCACAACAACAATTGCGCACCGAGTCCCATGATGAGCAGCACGGCCGGGTCGTTGGGGTCGCCCATGTCCTCGTAGTAGATATCGAGCTCGCCGGACTTGGCCGTGCCGGTGCGCGTCTGCACTCAGGCCTCGACTTCTTCTGTGTGCTCTCTGCTGACCTCGACCATGAAGTTGGCGAAGTACCCCGTCAACTGCGGGTCGGTCATCATCTGCCACTTCGGTGCGAGCAGCTTCATGTAGCGCTCCACGTAGAGGAACTGCTTGCCGATCAGCACCAACTCGCGCGGCAGCTTGACGTCGTAGGCGTCGGCCAGCGTCGAAAGTTGTTTACCGATCTCGGCATAGCTCAAATCGCCCAACGACGACATGGTCAGCGGCGTCGCGAACTTCTCCAGATCCTTCGCGGCTTCGGCCTCGGGCTTCATGGTGCCGACCGCGCCCATCAGCACGACGATCTTGCCCGCGGCGGCGTGGTCCTTCTTGACCAGCAGTGCGTACACGAGTTCGCGCAGCAGCCACCGTGTGCGGGGGTCGACGCGGCCCATGATGCCGAAGTCGAGGAACACGATCTTGCCGTCGGGGTCGACGAACAGATTGCCCGCGTGCAGGTCGCCGTGGAACAGGCCGTGTCGCAGCCCGCCCTCGAAGACGCTGAACAGCAACGCCTTTACGAGTTCGGTGCCGTCGAAGCCGGCCTTGCGGATCGCCGCGGCGTCGTCGATGCGGACACCGGTGACCCGCTCCATGGTGAGCACTCGCTCGCTGGTCAGGTCCCAGTAGACCTGGGGCACCCGGATGTTCTTGCCCAGCGGTGAGGCGTGCATGTGCGCCACCCAGGCATCCATCGACTGTGCCTCGAGCCGGAAATCCAGCTCCTCGGCGAGATTGTCCGCGAAGTCCGCGACGACGTCCTGCGCCGACAGCCGCTGGCCGAGCTTGGCGAATTCGACAAGGCGTGCCCCGCGTTTCAGGATCTGCAGGTCGGCGGCGACCCGGCGACGGATGCCGGGCCGCTGGATCTTGACGACGACCTCCTCGCCGCTGTGCAGGGTCGCGTAGTGCACCTGAGCGATCGACGCCGATGCGAAGGGCGTCTCGTCGAAGGTGGCGAACAGGTTGGACGGATCGTCGCCGAGATCCTCCTTGAACAGCTGGTGTACTTCGTCTTCGTCGGCGGGCGGTACGGCATCGAGCAGGCTGCGGAACTCGCGGCTCATCTGCTCGCCGAACGCGCCGGGGCTCGACGCGATGATCTGGCCGAACTTGACGTAGGTGGGTCCGAGATCCGCGAAGGTCTGTGGGATCTGCTTGATGATCTTCTGCTGAAGCGAGCCTTTGCCGGCGAGCGTGGTGACGACTCGCGCGCCGGTGCGGGTTACCTGCCAACCCGTCGCGCCTATCCGGGCGGCCTCGACCGGCAGCGGAACCCGGTCCAGTTTGGCCACCTCGCGTGGTTTCGTCGTACTCATAGCCGCCAGTCTCTCAAAATCGGCGCTGAGCCGCGAAAACGTGTGGATCGGGTCACAGTCCTAAGCGAAACTGTGCTCCACCTCATCGCGGCTGCGCACCGGATCGTCGCCGATCACGTAGGTCGGCAGCGTGTGTTTGACCGTGGTTCCGGATTTCACCCGCGCCTGTGCCAGCCGGAACTCCGGCGCTGTGCCGGCCGCGACGTGCAGGCCATTGATGATGCTCCACACCGCGGCGCGTCTGGCTGTGCGTTCGACGATGTTGGGGTCGCGATGCGAGATCAGTTCCTTGGCCCACTTCGGCATCGTGTCGCGGATCGCCCAGTCGACGGCGCTGTGCGGCATCGGGAGGTTGGGTCCGGTGGACATCGCCATGCCATGCGTGACGGCCAGCCTGGGCAGATACGACTTCAGGCATTCCAGCGTGTCGGCCTTGGTGGTAGGCAGGTCGGTTCCGCCGAGGGCATGTCCGACGCGCACGAACTCGCCGTAGTAGTCGTCGATCTTCTTCCCGCGCAGCGGGTTCGGGTGATACAGCTCGTGTGCGGTGGCCAGGCCCCAGACGACGGTGGCGTAGTTCCAGCGCAGCCATTCGGGATCGTCGGCGTCATAGGCGGCGCCGTCGGGCCGGACGCCCTTGATGGTGTGGTGCATCGAGCGCACCGATTTTGCCAGCCGCTCGGCGGTCTCGGTCGAGCCGTACGCGGTCCCGATGAAGAACGCGACGGAATGACCGAGTCGCACCGAGGCGCCCCTGGGGTCGATCTCGGGGATGGCCGTCCCGTCTTTATCGCGCTTCACCAGGCGCGAATGATGCATGCCCATCCAGTAGATCGACGGGTCCAACCGCTCGAGGTACGCCGCGCATTGCAGGCCGAAGATCAGCGCGTGCATGTGGGAGTGCACGTGCCAGACGGCGCTGCCGGGTCCGAACCAGCCGGGATCGGCGACGGGCGCGGCGAACTCCATGCCCTTGAAGAAGTGCTTGCGCACGCCCTCGTCGAAGCGCTGGTTCACGAATTGCCCGACCATCTGGTGCGGCAGGTACACGGTGGCTCCCTCCTGAAGTCTGGTTACAGCTGTAGCCAGAATACTATTTGGCTACGGGTGTGACCAGAGTTGGCCGGCTCGGCTTACCCTGAGTTGATGCCCAGTCCGACCCGATGGGCCGGGGTGCCGCTGACCGACCGGCGCACCGAACGGCGAGCGCAGCTGATCGATGCTGCCTACCGCCTGTTCGGCGACGGCGGTGAGGCCGCCCTGGCCGTGCGGTCGGTGTGTCGCGAGTGCGGACTGAACACCCGGTACTTCTACGAGAGCTTCGCCGACACCGACGATCTGCTGGGTGCGGTCTACGACCAGGTCAGCGCGCAGTTGGGTGCCGAGGTCGAGGCTGCGATCACCGCGTCGGGCGATTCACTTCGGGATCGGACGCGCGCGGGCATCGCGGCGGTCCTCGGATTCAGTTCGGCCGACCCTCGCCGCGGCCGGATCTTGTTCACCGATGCGCGAGCCAATCCGGTTCTCGCGGCGCGTCGGACAGCCACCCAGGACCTGCTTCGCGAGGGCGTGTTGACCGAAGGGTGGCGGCTGAACCCCGGCTCGGATCCCGTTGCGGCACAAGTGGGTGCGGCGCTATATACGGGCGCGATGGCCGAATTGGCGCAGCAGTGGCTGGCGGGCAACCTCGGCGGCGATCTCGATGCCGTGGTGGAGTACGCGGTGCAGACCGTCCTGCGCTGAGCGGGGTCGTAGCTGTTGACTTGACGCATCGAACATGTGTTCTAATGAAGTCATGTCTGTAGAAACTCTGGCACCAGAAGCGCAGTCCTTCTATTCCGACACGCCGGATGCGGTGGTTCCGTCGGTCGCTGACGAGCCGGTCGAGGAGAAGCCCAAGAAGGCACCGGCCAAGAAGTCGGCAGGCAAGAAGCCCAAAACGCTCGAGCTGACGCTCACGGTCACCGGAACCGCCGATGGCGAATGGCGGGCCGAACTGAAGCAGGGCACCACGTATCGAGCACGGAATCTTGCGGTCGCGGCCGCCGCCGTCTCCCGTGCCGCAAGGGAACTGCACGAGGACCTCTCAGCCCCGATCGACGAACTGATCGAGGAGGCGCGCTCCCAGCAGGCCGCCAAAGTCGCTGCCCTGGAAGCCGAACTGGAGGCCGCGCGCAAGGCCCTTGCGGAACTGGAGTGAACGGCTTGGCGATCTCGACGTAGTGGTCGAGCACAGTGTGAGGCCGGGCCGCCCGTGTGTTCGTGTCGTCACATGAACTGAGGCAGGTCCTCCGGGGACATATATAGGTAGTGCCAAGCTCCGCGCGACAGTGTCGCTGACGTTGGTGGTGGCGGTAGTAGTTGAGCGACAAAGTCGCGCGGAGCTTGGCACGAAGTCATATTGGTCCCGGAGGCTCGGAGGCTCGGAGGCTCGGGAGCGTGGGGCCCGGAGGGTGTGAGGCCCGGAGGGTGTGACGCCCGGAGGGTGTGACGCCCGGAGGGTGTGACGCCGGTGCCATGGCGGGCCGGGAAGGCCGGACCGCGAGTGTTCGTGTCGTCCATGTGCTGAGGCAGGTCCTCTGGAGGCATATATAGGTAGTGCCAAGCTCCGCGCGACAGTGTCGCTGACGTTGGTGGTGGCGGTAGTAGTTGAGCGACAAAGTCGCGCGGAGGTTGGCACGAAGTCATATTGGTCCGGGAGGCCGGGAGGCCGGGAGGCCGGGAGGCCGGGAGGCCGGGAGGCCGGGAGGCCGGGACCGCCTCTATCCACAAGCGGCGCGGTGCGGCCGTCCGCAAACCGTCCGAGCTGTCGGTGCGGAATGCCATGGTCGTGCCATGACGACTTCGAAAATCGTCCAGCGAAAAGTGCTGCAGGGCATAGAGCTCCGTTACATGCTCGCGGTAAACCTCGACATCCACGGTGCGGCGTCCATCTTTGAGCTGATCGAACAGCTCGAGTACCAAGGCTTTGCGATCCCCGGCCGCGCATCGAAGACGGTGTCCGATGCGCTGCGCTGGGAAATGCGCCGCGGTCGGGTCCGCCGGATCCGGCGGGGCGTCTACGGCCCCGGGCAGATGCCGCGCTCGACCGCGCAATACATCCACCAGCGAGCAGCAGGGTTACGCGAAGAGGCGGACCGAAGAATGGGTCGCGACGACGAAGCCTTCTGGGATGCCATGGCCGACTATCCCTAAGGCTCTGCGCCCACGAAGTTCTCCGTCAACGCCTCCACGACCGGACGCCACACCGGCTCCGGCAGATCATGTCCCATGCCATCGACGACGACATAGCGCGCGCCCTCGATGATGCGCGCCAGGTGCCGTCCGTTGCGTGGCCGAACCATTGGATCCTCCGAGCCGTGAATCACTACGGTCGGCGCCACGATGCTGCGGGTATAGCGAAGCAGGCTCCCCGTGCCGAGGATCGCGTCGAACTGCCGCAGCATGCCCTGCGGGTAGTCGCTGCGGGCACGCAGATCCTCGACACGTCGGCGCAATTGCTCAACGGGCGGAAGGAAATTCGGCCCGTTGATGATCGAGATGTTGCGTATTTCCGACTCCAGCCTTTCTTCCCACGGCGCGCCCTTGCCCGGACCGCCGAGCGCCAGCCTGATGACCCGCCACCGTGGAAGCGCCGAGAACGCCTTGCCCGAACTCGACATGATGATGCCCAGTGAGCGCACCCGATCCGGATGGTTACCCGCGAGCACCTGCGCGATCATCCCGCCCATCGATGCGCCGACCACGTGGGCGCGGTCGATCTGCAAATTATCGAGCAGCGAGACAGCGTCGTCGGCCATATCGACCAGCGTGTACGGAACCGGGCTGGTCCGGCCCACCGCATAGCGGGCCACTCGCCGATACACCGAGCCTTCCGCGCGGTGGCCGGCCATTTTCGTGGACAACCCGATGTCGCGGTGGTCATACCGGATCACCCGGTGGCCCCGTCGGACGAGTTGCTCGCAGAAGCCATCCGGCCACATCGGCAGCTGGGCGCCGACACCCATGATCAGCAGCACGGGCGGCGCTGCAGGGTCGCTGGGGTCGCCGAGATCCTCGTAGTAGAGCTCGACGTCCCCGCAGACCGCCGTCCCGCTGCGCGTTTGCATTCCTCGAGACTAGTTCGCGGCGTCCTGCCGCGGCCTCCACTGCTTGATGAAGTCTGTCTCAGGCCATCCCTCATTCGCCGCCATCAGCTCGTACATCGTTGCACCGTCGGAGGTTTCGCGAATGATGTCGGCGTGCCCAGCGTGGCGTGCCAGCTCCTCGATGAGATGCATGGCCACCCAGCGCACCGACCAGTTGTCGATGTCCTGGGGAAACCACGGCACGTCGTGCGGCACGGGAACCGGTGTGTCGAGATCGGCTTCGGCGAAGACGCGCAACGTCTCGGCATTCTGCTTGGCCAGCTCGTTGAGCAGGTCAGCGAGAGTTTCGTCGTCGTGCATCACGTACTGGTCGGCGTACTCCGCCATGATCTCTTCCATCGGGCGTTCGTCGCGCGGCGGCATGTCGGGCGCCGCGGCGGCCCGGTTCACCCAGCCCTTCTGGACATTGGCGGCGTGCTTGATCAGTCCGCCGATCGACAGCGAGCTGACTGACGGCGCCGATCGCGCCTGTTCATCGGTCAGGCCGTAGGCCACCGAGAAGAACGCGTCCTGGTTGAACCGCAGAAACTCGATCAATGTCTGTCGTTCGTCGGCTGCGGGTGGGCGCATTCCTGGCATCGCTACTTTCCCTTCGTGGCGGTGTGGACGTAAAGATCTCGGATACAGGCGATTTCGGCGCCGTGGTGAATAACCTCCCGGTTGATGTGCAGGACCAGCGTGGCCATCGGATAGTCGGCGTACGGCCCCTCGGCGGGCCCGCACGGCTGCCACAGGTCATCTTCGGACAACCCGCGCACGCCGTCGATCCAGACTCGGTACTGCTCGTCGAGCTGACGCAGCGCCGTCGCGGCGTCCGTAGCGTACGGCCAGGTCTCGTAGCTCGCTTCGGCCGCCCCGAAGTGGCTGTGGTTGCGCATCGCGAACACGCCGATGATCACGTGCGCGAGCCGCCACGCGATTGTCGTGAACGGCGCCGGCTCGGGCGGGGGATACGCGAAGTCCACGCCGCCGTCGGGATGCACGGTCCAGCAGTCCGGCACCGGCTGCCAGAAGTACTCGTCGTCGGTCAGGCCTTCCAGGCGGGGTCGCAGCGACTGCGTCCAATGGAAGTCGAGCTGGAAAGCCATCTCTGTGGTCACGCTCGTCGTCATGTTCATACGATTACCCTGAATCACATGTAGGACAGTTTCGGTCCTATAACTACGACAGACTCGAAACCATGGCGGAAACGACCAGCAGGGTGCTGCAACTCCTCGGATTGCTGCAGTCGCGGCGGGTGTGGACCGGTGAGGAACTCGCCGAGCGGCTCGGCGTGACGACCCGCAGCGTTCGCCGCGACGTGGACCGCCTGCGTGACCTCGGCTATCCGGTGCACGCCAGCAAGGGCCACGGCGGCGGGTATCAACTGGGCGCAGGCGCGGCACTGCCTCCGTTGCTGCTCGATCCCGACGAGGCCGTCGCGATGGCGGTGTGCCTGCGGCTGGCAGCGGGGGGCACGGTCGCCGGCGTCGGCGAGTCCGCGCTTCGCGCGCTGAGCAAGCTCGATCAGGTGATGCCCTCGCGGCTGCGTTCCCAAGTGGCGGCGGTGCACGACTCCACCGTGACACTGACCTCGCCGTCGTCCGACGAAGCCGTCGAACCCGACGTCCTGATGACGCTGGCGCGGGCCTGCCGCGACCGCGAGCACGTGAACTGCGGCTACGTCGACATTCGCCGCAATGCCACCCAGCGACGGCTGGAGCCCTATCAACTGGTGACGACCGGGCGGCGCTGGTACCTGCTGGCCTACGACCGTGACAAGCAGGACTGGCGCAGCCTGCGACTGGACCGGATGGCCGACGTCCGCGCGCTCGGCAGCACGTTCGCCGCCCGTGATGCGCCGGACGCCGCGACCTACGTCCAGAAGTCGATCAGCAGTTCGCCATACCGGTATGTGGCACGGGTGCGCTACCACGCTTCCGAAGAGGCTATAGCCCAACACTTTTCGCCGGCCTCGGTGACCATCGAACCCGACGGTCCCGATTCCTGCATCGTCACCGCGGGCGCCGACGACCCCGAACGGATGGTCTTCTACTTCGCCACCATCGGCCACGACTTCGAGGTGCTCGAGCCGCCCGAGGTGGCACGCGCCGTCGATGTGGTTGCTGAACGGTTGCGCCGCGCGGCAGGGCTTGACTCTCTCCCTGCGGGAGACCCCACCGTTGAGGCATGACGATAGACAAGCAAGAGATGACGACCTCGTGGGATGAGCTGCCCGCGACGATCACGACGTACCTGACTGCGCACCAGGAGAGGGACGTGGCCACCGCGGTCGCGGCCTTCGCCGATGACGCGGTCGTGACCGACGAGGGCAACACCTACCGCGGCCGCGACGGCATCCGCGATTGGCTGCAGAACGCGGCCTCGGGTTTCACCTTCACCACCGAGTTCGTCGGCGCAACAAGGTTGGACGCGGTGCACGTCGATGTGGTGCAACACCTGGAAGGCGATTTCCCGGGCGGGGTCGCCGACTTGTACTTCCGGTTCACCATGGATGGTGCATTGATCAGCCGACTCGTGATCGAGCCCTGAGCCATGGCGAAGACATGGTTCATCACCGGCGGCACACCGGGCGGATTCGGTATGGCCTTCGCCGACGCCGCCCTCGAGGTCGGGGACCGAGTCGTCCTCACCGCACGTCGTCCCGACGAATTGCGCTCGTGGAGCGAAAAATACAGCGACCGCGTCCTCGTCCTACCGCTCGACGTGACCGATGCCGTACAGGTGCGAGACGCGATCGATGCGGCCGAAAAGCACTTCGGGGGCATCGATGTGCTGGTCAACAACGCCGGCCGCGGCTGGTACGGATCAATTGAGGGTATGGACGAGGCCGATGTGCGTGCGATGTTCGAACTGAACTTCTTCAGCATGCTTTCGGTGGTCCGTGCAGCCCTACCGGGCATGCGCGCACGCGGCAGCGGGTGGATCGTCAACATGTCCTCGGTGGCAGGGATTCGTGGGGTGACCGGATTCGGTTACTACAGCGCCACCAAGTTTGCCGTCGAGGCCGTCACCGAGGTGCTCCGAGAAGAGGTTGCGGCGCAGGGGATTCGCGTACTGGCCGTCGAGCCGGGAGCGTTTCGTACGAGGGCCTATGCAGGCTTCGCCGACGAACCGGTCACGGAGAGCATCCCCGAGTACGAGGCCATGTTGGAGCAGGTTCGCGCCGCGATGATCGACCAGGACAGTGAACAGCCCGGCGATCCGCGACGTGGCGCACGCGCGGTGATCGCGGCGATGGCACAGAATCCACCTCCCCGACGGCTGATCCTCGGCAGCGGTGGATACGACGCTGTGACCGCCACCCTCGAGGAGAACTTGGTCGATATCCGCGCGAACGAAACACTCTCGCGCGGCGCTGATTTCCCCGATGGTGACGGGTGAAGGTCATGCTGAAGTGAGGCGGAACACCGGCCAGCCGATCTCGGTGCGCCAGCTCGCCGAGTCGCCGGTGTCGCGCGGCGCGACGAGGTACTCCTCGTGGATGGGTCCGTCGACGGCCAACGTATGAGCGACGACCCAGGCGCCCAGGCGGCCATAGGTGACGTCGATGTCGTCGTGGGGTCCCGGATGAACGGTGACCGCGAGTTCGGCGGCAGGCAGCTCGACGACCTCGATCCGGCCCGACGCACGAGGAGCCCGGACCGGCCAGAAGACGGCGAACGGCCCTGCGCCCTCGGTGAACAACTCGTTGGCGTACTGGCCGCCGGGCGGTCCCGTGCGTTCCGCGGGCGGAAACGCGGCATCCAACTCCGCCATCGCCGAGTCATACCATTCGAGTGATTCGTCCAGCTGCACATGCCCTTTGATGGCGACAACTCTGCGCGCGGGCACCGATCGCAGCTCGACATCTATTTCGGCCGCATCGGGTCGCAACAGCCGGCGCAGCGACACAACGGCCGACCGTGTGCGATCCAGCTCATCTTCGAGGCGACGCAGATGACCCGCGATCACCTCGGCGCGCCGCTGCGGATCATCGGCGGCGAGGATGGACTCCACCTCGGCCAGCGGGACGTCGAGCTGCCGCAACTGGTGGATGACCTGTGCGGTCGGGATCTGCTCGGGCGCGTAGTAGCGGTAACCCGTGAACGGGTCGACCGTGTCGGGTTCGAGGAGTTTGGCCGCATGGTAACGACGCAACGTCCGCACGCTCAGGCGCGTCAATGTGGCGAACTCCCCGATGGTCAGGCCGGAGCGCAAGAGCCGTCCTCCTTGTTGACTCTCTCCTCGGGGGAGACCGCACAGTGAACCGTCTGCGGGGATACGACGTTGATTCAGATTGTAGATGCACGTCCAGAGGAGGGGCTTTGTCTGAACACTACGACTACGTGGTCGTCGGCGCTGGATCGGCCGGCTGCGTGCTGGCCGCCCGGCTTTCGGAGGATCCGGCCGTCCGGGTGCTGTTACTGGAGTCCGGTCCAGCGGACAACTTCCCCGAGATCGGGGTTCCGCCCGCGTGGCCGGCCCTGTGGGGCACCGACGTCGATTACGCATACACCACCGTTCCGCAATCCGGTACCGACGACCTTGCGCACAACTGGCCGCGCGGTCACACCCTCGGTGGCAGCAGCAGCATCAACGCGATGGTCCACCTGCGCGGTCACTCGAGTGACTTCGACAACTGGGCCAAATCCGGTTGTACCGGCTGGGATTACGACTCCGTCCTTGCCTTCTTCAAACGCAGTGAAACGGTCAGCGGTCGAGACGCGCGGTACCGCGGTACCGCCGGGCCGATGCGTCCCGCACCCGCCGTGGAGGCCAACCCGCTGTCCCAGGTCTTCCTCGACGGCGCGGTTGCGTCCGGATTCGAGCTGACCGAGGACTTCAACGGAGCCGTCGCCGAAGGTGCTGGTTGGCACGACCTGGCGATCTCCTACGGCGTCCGGCAGAGCGTCGCAGCCGCCTATCTGCATCCACTTCGTGGCCGTCGGCCTAATTTGACAGTTTCTGCCGAGTCTCGGGTGCGGAAGCTACTCTTCACCGGAAGGCGCTGCACCGGAGTGGAATTCGTGCGCCGCGGCCAATTGCACGCCGCTCATGCCGACGTGGAGGTGGTGGTCAGTTCCGGTGCGGTGGACTCACCCCGGTTGCTGCTGCTGTCCGGTGTGGGACCAGCCGGTGAGTTGGAAGCCGCAGGGGTGCCAGTGGTGCACGACCTGCCTGGAGTGGGTCGTAATCTGCACGACCACCCGCTGTGCGGCGTTGTTTATGAAGCGGCACAGCCGATTCCCCCCGGCTTGAACAACCACGCCGAAACATCGATGCTGTGGCGCAGCGACCCATCCCTCGCAGGACCGGACATGCAATTGATGTTCATCCACGTGCCGTTCCACCCGCCGCACCTGACCGCACCGGCGAACAGCTTCACCATCGCGGTAGCCACCGTCCCAGAAGCGAGGGGTTCGATCCGACTCGCGGGACCGGATCCGGCCACCCCTCCGATCATCGATCCCAACTACCTCGGCGCCGAGTCCGACGTGCGGCGGATGATCCACGGAGTGCAGGTGGCACGTGAGATCGCGAACACCAAGCCCTTTGCGCCGTGGCGCGCTCGCGAGGTGCTCCCCGGACCGGATGCCACCGACACCGCGGCGTTACGCGCCTACGTGGCCCGCGCCACGAGCACGTATTACCACCCGGTGGGCAGCTGCGCGATGGGTACCGGTCCGGACGCGGTGGTCGATCCGGATCTGCGGGTGCACGGACTGGCCGGCTTACGCGTCGCCGACGCATCGGTCATGCCAACGATCGTGTCCGTCAACACCAATGCCGCCACGATCATGATCGGCGAGAAAGCCGCCAGTCTGATCAAGCCGTGAGGTCGAGGCGGTCGGCGAGGAACAGGAAAGCCGCCGCGAAGTCGTTGTCCTTCGTCGCGGTGCGCAGGTGGTCCCAGTCGAGTTGTTCGCGGACCGCGCGGACGCCTGGCACCAACGCCGCGAAATCACAGTTGTGCTCGTTGAGCGCATTGAGCTTCTCGGTCAACACGTGTGTCGGCGGGAGCACCCGCATCCTGACCGCGAGCACGTCGAACTCCTCAGCGGCCTGAATGGTCTCCGCCTCGACCGGCACACCGTTGAGACGGTGCAGCACGTCGATGACGAAGTCGTCGCCGACACATGCCTTGAACAGCCAGTTCTCCGGCGTCCGCTCCACGTTGAACCCCGCGTCCTTCAGCGTGGCGGCTGCCTTCTCGGTATCGGCTTCCGCGACGACGAAATCCACGTCGTGCACCGGTTCGGGACCGCCGAACACCCACAGCGCATAGCTGCCTGCCAGCGCGAACTCCGGGCCCTGCGCACGCAGGGCCGACGCCGCACGTTTCAGTGCGTCGCGCAGGTCTTCATTTCGTCCGGGCACAGGGCTCCTGATCGGCAGTGGGCTATTTCGGGTATGGAGTACCCATGCGGATGGCTACCTTCAACATCCTGCATGGACGCAGCGTCCATGACGGCCAGGTTCACCGAGACCGGCTTGTCGACGCGATCCGGCAACTCGACCCCGACATCCTCGCGCTGCAGGAGGTCGACCTCGATCAGCCCCGGTCCGGGATGGCCGATCTGACCGCGGTCGCCGCGGCCGCCATGGATGCCGAAAGCCATCGGTTCGTCGCCGCGATCTCGGGTACGCCCGGCGCGACGTGGATGGCCGCGACCGGCCGCGAACAGCCGGGCACCGCCGCCTACGGCATCGCCTTGCTGTCGCGATACCCGGTCGACGATTGGCAGGTCGTGCGGCTTCCGCGGATCCCGATGAAGTTCCCGATGTATCTGCGGGGCCCCAATCGCGTGCAGGTCGTCAACGAGGAACCACGAGCGGCCGTGATCGCGCGGCTGGAGACCCCCGTTGGCCCCTTGACCGTCGCCAACACCCACTTGTCGTTCGTGCCCGGGTGGAATCGGCGGCAGATGCGGCTCCTCATTCGCGATCTGCGCGGCTTCCCTGGCCCGCATGTTCTGATGGGCGATCTGAACATGGCGCCGTCGCGAGTCGGGCGTCTGAGCGGACTGCGAGCGCTCGGTGAAGCGCCGACCTTCCCGGCCGACGTCGCAGAGACCCAACTCGACCACATCCTGACCGACGACGACGGGCTGCAGGTGAACAGCTGCAGCGCGCCCCGATTGGCGATCTCGGATCACCGTGCGCTGGTCGTCGACATTTCGCGGCCCTGACGCCGTAGGGTTCTGGCGTGCATGTGATCTCGGCGGAGTCGACGGAGCTCTTCACAGGACCGTCGCAGGCACCGCAGCAGTTGGTGCGGGTCGCCTACACCGGTGGCGGCGGGAGCGTGCGCATCGAGGGCGACGGTCTCACCGGGCGCGCGCCTGCCGGACCCGGCGACGGCAGCGTCGAGGTCCCGGTGGTGGTGACCGATCCCGTCGTTGGTGAGCAGCGCGACGCGCGCGTCATCGCCGGAGACAGCATCACCGGATTCCTGTTCACCGTCGCCGAGCCCGGCTGGACGATGCACATGATCAGCCACTTCCACTACGACCCGGTGTGGTGGAACACCCAGGCGGCCTACACCAGCGTGTGGACCGAAGACCCGCCCGGTCGCTGCAGGCAGACCAACGGGTTCGACCTGGTGCGGGCCCATCTCGAAGTGGCGCGTCGCGAACCCGAATACAAGTTCGTACTGGCCGAGGTCGACTACCTCAAGCCGTTCTGGGATACCCACCCCGAGGACCGCGCCGACCTGCGCAGGTTCATCGCCGACGGCCGCGTCGAGATCATGGGCGGCACCTACAACGAGCCCAACACCAACCTGACGAGCCCGGAGACGACCATCCGGAACTTCGTGCACGGCATAGGTTTTCAGCGCGACATCCTGGGCGCCGACCCTGCCACCGCCTGGCAGCTCGACGCCTTCGGACACGATCCCCAGTTCCCCGGCATGGCAGCCGACGCCGGGTTGACGTCCAGCTCGTGGGCGCGCGGACCGCATCACCAGTGGGGGCCGATGGCCGGCGACGGCGACCCCGAACGGATGCAGTTCAGCAGTGAGTTCGAGTGGATCGCCCCGTCCGGGCGCGGGCTGCTCACGCACTACATGCCCGCCCACTACGCAGCGGGGTGGTGGATGGACTCGGCCGCGACGCTCGAGGAGGCCGAGACCTCGACCTACGAACTGTTCGCTGGACTGAAGAAGGTGGCGCTGACGCGCAATGTGCTGCTGCCGGTCGGCACCGACTACACGCCGCCGAACAAGTGGGTCACCGAGATCCACCGAGACTGGAATGCGCGCTACACATGGCCGAAGTTCTTGTGCGCGTTGCCCAGTGAGTTCTTCGCGGCGGTGCGTGCCGAGCTCACCGAACGTGGGGTCGAGGCCTCGCCGCAGACCCGCGACATGAATCCGATCTACACCGGCTGCCACGTGTCCTACATCGACACCAAACAGGCCAATCGAGCGGCCGAGGACGCGGTGCTCGACGCCGAGAAGTTCGCTGTGTTCGCGGGTCTGCTCGCCGGCGCCACGTATCCGGAGGCGGCCTTGGCCAAGGCTTGGGTGCAGCTCGTCTACGGCGCACACCATGACGCGATCACCGGTTCGGAATCCGATCAGGTCTACCTTGACCTGCTGACGGGATGGCGCGACGCGTGGGAACTCGGCACGACGGCCCGCGATAACGCCCTGGCCCTGCTGTCACGAGCGGTCAGTGTTGCCGACGGTGGCGTCGTCGTCTGGAATGCGTTGGCACACAAGCGCAGTGACGTGGTGACGGCCCGGTTCGACGAGGCGGTGGGCTCGGGCGTTCAGGTGTTCGATTCCGACGGCGCCGAGCTGCCAACGCACGTCGAACACGATGGACGCGTAGTCAGCTGGCTGGCACGCGATGTGCCCTCGTTGGGTTGGCAGTCCTACCGGCTGGAGCGGTCAGGGGATCCGCAGGGCTGGAAGCCCCTGGGCGGGAACGAGATCGGCAACAGCCACTACCGCCTACGGGTCGACCCCGAACGCGGCGGCGGGGTGAGCTCACTGGTCGAGGCGAGTTCGGATCGCGAACTGATCGCCGACGGGAAGGTCGGCAACGAGCTCGCGGTCTACGACGAATACCCCGCACATCCGGAGGCCGGCGAGGGCCCGTGGCATCTGCTGCCGAAGGGCCCGGTCGTCTGCTCATCGGCGAGCCGCGCCGAGGTTCAGGCATACCGCGGCCCCCTCGGCGAGCGGCTCGTCATCGGTGGCCGGATCGGGGATTTCTTGCGCTACACACAGACTCTGACGCTGTGGCATGACGTGGCCCGGGTGGAATGCCGAACCACCATCGACGAGTTCACCGGCGCGGACCGCCTGCTGCGGCTGCGCTGGCCGTGTCCGGTGCCGGGTGGGCTGCCGGTCAGCGAGGTCGGGGATGCGGTGATCGGCCGCGGCTTCGGGCTGCTGCACGCCAAGGGTGACGAGTCGGCCGTCGACTCCGCCGTGCATCCGTGGACGCTGGACAACCCGGCGTATGGCTGGTTCGGGCTGTCGTCCGCGGTGCGGGTCCGGGTTGGTGGCGGCGTGCGCGCGGTGTCGGTGGCCGAGGTGGTTTCTCCGTCGGAGTCCGCGTCGGCGCCGCTGGCCCGCTCGCTGATGGTTGCGCTCGCACGCGCGGGCGTCACGGCGACCTGCAGCGGCGCCGACCATCCGCGCTACGGCGATGTCGACGTCGACTCCAACCTCCCTGACGCGCGGATCGCTCTGGGTGGACCGGACCAGAATCCTTTTACGGCAGCGGTTTTGGCCGAGGCTGATCCGGCGTACGCCGAAGAATTGAAACGCCAGCTCCACGCGACCGGCCACGCGAGAGTGTGGGTGCCTGCCACCGCGCCGCTGGCCGACGAGTGGGTGCCGGGAGCGGATCTGCGTCGAGCGCGCGCACTGCCGGTGCTCGTCGTCGCCGGATCGGAGCTCACCTCCGCTGTGGACTCGCTTGTCACCGATCTCGCCGACTTCGAGATCGTCGTCGACCAGGACGCGCCTGCCGGGCTGGAGCCGTTCGACGCGCGCACGGTCGCGGTGCTCAACCGCGGAGTGCCCGGATTCGCCGTCGATTCCGACGGCACGCTGCACATGTCGCTGATGCGCTCGTGTACCGGTTGGCCTTCGGGCACCTGGATCGACCCGCCACGGCGCACCGCTCCCGACGGGTCCAACTTTCAACTGCAGCACTGGACCCACACCTTCGAATACGCGGTGGTCTCCGGTGACGGCGACTGGCGTCAGGCCGCCATCGGAGCCCGCAGCGCGGAGTTCTCCCGGCCACCGCAAGCGATCACCGAGAACACCAGCGCCGAAGGTGGTTTACCGCCGTGGGGGTCGCTGCTGGAGATCGAGCCCGCGGGGACTGTACAACTCGGCGCGCTGAAGGCGGCGGGCAATCCCCTGGCGGGCGGCAGCAGTCGGCACGTCGATCCCGCCGACGGCGTCGCGGTGCGTTTGGTTGAAACGTTAGGTGCGGCAACCGATGTCGAGGTTCGTTCGGGGCTGCGCCGCGTCTCGGCCTCGGCACGCGTCGACCTTCTGGAAAAGCCTCGAGTCCAGCAGCTTTCGTCAGAGGGGCTCGCCCTGCACGGATTCGAGATCGCCACGGTGCTGACCCGGCTGAACTTGCCGCAGATCCTGGAGGCCGATCACACGGTGTTGGCACCCGACGCAGAGGCCGCGCAGCCGCTGTATGCGCGGTACTGGCTGCACAACCGTGGTCCCGCGCCGCTCGGCGGCTTACCCGCCGTCGCACACCTGCACCCGCCGCAGATCGCCGTCGAACCGAATTCGCAAGCGCAGCTGCGGCTTACGGTAGCAAGCGATTGCAGCGACACGGTGCTGCACGGCAGAGTGCGGCTGCTGTGCCCGGACGGATGGATGACCGATCCCGCTGAGCTTCCGTTCATGCTGCCGCCGGGTGAGCACCTGGCGACCGAGGTGGAGGTGAACGCGCCGTCGACCGCGGTGCCCGGCCTGTATCCGATTCGGGCCGAACTCGCACTGACCGGTCACCACGTTTCGATGCCGCCGTCATGGCGCCAGGTGGTCGAGGATGTGTGCGTCGTGTCGGTGGCCGCGCCGCCCGACGACCGTCTGCTGCGGTTCGTCGCCGACCCGGAGGCCGTCGACGTCAAGGCGGGGGAGCGCGCCGTTCTGAGAGTCGGCGTCGCCACCGATGCCTATGCGGAGCTTGCCGTCGAGGCCCACCTGATCAGCCCGTGGGGGACGTGGGAGTGGATGGGGCCGGCCGCATCCGGTGTCGAACTGCCGGCTCGCGGTGCGGCTGAACTCAGCTTCGACGTCGCGCCGCCGGTGTGGGTGGAACCCGGTGAATGGTGGGCGCTGATCCGCGTCGCGGGCGCCGGGCAACTGCTGTACTCGCCCGCAGTGAAGGTGACAGTGCGATGACGGCGGCGATGGTGGATGGGGTGCCGGTGGGAGTGCACGAGGTCGACGCCCGCGAAGCTCGGCTACGGTCGTCGCGCTCCGCGTCGTCGTTGCCGCGTCCGGGTACGAGCGAGGGGCGGCAGCTGAGGCGTTGGCTGACACAGCTTCTCGTCACCGAACGCGTGGTGGCCACCGAGGCGGCCGCACGCGGGCTCAGCGCGCAGGGTGCTCCGTCGGAGGACGATCTGCTACCCGACATGACGGTGCGACTCGAGATCGGCAGCGTGGCCGCGGCGGTGCTGTCCGATCCGTTGGCGCGGGCGCTATTCGTGGACGTGACGGACGCCGTCGACGTGACCGACGAGGCGGTCGCCGCCTACGAAGAGCGGAATCCGTTGCGCTTCGCCGAGACCGCCGGCGTCGCCGAACACTTGCGCGCCGCGGCCAGGCGTCGTGCGTTCCGGGTGTGGCTGGACGCCCGGTGCGCCGCTCTCGTCGAATTGTCGCCGGGCTATGAGCATCCCGGCGATCCGCGGCAGCCCGACAACACCCATCGGCACTGATGTCCGAACTTGCTCTGGCTATCGATATCGGCGGCACGAAGATTGCCGTCGGTCTCGCCGACGACGACGGCACACTGGTGCATCAGGCTCGGCTGCCGACACCGAACGGTGATGCGGAGATCGTCTGGGCGGTGGTCGAGTCGCTGGTGGCCGAGGCGCTCGCCGTGGCCGGCGGTCGTGTGCGCGGCGTTGGAGTTGCGTCAGCCGGGCCGATCGACGTGCCGAACGGTACGGTCAGCCCGATCAATATCACCGAGTGGCAACGCTTTCCGATCGTCGAACGGGTGTCGGAGGTGGTCGGTTGCCCTGTGCGGTTGGGCGGTGACGGGTTGTGCATGGCACTGGGTGAGCGGTGGCGAGGCGCGGGTCGCGGTGCGAGGTTCATGCTCGGCATGGTGGTGTCCACCGGAGTCGGCGGTGGGCTGGTGCTCGACGGCGTGCCGTACGGCGGTCGCACCGGCAATGCCGGGCACGTCGGCCATGTCGTAGTCGACCCCGCCGGCGGGCCGTGCTCGTGCGGAGGCCGCGGTTGCGTCGAGACGATCGCCGCCGGTCCGCGGATGGCGCAGTGGGCCAGGGAGCAGGGGTGGCATGCGCCCGCCGACGCCGATGCCAAGGAACTGGCCGACGCCGCGGCGGCGGGCGACGCGATTGCGCTGCGGACATTCGCCCGTGGTGCAACGGCGGTGGCCGCGATGATCGCATCGGTCGGCGCCGTCTGCGACCTCGACCTCGTGGTCGTCGGCGGCGGAGTGGCCAAGGCCGGCGCCCTGCTCTTCGACCCGCTGCGCGGGGCGCTGCACACCTATGCGGGGCTGGACTTCATCCGCGAACTGCGGGTGGTGCCCGCCGAACTCGGCGGCGAGGCCGGACTGGTCGGCGCGGCGGCCCTGGTGTTTTCGGCGCGCTGACGCACCATGGCGGTTGATAAGCGCGCCGGATTCGCGAGAGGTAAGGGCATGCGTGTTGGAGTGGTTTTCCCCCAAACCGAACTCGGCGGCGATGTCGGTGCCGTCCGCGCCTACGGGCAGGGAGTCGAAGGCCTCGGCTACGACCACCTGCTCGCATACGACCACGTCGTAGGGGCCGATCCCGCCGTGTACGAGGGGTGGGACGGGTACTACGACGTCGACACCACGTTTCACGAGCCGTTGGTGATGTTCGGATATCTCGCCGCGGCCACGACGACACTCGAATTCGTCACCGGCGTCCTCATTCTCCCGCAGCGGCAGACCGTACTGGTCGCCAAGCAGGCCGCCGAAGTCGACCTGTTGTCGCAGGGCAGATTCCGGCTCGGTATCGGAATCGGTTGGAACGCCGTCGAATACGATGCACTGGGTGAGGACTTCGGTGTCCGGGGCGCGCGGTCGGAGGAACAGATCGACCTGATGCGGCGGTTGTGGACCGAGCGCAGCGTCACGTTCGAGGGCAAATTCGACACCGTCACCGGAGCCGGCATCGCGCCGCCACCTGTGCAACGGCCGATCCCCGTGTGGATCGGCACGGCGTCGGCGAAGGGTTACGAACGGATCGGGCGGCTCGCCGACGGGTGGTTCCCGATGATGGGGCCCGGGCCCAAGCTCGACGAGGCCCGCGCGGCCGTCCGTGAGGCCGCGGTCGCGGCGGGACGTGATCCCGAGGCACTTGGCCTGCAGGGCCAGGTGAGATCCTCGATCGAGCCGGACACCGTTGCGGCGGAACTGGCCGCATGGGCCGAGGCGGGTGCCACCCACGTGGCGGTCAGCACCATGGGTCAGGGACTGACCACCGTCGACGATCACCTGGCCGCGCTGGCGGGGGTTGCGGGCCGTTTTGGCTGATCGGCGGGTCGTCGGCTATATTTGACACCGTTCCACCCAAGACCGTTGGTCACCGAGAGATCGGTTGAAGGTCCGGCATTGCCCGGCGGCCCACGCAGGAGGACGAGGCTAGTGCTTCACGTATGCGCCCCGACCTGTCTGTGTCGGGGCGTTCGTCATTTCCGGACGTGATCCTTCTCGGCGACCTCGGTCCCCATTTTCGAGGAGGCATGCATGGCCAAGGCTGAAAAGGCCACCGCGGTTGCCGACATCGCCGAACAGTTCAAGGACTCGACGGCGACGCTCGTCACCGAGTACCGCGGGCTGACGGTTGCCAACCTCAAAGACCTGCGCCGTTCGCTCGGTGATTCCGCCACCTACACCGTCGCCAAGAACACGCTGGTCAAGCGTGCCGCGGCGGAGGCGGGCATCGAGGGTCTCGACGAGCTTTTCGTCGGACCCACCGCGATCGCGTTCGTCAAGGGCGAGGCTGTCGACGCCGCCAAGGCGATCAAGAAGTTCGCCAAGGACAACAAGGCGCTCGTCATCAAGGGCGGCTACATGGACGGCCGCGCGCTGAGCATTTCCGAGGTCGAACAGATCGCCGACCTGGAATCGCGCGAGGTGCTGCTGGCCAAGCTGGCCGGTGCGATGAAGGCGAATCTGTCGAAGGCCGCAGGACTGTTCAACGCTCCGGCGTCGCAGGCCGCACGACTGTTCGCTGCACTGCAAGAGAAGAAGGCATCGGAGCCCGGAGCGGCACCCGCCGCCGAAGCTCCCGCCGAGGCGTCATCCGAAGACCAGGCACCGGCCGACGCGGCCGAGTAGCCCAACCACACAACCCGGAAACCAAGAAAGAATCAGGAAGGACCAATCATGGCCAAGCTGTCCACCGAAGACCTGCTCGACGCGTTCAAGGAACTGACGCTGCTCGAGCTCTCTGAGTTCGTCAAGAAGTTCGAGGAGACCTTCGAGGTCACCGCCGCCGCTCCGGTCGCCGTCGCGGCCGCCGGCCCCGCCGCCGGTGGTGCACCTGCCGAGGCCGCCGAGGAGCAGTCCGAGTTCGACGTCATCCTCGAGGGTGCCGGCGAGAAGAAGATCGGCGTCATCAAGGTCGTCCGCGAGATCGTCTCCGGCCTGGGCCTCAAGGAGGCCAAGGACCTCGTCGACAGCGCCCCCAAGCCGCTGCTCGAGAAGGTCGCCAAGGAGGCCGCCGAGGAAGCCAAGAGCAAGCTCGAGGCCGCCGGCGCGACGGTCACCGTCAAGTAGTTCAGACCGTACGAACCGCCCGGGATCATCACGGTCCCGGGCGGTTCTGCGTTTCGGGCGCCGTGGGCCCGTACAGCCCTAGTGGGTCCTATGGTCGAGAGTGAAGCGAGGGTTGTTGTCGAGCATCAACAACCCTGGCTTCACTCTCGGTCGTAGGGCGCAAGTTCGTCCTCAGGTCCGGCCGGAGCGCGCTTTTATGTGAAGCCACTGTCGCAGGCGTCAACTACGTCTATCTTGAATCCGTGTTTGCCGCCCTGCCGCGTATCGCGCTTGCCGTCATTGCGGCACCACTGCTGTCCCTGACAGCGTGCAACTTCTCCTTCTCCGCCGGCGGCCCCGACTACGACAAGCTCGAAAAATCCATCTCCGACGAACTCAAAGGCACCTATTCGTCGATAACGCCAAACGCTCCGACAGTGACCTGCCCGAGAGACCAGGTCGACCTCAAATCGGGTGACAAGTTCATCTGCGACGCGGACGTCGACGGAGAAAAGGTCCGGGTCGAGGTAACGGTCAAGGACGACGAAGGCAACGTCAACTTCAGCACGCTGGACATCGTCTACGACCTGCCCAGCACGGAGGAGTTGTTGGCCACGGAGATCGAATCGGAAATGGGCTTCCCGGTCACGGTGACGTGCGGTACCGGGCTGAAGATCGTCCCGATCGGCGACAGCTTCGACTGCACAGCGGCCGATCAGAATTCCGTCGAGAAGACGGTCGAGGTGACGGCCGTCGAAGTCGGCAAAGACAACTGGCGAATCGTCGACTAGCTTCCGCTACGTTCCGCCGTACTCCGGACGCAACGATGCAGCAAGCGCTGCGAGGGGCACCCTGATCGTCACGGCGCCCCCGTCCATGGACCACACGAACCGATCACGCGGGATCGGATATTCATGTGCCATCGGCGCATCGGGCAGGCGCAGGATCAGTTCGTTGGTCGACAGGGCCCACCCGCCGTAGTCGCCGGAAAATCCGGAACCGCTTCCGCTGGGCTCCCACTCTTGAACCGTGAACGGATAGGTGCCCGGCTCGTGCGGGGGCGGAGCAGCGTCGAGTGCCGCGGGCAGTAGCGGCCGCGCAGCAGGCGGAATCACCTGCAGCGGATCGACACCCGATTTGAAGATGTCGGCAAGAGCGAGCCTGCGCCCCTGCGCCAAATCGAAGATGAAGGACCGGTACGCGTTGTTCGCCTGCACTCCATCGGGCAGCCACACCTCATGAACGACAAGGGATTGCACCGCGCCGGGACCGGGGTACGACTCGACGTACGCCGACCCCTTGCTGTCGCGCACCATGGTGGCGCCGGTGCGACGCCACGCATTGATGAGGTTGCTGTAATACTCCCGCAGCACCGGCCCCGCCGTCGGATTGTCCAGCAACCCGTCGGGCAGGGCCAGCGAAATAGTCATCCGTGCATTGCGATTCGACTCCACGGTCGTCACGCAGTTGGTGCCGTCCCATACCGCCGTCAGCTCATCGCAGAACTGTGCCGCGGAGGCCGCAGCCGTCGGCGCGGTGGTGAACAGGCCGGCGCCGACGGCGATCGCCACCAGCCCCGCTGCCAGTTTCACGGCAACTCGACCTGGCTGGCCAGCCACCGACCGTCCACCTTCTCCATCGTCATCTTGATCCGGCTGCGGTCGATCCGAGGATCGGGCACGGCCAAATTGCTCACCGACTGGTCGACGAACAGCAGCACCTCGACCTTGTCCTTGGTGGCGGACTTCACCGCGGCATCGATGACGACGCCATGTGCGGTCGCCTTGTTGTCCACCAACAACTGGCGGAGCTGGGTACTGGATTTGGCGTACATGTCCTTGAATTCACCGGTCGAACCGTCAAGCACCTCGGTGAAATTCTGGTCGAGCGCGTTGGTGTCGATACTCGTCAGGACCACAGCGTATTTCGTTGCAGCATCGAGGGCCTGCTCGGCGGCGACGTCCGTCTGGTGCTGCTGGTAGAGCAACCAACCCTCCCAACCCGCGACGGCCACCACGGCGGCCACTGCGGCGACGGCCGCCCAGCGCAGCGCGCGCTTGGTCCAGCGCGGCTTGTCCGCGTCTTCCTCGGCTTCGGCCGCAGCTTCGGCTTCGACGACGGCTTCGGGTTCGGGTTCGGTCTCCTCCGGAGCATCAACCGGCGGTTCGTCTTTCGGTTCGTCCGTGGTGTCTTTCTCGTTCTCTCCCAAGGTCTTCACTCCTGCCTATCGTCCTGGGGGTGGCGGCGGTGGCGGGACATCGCCGGGAATCGCCACTGGTAGCGGCGGCCCCCCGTACGGCGTCGGTATCGTCCATCTTCCTCGCGGCGTGGGGTCCGTGGTCGCTGCCATATCCGCGCCTGGCGGGGGTCCGGCCGTATCGTCGCCCGCAGGCCGCGGTGCGTTGCGCGCACCGCGGATGAGTACCGACGGGTTCGGGTCGTCGCAGTAGGTGTACCGCCGGGGTTCGGGGTAGTCAGCCGCCGACGGCGGTGTTCGGGGCACCGCGTAATCGCAGACATAGCGCGGGTAGATATCGCCGATGGCCCACGCCGCGCCGTCGTGGAAAACGGTCAACATGTTCTCCAGCGCCGAACCGCGCACTGCCGGATCGGGGAACAACGCATTCAACGCCGGCACCCGCACGTACGACAACTCTGCGACGGTGGCCAGGTTCCCCAACAGACGCACCATGGTCTCGGAGTTGTCGGCGAAGAGATCGTCGATGCCCTGCAGGTTTTCGGGCGCGCGCGCAACCAGGGTGCGGAATCCGCCGTCCATCCGGTTCATACCGGCGAACACCGATCCCAGACCCTCACCGGTCGCGGCGAGCCCGGGATCGACGTCGACCACAGTGGAGAACACCATCTGGCTGGTGGACAGCAGGCTCACCGTTTCCGGCAGCACACCGTCCAGTGCGGAGATCAAGAACGTTCCGCCATCGAGGATGTCCGCCAGCTTGTCGGGGCCTTCGACGCTGACACCGAGTTCCTGGCGGATGACTTTGAGTTTCTCCGGATCCAGTTGGGTGAGAGCACCATTCGCGTTGGCCAGCGTCTGGGCCAGGGTCACGGGCACGGAGGTGCGGTCGGGATCGATCACGCTGCCGTCGACCAGGTAAGGACCGCTGCTGGCAACGGGTCGGAAGTCGAGATACTGTTCGCCGGCGGGGGACAGCCCCGACACCCGCACCGCGCTGTCGACCGGGATCTTCACCCGATCGTCGATCGACGCGACAGCGGTGACTCCGCCCGCTGCCAGCACGACGGAGTCGACCCGTCCGATCGGCACACCGCGAAGGGTGACGTCCTGGCGCGGCAGCAGTCCGCCCGATTCGGCCAGCGGGATGCGCACCTCGATGGTGGACCGGGCCGGGTTGATCCGCAGCGCGCCGAACGTCAGATACGTCACGCTGACGACGAAAATGATGACGAGCGAAATCCCCGAGAGCGCAGACCGGTTGCGGCGCAGCATCTCCAACGTCGCCAACCAGCGCTCAGCGATCCCGTCGAGTGTCATGATGGTCCCTGTCCGACGACGCGTTCCTGCAACCGGAACAGGGTGTACTTCAGGCTGCCGACCAGAAAGTGCCAGTCCGCTCGCTTGGGGCCGTGGAACTGCGGGTCGCCCAGATAACCGATATCGGGCCAGTTCCCAAGGGCCAGCTTCGCCATGGTGGCCTCGGCGCCGATCGCCGTACCCGATGTCGCCTTGACGACGGGCGGCAGCATCCGGTTCATGGCCACCATGCTGGTGTCGGGGCTGAGCACCACATCGTTGAAAGCCCCTGAGAGCGCGTTGAGATCGGCCACCACACTTCGGGTGTCGGTGCCCTGCAGGGACGGAAACTTCGACAGCTGCGCCGACATGTTGCCGACCGTGCCGACGAGGTCGGTGAGCTGGCGGGTGTCCACCGCGCCGAGCGCCGGCGACGCCGCGCTGAGCAGCTCGTTGATGGACTCCTGCCTGCTGTTCATGGTGTCGATAAGCGCCGCGGTGTCGTCGAGTGCGGACTGGATCTGGTCTGACCGCCCGCTGAGTGTGTCTGCCAGCCGGTTGGATTGGCGCACCAGGTCTCCGAACGTGTCGCCGTTGTCGCCGGCTGCCCTGCCGAGACCGTTGACCACCTTGGTCAGGTCGCGCACCACGCCGCCGTTGACGAGGACCGCCGCCGAGCTCAGCACCGCCTCGACCGTCGCCGCCGACGCCGTCGACCCGAGCCCCAGCGTGTCACCGTCGGCGAGCAGCGCCGGTCCGGGTTCTGCGGGTGGCTGCACCGCGACGAACACGTCACCCAGCGGGGTCGCGGTACGCAGTTCGGCCAGCGAACCGACGGGAAGTTCAACACCTTCGCGCACCTGCATCGTGACGACCGCGGTGTAGTCGGACGCCTGCATCGAGACGACTTCGCCGATGTCGGCCCCGCCGAGCCGCACCTTGGCCTTCAGTGGCAGGTTGAGCGCGTTGGCGAACGTCGCGGTCAGCGTGTAGGAATCCGAGCCCACCGACGGGGCCGGCAGCGGAATGCTGTCGAGACTCGGTGCGGCACAACCGCTGAGGACCATGATCGCGCTGAGGCCGACAACGGCGCTCCGTCGAACGGCGCTCATCCGCCCTGGCCCATCCGTGCCATCGAATCGAGCATGTACGTCAACCCGAAGTCGGGTCCGTAGTCCTGCAGCGTGCCGGTGCTGCAGCCGAGTTGGCGCAGACCCATGAGATTGCAGACCTCTTTGGTCATCTGACTGTCGAACATCATCTTGTCGACAAGGGCATGCACCCGCATCGACCCGTTGACCGGGTCGATCGCGTTGTAGACGTTGTCCAGCAACAACGGCAATACGTCGAAGGCCTCGGCCATTTCCCGGCTGTTGTCGTTCGCCGCGGCCAGCATGACATCGCCGTTGCCGAGGGCCTGTTTGATCGTGTCCCTGTTCTTCTCCAGCAGGTCGGCGGCGGCCTCGAGCACTTCGTTGGTCCGTCGGCCGGTGCTGCCGGTGCCGAAGTTCTGGGCGGCCAGCACATCGCTGGTGGCGTGCACCATCGAGCCGAACTCACGAATCGTCGCATCGTTTTCCGACGCAGCTTTCGTCAGCGAGGCGAGGCTGGTGACGATCGTCGTGAGATTGTCTTTGGTTTGCGCACCATCGGACGTCATTCGCAGGGCGTTCGCCAACTGGTCGAGTGCGCTCTTGATGTTCTGCCCGTTGCCTGCCGCGGTCTCGGCGCCGGTATTCACCAAGTCCGCCAGCGGTCCGCCGCCCTCGCCGTCGCCGCGCATGGCGCCGGTGAGCCTGTCGATGGTGGCCAGCACGCGGTCGAAACCGACCGGCGTGCGGGTCCGGTCGAGCGGAATCACGTCATCGTTCTCGAGCACCGGTCCGCCGGTATAGGCCGGCGACAGCGCCACGCGCCGGTCGGTGAGGATCGAACTCGAAATGGTCGCGGCCATCACGTCGGCCGGCACCTGAATGTCCTTGTCGATGCTCAGAATCACCTCGACATAGGAATCCTTGGCCGTGACACTTTCCACCGTGCCGACCTGCATACCCAGCACCTCGACGGCATTGCCGGCGTACAGACCGGAGGCCTCGTCGAACTGCGCGGAGACGGTGATCGGCTGCTGTGTGATCCCGGCTTTGGCCGCGGTGAGGTAGCCGATGCCCGCTATCGCGAGGACGACGACGATGGTGGCGACGATGAACTTCCTCATCCGCAGTCCTGGAAGTACTCGACGGCGTTGAACTGGGTGGCGCGGCCGCTGATCGCGCACATCCAGTCGTCGACCAGCGTCCCGTTCGCCGGAAAGAACTCCAGCGCCGGCGCGGACCCGGTGGCGTTCGTGAGATTGCGGATCGGAATCGGCATGGTCTGCAGCATGTTCCGGAACAGCTCGTCGTTGTCGCTGGCCATTGCGGTCAGTTCCTGCATGTCGCGCAGCAGCTTCTCGAATGCCGGGCGATCGCCGACGACGACTTTACTGAGCAGGTCGACCAACTGGGTCAGTGACGACATCAGCTGCCGGAACGAGTCCTGACGAGAAACGAACTCGGCCAGCAGATCCCGGCCCTGATAGACCAGTTGTCCCAGGGCGGCCTGCTGGCGGTGCAGTGTGCTGGTCAGCGTCGCGCTCGCCTCGAGCAGGGTGCCGATCTGGTCGCGGCGCTCGGCGATGATCCCCGACAGCTTCTTCAGGTTCGTCATGGCCTGTGGCAGCGCCGCGGGTAGTCCGTCGAGTTGTTTGGACAGGACGGTCAGCCCGCTGGCGAGCCGGTCGGCATCGACCTGCTCGAAGGTCGAGGTCGAATCCCACAGCAACGATTGCAGGTCGTAGGGGACCTCGGTGTAGTCCAGACGAATCACCCTGTCCGACAGTGGCTCTTGGCCGCGTGGTCGCAACTCGACGTAGCGGGAACCCAATATCGTGGTCAGCTTGATGGCGGCCCTGGTCTGTGCGCCCAGTTTGACGTTGTCGCGTACCCGCAACCCGACCCGAACTCGATCGCCGGCCAAGGCGACCGACTTGACCTCTCCCACGCTGATACCGGCGACGCTGACGTTGTCACCGACTCGCAGCTGCGCGGCTTGGGCGAATTCGACTTCATAGCGCGTGTATCCGAAGCCCGCCGAGCGAGCAATGAGGAGGCCGGCCACCACAACGGCTGCCATCGTCAGGGCCGCGAGTCCGATCCAGAACGGTCTCTTCATTCGGTGGCCCTGCACTTCTGCGAGTTCTTGACCACGTTGCCGGGGGAGGCGAGCCGAACGATCCTGGGCACCAGGTTGTTCAGTCCGGGGAAGAAGCCCATCATGTTCAGGCTGCAGGTATAGGCGTTGCCGTAGGCGCCGTTGCCGGATATCCGGGCGAGCCCTTTGAGCACCAACGGCACATTGGACCCGAGGAATGCCACCTGGTCGCGCTGCCCGACGAGATGCTGGGTGAAACCGGGTTCCCGGTACACCAATTCGGTCAGCTGCGGATAGGCCGTGTCCCCGATCGCGGCGATCCGGCCTGCGGCATGATTCAGCGATCCGACCGAGGCGACCAGGTTCTCGCGACGACTGTTGAGCTCGGACACCATGGTCTGCGCCGAGGAGATGACCCCGTCGAGGTTGGTGTCCTGGGCCGCGAGATTGCTCACCACGGTGTTCAGGTTGAGGATCACGTCGCCCAGGATCTCGTCGCGGCCCGCGAAAGTGGCGGTGAGTTGCGAGGTTTGGGAGACGAAATGGGCGATGGCCGCCGAGTCGCCGCCGAAGGCGTCGATCATCGCATTCGACAGCCGGTCCACCTGAGCGGGATCGAGCAGCGTGAACAGCGGCTCGAAACCGTTGAGAAGCGCACCGACGTCGAACGACGGTTCGGTGCGGTCCAGCGGGATCTGCGTGCCTGGCGGCAGCCGCGGCGAGGGGGGGTTTTCCAAGTCGCGGGACAGGCCCAAATACCGCTGGCCGACGATGTTCTGGTACATCACCGCCGCGACGGTGTCCGCATAGATCGACTGGTCGCTGCCGAGCTGGAACCTCACCTCGGCGATATCGCCCGCGTCGCCGGCCAAGGTGACCGAGTCGACCCGCCCGACCCGGACGCCGGCCACGCGCACGTCGTCGCCGTCGCGCAGGCCGGTCACGTCGGTGAACAACGCGGTGTAGGTATCCGTCGGGCCCCCGGGGTCGCGGCGCAAGGTGCCGTACACAAGAGTGGTCAGTACGAGCGCGGCCACCATGAAGGCGGAGAAGCCGATCAGCGCGGTCCGGAACTTCATCGGCCACCCGCTGCCGGATCGGGGCTGATGCTCGCCACGGTGCCCCGCGCGACCGGTCCGAGCAGAAGCTGTTGCGCACTATCAACTTCGCCGCCGAGGACTTCCGAAAGTTGCTCGCGCTCACCGGCACTGCCGACGGGTCCGACATTGCCTCCGTAGGATGCCGGTGCCGCGGCGATCCCGACCACGTCGTCGATCGAGGGCGGCGGCATGCCTGGGGGTGGCGCCAGATCGGGCGGCGGCCGGTAGCTGCCTGGCAACAGCACCTGTGGGATGTCGAACTTCTGTGGCTGCTCGGGTGCGGTGTGGCAACTCGGCCCCTCGAGTGGGCCGTAGCGCGGGCAATCGGCGCGGACATAGGTCCGCAACGGCGTGAACGACACGATGAACTTGGCGCTGAACCTCTGCCGATCGGCGTCCCAACCCTGCGTCAGCATCTTGTCCGAAAGGCGGGTGAGCCGGGTCGCGATGGGCAAGAACTTGTCCTGATTCATGGCCAGCACGCCGATGACCGGTTCCAGATGCGTGGTGATTCCGATGAGTTGGTCGACGTGGTTGTCGAACGCGTCCGAGGCCGTGGAAGCGGTGTTCAGCCCGCCGGACAGCAAGCTCTGTAACTCCGCCTGCTTTTCGGCGATGGTGCGCATCGGCACCACCGCGTTGTGCAGATTGTCGAACAGTTCGGGCGCCGTCGAGGTCAATGCCTGTGCCATCTCGCTCAACATGGAAACCGTCGACGGCTCATCGGAACTCGTCGCGATCAGCCGGTTCATCTCGGTCAGGATGCGGTGCAGCCGCGCCCCCGAGCTCAACAATGCGTCGCCCCGGTGATCGGTGGCTTCGGCGAGCAGATTGACGAGCCCCACCGGGGGGTCGGTCCCGTCTCGTTGGGTGGCGACCAGGATCCGGCGTACCCGGTCGATGGTCGTCTGAAAGAGCACCGTGGGCAACTCGGTGTCCTCGGCGATGACGGCGCCCCGGCGCAGCGGCGTCGCGTCGCCGTGATCGACCAGCTGGATGGACGAGACGGCGAAGACGTTGCTGGGCACCACCCGCGCGGTGACGGTGTCCGGTATGCCTTTGGCCGCCTCGGGTTTCAGGTCGATCTCCACGATGTTGGGACGGCCGTCGCGGGCGGGTTCCAGGCTGGTGACTGCGCCGACCAGGACACCGCGGAACTTGACGTCGGCGCGTTCCGGCAGGCCGTCGCCCACATCGACCAGTTCGGCGGTCACCCGGACGTGGGGATCGAGACGGCCTTGGGACTTGGCCAACAGCAACCCGGTGATCAACGCGGCGACAATGAGCACCACCGCACCGCCGATGAGCAGCTGGCGATCAGACCAGCCACGTCCGTTGGGTTCGATCGAGTTGCCCATGCCTCAGCCGCCGAACCGCGCGCCGGAGTCGACGCCCCACAGCGCCATGGTCAGCAGCATGTTGACGATGACCACGGTGGTGATGGCGGCGCGCATGGCGTGCCCGGCGGCGACCCCTACGCCCTCCGGGCCGCCGGATGCGAAGAAGCCGAAATAGCACTGAATCGTCGACGCAAGCCAGACGAACACCACCGCTTTGAGCACCGAATAGATGATGTCGGTGCCGCTCAGCATGAGCGAAAAGTAGTGCAGATACGCCCCCGTCGAGCCGCCGCCGGACAGACTCACAACAACTTGTGCGCTGAGATAGCCCAAGCACAGGCACATGACGTACAACGGCACCACCGCCACCGCCGAGGCGAGCAACCGGGTGGTGACGAGGAACGGAATGGGCCGAATGGCAAGTGACTCAAGGGCATCGATTTCCTCGTTGATGCGCATGGCACCGAGCTGGGCGGTGAACCTGCATCCCGACTGCATGGCGAATGCCAGCGCGGCCATCATCGGGATCAGCTCGCGGGTCGACACCAGGGAGGACACGAATCCGGTCGCAGGCCCCAGCCCCAACATGCCGAGCATGTTGTACGCCTCGATGCCGATCAGCGCCCCCGAGGTGATCCCGAGCACCGCCGCGACACCTGCCGTCCCGCCGCCTGCGACGATCGAACCGTTACCCCAGGTGACGTCCGACAGCAGGCGGAGGAACTCGGATCGGTAATGCCGCAAGACAATCGGAATCGACGTGATCGCCTCGATGAAGAACGACAGAATGTGGCCGAGCCGGCGCAGTGATCGCGTGACGGCGCTGCCCGCCGAGGCGAGTGGTCGAATGCCGGGGATCCGGTAGGCCGACGGCGTCATCCGCGCCCCCGGTTGCCGAGCATCGGATCACAGGCCATGTTGAGGCACCATCAACACGTAGACCTGGCTGATCATCACGTTCAGAAGCATCAGGACGAGGATCGACTCCACGACCGCGGCGTTCACCGAGTTCGCGACGCCGGCCGGCCCACCCTTGGTGCGAAGCCCTTTGTCGCAGGCGACGATTGCGACGATCAACCCGAAGAGGACCGCCTTGAAAAGGGCGAGTATCAGGTCGCCGACCGTGGCGAACGCCGAGAACGTGCTCACGAAGCTTCCCGGGGCCCCGTGCTGGAAGTACACGTTGAACAGATAGCTGGCGAAGAAGCCCACGAAGCAGGTCGTGCCGGTGAGCCCGACGGCCACGAGCATCGCCGCGGCAGCACGCGGGACGACCAGGCGTCGGATGGCCGAGACGCCCATGACTTCCATCGCGTCGACTTCCTCGCGCATGGTGCGTGAGCCGAGATCAGCGGTGATCGCCGAGCCGACGGCCGAGGCCATCATGATTGCAGCCACCAGCGAGGCCCCCTGCCGCACAATCGCAAGCCCGCTCGCGGCGCCGGCCATCGACGTCGCGCCGACCTGTCCTGCCAGGAGCGCGAACTGGATGGACAACGTCACGCCGATGGGTATCGCGACGAGCAGGGTGGGCAGAACGGCGCTGCCCGACATGAACGCGCCCTGCCGGACGAACTCTTTCCACGGAAACCGGCCGGTGAACAAATCCAGGAACAGATATTTCAGGCAACGCACCCCGAGGACGGCCTGGTTGCCGGTGGTCTCGATCGCGGCGACCGGATGCGCGCGCACGTAGTCGCGCAGCGATTTGGCAACGACGGCACGGGACCTGCCGGTCGGTTCGTCTGAAATATCGGGCGTGCGCTCGTGCGGCGGGTCGAACACGGACTGCTGCGACAACGATGCGTCTCCCTTGCCGGCTCCGACCATGCCGCGGGACACCGACCGGACCTCAATTGCGCGGCCTCAGTTCGGTCGTTCCGTGATGTGCGACCGCACCGCGCATAGTAGTCGAGGTTTGCTGGCCGCACTGATCATTCCGACGCTCGAGTAAATAAGCGGATCCCGTTGAATTCGTGTCTGCCGGAGCGCGGGAGCCCCTGGGCTGACCGACCAGCAGATCGCCAACCGGCTGCATCTGAGTCCCAAAAACCGTCGCCAGCCATCTCCACGCGGCGGGTTGGGCACCGACGAAGAGGTCAGCGACCTCGCATTTTGCCCAATGTGGATGCCCGTGATCGCACTTCACGCCTGTGCCGCACGCTGATGCGCGTACGCTACAGTGACTCAAACCACAGGCGGGAAGGCCTGTGGCTTGCGAACACTGGCGGAAGGATCGCGCGCGTGGGCATTGGTATTCAGGTTGAGGGGCTCACCAAGTCCTTCGGGCCCCAGCGAATCTGGGAAGACGTCACGCTGGAGGTCCCGGCCGGTGAGGTCAGCGTGCTACTCGGCCCGTCCGGTACCGGCAAGTCGGTGTTCCTCAAATCGCTGATCGGGCTGCTGCGTCCTGAACGCGGCAAGATCATCGTCGACGGCACGGACATCATCCAGTGCACAGCCAAGGAGCTCTACGAGATCCGCACGCTGTTCGGTGTGATGTTCCAGGACGGCGCCCTCTTCGGCTCGATGAGCCTGTATGACAACACCGCTTTCCCCTTGCGTGAGCACACCAAGAAGAAGGAAAGCGAGATCCGCAACATCGTCATGGAGAAGCTCGACCTGGTCGGCCTTGGCGGTGATGAGACCAAGTTCCCGGGCGAGATCTCCGGCGGTATGCGCAAGCGTGCCGGCCTGGCCCGTTCGCTGGTGCTCGACCCGCAGATCATCCTGTGCGACGAGCCGGACTCCGGTCTGGACCCGGTTCGTACCGCCTATCTTTCCCAGCTGCTCATCGACATCAACGCCCAGATCGACTGCACCATCCTGATCGTGACGCACAACATCAACATCGCGCGGACCGTGCCCGACAACATGGGCATGCTCTTCCGTAAGCACCTGGTGATGTTCGGTCCTCGTGAGGTGCTGTTGACCAGCGACGAGCCGGTGGTGCGGCAGTTCCTCAACGGCCGCCGGATCGGCCCGATCGGTATGTCGGAGGAGAAGGACGAGTCGACGATAGCCGAGGAGCAGGCCATGTTCGACGCCGGCCACCACGACGGCGGTGTCGAGGAGATCGAGGGTGTGCCGCCGCAGATCCAGGCGACCCCGGGTATGCCGGAACGTCAGGCCGTGGCGCGTCGCCAGGCACGGGTTCGCGAGCTGATGCACACCCTGCCGCCTGCCGCGCAGGAAGCGATCCGCGACGACCTCGAAGGCACCCACCAGTATCACGCCAGTGCGTTCGGGGAGACCGTCGAGGCGCCCCGGCATCGAGATGACGACGCCCCCACGGGTGTCATCCCGACTGTCGACAGCCCGACTGTCGAGACCAGGACCCTCGAGAGGTAGTCCCGCGTTAACGTCGGAAGATGAGCACCGAGCACAAGGCTGGCGTTCAGAAAACGACGTTCTGCCGTATTTGTGAACCGCTGTGCGGCATGATCGCGACCGTCGAAGATGGCCGTCTCACGGCGCTGCGCCCTGACAAGGACCATCCACTCTCGGCTGGGTTCGCCTGTCAGAAGGGCGTCGCGTTCAGCGAGATCGTCAACGATCCCGACCGGGTGACCACGCCGTTGCGGCGCACGAGCAGCGGTGGATTCGAACCGGTCGGCTGGGACGAGGCGATGTCGGACATCGCAGCCCGGTTGGCCGATATCCATCGCAGGCACGGTTCCGGCGCCATCGGCTGGTACTACGGCAATCCCGGTGCATTCAGCTATAGCCACACGCTGAGCCTGAGCACGTTCATGCTCGGCTTCGGCCCGAAGTTGCACGTGTTCACCGCGGGCAGCCAGGACGTCAACAACCGATTCGTGGCCAGCCAACTGCTGTACGGTTCACCGCTGGCGCTGCCGGTGCCCGATGTGCTTCGCGCCGATCTGCTGGTCGTGATCGGCGCCAATCCCGTTGTGTCACATGGCAGTGTGCTCACCGTGCCGCGGATCAAGGACCGTATGCACGACATCGTCAAGCGCGGCGGACGCGTCCTTGTCGTCGATCCACGCAAGACCGAGACCGCCGCGCAATTCGAATGGCTGGGCATCGTTCCCGATGGGGACGCCTACCTGTTGCTGTCGCTTCTGCAGGTGATGTTCGGCGAGAACCTCGTCGACCGGGCCAGGCTCGCCCGCCAGGCCGACGGCGGTGTCTGGCTGGAGCAGCTGGCCCGACCCTTCAGCCCCGACGTCACCGCGCCGCGCACCGGGATCGACCCGGACACCGTGCGCTCGCTGGCCCGCGATCTGGTCCGCACCCGGCGTGCCGCGGTGTACGGGCGTGTCGGCACCAGTATCGGCGAAAATGGCACGCTCACAACGTATCTGCTCGACGCGGTCAACCTGGTGGCCGGCAATCTCGACGTGGCCGGCGGCAGCATGTTCGGCCGCTTGGGACTGCCCGGCGAGCGTTGGCTTGGCAAGGCCGGCGGCGCGCTGCTGCGGACGATCTACTCCCGCAGACGCTCACGCATCGGCGACTTCCCGTCGGTGCTCGGGTCCGAACCCGCCGGGGTGATGGCCAAGGAAATCGCCACAGCGGGCCGCGGTCAGGTCAGGGCTCTGCTCGTCAGCGCAGGCAACCCGGTGCTGTCGGTACCCAACGGCAATGAATTAGAGGCGGCGTTGGAGTCCTTGGACCTGATGGTGGGCATCGACCTGTACGTCAACGAGACGCTCGCGCACTGCGACTACGTGCTGCCCGCGACAACGATGTACGAGCGCGACGACTTTCCGCTGCCCTTCCAGACGCTGCAGCCCACGCCCTTCCGGCAGGCCACCGAACGCGTGATCGCCCCGATGGGCCAGGCCCGCGCCGAGTGGGAGATCATCGACGACCTCACCTCGCGGCTGGGGTGGCGCACACCCGGGCTCGCGATGATGGCAGTCATGCGAAAGGCGTTGTCGCTGTTCGGTGTTCGAGTGACACCACGCCTGTTGGTCGACGCCATCATCCGGCTGGGGGAGGGCGGCGACTGGTTTGGGCTACGTCGCGGCGGGCTGTCCTTCGCGCGTCTGACCGCCGTGCATCCCCACGGCACGGTGCTGGCGCCACACCTGCGCGAGGGCGTGCTTGGCGACATCGTCGTCTACCGCGGCGGGCGGGTGCGGCTGCGGCACGACGACATCGCCGCCGAGGTCGCCAAGCTGGCGCGCCGCGAAGCGCACGAGGCCTATCCCATGCGGCTGATCGGTATGCGCGAGTCTCGCTCCGAGAACTCGTGGATGCACAACGCGCCACTGCTGATGCGCGGCGAACGTGCCCAGCATGCGCGCATTCACGTCGACGACGCGGCGGCCGCCAACATCGTCGACGGCGACGTCGTACGGATCGCGTCGCAGCACGGTGAGATCGAAGTGCCCGTCATCGTCACCAAGGACATCGTCACCGGCGTGGTGGCGATTCCGCACGGTTGGGGACACAAGGGCACCGCCGGGTGGCGGTTGGCCAACCGCGCCGGCGGCGCGAACGTCAACAAGCTGATGTCCAGCAACCCTGACGACATCGAGTCGCTGGCCGGTATGGCGCGGCTGACCGGCGTGCCGATCCGCGTCGAACGCGCCGCCCCGTAGCGCCGAACCGGAGCCGTTCTCAGACCTCTGGCGCAATGCGCGAGCAAACACCGAGGATATTACGGAATCGTGGAATCATTCGTCATGAGCTGATAAAGCACGCTATCTTTCTCGCGGTCAGCGAACGGAGGGTCATGGTCGACCGGTTCTTGGTGTGGATGAGCACGGGTGTCGTCATCGCGGGTGTCACGGCGGCGGTGGTGGCCGGCGCAGGTGTCGCGATGGCGACCGAGGGCGACGCGAACGAGGGCGGCGGCACCAAGGTCTCCGAATCGGTGGATTCTCCTGCTAACAAAGATGATTCGGCGCCAGGAACCATCACACCGAACGGGCCGGACCTCACCGGTGAGGACGAGCAGGGCGACGATCCCGCGGGGGTCGAACCCGATCCCGTCGAGGACGCGACCGACGGGGTCCTGATCGACGAGGACGCCCTCGACGAGGACGCCATCGACGGGGACGGCACAGATGAGACGACCGGCGAGGACCTCACGGATGGGACGACCGGCGAGGACCTGATCGACGAGGAGATCAACGGGGCAGAGGGGGAGGCCGGCGAACTCGGCGAGGGTGTCGAGCCCACGGAGAACGGCACCGGAGCCCACCAGGACGGTGTGCCTGTGGGGGGTTCGCAGATCGCGCCGTTGACGCGGGCCGACATCGACGAATTCGGACCTGTGGCGAATACCGCGAACGTCGAGATCAAGGGAGCCCTTGCGACCGACCCCATCGACGAACACGCATCCGTGAATGTCGCCAACTCGTTCGAAGAGGCCAACCTGCTGGACAAAGCGAACGAGCAGACGGAGAACCCCGAGCTCACCGCGGTGACGTTCGCAACCTCCGCAGCGGCGCCGGTCAACGCCGTGGCCACCGCAACTCCGTTGAACATCTTGCTCGACGTGATCGGAACAGTCGTCTTCGGCCTGTACGGGCTCGTCACGCAGTTGATCGGCGGCCCGCCGATGCTTCCGGCCAACAGCACGGTGACGGTGTACAGCTCCAGGCTGCGGATCGACTGCGGCTGCGCGCCCGGCGAGGGGGAAGAAGTCCCTGTCGACTTCTATATCCCGGAGAACCCCGATCCCGACCGTCTCATCTACCTGCAGCACGGGTTCCTGGCGGCCGGTCCGTGGTACAGCTACACCGCCGCGGCGCTGGCAGAGCAGACGAACAGCATCGTCGTCGCACCGTCGATCACGTCGAACTTCCTGAGTTACGACCAGTGCTGGCTCGGTGGGGCGCCGATGCACCAGGCGATGGCCGGCCTGTTCGATCCCACCAACACAGCGCTCGCCGACAGCCTGAGCGCGACCGAATACGACGGACAACTGACCTGGAGCCAGGTCGTCCTGATGGGCCATTCGCTCGGCGGTGGCGCGGTGTCCGGTATCGCCGGCTACATGACCGATGCCGAAATCGACGATCGCCTGGCGGGCGTGGTCCTGCTCGACGGAGTCGGTATGAACGGCGAAATGACCGACGACCTGAAGAAGGTCGACCCAGGCATCCCGATCTACCAACTCGCTGCGCCGAAGTACATGTGGAACATGTTCGGCGTCGGCACCGCGGCACTGATCGAGGCGCGACCCGGCGCTGACTTCTACGGCGTGACGCTGGCCGGCGGCTCGCACGTCGACACGATGCGCGGCGGCAACTTTCTCATTCAGTTCTCGCAGCAATTGGTGTCGGGATTCTCCAAGCCGCAGAATGTTGCGGCGGCCGAGATCCTGATGGTCGGTTGGGTGAACGACATGTTCGACGGCGACCGCGCCGATGGGATCTATCTCGACAGCGGTGAGACGCGCACCATTGACACGCCGAACGGCCAGGCGACCCTGGTTGACCTGCCGAATTCGCTGCGCAGGCCCTACCTCCTCAACTTCCTGGAGCCGTTCATGGCGGGCAGCGCCGGCATCTTCACTCTCCAGCCGGGTTGTCTGCGCGAGACGACCGGGACGGCCGCCACCTGCGCGCCTTCGGTGGCCGCCTGAGGCCGGCGCCGACCCGGCGCAAACTCGGGTTCAACGCAAAACTCCACACCAAAGACCGTGTTATCTCTTGACGGAAGGGCTTCGAGGGGTCAATCTGTTGGTCAGCAATGTATGGATGGATGAGAAGTAGCGAGTCGCCAGCCAGCGTCCCGGCCGTCCCTGCATGCGGTGGTTGAGGAATACGCCGTCCTGCGGTACTGTTGGACGTTGCGCTGGCTGCATCCTGCCCTCCTAAACCCGGCAACCTGACACCCCTAGCCTGAGTCCGCTCAGTGATCTAGTCGCGTGTCCTGTGTTGGGGGCCATTTGGGCTTGAGAAAGCCAGCCGAACCGACGCAGATACGCGACATGAAGGAATCGGCGCTCAAGCCCCCTTGAGGCCCTCCGGCAGTCGCATGAGGTGCTGGAAGGATGCATCTTGGCAGGGTCCCGCCAATCCAAGTCAGCAGTAGCAACCACGAACTCCGTACCAGGAGCACCAAACAGAATTTCGTTCGCAAAGCTCCGTGAGCCGCTCGAGGTTCCGGGGCTACTCGACATACAGACCGACTCTTTCGAGTGGCTGATCGGCTCGGAGCGGTGGCGTGAAAACGCCAAGCTCCGCGGCGACTCCGTCGACCCCGTCGGCGGCCTCGAAGAGGTGCTCACCGAGCTCTCGCCGATCGAGGACTTCTCGGGCTCGATGTCGCTGTCTTTCTCCGACCCGCGCTTTGACGAAGTCAAGGCTCCGGTCGACGAGTGCAAAGACAAGGACATGACGTACGCAGCCCCGCTGTTCGTCACGGCCGAGTTCATCAACAACAACACCGGTGAGATCAAGAGCCAGACGGTCTTCATGGGTGATTTCCCGATGATGACCGAGAAGGGCACGTTCATCATCAACGGCACCGAGCGTGTCGTGGTGTCCCAGCTGGTCCGCTCGCCGGGCGTGTACTTCGACGAGAGCATCGACAAGTCCACCGAGAAGACGCTGCACAGCGTCAAGGTGATCCCGGGTCGCGGCGCGTGGCTGGAGTTCGACGTCGACAAGCGCGACACCGTGGGTGTGCGCATCGACCGCAAGCGTCGTCAGCCGGTCACCGTGCTGCTGAAGGCACTGGGCTGGACCAACGAGCAGATCGTCGAGCGGTTCGGCTTCTCCGAAATCATGATGGGCACGCTGGAGAAGGACAACACCGCAGGCACCGACGAGGCGCTGCTGGACATCTACCGGAAGCTGCGCCCGGGCGAGCCGCCGACCAAGGAGTCCGCTCAGACCCTGCTGGAGAACCTGTTCTTCAAGGAGAAGCGCTACGACCTGGCCCGCGTCGGCCGCTACAAGGTGAACAAGAAGCTCGGCCTCAACGCCGGCAAGCCGATCACCAGCTCGACGCTGACCGAAGAGGACGTCGTCGCCACGATCGAGTACCTGGTGCGTCTGCACCAGAACGATCAGATGATGACCGCTCCGGGCGGTGTCGAGGTGCCGGTCGAGGTTGACGACATCGACCACTTCGGCAACCGTCGCCTGCGTACCGTCGGCGAGCTGATCCAGAACCAGATCCGGGTGGGCCTGTCCCGCATGGAGCGTGTGGTTCGCGAGCGGATGACGACTCAGGACGTCGAGGCGATCACGCCGCAGACCCTGATCAACATCCGTCCCGTCGTGGCGGCCATCAAGGAGTTCTTCGGAACGTCGCAGCTGTCGCAGTTCATGGACCAGAACAACCCGCTTTCGGGTCTGACCCACAAGCGCCGCCTCTCGGCGCTGGGCCCCGGCGGTCTGTCCCGTGAGCGTGCCGGCCTCGAGGTTCGCGACGTGCACTCGAGCCACTACGGCCGCATGTGTCCGATCGAGACGCCGGAAGGACCGAACATCGGTCTGATCGGGTCGTTGGCAACCTACGCGCGGGTCAACCCGTTCGGCTTCATCGAGACGCCGTACCGCAAGGTCGTCGACGGCATTGTCACCGACAAGATCGAGTACCTGACCGCCGACGAGGAGGACCGCCACGTCGTGGCGCAGGCCAACTCGCCGACCGACGACAAGGGCGGATTCGTCGAGGACCGCATCCTGGTTCGCCGGAAGGGTGGCGAGGTCGAGTTCGTTTCGGCGACCGAGGTCGACTACATGGACGTCTCACCGCGCCAGATGGTGTCGGTCGCGACGGCCATGATCCCGTTCCTCGAGCACGACGACGCCAACCGTGCCCTGATGGGTGCCAACATGCAGCGCCAGGCGGTTCCGCTGGTGCGAAGCGAGGCGCCGCTGGTCGGAACCGGCATGGAGTTGCGTGCCGCGATCGACGCGGGCGACGTCGTCGTCACCGACAAGGCGGGCGTAGTCGAGGAAGTCTCGGCCGACTACATCACCGTGATGGCCGACGACGGCACCCGGCACACGTACCGGATGCGCAAGTTCGCCCGCTCCAACCACGGCACGTGCGCGAACCAGCGCCCGATCGTGGACGCGGGCGACCGGGTCGAGTCCGGCCAGGTGCTCGCTGACGGTCCTTGTACCGAGAACGGCGAGATGGCGCTCGGCAAGAACCTGCTCGTGGCGATCATGCCGTGGGAGGGCCATAACTATGAGGACGCGATCATCCTCTCCAACCGGCTGGTTGAGGAGGACGTGCTCACCTCGATTCACATCGAGGAGCACGAGATCGATGCCCGCGACACCAAGCTGGGCGCCGAGGAGATCACCCGGGACATCCCGAACGTCTCCGATGAGGTGCTGGCAGATCTCGACGAGCGCGGCATCATCCGCATCGGCGCCGAGGTCCGCGACGGCGACATCCTGGTCGGCAAGGTCACACCGAAGGGTGAAACCGAGCTGACTCCGGAGGAGCGGCTGCTTCGCGCGATCTTCGGTGAGAAGGCTCGCGAGGTCCGCGACACGTCGCTCAAGGTGCCGCACGGTGAGTCCGGCAAGGTCATCGGCATCCGCGTGTTCTCGCGCGAGGATGACGACGAGCTGCCCGCCGGTGTCAACGAGTTGGTCCGCGTCTACGTCGCGCAGAAGCGCAAGATCTCCGACGGCGACAAGCTGGCCGGACGCCACGGCAACAAGGGCGTCATCGGCAAGATCCTGCCCGCCGAGGACATGCCCTTCCTGCCCGACGGCACGCCCGTCGACATCATCCTGAACACGCACGGTGTGCCGCGACGGATGAACATCGGTCAGATTCTGGAGACTCACCTCGGGTGGGCCGCCAAGTCCGGCTGGAAGATCGACGGCTCACCGGACTGGGCCGCGAACCTGCCCGAGGAGATGTTGGACGTCGCACCTGACTCCATCGTGTCCACGCCGGTGTTCGACGGTGCCAGGGAAGAGGAGCTGTCTGGTCTGCTGGCGGCGACGCTGCCGAACCGCGATGGTGACAAGCTCATCAACGACGACGGCAAGGCCGAATTGTTCGATGGCCGCAGTGGTGAACCGTTCCCGTACCCGGTGACGGTCGGCTACATGTACATCCTGAAGCTGCACCACTTGGTGGACGACAAGATCCACGCCCGCTCCACCGGTCCGTACTCGATGATCACCCAGCAGCCGCTGGGCGGTAAGGCGCAGTTCGGTGGTCAGCGGTTCGGCGAGATGGAGTGCTGGGCCATGCAGGCCTACGGCGCGGCGTACACGCTGCAGGAGCTCTTGACGATCAAGTCCGACGACACCGTCGGCCGCGTCAAGGTCTACGAGGCGATCGTCAAGGGCGAGAACATCCCCGAGCCGGGCATTCCCGAATCGTTCAAGGTGCTTCTCAAGGAGCTGCAGTCGCTATGCCTCAACGTCGAGGTGCTTTCCAGCGACGGCGCTGCCATCGAGATGCGCGACGGTGATGACGAGGACCTGGAGCGCGCTGCGGCGAACCTGGGAATCAACTTGTCCCGCAACGAATCTGCATCTGTGGAAGATCTTGCTTAGTAGTTATTTTTCTAGTCCCGAAAGGGGAAAGGGAGTTACGTGCTAGACGTCAACTTCTTCGATGAACTCCGCATCGGTCTTGCCACCGCGGACGACATCCGTAACTGGTCCTTCGGCGAGGTCAAGAAGCCGGAGACCATCAACTACCGCACGCTCAAGCCAGAGAAGGACGGCCTGTTCTGCGAGAAGATCTTCGGACCGACTCGCGACTGGGAGTGCTACTGCGGCAAGTACAAGCGCGTCCGCTTCAAGGGCATCATCTGCGAGCGCTGCGGCGTCGAGGTCACTCGCGCCAAGGTGCGTCGTGAGCGGATGGGCCACATCGAGCTGGCCGCGCCCGTCACGCACATCTGGTACTTCAAGGGTGTGCCCTCGCGGCTCGGGTACCTGCTCGACCTGGCCCCGAAGGATCTCGAGAAGATCATCTACTTCGCGGCCTATGTGATCACGGCTGTCGACGATGAGATGCGGCACAACGAGCTGTCCACGCTCGAGGCCGAGATGGTCGTCGAGAAGAAGGCCGTCGAGGATCAGCGCGATGCCGACCTGGAGGCCCGGGCGCAGAAGCTCGAAGCCGACATGAAGGAGCTCGAGGACGAGGGCGCCAAGTCCGACGTCAAGCGCAAGGTGCGAGACGGCGGCGAGCGCGAGATGCGTCAGCTCCGTGACCGTTCCCAGCGTGAGCTGGACCGGCTCGACGAGATCTGGACCACCTTCACCAAGCTGGCTACCAAGCAGCTCATCGTCGACGAGGTGCTCTACCGCGAGCTCATCGATCGTTACGGCGAGTACTTCACCGGCGCCATGGGCGCGGAGGCCATCAAGAAGCTCATCGAGACCTTCGACATCGATGCCGAGGCCGAGGAACTGCGCGAGGTCATCCGTAGTGGCAAGGGCCAGAAGAAGCTTCGTGCGCTGAAGCGTCTCAAGGTCGTCGCGGCGTTCCAGTCCAACAGCAACTCGCCGTTGGGCATGGTGCTCGACGCGGTTCCGGTGATCCCGCCGGAGCTGCGCCCCATGGTGCAGCTCGACGGTGGCCGTTTCGCCACGTCGGACCTCAACGACCTGTACCGCCGCGTCATCAACCGCAACAACCGGTTGAAGCGACTCATCGACCTCGGTGCGCCCGAGATCATCGTGAACAACGAGAAGCGCATGCTTCAGGAGTCGGTGGACGCGCTGTTCGACAACGGCCGTCGCGGCCGTCCGGTCACTGGGCCGGGCAACCGTCCGCTCAAGTCGCTGTCCGATCTGCTCAAGGGCAAGCAGGGCCGGTTCCGTCAGAACCTGCTCGGCAAGCGCGTCGACTACTCGGGCCGTTCGGTCATCGTGGTGGGCCCGCAGCTCAAGCTGCACCAGTGTGGTCTGCCCAAGCTGATGGCACTCGAGCTGTTCAAGCCGTTCGTGATGAAGCGTCTGGTCGACCTGAACCATGCGCAGAACATCAAGAGCGCCAAGCGGATGGTGGAGCGTCAGCGTCCCCAGGTGTGGGACGTCCTCGAAGAGGTCATCGGCGAGCACCCGGTGTTGCTGAACCGCGCACCGACGCTGCACCGCCTGGGCATCCAGGCCTTCGAGCCGCAGCTGGTGGAGGGCAAGGCGATTCAGCTGCACCCACTGGTGTGTGAGGCGTTCAACGCCGACTTCGACGGCGACCAGATGGCGGTGCACTTGCCGCTGAGTGCCGAGGCGCAGGCCGAGGCTCGCATCCTGATGCTGTCGTCGAACAACATCCTGTCGCCGGCATCGGGCCGCCCCCTGGCCATGCCGCGTCTGGACATGGTGACGGGTCTGTACTTCCTGACCACCATGATCGAGGGCGACACCGGCGAGTATGTGGCCGCCGCCAAGGACAAGCCGGAGTCGGGTGTGTACAGCTCACCCGCCGAGGCGATCATGGCGATGGACCGCGGTGCACTCAGCGTTCGCGCCAACATCCGCGTGCGGCTGACCCAGCAGCGTCCGCCTGCCGAACTCGAGGCCGAGCTGTTCGGCGATGAGGGCTGGAAGCCGGGCGATGCGTGGACGGCCGACACCACGCTGGGCCGGGTGCTGTTCAACGAGCTGCTCCCGATCCCGTACGCGTTCGTCAACGAGCAGATGCACAAGAAGGTGCAGGCTCGGATCGTCAACGATCTCGCCGAGCGCTACCCGATGATCGTCGTCGCGCAGACGGTGGACAAGCTCAAGGACGCCGGCTTCTACTGGGCCACCCGTTCGGGTGTCACCGTGTCGATGGCCGATGTTCTGGTGCCGCCGCAGAAGCAGGAGATCCTGGAGCGTCACGAGCTCGAAGCCGACCGGATCGAGAAGCAGTATCAACGCGGCGCGCTCAACCACGACGAGCGCAACGAAGCGTTGGTGAAGATCTGGCAGGACGCCACCGAAGAGGTCGGTAAGGCTCTGGAGGCCTACTACCCCGAGGACAACCCGATCATCACGATCGTGAAGTCGGGCGCCACGGGCAACCTGACCCAGACCCGCACGCTTGCGGGCATGAAGGGTCTGGTGACCAACCCGAAGGGTGAGTTCATCCCGCGTCCCATCAAGTCCTCGTTCCGCGAGGGCCTGACGGTGCTGGAGTACTTCATCAACACCCACGGCGCCCGTAAGGGTCTGGCGGACACCGCTCTTCGTACCGCCGACTCGGGTTACCTGACCCGTCGTCTGGTGGACGTCAGCCAGGATGTCATCGTTCGCGAGACCGACTGCGAGACCGAGCGCGGCGTGAACATCACGCTGGGCGAGGTGGCTGACAAGACGCTGGTTCGCGATCAGCACATCGAGACGTCCGCCTACGCGCGGACGCTGGCCACCGACGCGGTCGACGCCAAGGGCAACGTGATCGTCGAGCGCGGTCACGACCTGGGCGATCCGGCGATCGAGGCGCTGCTCGCAGCGGGCATCACCGAGGTCAAGGTCCGCTCCGTGCTGACCTGTGCGACCGGCACCGGCGTATGCGCGATGTGCTACGGCCGTTCGATGGCGACGGGCAAGCTCGTCGATATCGGCGAGGCGGTCGGCATCGTGGCAGCGCAGTCCATCGGTGAGCCCGGCACGCAGCTGACCATGCGCACGTTCCACCAGGGCGGCGTTTCCGGCGGCAGCGACATCGTCGGTGGTCTGCCTCGCGTGCAGGAACTGTTCGAGGCCCGCGTTCCGCGTGACAAGGCGCCTATTGCCGACGTCACCGGTCGCGTGCAACTCGAAGAGGGCGAGCGCTTCTACAAGATCACCATCATCCCGGATGACGGTGGCGAGGAAGTGGTCTACGAAAAGCTGTCTCGTCGTCAGCGCCTCAAGGTGTTCAAGCACGACGACGGCACCGAGCGACTGCTGTCGGACGGCGACCACGTCGAGGTCGGTCAGCAGCTGATGGAAGGCTCCGCGGATCCGCACGAGGTGCTGCGTGTCCAGGGCCCCCGCGAGGTGCAGATCCACCTCGTCAAGGAGGTCCAGGAGGTCTACCGGGCTCAGGGTGTGTCGATCCACGACAAGCACATCGAGGTCATCGTCCGGCAGATGCTGCGTCGCGTCACGATCATCGATTCGGGTGCGACGGAGTTCCTGCCCGGCTCGCTGACCGAACGTGGCGAGTTCGAGGTCGCGAACCGTCGGGTGGTTGCCGAGGGTGGCGAGCCCGCGGCGGGTCGTCCGGTGCTGATGGGTATCACGAAGGCATCGCTGGCCACGGATTCGTGGCTGTCGGCGGCGTCGTTCCAGGAGACCACGCGTGTGCTTACCGATGCGGCGATCAACTGCCGCAGCGACAAGCTGCAGGGTCTGAAGGAGAACGTGATCATCGGCAAGCTGATCCCGGCCGGCACCGGTATCAACCGGTACCGCAATATCCAGGTGCAGCCGACCGAGGAAGCTCGGGCCGCCGCGTACACGATCCCGTCCTACGAGGATCAGTACTACAGCCCGGACTTCGGTCAGGCGACCGGTGCCGCGGTGCCGTTGGACGATTACGGCTACAGCGACTACCGCTAGAGCAAGTTCGAGAAGCGCCCCCGGGATTCGTCCCGGGGGCGCTTCCGTGTCAGCTGGCCAGCAGTTTGTTGCGGCCTGAGCAGGCGAGCAGCAATTCCAATGCGGTGCCACGGATTTCGGGTCCGGCGCCGATGGTGAGGTCGCGGTCCGTCGCTGTCAGGGTGACGCCGGCGACGAGTTCCTTGGCCCCGCCGAACCTTGTCGAGGTGCGGATCTGCTGGCGCAATGCTTTTTCGACGGCTTCTGCGGGATACCCGCGGTGCAGGCCCAACGCCAGGCGGATGTCCTCGCCGTGCACTACCTCCTCGACGACGCGGGTGTCGATCGGCGCCAGCGGAGTCGTCGTCCGGGTGGCGGCCTTCTGCAGGCGCTGCAGGGTCTGGGCTGGTGTCGCGCCCTTGGCCCGCGCGATACCGCGCTCGTTCTGCCGATCGAAATCGAAGCAGGCCCTGACCATGTCGCGGGCGAAGCCGAGTCGGGTGGATTCGGCGACGTCGACGAGATGGGCGGCGACATCGTGAACCGTCCACCCCGTGCACAGCGACGGCCGCGCCCATTGATCCTCGGTGAGGCCTTCCAGATCGGCGATGAGGGCCTGCCGCTCGGCATGCACCAGCGGCCAGATGCTGTTCATGCCATGTTGACCGTCGGCGCCGCCAAATCTCATCGAGTGTGCATCCTCGTCGGCTTCGGCGCGGGTTTCCCGACGAGGATTCACACTCGACGGCGCCAGGCATCGGCGAGCCGAACCAGTGCACTGTCCTCGGTGTCCGCGGCCGTGACGCGGATGATGATCCAGTCGAGTCCTGACAACTCATCCAACCGCCGGATGTCCCGCTCATAGGTGAACCGGTCGGTCTGGTGATGTTTGCCCTCGTACTCCAGGCCGATCTTCGGGTCCTCCCAGCCCAGGTCGATGCGCGCGAACTCGTAGTTGTACCGGTCGCGGACGCGGATCTGGGTTTGTGGGCGCGGATATCCGGCCCGCACGACGAGCAGGCGCAGCCAGGTCTCGCGGGGCGACTCCGCGCCGCCGTCGACAAGCTTCAATGCCGTGCGCGCCGTCGGGGTACCGCGCCGGCCCGGGTGGCCGGTCATCAGCTTCTCCACGTCGGCCACGTCGAGTCGGGTGGCGTTGACCAGTGCATCGATGGCGGCCACCGCGCGATCCAAGGGATACCGACGGGCCAGATCGAATGAGGCGCGGGCAGGCGTGCATACGCGCATACCGCTGATGTCGACGATCTCGTCGTCCTCGACATCGTCGGACCACACATGAATGCCAACAGGCGGTCTGCGGTTGTGGTGGATCAACTCGGCCGCACGGCGCGCGTCGACCCATTTCGCACCGTGCAGCGCGGCTGCTGAATTTCCCGCGATGACGCCACGCTTCTTCGACCACAGCCAGGCCGCCTCAGCGCGAAGCGCTGCTGTGAGCTCGATGTCGCGCCGCAGATAGATGCTCGGGTAGACGGCCCGATACCGAGTGCGAAGTGCGTGCCCGGTCAGCTTCCCCGCAGCGACGGAGTCCCAACCGATGAACCGACCTTGCATGACAACAAGTCTCACGCCGCGCGGTGTGTGGGACCTCTGAGACTTTCCGCGGCGGGTTCTGTGCATCCTCGTCGGCTTCGGCGCGGGTTTCCCGGCGAGGATGCACACTCGGCCGGAATCGCCGCGTCGGACCCCACGCCTAGACTGGCCCCGTGCTTATCGGTTCGCATGTTCACGGAGATGACCCCCTGGCCGACGCGGCCGCCGACGGCGCCGACGTGGTGCAGTTCTTTCTCGGCAATCCGCAGAGCTGGAAGAAGCCCAAGCCGCGCGAGGACGCCGACGTGCTCAAGGCGGCCGGCATGCCGCTCTACGTCCACGCGCCGTATCTGATCAACGTCGCCTCGGCCAACAACCGAGTGCGCATCCCGTCGCGCAAGATCCTGCAGGACACGTGTGACGCCGCCGCCGAGATCAACGCGACCGCGGTGATCGTGCACGGCGGGCACGCCGACGACAGCGATATGGAGGCCGGCTTCGAACGCTGGGTCAAGGCGCTGGACTTCCTCGAGACCGATATGCAGGTGTACCTCGAGAACACCGCGGGCGGTGACCACGCCATGGCGCGGCACTTCGACGTCATCGGACGGCTCTGGGACCGCATCGGCGATACCGGCATCGGGTTCTGCCTGGACACGTGCCACGCCTGGGCTGCGGGCGAGGAGCTGATCGACGCCGTCGCCCGCATCAAGGCGCTCACCGGCCGCATCGACCTGGTGCACTGCAACGACTCGCGCGACGCCGCGGGGTCGGGCGCCGACCGGCACGCCAACTTCGGCGCCGGTCAGATCGACCCGCAGTTGCTCGTCGCGGTGGTCGGCGCCGCCGACGCCCCGGTCATCTGCGAAACCGCCGACGCAGGCCGCAAGGACGACATCGCATTCTTGCGCGAGCACCTGGGCTGACGCAGCCGCGGCCGCGGCGGTCCACGGGTTGTCACTTCCGAAACACTTTGTCAGATCCGGCTTTTGGCACGGGTGACGAACTCGCATCGGTGGCCGCATCTGATATAGTACGCATAGCGCACTAATTTCAAGGGGGCCCTCGATGAACCGTCCGTCGCCCCCGGCGCAGGACTCCGCTGCCGTCGCCCTCGGTCAGTCTGTTCATCGACTCGCGCGCCGCCTCCGCAAGCGCGCTGAGCTGCATCTGACGCCGTCGCAGATGTCGGTGTTGACGACCGTTGAGCGCCACGGCCCACTGCGGGTGGGCGAGCTCACCCGCCTCGAGCAGGTCGGTAAGTCGACGATGACCCGGTTGGTGGCGAAGCTCGAGGCGGCCGGGTACATGCGGCGGTGGGTCGATCCGGAGGATGGCCGCAGTTTCCTCGTTGCTCTGACGGGACATGCGGTCGACGCGCTGGAGATAGCCGCGTCGCGCCAGCATTCCTACCTCATGCGGCAGATCGACGCGCTCGATGACGCTGAACGAGACACGCTGTTTGCGGCCGTGCCCGTCATCGACAAGTTGTTGGAAGTCAGGGCGTGAGCACGTATTTGGGCGCGACGTTCGCATCGTTGCGGATCCGGAACTATCGGCTGTTCGCCACCGGTCAGGCGGTCTCCTTCACCGGCACGTGGATGCAAAAGCTCGCACAGGCCTGGCTGATTCTGGAGCTGACCCATTCCGGCGCCTGGCTGGGCGCCACGATCGCCCTGCAGCAAGTCCCGACACTTCTGCTCGCACCGTGGGGCGGAGTACTGGCCGATCGGTTCAGCAAGCGGCGCATCATGATCTGGATGGCGGGTGCCGCGATGATCCCCTCCACGCTGCTGGGCGTCCTCACGCTGACCGGCCATATCAACATCTACATCGTCTTGGGTGTGGTGCTGCTCGCCGGCCTCGTCGATGCGATGGACAAGCCTGCGCGCCAGTCCTTCCCGAGCGAAATGGTCGATGCGTCGCGCCTGGCGAATGCGGTCATGCTCAACAATGTCGTTCAGGACGCCGGCAGGGTGGTCGGGCCCTCGATCGGCGGGGTGCTCATCGCCGCTGTCGGTCTCGCACCTACGTTCTTCCTCAACGCCGTATCGTTCGTGCCCGTCATCATCACCCTTCTTCTGATGCGCTCCGCCGAACTCACCGCGCCCCCGCGGCAGTCCCGCGGCAAGGGCCAGCTAAAAGCTGGTCTGGCCTACGTCCGCGCGAATCCGAAACTGCTCGGTCCGCTGGCTCTGCTGGCGTGCGTCGGAGTGGTGGCCCTCAACTTCCAGGTTTTGATCCCGTTGCTGGGATACCAGACGTTTGACGGCGACGCGCGCACGGTCGGCTATCTGCTGGGCGCCCTCGGCGCGGGCTCTGTCATCGGGGGACTGGCACTTGCCGGGGTACTCAGCGCATCACTGGGACGCATCATCGGTGCGGCGATGGTGCTGGGGGTGCTCTTCATCGCTACGGGGCTGTCGCCAACGGTGACGACGGCGCTGTGTGTCGTCTTCGTCCTCGGAGCCAGTTCCATGATCTACAAGGCTCTGACAAGCACATGGCTGCAGTTGACCGCCGAGCCCGAGATGCGGGGGCGAGTCCTTGGTCTGCTTGTGGTTGCGCTGGCGGGAACCACCCCGATCGGCGCGCCGCTGCTGGGATGGATGTCCGAGCACTTTGGCACACGGCTGACGTTCATCTTCGCCGGCGCGTGTACGGCTCTGGCGGCGCTGGTGACCTACTTATACGTCCGCCGTGTTGCCGCTAGGGACCGCACTGCTCGCAGTCACGCCGGCGAGGTGGTGATACCCGGGGAGGACGGTGCACTGGATACCGAGGCCGTCGCGCGGCCGGATAGGCGGTAGTTGAACGTCGAGTGGCGTATCGGTGAACTATTCTCTTCGGAATGTCCGCGATTGACGAGTCGTCAATTGCGCCCCCGCGCGCCTTCGATCCGATCGAACCGGTCAAACAGGTCGATCCGGTCGATCCGATCGATCCGGTCGAACCGATCGAACCGGTCGAGCAGGCGCCCAGTCCAGGTCGTCCGGCTCCATGGCTGCGGATCCTGCGATGGGTCGCCGTCGTCATCTGGGCGACAGTCATCATCTACCGCACCGCGACCGACGGCTTCGCCTTCAACCGCGAACTGGTGCTGCTCTACGTCTGCACGGGTTTGGCGGTCGCCAGCATCGGTCAGGGCCGTCGAATGCTGTACATCATCCGGGACTGGCTGCCGTTCGCCCTGGTGCTCATCGCCTACGACCTGAGCAGGGGAGCGGCCGACATGATCGGTCGGCCGACGCTGTGGGAGTGGCCCGCCGACGCCGACCGCTGGCTGTTCTCCGGCACGATGCCGACCGTGTGGCTGCAGGAGCAGCTGAAGCTTCCCGAGCCGCCGTGGTGGGAGGTAATCATCAGCAGCGTCTACATGTCGTTCTTCATCCTTCCCTACGTGGTCGCGGCGGTGTTGTGGCTGCGTGATCGCGAGGAATGGAAGTCCTTCGTCAAACTGTTCGTCGGGCTCAATGTCGTGGGCTTGGCGATCTACGCGACACTGCCCGCCGCACCGCCGTGGGCAGCCGCCCGCTGCACCGCGGCGGATGTCGCCGGCGGCCCCGCCAACCCGCGGTGCATGTTCAGGTCGGCGCGCGGTGTGCCCGACGGTGGTGTGCTCGGGGCAATGCAGTCCACGCAGGACGGCGCAAACAACTGGATCGAGCGAATCGTCGGCCGGGGCTGGGGCAACCTGAACCTGCACTCGGCAACGGCGTTGCTCGATCAGGGCCAGGCCAGCGTCAATCTGGTTGCGGCCATTCCGTCCCTGCACGCTGGTATGACCGCCGCGGTGGCGATGTTCCTGTGGAACCGGGTGCACCGAGGGTGGCGGCCGGTGCTGGTGCTCTATCCGCTGATCATGGCATTCACGCTGGTGTACACCGCCGAGCACTACGTCATCGACATCCTGCTGGGCTGGGCGCTGGCCGTCGTGGTGATCGCTGTGCTCAACCGCCACGAGGCGCGACGGGCGCGCCGAACGCCGACTGTGGAGAATCTGCCGGGCCCGGTGCCCGATCCGTGATCTGATCCGCGCATGGCTGTTGAGTCGCGCGGCCACCGGATCGACTACACGGTGGACGGCGACGGACCCCCTCTGCTGCTGATCGCAGGGACGTTGTGCGCGGCACAGCACTGGCGCGACTTCGGCTACTCAGAGGCGCTCGTCCGGGATTGGCGTGTCATCAATGTCGATCCGCTCGGGCATGGGGCCAGTGACACCCCGCATGACGCCGACGCCTACGTTGCCGCCGGCGTGACGGCCGACCTTGTCGCGGTTCTCGACGCCGAGGGGATCGACCGCGTGACCGCATGGGGGTACTCGCGCGGCGGTTGGCTTGCCTGCAACCTCGCCAGCCGCCATCCCGAGAGGGTGAGTCACGTCGTGGTCGGTGCGTACGCGATGCATGCCCACGCCGAGGAAGCCGACCGGCTGCTTCGACCGCTGGCGGCCTTCTTGTGGCGCGGCGATTGGTCGGGCCTGTGGCAGGTGCTCGGTGTCACCGACGTCGGCTTACAGACGATGTTCGAGGCGGGCAATGACCCATATGCGGTGGCCGCCGCAATCGAGGGATCGCTGCGTCCGACCCGCTACATCGACCCCGTGACGGTTGGCTGCGGCGCCACGTACTACGTGGGTTCTGAGGACTGGATCGTGCCGCATATGCGTGCCGACGCAGCGGCTCTTCACGCGACCGTCGACGTCATCGCCGGCCAAGCGCACATCGGTTCGTTCTTCTCCTCCGCCGAACAGGTGCTCCAGGTCGTCGCTTCACGCCTTCAGCACTGACGAGCCGGTATTACGACTATTGTTCAGTTGTCGAAAAAGTGTAATATCGGCGGCATGGCAGATACGCACGTCGTCACCAATCAGGTTCCGCTGCTGGAGGACTACAACCCGGCCACCTCCCCGGTGCTCGCCGAGGCGCTGATCCGCGAGGGCGGCGAATGGGGCGTCGACGAGGTCAGCGATCTCGGCGCGATCTCGGGTTCCAAGCGGGCGCAGCGTTGGGGTGAGCTCGCCGATCGCAACCAGCCGATCCTGCGCACTCACGACCGCTACGGTCACCGCGTCGACGAGGTCGAGTACGACCCGGCCTACCACGAGCTGATGACGACGGCGATCGGTCACGGTCTGCACGCCGCGCCGTGGGCGGACGACCGGACCGGCGCCCACGTCGTGCGGGCGGCGAAAATGTCGGTCTGGACGCCCGAACCCGGCCACGTGTGCCCGATCTCGATGACCTACGCCGTCGTGCCCGCCCTGCGCGCCAACGCCGAACTCGCGAAGGTCTACGAGCCACTGTTGACCAGCCGTGAGTACGACCCAGAGCTCAAGGCGCCGACGACGAAAGTCGGTATCACCGCGGGCATGTCGATGACCGAGAAGCAGGGCGGTTCCGACGTGCGCGCGGGCACCACCGAGGCCGTCCCCAACTCAGACGGCAGCTACAGCCTGACCGGCCACAAGTGGTTCACTTCGGCGCCGATGTGCGACATCTTTCTCGTTCTCGCCCAGGCGCCCAAGGGTCTGTCGTGCTTCTTGCTGCCGAGGATCCTGCCCGACGGCAGCCGCAACCGCATGTTCCTGCAGCGACTCAAGGACAAGCTCGGCAACCACGCCAACGCCTCGAGCGAGGTGGAGTACGACGGCGCGACCGCGTGGCTCGTCGGCGAGGAGGGCCGCGGGGTGCCCACCATCATCGAGATGGTCAACCTCACCCGGCTGGACTGCACGTTGGGCAGCGCCACCAGTATGCGTAGCGGCCTGGCCCGCGCGATTCATCACGCGCAGCATCGAAAGGCGTTCGGCGAGTACTTGATCGATCAGCCGTTGATGCGCAACGTGCTGGCCGACCTCGCGGTCGAAGCCGAGGCTGCGACCATCCTCGCGATGCGCATGGCGGGTGCCACCGACGCCGCGGTGCGCGGTGACGAGCGTGAGACGATGCTGCGTCGCATCGGTTTGGCGGCAGGCAAGTACTGGGTGTGCAAGCGCGCCACCCCGCACGCGGCCGAAGCAATGGAATGCCTCGGCGGTAACGGATACGTCGAGGAATCCGGTATGCCCAGGCTGTATCGCGAAGCGCCGCTGATGGGTATCTGGGAAGGATCGGGCAACGTCAGCGCGTTGGACACGTTGCGCGCCATGGCAACCCGGCCGGAGTGCGTCGACGTACTCTTCGACGAGCTTTCCCGCACCGCGGGTCAGGATCGGCGCCTGGACGCCCACGTCGACGGCCTACGGTCCGAATTGGGAGACCTGGAGTCCGTCCAGTACCGCGCCCGCAAGGTCGCCGAGGACATCAGCCTGGCGCTGCAGGGCTCACTGCTGGTGCGCCACGGTCATCCCGCTGTCGCCGAGGCGTTTCTGGCGACGCGACTGGGCGGTGCGTGGGGCGGGGCGTTCGGAACCATGCCTACCGGGCTGGATCTCGCACCGATCCTGGAACGTGCTTTGGTGAAGGGATGACGCACGCGATCAGACCCGTTGATTTCGACAACTTGAAGACGATGACCTATGAGGTCACCGACCGGGTTGCGCGCATCACGTTCAACCGGCCCGAGAAGGGCAACGCGATCGTCGCCGACACGCCCTTGGAGTTGTCCGCATTAGTCGAACGCGCGGACCTCGATCCCAGCGTGCACGTGATCCTCGTTTCCGGTCGCGGCGAAGGCTTTTGCGCGGGCTTCGACCTGTCCGCCTACGCCGAGGGTTCGTCGTCGGCGGGCGGGGGCAGTCCGTACCAGGACACCGTGCTGTCCGGCAGGACACAGGCGGTCAACCATCTGCCCGATCAGCCGTGGGATCCGATGATCGACTACCAGATGATGAGCCGGTTCGTTCGCGGCTTCTCCAGCCTGCTGCACGCCGACAAGCCGACGGTCGCCAAGATCCACGGTTACTGCGTGGCTGGCGGCACCGACATCGCACTGCACGCCGATCAGGTGATCGCCGCCGCCGATGCCAAGATCGGCTATCCACCCACCCGCGTCTGGGGTGTACCCGCCGCAGGGATGTGGGCCCACCGGCTGGGTGATCAGCGGGCCAAACGTCTTCTGCTGACCGGTGATTCCATCACCGGGGCCCAGGCCGCCGAGTGGGGACTGGCTGTGGAGGCGCCCGCCCCCGAGGATCTGGACGAACGCACGGAGCGACTGGTCGAGCGGATAGCCGCCGTCCCGATCAACCAGCTGATCATGGTGAAGCTTGCGATGAACTCCGCGCTGCTCAACCAAGGGGTGTCCAACAGCGCGATGATCTCGACGATCTTCGACGGTGTCGCCCGGCACACTCCGGAAGGGCACGCGTTCGTCGCGCAATCCCGCGAGCACGGCTTCCGCGAGGCCGTCCGTCAACGTGATGAGCCGTTCGGCGATCACGGCCGGAAGGCATCCGGGGTCTGACGATGTCATCGCCCCAGCGGATGACGGCCCGCTCGGTCGTGCTGAGTGTGCTCCTCGGCGCGCATCCGGCCTGGGCCACTGCGAGCGAACTCATCAGGCTCACAGCTGATTTCGACATCAAAGAGCCGACGGTGCGAGTGGCGTTGACCAGGATGGTTAGCGCAGGTGACCTGGTGCGGTCGCAGGACGGCTACCGGCTGTCCGACCGGCTGCTCGGCAGGCAGCGGCGCCAGGACGACGCGATAAATCCCCGGCTGCGCACGTGGGACGGAGCATGGAAGACGCTGGTGATCACCAGCGTCGGCACCGACGCCCGCTCCCGCGCGACGCTGCGTAACACATTGCAGGACAACAGGTTCGGTGAACTCCGCGAAGGAGTGTGGTTACGGCCCGACAACCTCGACACCGCCCTGCCTGCCGAAGTGCTGCAACGCGGCCGGGAATTGCACACCCGTGACGACGATCCGGCCGAGCTCGCCGCCGGGCTGTGGGACCTGCTGGGCTGGGCGCGTATCGGTCGCGAGTTGCTTGACGAAATGAACTCCGCCGCTGACATTCCCGAGCGGTTCGTCATCGCCGCCGCGATGGTGCGACATCTTCTCACCGACCCGGTGCTGCCCCGAGAATTACTGCCCAACAACTGGCCGGGCGCAGAACTGCGTGCGGCCTACAACGAATTCGCCGCGGAGCTGATCTCGCGGCGCGACCACGAATTGATGGAGGCGACATGACCGGGGAACCGGGTGGCGTGCGGGTGGAGAAGAACGGCCCGGTGACCACGGTGATCATGAATCGGCCCGAGGCGCGTAATGCGGTCAACGGACCCGCCGCGGCCGGGTTGTACGCCGCGTTCGATGAGTTCGACAAGGACGACTCGGCCGCCGTCGCTGTGCTCTGGGGTGACAACGGAACATTCTGCGCGGGAGCCGATCTCAAGGCCTTCGGAACTGAAGACGCCAATCCCGTCCACCGCAGCGGCCCCGGGCCGATGGGGCCGAGTCGAATGGTGCTGTCAAAGCCGGTGATCGGCGCGGTCAGCGGCTACGCCGTCGCGGGTGGACTGGAATTGGCGCTGTGGTGCGACATGCGAGTGGTCGAGGAGGACGCCATCATGGGCGTGTTCTGCCGCCGCTGGGGCGTGCCGCTGATCGACGGCGGCACCGTGCGACTGCCCAGGCTGATCGGGCACAGCCGAGCGATGGACCTCATCCTCACCGGACGCGCGGTCGGGGCCAACGAGGCATACGAGATCGGGCTCGCGAACAGGGTCGTGCCGAAAGGCGAAGCACGCCGGCGGGCCGAGGAACTTGCGGCCGAACTCGCGGCGCTTCCCCAGCAGTGCATGCGCGCCGATCGCCTGTCGATGCTGCATCAGTGGGGGTCGTCGGAAGCCGACGCGATGGACTTCGAGTTCGGCAGCATGTCACGCGTGGCCGCCGAATCACTGGAAGGCGCTGCACGATTCGCGGCGGGCGCGGGCAGGCACGGTGCGAGCACCTAAGAGCTGGCCTTGCCGATCTTGTTGTTCGAACCGGTGTCATTGACCTTCGGATCGCCGTCTTTGTAGGTCACGGTGTTGTTCAGGCCGACGACGCTGATCTCTTTGTCGATGCGCTCGAAGTCCACCTTGTTGTCGGCCCCGCCGATGTTCACGTTGGCGCAGGTGCCCTTGACGGTCAAGGTGTTGTTGGACCCGCCGATGTTGAGCGATTTGCCATCCGCGCAATCGATGTCGGCGGTGGTGCCGAACGACCCGTAGTTGATCGTGTTACCGACCTCGACCTGCGCACCGGATGTGCCAGCCGTCGCGGTCGGAGTCTTGGTGTCCGAACTCTCCGAGCCGCAGCCGGCGAGCACCATGGCGGCCGCAATGACGGCGACGGCCACGGCGGATGCGCGCCTCATCCGGCCACCCGGTTGACGTTGTTCGTCATGCCCAGTTCGCGGCCGCGATCCCAGATCTTCGGCGCACCGTTCTTGTAGAGCACGGTTTGATCCCAGCCGTACACGGTCACGTCGTTGATTATGTTGTCGGCGACGACGATGTTCCCGTTGCCCTGGACGGTTACCGCCCAGCAGGTTCCCAGCGCGGTGATCTCGTTGAACCCGCCGTTCACCAGCAATGTGCGGTTGTTGCAGTCGATCGTCTGCTTGATGCCGTTCCCGGTGAAGTGGGTATCGCCCTGGACGTCGTCACCGACGACGACGTTGCCGGCGCATTGACGTAGGTACGGGTTGCAGACTCCGGGCGGTTGCGCAGCTGCACCAGGAACCCCGACAGTCATCGCAACGGGCAGCGCAATCGCACATGCCGACGCAGCCCGGGCCACAAGACTCCAGATCATGGGGAGAGAGTACGGCCTCGCGCCCAGGTGAAGGCTCGGTTCGTTCAAGTCGCTATTCGCCAGGGGGCTGGGTAGCGTGTCATGTGCGATGCGTTGGCGTGTCAATCAGGTTGCTGCCGCGGCGGTCACGGCGGCGGTGATCGTTGGATGTTCCTCGACCGTCAGCGGTACCGCGCGACGGGCGCATCTCGGCGTACCCGATCCCACCCGCAGCTACGGCTATGTCGATGACCGCTGCGGACTTCTGCTCGACAGCTCCGTCGAGGAAACGCTGGCCGCCGATCACGTGGTCCGCCCCTACAGCGGCGCCGTCTGTCAGTACGTGCTGACGCGGGGAGATGTCGGCCCAGGAGTGCCTCAGATCATCGACGTGACGTTCTCGTGGTTCGAGTCCGGCAGCCTGGAGCGCGAGCGGGAGTTGGCCACCGAACGCGGGGCGACGATCACCGATACCGACGTCGAACGACACGACGCATTTCTGGCCCGGCGTGACACCACTGGCGCGGGATGCGCTGCGACGGCCGCGGCCGGCACGGGAGTGCTGAGTTGGTGGGTGCAGTTCCGCGGCAAGTCCAGTGGCGGCGACCCGTGTCAGGATGCCGAGAAATTGCTGTCCGCCACCCTCCGGTCGGACCTGTGATGAATGCGCGAAAGACGGTGTCGTGGTTGGTGGCATCGGTCGCGGTGTCGGCCGTCCTCGGCGGCTGCGGGCCCTCGGGGGATGGTGCGGCGCCGTCGACCCCGGCAGCGGCAACGGCGGGCGCGGGGTTCCGCAGCGGGGATTGCAACGGCATCACTGACGCGGACATCGCCGCGGCGACCGGGCCGGCGAAGTTCACCAGGGCCGTCGTCAGCGATGCCGGATGCTTCTGGCAGGAGAACTCCCAATTCGGCAGTGTCGGCGCCGGGATGGGGATATCGACGTGGTGGTATCGCGGCAGCGATATGGACACCGAGCGGTCGCTCGAACAGAGCGCCGGACGCACGCTGACCGAACTGTCGCTGGACGGCAACAAAGGTTTCAAGGCCTACGACGGCAACGCCTGCAGTATTTACGTCGCCAAGGGCGGGGACGTCATCACCTGGTCGATCCAGACGCTGAACCCCGCGACGCTGCCCGATCTGTGCGCCGTCACCGAGCAACTCGCCCAACTCAGTCAGGACCGCGTCAACTGAGAGAGATCTGACCAGGTAAAACTAGAGGTGTTAGTTTGGCGTGGCCCGATTCCGCGGGATCCCGGAGAGGGGGACGCTCTATATGGCAGCTCAGCCGTCGAGCACGCAGGGCCGGCGTCCCGCGCGGCTCAGCCGCGACTCGATCGTCAACGCGGCGCTGACATTTTTGGACCGCGAGGGATGGGACGCGCTCACGATCAATGCGCTCGCGACCCAGCTCGGCACCAAAGGCCCGTCGCTGTACAACCACGTGCTCAGCCTCGAGGACTTGCGGCGCACCGTGCGAATGCGGGTGGTCGGCGACATCATCGACATGCTCAACAACGTGGGTCAGGGCCGTACCCGCGACGATGCGGTGTTGGCCATGGCCGCCGCGTACCGCAGCTACGCCCACCACCATCCGGGCCGATACTCCGCCTTCACCCGGATGCCCCTCGGGGGGGACGATCCCGAGTTCACCGAGGCCACCCGTCGGACGGCGGCCCCGGTGATCGACGTCCTGGCGTCCTATGGACTCGAAGGCGAGAACGCGTTCTACGCAGCGCTGGAGTTCTGGTCGGCGATGCATGGATTCGTGCTGCTGGAGATGACCGGCGCGATGCACGGGATCGAGACCGACGCGGTGTTCACCGACATGATGACGCGGCTGGCGGCCGGAATGGAACGCCGATGAGCGCTTGCGCGAAGAGTAAGGGTCGAGCTAGGCGTCTGACCTGCGGCTAGCCGTTCGCCGACGGGTTTGGTCGCCACGCGTCACCCTGGTATCGTGGACGATCGTGCCTGGCAGATAAGGCGCATTGCGGACGTGCACCACCAAAAACGTCTGCAAGCATGCCTGCACGCCGGGCCAATTCGCGTGTCCACGAAGCCTAGAGGCAAATCTTCGCGGCGGGCGCGTGCGACACACCCGATCGCGGGGTACGCGAACGGGACATAACTGCAGTACAGAGACTTTCAGCACGACCTAGAGACAACGAAGCACACAGAAAGCCGGTAGATGCCAACCATTCAGCAGCTGGTCCGCAAGGGTCGCCGCGACAAGATCGCCAAGGTCAAGACCGCGGCCCTCAAGGGCAGCCCGCAGCGCCGCGGCGTGTGCACCCGCGTGTACACCACCACCCCGAAGAAGCCGAACTCGGCACTTCGGAAGGTGGCGCGCGTCAAGCTGACGAGCGCGGTTGAGGTCACCGCCTACATCCCCGGTGAGGGCCACAACCTGCAGGAGCACTCGATGGTGCTCGTGCGCGGCGGTCGTGTGAAGGACCTGCCCGGTGTGCGCTACAAGATCATCCGCGGTTCGTTGGACACCCAGGGTGTGAAGAACCGTAAGCAAGCGCGCAGCCGCTACGGCGCCAAGAAGGAGAAGAGCTAATGCCGCGCAAGGGGCCCGCACCCAAGCGTCCGTTGGTCAACGATCCGGTCTACGGGTCGCAGCTGGTCACCCAGCTGGTCAACAAGGTTCTGTTGGACGGGAAGAAATCGCTGGCCGAACGCATTGTTTATGGTGCGCTCGAACAGGCCCGCGAGAAGACCGGCACCGACCCAGTGGTGACGCTCAAGCGCGCCATGGACAACGTCAAGCCGGCCCTCGAGGTGCGCAGCCGTCGTGTCGGTGGCGCCACCTACCAGGTGCCCGTCGAGGTGCGTCCGGAGCGGTCGACCACGCTCGCCCTGCGCTGGCTGGTCAGCTTCTCCAAGCAGCGCCGCGAAAAGACCATGGTGGAGCGCCTGGCGAACGAACTTCTTGACGCCAGCAATGGTCTGGGCGCCGCAGTGAAGCGACGCGAAGACGTCCACAAGATGGCCGAGGCGAACCGCGCCTTCGCGCACTACCGCTGGTGACTTAGCCGCCCGCGGCAATGCCGGGGTGCTGGCGAGTCAAGGCTGAAAACACTATCAAGCGAGAGAGAAGACTTCTGTGGCACAGAAGGACGTGCTGACCGACCTGACCAAGGTCCGCAACATCGGCATCATGGCGCACATCGATGCCGGTAAGACGACGACGACCGAGCGCATCCTCTACTACACCGGTATCAGCTACAAGATCGGTGAGGTGCACGACGGCGCCGCCACCATGGACTGGATGGAGCAGGAGCAGGAGCGGGGGATCACCATCACCTCCGCCGCTACCACCTGCTTCTGGAACGACAACCAGATCAACATCATCGACACCCCCGGGCACGTCGACTTCACCGTCGAGGTGGAGCGCAGCTTGCGGGTGCTCGACGGTGCCGTTGCCGTGTTCGACGGCAAGGAGGGTGTCGAGCCGCAGTCCGAGCAGGTGTGGCGCCAGGCCGACAAGTACGACGTTCCCCGGATCTGCTTCGTCAACAAGATGGACAAGGTAGGCGCGGACTTTTACTTCTCCGTGCGCACGATGGAAGAGCGCCTCGGCGCCAACGTGATCCCGATTCAGCTTCCGGTCGGCTCCGAGGGCGACTTCGAGGGCATCGTCGACCTGGTCGAGATGAACGCCAAGGTATGGCGTGGCGAGACGAAGCTCGGTGAGACCTACGAGACCATCGACATCCCAGCCGATTTGGCTGAGAAGGCCGACGAGTACCGCACCAAGCTGCTCGAGGCGGTCGCCGAGACCGACGAATCGCTACTCGAGAAGTACTTCGGCGGCGAGGAGCTGTCGGTCGAGGAGATCAAGGGTGCGCTGCGCAAGCTCACCATCAACTCCGATGCCTACCTGGTGCTGTGCGGCAGCGCGTTCAAGAACAAGGGTGTGCAGCCCATGCTCGATGCGGTGATCGACTATCTGCCGTCGCCGCTGGATGTCGAGTCCGTTTCCGGACACGCGCCGGGCAAGGAAGAAGAGATCCTCATCCGCAAGCCGTCGACCGACGAGCCGTTCTCGGCGCTGGCCTTCAAGGTCGCCACGCATCCGTTCTTCGGCAAGCTGACCTACGTCCGGGTGTACTCGGGCAAGGTCGACTCCGGTTCGCAGGTCGTCAACGCCACCAAGGGTAAGAAGGAGCGGCTGGGCAAGCTGTTCCAGATGCACTCCAACAAGGAGAACCCGGTGGAGACCGCGTCGGCGGGTCACATCTACGCCGTGATCGGCCTCAAAGACACCACGACCGGCGACACGCTGTCGGATCCGAACCAGCAGGTCGTGCTGGAGTCGATGACCTTTCCCGATCCCGTCATCGAGGTGGCCATCGAGCCCAAGACCAAGAGCGACCAGGAGAAGCTGGGCACCGCGATCCAGAAGCTCGCCGAAGAGGACCCGACCTTCAAGGTGCACCTGGATCAGGAGACCGGCCAGACCGTCATCGGCGGTATGGGCGAGCTGCACCTCGACATCCTCGTGGACCGCATGAAGCGCGAGTTCAAGGTCGAGGCCAACGTCGGCAAGCCCCAGGTCGCCTACAAGGAGACCATCAAGCGCACGGTCGACAAGGTCGAGTTCACCCACAAGAAGCAGACGGGTGGTTCGGGCCAGTTCGCGAAGGTGCTCATCTCCATCGAGCCGTTCACGGGCGAGGACGGTGCCACCTATGAGTTCGAGAACAAGGTCACCGGTGGCCGCATCCCCCGCGAGTACATCCCGTCGGTGGATGCCGGTGCGCAGGACGCCATGCAGTACGGCGTGCTGGCCGGTTACCCACTGGTGAACTTGAAGGTCACGCTGCTCGACGGCGCCTACCACGAGGTCGACTCGTCGGAAATGGCCTTCAAGGTCGCCGGCTCCCAGGTACTGAAAAAGGCTGCCGCACAGGCGCAGCCGGTCATCCTGGAGCCGGTCATGGCCGTCGAGGTCACCACACCCGAGGAGTACATGGGTGAAGTGATCGGCGACCTGAACTCCCGCCGTGGCCAGATCCAGGCTATGGAGGAGCGCGCCGGTGCACGCGTCGTCAAGGCGCACGTTCCGCTGTCGGAGATGTTCGGTTACGTCGGAGACCTTCGGTCGAAGACTCAGGGCCGGGCCAACTACTCCATGGTTTTCGACTCGTACGCAGAAGTTCCGGCGAACGTGTCGAAGGAGATCATCGCGAAGGCAACAGGTCAGTAATCTGACCCGTTGGTTTCGCGGGACCACACAACTGCAAAGATCAACACTGCTCTAAACAAGCACCAACAAGTCCAGGAGGACACAGAAGTGGCGAAGGCGAAGTTCGAGCGGACGAAGCCGCACGTCAACATCGGGACCATCGGTCACGTTGACCACGGCAAAACCACGCTTACCGCAGCAATCACCAAGGTTCTGCACGACAAGTATCCCGAGTTGAACGAGTCGCGCGCATTCGACCAGATCGACAATGCGCCTGAAGAGCGTCAGCGCGGCATCACGATCAACATCTCCCACGTGGAGTACCAGACCGAGAAGCGTCACTACGCGCACGTCGACGCCCCCGGCCACGCGGACTACATCAAGAACATGATCACCGGTGCCGCCCAGATGGACGGCGCGATTCTGGTGGTTGCCGCGACCGACGGCCCGATGCCGCAGACCCGCGAGCACGTGCTGCTGGCGCGTCAGGTCGGTGTGCCCTACATCCTCGTCGCGCTGAACAAGGCCGACATGGTTGACGACGAAGAGCTGATCGAGCTCGTCGAGATGGAGGTCCGCGAACTGCTGGCCGCCCAGGAGTTCGACGAGGATGCTCCCGTCATCAAGGTGTCGGCGCTCAAGGCGCTCGAGGGCGACCCGGAGTGGGTCAAGTCCGTCGAGGACCTGATGGACGCCGTCGACGAGTCGATCCCGGACCCGGTCCGCGAGACCGACAAGCCGTTCCTGATGCCCGTCGAGGACGTCTTCACGATCACCGGCCGCGGCACCGTCGTCACCGGCCGCGTCGAGCGTGGCGTGATCAACGTCAACGAAGAGGTCGAGATCGTCGGTATCAAGCCGACCGTCACCAAGACCACGGTCACCGGTGTCGAGATGTTCCGCAAGCTGCTGGATCAGGGCATGGCGGGCGACAACGTCGGTCTGCTGGTCCGCGGCATCAAGCGCGAGGACGTGGAGCGCGGCCAGGTCGTGGTCAAGCCCGGCACGACCACCCCGCACACCGAGTTCGACGGCAGCGTCTACATCCTGTCGAAGGACGAGGGCGGCCGTCACACGCCGTTCTTCAATAACTACCGCCCGCAGTTCTACTTCCGTACCACGGACGTGACCGGCGTGGTGACCCTCCCCGAGGGCACCGAGATGGTGATGCCCGGTGACAACACCGACATCTCCGTCAAGCTGATCCAGCCCGTCGCCATGGACGAAGGCCTGCGGTTCGCGATCCGTGAGGGTGGCCGCACCGTCGGCGCCGGCCGGGTCACCAAGATCCACAAGTGATCTAGCAATACCGCGAAGCGGCGCTCACCCCTCGGGGTGGGCGCCGTTTTCGTCGGCGATGGGGCCGTGTCACGTCCGCCAGTACGCCCCGGGAGGCAGTTCGATCTCCGCGGGCGCACGGTCGATGATTTCCAAGAACTGACGGGCAGCCGGTGACGGTCGTCGTCGTGTACCCCGCATGACTCCGATTCGCCGTGTCACCGGTTCCCCGGCGAAAGGTCGAAAGGCAACGCCTGGCGACGACATCAGCGGTAGGACGAATCCGGGCGCTGAGGAGACGCCGAGTCCAGCTGCGCAGAGTCCCGCGATGGATGCCACGTTGCGCGCGCTGATCAAGCGGGCAGGTGTGACGCCGTGACTCATGAGTGCTTCGTCGACAATGCGCCGGACCGAGCTGGACTCATCGAAGGCGATGAACGCCTCGCCGCCGATGTCGGCCCAATCGATAACAGAGCGGTCCTCGAGGCGATGACCGCGGGGCAAGACACAAAAAAAGTGGTCGACGGCGATCGTGTCGAACCGGATGGCGGCCGCCGACATCGTGGCTTGAAGGGATACCGGCGGTTCCGCGGTGACCGCCAGATCGACTGTGCCGCTGCGGATATGGTCGGTGATCTGATCGGCGAGGACGTCTTCGACCTCAACCCTGATGTCCGGATAGAGTTTGCGAAAACGGGTGATCATCGGCGGGAGCAGCGACACGGCAAGCGAAGGCAGTGCAGCGAGCCGGAGCACACCTCTGGTGCCCGAGAGATAGGCCTCGAAGTCACCGACCTCCCTCTGGTAGGTCTGCAAGATGTTGCGCGCCATCCGAATGAACTGCTCACCATCGCTGGTCAGATTCAGCTGACGCGTCGTGCGCTCAAATAGTTGGACGCCGCATATCCGCTCTACCTGCGCGACCGTGCGGCTCAGCGACGACTGAGCCACCATGTGAAGCCGCGCGGCGCGGCTGAAGTTCTGACTGTCCGCTATGGCGACCACCGCCTCCAACTGGGCCAACGTGCAAGCTATGCGCATAGCTCATAAATCTATGCCTTATTAATGTTGGACCTGCGTAAGTCGGCCGTCTCATACTCAAAGGCGTTGTGATCGGCATTACAGGAGATGGACATGACCGCGACCCTCGGGTTCCTGACCATAGGATCCTTTCTCGCCCTGACGCTCTGGACCCGAGCCTCCGTGCTGGTCTGCTTGGTTCTCGTGCCCATCGTCTTCGCCATCGCCGGAGGGTGGGGCTCGCAGTTGGGCGAGTTCGTCGGCGAAGGCGTCCTGACGGTCGCCCCTGTGGCGGTGATGATCGCCTTCGCCGTCCTCTACTTCAGCCTGATGGTGGACCTCGGGCTTTTTGATCCGGTGATCAAGCGGGTGGTGGACTGGGCCGGGGGCGATCCAGTGAAAATCACCCTCGGTACCGCTGTTGTCACCCTTCTGGTTGCACTCGACGGTGACGGCGCATCGACGTTCCTGATCACGGTGTCGGCGTTCCTGCCGATCTACAAGCGCATCGGCATGCGGCCGATAGTCCTCACCGGTGTGGTCGCGCTGGCGGCCGGTGTGATGAACATGATCCCGTGGGGCGGTCCAACCGTGCGTGCCATGGCGTCGCTCGATCTGACGAACGCAGAGCTGTTTATTCCTATGTTGCCCGCGATGGGTGGGGGCATAGCGTGGGTGTTGCTGGCGGCTTACCTGATCGGCCGGCGCGAGCGATCCAAGATCGGCGTCTGTGAGCTGAGCGAGTCCGCGCCGGAGGATGCAACGGCATCGCGGCCCGTTGGTGGTCCGGGAACCGTTCATCAGGAGGATCTTTCGACACGACGACGCGTGATCGGTCGTGTCAAGCAGGTCTTCAACGTCGCGCTGACGGTGGCGCTAGTCGTGGTGTTGCTCTTCCAACTCCTGCCGCTGGAGGTCGCGTTCGTCGTCGCGTTCGCGCTCGCCGTAGCCGTCAACATTCCCAGCTGGAAGCAGCAACGCGAACTCTTCGATCGGCACGGTGGAAATGTCGTCCTGGTGGTCTCCATGATCTTCGCGGCGGGCGTGCTCACTGGCATCCTCTCCGGAACCGGAATGATCAAGGCGATGGCCGAGGCGTTGGTCGGTGTCGTGCCTGACGGCGCGGGTGGCTTGCTGCCGGTGATCACCGCGGTTCTTGCGATGCCGCTGAGTCTGGTCTTCACGCCGGACGCGTTCTACTTCGGAGTGCTACCCGTCCTGGCAGAAACCGCGGCGTCCTTCGGAGGTGATCCGGCGGAGATAGGTCGTGCGGCGATTCTCGGACAGATGACGACGGGCTTTCCGCTCAGCCCACTGACTGCCTCGACTTTCATCCTGGTCGGAATGGCTCAGGTCGAGCTCGGAAAGCACCAACGCCACATTTTCCTGTGGGCTTTCGGGACGACGCTCGTCATGACCGCGGTGGCTTTGGCCACTGGCGCACTGAGCCTCTAAGCGACTGGACGATGACTTCGGTGACCGACACGGTCCGCATCGGTTGCGGCGCGGGATTTGCCGGTGACCGCATAGATTCAGCGGTCGAACTGGTACGCCATGGCGCGCTCGATGACCTTGTCCTCGAATGCCTTGCCGAGCGCACGATAGCGCTCGCGCATGCCCGCAGACGAGCCGACCCGTCGCGCGGTTACGACTTGCACGCCGAAGCACGCTTACGAGCGCTCCTTCCAGAGGCGATTCCGCGACGGGTGCGAATCCTGAGCAATCTCGGGGCCGCGAACCCGATAGCGGCGGGCCAGCTGGCTGTCCGCATCGCCCAGGAAAACGGATTGCAGTGTCGTGTTGCGGTGGTCACTGGGGACGACGTGCTGCACCTCATCGATCAGGAGGCGCATGCCCTCGAGGATGGCAAACCTCTGTCCTCCCATGGTGAAATCGTCTCCGCGAACGCGTATCTGGGTGCGGACAGTTTGATTCCAGGTCTGCAGGCCGGCGCTGATGTCGTCATCACCGGCAGGGTGGCCGACCCATCCCTGTTCGTTGCCGCGCTCGTCGACCGATTCGGATGGGACGTCGACGACGAGGCGATGATGGCCGCTGCGACACTTGCAGGCCACCTGCTGGAGTGCGGCACACAAGTCAGCGGTGGATATTTCGCAGATCCCGGATACAAAGTCGTTCCCGGATTGGCCGATATCGGTTTACCTTTCGCTGACATCTCTCACGACGGAACTTTCAGCATTGGAAAGCTCGATGGCACAGGGGGTTTGATCGATCGCCGAACGGTGCGCGAGCAGTTGCTCTATGAACTCGGTGATCCGGGGGCGTACAAAACTCCTGATGTCACGCTCGACGTTTACGGTGTGACATTGCGCGAGGTGGGCGTGGATCGGGTTGACGTCCGGGGCGCAGTAGGCAGGCGTCGGCCCGATGAGCTGAAGGTCAGTGTCGGCTATCGCGCCGGCTTTCGCGGCGAAGCGGAGATCAGCTATGCCGGACCGGGCTGCGTTGATCGAGCGCGACTTGCCGGCGAGGTTGCCGCCGAGCGGATTCGACGCCGCGGCATCGATCCTCGTATCGACCTCATCGGCACCCTCGATACCCCGAATTCCGTGGCTGATGGCGAGTGCCGGTTGCGAGTTGCCGCAATGTCCGCGGACTCGGGTCACGCTCACCATGTCATCCGGGAAGTCGAATCGCTGTACCTCAATGGCCCCGCCGGCGGCGGTGGTGTCCGGACGAACGTCACCGAGGTGACCGGAATCCTGTCGACGTTCATCCACCGTGACGCCGTGACGCCCAAGATCGAGCTGATGGAGACGACGTGACCAGCGTCCCCCTGCGTGAAATTGCGCACGCCCGCGCTGGAGACAAGGGCAATACTGCGATCCTGTCGGTCTTCCCGCTCGATGACCGGCACTACCAATGGATCACGAAGCATGTCACCGCCGACCAGGTGAGAAAACACCTGGCCGACTACATCACCGGCGACGTCGTCCGGTACGAAGTTCCTTTGATCTGCGGTCTACAGTTCGTGTGCACGGAGGCGCTCGATGGTGGGGTGACCACATCGCTGGCGCTTGACAGTCACGGCAAGTCGTTGAGCTCGCGACTGCTTGGCATGCGCGTTCCCTCACCCACCGCGTGAAACCCGCCGAGCGTTTCCCTTGGCCGGGCGCCGCTTTGCGTTTGCGCCTAGGTCATCGTGAGCACCACGCGGAACCGGGCATCGCCGCTCATCATCTTGTCGAAGGCAGCCTGCGCCTCCGACAGCGGCATCTTCTCGATCATCGGCCGCACGCCGGTGATCGCCGAAAAGCGCAGCGTGTCCTCCGAGTCCTGCGACGTTCCGGACGCATGGCCTTGGACGGCTGAGGACTTGAAGATGATCGAGGCTCCCGGCACCTGAAGCGGGTCACTGGGAGCGCCGACGACGACGAGTTGTCCGCGTGCCTTGAGGCCGTCGAGCGTGACTGTCATCGCGTCGGCGACCGTGACGGTCGCGAGGACCACCTGTGCGCCGCCGAGCTTGTTCAACTCCTCTGCGACGTTGGATGCTTTGGAGTCGATGTAATGATGTGCGCCAAGCTTTTTCGCCAATGGCTCCTTGTCCGTCCCGCGGGCGATGGCGGCCACTTCGAAGCCCATCTTCGCCGCGAACTGGATGCCGAGGTGTCCGAGACCTCCGACTCCGAGGATCGCGACAATGTCGCCTGGTCGAGCGACGGATTCGCGCAGCGCATTGAACGTCGTGATACCCGCGCACATCAGCGGGGCGGCGTCGACGTGGGAGAGGTCGTCGGGGATGCGAGCGAGCGCTTCTGCAGGCGCAACCATGTACTCGGCGTAACCACCGTCGTAGGCGATACCGGGTATCTGACCGTTCTCGCACGAGATGAAGTCACCGCGTCGACACGCCTCACAGGTGAAATCGCAACCGCCGAACCAGCCGACGCCGACGCGGTCTCCGACCGTCCACGACGTCACGCCCTCACCGAGGGCGTCGACCACGCCGGCGATCTCGTGGCCAGGCGTACGCGGGTATGAATTACCCAGCATGCCGATCACGGTCAGGACGTCGGAATGACAGACGCCGCACGCGTGCACCCTGACACGGACCTGCCTCGGACCTGGTTCGGGGATTTCGACGTCGGTGAGCTCGAACTTCGCATTTGCCGCGGGGATCCGCGCAGTCTTCATCGTTGGCACGTCGCGGACATTACCGCAGGATGTGAGGTGTATCACCTCGGCGGAAGCCTGCGTGCCCGGCGCTGTAACACCGACGGCGACCGGGGCGATTTACTACGCGTATGCCCTGGTCGGGGCTCGGAAGGGTTGAGGTTTACATGTTCCGTCGCGTCGCCACACTCGCGTGTGCAGCTTTCGCCGGTCTTTCTGGGCTCACCGGGCTCTCTCTAGGTGTCGCGTCAGCGCAGTCCACCTGCCCCGATGTGCACTTCATCGGTGCCGCGGGCTCGGGTGAGCGCACCCCCGCCGAATTGACTCAGAACGACGGTATGGGCCGCGTGGTCTACCAGTCGCTGAGCGAGCTTTCGGCCCAGGTCCAGCAGGACGGCCGCACCATGACCGCCGAGGCGGTCGACTACCCCGCGGTGGACGCTCCCGGCGAGGACGGCGGTGTGGGTGAGTGGCTAGGTTTCATCGGCAGCGTGGACGCCGGGTCCGCGGCGCTGGGCAAGCAATACGAGGGGTTTGTCCAGCGCTGCCCGGCATCCAAGGTGGTGCTGGCCGGCTATTCGCAGGGTGCGATGGTCGTGCACCGCAACCTAGAGGCGCTCCAGGCCAGCCCCAATCTGGCCGCGGTGCTGCTGGTGGCCGACGGTGATCGCCTGCCGGAGGACCCGACTCTGAATCTGGGGACGGCCAGTGGAATCCCGGAGCGCGGTAAGGGGGCGGCGCAGGATTGGCCGATCCTGGCCCATGCGCCCGGCCCGATGCCGCCGGCCATCGGCGCCCGAACGATCAGCGTGTGCAACCTCGGCGATGCGGTTTGTGACTACAACCCCGATGACGAGGAATCCTCGGTGTCGTACGCGCGGGGCGTCGCCATTCACACCAGCTACGCCACGACCCCGGGTCTGGACTGGACGCCGCCGCTGTACTTCCTGCTCGGCGGCCCCGACGCGCAGACTAATGAGGCGCCGGTAGCTCAGCCGATCGTTCCGCTCAGCGCGAGCGCACCGACGCCGTAGGCGCGGGCGGAGTGACCGCCGCGCTCGGGCACCTCCAGCACCGTTCCGGGCCCAATCTCGCTATGCCGTAAGCCAACCCGCACGCTCCTCGAAGTCGCCCGTTTGTACGCAGAACAGTGCCATCGAGACCGCCGACTCTGACGCCGTGACCAGCGCCCGACAGGAAGGTCCGCAACGGCTCAAAATCCCGGATTTGGGTCTAATCTGACACGCGACGCGACGACCACTTTCCATAGGAGCTTGGCCTTATGTCCACTTTCTGGCGGTACGTCAAGATCCAGGCCTTCGTCCTGTTGTGCGGCATCGTCGGCCCGATCTTCCTGGCGATCTATTTCGCGTCCGGGGCGCAACCGATCATGAAGTGGATGTTCTGGGCGGGTTTGGCCATCACCGCCCTCGATGTCTTGATTGCATTGGGTATCACCAGCATGGGCGCGCGGTCGAAAGCCAAGACGCAGGCTCTGGAACAGACCGGTGTGCTGGCGCTGGCGCAGGTCGTTGGTATTCACGAGACCGGTACGCGGATCAACGAGCAGCCGCTGGTGAAGATCGATCTGCAAATCTCCGGACCGGGCATCGCGCCGTTCGCCAGCCAGGATCGGGTGATCGCGTCGATTTCGCGACTGCCGATGATCACCAGCCGCAAACTCGTCGCGCTGGTTGACCCGACCACCAGCGAGTACCAAATCGACTGGGAACGAAGCAGTTTGGTCAGCGGCATGATGCCGGCGACCTTCACCATCGCCGAGGACAACAGAACCTACGACCTGTCCGGACAGGTCGGGCCGCTGATGGAGATCCTCCAAATTCTCAAGGCCAACAGCATCGGCCTGAACAGCATGATCGATCTACGCGCCAATCCGGCGGCCCGCCAACAGGTCCAGGCAATCGTGCGGCGTGCTGCGGCAGCCCAGGCACCCCCGGCGCCTGCGCAGGCAGCCGCACCCTCGGCGGCGCCGTTCACTTCCGCGCCCCCCGAACCCTCGACCTCGCAACGCCTTCAGGAGCTGGAGACGCTTCGTGCAACAGGCGCGATCTCAGACGACGAGTACACGGCCAAACGTCAACAGATATTGGCCGACCTCTAGTCCACCGTCAGGAGCGGATCGATGACCGATACCGACGCAACCACATCGAAGGGTGACCAGAAGGTCAGTTTGCCGACGTTGACCGCGATGGTGGTCGGATCGATGATCGGTGCCGGCGTCTTCCTCCTGCCACGCAGATTCGGCACCGAGACGGGCGTGCTCGGGGCGATCATCGCGTGGACCATCGCCGGTTTGGGAATGCTGATGCTGGCGTTCGTGTTTCAGCGTCTCGCGATGCGCAAGCCGGATCTCGACGCCGGTATCTTTGCGTACGCGAAGGCAGGTTTCGGCGACTATGTCGGCTTCAATTCGGCGATCGGGTACTGGGCATCGGCCTGCGCGGGTAACACCTCGTACTGGGTACTGATCACCGCGACGTTGAGCGCGCTGGTACCCGCGTTCGGCGCGGGGGACACCGTGCTCGCGGTGGTCGTGTCCGCGATATGTGTGTGGTTGTTCGCGGCGTTGGTGATGCGCGGAGTCAAGGATGCGGCCGTCATCAACTACATCGTGACCATCGCCAAAGTCGTGCCGATCCTGATGTTCATCGTGATCGTGGGCATCGCGTTCAAGGCCGATGTGTTCGCCGACAACTTCTGGGGAGGCTCGGAGGGGTATTCGTTCTCCGCGATCTGGGACCAGGCCACCGGCACCATGCTGATCACAGTGTTCGTGTTCCTGGGTATCGAGGGCGCAAGCGTCTATTCGAGGATGGCGCGCAAGCGGGAGGATGTGGGCCGCGCCACGGTCGTCGGATTCCTGGGTGTGCTCAGCGTTTTCGCCCTGGTAACTCTGGTGTCCTACGGCGTCATGCCCCAGGGCGAGCTCGCCGGCGTAAGCCAGCCATCCATGGCGGCGGTGCTGGAATCGGTGGTCGGTCATTGGGGATCGATCTTCATTCGAGTCGGCGTGATCATTTCGGTCCTCGGCGCATATCTCGCGTGGACGTTGATGGCTGCGGAGGTGCTCTACATTCCGGCCAAATCCGCAGACATGCCGAAGTTCTTGGCGCGCACCAACAGCCACGGCGCGCCCGTTACCGCACTCGTCATGGCCGCCGGGCTGATCTCGCTGTTGCTGGTGGCGTTGCTGTTCGCGGCCGATGCGCTTGATTTCATGCTGGACCTGACCGCCGCGCTGTCGCTCATTCCGTACCTGTTCGCGGCGGCCTACGCGTTGAAGCTCACAGCTACCCGCGAGACGTATGGAGACGGCAAATCGCTTGTTCCGGACATGGTTATCGCCGGACTGGCGACGGTGTACACCTTGTTCCTGATCTACGCCGCGGGCTTCGACAAGCTGCTGTTGTCCTGCCTCCTGTACGCACCGGCTGCTGCGCTCTACTACCAGGCGCGCCGCGAAAGAGGTCTGCGCGTATTCCGGCCGGCGGAGGCGGTGTTGTTCGGGGTGATTCTCCTCGGCGCCGTCGCAGCTGTGGTGTCCTTGGCAACGGGAGCGATCGAAATCTAGCGGCCACCGCTTGAGAGGAACTGAAGTGACGAATCCGTCCGCGAACTACGGTGTTCACTCCGAGGTCGGCAAGCTGCGCAAGGTGCTGGTGTGCTCGCCGGGTCTGGCGCACGAGCGCCTGACCCCGACCAACTGCGACGACCTGCTGTTCGACGATGTGCTGTGGGTGCAAAACGCCCGCCGCGACCACTTCGACTTCATCGACAAGATGCGCGACCGCGATGTCGAGGTGGTCGAACTACACGAGCTCCTCGCCGAGACGATGGAGATCCCCGAGGCGAAATCCTGGCTTCTGGACCGCAAGATCGTGCCGAACGAAGTGGGCCTGGGACTCGTCGATGACACGCGCGGCTTCCTGGACTCGTTGCAGAGCCCGCGGCTGACGGAGCTGCTGATCGGTGGCATGTCGACCCGCGACCTGCCTTCTGAGATCCAGTCGGGTTACCGGGCGCTGGCGCGCGAAGCCGCAGGCGTCACCGAGTATCTGATGCCGCCGCTGCCGAACACGCTCTACACCCGTGACACCACGTGCTGGATTTATCAAGGCCTGACGCTCAATCCGCTGTTCTGGCCCGCTCGACACGACGAGACGTTGTTGATGAAGGCCATCTATGAGTTCCATCCCGACTTCGTCGGCTCGACCGTGTGGTGGGGTGACCCGGAAGAGTCGTGGGGGATGTCGACCATCGAGGGCGGCGACGTCCTCGTGCCGGGCAACGGGGTCGTCATCATCGGGATGAGCGAGCGCACGTCGCGCCAGGCGATCACCCAAGTGGCGGCCAAACTGTTCGCCGAGAAAGCCGTCACCAAGGTCGTCGTCGCCGGAATGCCCAAGCTCCGGTCGGCCATGCACCTGGACACCGTGTTCACCTTCGCCGACCGTGATGTGGTCACGCTGTATCCAGACATCGTCGACTCGATACAGACGTTCGTCCTGCATCCCAGCGATGCCGATCCGGGCGTCGAGGTCGAGGAGGCGAACAAGCCGTTCGTCGAAGTGGTCGCTGATGCGCTCGGGCTGGGCGCCCTGCGGGTGGTGGAAACGGGTGGCACAAAGTACGACTCAGAGCGTCAGCAGTGGGACAGCGGCAACAACCTCGTCGCCGTCGAACCGGGCGTGGTCTTCGCCTACGACCGAAATACCCACACCAATACCCTGCTGCGCCGGGCGGGCATCGAGGTGATCACGATCGTGGGTGCCGAACTCGGCCGCGGTCGCGGGGGAGGCCACTGTATGACCTGCCCGATCACCCGCGACGCCCTCGATTGACCCGGAGCCGCCCCGGCGGCGACATCGGACCCGGTCGTCAGGGCTGTTAGAACACGTTCCAGTTCGGCTGTTAGCGTGAACGTGGAGCTCGCCCGCGCGAGCGACTGCTTTGGTACGTAGTTCAGCGGCGCGTCCCTGTACAGACACGGTCGCTCGCGCCAAGTGAATGGAGCAGCGGTGACGGCAACTGGCGGGCCCCTGGAGGGGCGAGTGGCATTCATTACGGGGGCCGCGCGTGGCCAGGGCCGCGCGCATGCGATCCGGTTGGCCAACGAGGGCGCCGACATCATCGCCGTGGATGTCTGCGGGCCGATCTCCGAGACCATCACCTACCCGCTGGGAACGTCGGAGGAACTCGCCGAGACCGTGCGCGCCGTGGAGGCCGCAGGCCGCAAGGTGCTGGCCCGTGAGGTCGACATCCGCGATCTGGCCGCGTTGCAGCAGGTGGTCGCAGACGGGATCGAGCAGTTCGGCCGGCTGGACATCCTGGTGGCCAACGCGGGCGTACTGAGCTGGGCCCGTCTCTTCGAGATGTCCGAGGAGCAGTGGAGCTCGGTCATCGACGTGAATCTGACGGGTACCTGGAAGACCATTCGCGCGGCTGTTCCGGCGATGATTTCGGCGGGCAACGGCGGGTCGATCGTCATCGTGAGTTCATCGGCGGGGCTGAAGGCCACCCCGGGTAACGGTCACTATGCGGCGTCCAAACACGGCCTGACCTCACTGACCAACTCGCTGGCATTGGAGGTGGGCGAGTTCGGGATTCGGGTCAACTCGATCCATCCCTACTCGATCGACACGCCGATGGTGGAGAAGGACGCGATGATGGAGCTCTTCGGGAAGTTCCCGAGCTTCATCCACAGCTTCAAGCCGTTCCCGTACCGTGCGGTGAGTCAGGCGGGCGCGTCGAGTCTGCAGGATTTCATGACGGCCGAAGAAGTTTCGGATGTCGTAGCGTGGCTGGCCAGCGATGGTTCGGCGACGATCTCGGGCAGCCAGATCAACGTCGACCGCGGCACGATGAAGTACTAGCCCGGCAGTACGAGGACCGGTACTGGGCTGTGCCGCAGGATCTTTGATCCGCGCGAGCCGAGAAAAACCCTGGCGATTCCGCCGGTTTGCTTGGTGCCGAGCGCCAGCAGTTCGCCGTCGAGCCAGTCGGCGTTGTCGATGGCCTCGTCCCAGCCATTGCCCGTGGCGACCTGCAGCGTCACGTCCTCACCAACGACACCCTGCTTCTTCAACTCCGCCAACGTGTCCCGTGCCTGTGCTGCAGTGGCCTCGAGTATCGAGTCCTCGACGCGCAGCCCTATTTGGGGCGGGTACATAGTTCGGCCGCGGACGACGAAGGTGACGACCCGCATCGGCACGTCGAGTCTTTCCGCCAGTGCCCGCACGCGTTCTACGACGTGCACGCATTCGGCTGTGCCGGGGAAGGCGCAGGTGAAACGAGACAGTCCGCCGGACTTCGACCCTCGGTAGCCCCGGGGGCTGATGGCGAGCGGAATGGGAGAGGAGTGCAGCAGCCGGTCCGCCGTCGAGCCGATGACAACTTGTCCCAGCTTGCCGTCCGCCGCCGAACCCAGCACCAGCGCTTCGGCTTTGAGCTCGTCGACGGCTTCGAGCAGTCCGCCGGAAGCCGACCGGTGCGCGACCTTGTGGAATTCCACCTCGACGCCGCTGCCAATCGCGTTGAGGCATTCGCGCGCGTCTTTGGCCGAGTCCGCCGCCAACTGCTCGGCGTACTGGGCGTATTCGGCGTCGATACGGGCGATCGAGGGCGTCATCCATGGCCGCGGCACCACGGTCACCACCGTCAGCGACGTCTTCAGCGTCTTCGCAGCTTCCACCGCGAGGTACAGCGGCGAGCGGCCGCCCTTGCCGGCCAGGTAGCCGACGGCGACGCTCATTGAGGATCCTTCGGCGGCATCAGTACTTCGTCCTCCGTCGGAGCCGCGGTGGGGATGAGGCCGTCACCGCCGTCGATCAGCGCACTGTGGCGTCGGCTCCAGAGGAAGTAGAAGGTCAGCACCGCGGCCACCCAGATCCCGAACCATATCCAGGTGTTCGGGGGCAGGCCGTACAGGATCCACAAGCAGGCGGCGATGGACAGGATCGGTGTCACCGGATAACCGGGAACTTTGAAGCCACGCGGCAGGTCGGGCTCGCGGCGGCGCAGGATGATCACGCCGACCGCCACCGTGATGAATGCGACGAGTGTGCCTATCGACACCAGGTCCCACAGGTAGTCGATGGGGACGAAGCCCGCCAGCAGCCCCGTGATGACGGCCACGACGATGGTGTTGTTCACCGGTGTCATGCTGCGCGGGTTGACCTTGGCGAACATCGATGGAAGCAACCCGTCGCGGCCCATGGCGAACAGGATGCGGGTCTGGCCGTACATCACCACGAGTGTCACCGAGAAGATCGAGATCACCGCACCGAGGGCGAGGATCGTGCTGGCCCAGGTCGAGCCCCCGAGAACGTTCTCAAGGATGACCGAAAGCCCTGCCTCGGACTGTTCTTCGGATCCGAACGCTTCGGCGTCCTGCGTACCGAGGCCCGCGAACGCCACCAGGATGTAGATGGTGGTGACGGCGATCAGCGCGGCGATGATCGCGCGCGGCATGGTCTTCTGTGGATTCTTGACCTCGTCGCCTGCGGTAGAAACCGCATCGAGTCCGATGAAGGTGAAGAAGATGGTGGCCGCCCCCGCGGTGATTCCGGCAAAGCCGGCATCCCAGAAGCCGGCGAAGTGGTCAGTGGTGAACGCGGTCGCCGCGACGGCGACGAACAGCGCGAGCACCCCCAATTTGAGAAGCACCATGATGGTGTTGACCTTCGCGGACTCGCTGGCACCGCGAATCAGCAGCAGCGCACACATGACGATCAGGAGCATGGCGGGAAGGTTGACGATGCCCGGTGTCTCACCGAACGGCGACGCGCTCAGCGAGTGCGGCAGCGTGAATCCGAACAAGTTGTCCAGCAGCTTGTTCAGATAACCGCTCCAGCCGACAGCCGTCGCCGACATCGAGACGCCGTACTCGAGAAGCAGGCATGCGGCCACGCCCATCGCGACGAACTCGCCCATCGTCGTGTAGGCGTACGAATAGGTTGATCCGGAAACCGGTACAGCGGAGGCCATCTCGGCGTAGCAGATGGCGGATAGGCCCGCGGCGACGCCTGCGATCACGAACGAGATCAGCACCGCGGGCCCGGCCTTGGGCACGGCCTGCTGCAGCACGATGAAGATGCCGGTGCCGACGGTGGCGCCGACGCCGAACATCGTCAGCTGGAACGCGCCGATACTTCGCTTGAGATGGTCGGAGGCACCGTGCGCCACCGGCGCGCCGGTCACAGGCCTGCGCCGCAGCAGCTGGTCCTTGAGGCTGATCGATGGGGCAGTCATGGTGCCTCCTGTGGGGCTATAACGCAGTACCGGACAAGTGTGAACCCGTATCGGCCAGAACGTCGGCGAACTGCTCAATCGCCCAGTCGATCTCCTCCGCGGTGATGACCAGCGGCGGCGCGAACCGCAACGTCGAACCGTGCGTGTCCTTAACCAGCACACCACGTTCGGCGAGTTTCAGGGTGATCTGCTTTCCGCTGCCGAGCGCGGGATCGACATCCACGCCGGCCCACAGTCCCATGCCACGTACGGCGACCACGCCGGACCCGATCAGAGCGCGCAGCCGCGCGTGCAGGTGGTCACCGAGTTCTGCTGAACGCGACTGGAATTCGCCGCGTGCCAGCATCGCCACCACCGTGGTACCGATCGCCGCCGCAAGTGGGTTACCGCCGAACGTCGAGCCGTGCTCACCGGGATGCAACACCCCGAGTACATCCCGGTCAGCGACGACGGCGGACAACGGAACCACGCCGCCGCCGAGGGCTTTGCCCAGCAAATAAATATCGGGTGCTACGCCGAAGTGGTCGCACGCGAACGTGCGTCCCGTTCGCGCCAGGCCCGACTGAATCTCGTCGGCGATCATCAACACGTTGTGCTCGGTGCACAGCGCACGGACCCGCGGCAGGAAGTCGCGGGGCGGAACGATGATCCCGGCCTCGCCCTGGATCGGTTCGAGCAGAACGGCGACGGTGTTCTCGTCGATTGCCGCGGCGAGGGCGTCGGCGTCACCGAAGGGCACCGAGCGAAATCCGGGCGTGTACGGGCCGAACCCGCGGCGTGCCGTCTCGTCGTCGGAGAAGCTGATGATGGTCGTGGTGCGACCATGGAAGTTGTTGTGTGCCACGACGATGTTGCTCTGACCGGCTGGCACACCCTTGACATCGGTGCCCCATTTGCGGGCGACCTTGATACCGCTTTCCACCGCCTCGGCGCCACTGTTCATCGGCAGCACCATGTCTTTGCCGCAGAGTTCGGCCAGCGCCTCGCAGAAGGGGCCGAGCCGATCTGAGTGAAACGCGCGGCTCACCAGAGTCACGCGGTCCAGCTGCGCATGGGCGGCGGCGATGACTTCCGGGTTACGGTGGCCGAAGTTGACCGCCGAGTAGGCGGCCAGGCAGTCGAGGTAGCGGCGACCCTCGACATCGGTGATCCAGACGCCATCCGCACTGGCCGCGACCACCGGTAACGGTGAGTAGTTGTGGGCGACGTAGCGATCGTCGACGGCGATCGCCGCCTCGGTGATGTTCATGGTGTCGACCACGGTCACGGATGTACCTCCAATGTGCAGCATTTGACGGAGCCACCGCCCTTGAGCAGTTCGGACAGATCGATACCGATGGGATGGAATCCGGCGTCCCTCAGCTGTGCGGCGAAGCCGGTGGCCGCGGCGGGCAACACGACGTTGCGGCCGTCGGACACGGCGTTGAGGCCAAGCACGAATGCGTCGGCGCTGGCCACCTCGATGGCATCGGGGAACAGCTCGAGCAGCGTGGCCCGCGACGCGTCGCTGAACGCCGGCGAGTAGAACGCGATCGTGGTGTTGTCGAGTACCGCGAGCGCGGTGTCGAGATGATAGAAGCGCGGATCGATCAGTTCGAGACTGACGACGGGCATCTGCAGTGCAGCCGCGATTTCGTCATGGGCCTGCCGTTCGGTACGGAAACCATAGCCTGCCAGCATGATTGAGCCGACGACGAGGAGATCGCCCTGGCCTTCGTTGGTGTGGCGAGTATCTGAGGGGCGGTAGCCGTGGCGGGTCATCCACTCGGCGTAGGCGGCCGACTCACCGGCGCGCTGCGGATAGGCGAACCGGGCGGTGACGGCGTGGCCGTTCACCATCATTCCGCCGTTGGCGGCATAAACCATGTCCGGCAGACCGGCAACGGGCTCGATGAGTTCGACGGTGTGGCCGAGTTCCTTGTAGGTCTGGCGCAGCGCTTCCCATTGGCTGAGCGCGAGATGGGTGTCCACCGGCACCGAGGTGTCCATCCAGGGATTGATCGCGTACTCGACGGTGAAGAACGTCGGTGCCGTCATGGCGTAATGGCGGATCGAAGCCACCCGTTCTTGTCGTGCGGCGACATCGGATACCGGGGCCGCGTTGGCGGCGACATCTGAGATCGTCATAAATAAACGATATGGCGGATCGATTTTGCAATCAATCACCGTTTCTTGCGTATTGACCTACTATTCATTGTGCACGATAAGAATTGGCGACGATTTATTGCGCGGAGGCCACGATGGACCGGTTGGACGAGACTGACGAGCGCATTCTGGCCGAGCTCGCCAACGATGCACGCGCCACCTATGCCGAGATCGGCGAGCGGGTGAACCTGTCGGCACCAGCGGTGAAGCGCAGGATCGATCGCCTCCTCGACAACGGCGTCATCCGCGGCTTCACCACGGTCGTGGACCGCAGCGCGCTCGGGTGGAACACCGAGGCGTACGTGCAGGTGTTCCGGCACGGCACCATCGCGCCAGAACAGTTGCGCGCGGCCTGGATCGACATCCCCGAGGTGATCGGCGCGGCCACTGTCACCGGGACCGCTGATGCGATGCTGCACGTGCTCGCACGCGACATGCGCCATCTGGAGGAGGCGCTGGAGCGGATCCGTTCGGCGGCCGACGTCGAGCGCAGCGAAAGCATCGTGGTGCTGACCAACATCATCGATCGGGACCGCACCTGACCGGGGTGGCGGACAATTGTCGAAGGGCATCGTGCAAAATCTGCCCATGTCCACCACTGGGGGAATCGTGATCGTCGGAGGCGGCCTGGCGGCTGCCCGCACAGCCGAACAGCTGCGGCGCTCCGAATACAGCGGGCCGGTCACCATCGTCAGCGAAGAAGGCCATCTTCCGTATGACCGGCCGCCGCTTTCCAAGGAAGTGCTGCGTGCCGAGACCGACGACGTCACGCTCAAGCCCGCCGAGTTCTACGACGAGAACGACATCACGGTGTTGCTCTCCAACGGTGCCCGGTCGGTCGACACCGCGGCGCAGACGCTGAGCCTGGCCGACGGCACCGAGCTTTCCTACGACGAGCTCATCATCGCGACGGGTTTGGTACCCAAGCGCATCCCGTCGTTCCCCGATCTCCCCGGAATCCACGTGCTGCGGAACTTCGACGAGAGCCTCGCGTTGCGCGAGGAGGCAGGCTCGGCGAGACGAGCGGTCGTCGTCGGCGCGGGATTCATCGGTTGTGAGGTGGCCGCGAGCCTGCGCGGAATGGGCGTCGATGTCGTCCTGGTGGAGCCGCAGCCGTCGCCGCTGGCGTCGGTGCTAGGCGGCCAGATCGGCGAGTTGGTCGCCCGACTGCATCGCGCCGAAGGTGTCGACGTGCGGTGCGGTGTCGGCGTGTCGGAAGTCAGCGGGGCCGAGCGGGTAGAGCGCGTCGTTCTCGGCGACGGCACCGAACTCGACGCCGATCTCGTGGTCGTCGGCATCGGTTCGCATCCGGCCACCGCGTGGCTCGACGGCAGCGGCCTCGAGATCGACAACGGCGTCGTCTGTGACGACCACGGCCGTTCGAGCGCCGCCCATGTCTGGGCGATCGGCGATGTCGCCTCGTGGCGCCACACCCTTGGACACCAAGTGCGCGTGGAACATTGGAGCAACGTGGCCGACCAGGCGCGTGCGTTGGTGCCCGCGATGTTGGGCCAGGACGCACCTCCCACGGTGTCGGTGCCCTACTTCTGGAGCGACCAGTACGACGTCAAGATCCAGTGCCTCGGTGAGCCCGAGGCCGACGACGTGGTCCACGTCGTCGAGGATGACGGCCGCAAATTCCTGGCGTACTACGAGCGCGACGGTGTGGTGGCCGGAGTGGTCGGCGGCGGCATGCCCGGGAAGGTCATGAAGGCCCGCGCCAAGATCGCGGCGGGCGCACCCATCGCCGACGTCCTCGGCTAAGTAGCGATTTGTGGAGTCCTAGCCGCGCTCACCGCGGCCGAGACTCCGACTAATCGCAGTCAGTCAGAACTCGCCGAGGTAGAACCGCGTGCCCTGATCGTCGATGCACTGTGCCGAGGTGCCGTACGACTGCGTTGACGGCTCCTCGATCACCGTGCCACCTGCCTCGCGTACCCGCGCGACCGCGGCTTCGATGTCGGCGACAGTCCACATCGGCACCGTGACCGCCTGCGCGCTGCCACCCGCGACACCCGCCATCGGATGGGTGTGCTGGATCTGCCAGCCGTCGTCCACCCGGCCCGGTTCGAACGACCAGAACAGCAGCCCGCTGTAGAACGCGCGGAACGCGGTCGAGTCCGGAACTTCATATGTGATGTACGAAAGCTCGCCGGGCCCAGATCCGTTCAGCTCCGGCCGAGCGATCCCCGGCGCAGCCTCGAACACCGCGAAGCTGGCGCCGGCCGGATCTGTCGCACCGCATCCGACGCCGAAGTCGAACTGTTCCAGTTGGTCGACGGTCCCGCCTGCGGCAACGATCGCCTGCCGGGCTCCCGAGAGATCGACCACGGCGTAGCTGCAGAACAAGCTGGCCTGCCCCGGCACGCTGTAGAGGCCGATGCGCTGCTTGGTGTTGGTGACCTGATGGGTTTCGGGGTCGAACTCCCAACCCAGCACGTGACCGTAGAAGGTCGCCGCCTGCTCGGCGTCCGGCGTCCACACCGAGACATAGCCGACGTCTCCGTGCTGGATCGCCACTGCCGCGCCGGTTGTCGGGCCGTTGAGCGACCAGCAGTGTCCAAAGGGGTCGACGATCGCAGCATTGCGCGAACCGTGCGCCTCGCGCGTTTCCTGACGTACCGTGGCGCCACGGTCACGGGCCCGCTCTACCGCACTGTCGGTATCTGCGACCGCGATGACGAGCATGACGGAAACAGACTGTGGGGCAGGGGCTTTCATGCCGATCTCGGGATACTCGTCGGCGAGGTAGAACATGCCGCCGCCGAGCGCGAGTTCGGCATGCCCGATGCGGCCATCGTCCATCACGATCGGCTCGCCGATGACGACGGCGCCCAGCGCGTCGACGTACCAGGCGATGGCCGCTCTCGCATTCGCCACGGACAGATACGGCAGTGCCGCCGATCGGGGCACGCCGGATACAGCGGTTTTGGGTTCGGCCAGTTCGGCGATGGCGGTGTCGGTGCCGCTCATGTCAACTCCTTCGGTTCGATTGGGCAGGTTCAGTGCACCTTCTAGGCGTGAGCGCAGCCGAGCCGCGAACGCCGGATCTGGTTGGACGACAAGCTCATCGCCGTGCAGCGCTGTCAACGGATCGCGGCTGTTGTTCACGACTTGTCTCCTTCCGGCTCCGGATAGTGGGATCTGAAGGCTCGGCGCGCCCGAACCAGCAGCGCCTCGGTGGCGTGCACGGTTCGTCCGATCAGCTCCGCGCACTCGGTCACGGAACAGTCGTCCATGTAGCGCAACGCCAATACGGTGCGATGCCGCTCGGGCAGCCTGGCCATGACGCTCTGCGCGACGATGCGGTCGAGCTCGGCATCCCAGTCGTCGCCCGCATCGGCGGGCTCGGGTAGTTCGGCGACGGGCACGGTGAACCGGTCGTGGCGACGGCGGTAGTGGTCGGCCAGTTTGTGGCGTGCCACTCCGAGCAGCCACGGCAACGTCATCGGCGGCGGCACATCCTTGCGTGCGGCATCCATCGCCGCCAGGAATGTGTCCGACGTCAGATCCTCGGCCGTTCCGCGGTCACTGCAGCGCCGGACGAAGTATCCGTACACGACCGGCAGCGATTCGTCGTACATCGCCAGCAGCTTCCGCGGAGCGTCGTTGCCCTCCGATTCGGCGCTCACACCCTTATCGTCGCCGCGGGGACCGAAACTCCGACGCCTTAATCACGAATTTTTCCGAAGGGTCGCGTTGTCCAGCGCCTTCAGCCCATCGCTGACGGTGTCGAAGGCGTCGCCGAGGGCCTGCGGAAGCGACACCGACTCGTCGTCCAGCCAATGCTGGTAGGCCGAAAGCGCAGCACCGAGCATGGTCCACGCCACCGTCTGTGGCACGACGTCGGCCTCCTTCATGCCCAGCCGGCGGGCGACGAATGCGACGACGACCGCACGCCAGCCCGCGTACATCGTCATCGAGTAGGCCTGCAGGGCTTCGGTCTGAAGGATGACCCGCATCCGCTGTCGGTGTCGTGCGGTCTCGGCTTCGTCAAAGTTGTTGAACGCCAGCAGTGCTGTACGCAACGCAGCGTCGATTCCCACATCTGGGTCCAGATCGGCGAGCAGGTCGCGCATGAGGGCCAGGTGTGCCTCGAAGTCGCCCCAGGGCAATGCGTTCTTGGACGGGTAGTAGCGGAACAGCGTGCGCCGCGCGATACCAGCGGCCTCGGCGACGTCGTCGACGCTCACATCGTCGAACCCCCGCGCGGCGAACAGATCGATCGCGATATTGCTGATGTGTTCCCAGCTCGTCGACCGTCGACGGCCGACGCGGTGCTGGGATTCCGGGTGCACGTTCACTCCTTTTTCGGGGGCCGGCTTTCATTCTGGCACTGGATGCCATATTATTGCGATCTCGATCACAGTTTGTCGAGACCCTGTCAAGGAAAGGTGCGGATAGTGGAGCCGAATCAGACAACAGAGGCTGCGACCACATCGGGCGATGAGCTCGTCACCGAGACCCTGGTCGAAGAGGTGTCTATCGACGGGATGTGCGGGGTTTACTGACCGTGTCCCCGTCGATGGCTGAGACCGGCACGGACGTTGCGTTCGACCCCGACCTCAGCTGGCGGCTTCACCCCCAGGTGGCCGTGCGGCCCGAGCCGTTCGGTGCGCTGCTGTATCACTTCGGTACGCGCAAGCTGTCCTTCCTGAAGAACCGGACGATCGTCGAGGTGGTCAACTCGTTGGCTGACCACCTCGACGTTCGGTCCGCCTGCCGCGCCGCGGGAGTAGACGACGCGCAACAGGCCCCTTACCTCCACGCGCTCCGCGTGCTCGCTCAATCGAAGATGTTGGTGCTGCAATGACGACAATGGAATCGGCGCCCGCGCCGGAAATCGAATCGCCTGCCGTCCAGCCCGTTCCACGGCTGATCGAGCAGTTCGAACACGGACTGGATGCGCCGATATGTCTGACATGGGAGCTGACCTACGCGTGCAACTTGGCTTGCGTGCACTGCCTGTCCTCGTCGGGTAAGCGTGATCCCCGCGAGTTGACCACCCAGCAGTGCAAGGACATCATCGACGAACTCGAGCGTATGCAGGTGTTCTACGTGAACATCGGCGGCGGGGAACCGACTGTGCGGTCGGACTTCTGGGAGCTGGTCGACTACGCCACCGCCCACCACGTCGGTGTCAAGTTCTCGACCAATGGCGTGCGCATCACGAAAGAGGTGGCGGAACGCCTGGCGGCCAGTGACTACGTCGACGTCCAGATCTCGCTCGACGGAGCGACGGCAGAAGTCAACGATGCTGTCAGAGGAGCGGGCTCCTTCGCGATGGCGATCCGGGCGCTGGAGAACCTCGCCGAGGCGGGCTTCAAGGACGCCAAGATCTCAGTAGTGGTGACTCGCACCAATGTCGATCAGCTTGACGACTTCGCCGCTCTGGCAGCGCGTTACGGTGCCACGCTGCGGATCACCCGGCTTCGGCCATCGGGACGCGGTGCCGACGTGTGGGATGAACTGCACCCCACGGCTGAGCAGCAGGTACAGCTGTACAACTGGTTGGTGGCCAAGGGCGACGGCGTGCTCACCGGCGACTCGTTCTTCCACCTGTCCGGGCTCGGCGAGCCAGGCGCGCTGGCAGGCCTGAATCTGTGTGGCGCCGGCCGCGTGGTCTGTCTCATCGACCCGGTGGGGGACGTGTACGCGTGCCCGTTCGCCATTCATGACCGCTTTCTGGCCGGAAACATCTTGACCGACAGCGGTTTTGACAGTGTGTGGAAGAACGCGCCGCTGTTCCGCGAGCTGCGCGAACCGCAGTCGGCCGGAGCCTGCGGCAGCTGCGGACACTACGACAGCTGCCGCGGCGGCTGCATGGCCGCCAAGTTCTTCACCGGATTGCCGATGGACGGTCCGGATCCTGAGTGCGTGCAGGGCTACGGTGCGCCGGCGTTGGCCGCCGACCGTGTGAAGCCCAAGTCCAGTGTCGATCACTCGCGTAGCCAACCGGTCATGCTCAAACTGCTGACCAAGCCTCCTGCGCGACTCTGTAACGAAAGTCCGGTGTAACTCATGGCCGACATCTGGTTCGAGACCGTGGCCGCCGCCCAAGAGCGGGCCAAGCGGCGTCTGCCCAAGCCGGTGTACTCCGCGCTGCTCGCGGCGAGCGAACGTGGGGTAACGGTCGCCGACAATGTTGACGCATTCTCCCAGCTGGGTTTTGCGCCGCATGTCATCGGCGCGACCGAGAAGCGCGATCTTGCGACAACCGTTATGGGTCAAGATATTTCGATGCCCGTCGTGATATCGCCGACGGGTGTGCAGGCCGTCCATCCCGACGGTGAGACCGCAGTCGCGCGGGCTGCGGCAGCGCGGGGCACAGCAATGGGCCTTTCGTCATTCGCCAGCAAGCCGATCGAAGAGGTCATCGCCGTCAACGAAAAGCTCTTCTTCCAGGTGTACTGGCTCGGTGGCCGGGACGCGATCGCTGCGCGGGTGGAGCGCGCGCGTGCGGCCGGTGCCGTAGGCCTGATCGTCACCACCGACTGGAGCTTCTCGCATGGGCGGGACTGGGGCAGCCCGAAGATCCCCGAAGAGATGAACCTGCGCACCACCGTGCGGATGCTGCCGACGGGGCTGACCAGGCCGGCGTGGCTGTACCAATGGGGTAAGACCCTGAAGCCGCCGAACCTGCGGGTGCCCAACCAGGCGGCGCGTGGCGAGAGCGGGCCGCCGTTCTTCGCTGCCTACGGCGAATGGATGGGTACCCCACCGCCCACCTGGGAGGACATCGCCTGGCTGCGCGAGCTCTGGGGTGGTCCGTTCATGCTCAAGGGCGTGATGCGGGTCGACGATGCGAAACGTGCTGTAGACGCGGGTGTTTCGGCGATCTCGGTATCCAACCACGGCGGAAACAACCTCGATGGCACGCCCGCGTCGATACGGGCACTTCCCGCGATTGCGGCCGCGGTCGGTGATGAGGTCGAGGTGCTTCTCGACGGTGGCATCCGGCGCGGCAGCGACGTGGTCAAGGCCGTGGCTCTCGGCGCACGCGCTGTGATGATCGGGCGGGCCTATCTCTGGGGTCTGGCGGCCAACGGTCAGGCGGGAGTCGAGAATGTGCTCGACGTCCTCCGGGGCGGCATCGACTCGGCCCTCATGGGGCTGGGTCACTCATCGGTGCACGACCTCTGCGCCGACGACGTGTTGGTACCCGAAGGGTTCGCTCGGGCACTCGGCGTGCCCGGCAACCCGACCGTCTGACGCGGACGGCGGGGACCACGCGAACTTCCTGGTACAGGCGTGGCTCAGGGGGCTGGCGTGAATGCATGGTTGTCGGTCGCGCAAATTTCTGGAAATCAATGTCTGCGCATGCGCCAACAATTGGCGCATACCAGGTGAATTCGGCCTACCATCGGCCTGTGCCTTCTGGAAGCGAGCTCGCGAGCGCGACGTCGAGGCAGCTGCAGAGCACGTCATCAGCATTGATCGTCCCGGTCGGTTCCACCGAACAGCATGGGCCCCACCTGCCGCTGGACACCGATACCCGCATTGCCACCGCCGTCTCCCGGGCCCTGGTCGGTCAGCTCGGCGGAGATGAATTGAAATGGCTGGTCGCTCCCGCCATCGGGTACGGCGCCAGCGGTGAGCACGAGGACTTCAGCGGCACCGTCTCGATCGGCACCTCCGCGCTGCGCCTTTTGCTGGTGGAGTTCGGCCGGTCCGCATCGCGCTGGGCGTCGCGCCTCGTCTTTGTCAACGGGCACGGTGGCAATGCGGAAGCGCTGGCTGCGGCCGCGGCGTTGCTTCGGTACGAGGGCCGTGATGTGGGCTGGTGCCCCTGCAGCGCGGAAAACGCCGACGCACATGCCGGTCACACCGAAACCTCTGTATTGCTACATATTTCGCCCGCTGACGTCTGGATCGACGAGCGGGTCCCCGGCAACAGCGCACCGCTGGGACAGCTGATGCCCGCGCTGCGCCAAGGAGGAATCGCCGCGGTCAGTGAGGTGGGAATTCTCGGTGATCCCACGACGGCGACCGCAGAGGAAGGCGCGCGCATCTTCACAGAGATGGTCGACGGCTGTATGCGGCGCGTGACCGGTTGGACTCCTGACCGGAACGGCATGCTGACATGACCGGACCACGGCTACCCGACGGCTTCGCGGTCCAGGTGGATCGCCGGGTGAAGGTCCTCGGCGAGGGCTCCGCGTTACTCGGTGGGTCGCCAACGCGACTGTTGCGGCTCGCTCCCGCGGCGCAGACCATGCTCACCGGCGGGCGGCTCGAGGTCCACGACGCGGTCAGCGCACAGTTGGCCCGCACATTGCTGGATGCGACGGTTGCGCATCCGCGGCCTGCGACCGGGCCGTCACATCGAGATGTCACGGTGGTTATTCCTGTACGGGACAACATCTCTGGTCTTCGCAGGCTGGTAGCAGCCCTTCGTGGTATGCGCATCGTGGTTGTCGACGATGGATCGGCTTCCCCTGTTCAGCAAGCCGACTTCGCCCAGATGTACAGCGACGTTCAGATCCTGCGACACGACCGGAGCAAAGGGCCAGCCGCTGCCCGCAACACCGGCATGGCGGCGTGCCACACGGACTACATCGCGTTCCTCGACTCCGACGTGGTACCGCGACGCGGGTGGCTGGAGGCGCTGCTCGGCCACTTCTGCGATCCCGCGGTGGCACTGGTCGCACCGCGAATCATCGGCCTACGCGAGCCGGAGAACGTGGTGGCGCGGTACGAGGCCGTGAGGTCCTCCCTCGATCTCGGCATGCGCGAGGCGCCCGTGGTGCCCTTTGGATCCGTCGCGTATGTCCCCAGCGCCGCGATCATCTGCCGCAGCACCGTGCTCAAGGAACTCGGCGGATTCGACGAGACGCTCAAGTCTGGCGAAGACGTCGACCTGTGTTGGAGGCTGATCGAGGCGGGTGCCAGGCTGCGGTACGAACCCGTCGCACTGGTCGCTCACGACCACCGTACACAACTGCGGGAATGGTTGTCGCGCAAGTCTTTCTATGGAGAATCCGCTGCGCCGCTTTCGGTTCGGCATCCCGGTAAGACCGCGCCACTGGTCATCTCGGGATGGACGCTGGTGGCCTGGATGCTGATGGCGATGGGATCGAATGTCGGCTATCTGGCATCGGTGGTGGTCGCCGCGATCACCGGCCGTCGTATCGCAAGGTCGCTGTCCACCGTGGAGACCGAGCCGAAGGAAGTGGCTGTGGTCGCCGCCCACGGACTGTGGTCCGCAGCGCTACAGCTCGCGTCCGCCATCTGCCGCCACTACTGGCCTGTCGCGTTCGTCGCAGCCCTGCTGTCGCGACGATGCCGCCAGGTGGTGCTGGTGGCCGCCATCGTCGACGGGGTGGCCGACTGGATCACCCGCAACGGCCACGGCGACGATGACGCGAAACCGGTCGGAGTGCTCACCTACGTCCTGCTGAAGCGGCTCGACGACATGGCCTACGGCGCAGGTTTGTGGGCCGGGGTCGTGCGCGAGCGGCATGTCGGCGCGCTCAAGCCCCAGATTCGGACCTGAAGTCCGCCTTGCACAGCGATGTGCTGATCGTCGGCGCTGGTAGCGCCGGATCTGTATTAGCGGAGCGGCTTTCGGCTGATTCGAGCTGCCGGGTCACCGTCGTGGAAGCCGGCCCCGGGGCCGCCGACCCACAGGTGCTGACCCAGATCAGCGACGGCCTGCGGCTGCCGATCGGCACCGCCAGCTCGGTGGTGCGGCGCTATCCCACGACGCTGACCGAGGACCCCGAACGGCACGCACAAATCATGCGGGGTGCGGTGGTCGGCGGATCCGGTGCGGTCAACGGTGGCTACTTCTGCCGCGGACTCCCGTCCGACTTCGACGGCTGGGCAATGCCAGGATGGGCGTGGGCCGACGTACTTCCGCACTTCCTGGCGATCGAGACCGACGTCGATTTCGGAGGGCCGCTGCACGGTGATGTTGGTCCCATCATCATTCAGCGGGTCACCGAATTCGACGGCTGCACAGCGACGTTCGTGGATGCTGCGATATCGGCGGGCTATCGGTGGATCGAGGACCTCAACGGATCGACCCCGGACTCGCCGCTGCCGCCCGGCGTCGGTGCGGTACCGCTGAACATCAACGGTGGAACGCGGGTCGGCCCGGGTGGGGCCTACCTGAAACCCGCGATGGATCGCGCCGGACTCACGGTGCTGACCGACACCCGGGTCCGACGGATCAAGATCGTCGGCGGGCGGGCAATAGGGGTGGAGTGCCACGGGCCCGCCGGACCCGTCGACCTGACCGCGGACCGAATCGTCCTGTCGGCCGGTGCTATCGGATCGGCCCATCTGCTGATGCTGTCGGGCGTCGGCCCCCAGCAGGCGCTGAACGCCGCGGGGGTACCCGTGGTGGCGGACCTACCGGTCGGCATGGCGTCGGCGGACCACCCGGAATGGGTGCTGCCGGTGGACTGGACGGAGACCCACGGTCTTCCGCCATTGGAGGCGACGCTCAGCACCGACGACGGGCTCGAAATCCGTCCCTACACAGCGGGGTTCGGCGCAATGGTGAGCGGTAGTCGCGACGACCCGGGTGATCATCCACACATCGGCGTGGCTCTGATGCGGCCGAGATCGCGAGGAAGAGTGCGGCTTTCGTCGGCCGATCCCGATGTCCTACCCACCATCGAGCATCGGTATGACCGCGAGCCCGCTGACGTCGCCGCCCTGGGCGCAGGCGCCGAACTGGCGCGGGAACTGGCAGGCGCCCACGTGAAAGGTGCGACCGCGTCGTGGTCGACTTCGCAACATCTCTGCGGCACAGCGCCGATGGGGCGCGACGATGACGCGGCGGCAGTGGTGGATGCGCACTGCCGGGTGCGCGGTGTCGACGGGTTATGGGTGGTCGACGGCTCGGTGCTGCCCGCGATTCCCAGCCGGGGCCCGCACGCCACCATCGTCATGCTCGGGCATCGGGCTGCCGAGTTCGTCGTCTGAGGTCCGCCACCGCGCCTTGATTCGTCGCACCAAGCTGGACTGCCTGCCGTCGCGGCCAGGAGCCCAGATCGCGACGAAGGCCGCTGCGAGTGCTAATACGATCGCAAGCACCAGGAGAGACAGGCTCATCGAGTCGATGAACGCGGACGTCGCGAGGTCTGCCAAGCGCGCACCGGGCGGGCCCATCTCCTCGGCAATGGCGAGTGCATTCGCAAGGGATTCCAATGCGCCTGCCCGTATCTGTTCGGGGAAGCCGACGAGCGCGGGAGAGAGCGCGGTGCCGTATTGCGCCGCCAACACCGAACCGGCGACGGCGATACCGACGGCTGCACCGACCTCACGCGTGGTGTCGTTGACCGCCGATGCGACGCCCTGCTTCTCGGTCGGCACGGCGTTCATGATCGCGGAGGTGGTCGGCGCAACGCACAGACCGATGCCTGCGCTGGTGACCAACATTGGCAACACGAGATCCAGGTATGAACTCCCGGCATCGAGGTAGCGCATCAGGTAGAGCCCGGCTCCGATGAGAAACAGGCCGAGCGCGATGGCGGTCCTGAGCCCGATCTTTGGGAGGTAGAGATGCATCGTCGCACCCAGAATCATGATCGGCACGGCCAGCGGGGCGAGGGCGAACGCCGTCTGTAGGGGGCTGTAGCCGAGAACCAGTTGCAGGTACTGCATCGCGATGAAGAAGAAGCCGAAGTTGGCGAAGAAAAGGATTGTGATACCGACCGACCCGGTGGCGAAATCGGGTCTGGCGAACAACCGGACATCGAGCAGCGGATGCCGTCGTCGCAGTTCCACCACCGCGAATGCGACCGCGAGCCCGACACCCGCGACCATGCAGCCCCACACGACCGGATGCATCCACCCGCGCACCGGTGCTTCCACGACACCGAATACGAAAATCGCGACCGCCGAGCCGATCAGCACCGCACCGATGCCGTCGATCGGCGTGGCCGTGTCGTCGCGCGACGAGCGGATTGTGAACGTACAGATGATGAGGGCGACGGCCGAGGCCGTGAACGCGTAGAAGATCGACTGCCAGGAAAAGGCGTGCAGCAGTAAGCCTGTGCCCATGAAGCCGACGATTGCGCCCGAGCTTGCGACCCCGGCCCAGATGCCAATGGCCTTGTTGCGCTCGTTCTTTGGGAACGCGGCAGTCAGCAGGGACAACGTCGCCGGCATGATGAACGCGGCGCCTACGCCCGCAAGCGCGCGAGCAAGGATGATCTGAACCGGACTGTCGAGAAACGCCGGAGCAATCGAGGCAACTGCGAAGATCGCCAGCCCGCCGACCAGTGCGCCCCGCCTCCCATACCGGTCGCCGATCGCACCGGCGGGCAGGAGCAGGCAGGCCAGCACCAATGTGTAGCCGTCCACGATCCAGGTGAGTTGCGTCTGCGTCGCGGCTGTTTCGACAGCGATGTCGGGGAGGGCCGCGTTGAGCGCGACCATAGAAGATATGACCAGCAGTACGTCGAGGGCAGCGACGGTGAGTAACCAGAAGCGGCCGAACCTGGAAAGGGTCGCCAGGTTGGCGTCGATAGTCTGGTCCGACCGGGTGAGGGTGTCGACCATGTGTCGCGCTCCCTTTTTGTAGAGGTAGTTTTGAGACTAACAGTCTCGTAGCAAGACCAACAGTCTTGTTCCCGCTGAGGAGGTGGTGTAAACGGTGACCGTCCCCGACCCTCGCGAGCGCCAGGAAAGCACCGACCCGCGGCCGGCCAGGTCCCGAGCTCGGTTGCTCGCGGCCGCAACCGCTCTCCTGCGCGCGGGCGGTCCGAACGCGGTGACGATCGACGCGGTGACACGGAGTGCCAACGTCGCCAGGGCCACGCTCTATCGGCATTACTCGAGCGCCAACGATCTGTTGGGCGCGGCCTTCATGAGCCTGCTGGAACCCGCGCCGATGCCGCCGCCCGAAGGTGGTCTGCGGGAGCAGCTGATCGCGGTGGTGGAGGGCTGGACTGAGGCGATTGCCGAAGTACCCGCGATGCTCACCGCATTGACATGGCTGGCCTCAGGGCCCGATGCCGGCGACTATTCCGAAGTGCGCCAGGCTGATTCGGAGGCCACCGGCCCGCTGCGGGCGCGGATCATCCAGCTCTACTCCGCGCCCTTCGATGCCATCTTCGACAGCCCACAAGCGGAACGCGAAATCGAGGTGCCCAACCGCATTCAGGCCATCGCGCTGCTGATCGGACCGCTGATTCTCGGAAGATTGAGCACCGTGGCCGATTTCGACTACCGTGCATGCGCCGAGGCCGCCGTCGACGGCTTCCTGGCCACACACGCCAAGAAAAGGGCCGATCAGCGCAGCGAGTAACGGATCGGCAAGTGCTTGAGCCCGCCGACGAACGTCGTCGCCGCCAACTCCGGCTCGCCGGCGAGTTCGATGGACTCCAACCGCGGAATCAATTCGGAGAACAGGCTGTTCATCTCCATTCGCGCGAGTGCGGCCCCCAGGCAGAAGTGCACTCCGTAGCCGAAGGCGACATGCTTGTTGGGGTCGCGGCCGACGTCGAACCGGAACGGCTCGTCGAAGACCTCTTCGTCACGGTTGCCGGAAACGTAAGCCAGGTAGACGGATTCGCCCTTGGCGATCGGCACGCCGCGAACTGTGGTGTCCTCGGCCGCGGTGCGCATGAACTCCTTGACCGGCGTCGTCCACCGAATCATCTCCTCGACCGCGGTGCCCATCAGTCCGGGGTCCTTGCGTAAGCGATCCATCTCACCGGGGTTTTCGATCAGCGCGAGCAGTCCGCCGGAGATGGCGTCCTTTGTGGTGTCGTGGCCTGCGCTGGCGACGATCACGTAGTAGGACGCGGTGTCGACCTCGGACAACGGCTCTCCGTCAATGCGGCCGTTGGCGATCGCCGATGCCAGATCGTCGGTCGGGTGTTCGCGACGCGATGCGGTCAGCTGCGCGAAGTAGGTGAAGAAGTCGACCAGAATCGCCAGCTGTTCTTCCGGTGTCTTGCCGCGCTGGTTGTACTCGTCGTCGTCGCCGCCGAACAGCTCCTGGGTGAGCTGGTGCATCCGAGGGAAATCCTCCTCGGGCAGGCCGAGCAGCGACATGATCACGTAGAGCGGGAAGTTGACGGCGATGTCTGTGACGAAGTCGCATTCCGGGCCGATGTCACGCATCCGGTCGACGTAGCGCTTGGCCAACGCGTCGACGTTGACCTTGAGATCGCGCATGGCCTTGGGGCGGAACCAGTCCGCACCGATAGCGCGCACTTTGCGGTGGTGCGGATCGTCCATGTGGATGAGGGTTCGCAACCCCGTGCCGGCTTCGAGTTGTTGTTTGCCGAAATCGTCGGCTTCGGCGGTGACGAGCAGGGGCCGTGGCTCGGACAGGAAGAGGTTGTTGTCGCGCTCGATGGCCATGATGTCGGCGTGTTTGGTGATCGCCCAGAACGGGCGGTACGGCGGCTGGTCGACCAAGGCGACCGGGTTGTTCGTCCGCAGATGGGTCAGCGCCGCGTGCAGCCGTGCGTCGTCGGCGTAGGCCGTCGGGTCGGCCAGCACTTTTGTGGCGTCATCCATCGTCGGCGTGCTCATTCAGGCTCCTAATTTCCGGGGACCCCATAACTTGACGGGTGTCAAGTTCAGGAGTCTATGTGACGGAGGCCACGCAAGGGAAGAGAGCGGCTGGGTGCTGAGTGCATTCAAGGTCGTTGTTGTGAATCTGGCGGATTGGGCTGAGCCGGTTGGGGTGAACCGGCAAGCGGTTAATCGCAGGTTTCGGCAGGGACGCTGCGGAAACCGGCGCAGCGGGTGGGGCCGGCTGATTATCAGGGCATGATCGGGAGCCTCTGCGACACCGATTTTGTGTACGTAGCCGAAGTCCTGGGCTGCTGGAACCATAGGTGGCCCGGTTGACGGTGTGGCGATAGAGCAGGAGCTGGTGCCGGCGCGGGTGGTTCCCCACGTCGGGTCCGGGTTGAACGGCAAGCGCCCGAAGATGGGTCGGATCTTGTCAGACCCGGATGCGAGGGTGATCGTTGTGGAGCATCGGAACCGGTTGGACCGTTTCGGGATGGAGCATCTGCAGAGGGCGTTGTCTGCGCAGGGCCGCCGGATTGTGGTGGCCGTTCCCGGTGAGAGGGCCGAGATCTGGTGTGCGACATGGTCGAAGTGCTCACGGCGATGTGCGCCTCGTTGTATGGGCGCGCGGGGCGCGGAATCTTACGATGCGCGCACTGACGGCCAGTATGTGTGATCCGGGCCAGGCGCCGTGATCGTAGGGATGCGCACCCGGGGGCGGGCCGCAAAGGTCGCCGCGGCCACTGGTGGCGCGCATCTTGGCGGTACACCGAAACCCGATGGCACACCGACGTTGTCGCGGTATGTGGACATTGGTGCCGATTTCGAGACGTACCGGGTGGCGGTGGAGTCGGTGTCGGTGCTATTCGATCTGTTCGACGGCGATGCCGACGGCTACGCTGCCACGGGTTCAGTGGGTGAGAAACTGCCGTCGGGTTGGGTGGTGACGGCGGCGAAGTTCGAGGTGGAATGGCCGGCCGAGGCCCAGCGGGCGGGGTTGGTGCGCTCGCATTTCGGGGGGCGGCGCAAGGCGTTCAATTGGGGCCTGGCGCGAGTGAAGGCCGACTTGGACGCGAAAGCTGTCGATCCATCGCATGAGTCGGTGGGCTGGGATCTGGGCTCACTGCGCTGGGCGTGGAACCGGGCCAAGGATGAAGTGGCGCCGTGGTGGGCCGAGAACTCCAAAGAGGCCTACTCGTCGGGGCTCGCGGACCTGGCGCGGGCGCTAGACAACTGGTCTGCCAGCAAGAACGGCACCCGCAAGGGTCGACGCGTCGGGTTTCCCCGGTTCACCTCGGTGCGCCGTGACGCTGGCCGGGTGCGGTTTTCCACTGGAACCATGCGGGTCGAAGACGACCGACGCACCATCACCGTCCCGGTAATCGGCGCCCTGCGGTCCAAGGAGAACACCCGCCGGGTGCAGCGCCATGTCGCCTCCGGTCGGGCCCGGATCTTGAACATGACGCTGTCGCAGCGGTGGGGCCGGTTGTTCGTGTCGATCGGATACGCGCTGCGCACACCGGAGACGGCCCGGACGCCCGCCCAGCCAACGGTGCGCGCCGGAGTGGATCTCGGGATACGCACGCTGGCCACCGTCGCCACGATCGACACCGTCACAAGCACCGAAACCGTGGTCGAATATGAGAATCCGGCCCCGCTGAAAGCCTCCCTGGCGGCACGCCGTCGGGCTGGGCGTGACCTTTCCCGCCGTATTCCCGGATCGCGCGGTCATCGGGCAGCGAAAGCCAAGCTGACCCGGCTGGATCGCCGGTGCGTGCATCTGCGGCGGGAAGCAGCGCATCAACTCAGCACCGAGTTGGCGCGCACCTACGGCCACATCGTCGTCGAGGACCTCGACGTGGCCGCAATGAAACAGGGCATGGGGCGTCGGGCTTTCCGGCGCGCTGTGTCTGATGCCGCGATGGGGTTGATCAAGCCGCGACTGGCTTACAAGACCTCCCGGCACGGCAGCACCCTGACCGCGGCCGATCGCTGGTTCCCATCCAGCCAAATCCACCACGGCTGTTACCAACCCGATGGCACCCCATGCCGCCTGGAAGGTAAGGGTCGCATCGACAAACACCTGGTATGCCCGATCACCGGTGAGACCGTCGATCGCGACCGCAATGCTGCACGCAATCTCCGTGACTGGCCGGATGATGCCAGTTGTGGTCCAGTCGGGACCACGGCCCCATCGGTTCCCGGGCCAACCACCACGGTTGGTACAGGCCATGGCGCCGACACCGGATCATCCGGTGCCGGCGGAGCATCTGTAAGACCCCACCCATGCGGGGCCGGACGCGGTGAGGCCAAAACCCCAACCCCGCAAGGGGACGCCGCATGAGTGCAACCCAACACACTCAACGGCAACGGAAGAGAGGTCCCTCAGTAGTCTCGGGACCGATGCCAGTTGCAAAAGTTCGCCGTCTGGGCACTGCCGCCGCGATGGCGCTAACGGCGGTGGTGCTACTCGCGGGGTGCGGGCGCGGTGAAACCGCGACCATCGATGTGCCCGACGATCCCGGCGTGGCGCAGACCGAATCGGGGGCGCTACGCGGGATGGTCTCAGTCGATCACCGCCTGTTCGCCGGAATCCCGTATGCCGCACCGCCGGTGGGAGCGTTGCGGTTTCAGCCGCCGGCTCCGGTGCCTGGTTGGTCCGGGTTTCGTGATGCCACCCGCCCCGGCCCACGATGCGTCCAGGACGTCGACAACGACGTCGACAAACGCGAAACCAGCGAGGACTGCCTGACGCTCAATGTGTGGACGCCACCACCGTCGGGCGAAAAGCGACCGGTTCTCGTGTGGATTCACGGCGGCGGCTTTGTCAACGGAAGCGGTGACATCTACAACGCGCGCAGGCTGACGAGCCGCGGCGACGTCATCGTCGTGACGATCAACTACCGGCTGGGTGCGCTGGGTTTCCTTGCGCACCCAGCACTTGGCCCGGCCGGCGATGTCGGCAATTACGGACTGGCCGATCAGCAGGCCGCATTGCGATGGGTGCAAACCAATATCGCCGGCTTCGGGGGTGATCCGGACAAGGTCACGATCGCGGGGGAGTCGGCGGGCGGGATGTCGGTGTGCGACCACCTCGTCGCCCCGGGTTCGGAGGGACTGTTCAGCGCGGCGATCATCCAGAGTGGTCCCTGCGCAGCGCAATACGACCTGCCAGCCGCGGCGCAGACCAGTGAGCGCTACGCGGCCGAGGCGGGCTGCGGCGATCCCGCGACCGCGGCGGCCTGTCTGCGCGCGCTGCCGCCGGAGAAGCTGCAGCGCCCTGTGCTCTACGACCGCATCGGCACCGAACAGCTCAGTGGGCCGGTGACGGGAACGACGTCGCTGCCGGTCGACCCGTTGACGGGCGCGGCGCAGGGGCGGGCGGCCAAGGTGCCGGTGCTGATCGGCACGACGGCCGACGAGTTCAACCTCTTCACCGCGCTGCAATTCGTTCGCGGACGTCCCATCGACGCCGCTCACTATCCGGAACTGCTCGAGCAGGCATTCGGTCACAACGCCGCGGCGGTCGCGCAGCAGTATTCGCCGGACCGCTTCGGTGGCAGTGTGCCGCTGGCGTATTCGGCGGCGACGACCGACGGACTGTTCGCATGCGTGGCCGACCGGCTCGCCGATTCGCTGTCCACCGCTGAGTCGGTATACTCCTACATTTTCGCCGACGGCGATGCGCCTGCGCCGGAGCCGTTGCGCGCGGCTCCGTTTCCCGTCGGCGCGGGCCATTCGCTGGAGCTTCGGTACCTGTTCGATATGGGCGGGGCGCCCCCGCTGAGCCCCGATCAGCTGCGGCTGTCGGACGAAATGATCGATTACTGGAGTCGGTTCGTCGCGACGGGCTCACCCGGTTCGGGCTGGCCGGCCTACGACGAGGGCAACGCGGGTGAGCGAATGTCGCTGCAGCCGGGCGGCAATCGCGTCACCACCGATTTCGACCAAGCGCACAGGTGCCCGTTCTGGGCTGGACTAAAGGACTGAGGTATGCCGACTCCCGACGCGAAGACGTTCTCCCGGAAGTGGGTTGACGCATGGAATGCCCATGACATCGAGGCGGTGCTCAAGCACTTCCGCGACGACGTGGTCTTCACCTCACCCGTCGCAGCGCGCGTTCTGCCGGAGACCGGGGGAGTGGTCGCGGGTAAGGATGCGTTGCGGCACTACTGGACGACGGCATTGAAGTCGTTGCCGGATCTGCACTTCGAGATCGTCGACGTCTACCGCGGCGAGTCCACGCTGGTGATCAACTACCGCAATCACCTCGGCGGTCTGGTCAACGAGGTACTCACCTTCGACACCGGCGGTCTGGTTCGCGAAGGCCACGGCACATATCTGGACTAGACCCGTGCAGTTAAGCCGGCGTCACCCAGCAGGTGATGTCGGCGTGCACCACTTCGGTACCCGCGCGATCGAGCACCTGCACTCCGACCGTGACCTCCGTGCCTTCGGTGATCGACGCGAAGTCCGGCGGCTCCAGCCGGGCCTGCGCCCGCAGCGACGACGTGGCCTTCTCGAGGTAGCGCACGTTCATCGCCTTCGGGATCCAACGATGACTGGTCGGGACCGTGGCTTCCATTAACATGCCCATCGCCATCGCCATCTCCGCGGCGTTGCACGACGCGATCGCGTGCACGGTCCGCAGGTGGTTGTAGAGGAAGAACCATTTGGGAACGGTGACCTCGGCGTAACCCGGCCCCATCCGCACCACATGCGGCACGATCGAGGCGAAGTAAGGCACTCGGACCATCGCCGCGGCCGAGAACAGCCGACTGCCGCCCGGCCGCTCGGAGAGGCGCTTCCACATGCGATATGTCGTGGTCGAGGCTGCCATGCCGAGCTACCTTACTCGAGAGTAAGGTAGCCTCGGTCGCAGACGGGCCTGCCAAGCGGATTTCGGGTGGCCAGGGATTTGGAGCAGGCCCAGATCTAGGGCATACTGTTCAGGTTGCCTCGAGCCGGGACGGCCCCAATTTGGGACTGCCCAGCAGGGGCATACGACCTGCGCCTCCAGGGGCGCGTCCGGTCCCAACCTCGATCGCGACGGATTTTCGACGCGGGCGAGCGTGCGCTAGGGCGACACACCCGAGCGCGGGGGTCGGTGGACCACAGACAGGTAAACAGCGGCGGCATAGCTGCGCGACCGGGTTGTTCTCGGCGTGTGGCAGCAGACCAGGCCCGAGTATGGGCCCGTTAATAGTGAGGTAGGACAAGCGTGGCGGGACAGAAGATCCGCATCAGGCTCAAGGCCTACGACCATGAGGCGATCGACGCCTCGGCGCGCAAGATCGTCGAGACCGTCACCCGGACGGGCGCCAGTGTGGTTGGGCCGGTGCCGCTGCCGACCGAGAAGAACGTGTATTGCGTCATTCGGTCCCCGCATAAGTACAAGGACTCGCGGGAGCACTTCGAGATGCGTACTCACAAGCGGCTGATCGACATCCTCGACCCAACGCCGAAGACCGTTGACGCTCTGATGCGCATCGATCTGCCGGCCAGCGTCGACGTCAACATCCAATAGTCATCCCAGTAGGAGATCCCAAGAGAAATGGCTAGAAAGAGCATTCTGGGCACCAAGCTGGGCATGACGCAGGTGTTCGACGAGAACAACAAGGTCGTGCCGGTGACGGTCGTCAAGGCCGGGCCCAATGTCGTCACGATGATCCGCACGCCGGAACGCGACGGCTACAGCGCAGTGCAACTTGCATACGGCGAAATCAGCCCGCGCAAGGTCAACAAGCCTCTGACGGGGCAGTACGCGGCCGCGGGTGTGAACCCGCGCCGCCATATCGCAGAGTTCCGGCTCGACGATGAGGCCGCTGCTGCCGAGTACGAGCTGGGTCAGGAATTGACCGCGGAGATCTTCGCCGACGGCGCCTACGTCGACGTGACGGGGACCTCGAAGGGTAAGGGCTTCGCCGGCACCATGAAGCGTCACGGTTTCAAGGGCCAGGGCGCCAGCCACGGCGCGCAGGCAGTGCATCGCCGCCCGGGTTCCATCGGTGGCTGCGCCACGCCCGGCCGCGTGTTCAAGGGCACCCGCATGTCGGGCCGCATGGGCAGCGACCGCATCACTACGCAGAACCTGTTGGTGCACAAGGTCGATGCCGAGAACGGCGTGCTGCTGATCAAGGGTGCCATCCCCGGTCGCAATGGCGGACTGGTGACAGTGCGCAGTGCAATCAAGCGAGGCGAGAAGTAATGGCCGACAAGACTTTAAAGATCGACGTTCATACCCCAGCGGGTAAGAAGGACGGCTCTGTGGAGCTGCCCGCCGCACTGTTCGACGCTGAGGCCAACATCGCGCTGATGCATCAGGTCGTCGAGGCGCAGTTGGCGGCCAAGCGCCAGGGCACGCACTCGACCAAGACTCGTGGCGAGGTGCGCGGTGGTGGCAAGAAGCCATACCGGCAGAAGGGCACCGGCCGCGCACGTCAGGGTTCGACGCGTGCACCGCAGTTCACCGGTGGTGGCGTCGTGCACGGTCCGCAACCGCGCGACTACAGCCAGCGCACCCCGAAGAAGATGATCGCCGCCGCTCTGCGCGGGGCGCTTTCGGATCGGGCACGCAACGGCCGTATCCACGCGGTGACTGAGCTCGTCGAAGGTCAGGCCCCGTCGACCAAGAGCGCCAAGACGTTCCTGGCCACGCTGACCGAGAATCGCCACGTGCTGATCGTGATCGGCCGCACCGACGAGACCGGCGCCAAGAGCGTTCGCAATCTGCCCGGCGTGCACGTGCTTTCGCCGGATCAGTTGAACACCTACGACGTGCTGAAGGCCGACGACGTGGTGTTCAGTGTCGAGGCGCTGGATGCCTACATCTCAGCTCACACGAACTCAGACGAGGAGGTGTCGGCCTGATGGCGACCGTGACTGACCCCCGCGACATCATCTTGGCGCCGGTGATCTCGGAGAAGTCCTACGGGCTCATCGAAGAGAACGTGTACACGTTCGTCGTGCACCCGGACTCGAACAAGACGCAGATAAAGATCGCGATCGAGAAGATCTTCAAAGTGAAGGTCGACTCGGTCAACACCCTCAACCGGCAGGGCAAGCGCAAGCGCACCCGCGCCGGTTACGGCAAGCGCAAGGACACCAAGCGCGCCATCGTCACGCTGGCCGCGGGCAGCAAGCCGATCGACCTGTTCGGAGCACCGGCCTAGCCGGGGCGGATAGCAGAGAGACTTAGAGAAACATGGGAATTCGCAAGTACAAGCCGACGACCCCGGGTCGTCGCGGTGCCAGCGTCTCCGATTTCGCCGAGATCACTCGCGACCATCCGGAGAAGTCGCTGGTTCGCCCGCTGCACGGCAAGGGCGGCCGCAACGCACACGGTCGGATCACCACGCGTCACAAGGGCGGCGGGCACAAGCGCGCCTACCGCGTCATCGACTTCCGTCGCAACGACAAGGACGGCGTCAACGCCAAGGTGGCGCACATCGAGTACGACCCGAACCGCACCGCCAACATTGCACTGCTGCACTTCCTTGACGGCGAGAAGCGCTACATCATTGCGCCGCAGGGACTTTCTCAGGGTGACGTCGTGGAGTCCGGCGCCAACGCCGACATCAAGCCAGGCAACAACCTGCCGCTGCGCAACATCCCGGCCGGCACGCTCATCCACGCGGTGGAGCTGCGGCCCGGCGGCGGCGCCAAGATGGCGCGCTCGGCCGGCGCGAGCATCCAGCTGCTGGGCAAGGAAGGTGCCTACGCCTCGTTGCGTATGCCCTCCGGTGAGATCCGTCGCGTCGACGTGCGCTGCCGCGCCACCGTCGGCGAGGTCGGCAATGCCGAGCAGGCGAACATCAACTGGGGTAAGGCCGGCCGTATGCGGTGGAAGGGCAAGCGCCCGACTGTCCGTGGCGTCGTGATGAACCCGGTCGACCACCCGCACGGTGGCGGCGAGGGCAAAACCTCCGGCGGCCGTCACCCGGTCAGCCCGTGGGGTAAGCCCGAAGGCCGTACCCGCAAGTCCAACAAGCCGAGCGACAAGCTCATCGTTCGTCGCCGGCGCACCGGCAAGAAGCACCGGTAGGAGTAAACGATGCCACGCAGCCTCAAGAAGGGTCCGTTCGTCGACGACCATCTGCTCAAGAAGGTCGACGTCCAGAACGAGAAGAACACCAAGCAGGTCATCAAGACCTGGTCGCGTCGATCGACGATCATCCCCGACTTCATCGGGCATACCTTCGCGGTGCATGACGGCCGCAAGCATGTCCCGGTGTTCGTCACCGAGGCGATGGTCGGGCACAAGCTCGGCGAGTTCGCACCGACCCGCACGTTCAAGGGTCACATCAAGGACGACCGGAAGGCTAAGCGCCGGTAATGACTACGACGACTGAATATCCGTCCGCCACTGCGGTGGCGCGCTTCGTGCGCATCTCGCCGACGAAGGCACGCCGGGTCATCGACCTGGTGCGCGGCAAGTCGGTGACCGAGGCGCTCGACATCCTGCGGTGGGCGCCGCAGGACGCCAGCGAGCCGGTCGCCAAGGTGATCGCAAGCGCCGCGGCCAATGCGCAGAACAACGAGGGACTGGATCCGTCCACCCTCGTCGTTGCCACCGTCTACGCCGACGGGGGGCCGACCGCCAAGCGCATCCGGCCGCGTGCCCAGGGCCGCGCGTTCCGGATTCGCAAGCGCACCAGCCACATCACCGTGATCGTCGAGAGCAGGCCCAGCCGTGAGGGTGGGCGGGGTGGCGCCACCGCGTCGTCGGCCAGCGCAGCACGCTCGCGTCGCGCACAGGGCAGCAAGGCCGCTGCTGCGAAGAAGACGCCGGCCACCAAGGCGGCAGCCGAAACGGCAACCACCGAGACAGTGACCGTCGAGACGGCTCCCGCCAAGAAGGCGCCGGCCAAGAAGGCCGCCGCCAAGAAGACTGCAGAAGCTTCTGACGAAGCGAAGGAGGGCTCGGAGTAGTGGGCCAGAAAATCAATCCCCACGGCTTCCGCCTCGGTATCACCACCGACTGGAAGTCCCGGTGGTATGCCGACAAGCAGTACAAGGATTACGTCAAGGAAGACGTGGCGATCCGTCGTCTGCTTGCCACCGGTTTGGAGCGCGCCGGCATCGCCGACGTGGAGATCGAGCGCACCCGCGATCGGGTCCGTGTCGATATCCACACTGCGCGTCCTGGCATCGTCATCGGCCGCCGTGGCACCGAAGCCGACCGAATCCGCGCCGACCTGGAGAAGCTGACCGGCAAGCAGGTTCAGCTGAACATCCTCGAGGTCAAAAACCCTGAGTCGCAGGCACAGTTGGTGGCCCAGGGCGTTGCCGAACAGTTGAGCAACCGTGTCGCGTTCCGGCGCGCCATGCGCAAGGCCATTCAGTCCGCGATGCGCCAGCCCAACGTCAAGGGCATCAGGGTGCAGTGCTCGGGCCGCCTCGGTGGCGCCGAGATGAGCCGCTCGGAGTTCTACCGCGAGGGTCGGGTGCCGCTGCACACGCTGCGCGCCGATATCGACTATGGGCTGTATGAAGCCAAGACGACGTTCGGCCGCATCGGCGTGAAGGTCTGGATCTACAAGGGCGACATCGTCGGTGGCAAGCGCGAGCTGACCGCCGCCGTTCCGGCAGGCGCAGACCGTCCGCGTCGCGAGCGTCCGTCGGGCACCCGTCCGCGCCGCAGCGGTGCGTCGGGCACCACCGCGACGAGCACCGAGGCCGGTCGTGCTGCCACTGAAGAGGCACCGGCAGCACCTGCGGTCGCCGAGGCTACGACAGGTACCGAGGCCGCTGCCGGCGAGGCAGCCAGCCCGGAGAGCACGGAGAGCTAACCATGTTGATTCCCCGCAAGGTCAAGCACCGCAAGCAACATCACCCGAGGCAGCGCGGCATCGCCAGCGGTGGCACCTCGGTGAGCTTCGGTGACTACGGCATCCAGGCACTGGAGCACGCGTACATCACCAACCGGCAGATCGAGTCCGCTCGTATTGCCATCAACCGGCACATCAAGCGTGGCGGCAAGGTCTGGATCAACATCTTCCCGGACCGCCCGCTGACCAAGAAGCCCGCCGAAACCCGCATGGGTTCGGGCAAGGGTTCGCCGGAGTGGTGGGTGGCCAACGTCAAGCCGGGTCGCGTGCTCTTCGAGCTGAGCTACCCGGACGAGAAGACCGCGCGCGAGGCGCTGACCCGTGCGATTCACAAGCTGCCGATCAAGGCACGCATCGTTACCCGAGAGGAGCACTTCTGATGGCTGTGGGAGTGACGCCGGGCGAGCTGCGCGAACTGACCGACGACGAGTTGACGGACAAGCTGCGCGAGTCGAAGGAAGAGCTGTTCAACCTGCGCTTCCAGATGGCGACCGGACAGCTGGCCAACAACCGCCGCCTTCGCACGGTGCGCCAGGAAATTGCACGCGTCTACACCGTGCTGCGTGAACGTGAATTGGGCCTGGCATCCGGGCCCGTAGGTGAGGAAGCGTAATGGCTGAGACAAAAGATCCGGCAAAGGGTAAGGGCCCCAAGCACACTCCTCGTGCCGAAGAGAACCGCGGTCGTCGCAAGACGGTCATCGGCTACGTGGTGAGTGACAAGATGCAGAAGACCATCGTGGTCGAGCTGGAATCTCGCAAGAGCCACCCGCTCTACGGCAAGATCATCCGGACCACCACCAAGGTCAAGGCACACGACGAGCAGGGTGACGCCGGTATCGGCGATCGGGTGTCGTTGATGGAGACGCGGCCACTGTCGGCGACCAAGCGCTGGCGACTGGTCGAGGTTCTCGAAAAGGCGAAATAAGCTTCACCGCAAGAGGAAAGCCCCCGCACACACGGCGTGTCGGGGGTTTTTCGTACTGCAGCTCACACCGGTTTCTCGCCGGGGATCGCCGAACCCGGCTTGTCGTTGGCCGCCCATGGCTATACGTTCGGGCCATGGGCGCTACCCTTGCGCGTGTTCTGAAAAGGGCGACGCTTGTCACGGCGAGCGTTGCCTTGGTCGCTGTTCTCGCCGTCAATTTCGGCTCGCCACAAGTGAATGCGGCACCTTCCGATGGCGGGCAGGTGGCGGATGCACCGACGCTCAGTCTGACCTCTCTCGGCGCTGACACCGACATCTCGCTTTACGGGCTGCAGGGGACGCAGACGATCACCGTGCCCGTGCCGCAAGGGTTGACCCCCGGTGCGTTGACTGCCGATGTCGAGTTGCCGCCCTATGTGCGCGGCGGAACCCTCATCGTCACCCAGGACCGTCGCACACTGTCGCGTATCGAGCTGCTGATGGCCGAGGACACGCCTCTGTCGATTCCGTTGACCGGTGCACGCGTCGTCGACAACACCGTCACGTTCACGGTGCGCAGTCGACTGTTGCCCGAAGAAGGTGACTGCCTGTACGACCCGACGGTTCCGCTCCAGCTTTCCGAAGCGGCGATCGACTACACCGGCAAGGAGGCGGCGCCCACGATGGTCGCCGACTTCCTTCCTCCGGTGTTGCAGAAGATGACGATCTTCATCCCGCAGAAACCGTCGGCTGCGGAATCCGATGCCGCGGTCGGGATGACGACTACCGTCGTCAATCGTTACGGCAAGCAGAACACCGATATCGACATCGCATCCCTTGGCGACGACAAGGCGCCGCCGCCATCTGGACCGCTGGAACGCAACGTCGTCATTCGTGAGGGACCGGACGCCGCGGTGTCGCTGCAGGGCGGCGACGGGGGTGTGCCCGCCCTGGAGATCACCGGGTCGGCCGACGACCTCGCCAACCAGGTGCGAATGCTCAGCAGCGATCTCACCGAACTGGCGCTGTCCTCCAAAGTGGCTACCGGGCCGATCAATCCGTTCGACGCGACACCGGCGAACCCGACCACCCTCCGCGACCTCGGTCAGCCCGGCGCGACGGCCACGGCGTTCAAACCGCAGGTGGTCGTCGGTGTCGACCAAACCCGCCTGGGCAAACCCGTGCGCGACGTACGGGTGCAGCTGAAGGGGTCCTACACGCCACTGCCGTCCACCGTCGGCGGACAGGTCGTCGTGTCCGCCGATGGCGAGACGGTCGACCGATGGGCGGCTGACTCCAGCGGTTCGATCGACCGCTCGGTCAGCATTCCGCAGTCCGAACTTCGGCGCTACACCAACCTTTCGGTCGCCGTCGATGTCGCGGGGGATGTCGGTCAGTGCGGGGACTTCCAACCGGTGACTCTGCAGATCGACGACTCCACCACCATCGACAGCACGCCGGCGGATCCGCCCGAGCCCGCGGGATTCCAGTCGGTTCCCCAGGCGCTGATGCCGAAAGTTCAGGTCGGCATCGAACCGGAATCGTTCGACGACACCGCTCGCGCCGTCTCGATCATGGAAGGGCTGCAACGGATCAGCGGGCCACGTATCGATACCGAGGTGGTGACCCTGGCGAGCGCGATCGACAGCGGTTCTCCGGCTGTCCTGATCTCGGCCGCCGGGTGGGACAGCGACAAAGTGGTTCCGCCGGTGCGTAGTTCGACGGACGGAGAACTAGAGGTCCAACGCCTCGGCGGGGGAGGACCTGCCAGGCTGACGCTCGAGACGACGACGCCGTTCGCGTCTCTTCAAGTCGGTCGCAGCGGCAACCGCACGGTGGTTTTCGCGACATCACAGGCCGCGCCGGAGCAACTCGATTCATTGCTGGGCTGGCTCGACGGTGATACACGTCGGTGGGCGGCGTTGGAAGGTGATGCACTGATATCACTGCCCGACCGCGATCCGGTGAGCGTCGACACCCAAGTGGCCGCACCACCGGAGGCCGCCGACAACAGCGGCGCCAACCCGGTTTGGTGGGTCGCCGCAGGCGTCGGTGTGGTCATCGGCGCGAGTGTCGTTGCGTTGGCGGTCCACCGCAGGCGGCGCGGCTAAGGACCGGCGCCTCAGGACTTCATCAATCCGGATTCGTGATACTCGAGGTCCGTGTTCACCTGCCACGGATCCACATTCGCGCCGAAATACTGGTCAACACTGCGCATTGCGCTCAGCATCGCATGGTCTTGATTGTCGTAGTGGTGCATGCCATTACGTCCCATGGGGTGAAGAGAGGGATGGCTGCGACGCAGATAGTCGCGAATTTCAGCCACGCTGTTTTCCCGCTCCGGATCGTTGATCGGATATGCGAACTGTGAGCGAACGATCATGACATGTTCGAGGGCTGATCCGCTGACACCGAGCGCCCGGAGATCCTCTTGGACTGTGTCGCTGAGGGATTCGTTGCTGGCCACCCACAGATCATCGTCCGGATGGGTGAAGTACTCCAGTCCCAGATATGTCCCGTTCCAATTCTTCGGAGCGAGTTCGCTCGACCATCGGTCGTAGTTCTGGATCCGGCCCACCCGAAAATTCCGGCCGGGCGTGTACACCCAGTTGTACGGGATGTCGTAGCGCTCACGAAGTGCGACCGCCACCGTGATCAACGATCGATGTCTGAGGTTGGCGGCGATCTCGCGAATATGCTGCGGCGGTGCCGGCTCCAACACGTCAATCAGCAGCCGTAGTGGCATGCTGGAGAACACGGCATCACCGGATGCGGTTTCGCCATTCTGCAGCTCCACGGTCCACCGGCTGCCTTGGTGGCGGACCGCGACAACCTGTGAATTCAACGACGGGACCACGCCGAAGTTCGCCAAGTACTGCGCTGCAGCTTCCCAGAGTTGGCCGGGACCGCGCCGGGGATATCGAAAGGCATCCGGATTCGTGTGATGTCGCCGTACGCGCCAGCTGATTGGCTTTATTCGCTGATTCGCCCAGTCGCTCGCCAACTTGTCGGGGTCGGTGAGCCACGTCTTGCGGACATATCCGTCGAAGAACAGCTCGTACCAATGACGGCCGAATTGTTCGATGCCCCAATCCCGGAAGCTCGCCGAATGGTCCATCGGGCGCAACGCGCGCCGCAGTCTGGACCAGAAGAAATTACCCATGCCATGCATTCCGCTGCGAAACCCCAGTTGTGAAACGAGGTCACCACCGTGAAGCGGGTACCGCACATAATGACCGTCCACGAGCATGGCGGAGCGCCGCCGCACCGAGATCCACTGGTCGGCGGGAAGCAGAGACCTCCAGATAGCAGAGATCTCTTCGCTGCGGGTGAAGAACCGATGACCGCCGGGATCCACCCGCCAGTCACCGCTGGTCGGTGTGCGTGCCAACCCGCCGATATCGCCCGACGCCTCATAGATGCGCGGTGACATACCCCCATTCACCAGTCCGATTGCGGCGGTGAGACCGGCGGGGCCAGCGCCGATGATCAACGGATTCTCTGCGGGCTCCATAGCGCCTCTATCGGCCGCGCAGCTGCGGAAAGTCCCGATGCGCAGCGATGAGATCATCGATGTCCTGCACGTCGAGGTCGTTCAACGGGGTCGGAAGAAAGACCAACTCGGCGTATTGGCTCTGCAGTGGCAGGAATCCGCTGAGTAGGGTCTCGGGGGTGGTTCGGATGACCAGGTCGACGTTTCCGATGTCGAGTGCAGCACTGATGTCACACTCTTCACGTTGCGCTCGCGCGGCCGCCGTACGCAACTCGTCGTAGGCGTCGTATGCAGCCAGAATGTTGATGCGAAAATCGTTGCCCCGCATCGACTCTTCCAGATCTTGTGCAGCCGCGAGATATTTGTGCGGTAACGCATGGCGGTCGCCATGCAGCCGCACGCTACAGGTGGCGCGATCGAAGTGATCGGGAATCAGCGTGGTGAAGAAAAGTATGGATGCTGCAAACACCGCGTCCAGTTGGGCGTCGGGGCGCGCCAGATTTGCACGACTCAGGTTGTACACCGAAACGGTCTGCACGCCGTTTCGTTGCAGCGCAAGGAGAATCTCGGTGACCTTCTCCGCGCCGCGGACATACGCGTCCTGCAATGTAGCGTCGTTGGCTTTTGCCCAACGGCGCAATCCGTCAGGAATCAAGCCCACATGAGCTGGTTCAGGATGCATCGCAAACCCCCAAACCCCCATGACAGCGCTATTAAGAAAGGTAGCGCAACTAGAATTCTTGCCATAGGCAAATGGCAATATTGCGAATTCAAGGAGTCCGTGCCGGTTGCGGAATCAACCGCGGTCAGATGACGCCGGGATCAGTCTTCCGTGGGGCGTAGCACCGCCAAGACGGTCAGCATCAAAATCTTGAAGTCCAGATGCATCGAAAAGTTGTCGATGTAATAGTTGTCCCATTCGGCCCGGTCAGCGATCGAGGTCTGCCCGCGAAGGCCGTGCACTTGAGCCCAGCCGGTCATGCCTGCCTTCACCCTGTGCCGCTGGCCATAGCGGCGCACGTGCATCTCGAACAGCTCGACGAACTCCGGCCGTTCTGGACGCGGACCGACCAGACTCATTTCGCCCCGCAACACGTTGAACAGCTGAGGCAGCTCATCCAGGGATGCCCTACGCATGATCTTGCCGATCCAAGTGCGCCGATCGTCGCCTTCGACCCCGCCGGGCGCCGCCCCCGCCCGCAATTCAAAGCCCGCCTTGGCCAGTTCCGTCGCACGCATGCTTCGGAACTTCAGGCAGCCGAAGACCTTCCCGTCGCGCCCAATTCGGTCCTGACTGAAGAAGATCGGCCCCGGCGAACTGAGCTTTACCGCGAGTGCGAGCACGATCATCAGAGGCGAGATGAGCACCAGTCCCACCAGGGCCACCACTCGGTCGACGGTGTGCTTGAGAGCAAATTGCCAGCCCTTCGGATCGACGCGGTTCAGCACCATGAGAGGCACGCCGCCCAGGTGCTCGATCCACGTCCCGCTGCCGACGGCGTCCATCAGTCGGGGCACCACACGAACCCGCATTCCGAGCTGCTGCGCCAGCTGGGCGGTGCGCGCCAACTGTTCGTCAGGCAGCGATGACGGTGCGATGATGAGCTCTTCAGCCCGGGTGGCGCGTACCGCGCTTTCGAGATTGCCGGTGGTGCCCAGGTAGGGCACGTCAACCATCTCGGAGTCGGTCGGCCGCATATCGTCGATCAGGCCGGCCGGCCACAGACCGTATTCCGGCACCTGACGCATCCGGGAGATGAGCTGATGGGCAACCGGGCCGTGGCCGACGATCAGCGCAGGCACTCCGACGTGGAATCTCCGCCGCAGCGAGCGGTTCAATGCCGATCTGAGCAGGCGGACCGCGGGTATGAGAATGGCCGCGCACACCCAGATCCGCAGGATCATCTCGCTGGGCCGGAAGTAGGTGCCCGCGGCCTCGCCGGCCGGGAGGCGAGGCACAAGCAGCAGCATGATCGTCAACGTCGCGAGAGCGGCGACCGCGATGGACGTCTCCACCGGTTCGAGTTCGTCGAGAAAACCGTGGCTCAGCTTCTGTCGGTACAGCCCGCGGGTAGCCAATACGACAACCACCACCGGCACGAAAACCCACGAATAAAGGTCGATATTGCGGTCTTGTTCGAGCGTGCCCGGGATCCACCAGTGGGCCAGCAACACCGCGATCGTGGCATATAGGGCGTCGATCGCCACGGTGATCACCGAATACCCTGGGTCAACGCGTATCAGCTCGACGAGGCGCGGCGGTGTGGGCTCGATGAGTCGAACCTTCGCGGCCTTAACTAGCGGCGTAGTCGGCCGGTCGCTGGGCAATTGGGTACTCACCTGCGCGTCGAGTTGCACTCGTCAAAACCCCTTGGGCGAAACAGTGGCAACCGATCGTAAGTGTGCCGCTGCACACCATGCAGGTATTTGCGCGGGTGTGTCAACAGATAGTTAACATTGTCACGGTGCAGCGAAGGCGAAAAATTCAACCGGCGGTTCCCCTTTTCTAGGCGCGCGGACCTGGCCCGGGACCAAAAATCCGCTCGACGGCGAGCTGCGCCAGGTCGGTCAGCAATTGAATGTGGCCGGTGCCCCACAGTCGCGGCTTGTCGTCGAATACACAAAGCGTGCCGACGGCGTGGCCGGCGTGATCGATCAGGGGTATGCCGAGGTATGCCGCCACCGCACCGCTGCGGACCACCGGATGGTTCTTGAATACCGGGTCGTTGCGGGCGTCTTCGAGTACCAAAGGAGCACGGTCCGCCACCGCGTACTGACAGATCGACTGGTCGAGTGTCGTCTGCCGGTTCTGTGGGTCGGACATATCGCCCATCCCCACGGTGCCCACGAAGAATTGTCGGTCGGCATCGATGAGGGACAGCGCCGCAAATGGGACATCGAGCGCGTCGGCAGCCGCCCGAGTGATCCGGTCATAGACCGCGTCCCTAGGGGAATCGAGCAGTCCGGTCCGGTGAACCGCGCGCAGGCGCTCGGGGTCGGATACCACTGTCGAGACGTCTGGCATCGCGTCGCTGTCGAGCACCCCGGACTGAGAGAGGCGGTCGAGCAGTTCTCTGACAGGAATCGTCTCGGTGCGCCTTTGGTCGGCGACCATCTGTGATGCGACGGCGCGCGCGACGTAAGTCGTGACGTCCTCGCCGGCATTGCGCGCGCACTCTTCGAGCGCGCGGTTCAGCCAGTCATCGAACCCCGACATCACGCTAGGCACGAAGAAACGTTATCCCGAACTGCGTCGGACTTCGGCTGTTAAGAGAAGTTGACGCACACCGGGGTTCGTCAAGGCGGCCCGCCAACGACATAGCCACGCTTAACCTTCGCGCCGCGTAGCGCAGAGCACCTAGTCGTCGTCGCCGTTCTTGGATTCGCGCCATGCCCTCTCGAACGGCAGCCTCCACGCGTTGGGCGCGATCAGCTGATGGATCGAATTGGGTCCCCAGGTGCCCGGCTGATAAACCTTCGCGGGAGGCGGGTCCTTCAGCAATGTCTCTGAGCGCTCCCATAGCGATTCGATGCCCTCGGCGGTGGTGAACAGGGTGTGGTCGCCGCGCATCGCGTCGAGGATCAGTCGTTCGTAGGCCTCCAGCACGTCGCCTGCCGTATCGATCTCCTGAGTCGAGAACTGCATCGACAGCTTGTCCAGCTTCATGCCGGGACCGGGCCGTTTGCCGTAGAACGACAGTGACACTTTGGAGTTGTCGGCCAGGTCGAAGGTGAGGTGGTCGGGGCCTTGGGCCCCGACGCCTGATCCGGCCGGAAACATCGTCCGCGGCGCCTCTTTGAACGCGATGGAGATGATCCGGATGCCTTCGGCCATTCGCTTTCCGGTGCGCAGATAGATCGGCACGCCCGCCCAGCGCCAATTGTCGATGCCGACCTTCAGGGCGATGAACGTCTCGGTGTCGGAATCCCTTGCAACACCGTCATTGTCACGGTAACCGGCGTACTGACCGCGCACGACGTCCGAACAGTTCACCGGGAGCATCGATCGGAACACCTTGTTCTTCTCTTCGCTGATCGCGCGCGGTTCCAGTGCCGTCGGCGGTTCCATCACGACGAACGCCATCACCTGGAAGAGGTGGGTGACCACCATGTCCTTGTAGGCGCCGGTGCTTTCATAGAAGTTGGCGCGCTGATCCAGGCCGAGGGTCTCTGGGATGTCGATTTGGATGTGGTCGATGAAGTTGCGGTTCCAGATCGGTTCGAACAGACCGTTCGCGAAGCGGAAGGCAAGGATGTTCTGTGCCGCCTCCTTGCCGAGGAAGTGGTCGATGCGGAAAATCTGCCTTTCGTCGAACGTTTCGTGGACAAAGGAGTTCAGCTCGACAGCGCTGGCCAGATCGGTGCCGAACGGCTTCTCCATCACGACTCGGGACCGGTCCACCAGGTTGGCGTCCTTCAGCATCGTGATCACCGCGCGGGCCGCCTTCGGTGGCACCGACAGGTAGTGCAGCCGGCGGACGTCGGGGCCGAGCTTGGCTTCAGCGGATGCGACGGCCTCGGCAAGCGCACCGGGCCCCGCGCTCTGGGGCACATAGGTGACCGTCTCGGCGAACCGCGTCCACTGTTGGGTGCTGAGCTTGTGGGTGCCGAAGTCGTCGATGGCCTCCTTCGCCAGCTTGAGGAAGTCCTCGGTGGAGATGTCCTCGAGAGAGGTGGCGACGATCTCGATGTGGGGCGCCAGTTCGGATTGATCCAGATACGCCAGGCCGGGGATCAGCTTGCGTCTGGCCAGATCGCCCGTGGCGCCGAACAGTACGACCACGTGCGGGTCCACCGCATAGTCGTCATGGCGGCCGGGATGCGAGCCGGGATGCGGATAGGAGATGGTCTGCGGTTTGCTTGTCGCCACTCTCGGCATACTCCCATGTCAACCCTGCGCTTGCATCCTCGCATCCACCCCGTCGAGGAACTGCCCAAGTCCCGAGTGGAAGTCGGCCAGGTGATCCTCGTCGGCGGTGTCGAACACGCCGGCTTCCAGCGCCGCAGCGAGCGCCGGGAACCGTTCGGCGTCGATGAATCGCCGGAGCAGCACCGGATAGTCCGGGCCCTGTACCTGCGCCGCCTCGATGTTCAACGCCGCCGCGCCGCGAACGAAGTGCAGCACCGCCATCACGGCGGCGAGTTTGTCGCGTTCGGGCAATCCCGTCCCCGCGAGTGCGGCCAACCCCGCATTGAGCCAGGCCAACTGGCCGGGATCCGCGGGCGGGCCCGCCGCGGCGGCCGCCAGGACCCAGGGGTGCCGGTGGTAGATATCCCACAGGCCCGCCGCCCAATCCGTCAGCGCACCACGCCAATCCGCGGGATCGGCGGGCGCGGGCGGCGGTCCGGGCGCCGTCGAGAGCATGAAGGTCACCAACTCGTCCTTGTTGGCGACGTGCCGGTACAGCGACATCGTGCCGCAGCCGAGGCGCTCGGCCAGCCGGGCCATCGACAGTGCGCCAAGGCCGTCGGTGTCCGCCAGCTCTACGGCCGCGGTGACGATGCGTTCCCGGCTCAGCCCTGAAGAGCGTCGGGGTGCACTCGGCTCCTGCCACAGAATCTCCAGCGCGCGGGGCAGTGGATCGCTCATTTGGTGCCAGCATAGGCGATTGCAGGGGTGGTGCGTATGCCGTACGCTTTGTGCGTATGACATACGCACTTCGGCCGCGCGCGAAATGGCTGACCCCGGTTCTCGCGGTGATCGTGGCCGCGTTCCTACTGTTCTCGTTGCCGCCGTACTTCACGGGCGGCACCCGCGTCCCCGCGACGTTTGCGTGGCACTATCCGCTGCTGGTCGCCCACGTGATGTTCGGCAGCGTGGCCATGGTCACCGCCGTCGCGCAGGTCTGGCCGCGGCTGCGCAGCCGCCACCCGGCATTGCACCGTCGCACCGGGCGCGTCTATGTCGCCGCGGCGATCCCGGCCGCGACGCTGGCGATGGTGATCGGGGCCGCCACCCCTTTCGGTCCACTGCTGGCGGTCAGCAATGTGCTGTTGGGTGCGGTGTGGTTGTGGTTCACCATCAACGGGTTCGCCGCGGCGCGACAGCGGCGCTTCGCCGACCACCGCGTCCATATGGTGCGCAGCGCCACCGTTGCGCTGTCGACGATCACCAACCGGATCTGGACACCGGTGTTGTTCATTTCGCTGCAGCCGTTGCAGGACAGTATCTTTGGCGGTAACGAGGAACACTACCTCTGGTTCGTGGCCGGCCTGGGTGCGTGGCTGGGTTGGACGATTCCGTTGGCCTCGGTGCAGTGGTGGCTGACCCGCAAGCGAGGAGCGCCACCATCGCCGATTTCTCAGTCTGAGCTCATATCACCGGGGTAATCTCCACGGCGATCGTCGAGCACGCGGCGATCAGCGAACCGGGACGAGGCGGCGATGGCGACGGAATTCAACGGCAGGATCGAACTCGACATCCGGGATTCGGAACCGGATTGGGGTCCCTACGCCGCACCGACCGCGCCCGAAGATGCACCCAACGTTCTGTACCTCGTGTGGGATGACACCGGCATCGCGACCTGGGACTGCTTCGGCGGTCTGGTTCAGATGCCGACGATGAGCCGCATCGCCGAGCGCGGTGTCCGGCTCTCGCAGTTCCACACCACCGCGCTGTGCTCGCCCACGCGGGCGTCACTGCTGACAGGGCGCAATGCCACCACGGTCGGCATGGCGACGATCGAGGAGTTCACCGACGGATTCCCGGGCTGCAACGGACGCATCCCCAACGACACCGCGCTGCTTTCGGAAGTCCTCGCCGAAAACGGTTACAACACCTATTGCATCGGCAAGTGGCATCTGACTCCGCTGGAGGAATCCAATCTCGCATCCACCAAACGACATTGGCCGCTATCGCGAGGATTCGAACGGTTCTACGGCTTCATGGGCGGCGAGACCGACCAGTGGTATCCCGAACTCGTCTATGACAATCATCCCGTCGCACCGCCAGGGCTGCCCGAGGACGGCTACCACCTGTCGAAGGACATCGCCGACAAGACAATCGAATTCATCCGCGACGCCAAGGTGATCGCCCCCGAAAAGCCGTGGTTCTCCTATGTCTGTCCCGGCGCAGGCCATGCGCCGCATCACGTCTTCAAGGAGTGGGCAGACAGGTACGCGGGCACGTTCGACATGGGCTACGAGCGCTACCGCGAGGTCGTGCTGGAGAACCAGAAACGTCTCGGCATCGTCCCGGCAGACACCGAGCTATCACCGATCAACCCGTATGCGGATGTCAAGGGGCCCAATGGGGAACCGTGGCCCGTGCAGGACACCGTGCGGCCATGGGACTCGCTCGCCGACGACGACAAGCGGTTGTTCTCCCGGATGGCCGAGGTGTTCGCCGGCTTCCTGAGCTACACGGACGCCCAAATCGGCCGCATCCTGGACTATTTGGAGGAGTCCGGCCAACTGGACAACACCATCATCGTGGTCATCTCGGACAATGGTGCCAGCGGCGAGGGTGGACCGAACGGATCGGTCAACGAGGTCAAGTTCTTCAACGGATACGTCGACACCGTGGAAGAGGGCCTGCGGTTCATGGACAACCTGGGTGGGCCCGAGACCTACAACCACTATCCGATCGGCTGGGCGATGGCCTTCAACACGCCCTACAAGTTGTACAAACGCTACGCGTCGCACGAGGGTGGCATCGCCGACACCGCGATCATCTCCTGGCCGGCGGGCATCGCCGCCCATGGTGAGGTGCGCGACAACTACGTGAACGTCTGCGATATCACCCCGACGGTGTACGAGCTGCTCGGTATCGATCCGCCCGAGACCGTGAAGGGCTACGCCCAGAAGCCGCTCGACGGCGTCAGTTTCAAAGTGGCCCTTGATGATCCGGAGGCTGCGACGGGTAAGGACACCCAGTTCTACGCGATGCTGGGCACCCGCGGCATCTGGCACGAGGGTTGGTTCGCCAACACCGTGCATGCGGCGTCACCTGCCGGTTGGTCGAACTTCGACAAGGACCGCTGGGAACTGTTCCACATCGAGGCTGACCGCAGCCAATGCCATGATGTCGCTGCGGAGAACGCCGACAAGCTCGAAGAACTCAAGTCCATATGGTTCAGCGAGGCCGAGAAGTACAACGGCCTGCCGTTGTCGGACCTGAACATCCTCGAGACCCTGTCACGGTGGCGGCCATACCTGACCGGTGCCCGCGAGTCGTACTTCTACTATCCCGGCACCGCCGACGTCGGGATGGGAGCGGCTGCGGAGATCCAGGGGCGCTCGTTCGTGGTGATGGTCGAGGTGACGATCGAGCGCGCCGACGCGGAAGGAGTTTTGTTCAAGCACGGCGGCGCACACGGCGGGCACGTCCTCTTCATGCAGGACGGGCGGCTGCACTACATCTACAACTTCCTCGGCGAGGAGGAGCAGGAGCTGTCGTCACCGGAAGCAGTCCCGGTGGGAAAGCACACGTTCGGTGTCGCCTACACGCGGACCGGAACGGTCGAGGGCAGCCATACGCCGCTGGGCGATGCGGCGCTCTACATCGACGGCACCGAGGTCGCGTCCCGAGCGGACATCAGAATCCACCCGGGGACCTTCGGACTCGCAGGAGCCACCCTGAGCGTCGGCCGCAACACCGGATCGCCGGTATCGCGGGCATATAGGGCCCCGTTCGCGTTCACAGGTGGCACTATCGCTCAGGTGAACGTCAATGTGTCCGGTCAGCCGTATGCGGATCTGGAGCGCGAGTTCGCGCGCGCTTTTGCGAAGGACTGAAGCGATTTACAGAGGCGAAGGACTGAAGCGATTTACAGAGGCGAAGGACTGAAGCGATTGACCGAGGCGAAGGACTGAAGCGATGAGAACTCGATCGGCGGCGATCGCCGCACTGTGCCTGACAACCGTGCTGGTGTCGGCCTGCGGCAAGGCCAGTGAAGGCGAACCCGTCGCCGACGCCGTGGAGTCGGTCGCGGAGTCGACACCGTCGACGATCGCGACGTCAACGCAGACAACGAAGACCATCCCGACCCCGGAGGCCGAACTCACCGAACCCGGCGTCCTGCCCACCACACGCACCGCGGTGGCCCCCGGGACGGTGACCTGTGCCCTGCCGGATCCTTCGTCGGAGGGTGTGACGGCAGCGGTTGCGGATCCTGGGGCTCCGGTAATCACCGTGGCGCTGCCACCCGGCTGGTCGACGACGCAAGGCGACGGTGACGTCGGCGCGAATCTGACCGGGCCGGACGGGATCTCGGCAACGGTCACGATCGCCAAGACGACGCTGGATCCCGCGGCGGCATTCAAGCAGTACGCCGACGAGGCGATGGCGGCGTCGCCCATCAGCAGCGTCAGCGTCCTGCCCGCCGACCTGTGCGGATACAGCGGTCAGAAGCTGCTCGGTTCGTGGGCTGACACCCCCGAGCAGGCGGTGGAGTTCGGCGACCGGGTCGCTCACGTCTGGACGAACTCCGGCGACTACCTGGTCGTGGTGCACGTGCAGGGTCCGCAGGGCAGTGCGGATTTTGACCCGTTCACCTCCCCGATGATGGACGACTTCGCCATCGAAATCCCTTGATTCATGCTCACCCAGCTCGTCGAGCTTGACGGCGGGTCATTTCGCATGGGCTCGACGCAGTTCTATCCGGAAGAGGCGCCGGCGCACACCGCGACCGTCGCCGCGATCGCCGTCGAACGCCATCCCGTGACCAACGCGCAGTTTGCCGAATTCGTCGATGCCACCGGCTATCTCACCGTTGCCGAGCAGCCGATGGACCCTGCGCTCTATCCGGGTGTGGCACCGGAGGATTTGGTGCCGGGTGCGTTGGTATTCCAGCCGACGAGCGGTCCGGTGGACCTTCGGGACTGGCGGCAGTGGTGGAAGTGGGAGCCCGGGGCGAACTGGCGTCGGCCGTTCGGAGTGGACAGCGGGATCGACGACAGACTCGATCATCCGGTGGTGCAGGTCGCCTACCCCGACGCCGCGGCCTACGCGCGGTGGGCCGGCCGCCGGCTGCCGACGGAAGCGGAATGGGAGTACGCCGCACGCGCGGGCGTCACCACCACCTACCCGTGGGGTGAGGATGCGACGCCCGAGGGTCGGCTGATGGCAAACACATGGCAGGGCCGCTTTCCCTATCTCAACGAGGGTGCGGCCGGCTGGACCGGCACATCGCCCGTCGGCACCTTCGAAGCCAACGCCTTCGGTCTGGTCGACATGATCGGCAACGTGTGGGAGTGGACGACCACGGAATTCGCGGCGCAGCACCGGCTCGACGAGAACAAGGGCTGTTGTACCCCGCCCACGACGGCGAACCCTGCCGTGAACCAGGCCCTCAAGGGCGGATCGCACCTGTGTGCACCGGAGTACTGCCACCGCTACCGGCCTGCGGCACGTTCGCCGCAGTCGCAGGACAGCGCGACCACCCATATCGGGTTCCGTTGCGTGGCCGACGTCTAGGGACGGATCGGAATGTCAGGCGTTCTCGAAGCGCACGATGTCGCGCACGATCGTCCCGCCGGCATCGCGCAGGCGGAAACCCTCGGGTTCGGCCAGACCGCGGAGTTCGTTGGCGTCGAGCCGGTCCGGGTCGGGGAACCCCTCCATGAAGACCAGTAGTCCGCCGGGTTTGATCACGCGCGCCAGCGACCGCAGGCACGACGGTTTGTCGGGGACCTCCCCGATGACGCTGACCGAGTACGCGACGTCGAACGTGTCGTCTTCGAACGGCAGTCCCGCGCCGGCGTCACCGCTGTTGAATCCGACGTTCTGATGACCGGCGCCGTCGAGCTTGCGGCGCGCCTTGGCCAGCATCTCGGGCTGGATGTCGAACAACTCCAGTCGGCCGCGGGGCAGGCGGCCCGCGACCTCCCTGCTGAAGAACCCGGATCCGGGTCCGAGCTCCAGGACTGTTTCGGAGCCGGCCAGCTCGAGCGCAGCGGCGAGGTCGGCAGGGTCGGCGAGCAGCCGTCGGACCGGATTGTCCAGGAGAAAGGCCGCCCAATATGGATACGGAAAGCTCCCAACGCGCCGGGTTTGGCGAAGGACGCTGTCGAGCCAGGTAGTGGGCATTGAAACTCCTCTGATCGCAGTGGAAGTTAGGGTACCCTTACTTCCAGTGATCTTGGGGTCCTCCGTCGACCAGCGGCGATTTGGTTCCTCGCAGGTCGTCACCTAGAATCAACGGGTTGCCTTGGGCAGACCTCGGCCAAGCTCTGATGTGCTCTTCGCGCAAGCGCTCATCGCCAGGAGATGGCCCTGCGTGCTCTTCGGTGACAGCAAGACCGCGCACGTCGGGTCGGTATCTGCCGTGCACACATTTACCAGGTCGAGGAGTTCGAGTGATTCAGCAGGAATCGCGGGTGAAGGTCGCCGACAACACGGGCGCCAAGGAAATCTTGTGCATCCGCGTGCTCGGCGGCTCAGGGCGGCGCTATGCCGGCATCGGCGACATCATCGTGGCCACCGTGAAGGACGCCATCCCGGGCGGCAACGTCAAGCGCGGTGAGGTCGTCAAGGCCGTCATCGTGCGCACCGTCAAGGAACGCCGTCGCGCCGATGGCAGCTATATCAAGTTCGACGAGAACGCGGCCGTCATCATCAAGGCCGACAACGACCCACGCGGTACGCGCATCTTCGGCCCGGTCGGCCGTGAACTGCGCGAGAAGCGCTTCATGAAGATCGTCTCGCTTGCTCCGGAGGTGTTGTAAATGAAGGTCCACAAGGGCGATACCGTTCTGGTTGTCTCCGGTAAAGACAAGGGCGCCAAGGGCAAGGTGCTGCAGGCCTATCCGACCAGGGACAAGATCCTCGTCGAGGGCGTCAACCGGATCAAGAAGCACACCGCGATCTCACGCAACGAGCGCGGCGCGCAGTCCGGCGGCATCGTCACGCAGGAGGCGCCGATCCACGTGAGCAACGTGATGGTCGTCGACTCCGACGGCAAGCCGACCCGCGTCACGTACCGCACGGATGAAGAAAGCGGCAAGAAGGTCCGCATCGCCAAGACCAACGGCAAGGACATCTGAGATGACGACTGCTGAGAAGACCATCCCCCGCCTCAAGCAGCGCTACCGCGAAGAGATCCGTGGCGCGTTGCAATCAGAGTTCAACTACGCCAACGTCATGCAGATCCCCGGCGTGGTCAAGGTTGTCGTCAACATGGGTGTCGGCGACGCCGCCCGGGACGCCAAGCTGATCAACGGTGCGGTCAATGACCTGGCGCTGATCACCGGCCAGAAGCCCGAGATTCGCAAGGCCCGCAAGTCCATCGCACAGTTCAAGCTGCGTGAGGGCATGCCGATCGGTGCGCGCGTGACGCTGCGCGGTGACCGGATGTGGGAGTTCCTCGATCGGCTGACCTCGATCGCGCTGCCGCGTATCCGCGACTTCCGCGGCCTGAGCCCCAAGCAGTTCGACGGCACCGGCAACTACACCTTCGGCCTCAACGAGCAGTCGATGTTCCACGAGATCAACATCGACGACATCGATCGGCCCCGTGGCATGGACATCACCGTCGTCACCTCGGCGACGAACGACGACGAAGGCCGCGCGCTGCTGCGTGCACTTGGCTTCCCGTTCAAGGAGAACTGAACAGATGGCAAAGAAGGCTCTGGTCAACAAGGCCAATAAGAAGCCCAAGTTCAAGGTGCGCGGGTACACCCGATGCAACAGGTGCGGACGCCCACACGCGGTTTACCGCAAGTTCGGGCTCTGCCGCATCTGCCTGCGTGAAATGGCGCACGCCGGCGAACTGCCGGGTGTGCAGAAGTCCAGCTGGTGATGAGCGCTTGCGCGAAGAGCGCTAAGCCCTAGTCAGCCCAACAACTACTAACCAAAAAGGTTGCGGTAGGCCCCAAAGGGATTAACCCAGTGGGAACCGCCGCGAGGAAGGTGAACCGGCTGTCATGACCATGACGGATCCGATCGCAGACTTCTTGACACGTCTGCGCAACGCCAATTCGGCGTATCACGATGAGGTGTCCCTGCCGCACAGCAAGATCAAGGCCAACATCGCCGAGATCCTCAAGCGCGAGGGTTACATCACCGACTACCACACCGAGGATGCCCGGGTGGGCAAGTCGCTTGTGGTGCAACTGAAATACGGTCCGAGCCGTGAACGCAGCATCGCGGGGCTGCGCCGGGTGAGCAAGCCCGGTCTGCGTGTCTACGCGAAGTCCACCAATCTGCCGCGCGTGCTCGGCGGTCTGGGCGTGGCGATCATCTCCACGTCGTCGGGTCTGAGGACCGACCGCCAGGCCGCCCGAGAGGGCGTTGGCGGCGAAGTCCTCGCGTACGTGTGGTAGCGGGAGAGGCAGCGTAAAGAGATATGTCGCGAATTGGAAAGCAACCGGTCCCGGTTCCCGCCGGGGTCGACGTGTCGATCGACGGCCAGAACGTCTCGGTCAAGGGTCCCAAGGGAACCCTTGAACTGGCGGTGGCCGAACCGATCCGGGTGTCGCGCGGCGACGACGGCGCCATCGTGGTGGCAAGGCCGGACGACGAACGGCGCAACCGTTCGTTGCACGGGTTGTCGCGGACGCTGGTGGCCAACCTCGTCACCGGGGTCACCGACGGCTACACCATCAAGATGGAGATCTTCGGTGTCGGCTATCGCGTGGTGGCCAAGGGCAGCAACCTCGAGTTCGCCCTGGGTTACAGCCACCCGGTGCTGATCAACGCCCCTGAGGGCGTGACTTTCGCGGTGGAGACACCGACGAAGTTCTCGATCACCGGCATCGACAAGCAGAAGGTCGGCCAGATCGCGGCGAACATCCGCCGCCTGCGCAAGAGCGATCCCTATAAGGGCAAGGGCATTCGCTACGAGGGTGAGCAGATCCGCCGCAAGGTCGGAAAGACAGGTAAGTAGTAATGGCTACCAAGACAAAAGAAGCCGCGACAGCGGCGCGTAAGCCGGTGGGACAGAGCGTGTCCGAGGCCAGGCGGGTCTCACGACTGCGTCGGCACGCCCGGCTGCGTAAGAAGATCGAGGGCACGGCCGAGGTGCCGCGCTTGATGGTCAACCGGTCGGCGCGACACATCCACGTGCAGCTGATCAACGACCTGGACGGCACCACCGTGGCCGCGGCGTCATCCATCGAGCCGGATGTGCGCGCGGTCGACGGCGACAAGAAGGCCCACAGCGTGCGGGTCGGTCAGCTGATCGCCGAGCGGGCCAAGGCCGCAGGGATCGACGCGGTGGTGTTCGACCGCGGTGGCTACACCTATGGCGGACGCATCGCGGCACTGGCTGACGCAGCGCGCGAAGGCGGGCTGAAGTTCTAATGATTCGTTACGGAAGGACTGCATGATGGCCGAGCAGGCTGGCGCCGCTCCGGCGCAGGACAACCGCGGTGGCGGTCGCGGTGATCGCGACGGACGTGGTCGTCGCGACGACCGCGGTGGCCGTGGTGGCCGCGATAGCGGCGAGAAGAGCAACTACATCGAGCGCGTCGTGGCGATCAACCGTGTCTCCAAGGTGGTCAAGGGTGGCCGGCGGTTCAGCTTCACCGCACTGGTCATCGTCGGCGACGGCAAAGGCATGGTCGGTGTCGGCTACGGCAAGGCCAAAGAGGTCCCCGCGGCCATCGCCAAGGGTGTCGAAGAAGCGCGCAAGGGCTTCTTCCGGGTTCCGCTGATCGGCGGCACCATCGTCCACCCGGTGCAGGGCGAGGCCGCAGCGGGCGTGGTGATGCTGCGCCCGGCCAGCCCCGGTACCGGTGTGATTGCCGGCGGTGCGGCCCGCGCGGTGCTGGAATGCGCTGGCGTGCACGACATCCTGGCCAAGTCGCTGGGCAGCGACAACGCGATCAACGTGGTGCATGCCACCGTTGCCGCGCTCAAGCTGCTGCAGCGTCCCGAAGAGGTCGCGGCCCGACGTGGCCTGCCTCTCGAGGACGTCGCTCCGGCAGGCATGCTGCGGGCGCGACGCGAAGCTGAAGCGGTCGCCGCATCGGCCGCGCGTGAAGGAACGGCTTAAGAAATGGCAGAGCTGAAGATCACCCAGGTGCGCAGCACCATCGGCGCGCGCTGGAAGCAACGCGAGAGCCTGCGGACCCTCGGACTGCGCAAGATCAGGCAGTCTGTCGTGCGTGAGGACAACGACCAGACCCGTGGACTCATCAAGACCGTCCACCACCTCGTTGAGGTAGAGGAGGTTTAGCAATGACAATCAAACTGCACGACCTGCGTCCGGCGCCGGGGTCGAAGACCGCAAAGACCCGTGTCGGTCGCGGTGAGGGCTCCAAGGGCAAGACCGCCGGTCGCGGCACCAAGGGCACCAAGGCGCGCAAGAACGTCCCGGCGACGTTCGAGGGTGGCCAGATGCCCATCCACATGCGGCTGCCGAAGCTCAAGGGCTTCCGCAACCGGTTCCGCACCTCCTACGAGGTCCTCAACGTCGGTGACCTCGACAAGCTGTTCCCCAAGGGCGGCGATGTCGGTGTCGAGGAACTGGTGGCATCGGGCGTGGTACGCAAGAACTCGTTGATCAAGGTGCTCGGTGACGGCAAGCTGACCGTGAAGGTCAACGTCACCGCTCACAAGTTCAGCGGCAGCGCACGCGAAAAGATCACAGCTGCGGGCGGATCATGTACAGAAGCCGCGGGCGGATCATCCACAGACGGTGCTCGCGGGTCCGCGACCGACCAGTAGATCGAGTTGTCGACAAGAGCCCCTGCCGTTACGGTGGGGGCTCTTGCGTTCGCCGAATGCGGTAACGCATGTGGGCGCGGGTGCGATCTACATTGCGCGTGTCGAAACTTCAGGAGCTGACATGACCACTGCCCGCCGCGCCATCACCGTTGTGATGGTTGCCGCCGGTCTCGCGATGTTCGGCGGTACCGCAGCACTGCAGTCAGCGAACGCCCAGACGAATGACGAACGGTTCGAGGAGGCGGTGAGCTCCCTGGGAATCCAGGCGAGTCCCCAAACCGACATCCCCGCCATGGGGCGATCCGTGTGCGACGCGATGACTCAGCAGTTGGCGCAGAACCCCAACCCGGTGCCGGTGGTCCGGGGCATCGTCGGCACGCTGCAGAACAGTAACTTCAGTCGCGAGCAGGCAGTGGGGTTCATGCAGGCCTCGGTGATCGTGTACTGCCCGCAATTCGGCCGGTTCATCGGGCGCTGAACCCCTGGCACGGGCGTCCGTAGACTCAGAGGATGTTCGCATTTCTTCCCGGTATCCCCGGGATCGACGACCTTCGCGCGCTCGGCAGGCGTGTCGACACCGCCCGACACCGCGGAGTCCCCGACGGGTGTGTGCTGGAACTGGATCTGCTGGCCGAGCCGCAGGAGACCGGCGGATTCGACCCGCTGGCGTTGATCAACGTCGGTAACAGGCCGATGGTGCTGCGTGACGCCGTCGCGGCGATTCACCGAGCCGCCGACGATCCGAGAGTGGCCGGGCTGATCGCGCGAGTCCAGCTGCCCGCCGCGACGGCGGGGCCGGTACAGGAGCTGCGCGCGGCGATCTCGGCATTCAGTGATGTCAAGCCCTCGCTGGCGTGGGCCGAGACCTACCCCGGCACGCTGTCGTACTACCTCGCATCGGCGTTTCGCGAGGTGTGGATGCAGCCCTCCGGCACGGTCGGGTTGGTCGGCTTCGCCACCAATGCGATGTTCCTGCGTGATGCACTCGACAAGGCGGGTATCGAGGCACAGTTCATCGCGCGCGGCGAATACAAGTCCTTCGCAAACCTTTTCACCCAGGACAGCTACACCGACTCGCACCGCGAGGCCGACAGCAGACTGATCGAGAGCCTGCAGGCCCAGGTGTGGCAGGCGGTCGCCGACTCGCGCCATCTCGAGTCCTCCGAGGTCGACGCGCTCGCTGACAAGGCGCCGCTGCTGCGCGACGATGCCGTCATCGGCCGATTGATCGACCGAATCGGATTCCGCGACGAGGCGTACGGCCGTATTGGCGAACTCGTTGGCGCACCAGGTATTTCACCCGAAACAGGGGATGCGGATTCCGAAGATGCGCCGCCCCGGCTGTATCTGTCGCGCTACGCGAAGGCCACCGCTTCGCGGCCGTCGCCACCGATGCCGCCGGTGCCCGGGCGCAAGGGTAAGCCGACGATTGCCGTCGTCACGCTGCACGGCCCGATCGTCAGCGGCCGAGGCGGACCGCAGGTGCTGCCGATCGGCAATTCGAGCGCAGGCGGCGACACCATCGCCGCGGCGCTGCGCGAGGCAGCGGCCGACGATTCCGTCTCCGCGATCGTGCTGCGCGTCGACAGCCCCGGCGGATCGGTCACCGGCTCGGAAACCATTTGGCGCGAGGTGAATCGGGTCCGTGACAGCGGGAAGCCCGTCGTCGCCTCGATGGGTGCCGTCGCGGCTTCCGGCGGCTACTACGTGTCGATGTCCGCCGATGCGATCGTGGCCAACGCCGGAACGATCACCGGCTCGATCGGCGTCGTGACCGGCAAGCTGGTCGCCCGTGAGCTCAAGGACCGCCTCGGAGTCGGCTCGGATTCGGTGCGCACCAACGCCAACGCCGACGCATGGTCGATCAATCAGCCGTTCACCGACGCGCAGCACGCGCATGTCGAGGCCGAAGCCGACCTGTTCTACACCGATTTCGTCGAGCGGGTCGCCGCCGGCCGCACCATGACGGTTGAGGCGGTCGATGCGGTCGCCCGCGGTCGGGTGTGGACAGGGGCCGACGCGCTGGAACACGGCCTGGTCGACGAGCTCGGCGGGCTCCGGACCGCGATCAACAGAGCCAAGGTGCTGTCCGGACTGGACCCCGACGACGACGTGCGCCTGATCAACTACCCGGGCTCATCGTTGATGGACATGCTCAGGCCCAAGCCCTCGTCGCAGCCTGCGGCCGCCTCGGTGCCTGAGGCGCTGGCCGTCCTGGTGGGTCGCTCGGTGGCGGGGGTACTCAGCCAGGCCGACAGATCACTCACCGGTGTCAGCGCGCTCTGGTTGGGCGAGTACCGCTTCTAGCCGAGCTCACATGGGGTTCTGGCGAAGGTAGTCGTAGACGGCGCCGAAGTTCTTGTTGACCTCGTCGGGGATCGGCACCGGGCCGCCCAGAGCCCTTGCACCCCATACGATCTGCGCGGTGCGCTCAACCAGCGCGGTGACGTGCAGCACCTTGTCGGGCCGCGGCCCGACGGCCACCAGACCGTGGTTGGCGATGAGCGCTGCGGCCCTGCCTTCCAATGCCTTCACGGCGTTGTGTCCGACATCGGGCGTGCCTGATGCGGCGTACTCGGCGCACCGGATTTCGCCGCCGCAGTACACGGCGAACTCATCGACGGCGGCCGGAATCGACTGGTGCGCAACCGCGAACATGGTGGCCCACACGGGATGACTGTGGATCACGCTGCCGATGTCGTCGAACGCGCGGTAGCACGCGAGATGCAGCTCCATCTCCGTCGACGGGCCCCTGCCGTCCTTGGCCTCCAGTACGCTGCCGTAGCGGTCGACGAGCACGAGGTCGGCGAGTGCCATGTCGGCGTAGTCCACCGACGACGGCGTGATGACGATGTTGCCGTCCTCGCGCCTTGCCGAGATGTTGCCCGCTGTGCCCTCGACGAGACCGCGGCGCAGCATGTCCTTGGCGGCTGCCAGCACCGCGTTTTCGGGGTCGGCGACGAATTTCACGAGGTCAGCACCTCCGGGTTGACGATGTGCTGGGGCGTGCGCCCCGACAGGACGGCCTCGAGATCGTCGGCCACCATCTGCGCCTGTCGTGCCTCAGTGTTCCACGTGGCCCCGCCGATATGTGGCGTGAGTACGACGTTGGACATACCCGTCAGCGGGTGGTCTACGGGTAACCACTCGCCGACGAAGTGATCAAGTCCTGCCGCGGCGATCTTCCCGCTGCGCAGCGCGTCGACCAGTGCGTCGGTGTTGTGCAGTTGGGCCCGAGCGGTGTTGAGGAACACCGCGCCGTCGCGCATCTTTGCGAACTGGTCGGCGCCGATCATCTCCACGGTGTCTTCGGTGACGGGCGCGTGCAGCGAGACGATGTCGGACTCGGCGAGCAGTTCGTCGAGGCTGTGGCCGGCCTCGTCGTGGTAGGGGTCGTAGGCGATCACCGTCACACCGAGTCCTTGCAGCCGCCACCGCAGCGCTCGCGCTACCGCGCCAAGGCCGACGAGACCGGCCGTCAACCCGGCGATCTCGGGCGCCCGGAACCGTTGGTAGGGGATGGTGCCGTCACGAAACACCTCGCCGGCGCGGACATCGGCGTCTGCGGTCAACACATGGCGAGTGGCCGAAAAGAGCAGGGCGATCGCCATCTCCGCGACGGCGTCGGCGTTGCGGCCGGGCGTATGCAGCACTGGGACACTCGCCGCGACCGCCCCCGCGATATCGACGTTGTTGGGGTCTCCGCGGGTGGACGCGACGGCTCGCAACGGCACGTCGAATACCGGCCCGCTCACCGAATCACCCTCCACGACAAGAATGTCGGCCTGTTCGGCCCTTGCGCGCTCCGCGAGCTGCTCGGCGGAGTAGATGCGCAGCGGGCGCTGCTCGATCCACGGGTCGTAGACGACGTCGAACAATTGCTTCAGCTTGTCGAAACCCGGACCGCGAAGGGGTGCCGTCACGAGGGCGCGAAGTCGGCTCACGGTTGTTCATGCTGACGTACGGTGGCGCTCGTGTCAGCAAAAGCCTTGACGATCGGCATCGACATCGGCACCACCGCCGTCAAGGCCGTCGCCGCCGATGAGGACGGCCAGGTAACCGCGAGGGTGCGGATTCCACACCGGCTGCGGGTCCCCGCGCCGAATCGGCTCGAGCACGACGCCGACGAGGCGTGGCGCCATGGCCCGGCGCATGCCCTGAAAGCGCTGGCCGACTTGTGCCGACCCGATGCCGCGGCGGTGGCGGTCACCGCGATGGTGCCGTCCCTGACCGCCGTCGACGACGACGGGCGCCCGCTGACGCCGGGCCTGCTCTATGGAGACGTCCGTGGCCATTCGGCCACCGGTCCGGACACCACGTTCCTCTCCGGTGAGGCGGTCGAGTTCCTGCGCTGGACGGCGGGGGAGGCACCTGGCGCACACGGGTACTGGCCCGCGATGGCGGTGGCCAATCATGCTCTGGCGGGCGAGGCGATGATCGACAACTCCACCGCAAGCACCGCCTATCCGCTCTTCGACGGCACCGGTTGGAGTGAGACGGTCTGCGCGGACTGCGGTGCGTCACCGGCGGCCATGCCGCGCGTGGAGACGACGGGCGCCGCGGCGGGCCGGGTGCGGGACTCGGACTGCGCGTTGGGCGTCGGAGCCGTCGATGCGGTGTGTGAACAGCTCGTCGCGGGCGCCGATCAGGATGGCGACGTATTGGTGTTGTGCGGCACGACTCTGATCGTGTGGGTGACAAGCGGCGAGTTCCGCGAGGTTCCCGGCTTGTGGACGCTGCCCCATACCGCCGCAGGCAAGCTTCAGATCGGCGGGCCGAGTAACGCCGGCGGTCTTTTCCTCGGCTGGGTGGACCGCCTCGTGGGGCCGGCCGGCGACGTCGACCCCGGGCGGGTCCCGGTGTGGTCGCCGTACCTGCGGGGTGAACGTGTGCCGCTGCACGATCCGGATCGCCGCGGCGTGCTCGACGGGTTGGACCTCACCCACGACGGCGCCTCGGTGCGACGGGCGGCCTTCGAGGCGTCGGGATTCGTTGTGCGGCAGATCATCGAGATGAGCGGTGCCCGGGCGACGCGCATCGTCGCGACCGGCGGCGGCACGCGCGTCGCGCCTTGGATGCAGGCCATCGCCGACGCCACCGGACTGCCCGTGAGCGTGTCCGGCGTCGCCGAAGGTGCTGCGCTCGGCGCGGCGTATCTGGGCAGGATGGCGGCTGGACTCGAATCGTCGGTCAGCGATGCCGCGCGGTGGGCGTCGGTCGATCGAGTCGTCGACCCGGATCCTGCGTGGACGAACGCCGTCGGAGACCGCTACGCCAGATTCCTCGAACTCGCGACAGCGGGTGCGCCTAACGCTTGATGGCGGACAGGTAGCTCATGTCTGCGAAGAAGCCCATCGCGCTATCCTCGGGGAACTCGAACCCGTTGGCGGCGTAGGCATCCCGCATCGTCTGGGCCGTGACATCCCAACCGTGCGCGGTGAGGTAGTCGATGACGTCATTGCGCTCGTCGTGATAGATCAGCTCCGACATTTCGATGTCGTGGCCGTATTTCTTGAGCCGATCGGCGATCTCCTGTGACCTCTCGTCGGAGAATGCGCTGATGTCCGGTATGTGCTCGGTGGCGACACGACTACCAGGCGCGCTGAGTTCGTCGATCCGATCGAACAGCAGATCCTGCGCCTCGGGCGGCAGATAGATGAGCAGTCCCTCGGCGATCCACGCTGTTGGCTGTGTGGGATCGAAGCCATTGTCCCGAAGCACTTTCGGCCAGTCCTCGCGGAGGTCGACGGCGATGGGCCGACGGTCGGCAGCGGGTTCGGCGCCCAATTTCGCCAGCGTCTCGCCCTTGAACGCGATGACCTCGGGCTGATCCAGCTCGTAGACGGTGGTGCCCGCGGGCCACCCCAATCGGTAGGCTCTCGCGTCCAGACCGGCGGCGAGTATCACGGCCTGACGCACGCCGGCGGCCGCCGCATCGGTGAACAGCGTGTCGAAATGGCGTGTGCGGACCGCCATTCCCTCCGCTGCGCGGCGCATGTTGAACCGAGGGTCGACGTCGTCGAGATTGATCTCACCGTCGAGCGCCCGGACGAAGAAGTCGAGGCCGACAGCGCGGACCAGCGGTTCGGCGTACGGGTCGTGTATGAGGCCCTCACGATTGCTCAGCACTCGCTGAGCGGCCACCATCGTCGCGGTCGATCCGACGCTGGATGCCAGATCCCACGAGTCCTTGTCGGTGCGTGCCATGATCTCTACTTTCGGGTTGCTATGACGGCGAGCGAATCGCGAAGGGGTACCAGCGATTCGGTATCGGGAAACACGCGACCGTAGCCGGCGAATACGTCTGGGCGGCGACGGGCGGACACCTGCCAGCCGTGGTCGGTGAGGTAGTCGACCACACCGTTGCGTTCACCGTCGTAGAACAACTTCGTGATGTCCAGGTCGACGGGGGCGTCACCCCACTGGTCTTTCATGTCTTGTAGCCGTGCGCCGATGCTCGCGGCGGCGTCCGGGTGATATTCGGTGGCCAGCCGGCTGCCCGGTGCGCTGAGCTCCGTGATGTCGTCGAGCAAGCGGTCCTGCGCGTCCGGCGGCAGATAGACGAGCAGACCCTCGGCGCTCCACGCCGTCGGCTGGCTCACGTCGAAGCCGCTGTCGCGCAGGGCCTTCGGCCAGTCCTCCCGCAGGTCGATGCCGACCGTGCGGTGTTCGGCGGCGGGGGGTGCGCCGATCGACGTCATCGTCGCGGTTTTGAACTCGATGACCTGCGGCTGGTCGATCTCGTACACGACGGTGCCGTCGGGCCACTCCAGCCGGTAGGCGCGCGAATCCAGGCCCGACGCCAGGATCACCGCCTGCCGTATCCCTCCCGCGCCCGAGTCGGTGAAGAAGTCGTCGAAGAACCGCGTTCGCACCGCGATCGAGGTGGCGAGGAACGCCGGGCCGCCCGGATTACCGTCGTCGGGCAACTCGACCTCCCCGTCGACGAGCTTGGTGAAGAAGTCCAGGCCGACGGCGCGCACCAGCGGCGCGGCATATGGGTCGTCGAACAGCGGGTCCTGCTCACGGCTGGCCACCGCGCGCGCCGCGGCGACCATCGTGGCGGTGGTGCCGACGCTGGACGCCAGATCCCAGCTGTCCCCGTCCGTTCGGCTCATGACTCGAGTATGCCGCTGACATATTGCAGGTCGCCGAAGCGCGCGACGTCCTCGTCCGCTTCAGTGATTTCGGGCAGGCCGTTCTCACGCAACAGCTGCTTGACGCTCTGCGAAGAGATCTGCCAGCCGCGATCGGCCAGGTAGGTGGACGCCTCGTTGCGATCGCCGAGATATAGGAGGTCGGCGAAGTCGAGTTCGAAGCCGTGGCTCCGCCACTGCTGGGCCGCCTCCTGCATCCTCTCGATCGCCTTCTCGTGGGCCGCGGGATCGATGCCCGGTGTGCTTTCCACCGCGACGTGACTGCCGATGGCGCTGAGTTCGGTGATGGTGTCGAGCAGCTGGTCCTGGGCCTCCGGCGGCAGGTAGCCGAGAAGGCCTTCGGCGCTCCACGCGGTGGGCTGGCTCGGATCAAACCCCGCGGCGATCAGTGCCGACGGCCAGTCGAAGCGAAGATCCACCGCGACGGTCCTGCGGTCCGCGGTCGGCTCGGCGCCGAAATCCGCGAGCGTCCTGGTCTTGAACTCGATGACCTCGGGCTGGTCGATCTCGTAGACCGTCGTGCCCGCAGGCCACGCCAGCCGGTAGGCCCGGGAGTCGAGACCGGACGCGAGGATGACCGCCTGCCGGACGCCCGAGGCCGCAGAGGCCGCGAAGAACTCGTCGAAGAATTTGGTCCGCACCGCCATGTTGTCGGTCATCCGCGCCATCCCGACGGATGCGTCGTCGGCGTCGAGATCCTCGGCGCGCAGTTCGCCACTGACGAGCTTGGTGAAGAAGTCCACGCCGACCGCACGCACCAGTGGTTCGGCGAACGGATCGTTGATCAGCGCATCGTCGGCAGTGGTCGCGATTGCACGCGCCGCGGCGACCATCGTGGCCGTCGCGCCGACGCTCGATGCGAGATCCCAGGTGTCGTTGTCAGTCCTTGCCATCAATAGCCCCTCAATCAAGTCATTTACTTAGTGGATATAACGATATGAGGCCCACGGTATGTTCCCGAGCTGAGAAGGGACTGTGAGCCCCGATCCTGGCAGCGTGATGCAGGGCAAAGGAGCTGCAACTGTTAGTCTCGTAGACTGTTTGACGCGTGACTTCGCAGGCTGCGCGCCTGACGGGGATACACACCCGACTTAACCAGAACCCGCTGGTCAGACCAGCCACATTTGCATGCCGCTAGTCACAGGTCGGCTGCGCAGGAGGAAGAGTGCTTTCGGCTTTCATCTCGTCACTGCGGACAGTCGACCTGAGGCGAAAAATCCTTTTCACCCTCGGCATCGTCATTCTGTACCGGGTGGGCGCCTCGATTCCGTCGCCCGGCGTCAACTACCCGAATGTCCAGCAGTGCATCGCGGAGGTCAGCGGCGGCGCCTCCGGGCAGGTCTACTCGTTGATCAACCTGTTCTCCGGCGGCGCGCTGCTGCAGCTCTCGGTGTTCGCGGTCGGCATCATGCCGTACATCACCGCCAGCATCATCGTCCAGTTGCTGACGGTCGTCATCCCACGTTTCGAGCAGCTACGCAAAGAAGGCCAGGCCGGCCAGACGAAGATGACGCAGTACACGCGTTATCTGTCGATCGCGCTGGCTCTGCTGCAATCCACGAGCATCGTTGCGCTGGCCGCCAACGGCGGTCTGCTGCAGGGCTGCACCCTGGACATCATCGAGGGCCAGAGCGAGGGCCTGAACATCTTCACCCTCGTGGTCATGGTGCTGGTCATGACCGCAGGCGCCGCGCTGGTGATGTGGATGGGCGAGCTGGTCACCGAGCGCGGTATCGGCAACGGTATGTCGCTGATGATCTTCGCCAGCATCGCGTCGGCGATGCCGGGCGAGGGCAAGTCCATCCTGGACAGCCGTGGCGGCCTCGTGTTCGCCATGGTCTGCCTGGCGACCCTGGGCATCGTCGTCGGCGTGGTGTTCGTGGAGCAGGGACAGCGACGCATCCCGGTCCAGTACGCCAAACGCATGGTCGGCAGGCGAATGTACGGCGGAACGTCGACGTACCTGCCGCTGAAGGTCAACCAGGCAGGCGTCATCCCGGTCATCTTCGCGTCGTCGCTGATCTACATCCCGCACCTGATCACCCAGCTCATCACGAGCGGTGACCCGAATGCGGCCAACAGCGGCTTCTCCAGGTTCATTGCCGAATACCTCACGAACCCGGCTGATCCGGCCTATATCGCGGTCTACTTCGGACTGATCATCTTCTTCACCTACTTCTATGTGTCGATCACGTTCAACCCCGAAGAACGTGCCGACGAGATGAAGAAGTTCGGCGGGTTCATCCCCGGTATCCGCCCAGGCGCGCCGACCGCTGACTATCTGCGATACGTGCTCAACCGGATCACCCTGCCGGGCTCGATCTATCTGGGTGTCATCGCTGTGTTGCCCAACTTGTTCCTGCAGATCGGCAACACCGGCTCGGTACAGAATCTGCCCTTCGGCGGTACTGCGGTTCTGATCATGGTCGGTGTCGGTTTGGATACCGTCAAGCAGATCGAGAGCCAGCTGATGCAAAGAAACTACGAAGGGTTCCTCAAGTGAGAGTCGTTCTACTCGGACCGCCCGGGGCGGGCAAAGGAACCCAGGCGCAGAAGCTCTCCGAGAAGCTCGGCATCCCGCAGATCTCGACCGGGGACCTGTTCCGCAAGAACATCAACGAAGGCACCGAACTGGGGATCGAGGCCAAGCGTTACCTCGATGCCGGCGACCTGGTGCCGAGCACCCTCACGAATGCGCTGGTCGAGGACCGGATCGAACACGAGGACGCGGCTGCGGGGTTCATCCTCGACGGCTACCCGCGCTCGGTCGAGCAGGCCAAGGCACTCGACGAGATGCTGAAGAACCACAACACCAAGCTCGATGCCGTTCTGGAGTTCGCTGTCTCCGAGGACGAGCTGTTCACGCGCCTGTCGGCCCGCGGCCGCGCCGACGACACCGAAGACGTGATCCGCAACCGTATGCAGGTGTACCGCGACGAGACCGAGCCGTTGCTGGAGTACTACTCGCACAACAATCTGCAGACCGTCGATGCGGTCGGCGCGCTGGACGAGGTCTTCGCCCGGGCGTTACGAGCGCTCGGAAAGTAAGCCATGGGTCTGCCAGGGCTACGAAGCCGTCGGGTCGTCCCGCAGCGGACCCCCGCTGAACTTGATGCCATGGCCGCCGCTGGCGCACTGGTTGCGTCCGCGCTGCTGGCTGTGCGCAACGCCGCCGCCCCGGGCGTATCGACGCTCGAGCTGGACGAGATCGCCGAATCCGTGATCCGCGACGGTGGCGGTATCCCGTCGTTCCTCGGCTACCACGGCTTCCCGGCCAGCATCTGCTCGTCGGTCAATGACCGTGTGGTGCACGGCATTCCCACTGCATCCGAAACACTGGCGTCGGGTGATCTGGTGTCCATCGACTGCGGCGCCATCCTCGACGGATGGCACGGCGACTCGGCGATCACCTTCGGTATCGGTGCGCTTATCCCCGTCGACGAAGCGCTGTCCGCGGCCACCCGGGAGGCCATGGCGGCCGGCATCGCCGCGATGGTGCCCGGCAACCGGCTCTCCGACGTGTCACACGCCATCGAGGTCGGAACCCGTGCAGCCGAGGCCAAGCACGATCGCAAGTTCGGGATCGTCGCCGGCTACGGAGGCCACGGCATCGGCAGACAGATGCACATGGACCCGTTTCTACCCAATGAGGGAGCCCCCGGCCGCGGTCCGCACCTGGCGCCCGGATCCGTTTTGGCCATCGAACCGATGCTCACTCTGGGCACCACGAAGACGGTTGTCCTCGAAGACCAATGGACCGTCGTCACCGCCGACGGCTCCCGGGCCGCGCATTGGGAGCACACCGTGGCCGTGACCGATGACGGACCGCGGATTCTCACGTCTCTCTAGTTTCCGCGCGAACGTGGGTTACCCGCACGGTTGTGACCCTGATTGTGTGCATCAAGTCCACACTGGGCGGTGTATGGCAATACGCCGATACTGAACCAGATGACCGGCAACCTCGTATTAACAACGGAGGTTGAAATTTGGACGACCCGGAGACCGCCGAAGGCCAGGTCATGCGGGTGCTCTATCAGGAGCACGCCGCAGCTCTTTGGCGCTACGCCGTGCGGCTCACCGGGGATACGGCTCGGGCGGAGGATGTCGTGCAGGAGACGCTACTGCGTGCGTGGCGCCACCCCGAGGTGACCGATGACAAAGAGAGATCGGCGCGGGCCTGGCTGTTCACCGTGGCGCGTAACCTCGTCATCGACGAGAGACGAAGCGCAAGGTTCCGCAGCGAATCGGGCACGCCCGACATCGAACAGGCGGCGGACCGCGCGGGGCCCGACGAGGTGGAGACGGCGTTGGACCGCATGTTGTTGATCGAGGCCATGGCCCAGCTGTCCGACGACCACCGGGCTGTCATCACCCGCGCGTATTACCAAGGCGCCACCACCGCGCAGATCGCCGACGACCTGGAGATCGCCGAGGGCACCGTGAAGTCGCGAATGCACTACGGGATGCGGGCCCTGCGACTCACGCTGCAGGAGATGGGGGTGAGGAGATGACTCTGTTCGGGCTACCCAGAGGGGGTGACGACGTGGACGACGATCGCTATGCGACGTGGGACGCCGCGTACGTCCTTGGCTCCTTGTCCGCAGACGATCTCCGCGAATACGAAGCGCACCTGCAGACGTGCTCGCGGTGCCGTGCCGCCGTCGAGGAGTTGGGTGAAATCCCGCCCTTGCTAGCCAAACTCGACTCCGCCGATGTCGCATCGCTCGACGGCAACTCCCTTGAGCCGCAGCTGCGACCCCAGATGCTGGATTCGCTTCTGCACCGCGTCAACGCGAGTCGCAGGCGCTCCCGGTGGGTGACCACCGCCGCGCTCGCCGCCGCGGCGGCCGTGCTGGCGATCGGATTGGTGATCGCGATTCGCCCGGGCAGTCTCGGGCTGCAGACCGGCACGGAGCAGGCCGCCGGATCCGCGATGGAAATGACGAAGGTGTCCGAGACGCCGATCAACGCGACCATCAGCATGACGGGTTACGGCTGGGGTACCCGAATCGACATGGCGTGCACGTACGGCGATTGGGGGCGACGCGATGCGCCGCCGCAGAACCTCGGCATGGTCATCGTCGGCCGTGACGGAAGTCAGAGCCAGGTTGCGACGTGGCTCGGACTGTCCGGTGCGACGGCATTGCCCAGCGCGAACACCCCCCTCCCGGTGGAGGAAATCGCTGCTGTGCAACTGGTTTCGTCTGATTCGGGCCAGGTGCTGCTCGAAAAGCAACTGTGATTCGAGCCACCGGGTGAACCGAATCCACTAGCCACTCGTGTCCTCTATGAAGCCGCTCGACGAGCATAGGGGACAGGTGACATATGGCCAGGCATCGCGTTGTGGACCACATCGTCGAGTATCTCGCCGGGATGGGCGTCGACTACATATTCGGCGTCGATGGCGCCAACATTGAAGATCTCTACGATGCGGCGTTCTACCGCGCGGACATCACGGCGGTGCTTGCCAAGCACGAGTTTTCCGCTGCGACAATGGCCGACGGATACAGCCGCAGTGGAGCCGGGCTCGGTGTGGTGGCTGCGACATCGGGCGGCGGATGCCTCAACACCGTGCCGGGCCTCGGGGAGGCCTTCGCGAGCCGAATTCCCGTGCTGGCGCTGATCGGACAGGCGCCCACGTCCCTTGACGGTCGTGGTTCTTTCCAGGACACCAGCGGCCGCAACGGCACCCTCGACGGTCAGGCGTTGTTCTCAGCGGTGTCGGTCTACTGCAAGCGGGTGACGACACCGGAAGACATCATCACGGCGTTGCCGGAGGCGGTCGCCGCAGCCCGCTCCGGTGGACCAGCAGTGTTGCTGCTGCCCAAGGACATTCAGCAGGCGGCGCTTCGCGCGGTGAACGGCGGCGACGCCTTCATCGATCGGAGCGACAAGCACACCGGCGACCCGCATCCGATCGCACGGGCGCTTCGGCGCATCGACGGGCCAGTCACGATCATCGCCGGCGAACAGGTGGCTCGTGACGATGCGCGCACAGAACTCGAGCAGCTGCGCTCGCTGTTGCGGGCGCGCGTGGCGTGCGTTCCCGACGCCAAAGACGTTGCAGGAACGCCAGGGATGGGATCGTCATCCGCACTCGGAGTGACTGGTGTGATGGGCCACCCGAGCGTCGCGGATGCCATCGCCGAGAGCGCTCTGTGCATCGTGGTCGGCACCCGACTCTCGGTGACGGCCCGTGCAGGTCTGGACGACGCGCTGCGGTCGACACGCGTCTATTCGATCGGCGCCGAGACTCCGTACCTGCCGTGCACCCACGTACACACCGAGGACTTGCGCGGATCGCTGTCGATGCTCACCTCGGCGCTGTCGGGCCACGGCCGCCCGGCCCGCATCCGCGTGCCAGACGCGGTGCGGCGTACGGAACTGCGCCCGCCAGGGCACGGCGGTTCGGGGATCCGGTACCGCGATGCGATGACGGTGCTCGACCGGATGCTGCCCGATGGGTCCGACGTCATCGTCGATGCCGGCAACATCGGCGCCGCAGCGATACATCACCTGCCGGTCCGCCGCGATGGCCGGTTCATCGTCGCGCTGGGCATGGGCGGGATGGGATACAGCTTCGGCGCCGGCATCGGCGTGGCGTTCGGCCGCGGTACAGACTCCGTCGGCCGGACCGTTGTCATCGCGGGTGACGGCTCATTCTTCATGCACGGCATGGAGATTCACACGGCACTGCAGTACCGGTTGCCGGTCACCTTCCTGCTGTTCGACAACCATGCGCACGCCATGTGTGTGACACGCGAGCAGCAGTTCTACGGCGACCTATACAGCTACAACCGGTTCGGGCCGAGCCGGTTGGGTGCCGGGCTGGCCGCGATGTTCCCGAAGCTGCGGGCGGTGGATGTCTACGACCTCGACGCACTGCCTGCCGCGCTCGAGGGCGCACTCGATGTCGACGGGCCGTCGGTCATCAGTATCGAGTGCTCCGCAGATGAAGTGCCGCCATTCGCAGCCTTCCTCGGCAACGACGCCCGTGCTGTCACCAAACCGTCCATCACGAAGGAGGAACACTCTTATGTCACTGCCCGCACTTGAGGACATCGCAGTCGATCGGGGTACCACCGATCCGATCGACGGGGTGATCCGCGTCGAGACCTCGCCGAAGGAGAAGGCGACACCCATGATCATGGAGCAGATGCGTTCGGTGTATCCACACGATGAGGTATTCGGAAAATACTGCACCGTCAACGATTACGTTGAATGTCCACCCGATGAGCTCTTCGAATGGTTGGCCGATACCCGTTGCTTGGAGGAGTGGACCTACAGCCTGCGCGGCTTCGAGCCGACGGAGGAACCGGGGCTGTGGGTGGCATACGACAAACTCGGTGGCGATACCGGCAGCCCGATCTACACCCGTACTGTCGCCAACCCCGAATCGCGGACGATCGATTACCACTGCGCATGGGATCAGGGCAAGCACCTCTGGATGATCTATCTGATGCGAATTGTCGACGCGCAGTTGGTGTTCGACAAACCGGGCTCGGTGGTTCTGTGGACCAACTGCCACCATCCGTTCTACGACAAGAACCCGTACCCGGAGACCGCGCCGCCCAAGCGGCCGGTGTGGGTCGGGGATTTCTGGGACATGTTCGGCCCCGGCCACCTACTGGAGCTGAAGAACCTCAAAGCGATCGCCGAATACCGCCATCGCAACGGCCTTGCCGTCAAGCCGGATTGGATGAAGTGAGGAACTCATGAGCGTCAGTCTTCTCGATGTGTCGACATATCTACCGGGCGAACCGATCAGCGCCGCCTACTACGCGCAGTTCGCCGAGTCCGACGACCTGCGGGACAACGTGATGTTCCGCGCACCCAAGTTCCGTCACCATGTTGCCGAGGACGAAACCGCCATCGATATGGTGGAGCGCGCCGCGGCCGGGCTGATCGAACGCCACGGCCACGACACCATAGCGGGTGCCGATATCCTCATCACCCACACCCAGATGCCGGACATGCCCTTCTACGGCGGTGGCGGTGGAATGGCGCATCGCCTTGGTATGAAACCGAATTGGGTGCTCGACCTGCACAACGGCGGATGCGCGGCATTCGTGCTCGGGCTGAAAGTCGCCCGCAACCTGATCGAGTCGGGTGAGGGGCGAACCGCACTTGTCGCGATAGCCCAGAACGCGGCAGGTCAGGCGTTCGACCAGCCGACCGTTCGGACCAAGGCGCAGGCGTCGGTACCCGGCGATGGCGCCGCGGTCGGACTGGTGACCCTGTCGGACTCCTCACCGATCCTCGACATCGAATGCCGCACCTACGGGGAGTTCGCAGGCGATATGACGCTCGCGGTCGATCCCCCTCGCAAATGGTGGCAGCCCGGGCCGGGGGAGGCCAGCATCGGCTTCACCGAAAGCAAGATCACCAAGGTGCTGGCCCGTGGTAATCGCCAGGTGCCCGAGGTCTCCTATGTAGTCTGCGATCGAATCGGAGTGAAGCCCTCCGATCTTGACCTCCTTGTCACCAATCAGCCGAATCGGGCCTTTCTGCGGAACTGGCGCGAGGCGCTCGAACTTGATAAATCGAGACACGTCGATAGTTTCGACGACTGCGGGAACCTGTTCGCCGCGGGCATTCCTGTCAACCTGGACCGCGCCGTCACCGACGGTCGACTGAAGCGGGGCGACATCGTGCTGATGTCGGCTTTCGCCCATGCCGGGGACTTCGCAGGCGCCGCCGCCGTCAGGTGGGGCGGTCGAGACTGATGTCCACGCCGAATCGTGAGGTGACTGTTGCCGCAGTCGGCGCCCTACCCGATGCGGTGAACCCGATGGCCCTGTCGCTCAACGAGAATCCCTTTCCGCCATTGCCTGCTGTTCGGTCCGCGCTGGTCTCCGCGATCGACTCGGGTAACCGGTATCCGGAGTTCTTGCCCGAGCGGCTTCGCGCTCTCATCGCAGGCCACGTCGGTGTGCGCGACGAGCAGGTCGTCATCGGAGCTGGCGCCACGGGTGTGATCATGCAGGTGCTGAACGCCGTCACCAATCCGGGCGACCGGATGGTGATGGCTTCGCCGACCTTCGACGGCTATCCGATCTTCGCCCACATGGCGCGGCTGGAACCGGTCACCGTCGGGCTCGATGCGCACGGACACCACGATCTCGATGCGATGGCCGACGCGGCCGCGAAGGCCCGCGTTGTGGTGGTGTGCCGACCACATAATCCGACGGGAACCGTTGAGTCGCCTGCCGATATCGAGCGGTTCCTTCGACGCGTCCCACCGCAGACCGTCGTGGTGCTCGATGAGGCGTATGCGGAGTTCCTCTCGCCGCATCATCGAATCGACGGCCCGGCGCTCGTCGCGCGACACCCCAACGTGGTCGTCGTGCGGACCTTCTCGAAGGCGTACGGGCTGGCGGGACTCCGCGTCGGCTATGGCTTCTGCGGCCCCGATCTGGCCCGCAGGCTGTGGTCCATGCAGCTGCCGTTCGGCATCGCCATCACCGGTCTGGTGGCCGTCGCAGCATCGTATGACGCGGAAAGTGAGCTGCAACAACGTATCCGGATGATCACGGCTGAACGTCGCTATCTGCGGACACGGCTGAGGGCGATGGGGATCTACAGCACCGACGCGCATGCCAACTTCGTCTACTTGCCGTCATGGGGTCGGCAGTGGCGGAAGATGTTCGACGACACCGGATTGCAGGTCCGCGGCTATGCCGACGGCGGCGTGCGGATCACCGTAGGTAGCCGCCAGTCCACCCGCGCGGTGCTGACCGCGGTGAGGGCCGCGGTCCACTGACGCAACACGGGGACGGAAGTGTGCCGCGTGCGGTATGAAGAGGCGTGCCCTCCCGACCTTCGTGGCCGCGCAAGCGCGATCCCATCGCGTTGGCGCGCACCAACTGGGAGCGCTTCGGCTGGGGCGAGGTCGCCGACGGTATGGTCGCGGTCACGTCGGTGATGCGGGCGCACCAGATTCTGCTGGCCCGCGTCGAGAACGCGCTAAGACCGTACGACCTCAGCTTTTCCCGATATGAGTTGTTGCGGTTGTTGGCGTTCAGTCGGGACGGCGCGCTGCCGATCACCAAGGCGTCCGACCGGCTGCAGGTGCACGTCACCAGCGTCACGCACGCCATCCGGCGGCTGGAGGCCGACGGCCTGGTCGAGCGCACCCCGCATCCGACCGACGGCCGCACCACGCTGGTGCGGATCACCGACCTCGGCCGGTCGACGGTCGAGGACGCCACCGTCACGCTCAACAACGAGGTTTTCGCCGATATCGGCATGTCCGACGACGAGTCCCGGTCGCTCGCGGAGTCCATCGAGACGCTGCGCCGCAACTCCGGTGACTTCTAGGTCCGGGGCAGCGGGATCGTCGCCGTGACCGCCGTGCCCGAACCCGGGCGCGAGCGGATGTTGAGCCTGCCGCCGACTATCTCGGCTCGTTCGGCCATCGACAGCAGACCGTAGCCACCCATCTCGTCGCTGCCCAGCGGATGCTCGAATGTGTCGAAACCGACTCCGTCGTCGACGATCTCGAGCCGGGCGACCTCTCCGGTGTCACCGGCATCGACGGTGAAGGTGAGTCGCGCTGACGTGGCCTTCGCATGCTTGACGACGTTCTGCAGGCATTCCTGAGCGATCCGGTACAACGCGATCTCGATGTGGTCGGGCACGCGGGTTTCCACCAGTTCGACGTCGATACCGATCTGGGGGATGGAGCGCGCGAGGCTGGCGAGCCCGCCGGCAAGGCCGAGATCGTCGAGCACAGGTGGCCGCAGACCGCCGATCGCCGCGCGGGCCTCCTGCAACGTCAGGTCTACCAATTCGCGGGCCTTCTCCAACTGTTCGGCGGCAGCCTCCGGATCGTCGGGCACCGACCGGCTCGCCGCGTCGAGCCGGTAGGACAGAGTGACCAGCCGTTGCGAGATGCCGTCGTGAATGTCGCCGGCCAGCCGCCGCCGCTCGAGCTCCTGGGCCTCGATCACCTGCTCGACGAAGTTCTCGTGTGCCCGTTCGCGGGCCACCAGCTGTCGGTGCAGTCGGGCTTGATGTAGCGCACCTGCGATGAGCCTGCCGATCACCAGAAGCAGTTCGACGTCACCCGAGGTGAACTCGCGCCGGTCGACGGTGTGGACGTTCAGCACGCCGACCAGCCCGCCCGGGTCCGTCTCCATCGGCACCGACACCATCGACGTGAAGTCCTTGCCGCGCAGGGACTCAAAAGGCATGTACCGCGGATCGGTCTCCTTGTCCTGCCTGATCACCACCGGTTCGCGGTGACTGGCCACCCAGCCGGAAATTCCCTGGCCCAACGGCAGCCTGATCTTGCCGACCTCGGCATCGAACGGCGGCGTCGCCCCCGCGAGCGTCAGTGACCGGTCGCTGTCGTCGAGGACGTGCACAAAGCACACATCGCTGGTGGTGGCGGCGGTGATCATCCGGGCCGCCGCGGCAGCGAGCGGCTCGACGCCGGGCCCCTTGGACGCGGCCTGGATCAGTTCGCGTAACAACGCGAGTTCGCGGTCGGCGTCGACCAGGTCACGGACGGCGTTGGAAGGACGGTCCGACGAGGTCATTGGTAGATGCCTTCGCGCAGGGCGGTTGCGACAGCGCCGGTGCGGTCACTGACCCCGAGCTTGCGGTAGATGGAGCTCAGGTGCGTCTTGACCGTCTCCTCGCCGATCACCAGCTTGGTGGCTATGGCGCGATTGGACAGGCCGTTCACGACATACGACAAAATCTCGCTCTCCCGCTGTGTCAAACCCTGCCGCGCGCCGGGCCAGAATTCGTCGCGTTGCATCCGTGCCGCGGTGTCCACCGCTCTGGCGGCCATGCTCGGATCGATCGCCGTCTCGCCGCGGTGCACGTACTCGAGCTGGCGGACGAGTTCGTCGCTGCTGATGCTCTTCAGGAGATACCCGGAAGCACCTACCCGCAGGGCCTGGAACAGGTACTGCTCGTCGTCGTAAACCGAAAGCATCACGACCTTGCGCTTGGGATCCCGCTCGCGCAGCTCCATGCAGAGGTCCAGCCCGCTGGATCCGTGCATGCGCACATCCGACAGCACGATGTCTGGGTTGAGTTCGTCGACGACGCTGAGCGCCCGCTCGGCACCGACGGCCTGCCCGACCACCTGCACGCGCTCCTGGAAGGCCGCGAGCATGGCCTTGAGGCCCTCGATGACCATCTCGTGGTCGTCGACGAGCACCAGACGCACCGGAGCGCTGCCGGATGTCATGTGCACCACCTTAGAGCTGGCGTTTTCCAGGGGTAATAGAAGTTGGCATCGCCGATCCCCCAAATGGGGGAGGTTGGCAGGCTGTGATGTGGGCCACCCTAGCTTCATGCCGACTACGCATGAGACGACTTGGCGTGCGGGCCGCTTCTGGTGGGACTCCGCCGCACCGGTAGGTACCAGCAGCGCGCTGCGCGCCGTGATCTTCGACCTCGACGCCCTGACCGACATCGAATGCGACGGCCATCGGGAGGCGTACAACGCGGCCTTCGCCGCGCATGGTCTCGACTTCCGGTGGTCGGTGACGCGCTACCGACAACTGCTGGCGCTCACCGATGAGCGACAGCGTGTCGCGGCTGAACTGCGCAAGCGTGGCGTGGCGACCGAGTCCGATGTGCTGACAAAGCTGCTCGCCGACGAGATTTACGCCACCAAGACGATGCTGTTCGACGAGCTGATTCTCGACCGGGATCTCGCCCCGCGTCCCGGACTCGTCGACTTCGTCGCGGACATCTTCGCGGCAGGCGTGCAGGTGGCCGTCGTGACCAGTGGGCAGCGGAGCTGGGCGGAGCCCCTGGTCCGGCAGCTGGTCGGCGAGGGAATCGTCGAGACGGTGGCGACCGTCGAGGATGTCAAAAAGACGATGCCCTGTCCCGAAGCTCACCGCCTCGCGCTGTGCGAACTCGGGATCACCGCCGACAGTGCGCTTGCGATCAGCGGCTCGGCCTCCGGGCTGCGAGCGGCGAACAGCTCCGGGCTGGCCTCCGTCGTCATCACCGGAGAAGGTGTGCCTGAAATCCCGGCCGCCGTTGCGGTGCGACCGGACTTCGGCGGCGATACGCCGCTGCGTGTCGCCGATTGCCAACGTATGCACGGCCGCTGGTGGTCGACACACAAGTCCTCTGCCGCGTAGCCCAAACATCACGTCTCGCGGCGTCTGCGCAGATAACATTCCCGCGCACGGCGGTGTGTCGTTGGCTGCGCCCGCCGTTTAGGCGGTGAACTAGGTTATGGCTCAGAGAACCCGAGTCTCGCCGGAGCGTGTCTGCGGTGACGTCGATGAGGGCTACGGAAAGGTTGCCGACGCGTTTCGGCTCAACCTGGACAGCGGTGCGGAGGTCGGAGCCGCGCTTGCGATCTACCGCGACGGCCGCAAGGTCGTGGATCTCTGGGGTGGATTCCGCAACGGTGTTACCCGATCACCGTGGACGAACGACACGTTGGTCAATACGTTTTCGACGACCAAAGGTGTTGCCGCTCTGACGGTGGCGCGGGCGGTCTCGCGCGGGCTGCTGGACTACGACGCGAGGGTGGCCGACTACTGGCCGGAGTTCGCGCAGGGCGGCAAGGAAGCGGTCACGGTGCGGCAGTTGCTGGCCCACCAGGCCGGGCTGCCGGTGATCAAACCGCTGCTGACCCTTGCCGATATCGCGGCCCCCGATCGACTCTCGGAGAGGTTGGCTGCGCAGGTCCCCGCCTGGACCCCGGGCACCCGACATGGGTACCACGGCGTCACGCTCGGGTGGTACGCGTCCGAACTCATTCGGCATGCCGATCCCGATGGGCGTACTCTCGGTCGGTATTTCACCGACGAGATCGCACGGCCGCTAGGGCTGGACTTTCACATCGGCCTGCCGGACTACATCGACCGCGACCGCGTGGCGCATCTGCACGTGCCTTCTCAGATCGCGACCCTGATGCACCTCCATGTGCTGCCACCGAAGTTGGCGGCCGCCTGGTTCATTCCGATGACGCTGACGGCCCAAGCGGGCGTCGCATTCGAGGGCGCGACCGGTCTTGGGACGTTCAACCGTGAGGATGTCCGTGTCGTGGAGATACCCGCCGCCAACGGGACGGGCACTGCTGAATCGGTGGCCAGACTCTACGGCGATGCGGCCATCGGCGGCTCGGGTATCGGTTTGACCCCAGAGGTCTTCGCGGCGTTGACGGCACCACCGGTGAATCCGACGAAGGGCCTGCGCGACAAGGTGCTGCATGTCGACACGTCGTTCTCCCTCGGCTTCGGCAGGCCCATCCCGAAGAGTACGAAGTATGTGATCGGATCCTCCGACAAGGCATTCGGGGCACCCGGTGCGGGCGGTTCGGTCGGCTTCGCCGATCCGGATACCGGTATCGGGTTCGGCTATGTGATGAACAAGCTAGGGTTCCATTTCATCAGCGACCCGCGAGCTCTTCGCCTGCGCCAAGCGCTGTTTCGCGACGTTCTCCGCGCGAGGCCGCAAAGGTGACACAGGATCTGATCGGCGGTGACGCCGACGAGGGGTATGGAAAGGTCGCCGACGCATTCCATCGTAATTTCAGCAGTGGCAAGGAGATCGGTGCCGCTGTCGCGGTGTACCGAGATGGCCGCAAGGTCGTCGATCTGTGGGGCGGCCACCGAAATGGCAAGACCCAAGCGCGCTGGGAGCAGGACACGATCGTCAACGTCTTCTCGACCACGAAAGGCGTTGCCTCACTCGCCGTAGCGGTTGCCGCGTCACGCGGGCTCATCGACTACGACGCCAAGGTCGCCGATTACTGGCCCGAATTCGCGCAGGGCGGCAAGGGCGCGATCACGGTCCGACAGCTGTTCGGCCACCAGGCCGGTCTCGTCGCGATCACGCCGCCGCTGACGCTCGCCGACATCACCGATCCAGAGAAGCTGTCGGCGAGAATCGCGGCGCAGGTGCCGGCCTGGGCACCCGGCAGCAGGTACGGCTATCACGCCGTGACCCTCGGCTGGTACCAGTCCGCGCTCATCCACCGCGTCGACCCGCAGGGGCGCACGCTCGGCAGGTTCTTCGCCGACGAGGTCGCGACACCACTGGGTCTGGACTTCTTCATCGGTCTACCGGAGTCGGTTGATCGCAATCGGGTGGCGCTGCTCGACCCCGTTACCCGGACCGAGATGCTGTTGCATCTACACACGATGCCCCCGAAGTTCGTGGCGGGCCTGTTCAACCCACGCAGTCTGATCGCGAGAGCGTTCCTGATCGCCGAAGGAATCAAGGAGGCAGGCGACTTCAACCGTGACGATGTGCGGATACCGGAAATGCCATCGGTCAACGGAACGGCCACGGCCCGGTCGATCGCGAAACTCTACGGCGGCGCGGCTACCGGCGATTCGCAACTGGGCTTGAGCCAGCCCGTCCGCGATGCCTTGGCGGGCCCCGCGGTGACGCCCTCCGGTGGGTCGCGCGACAGGATCATGCACCTCGACGCGTCTTTCTCGCTTGGCTTCGGCAAGCCGACATCCAAGTTCGTGTTCGGTTCCACCGGTAAGGCTTTCGGATGGCCCGGCCTCGGCGGCTCGTTCGGGTTTGCCGATCCGGACACCGGCGTCGGGTTCGGGTATGTAATGAACAAGCTCGGGTACCACGCCTACAGCGACCCCAGGGAACTCGCGCTGCGTCAAGCGCTGTTCCGCGACGTACTCGGGGCGAGAACCCAGGCCTAGTCGCTGTGGGTCATGACGTTGCACTCACGACAGCGAAGATGTTGTAGGGTGCCGCCGTGGGAATTACGAGCATCGCAGTGATCAGGTTCCGCCGCTTCTAGCGGCGGACAGCGAACCGATACACGCTCCGTCGCTTTCAGCGCACCAGCTGGGCGGCGTTTTGTGCTGCCCGGGCCATCCCACCACTGCCCGGAGTCCATTCGCGATGTCTATTTACCGCGCCGGCCGACACGAGTTCGGCCAGAACTTTCTAACCGACCCAAAAATGGTCGACGTGGTCGTCGGCCTCGTTTCCCAAACTGACGGCCCAATCATCGAAATCGGCTCCGGCGGCGGGGCATTGACACTTCCAATGCAGACCCTGCGCCGGCCGATCACAGCGGTCGAGATAGACCTGCGACAGGTCAAGGGGCTACAACACCGAGTGAACCCGCAAACGACCATCGTTCACAGCGACTTCCTACGCTTCCGACTGCCTCGAACACCGCACACCATCGTGGGAAATCTGCCATTCCACCAAACCACCGCAATGATGCGGCGCATCCTGCACACCGACCACTGGACAAGCGCGATTCTGATCGTGCAGTGGGAGGTCGCACGTCGCCGCGCTGCCGTTGGTGGCGCGACGATGATGACCGCTCAGTGCTGGCCGTGGTACGTCTTCAAACTGAGCAAGCGGGTACCCGCATCGGCATTCACGCCCCAGCCAGGAGTGGACGCCGGAATCATGACCATCACCCGACGCACCGTCCCACTCGTCGACCCCGCACAACGACGGCAATACAGCTCATACGTTCATGCCGTTTTTTCGAGCAAAGGCCGCGGCCTGCGGCAAATTCTGTCTAGAAGCACCGGAGGCCAAGCTAAAGCGGAAATCAAGACATGGACTGCAGCGCATGGAATCTCAGAGACATCGCTGCCGCGTGACCTCACAGCCGAGCAGTGGTCCGAACTGTTCACGATCGCTTCTGGACATGCTCCGGCTATCAAGCGCGAGCGTGGCAGGAACCAGCGATGAGCCAGTCGCTGCGGAAGGCGCCATTGCGTGTCGGTGCCGAATGGCATAATCGAATGTATGTTCGATTCAGACCTCCTCGCCGCGGACGACGCGACGGTCGTTGCCGCGATCGAGGACGGGACGCGGGCCGAGGCCGCCGCGGCGGCGCGCCGCCTGGCCGCAATCGCTGAGCTGGCCAGGCGCCGGGTCGATGACGATGACGAACGGGCGAATTGGGCATTCGATGGTTGGGATTCGGCTGCTGCGGAAGTAGCTGCCGCGATGACAGTCGGGCATCGGCGAGCGTCCGGCCAGATGCGGATAGCCGTTGCGCTGCGTGACCGGCTTACCCGCGTCGCCGCGCTCTACCTGCAGGGCCTGGTGAGCTCGCGCGTCGTCTCCGCCATCACCTGGCGCACCCAGTTGGTGGAAGACCCAGAGGCGATCGCGTTGATCGACGCCGCCTTGGCGGAGAGCGCGAGAACCTGGGGTCGGTTGTCGGAGCAGAAACTGGATCAGAAGATCGATGCCTGGATTGAGCGATTCGATCCTGCGGCGGTGCGGCGGACCGAATCATCCAAGCGCTCGCGGGACTTCTCGATCGGAGACCTCGACGACCCAGCCGAGACCACGTCGGTGTGGGGTCGGCTATTGACCACCGACGCCGCGGTGCTCAAACGTCGCGTTGCGGCGATGGTTGCCGGTGTTTGCGATGAGGACCCCCGCTCCATGGGTGAACGTCGCTCAGACGCAGTTGGCGCAATCGTCGCGGGCAGTGACCGTCTGGCGTGCAAGTGCGGTTCTGAAAGGTGCGCCGCGGACAGCGCACAGGCTTCTTCGAACATCGTGATCCATGTTTTGGCAGAACAATCCGCGGTCGAGGCGGCTTCGCGCGAGCAGGCGCCTACCGCCGGCAAGGCACCCGCGGCGCTGATCGTCGGAGAGGGCATTGTGCCGACGCCGCTGCTGTCGGAGTTGATCCGTGGCGGCGCCAAGGTCCGTCCGATCGCCATGCCCAGCGACGACGCAGAGCCGCGCTATCAGCCGTCCGCGGGGTTGGCCGAGTTCGTGCGGATGCGAGATCTGTTCTGCCGGGCTCCCGGCTGTGACGTGCCGGCTGATCGCTGCGACATCGATCACACCATCCCGTATCCGCACGGGCCGACTCATGCGTCGAACCTCAAGTGCCTATGCCGAAAGAACCATCTTATGAAGACATTTGATGGATGGCAGGACGTTCAACTGCCCGACGGCACCGTCATCTGGACCTCACCGAGTGGCAGGAAGTACACCACCAAGCCCGGCAGTCGGTTGTTCTTCGAGAAGTGGGACACGACCACCGCCGACCTTCCGCCTCCGCCGATTCTGGTTCCAACCGACGCCGACCGCGGTCTCATGATGCCGAAACGGCGACGTACCCGCGCCGCCGAGTTCGCCTCACGGATCAGGTCTGAGCGCACACGCAACCAAGCGCCCGCCCCGTTCTAACCGTTGCGGATCAGCTCGATGACCGCGCTGAAGTCCTTGTCGGCGTGGTCTTCGTTGAACTTTGCATAGATCTCGGCGGCGTGGGTGCCCAGCGGCGCAGTCGATCCCGTCGACTTGACCGCATCCATTGCCAGGCCGATGTCCTTGTGCATCAAGGCGGTCGCGAAGCCCGGCTTGAAATCATTGTTGGCCGGCGACGTCGGAACCGGGCCGGGAACCGGGCAGTTCGTATGGATCGCCCAGCAGTTGCCGGTCGCACCGGTGATCACGTCGAACAGCGACTGCGCGGACAGACCCAGCTTCTCGGCCAGCACGAAGGCCTCGCCCGCCGCGATCTGCTGCACGGCGAGCACCATGTTGTTGCACAGTTTTGCAGCCTGGCCCGTCCCCGAGCCGCCGCAGTGAATGACCTTGCCCGCCATCGGATCCAGCACCGGTCGGGCACGCTCGACCGCGGCATCCTCACCGCCGACCATGAAGGCCAGCGTGCCCGCTGTCGCGCCCTTCACCCCACCGGACACCGGCGCGTCGAGCTGTGCGTGCCCGTAGTCCGCGGCCTGCGCGTGAATCCCGCGCGCGTCGTCAACCGAGATGGTGGAGGTGTCGATGAACAGCGTCCCTTTCGGCGCTGCGGGCAGCGCATCGGCGTACACCGCCTTCACGATGTTGCCGTTGGGCAGCGAGGTGATGACGACGTCGGCTCCGGCAACCGCCGCAGCGACGCTGTCGAAGACCTGCGCACCCTTTGCTGCCGCGGCATCCTTCAGTGCGGCAACCGGATCGAAGCCGTGCACGGTGTGGCCCGCGGCGGCGAGGTTGGCCGACATCGGACCACCCATGTGGCCCAACCCGAGGAATGCGATGGTGGTCATTGTTCTCCCTTAAGCCGACGCGCGGGCCCTGGCCGCTTCGGCCCGACCTATGACGACACGCATGATTTCGTTGGTGCCTTCGAGTATTCGATGTACCCGCAGATCGCGCACGATCTTCTCGAGTCCGTATTCGCGCAGGTACCCGTAGCCGCCGTGTAGTTGCAGCGCCTGATCGGCGACGTCGAAGCAGGCGTCGGTGACGAAGCGTTTGGCCATCGCGCACAGTTCGACCTTCTCCGGATGGTTCTCGTCGAGCGCGGATGCCGCGCGCCACAACAGGGTTCGTGAAGCCTGCAACGTCGTCGCCATATCCGCGAGGGCGAACCTGATGGTCGGTTCGTCGAGGAGTGCCCCGCCGAAGGCTTGCCTGTCCGCCAGGTAGCTGCGTGCTCTGTCGTGGGCCGACTGGGCACCGCCGAGTGAGCACGCGGCGATGTTGATGCGGCCGCCGTTGAGTCCGTTCATCGCGATACCGAACCCGGTGCCCTCCCCGTCGGCTCCGCCGAGCATCGTGTCGGCGGGAACTCGCGCACCTTCCAAGATCACCTGCGCGGTCGGTTGGGCGTTCCACCCCATCTTGTCCTCGGATGCGCCGAAACTCAGTCCCGGCGTGTCCTTCTCGATGAGGAACGCCGAGATGCCGCGCGGGCCGTCACCACCGGTGCGTGCCATCACCACGTACACGTCGGATGCTCCGGCACCGGAGATGAACTGTTTGACGCCGTCGAGCACGTAGTCCCCGCCGCTCCGTACCGCTTTGGTGCGCAACGCCCCGGCATCAGATCCGGCGCCCGGCTCGGTCAGGCAGTAGCTCGCGATCGCCTCCATCGACGCCAGGCGCGGCAACCATGACTTGCGCTGCTCGTCAGTGCCGTATGTGTCGACCATCCAGGCACACATGTTGTGAATCGACAAGAACGACGCGATGGTCGGGTCGGCCATCGCCAGCTGCTCGAAGATCCGCACGGCGTCCAGTCGGCGCAACTCACTGCCGCCGACATCCTCTCGGCAGTAGATCGCGGCCATCCCGAGTTCGGCCGCCTCACGCAGCACATCGGTGGGGAAGTGGTGGCTTTGGTCCCACTCCAACGCGTATGGCGCGAGCCGCTTCTCGGCGAACGCTGCCGCCGTCTCGGCGATCACGCGTTCATGTTCGTCCAGCCCGAAGTAGTCCATCTACTTCATGGTCGGGATGACGAACTCGGCGCCGTGGCTACCCGCGGGCCAGCGCTGTGTCACGGTCTTGGTCTTGGTGTAGAAGATGATCGACGACGGGCCGTGCTGGTTGAGATCGCCGAATCCGGACCGTTTCCAGCCGCCGAAGGTGTGGTACGAGACCGGCACCGGGATCGGCACATTCACGCCGACCATGCCGACCTGCACCCGGGATACGAAGTCACGCGCGGTGTCGCCGTCGCGGGTGAAGATCGCTACGCCGTTGCCGTATTCGTGCTCGGACGGCAGCGCGAGTGCCTCTTCGTAGTCCTTCGCGCGCACGATGCACAGCACCGGGCCGAAGATCTCGTCGGTGTAGATCGACATGTCGGGGGTGACGTGGTCGAACAGCGTCGGGCCGATGAAGTAACCCTTCGACAGGTCGGCTTCGTCGAAGGTCAGTTCGTCGCTGGCGCGTTCACGGCCGTCGACGACGGCCTCGGCGCCTGCATCCACGCCCTGCTGGATGTAGTCCTTGACCCGGGCCAGCGCGGCCTCGGTGACCAGCGGGCCGTAGTCCGCCTTCGGATCGAGGCTGTGGCCCACTCGCAGTTCGTTGACACGCTCGACCAGCCTGGCGCGCAACCGGTCTGCGGTCTGCTCGCCGACGGGCACCGCGACGCTGATCGCCATGCAGCGCTCGCCAGCGCTGCCGTAACCCGCGCCGATCAGCGCATCGACTGCATTGTCCATATCGGCATCGGGCATGACGATCATGTGGTTCTTCGCGCCGCCGAAGCACTGCGCGCGCTTCCCGTTGGCGGCCGCACCCGAGTAGATGTACTGCGCGATGTCGGAGCTGCCGACGAAGCCGACGGCCTGGATGAGGGGGTGCTCGAGGATCGCATCGACGGCTTCCTTGTCGCCGTGCACCACCTGGAACACGCCTGGCGGCAGGCCGGCTTCGAGAAAGAGCTCGGCCAGCCGGACCGGTACGGACGGGTCGCGCTCGCTGGGCTTGAGGATGAACGCGTTGCCGCACGCGAGCGCGGGGCCGGCCTTCCACAGCGGGATCATGGCGGGGAAGTTGAACGGCGTGATGCCTGCGACCACGCCGAGCGGCTGGCGCAGCGAGTAGACATCGATGCCGGTGCCCGCGCCCTCGGTGTACTCACCCTTGATCAGGTGCGGGATGCCGATCGCGAACTCGATGACCTCGATGCCGCGCTGGATGTCGCCCTTGGAGTCGGGGACGGTCTTTCCGTGTTCGAGCGAGAGGAGTTCGGCCAGCTCGTCGACGTTCTGGTTGACCAACTCGATGAACTTCATCATCACGCGGGCGCGACGCTGCGGGTTCCACGCCGCCCACCCCTTCTGCGCCTCGGCGGCTCCGGCGACGGCCGCGTCGACGTCGGCACGCGACGCCATCGGCACCTTGGCCTGCACCTCGCCGGTGCTGGGATTCATGACGTCGGCCGTCCTGGTGGATTGCCCGGCCACGCGCTTGCCGTCGATGAAATGTGAAATCTGTGTGGTCATGTTCGTCCCTCGCTGCTAGATACTTGGATATCCTAGTAATGCCGGGTTGGCGTGCGCAAGGGTGCGTAGGAGGAGTTGCGCTAGCGTCGCCGCAACTCGTCGGCGAACGCCCGCGTCTCGTCCCAGGTCGGCAGCAGACCAGCGGCTTCGGCCTCCGCCAGCGTCGGCGCTGCACGGTCCCGATCCGACAGAATGGACCCACCGTCGACCTTCGGCCAGGCGATGTCCAGTGCGGGATCAAGCGGATTGATCGTGTGCTCCCGTCCGGGGCTGTACGGCGTCGAACACAGGTACATCACCGTCGAATCGTCTTCCAGCGCAAAGAAAGCATGGCCCAGGCCCTCGGAGATGTAGATGGACCGCCGGTCGGTGTCGTCGAGGACAACCGAATCCCACTGTCCGAAGGTCGGCGACCCGACCCTGATGTCGACGACCACATCGAGCACCTTGCCGCGCGGGCATCCGACGTACTTGGCCTGGCTCGGCGGCAGCTGGGCGAAGTGAACGCCCCGCAGTGTCCCGGCGGCCGACACCGAACAGTTGGCCTGACGCAGATCGAACCGATGCCCGGCGAGTGCGGTGAACTCTGAATCGGTGAACCACTCGAAGAATGCGCCGCGCGAATCGCGGTGCACGCGAGGGGTGATCTCCCACGCACCGGGCACCGAGAGCTCGCGGAACGTCACTGGTTGCGCCCTGCGTAACCGGCTTCGACGCCGTCCTTCAATGGGGCCCACCATGATTCGTTGGCCCGGTACCACTCGATCGTGTCGCGAAGACCATCCTCGAAATCGGTGTGCGAGGGACTCCAGCCCAACTCGTCGCGCAGCGGAGATGCGTCGATCGCGTATCGCAGGTCGTGGCCGACGCGGTCGGTGACGTGGTCGAAGTCGTCGGGATCGCGATCCATCAACCGCAGGATCGTGCGCATCACAGTGAGATTGTCGCGTTCCCCGTTCGCGCCGATCAGATACGTTCGGCCGATCTGCCCGTCGGACAGAATGCGCCACACCGCGCTGTTGTGATCGTCGACGTGGATCCAGTCGCGCACATTGGCGCCGGCTCCGTAGAGCTTGGGTCGACGCCCGGTCAGCACGTTGGTGATCTGGCGCGGAATGAACTTCTCCACGTGTTGGTAGGGCCCGTAGTTGTTCGAGCAGTTCGAGATCGTCGCGCGCACAGCGTAGGACCGCACCCAGGCGCGCACCAGCATGTCGCCCGCGGCCTTCGTCGACGAGTACGGGCTCGACGGGTTGTACGGCGTCGACTCGGTGAACCGCTGCGGGCTGCCGAGTTCCAGATCGCCGTATACCTCGTCGGTCGAGATATGGTGCAGCCGAACCTCGTGCGCGCGGACCGCCTCCAGGATGGTGAACGTGCCGACGACGTTGGCATGCAGAAACGGCTCCGGCCCGGACAGCGAGTTGTCGACGTGGGTTTCGGCGGCGAAGTGTACGACGGCGTCGGCCTCGGCGACCAGCTTGCCGACCAACTCGGAGTCGGTGATATCGCCCTGCACCAGCCGGATCTCGTTCTCGACCGGCACCAGTGACTCGCGGCTACCCGCGTAGGTCAGCGCATCGAGAACGGTCACTGTGTGTTCGCGCGCAGCAACGTGGACGAAGTTGGCGCCGATGAAGCCGGCACCGCCAGTGACCAGTAACCGCATGGTCAAACCCTAACCAACGGGCCGATGGGATCATCGGGCCGGGCTGACCCGTATGGAAGTGGGACGATGGCTGCGCGTCCAGGCCGGCGAGCGGCCGAGATGGGCGAGTACCCGGTCCATGGCGCTGGCATCGTCGTCGACCTCGACGGCACGACGGAACGGGCTGCCCTCCTCGGCGCGGAATTCGCCATCGGGGACGGCGAATGCGATCGGCAATACGGCTTCGATGACGTCGCGCGGCAGCTCGAATGCTGCGCCGACGCTGCGCGCGACGTCCCAGCCGTGCACCACATAGTCGACGAAATGGAAACCGATGGCCATCGTCGCCGGAAATGTTGCGCCCGGCCCGAATTCGGGGAGCGCGAAGGTTGCGTCGAGCGCGCCGTCAGCCCCGAACGCTGTGAGCACATCGTCGGCGGCCGCCGAATAGGAACCGGTGGGGTCTGCGGCGACCGCGTCGGCGACGGTCGCGGGATCCCACACCTCGAGGTCGGTCCCGCCGCGAGCCGCCGACGCGAAGCCGCGGTGCTGGACGGTCATGTGCGCGAGCAGGGCCGCCAGGTCCCAACCGGCGCACGGCGTCGGCCGGGCGAGATCGTCGGGTGTGACGGCATTGACCGCGTCCACCGATGCCAGTACCGCGATGCGGTGGAGGGGAAGAATGTCCGATGAAGTATGCATGCGCAGATGATAAGCGCATGCATACGATAATTCAACGCTCAGCTCTTGAGCCCGAGGGGGCCTGCCAGTTCTTCCAACGTCGGCAGCAGGTTGTCCCAGCCGCCGAGCACCTGGATCGCGACATGATCGGCGCCGGCCTCCACGTGCTCGTTGAGCTGCTTGGCAATGTCATCGGGGGTTCCGTGGGCAACGACAGCGTCGATCAGGCGGTCGCTGCCCGGCTTGGCGATGTCGTCGTCGGTGAAGCCAAGCCGCTTCCAGTTGTTCAGGTAGTTGGAGAGGTTGAGGTAGAAATCGACGGTGTCGCGGCCGATCTTCCGCGACGCTTCGGCGTCGCGCGCCAGCACCACTTTGTGTTCCGGAGCGAGAAACACCGTCGGCCCCAAGATGTTTCGAGCCTCTCCGGTGTGCTGCGGGGTGGTGAGGTAGGGGTGCGCGCCCGCGCTACGCTGCGCCGATAGCTTGAGCACTTTGGGTCCGAGTGCAGCGATGACCCGTCGGCTCGTTGGCACCTTCCTGCTGTCGAGCGCGTCGAGGTATTCGACGAGCACGTCATAGGGCTTGCGGTACTCATCGGTGTGCTCCGGGTGGCCGATGCCGATGCCGAGCAGGAACCGGCCCGGGTGCTTGTCCTCGATGCGGTGATAGGCCTCGGCGACCTGCTCGGCCGGGGCAGTCCAGACGTTGATGATGCCGGTGGCGACCTGAAGTCTCTCGGTGGCCTCCAGCAGCGGTTCGACGTACTCGAGATCGCCGGCCGGTGAGCCGCCGATCCAGATGGCGCCGTAGCCCAGCCGCTCGATCTCAGTGGCCTGTTCGGGCTTGGGCGTGCCGAATGTCCATACCCCGAAACGGCCGAGATCGGGTTTGAGCTCAGTCATGTGTTCCCCTTCACTGGAGTCCGAGCGGGCCCGCCAGCTCGGCGAGCGCGGGCACGAGCTTGTCTGTACCCGTCAACACCTGAACCGGAACATGATCGGCCCCGGCGCTCAGATGCTCGGTGAGTCGTGCCGCGATGGCGTCGGTCGTCCCGTACGCCACGACCGCGTCGACGAGGCGGTCGCTGCCCGGCTTGGCGACGTCGTCGTCGGTGAAGCCGAGACGCTTCCAGTTGTTCAGGTAGTTGGCCAGGTTCAGATAGACGTCGAGCGCCTTGCGGCCGACGGCGCGCGCCTTGTCCGCATCCGCCGTCAGCACCACCTTGTGTTCGGGGGCGATGAAGGCGTCGGGACCGACGAGCTCGCGCGCCTGCGCGGTGTGCTCGGGCGTGGTCAGGTAGGGATGCGCCCCGGCGCTGCGGCGGGCCGACAGCTTGAGCACCTGGGGGCCCAGCGCGGCGACCACCCGGCGGTCCTTGGGAACGCCGTACTCGTCGAGCTTGTCGAGATAGTCGGCCAGGGCGTCGTACGGCTTCTTGTACTCCTGGTGCGCCTCGGGGTGGCCGACGCCGATGCCGAGCAGGAAGCGGCCGGGGTAGGCCGCCTCGATGCGGTGGAAGGACTCCGAGACAGGGCCTGCAGCGGCGGTCCAGACGTTGACGATGCCGGTCGCGAGTTTCAACGACTCGGTGGCACCGAGAATGGGCTCGACCCAGTCGAGTTCGGCCGGCGGTGAGCCACCGGCCCATATTGCGCGGTACCCAAGGGCTTCGATGTCCTTGAGCTGTTGTGCAGTGAGCTGCTGCCACCCCGAATAGTGGCCGAACACGCCGAACCTGCCGAGATCGGGCTTTGTCATGGTTGCTCCAACCTGAGTAGAACTATTCGGTGCCCGCGGCCGAAAGCTCGCCAGGAGTGGGTGCGATGGGGGCGGGCGTAACCAGCGGCAGGCACACGATGAACCGGGTGTCGCCCGGTTCGGACTGCACCGCAATGTTTCCGCCGTGCTTCTCGACCACGATGCGCCAGGCCAGGTCCAGGCCGAGGCCGGTGCCCTCACCGAACGGCTTGGTCGTGAAGAACGGGGTGAAGATTCGTCCGATGATGTCCTCGGGGATCCCTGGGCCGTCGTCGCAGATCTCGACGCGAATCATCTCGTCGTTCTCACGTGCCGTCCGGATGGTCAAGGTGCCGTGCCCGCCCATCGCCTGAATGGCGTTGTCGATGATGTTGGTCCATACCTGATTGAGATCGCCTGGATAGCACTGCAATTGGGGCAGCGACTTGTCCATGTCCTTGACCAGGGTGACAGGCCTGCCCTTGCCTGCCATTCCGATCTTGTCGCCGAACATCATGAGCGTGCTCCGCAGCAACTCGTGCACGTCGGCGCTTCCGTAGGAACCCCTGTCCATCTGCGAGTACTGCTTCGCGCCGGCGAGCAGCGCCGAGACGCGCTTGGAGGCTTCGGCGATCTCGTTCATCCGTAGTTCGTTGTCGATGGTGTATTTCAGCCACCCGATCGCGCCCTGCAGCGACGCGGTCTTGTCGACGTCGTCGACCAATGCCGAAACCCGCTCGAGCCAGTCGGTGTCCAGGCCCGCCTCCACGAACGTCGGCGCGTAGTCCCAGGCGCCTGCGATGCCGTGGTCTTCCAACCATTCGCCGATCTGGTCTTCGCGATCGGAGGCCTCCAGTGCGGTCAGTTCGTGATCGCGGGTCTTGGCGACCTGCTCGGCAACCTCATCCTGAATGTTGACCAGGACGCGCAGCGCCTCCGGGGTGAATTTGGCCTCGGCCAGCATCGCGAGCTTGTGCCGCATGTGCCCGACGCCCTCGCGCAGGTCGGCCACCGCGCGGGCGGTGGCCGCCGCCGGATTGTTGAGCTGATGGGTCAGTCCCGCGGTGATGGTGCCCAGTGCGAGCAGCTTCTCGCGCTGACCGATGATCTGGGTCTGTCGGCGTCCGCCGACGAGGTGGCCCTCGAGCAGATGGACGGCCATGGGGAACTGCGTCCGCATGAAGTCGGCGAACTTGTTCGAGTCCAACACGAAGCAGCGGGCAGGCTTGGTCAGCCGTACCGACGCCTGGTAGGCCTGCTCTTCACCGGGGATGTAGGCCGACCACGCCCCGAAGTACACGCCGCGCTGAGACGTACGGTTGGTCTGGATGTCGACGCCGCCAGAGCGCTTCGACATGATCAACTCGCCGTCGATCATCACATAGAAGCAGGTCGCCGGTTCGCCTTCCTGAACGACAGCGCCGGCAGGGAACGTTTCGATGTGGCCGGCGGCGCACAGGATGTCGAGCTGCTCATCGGACAGGTCCTCGAAAAGGAACAGGGTCCGCAGCTCGTCACGCACGCATTCCTCTTCTTTTTGCGTGCTCATCGGCGCCATCCTCTCAATCAGGCTTCCGCTAGATACCTGTGCACCAACATCACGGCCATCGACCCTTCGCCGACGGCCGCCGCAACCCGCTTCGCGGACTCCGAACGCACATCCCCTGCAACAAACACACCCGGCACGCTTGTTTCCAGATGATGCGGCGGCCGATCCAGCGTCCAACCGACCTTGTCGCGCAAATCTGGTCCCGACAGGATGAAACCGTGATCGTCGCGCGCTATTCCCGCTGCCTCGAGCCAGTCGGTACGGGGCGTCGCGCCGATGAAGCAGCACATCCGGTCGCAGGTGACCGTCTCGGTCTCGTCTGTCCGCTTGTCGAGGAGCACCAGCCCTGACAGGTGGTCGTCGGAGGCCACGGTGTCGACGACCTCGGTGCAGGTCCGGACCGTGATGTTCGGGGACTTGAGGATCCGGTCGACGAGGTACTGCGACATGCCCGCCTCCAGCGACGCACCGCGGATCAGCATGGTCACCGATTTGGCGGTTTCCGACATGTACATCGCGGCTTGGCCTGCGGAGTTGGCGCCGCCGACGATGTAGACGTCCTCGCCGGCGCATTCACTCTTGTCTGACACCGAGGCGCCGTAGAACACGCCGCGGCCGACGAAGTTCGCCTCGTTGGGGTCTTCGGGAGTCGCCCGGCATCCGGTGATCTCCAGTTGGCGGTAGTCCACGCCCGTGGCGAGGATTACGGCGCGCGCGCCGATTGCGCTGTCTCCGTTGAGGCGTATGGAGTGGGCCGCACCGACGCCGTTGATCTCGAGCCGGCCGGCCTCCTGGGTCGTGATGACCTCTGCGCCGAAACGCTCGGCTTGCCTGCGCGCCGTCGTCGTCAGGTTGACACCGGAGATGCCGTTCTCGAAGCCCAGGTAGTTCTCGATCTTCGAGCTGCGACCCGCCTGACCACCGGTGGTGGCCTTCTCGATCAGGACCGTCTTGAGGCCCTCCGATGCGCCATATACCGCTGCGGCCAGGCCCGCGGGCCCGCCGCCGATCACCGCAAGGTCATACATTTCCAGCTGCGGGCTGGTCGACAGGCCGAGCAGCGTGGCCAGTTCGACATCCGACGGCTCGACGAGCGTTTCGCCCTTTTCGGTGATGACGACCGGGAGCCTCTTGTCGTCGAGCCCCGCGGCCTCGAGGAGCTGCGAACCTTTGGGCTCGTCGGAGTTGACGGCGCGGAACGAGTAGCCGTTGCGGGCCAGGAACTGGCGCACCTCCCACGACCGCTCGTTGTATCTATGGCCGATGACCTTGGTGTACGGCATACCCCGGTCGCCCACCGCACGCCACTCCTCCAGCAGCCCGTCGATCACCGGATACAGCTTCTCCTCCGGCGGATCCCACGGCTTGAGCAGGTAGTGATCGAGGTCGACGACGTTGATGGCGTCGATCGCGGCGTGTGTGTCGGCGTATGCCGTCAACAACACCCGCCGTGCCATAGGGAAGAACTCCATCGCCTTCTCGAGGAACTCGGTGCCGCTCATCTGCGGCATCCGGTAGTCGGCGACGAAAACCGCGACGGTGTCGCCGCGCAGCTTGAGTTCCTTCAAGGTGGCGAGCGCGTCGGCGCCGGACTCGGCGCGCAGGATCCGGTACCGCTCGCCGTAGTGGCGCCGCAGGTCGCGGGCTACCGCGCGAGACACTGCCGGGTCGTCGTCGACGGTGAGAATTGCGGGTTTGCGGGCCTCCGCAGCAGGTGCAGTCATCGGATATAAGTATGCGCCCGTCGTCCAGCCGATATCAGGGTCAGGGTTAGGGTTCGCCATGAGCGAACCGGTCGGTCCGGCTCTTTCCACCCGCCTCGCACGGTCTATGCGCTGAGCTGCAAGTTCTGCGATTTTGGGAGCGACGGCCGAACGGGTAGTATGGATCGACGGTGCGGCTTCCGCGCCGGCTCTTTGCGTGCACTCTGTCCTCGAATCGCTGGAATTTCTGGCTACAGGCTCACGTTTTGTAGTCGGAGTGCAACTGCGCCCGAGCAGTATCCGCCGTTCGCGGCGGGAAGGCGCCAACGAATCGTTAGGACACGGAGGATCTCCGAAAGATAATGGCCAAGAAAGACGGTGCCATCGAGGTCGAGGGTCGCGTGGTCGAGCCCCTGCCCAATGCGATGTTTCGCATTGAGCTGGAGAACGGTCACAAGGTTCTCGCCCACATCAGCGGCAAGATGCGGCAGCACTACATCCGCATTCTGCCCGAGGACCGTGTCGTAGTGGAGCTGTCTCCATACGACCTTTCTCGGGGCCGCATCGTTTACCGGTACAAGTAACTAGAAGCACAGAAGAAGGATCGACATAGCCGTGAAGGTGAACCCGAGCGTCAAGCCCATCTGCGACAAGTGCAGGGTGATCCGTCGGCATGGGCGGGTCATGGTGATCTGCTCTGATCCACGCCACAAGCAGAGACAGGGCTAGTCGCGCTTCCGCTTCCCTAGACAACTCAATGACGAAATCCCGGTACCACTGAGCGGATACGCCGCTTGCCCACGTTTGGCACGGAGGCCAAACCCCGACGCCGTCGGGAACGGACTGGGAACAGACCTCCGCAACGAGAAGGAACACACCACTGTGGCACGTCTAGTGGGCGTTGACCTCCCGCGCGATAAGCGCATGGAGATCGCCCTGACCTACATCTACGGCGTCGGCCGTACCCGCTCCCAGGAGATCCTGGAAGCCACCGGCATCGACCGGAACCTGCGCACCAAGGACCTGACCGACGATCAGGTGTCCCAGTTGCGTGAGTACATCGAGGGCAACCTCAAGGTGGAGGGCGACCTGCGCCGCGAGGTGCAGTCCGATATCCGCCGCAAGATCGAGATCGGCTGCTACCAGGGTCTGCGGCACCGCCGCGGCCTGCCGGTGCGTGGCCAGCGGACCAAGACCAATGCGCGCACCCGCAAGGGCCCGAAGCGCACCATCGCCGGTAAGAAGAAGGCCAAGTAATGCCACCCGCAAAGAAGGTAGCAGGCGGAGCGCCCAAGAAGGCTCAGAAGACCCGTCGCCGGGAAAAGAAGAATGTCCCGCACGGCGCCGCTCACATCAAGAGCACGTTCAACAACACGATCGTGACGATCACCGACCCGCAGGGCAACGTCATCGCATGGGCGTCCTCGGGGCACGTCGGATTCAAGGGCTCGCGTAAGTCGACCCCGTTCGCCGCGCAGCTGGCCGCCGAGAACGCCGCTCGCAAGGCGCAGGAGCACGGCGTCAAGAAGGTCGACGTCTTCGTGAAGGGCCCGGGCTCGGGCCGCGAAACCGCCATCCGCTCGTTGCAGGCCGCAGGCCTCGAGGTCGGCGCGATCGCCGATGTCACGCCGCAGCCGCACAACGGCTGCCGTCCGCCCAAGCGGCGCCGGGTCTAGGAGGACTACAGATAATGGCTCGTTACACCGGACCCGCAACCCGCAAGTCGCGTCGCCTCGGCGTCGACCTGGTCGGCGGCGATCAATCGTTCGAGAAGCGCCCCTATCCGCCCGGCCAGCACGGTCGCGCGCGGATCAAGGAGAGCGAATATCGCCAGCAGCTGCAGGAGAAGCAGAAGGCCCGCTTCAGCTACGGCGTGATGGAGAAGCAGTTCCGTCGCTACTACGAAGAGGCCAACCGGCAGCCCGGCAAGACCGGCGACAACCTGCTGCGCATCCTCGAGAGCCGGCTGGACAACGTCGTCTACCGCGCAGGCCTGGCTCGCACCCGCCGGATGGCGCGTCAGCTGGTCAGCCACGGCCACTTCACGGTCAACGGTGTCAAGGTCGACATCCCGAGCTACCGGGTGTCGCAGTACGACATCATCGACGTCAAGGAAAAGTCGCTCAACACGCTGCCTTTCGAGGTCGCGCGCGAAACCGCGGGCGATCGTCCGATCCCGGGCTGGCTGCAGGTCATCGGCGAACGTCAGCGCATCCTGGTGCACCAGCTGCCCGAGCGCGCGCAGATCGACATCCCGCTGACCGAACAGCTGATCGTCGAGCTCTACTCGAAGTAAACCCTCGGGGGGCGCCGCCCCCCGAGCACCCCCAAGAGACGTCAAATAGCGGGCGTCAAAAGGAGAAGAAGAAAAATGCTGATTTCTCAGCGACCCACTTTGTCCGAAGAGGTCACCTCGGAGAATCGGTCCCAGTTCGTCATCGAGCCGCTGGAGCCCGGATTCGGTTACACGCTTGGCAATTCGCTTCGGCGCACGCTGCTGTCGTCCATCCCGGGCGCGGCGGTCACCAGCATTCGCATCGACGGCGTGCTGCACGAGTTCACCACCGTCCCCGGGGTGAAGGAAGACGTCACCGACATCATCCTGAACCTCAAGGGTCTGGTCGTGTCCTCGGAGGAAGACGAGCCGGTCACCATGTACCTGCGCAAGCAGGGCCCAGGTGCGGTCACCGCGGGTGACATCGTTCCGCCGGCCGGTGTGACGGTGCACAACCCCGAGATGCACATTGCCACCCTCAACGACAAGGGCAAGCTCGAGGTGGAGCTGGTTGTCGAGCGCGGGCGCGGTTACGTGCCCGCCGTGCAAAACAAGGCCTCGGGCGCCGAAATCGGCCGCATCCCGGTCGATTCCATCTACAGCCCGGTGCTCAAGGTGACCTACAAGGTGGAGGCCACCCGCGTCGAGCAGCGCACCGACTTCGACAAGCTGATTCTCGACGTCGAGACAAAGAATTCGATCACCGCTCGGGACGCGCTGGCGTCCGCAGGCAAGACGCTAGTCGAATTGTTCGGTCTGGCAAGGGAACTCAACGTCGAGGCCGAGGGTATCGAGATCGGCCCGTCGCCCGCCGAGGCCGATCACATCGCCAGCTTCGCGTTGCCGATCGACGACCTGGACCTCACGGTGCGGTCGTACAACTGCCTCAAGCGCGAAGGTGTGCACACGGTGGGCGAGCTCGTGGCCCGCACGGAGTCCGATCTGCTGGACATCCGCAACTTCGGCCAGAAGTCCATCGACGAGGTCAAGATCAAGCTGCACCAGCTCGGTCTGTCGCTCAAGGACAGCCCGGCGACGTTTGATCCGTCCGAGGTCGCCGGCTACGACGTCGCCACCGGCACCTGGAACAGTGATGCAAGCTACGACCTGGATGACAATCAGGACTACGCCGAAACCGAACAGCTCTAAGCCCCAATTTCTCGAAAGAGAACCGTCCCGGTCCTACCTGATACGGGGGCCGGCCCCATTTAGGAGATAGTCGCAATGCCCAAGCCAACAAAGGGTCCTCGCCTCGGCGGGTCGTCCTCGCACCAGAAGGCACTGCTGGCCAACCTGGCCACGTCGCTCTTCGAGCACGGCCGCATCAAGACGACCGAGCCCAAGGCGCGGGCGTTGCGGCCCTATGCGGAGAAGCTCATCACCCATGCCAAGAAGGGCACGCTGCACAATCGGCGTGAGGTGATGAAGAAGATCCGCGACAAGGACGTGGTGCACACGCTGTTCGCCGAGATCGGTCCGTTCTTCTCCGACCGCAACGGCGGCTACACCCGCATCATCAAGGTGGAGGCACGCAAGGGCGACAACGCCCCGATGGCCGTCATCGAGCTGGTGCGGGAGAAGACCGTGACCGATGAGGCCAACCGCGCTCGCCGTGCAGGAGCGTCGAAGAAGGCCGCGCCGGTCGCGGCTGCCGCGGCACCGCAGGCTGCGGTTGAGCCCGAGGCTGCGGTCGGTCCTGAAGAGACCGTCGACGAGGTCAAGGCGGAAGACTCAGCGATCGAGGAGGCCCAGGAAGCTGAGGCCGCCGAAGAGGTCGCCGAAGCCGAGGCTGACGAGAAGGCCGACGACGCCAAATAGCGAAGCTATGAACAAGCCCGCCATCGACAACGGTGGCGGGCTTGTTCGTCTTCGTCTCGACATCGCCTACGACGGAACGGACTTCGCGGGCTGGGCGGCACAGACCGGACAGCGCACCGTGGCAGGTGTGCTCGACGACGCCTTGTCGACGGTGTTTCGCACCCGGGTGCAACTTCGCGCGGCCGGACGCACCGACACCGGCGTTCATGCCACGGGGCAGGTCGCCCATGTCGATGTGCCGGCCGAGGCGCTGCCGCACGCGTATCCCCGCACGACCCGACCCGGTCAGAGCGAGTTTCTTCCGCTTGTCCAACGGCTTGCCAAGTTCGTACCCACCGATGTGCGAGTGCTCGACATCGGCCGCGCGGCAACGGGTTTCGATGCCCGATTCTCCGCGCTGCGCCGGCACTACGTCTACCGTCTTTCAACGGCGCCGTACGGTGTTGAACCGCAGGACGCCCGCTTCGTCACGGCGTGGCCCCGGCCGCTGGATATCGACGCCATTGCGGCGGCATCGCGGGATCTATTGGGACTGCATGACTTCGCGGCGTTCTGCCGCCATCGCGACGGCGCCACCACCATTCGCGATCTGCAGAGACTGGAGTGGTCACGCGACGGAGACCGGGTCACCGCCCATGTCACCGCGGACGCGTTCTGCTGGGCGATGGTGCGGTCGGTCGTGGGCGCACTGCTGGCAGTCGGTGAACACCGCCGCGAACCCGGCTGGTGCGCCACGCTGTTGAAGGCGACGAACCGATCCAGTGAGTTCGCGGCGGCACCGCCGCAGGGCCTGACGCTCGTCGGCGTCGACTATCCGCCCGACGCCGAGCTCGAGGCCCGTACGAAGGTCACCCGCGATCTACGGGTGATCGACTAGATCCGACCCGCGACGAAGTCGGCCGCCTGGTTTGCCATGCCCGCGTCGATGTACGCACCGGCCAGGTGGGCGGGCCAGTTGTCTTCCCACGTGTTCGGATCGGCCGGGTTGCAGATGGGGTCGGCGCCGTGGCACAACTCGATGGTCCGCTCGCGGTAGAGCGGATTGAAATTCGTGATCGGTCCAATCCACGCGGCGCCGTTGCCGAACAGCGCGACCGCGGCGATATGCGTGTCGGCGCCGGGCGGCAACGGATTGTCCCAGCCGAAGAACGCGAACGGCACTGCGAGCACCACGTCGGTGACTGCTGCGCCGAGCGAGTAGCCGCCGAGGACCAACCGCGTATCCGGGCAGGTGGCAATCATGTGCTGGATGTGGCCGCTCATGTCGTTGGCGCCCACGTCGATCTCGCTGTCGGCGGGGTACTGCACCGCATAGACGTCGATGTTCTTGTTCGTCTTGTTGCGCAGCGCGCTGATGAACGCATTGCCGAGCCTTCCGACACCGGCCGATTCCTGCCGGCCGCGGGCGAAGATCACCTCGACATCAGGGCACGACTGGGCATTCGCCGAAGGCGTCAGCGTGGCGACGGTTTGAGGGGCGACGAGCAGGGCACCGAAAACGAGGGCGGCGACGAGGCCGGTGAGCAGATGGCGGCGGATCACCCCACGGATGTTAATGGAAAACGATTGACACACCCGTGACTAGCGGTATAGGTCCAGCTCAGAGGTGTCCAGCGACGAAGTCGGCGGCCACGTTGGTGGGCCCGCCCGCGTACGCCCGGTGTGCGGCGACATCCTCGCCGTTCGTCTGGCAGATCGGATCGCCCGGGTTGCACAGGTCGATGGACCTACCCCCCCAAACGGGGCTGACCGTGAGGGGCAGACCCAGCTTGGCGGACGGATTGCCGAAGACGGCGATCGCCGCGACGTGCTCGGGCACGTTGGGCGGCAGCGGGTTGTCGAAGCCGATGCCGGGTACCGGCACAGCGCTGATCACATCGATCACCGCCGCACCTTGCGAATACCCGCCCAGCACCAGTCGGGTGTTGGGGCAGGTGTTCACCATGTACTGGATGTGGCCGCTCGCGTCGTTGGCCCCGGCGGCCGCCTTGAGGAAGTCGAACGTCGCGGGGTAGTTGACCGCGTATGCGCCAACGGATCTGCCGCCGACCTTGCCCCGCAATTGGTCGACGAAGGTGCCGCCCACGACGCCGAGGCCGGCGTCCTCATTGGTGCCGCGCGCGAACACGACCTCGATGTCGGGGCAACCTTGGGCCGATGCGGTTCCAAGGACACCGATCGGCGTGGGGGACAGTGCGGGCGCGAGGAGCGCGGCGGAGGCGGTCAGCGTGGCGGCTAGCGCGACGATGAGCCGGCTGCGGAGTCGATCGAAGGTCACAAGATCAACAGGGTAGCCGCTAGCCGAGATGAACCCGTCAAACCCGTCCAGCGACAAAGTTCGCGGCCTGCGCAACCATGCCCGCGGACACGTAATCGTTGTGTGCGAACGGGTTCCTGCCGTCCGAGCAGATGGGGTCGCCGTCCTTGCACAGGTCGATCGCCCTACCGCCGAATACCGAGCTGGTGAGCGGATTGCTGAACTTCGTTGCGGGGTTGCCGAACACGGCTACCGCAGCGATGTTGGATTGCAGGCTCGGGCTCAGCGGAGCCGCCGAACCGATGTCGCCGATCTTGTTGCCCAGCGGCGGGACTCCGGCCAGCATGTCGATGACGGCAGCGCCTTGCGAGTATCCGCCGAGCACGATCCGTGTCGACGGGCACTGCTGCGACATCATCGCGACGCGGTTCTCGGCATCGCGGGCGCCGTCGGCAGCGGCCAGGAAGTCGTACGACGCGGGATAGTTGACCGCGTACGAGCTCACGGTACGACCGCCGACCAGCGGGCGCAGCGCACTGACGAACGCCGAGCCTGGCGTTCCGAGCCCTGGTGTGTCGTCGGTTCCCCGCGCGAAGATGACCTCGATGTCGGAGCATGACGATGCCTGCGTCGCGACGGGGCCGGGTGCGTTCGCCGCGATCGGCCCGGGGGACGGTCCCGGCCCGGGCACGGGCCCGGGCTGGTGTCCGGGCTGCGCCACCGCCGACGGGGCGACGAGTGCTGAAGCAGCACAGAAAACGGTCGAAACGACCACGGCCAGCCGCGATGACATCCGGAGCAAACTCACGTCGGCCATTTTCCCATATCGGGGCCGGTTGCGGCCAACCGCTTGCTGTCGACGCTCGCGTCAATTATCTGAGGTCAGCGGTCTGCCGCGTGCCCGGCAGGCACACCCTCGGGCAGTGTCACGTCGGCGGACTCCTCGCTGCGGTCGCCCTGACGGGCCAGCGCCAAGCCCACCAGAACGACGGCTCCGCCGACCGCCTGAATCGGCGTCATCGCCTCGCCCAGCAGCACCCAGGCCGCCAGCACGGCGAACATCACCTCGGACAGGCCGACCAGTGAGGCGAACCGTGGACGCAACATCGCGATGCCCACGATGCCGAGTGTGTACGCGACCGCGGTGGCCACCACTCCCAGCGCGACGACCGGAACCAACCACGAGGTGGTCCACCCGGCGATGACGGTGTCGTTGGTCGTGAACGTCAACGGCATGATGCCCACGACACCCAGCAGCGTGACCGCAGCGGCGCCGACCACCAGGCCGGCCGCGGCCAGCGTGATGGGGTTGACGCCCTCGCTGTCGGCCGAGCCGTTGCTGGCGTTGGCCGACATCACGAAGTAGCACGCAGCACATACCGCAGCGGCCAACCCCCAGCCGACGCCGACCAGGTTGATATGAGCACCGCTGAACACGTTCAGCACCAACATGATTCCGGCAACCGCCAATGCGACGCCGACGAGCGTCAGGTTGGTCGGCCTGCGCCGCGTGGTCATCCAGACCCAGGCGACGACGAGAATCGGCGCCGTGTACTCCAACAGCAGCGCGACGCCGACGGACAGATGCGCGACCGCGTTGTAGTAGAAGAGTTGCGCACCGGCGATCGGGATTGCCCCGTACAGAATGACGGTCTTCGTGTGGCGCAGCGCCTCGCGGACCCAGCCGGGCCGAACGATCGTTGCGAACACGGCCATCACCAGGGCGCCGCCGGCGAGGCGGGCGACGACGGCTGCCGTCGGTGTCCAGCCAGCCTCCATCAGCGCTTTGGCGAACGGACCCGATGACCCAAATGCAAGGGCGGAACCGACGGCGAACAACAGCCCGAGCCGGAAATGGTCGACGGACGCGCGGGCCTGATTCGCGGTCACGGGTGCACCTCCGGCATGTAATGAGTAAAATTAACTTTGGTCATGACCGTAGCCGGGAAGGGGGTCATGAGTCAAATGCTTTTCAGTCATGACACTGAGCTCACATTGCGCGCCGCATGTGTGCTGGTGAACAGCGACCGGATTGATGGCGAACAGCTCGCTCACCTGGGGGAACTCGATGTATACCTCGATGGGTTCGGCTGGACCGGCAGACGCGACCGCGATGCGGCTGAACTGGATTCGGTGCATCGCCTGCGGGAGCGGCTCGGCGCGATCTGGTCCGTCGCCGGCGACGAGGAGCAAGCGGTTTCTCTGGTGAATGCACTGCTGAGCGACACCCACGCAGCACCGTGGCTGACCCGCCATGCGGAGATGCCCGAGTGGCACCTGCACCTGGCGTCGGTGCACGATCCACTCTGGCAGCGGATGGGGGCGGAGATGGCCATGGCGCTGGCCGACCTGATCCGCATCGGCGAGTTGCGCCGGCTCAAGATCTGCGCCGCGTCCGATTGCGACGCGGTATTGGTGGACCTCTCGCGCAATCGCTCGGGAAAGTTCTGCGACACCGGAAACTGCGGAAACCGCCAACACGTCGCGGCCTATCGCGAACGTCGGTCCCGGCCGCCATCGCGCCACACTCGATAAAGGGCTGCGCTGGCGCTGAAATCTGTGTCTTAACCGTCCTCCGCCGGCCGTTAGGCTGTTGGCGGGGGAGGGGATGGCTGGACATTCGACAAACCGACTGCAGGTCAACGGATATCGCTTCCTGGTGCGGCGGATGGAAAACGCGCTGGTGCGCGGCGATGTTCGCATGCTCGACGATCCGCTTCGTGCGCAGTCGCTTTCGCTGGCTGCCGGGTGTGTGCTGGCGGCCATCGCGGTCGCGGTGTGCGCGGTTCTCGCGTTCTTTCAGCCGAGAGGCGATGTCGGCGGCGCGGCGATCGTCACGGCCCGCGAATCCGGTGCGCTTTACGTACGTATCGGTGAAACCATGCATCCCGCGCTCAACCTGGCGTCCGCGCGGTTGATCACCGGCGCGCCGGACGAACCCGACCTGGTCAGCACCTCGGCGCTGGACCGCACCAAGCGCGGGCCACTCGTGGGTATTCCCGGTGCCCCCGACACGATTGGGGTTTCACTCGGCGCGGACGAATCGGTCTGGACGGTGTGCGAGGACGCCGCAGGGCGAACCACGGTTCTGGTCGGTCGCCCGCCAACACACCTTGATTCGAGCCGGACGGCACTCGTCACCGCACGAGGTGAGAGCGCGGCCACGACTTACCTGCTCTACGACGGGCGGCGGGCGAAGGTAGACCTGCGCAACCACGCCGCTGTCCGCGCGCTCAAGCTCGAAGGCATTGCACCACGGCCGGTTTCACGTGCTCTGCTCGACGCGGTACCTGAGGTGCCGGAGATCACCGCGCCTGCCATCCCCGCGGCCGGCGTCGCATCGGTGCTGCCCGGTTCGCCGGTGGGCACCGTGGTGCGACTGACTCGCGCCGATTCCGCTGACTTCTACGTCGTGCTCGCGGACGGCGTCCAGCGGGTCGGCGAGGTGGCGGCCGACCTGATCAGGTTCACTTATTCGGCCCGGCGCGATGTCGTCACCGTGGCACCGGATGTCATCGGTAATGCCCCGATTCTCGACACCCTTCCTGTTGACGCATTCCCCGATCGCGCCGGTGTCGCCGAAAATCCGGTGCTCTGTACGCAATCCGGAGCCGTCCTCGTCGGTGATTCACTGGAGTCCGAAGACGGTCATGCCGTGCGACTTGCGCAGGCCGACGACACGGGCGCAAATGTCGACAGTTTCGCCATGCCGCCCGGGCGGAGCGCATTCGTCCGCGCGACGAGCGTGGCCGGCGAGGGGGCGGTGACCGGCACGCTTTTCTTCGTCAACGACGCGGGTGTGGTGTTCGGGATACGTGACGAGGATGCGGCCCAACGCCTGGGCCTGGCGAACCCGGTGTCTGCGCCGTGGACGCTGCTCGCTCAGTTGCCGCGCGGTCCCGAACTCAGCGTCGGAAGCGCCTCAGTCGAGCGGGACAGCGTCGGTCCGACGCCGTAGCCGCCTCGCCGCCACCGTCGTCGCAACCAGCGCGATCGACGCCGCGACACACAGGGCGGCCCCTCGCATCGCAAAGTGGTTGGGGGGCTCGGCAGCCTCGACACCGGGCATGAGCAGCGGCCGAGGTGTGCTTCCGGCGAGGTGCGATCCCGGGCCTGCACTCACCGCGGCGAGCGCGTCGACCGTACCGCTGCCGACAGCGGGATCCCAACCGGCGGAGGGTGCCTGCGCCGTATCTTCGATGCGCGCCATGACCTGTCGCGCGGTCAGTTCGGGTGCTCGCGACCTCAGCAGCGCGACGACTCCGCTGACGACGGGTGCGGCGTAACTCGTCCCCGAAATCGGCTCCTCGTCACCGGTCGTGACGAGCGTGTCGATCAGTCCTTCGCGATCGGGGTCCAACGACACGATCCCTTCGCCCACCGCGGCGACGTCGACCCACGGTCCGGCGAGGCTGAACGGTGATGGCATACCGTCGCGGCCCACCGAGCCCACGGTCAGCACATAATCGTCGTACCAGCCAGGAGTCACCACGGTGTTGACGTCGGACCAGTTGGGCATCCCGGGTCGGCGGGGGTCGGTTGTCGGATTCTGATCGGAGCACTGGCCGGCCGAGCCGACGTTTCCGGCCGCGGTCACCACCACCGCGTTCTTGACGTCGACCGCGTAGGCCAGCGCTGCACCCAAAGCGCGGTCGTCCAATTCGTCCTTTGTCGACAGGCACGCGACCGTCGACACGTTGATCACGGTCGCTCCCAAATCGGCCGCGGTACGCACCGCCATCGCCAGGGTGTCGACATCGCCGAACCCGATCCCGGACGGATCGTCGGCTGCCCGGAACTTGTTGCTGGACTGGCGGATACTGATGATAGTGGCTTCGGGCGCGATTCCACTGAATCCGGTTTCCGCGTCCGGAGACGCACCGATGATCCCGGCGACAACCGTGCCGTGACCGTCGCAGTCTGCGGTGCCGTCACCGGTCGACACATAGTCACCGCCGGGGACGAGGTGGGGGAGCAGACGGTGTCGCGATATGCCGGTATCGATCACGGCGACTGTTTGACCCGCACCCCGCGTAAGTGGCCAGACATCCTGCAGCCTCAGCAGATCGTCGACGGTGTTCTCAATCGCGTTGTCGGTGGAAACGGCGGAAACCACGCACTGCCCCTGTTGTTCGGTGCGTTGCGGCGGTGCTGGCGATCCCGGCTTGGGCAGTGTCGACATGTCGACGACCGGCGGCGTCACCGCAACTGCGGCCGGCGCTGTCCACAGCGGCATGACTGCGAATGCACTGGCTCCCACCAGTCGGACGATCGTGGTCATATCAGGTTCATCTCCCTAGCCCATCCGTAAATACCGCCGACCCAGCAGGCCAAGGGAACGACTGCCGCAAGCGCGAGATACTCGACGACTTCCACGGCGCGCAAAGCGATTGGACTTACCGTCGGCCCGACCACGCAGCCCAGTGCCGCAGCCCCCGCGGTGGCAGCGAGTGCGCTTACCACATGCGCTTGTGCCGGATAGGAGATGACAGCCGCGGCGAAACCCACTGTCGCAGTGAGGCCTGCGGCGACAGCGAGGCCGATACGACGCGTCGAATCGACATGAGTGCGTACCCGCAGCAGAAGTACCAGCGCGACAATCGTGGCGAAAGTGGTTGCGCGCATCGTCGACTCCATGGCACGGATCTCTCCGATGACAACCGATGTGACGCCGAGCGCTGCGCCTACCGACGATCCCACCACCAGACCGGTCAAGATGCGATGGCATAGCCCGGCGTCATGCGCCGCGTCCGGGGCGGTGCCGCTGAGCACCATTGACAACCTCGGCGCGAATGCGAGCGTCGCGAGTGACACGGTGACAAGCACCGCGCCGCCCGCGTCGAGTTGTAGTCTCCAGTTCACGGTGGCGGCCGAGGTGGCTGCCACCACCGCGCAGACGGTCGCCACGGCCGTCAAACAGGTTCTGCCACAGCCGGTCACGCGTACGAGCAGAATCGCCGCACACATCATGACTGCGGATGCCAGCAGCAGGCCGGGTGCATACGGGCCCGGCGGTACGCTCAGAAAGCCGACGACACCCGCGTAAAGCACGGCTATCAGGCTCAGCGGTAGACATGCCAGCGGGTCACCGTGAACACGCCGAACGACGATCGCTCCAGCGGCCGCAGCGACTGCGAGACACATGCCGGTGTACAGGCCGGTGGTAGTGGCCCGCGCCGCAGGAAGCATCAATGCCGACGCACCCAATCCGCCGAGCAGGACGCAGCAGATGGCAGGGAGGATTCGCAGGACGGGCGGAACAGCGGACTTGGTCGCGGCAACGGCGCGGCATGGGTCGTACTCGACCCATGTCGCTGCCGGAGACGCGATGGTCGTGAGCAGTAGTACGTCGCCCGCACGAACATCGTTGTCGTTCAGGGTCAAAGACTCATCCATGGGCAGATCGCCCAGCCTCGACAGCCGCCAGTCGCGCGCGGTGTCCGGTTCAATGTCGCCAAGATCGCGGTGAACGATGGCGACGATCTGCGGCAGCAGCAAACCGATGTGCATATCGGCCGGCAGCGTCACATCGACTGCGCATCGTGCGGCCGCGGTACAGACCGCGACGGTGAGCGGGCACAGCGAATCTGGCATCGATCCCCCCTCGGGTGTCTGTGCCAAACGACCGTAACCCCGCCCGCGGGAGGGCAATCGCGGCAACTTGCGGGCTGGGGATGAATTTCGGATGGAACCAGATCGGCGACAGCGACGTCCATAATTTCGATGGATTTCGTTCGTGTGCCACGAGTGCCGGTGCCGCCGGTGGCACACGTCCCCGTTGTCGTCGATGCGCCACCACAGATTCCGGCGGCCACGCCGGCGAACCTGCTCGCCCGACTGCTGCCAGTGGCGATGCTCGCTGCCGCCATCGGAATGATGGCGGTGTACTTCACGTCCGGCGCGCAGACGACGCGCAACCCGATGTATCTGTTCTTTCCCGTGATGATGCTGACGTCGGTGATCGGGACGCTCGTCTACAGCGCCCGCGGCACCAACCGCACCGCCGAGATCAACAGGGATCGGCAGAAATATCTCAACTACCTCGACACGCTCGACCGGGCGGCCACAAGCACTGCCGACGGTCAACGGCACTCACTGCAGTGGTGTCACCCCGAACCGCGAGCGCTGTGGACCCTGGCAGGTAGCCGACGGATGTGGGAGCGAAGACCAGAAGATCCGGACTATTGCCTTCTCCGGGTGGGCATCGGTGACCAACCGCTGTCGACGGCATTGATCGAACCGGATCTGAGCACCGTCGACGAGCCAGACCCGGTGACTGTCAGTGCAATGCGGAGTTTGATTCGCAGTCGGTCGACCCTCGTCGATACGCCAATAACGTTGGCTCTGCTGCACTTCTCGGTGATCACCGTCGACGGTGACGCGCAGGCCGCGAGGGCGCTGCTTCGATCGCTGATCTGTCAACTTGCCATCCTGCATGGTCCTGACCACATCGTGATCGGCGCTGTCGCCGGTGCCGAGTCGAGCAATGAGTGGGATTGGCTGAAATGGCTGCCACACCATCGGCACGTTCTGCCCGAGGGCGGTGTCGAACAGCGGCACGTCGTGATGGTCCTGGACGGCGGCGATTCGTCGGCGCTCGAAAGTGGGCTCGACGAGGGCAATTCCACCACCGTTATCGAGGTTGGAATGTCGCTGGTGCCGGCCGCTTCCCCAAGGCGACTGCACCTATACGTCGACGCTGGAATCGTAGCCGTGCGCGCTCAGGATGGCGATGAGGTGACCGCGCGTCCCGATCTGATTTCGATCACCCAGGCGTCGGCGTGCGCTCGGCGTCTCACGCAATACCGATCCGCGGTGGACGGGCGTGCGGAGGCGCACGGCTGGTTCGACATGATGGGGATCGACAGAGACCGTCTCGATCCCGAGAAGTATTGGAAAGCAGCCGCTGACGGGCATATCAGGGCGGTGCCCATAGGGGTCGCGGAGGACGGGACTCGCGTACACCTCGATATCAACGAGGCCGCGCGGAACGGGATGGGACCGCATGGCTTGTGCGTGGGCGCCACCGGCTCTGGAAAATCCGAACTGCTGCGCACGCTGGCCCTCGGGATGATCACGTCCCATCCTCCGGATGTCCTCAACCTGATTCTGGTCGACTTCAAAGGGGGCGCGACTTTCCTCGGGCTGGAGCGGGCATCCCATGTCGGCGCCGTCATCACGAATCTGGCCGGCGAAGCGCACCTCGTCAGCAGGATGAACGATGCGCTCGCCGGTGAGATGAACAGACGCCAGGAGCTACTTCGGACGGCGGGGGGATTGGCGAACCTCGCTGAATATCGGCGGGCACGTTCGCGAGGTGCCGGACTACCACCGTTGCCGGCGTTGTTCATCCTGGTGGACGAGTTCTCCGAACTGCTCAGCCAGCATCCCGACTTCGCCGAACTGTTCGTCGCGATCGGACGGTTGGGCCGATCGCTGGGCATGCACCTCTTGCTCGCCAGCCAGCGACTGGACGAAGGCCGGTTGCGGGGACTGGAAACCCATCTGTCGTACCGGATCTGCCTGAAGACCTTCTCCGCCGGTGAGTCTCGGGCGGTCCTCGGTGTTCCCGACGCCTATCATTTGCCGACCGCACCCGGGGTGGCCTATCTCAAGTCTGCTTCGGGTGACCTCGTGCGGTTTCAGACCGCATTCGTGTCCGGCCCCGACGACGAGCGGCGCGACACGTCCGTGTCGTCGGCACCGGCGATCCCGCGGGTGTTCACCAGGGTGCAGTCACGATTCAGCGAGCCGGTCGAGACCAAGCAGTTCCAACAGCCTGCTCGCACCGTGCTGGACGGGATGCTGGATCGCCTTGCGGGTCAGGGCCGGCCGGCACATCAGGTGTGGTTGCCACCACTGACCCAGTCGCCGACCCTCGATGCGTTGATGCCGGGGCGGGGCCAGCGCAGGCTGACGGTGCCGATCGGTGTGATGGACAATCCATACCAGCAGCGCCGCGATCCGCTCGTCGTCGAATTGGACGGCCCAGCAGGAAATGTCGCGATCGTCGGCGCGCCGCGGTCTGGGAAGTCGACAGCGTTGTGCACGATGCTGCTGGCACTGGCCCGACACCATGATCCGGCGGATGTGGGGTTCTACTGCCTCGACTTCGGGGGCGGAGCGTTGTCGTCCATGCGGCGACTGCCGCATGTTGGCTCGATGGCCGGGCGTTCAGATGTCGACCTGTGCCGCCGCACCGTTGCGGCGGTGGCCTCGATGTTGCAGCGGCGGGAGTCGTCGTCGCGAAGAGGCGACGATCCCTTCAGTGACGTGTTTCTGGTGATCGATGGCTGGGCGACGCTGCGCCAGGAGTTCGACTACCTCGAGGGCCCGATCACCGCGATTGCCGCCCAGGGCCTTTCGTTCGGCATTCATGTCGTCATTGCGGCATCGCGCTGGGCTGAAGTGCGGCCCGCATTGAAGGATCAGATCGCGACGCGCATCGAGCTTCGGCTCGGTGACCCTTCTGAATCCGAGATGGACCGCAAGCGCGCGCGTGACCTGTCGGCCCGACCGGCGGGACGCGGCATCGCGGCGAACCGCCTGGAGTTCGCGATTGCAATACCTCGGTTCGACGGCGAGACGACCACGAGAGGGCTCGCCGAAGCAATCGCCGTCGAGTGTGAACGCCTGCGTGACCGGTGGGCGCCGAACTCTGCACCGGTGGTCCAGTTGCTGCCGAGACAGATCCCGTGTGGCGATCTCGCGGTTCATGATCGGCAGCCCGGCTCACACGTTCTGATCGGCATCGGTGAGAACGAATTGAAGCCCGTACACGTCGATTTCGCAGAGCAGTCGCACCTGATCGTGCTCGGCGAAACCGGGTGTGGGAAGACGGCGATGTTACGGCTGCTGTGTCGACAACTGATTCGCACCAACACCGCCGACGAGGCTCAGCTCGAGATCGTCGATTATCGCCGGACCCTGCTCGGCGTCGTCGAGTCCGAACACCTCGGCGGTTACGCGATGTCACCATCATCTCTGACATCACGACTGCCGGCGATAGTCGGAAGGCTGGAAGCGCGGATGCCCGGCGAGAACGTCACCCAGCAGCAGCTACGCACGCGGTCTTGGTGGTCGGGGCCCGACATCTACCTCATCGTCGACGACTACGACCTGGTGGCAGGGGCGACCGGCAATCCGCTCGCTCCGCTCACCGACTTCCTGCCGCATGCCGCGGATCTCGGGCTGCACGTCGTCGTCGCCCGCCGGTCCGGTGGCGCGGCACGTGCGATGTTCGATCCGGTTCTCGCACGGATGCGCGAACTCGGCGCGATGGGGTTGATGATGAGCGCGAGCCCGGAGGAAGGTGTGCTACTCGGGACGGTCCGACCATCAGCGCTTCCGCCAGGGCGGGGAACGTTGATCACTCGACGTGCGGATCAGCTCATCCAGGTGGCCTGGACCGATCCACCGTGAGCGAGGTCGTCATCGAGGTCGGACCCGGGACCATTCGCGGAGTCAACGATGTCCGGCCGGAATGGGTTTCAGTCGCGCTCGACTGCATCGACGACGAGATCGCGTTGATCGACGACCGTCCGGTGTCCGTACGCGATGTGTGGGATGACGTGATGAGCGCTGCCGCGGGTGGTGGCGTCGGCACCGTGGTCCTCGTCTGCCCCGTGTGGTGGTCGTCAGCCAGGATCGACACGGCACAGCGGGCCGCACGCACCGTGGCGAATGGCGTTGTCCTGCTGGAACGAACAGCGATGCTGCGGGAGGGCATCTCGGCTGAGACCACCATCGTGGAGATCGCCACAGATGTCGTGATCGTGACCGTCTTCGGCAAGATCGTCGCCGTCGTACCGCGGCAGGGCGAGCCGGTAGCGGACGCCGAGGCGGTGGCGGCGGCCGTCGGTGCGCCCGCGGCAGTGTTGGTGGACGCCCCGGAAAGCGTGTTCGGTGCCGGGCTGCTCGGGTCGTCGGTCTGCGATCGTCTGCGTGGCGTCGGAGTGCCGGTCAGGATCGCCGACGACGGATGGATATTGCGCGCCGGCGCGGCGCAACGATCACGCATTCATGCTCAATCCGCAGTCTCCACTGGCGGAGCGGGCTGGCGCCGGCACCGCAAGACGCTTGCGGTTCTGGTCGGCGTGGCGTCGACGGTGGTGCTGTGCGGCGGTGTCGCGGCGGTGCACGACAATAGTTCGGATCGCGTTGGCGATATGCCGATGACGTTGCTGGTCGAAGGCAGGATCGGTCTGATGGTGCCGGCGACCTGGACCGCCCAGCGCATCACATCGGGACCGGGATCGGCTCGGGTGCAAGTGGTTTCGCCGACTGACGGTGACGTCGCCCTGCATATCACACAGTCCGTCCTCGCCCAGCCCTCCAATCTCGCGAAAACGGCGGACACTCTGCTCGCAGCGTTGGCCCAGTCGGCCGACGGCGCCTTCGTGGATTTCAATCCGTCGGACCGTCGCGCCGACAGAGACGCAGTGACGTATCGCGAGATCCGACCGGAGCGAAACATCGCATGGGCGGTAGTGGTCGACGGGACGGCGCGCATTGCGATCGGCTGCCAGAGCCGGCCGCGCCGTGAACATCTCGTACGGGAAGCCTGCGATCGAGCGATTCGTTCCGCGCACGCTATTTCCTAGAGGGAACCGAATCGGCGGCGAGGACGTCGAACCTTCATAACAACGCGAACGGAACGGAAGGACACCGATGACGACACCGGCAGGTGGCTCACTCAACACCGACTTCGACCTGATGGCGGCCATCGCCGGGAAAACTGATGCCCGAAATGAGGAGATCCGGGCGATGCTCCAGACCTTCATCGGGCGCATGGGTGGCGTGCCGGCGTCCGTCTGGGGCGGGGTGGCCGCGTCCCGTTTCCACGAGGTCGTCGATCGATGGAACTCCGAATCGGTCAAGCTCCACGCGGCGCTGCAGCGGATCGCCGAGACGATCCGCCTTAACCAAGCGACACTTCGCGATGCCGCGGAGACCCATTCGCACCAGATCGGCGCGGTCGCCACCAACCTCTGAGGAGTCCGAAATGGAGAACGTGCTCTCGTACAACTTCGGTGAGATCGAATACACGGTCCGACAGGAGATCCACACCACCTCGGCGCGACTGAACGCTGCGCTGGATGATCTGCGCGCCCAGATCGCGCCACTGCAGGAAATCTGGACGCGCCAGGCCGCCGAGGCATATCGCATCGAGCAGGTCCGATGGGAGCAGGCGGCGAGTGCGCTGAATGACATCCTGGTCAGATTGGGCAACGCCGTCCGCGACGGGTCCGACGAGGTCGCTGCGACGGATCGGATGGCGGCCAACGCCTGGGGCGGATAGCCGATGAAGTCTGTGCGGTCCCGTTTGGAGGGGAGCCATGGGGTTCGCCAGTGAAAGGTTTGGGCCACCGCGGCCGTTGGGAGAGGCGGTCACGGTGGCCCAAACTCGTGTTTTGACCTGCGAGGACGTCCGCGGGTAAGCTGCCTCGTTGGCGTACGGTGCACTAAGTCAGCCGGGGCCTCGGGTCTACGTCGGTCGCCGAGGATTCCCCACCGCAATGCCAGACCGACCCCCGGGTCACTCCGGGATCAACCCGATATATGGAGAGGTAGCGCTGTGTCTACGTACACGCCGAAGGCGGGTGACACCACACGTTCGTGGTACGTCATCGACGCCACCGACGTGGTGCTCGGCCGGCTCGCCGTCGCAGCAGCGAATTTGCTGCGGGGCAAGCACAAGCCGACATTCACGCCGAATGTCGACGGTGGCGATTTCGTCATCGTCATCAATGCAGACAAGGTCGCCATCAGCGGCGACAAACTCACGAAGAAGTTCGCCTACCGCCACTCGGGTTTTCCCGGCGGTCTGCGCGCGCGTGCGCTCGGCGACGAGATGGAGAAGCACGCCGACCGGGTCGTCGAAAAGGCGATTCTCGGCATGATCCCGCACACCAAGCTCGGTCATCAGATCCAGAAGAAGCTGCGGGTCTACGTGGGGCCGGATCATCCTCACATTGCTCAGCAGCCCATTCCGTATGAGATCAAGCAGGTGGCCCAGTGACCGAACCGACTGACACGACCGAAGAAGTGACCGAAGCCCCAGAGGCCACCGAGGCCCCAGAGGCCACCGAGGCCCCGGAAGCCACAGAAGCCACAGAAGCTGTGGCCGAGGCTCCCGTCGAGGAGGCAGCGACCGAGGCGGCCGCGCCTGAAGCGGCTCCTGCTCGCGAGCCAGTCATCATCGACCGTCCGATCCAGACCGTCGGCCGCCGCAAGGAAGCCGTCGTCCGGGTGCGTCTCGTGCCGGGCACCGGCCAGTTCCACCTCGATGGTCGCTCTCTGGAGGCCTACTTCCCGAACAAGGTGCACCAGCAGCTCATCAAGGCTCCGCTGGTGACCGTGGACAGGGTGGACGCCTTCGACATCTACGCCCACCTCGATGGCGGCGGCCCGTCCGGGCAGGCCGGCGCGCTGCGCCTGGCAATCTCCCGCGCGCTGATCCTGGTGCAGCCCGAGGACCGGCCTGCACTGAAGAAGGCCGGCTTCCTGACCCGCGACCCGCGGGCCATCGAGCGTAAGAAGTACGGTCTCAAGAAGGCCCGTAAGGCGCCGCAGTACAGCAAGCGCTGATCGATTCCTCGATGGCCGCCGGGTACGCGATTTCGCGTACCCGGCGGTCTCGCGTTGGCCCCACTACCGGCCGGTAATTCCCGACATTCACGACGGTTTGCATTCAACGCCGACCAGCTCACAATTCCCCGCTTTCTCGTTTGGGGCCGGTCCCGATCGTGAATACAGCCATTTCGGAGGTGGCGGCGCCGCATGTGCGGAGGGGCCGCGACGGCCACCGGTACAAATCCAGTTCACGACGTTGGGTACCGGACTGTCGCCTCCTGACTGAAAAGGAGTAATTGATGAGGAACGTCATGAAGAACGTCGCAGCCGGGACCGTTATCGGCGGGTCGCTGCTGTTCACTGCAGGCCTGGGCATCGCGACCGCGCAGCCCGAGACCGCACCCGACGGCCTGGTCAATGTGAGCCTGGGGAACGCCGGAATCCTCGAGGACGTGAAGGCCGCCGACGCCGCTCAGATCGCTGCTGGTGTCTGTGACCTGGAGGTCGACCAGGTCACCACCATGGCCGAGACCACTGAGGCCGACGGCACTGAGCAGACCGTCTGCACTAACAGCCTCGGTTCGGTCCTGATCCAGCAGAACGCCGCGGTCGAGGGCCTTCCTGGCCAGGCTGAGGTCCTCCCGGGCGCGGTTGAGGGCACGACCCCCGGCCAGTCCGGTGACGAGGTCCCGACCACGGAGCCCGCGACGCCTGCGGGGCCGTCCGCTGAGCAGGGCAGCTAAAACAAGCGACTGAAGCGTTCTTACCGCCCGTATCCATCCGGATGCGGGCGGTGAGTCGCGTTTGAGTACCGATTCGGCGGCGGCACGGGCCCCGAAGCCGACAGTTGGCTCTTTGGGCGCCACTTATGAGAAGTTTGTCGGCATGGGTCGACTGTTCGGCACCGACGGGGTGCGCGGCGTCGCCAACCAGGATCTCACTTCTGAGCTGGCATTGGCGTTGGGTTCCGCGGCGGCTCGGCGCCTTGGCAGCGTAGGTGGACGGGCCCGCCGGGTGGCGGTCGTCGGACGCGACCCGAGGGCAAGCGGCGAGATGCTCGAAGCGGCGGTGATCGCAGGCATCACCAGCGAGGGCGTGGACGCCCTGCGGGTCGGCGTGCTGCCGACCCCGGCCGTGGCCTACCTCGCAGGTGCGTACGACGCCGATTTCGGCGTGATGATCAGCGCGTCGCACAATCCGATGCCGGACAACGGCATCAAGATCTTCGGCCCTGGTGGTCACAAGCTCGACGATGCGGCAGAGGACCGGATCGAGGAGCTGGTCCACCAAGGACCCGGCCAACGGCCGACCGGTGCAGGCATCGGCCGTGTCGTCGATGCCGAGGACGCGCTGGACCGATACCTCCGACACGTCGGCAAGGCCGTCACGACTCGCCTCGACGGGCTGACCGTCGTCGTCGACTGCGCACACGGCGCCGCTTCGGCGGCCGCGCCTCGCGCCTACCGCGCCGCAGGCGCCAACGTCATCGCCATCAACGCAGAGCCCAACGGGCTGAACATCAACGACGGTTGCGGCTCCACGCACATGGAGCCCTTACGGGCGGCGGTCATCGCGCACGGCGCGGATCTCGGCCTCGCACACGACGGCGACGCCGACCGCTGCCTGGCTGTGGATGCAAGCGGCCAAACCGTCGACGGCGACGCGATCATGGTGATCATGGCGCTGGCGATGCAGGAGGCCGGTGAGCTCGCATCCAACACGTTGGTCGCCACCGTCATGAGCAACCTCGGTCTGCACCTCGCGATGCGCGCGGCGTCCATCGAGGTACGCACCACCGGCGTCGGAGACCGCTACGTGCTCGAGGAACTGCGCGCCGGCGAGTATTCGCTCGGCGGCGAGCAATCCGGACACATCGTCATGCCCGCGTTCGGCACGACGGGTGACGGCATCCTCACGGGCTTGCGCTTGATGTCGCGGATGGCACAGACACAAACGTCTTTGGCCACCCTCGCCGAGCCGATGCAGACGCTGCCGCAGGTGCTGATCAACGTCGAGGTCGCGGACAAGGCCACCGTGGCAGAAGCGCCGTCGGTGCGCACCGCGGTAGCAGAGGCCCAACGTACACTGGGCGACTCGGGCCGAATCCTATTGCGACCCTCGGGAACTGAGCAAGTAGTTCGGGTAATGGTGGAAGCCGCCGACGAGGACACCGCGCGCCAGCTCGCGGTCCGGGTAGCGGAATCGGTCAGCGAACAGCGCTGAATCCGGTGGGAACCGGCGGGACGTCTCCCGCGTCCTAGCTCTACATGGGGGAACGAGACGCCGCACGGGTCGACGTCGCTGCGCTGCTCGGCGTGGCCGGCGAGTATGAATCCGTAGCCGACGCTGTCGACGCCGTTGTCCGCACCCGGCTCGCGGGTCTGCAGTTCGGTGCTGCCAGTGCCGGCCGGCTGCACGTGGGGCGCGGCGAAGCCGTGCGTATCGCGGTCGACGGTATCGCCGACCGACTGCGAGAATGGTCGCGGGCGTCGGCGGAGATCGCGGCGACGTTGCGAAACACCGCGGTTCGGTACGACGAGGCCGACGTCCGCGCCGGCCGACTGGTGGGGTGAGCGGTGGCCGAGATATACGATGCTGCTGCGCGATTGGCCGAAGGACGGCCCGCCGTCGACGCCGTCCAGGATTACGTATGGGCGTGCCATCTGCTCGGCTTCCAAGATCCGGACCTGACCCTGCACGCGTCACAGGTGCGCGACTGGTACGGCAGCGAGGACGGAATCGACCTGCATGCGCTGGACGCCGACTGCGAGGCACTGAGGGCGGCGGCCGCAGCGGCCGAGGGGCTGCTCGCCCGTCAGGATGTCCAGCTTGCTTCGATGTCGGTCGCGTGGCACAGCGCGGGTGCGCAGGCGTCGCGGGATTTCCTGCGCAGGCACGGTGACACTTCGGCCGCTGTGGTGACGGCCGTGCGTGGGGCGGCCGAATCGCTGGCTTCGTTGCGGGATCGGTTGTGGCACAGTGTGGACCGGAAAGCCGCTGCGACTTTGGCGACGGGGGACCGGGGGGCACGGCCGGATTGGCGGGCCGCTGCGCACACGGTCACCACCGGCTCGGGCGATCGTGCCACGGCCAGCGAGCTTGTCGATCAAGAGGTCAGGCCGTTCGTAGACAACGAGATTCGATCCGAGTGGTTGACTGCGATGCGTTCGACGATGGCGGCTGTGATTCAGGCCTACGACACCGCGACAGCTGAACTCAGCCCCGACGCGGCCGTTCAGTTCGGTGTACCCGAAGATTTCGGCCCATCGTGGTTGCCGGCATCGGGCGACGGAGTCGTGACGGCGCCCGCGGGCGTCATCTCGAGTCCCGGTGGACTTGTTGGCGCTGGACCTGGTGGCGCGACGCCTGGCGGAGCGCCCGCTCCTGCTGGTGGATTGCCGGCGTGGTCCGCCCCTGCTGTGGCAGAACAGCTTTCCGCACCGCCGCCATCCCCGCCGCAGCCACCCCCGGCCGACCCGGCAGCGATGGGGCCGCCGACTGTGCCATCTATGGGCGGAGGTATTCCTGATATGGGCAGCGGATTGTCTGGATTCGGAGGGCAACTCGGCGATCTTCTTGGCGGCTTGATGGGGACGTCACAGGATGCGCTATCGGATCTGCCCGAGCCCGACGAGTACGACGAGCCCGACTCACTCGACGACGATGATGACGATGACGGGGAGGAAGAGCCTGAAGCCGATGCCGAAGCGGAAGAGGATCCTGAAGTCGTCGAGGCGGATCTCGCGACCGACGCCGCGGGCGAACCTGTTCCGGAAGAGTCGCCTGCCGAGCCGCTTTCTGCCGCCGTCGAGCCTGTTCCGCCGCCGACACCGGCTCCACCGCCAATAGAACCCGTTACAGAGCCAGTACCTGCTACGGCAACGGGCACGCCGTGTGAGATCGCGGCCGATGAACTGCCCCAGGTGGGTCAGTGACGAGGTAGCGTGCGTGCGATGCAGTTGCGCGTGCCTGAACTGCTGGTTCGCAACTCCTACGCGTTGGTCGGCCGCCTACGGCGTGCGGGACGGCGGCGACGGGCCTGCTCCGGCTTGGTCGGTGCGGGTCGGCTGGGGGCGGCGGCAGGCACGATCGGCTTGCCGAAGGTGCGCTCACCCGGGGCGATCTCGTGCAGCACCGGATGCGACGGGCCGCGAAAGCGCGTGATCGTCGGCTTCACGCCTGCCTTGCGCGTCAGCTGTCGCACGTCGGACACCTGCTCATCGAGCATCAGCGTCACGACGGTGCCGTCGTTTCCGGCGCGCGCCGTCCTGCCGGACCGGTGCAGATACGCCTTGTGCTCGACCGGCGGGTCGGCGTGCACGACAAGAGTGACATCGTCAACGTGGATGCCGCGCGCGGCGATGTCCGTCGCGACCAGTACCCAGGCCGAACCATCGGAGAATGCCGCCAGGTTGCGCGTACGGGCGTTCTGAGACAGGTTGCCGTGCAACTCGACGGCAGGTACTCCGCGTGAATTCAACTGGCGGGCAAGATTCTTGGCGCCGTGCTTGGTGCGGGCGAAGACGATTTTTCGTCCGGGCGAGGCCGCCAGGTCGGCGAGCACGTTGATGCGGGCCGCCTTCTCGACGTGCAGCACGTGATGGTCCATCGCTGCGACCGGCGACTGCTCCGAATCGACGCTGTGGACCACCGGATCGGTCAGGTACCGCTTGACCAGAACATCCACACCACCATCCAAGGTGGCGGAGAACAGCATTCGCTGTCCATTGCGAGGCGTCTTGTCCATCAGTCGCTTCACCGGCGGCAGGAAGCCGAGGTCCGCCATATGGTCAGCCTCGTCGAGCACGGTGATCTCGACAGCAGACAGATCTGCATGACGCGATTTCACATGGTCTTCCAGGCGGCCGGGGCAGGCGATGACGATGTCGACGCCGGCACGCAGCTTGTCGATCTGCGGCTGGTGCCCGACGCCGCCGAATACGACGACGCTCCGCAGGTTCGTCGCGGCGGCCAACGGTGCGAGCGCGGCATCGATCTGAGCGACCAGCTCGCGGGTCGGGGCGAGGATGAGCGCACGCGGACGGCCCGGCGCTCGCTTCGTCTGGCTCGATGTGAGTCTCGTCACCATGGGCAACAAGAACGCATAAGTCTTGCCGGATCCGGTGCGGCCGCGACCCAGTACGTCGCGGCCGGCCAATGAATCGGGCAGCGTCGCGGCCTGGATGGGGAACGGGGTGTCGATGCCGTTGCCGGCAAGGACGTCGACGACCGCCTGGGGCAGGCCGAGGTCGACGAATGTGGGCACGGTTGTGCCATCAGTGATTTGAACAGACAAGGTTAAAGCTCCGAAAGTGTAGTGTGGTCGTCCTGCCCGGCGCGGATTCAGTCCGCGGCGCTCGGTATGACGATCGAGAAACGGCAAAAGGCAGAACAGACGATGCCGCTGATGATCAGTCTACAGGCCCAACCGCATTCGGCTTAATCGGCTACGGAAGCAGCTCGCGCAATTCCTCTACGAATCGCAGTGTTTCGGCCCGGTCACCCGACAGTGGCTGCAGCAGAAGTGTGGTGGTACCGGCTTCCGCGAACGCGGCGAGACGCTCCTTGACGTAACCGCGCGGGCCCACCAGCGATACGGCGCGCACCAACTCGTCGGGGACGGCCGCGATGGCTTCGGTCTTCTTGCCTGCCAGGTACAGGTCCTGGATGTCGTTGGCGACCTCGCCATAGCCGTAGCGCGTCGCCAGGTTGTGATAGAAGTTCTTGCCGCGAGCGCCCATGCCGCCGATGTACAGCGCCAGTTGTGGTTTCGTCCACGCCAGTCGGTCGTCGACGTCATCCCCGATTGCCAGCGGAGCGCTGACCGTGACATCCAGCGGGCCCAGTGCCGGGTCGCGCTTGGCGAACCCTGCGCGCAGGGAGTCGCCCCACACGTCGTCGGCTTTCTCGGGGAGGAAGAACACCGGCTGCCAGCCGTCGGCGATCTCGGCGGTGAGTTCGACGTTCTTCGGGCCCAGTGCGGCGATATTGATCGGAATGCGATCGCGGACAGGGTGATTGATCAAGCGCAGGGGCTTGCCGAGGCCGGTGCCCTTATCGGCCGGCAGGGGAATCTGATAGTGCTTGCCGTCGTAGGTCACCCGTTCGCGGCGCCACACCTGCCTGCAGATGTCGACGACCTCGCGGGTCCGGCCCAGCGGTGCATCGAAGGGCACGCCGTGGAAGCCCTCCATGACCTGTGGGCCGGACGTGCCGATGCCCAACCGGAACCTCCCGTCGGACACATAGTCGAGTCCGGCCGCAGTCATCGCGAGCAGCGTCGGGGTGCGGATGTAGATCGGGACAACCCCGGTGGCCAGTTCCATCCGCGACGTCTTGGCCGCCAGGAACCCGAGCTGGCTGATCGCGTCGTAGGAATAGGCCTCGGCGACGAACGCGACGTCGACGCCGATCTTCTCGAGCTCGACGATTTGGTCGACGGCCTCGAGGAAACCGCCCGCGTAGTTGAGGAAGATTCCGGTCCGCAAGGAAGGCACAGACGGCGCAGTGGACATGGGGAAGTTATACACCCAACCGGTTGGTTGGCCTCGCTCAGGGCTTGAGAAGTGCGACGACCTTGTTCTCGAGAGCCACCGGATCGTCGGCGAACGGGTCCATCGTCGTAGCCTTGGGAAGCGCGACTTCAGGATCGGCGAAGTCGCGGTAGGCCTTGTCGCCGGTGAGCATGTGCAGGAGATATCCGGTCATCAGAGCGCGCACGATCTTCTGCGTGCCGCGATCGGCGCCAGGCAGTCCGACCGCCTTGGCCAGCCGGCGACCTTCGACGAGCCCACCGGCCTTCACGCCGCTCAAGTCGCGCAAGGTTCCGCTCTTCCAGACTCGGGCGAGTTCGACGGCGTTGGAACGCAACGACATCGGATCTCCAGGGTCGGCGAGGATCAGGCCGGGCACCTTCAGCGTCGACGCGGGCTCTTCGGCGCGTGGCTTGGTGACCGTCGGGAACGCCGCCACGACGGCTTTCAATCTGCCTGCCATCCCCGCGGCCGCGAACACGGCTGCAGACCCGCCGAAACCGTGTCCGGCCACGCCGAGCTTGGTGGGATGCACGCTGATCCTGCCCGGCCCCAGCCGCACCCCGGCGATGATGTCGAGCGCCGTGCCCAGGTCGTAGGACAGATTGAGCACCGACGGTGCCAGTCCGGTCTCGGTGGCGGGCGCTGCGGCGACGATGCCCCATGACGCCAGATGCTCGAGCGTTCCGTAGTAGCGGTCGTCACGTGTGAGCCAATCGTGACCAAATGCCACACCCGCGAGATTCATGCCCGACTCCGGGGTGAACACGACGCCGGGCAGGCCGGCAAATGCCAGGTCACCACGTAAAACGCGGTGGGGGCCACGGCGCTTCAACGCATTGAAGAGCTTCGCTGTCCGCGCCACCAGACGACCGTAGCGCAGGTGGTTGTCGGTCGCCCTTGCACTACCCTGAAAGGCTATGTGCGGAATCGTCGGCTACGTCGGGCAGCGTCCTGCCTGCGACGTTGTCGTCGAGGCGCTGCGCCGGATGGAATACCGCGGATACGACTCCTCAGGGGTGGCCCTGCTCGACGGCAACGGCGGCCTGACGGTACGGCGCCGGGCCGGGCGGCTCGCCAACCTCGAGACTGCGCTTGCCGAATCCGAGGCGGGCACCCTTGCGGGCAGCACCGGACTGGGGCATACCCGTTGGGCGACCCACGGCAGGCCGACCGATCGCAACGCCCACCCGCACCGGGACGCCGCCGGGAAGATCGTGGTCGTCCACAACGGCATCATCGAGAACTACTCCGCCATGCGCGCGGAACTGGAAGCCACCGGCGTGGAGTTCGCCAGTGACACCGACACCGAGGTGGCCGTGCATCTGGTGTCCTGGCAGTACCACCACGGACCCACAGCGGGCGACTTCCCAGCTTCTGTGCTGGCCGTGCTGCGCCGACTGGAAGGCCATTTCACGCTGGTCTTCGCCAATGCGGACGATCCGGGCACGATCGTCGCCGCCCGCCGCTCAACGCCGTTGGTGCTCGGTGTCGGCGACGGTGAGATGTTCGTCGGCTCAGATGTCGCAGCGTTCATCGAATACACCCGAGACGCGGTGGAACTCGGTCAGGACCAAGCGGTGATCGTCACTGCCGACGGCTATCGCATCACGGACTTCAACGGAGCCGACGACTCCGCGAATGCCCGCGAATTCCATATCGACTGGGATATCTCGGCCGCCGAAAAGGGCGGTTACGAGTACTTCATGCTCAAGGAGATCGCCGAACAGCCCGCTGCCGTCTCCGACACGCTGCTTGGCCATTTCGCCGACGGCCGCATCGTGCTCGACGAACAGCGCCTTTCCGATCAAGAACTGCGCGAGATCGACAAGGTGTTCATCGTCGCCTGCGGCACGGCGTACCACTCCGGTCTGTTGGCCAAGTACGCGATCGAACACTGGACCCGGCTTCCCGTCGAAGTAGAGCTCGCGAGTGAGTTCCGTTACCGCGACGCGGTTCTGGACCGTCACACGCTTGTCGTCGCCATCTCCCAGTCCGGCGAGACAGCCGACACCCTGGAGGCAGTCCGGCACGCCAAGGAGCAGAAGGCCAAGGTTTTGGCCATCTGCAATACCAACGGCAGTCAGATTCCTCGCGAGTGCGACGCAGTCCTCTACACCCGTGCCGGACCCGAGATCGGCGTGGCGTCGACCAAGACGTTCCTCGCCCAGATCACCGCCAATTACCTTGTCGGGCTGGCCCTTGCGCAGGCACGCGGCACCAAGTACCCCGAAGAGGTGGCCCGCGAGTTCGCCGATCTCGAGGCCATGCCGGATCTGGTTGCGCGGGTACTCGACACCATCGATCCGGTATTCGAGCTGGCACGGCGATTCGCGCAGTCGCAGACCGTGCTGTTCCTCGGCCGCCACGTCGGCTATCCGGTCGCGCTCGAAGGCGCGCTGAAGCTCAAGGAACTGGCGTACATGCACGCAGAGGGCTTCGCCGCCGGCGAGCTCAAGCACGGGCCGATCGCGTTGATCGAGGACGACCTGCCGGTCATCGTCGTCATGCCGTCGCCGAAGAACGCTGCGACACTGCACGCCAAACTGCTGTCGAACATCCGCGAGATACAGGCCCGAGGCGCGATCACCATCGTCATCGCCGAAGAGGGCGACGACACCGTCCGGCCGCACGCCGACCATCTGATCGAGATTCCTGCGGTACCAACGCTCTTCCAGCCGCTCCTGTCGACGATTCCGTTGCAGATCTTCGCCGCGGGCGTCGCGCAGGCGCGCGGTTACGACGTCGACAAGCCGCGCAACCTGGCCAAGTCGGTCACCGTCGAGTAGTGGGCAAGGTCGGGCACTTCCGCAGCGATGCGGCACGTGCGCACTACGTCGGTGTCTACCAGGCCGCCATGGCGGAAATGCCGTCGGTCCGCGAATTGGCCGACGTGAAAACGTCGTTCGGCTCCGTGCGCGTATGCCGGCTCGATGGGCCTTCCACCAGCCCGCCAGTCATGTTGCTGCCGGGTCGCAACGCGTCGACCCCGATGTGGCTGGGCAACATTCCCGCCATACTCGAGCACCGCTCGGTCATCTGCGTGGACTTGCTCGGTGAGGCGGGCATGTCCGTGCAGGACAAGGCGATCACCGGACCCGACGACGAGGCGCAATGGCTGGACGAGACCTTGGCGGGCCTCGGGCTGGCCGAGGTGCACCTGATGGGCGTTTCGATCGGCGGCTGGACCGCGGTCAACTACGCTTCCCGTCGCCCTGGCCGGGCCGCCTCGCTGGTCCTGTTGGATCCGGTGTTCACCTTCGCACCGATCGCCGCGAAGGCAGTGCTTGCGTCGCCGGCCTTGTTCGTGCCCGGCGTTCCCACATCCCTGCGAAGTCGAGTGCTCAGCTGGATCTCAGGCGGCGCGGATGTCGACGGCCCACTTCCTGGGGCGGCATTGATCTCCGCTGGCTCGACTGATTACGTGCTACGCAAGGCGATGCCCAAGATGATTTCTGATGAGCAGCTGCGCTCGCTGGACATCCCGGTCCTCGCCCTGATCGCCGGCCGCAGCGTGATGCACAACTCCGCCAAGGCTGCGGCACGGGCGCGAAACCTGTTGCCGCGCGGGCACGTCGAATTGTGGCCCGACGCGTCGCATGCGATCAACGGCGAGTATCCGGAAGAGATCGCCGAGCTGGCCGCGGCCTTCTGGGAGCAGGCCGACGGCTAGTCCGATTACGGCGTCAGTCGACGTTGGCTGCGGCGCTGCCCAAGGCCCGCACCTGTCGGGAGGCGAGAAACTCCGGTCGCGGTGTGGCCGCCGCGAACGGTTCGGACAGCGGATTCTGCACCGAATTGAAGACCAGGAAGACGTTCGACCGGGGGAACGGCGTGATATTCGATCCAGACCCATGCAGCAGGTTGGCGTCGAACCACAGGGCGGTGCCCGCCGGGCCGGTGAATTGATTGATGCCGTACCGGTCGGCCGCCTTCGTGAGCACCGTCTGATCGGGAACGCCGACTTCCTGCCGGATCAACGACGTGTCGAAGTTGTTGTCCGGCGTGGCACCCACAGATGGAAAAAACGTGCCGTGTGAGCCCGGCATCACCATTAGCGAGCCGTTGTAGGAGAAGTTGTCGGTCAGCGCTATCGAGCACGACACCGCACGGATGGCGGGCATGCCGTCCTCAGCGTGCCAGGTCTCAAAATCGGAATGCCAGTAGAACCCGGTTCCGGTGAAGCCAGGCATGAAATTGATCCGCGCCTGGTGAATGTAGACGTCGCTGCCCAGTAGTTGGCGAGCGACCGGTAGCACGGTGTCGAGTTCGACGACCTGGGCGACGAGGTCGGAGAGCAGGTGCGGTTCGAACACCGAGCGGACGGTGCCGCCCGGCTCACGGATGATTCGCGGATCAGTGTGATCGAGGTCCACGGCCAACCGCTCCAACTCCTGGTGGAGCGGGGGCAGCCAGTCGTCGCCCACGGCGTCGCCCCGTATCAGATAGCCCTGCTCCGCGAAGTTGTTCAGCGCCGCCGCAGTGAGCGGGCCGTGAGCCTCTGTTCCCCACACCGTCGGCTCGATTCGCGGAATCGGCGGGGTCGCGTGATCGAGGCGGGTGGGGTAGTTGTCGACACGGTCCATGGTCATCACGCCGCCGGCCGGGGCGGCGGGTAGGCGCCGGTCTCGTCGTGGACTTCCTGCCCGCTGACTGGCGGATTGAACACGCAGAACATCCGCAATTGGTCATGGCAGGTCACACGGTGTCGTTCGTGCCCGTCGAGCAAGTACATCGTGCCCGCCGACAACCGGTGCTGTTCATCGGTTTCGAGGTTGGTGAGCGTGCCTTGGCCTTCGACCACCCAAACCGCCTCGACGTGGTGCTGGTAGTGAAATTCGCATACCGAGTCGGCGTTGATCGTCGTTTCGTGGAACGAGAAGCCGACACCGTCGCCGGCAAGGACAATGCGCTTGGACCGCCACGACCCGTCTGACACGTCGCGGTCTGTGTCGGTGATCTCGTCGGTGGTGCGAACGATCATTGAATGCTCCTTTCCAACTTCCAGGCTACGCGGCAGTCGCGGCGACCGACTCGGCGAGGATGTCTAGGCCGGCTGTCAAATCAGCCGGTGAAATGGTCAGGGGGGGAAGCAATTTGACAACTTCGTCGGCCGGTCCGCTGGTCTCCATGAGCACACCGCGCTCGAACGCGGCACGACAGATGTCACTGGCGCGGTCCGGTTGCTCGAACTTCAACCCCTGTGCCATGCCGCGACCCCGCGTCGAGACACCGTCGTGTCCGGCCGCAATATGCTCGAGTCGATCGTGTATGGAGGTGCCCTTGGCGATCGTACCTTCGGTGAGGGCGCTGGTTTCCCAGTACGTTTCCAGCGCCTTCGTGGCGGTGATGAACGCGGGATTGTGGCCGCGGAACGTTCCGTTGTGTTCGCCAGGTGCCCAAACATCGAGCTCGCGGTGAAACAGCGTCAGTGCCATCGGCAACCCGTAGCCGCTGATGGACTTCGACAAGGTGACGATGTCCGGCACGATCCCGGCCGCCTCGAAGCTGAAGAACGGACCCGTTCGGCCGCAGCCCATCTGCACATCGTCGATGATGAGCAGGATGCCGCGTCGGCGGCACAGCTCGGCAAGAGCGCGCAGCCATTCGAGACGGGCGACGTTCAAGCCGCCTTCGCCCTGGACGGTTTCGACGATCACGGCAGCCGGCTGATTCAGCCCGCTTCCGGAGTCGTCGAGGACCCGCTCGAACCAGTGGAAGTCCTCGGTCACGCCGCCGAAGTAGTTGTCGTACGGCATGGGCGTGGCATGTACCAGTGGGATGCCTGCGCCTGCCCGTTTCATCGAGTTGCCGGTCACCGACAGCGATCCGAGCGTCATGCCGTGAAACGCGTTGGTGAAGCTGATGATTGACTCGCGTCCGGTCACTTTCCTTGCCAGCTTCAATGCCGATTCGACCGCGTTGGTGCCAGTCGGGCCGGGAAACTGCACCTTGTAGTCCAAGCCGCGGGGTGCAAGGACCACCCGCGAGAACGTCTCGAGAAAGTTCTGTTTCGCAGAGGTGGCCATATCGAGTGAGTGCACGATTCCGTCCGAGGCGAGGTAGTCGATCACCGCCCGCTTGAGAACCGGATTGTTGTGTCCGTAGTTGAGCGCGCCTGCGCCTGCGAAGAAGTCCAGATAACGCCGGCCCGAGGTATCGGTCAGCCATGAACCCTGCGCGGTTTCGATAGTCGTCGGCCAGGCGCGACAGTAGCTTCGCACCTCGGACTCGGTTGTTGCGAACACGTCGGGAAGTTCCGATTCGCGGTCGAAAGTTTCGGTTTCCAGTAGCGACACAGCGCCTCCGTTCAGTCTTGGTTCTAGCGAGAAGCAGTGATCGGACCGATCCGAAGGATCGGTTCGTCTTCGTGGTTGAGGTCAGGGTCGAGAAGCTCCGCGGGGAAGTGCGGATGTTCGGTCATCGGGACCCCGTGCCTGCGCGCGAACGCACCGAACAGCGCACGTGACTGTTCGTTGTTCGGTGCGACCGTCGCTTCGACCGTCAGCGGATGACCGTGGCGGTCGGTCCGTACCCGGTCGGCGAGGCCGTCCAACATCGCGCTGGCCAACCCCCGGCCTTGCGCAGACGGGGCGACCGCCACCTGCCAGACGAACAACACCTCGGGCCGCGTCGGGGGGTGATAGCCGGTGATGAAACCCAGCAGGTCGCCGTCCTCCTCGGCGACAATCGCCGTATCGGCGAAGTCAGTCGCACACAGCAGGTACGCGTAGGGCGAGTTGACGTCGAGAGCCCCGGTGGCGTGCGCCAGCCGATGCATGGCTATGGCGTCGGAACCCTGTGGTACCCGCAAAGATCGATCCCACGAAGGACGGTTCGACCGGTTGGTTCCTTCGGAAGCCCGGATATCGTGACCAAGCGCACACATATGAGTTAGCTGTTCACCGCCGATCAAAATTTCGATTCAGTCGCGTCAAGTCATCGGTGTGCCTAACCAAGCACAGACTCGTATTTCCGATCAAGTTCGGTTCCGGTCGGCGGGATGGGCTCGACCGGCCCGAAGCGCAGGTTGGCCAGCGGAAAACCGGTGGGCAGAATGCGCTGACTCCGGTACCGAACGTTATCGGATCGTGACAATCGTCGGTGGGCCGCGCCGGGTTCGTTGCGCGGGCGCAATTTGCTCTCTGCTTGCTCGCCGGAAAAGTCGTCCACGGGCATTTCCCGCACCAGCAACGCGGAGGAGGTTCGGCATGCCATCCTGATCCCGATGCGGTACTACTACTCCGCCGACGAGATCCGCGAGGCAGAAGCGCCGCTGTTGGCGAGCCTCCCCAATGGTGCCCTGATGCGCCGCGCCGCCAACGGTCTGGCCACCGCGATTGCACGCGAACTCACCCTGCTCACCGGCGGCGTCGCCGGTCGCCGGGTCTGCGCGGTCGTCGGCTCCGGGGACAACGGCGGCGACGCACTATGGGCGGCCACCCTCCTGCGTCGTCGCGGCGCATCGGCCGCGGCGGTTTTGCTCAAACCGGAACGCACGCACACCGAGGCGCTGGCCGCGTATATCGCATCAGGCGGCCGGATCGTCGAAAGCATTCCGGCGGCAACCGATCTGGTGATCGACGGCGTCGTCGGGATCTCCGGCTCTGGGCCGTTGCGGCCCGAAGCGGCCCAGATATTCGAAAGCGTTACCGCCCCGGTGGTCGCTGTCGACATCCCGAGCGGCATCGATGTGAACACGGGTGCCGCAGAGGGCCCGCACGTGCGCGCCGCACTGACCGTGACCTTTGGTGGCCTCAAGCCGGTTCACGCCCTTGGCGATTGCGGCCGTGTCGAGCTGGTCGACATCGGCCTGGACCTGCCACGGTCCGACGTGCTCGAGTTGGACGCCGGCGATGTCGCTGCGCGATGGCCCGTCCCCGGCCCGAAAGACGACAAGTACACCCAGGGCGTCACCGGTGTCCTGGCCGGCTCGGCCACCTACCCCGGTGCGGCCGTGCTGTGCACAGGCGCCGCGGTCGCCGCGACGTCGGGCATGGTGCGCTACGCGGGAAGTGCCGCACAGCAGGTGATTTCACAGTGGCCAGAGGTTGTCGCCGCCCCGACCATCTCCGCTGCGGGGCGAGTGCAGGCGTGGGTGGTAGGACCGGGGCTGGGGACCGATGAAAAGGGTGCGGCGGCGCTGTGGTTCGCACTGGAGACCGATCTGCCGGTGATCGTCGACGCCGACGGGCTGACCATCCTCGCGGCCCACCCCGACCTCGTCGCCAATCGGGCTGCGCCGACGGTGTTGACGCCGCACGCAGGAGAGTTCGAGCGGCTGGCCGGTTCGCCGCCCGGTGTCGATCGCATCGGCGCGACCCGCAGGCTCGCCGACCGCCTCGGCGTTACCGTGTTGCTGAAGGGCAACATCACCGTGATCGCCGAACCCGGTGGGTCGGTGTACCTCAACTCCGCGGGCCAATCATGGGCGGCCACAGCCGGTTCCGGCGATGTGCTTTCCGGCGTCGTCGGTGCACTGCTCGCCGCAGGCCTGCCCCCCGGCGAAGCCGCAGCCTCAGCCGCCTACGTCCACGCTCGTGCTGCCAACCTGTCCGCCGCCGATCCCGGGCCGCACCCGGCACCGACATCAGCATCACGCATCCTGGCCCATGTCCGGGCCGCCATCGCATCTCTCTAACGAAAGGTCTTGCCATGTCGCGCAAGCGCTCTCACGCTCCGTTGATCTCCCCGGCATACACCGGGCGGTTCGCGATGGCACCCGTTCCCGCGCTGCGGATGCCCGACGAGTGCATGGACGCCGCCGCCGCCTATCGCTTCATCCACGACGAATTGATGCTCGACGGCAGCAGCCGGCTGAACCTGGCGACCTTCGTGACCACCTGGATGGACCCCGAGGCCGAGAAACTGATGGCCGAGACGTTCGACAAGAACATGATCGACAAAGACGAATACCCGGCCACCGCGGCGATCGAGCAGCGTTGCGTGTGCATGGTGGCCGACCTGTTCCACGCCGAAGACCTGCGCGACGACGACCCGGCCAGCGCGATCGGCGTCTCCACCGTCGGGTCGAGCGAGGCCGTGATGCTCGCCGGTCTGGCGATGAGCTGGCGGTGGCGCGCAAAGGTCGGCGACGGAAAAGACGGAAAAGGCGGCTGGCGCACCCGTAAGCCGAATCTGGTGATGGGCGCCAACGTCCAGGTGGTCTGGGAGAAGTTCTGTCGCTACTTCGATGTCGAGCCCATCTACCTCCCGATGGAGGAGGGGCGCTACGTCATCACACCCGAGCAGGTGTTGTCCGCGGTCAACGAGGACACCATCGGTGTGGTCGCCATCCTCGGCACCACCTATACCGGCGAACTCGAACCCATCGCCGAGATCTGCGCCGCATTGGACAAGATGGCCGCCGACGGCGGTGTCGACGTTCCCGTGCACGTCGACGCGGCCAGTGGCGGCTTCGTCGTGCCATTTCTGCACCCGGATGTGGTGTGGGACTTCCGGCTGCCCCGGGTGGTGTCGATCAATGTCAGCGGCCACAAGTACGGACTGACGTACCCGGGCATCGGTTTCGTGGTGTGGCGAAGCGCCGAGTACCTGCCCGAGGACCTCGTCTTCCGGGTCAACTACCTGGGCGGTGACATGCCCACGTTCACGCTGAACTTCTCCAAGGGCGGCAACCAGGTGATCGGCCAGTACTACAACTTTCTGCGGCTCGGCAGATCCGGCTACGCCCAGGTGATGTCGTCGCTGTCGACTACGGCGCGCTGGCTTGGCGATCAGCTCAGAGAGAGCCAACACTTCGAAATCATCTCCGACGGCTCGGCCATCCCCGTGGTCAGCTTCCGGCTGTCCGGTGATCCCGGTTACACCGAGTTCGACGTCTCCCACGCCCTGCGCTCATTCGGCTGGCAGGTGCCCGCGTACACCATGCCGGACAACGCCAGCGACGTCGTCGTTTTACGCATCGTCGTCCGGGAGGGTTTCTCCGCTGACCTGGCCAGGATGCTGCGCGACGACATGATTACCGTGCTTGCCCAGCTCGACGCGCTGAAGCCGCAGGGCCACTTCGACGAGCTGCGGCCGTTCGCGCACTGACCGGCCGTCACTGTGCGCCAAGGCACAATTTCTGGTCTGGGACAATCGACTGTGGTGACATGACCATGCAATCGACTGGAACGACGCACGTGGCCCCCGAGGCGGTGATCGACCTCGACGCCGTGGCACACAACGTGGCCCTGCTGCGCGAGCATGCGGGTTCGGCGCAGGTGATGGCTGTCGTCAAGGCCGACGGGTACGGACACGGGGCGACGCGGACCGGCCGGGCTGCCCTCGCCGCAGGCGCGGCGGAACTCGGTGTCGCCACCATCGAGGAGGCGATCGCGCTCCGCCGCGACGGCGTCACCGCCCCCGTGCTGGCGTGGCTGCACCCGCCTGGGACCGACTTCGCACCCGCGCTCGACGCCGACGTGCAGATCGCCGTGTCGTCGCTGCGCCAGCTGGGCGAACTCCGCGCCGCGGCCGAGCAGACCGGCCGTACCGCGAAAGTCACCGTCAAGGTCGACACCGGCCTGAATCGCAACGGTGCAAGCCCGGCAGAGTATCCGGCGATGTTGACCGCACTCAAGCGTGCCCTGGCCGACGGGGCGTTCACGCTGGGTGGCCTCATGTCGCATCTGGTGCACGGTGACGTCCCCGAACATCCCCTCAACGACGTTCAGGCGCAACGGCTCAAAGAGATGTTGGGTCAGGCACGCGATCAGGGTGTGCGGTACGAGCTGGTGCACCTGAGCAACTCGCCGTCGGCATTGACGCGTCCCGATCTTGCGTTCGACATGGTCCGGCCCGGTATCGCCGTGTACGGGCAGACGCCGATTCCCGAGCGTGGAGCCATGGGATTGAAGCCGGTGATGACGCTCAAATGCCCTGTGGCACTGCTACGGCCGGTGAAAGCGGGCGAAGGTGTCTCCTACGGCCACACCTGGATCGCCGAGGGCGACACCACCCTGGCGCTGCTACCCATCGGCTACGCCGACGGTGTCTTCCGAAACCTCAGTGGCCGTATCGACGTGTTGATCAACGGACGGTTGCGCCGCGCGGTCGGGCGCGTCTGCATGGACCAACTCGTGGTCGACGTGGGTTCCGGCGGCGACGTCTCCGAGGGCGACGACGCGATCCTGTTCGGGCCGGGAACGCAGGGCGAATCGACCGCGCAGGACTGGGCCGAACTGCTCGGCACCATCAACTACGAGGTCGTCACGAGCCCCCGCGGCCGCGTGGTGCGGACCTACCGCGAAACCCAGCCGATCGGTCAAAGCCGTTGAGCGATCAGGGTACCCGCTGGTTGGCGGGCGCGGCAGGTGTGACCGCCGTAGGCACCGCCACCGCGGTGTCCGTCGCGAGATCGCTACGCCGACGTGTCAGCAGCGACGATCCCTACGAACACGAGGATTTCAGCCTTCTCGACGCCGACCGGAGCGTCGTCGTCACCACACCGGACGGTGTCGACCTGGCGGTCCGCGAGGTGGGGGACCCCAACGCCGGGCTCACGGTGGTGTTCGCCCACGGCTTCTGTCTTCGCATGGGCGCCTTTCATTTCCAACGTGCCCGTCTGACGCAGGAGTGGGGCTCGCAGGTGCGGATGGTCTTCTACGACCAGCGTGGACACGGTCAGTCCGGCCAAGCACCGCCGGAGACCTACAGTGTGGCGCAACTCGGCAGGGATCTGGAGACGGTGCTCGCGGTGATGGCACCGCGCGGTCCGATTGTGTTGGTTGGCCATTCGATGGGCGGTATGACCGTGTTGTCGCACGCCAGGCAGTTCCCGCAGCGCTATCCCACTCGCGTCGTCGGCGCTGCGCTGATAGCGTCTGCGGCCGAGGGGGTTTCACGCTCCCCGCTGGGGGAGATCCTGAAGAACCCCGCGCTGGAGGCGGTCCGCTTCGCTGTTCGGTACGCACCGAAGACCGTGCATCGCACTCGCGGCGCCGCCAAGGCTGTGATCGCTCCGATCCTTCGCGCCGCCTCCTACGGTGATGTGAAGGTCAGCCCGAGCGTCGTCGGATTCTCCGAAAAGATGATGCACGACACCCCGATCGAGACGCTCGTCGAGTTCCTGCACGCACTCGAGGTCCACGACGAAACCGAGGGGCTGACCACGCTGGCGAAGGTGCCGACGCTGATCGCGTGTGGCGATGAGGACCTGCTGACCCCGATGGAGTACTCGCAGGACATGGCCGACGCCCTGCCGAAGTCCGAACTCGTGATTGTCGAAGGCGCAGGGCATCTCGTTGAGCTAGAACAGCCGGAGGTCATCGATGACGCGCTGGTCCGGCTGGTAGAGCGCGCAACTCCGTCCAAGCTCGTCGCGCTGACCCGCCGCGTCCGGGATCGGGTTCGCCACCATGGCTGAGCGTGGCGCGGGGACGGCGGAGCTGCCGACGGCGGCCGACACCATCGCCCTGGGGGAGCGGCTGGGCCGAGGACTGCGCGCCGGTGACGTAGTCGTGCTGTCGGGCCCGCTGGGCGCGGGAAAGACGGTGTTGGCCAAGGGTATTGCGCAGGCGATGGATGTCGACGGGCCGGTTGTCTCGCCGACATTCGTGCTGGCCCGCGTGCACCGGGCGCGCCGTGCCGACGCCCCGGCCATGATTCACGTCGACCTCTATCGGCTGCTCGATGCCACCTCGGTCGACCTGCTCGCCGAACTCGACTCGCTGGATCTGGACACCGATCTCGACGACGCGGTCGTCGTCGTGGAATGGGGGGAAGGACTGGCCGAGCGGTTGTCCGACAGCCATCTCGACATCCGGCTCGAACGAGGAGCCGACACCGAGGTGCGGACGGCGATCTGGCAGTGGAGCGCGCCGTGAGCAGCCTGATCCTGGCGATCGACACCGCCACGCCTGCGGTCACCGCCGGGGTGGTCCGTCGTGACGGCGACGCGATCGATGTGCTGGCCGAACGGGTCACGCTCGATGCGCGCGCGCATGCCGAGCAGCTGACACCCAACGCGGTCCGTGCACTCGCCGATGCCGAGGTCGGCGTCGATGAGCTCGAGGCGATCGTCGTCGGCTGCGGGCCGGGCCCGTTCACGGGTCTTCGAGTCGGGATGGCCACCGCCGCGGCATACGGCCATGCGCTCGGTCTGCCTGTGCACGGAGTGTGCAGTCTTGACGCCATCGGCATCGTGGCCGGGGGAGACCTGTTGGTCGTGACGGATGCGCGCAGGCGCGAGGTGTACTGGGCGCGCTACCGCGACGGTGCGCGAGTGGCGGGTCCGGCCGTCGCGGCCCCGGCCGATGTACCCGGCGCCGATGAAGCGCTGGCGCAGCCAGCCCGGTATCCCACCGCGACGGGGTTGGTGCGGGCGGTCGCCGACTGGACCTCCGCCCCGGCGCCACTGGTGCCGCTGTATCTCCGGCGTCCCGACGCCAAGACGCTGGCTGAGCGGCAGGCTGCGGCGCGATGACCGTCGTCTACGGGAAACTGAAACCGTCTGACGCTGCGCGGTGCGCCGAGCTGGAGTCCCAACTGTTCTCCGGCGACGACCCCTGGCCGGAACGGGCGTTCCTCGCCGAACTCAAGGCCAAGCACATTCACTATGTCGCCGCGCGCAGCGAGGACACCCTCATCGGCTATGCGGGGATCGCGCGGTTGGGCCGAATACGGCCATACGAGTATGAGATTCACACCATCGGCGTCGACCCGGCGTACCAAGGCCAAGGCATCGGTAAACGGCTGGTGACCGAACTCCTCGAATTGGCCTCCGGCAGCGTAATTTTCCTCGAGGTCCGAACGGACAACGTGCCCGCGATTGCGCTTTACGAGAGCTTCGGCTTCGTCAACGTCGGATTACGCAGGCGCTATTACCGCGCCAGCGGGGCGGACGCCTATACGATGAAGCGACTTCCTCAAGAGGATCCGTCATGACAGTCATTCTGGCCATCGAGAGCTCCTGCGACGAAACCGGCGTCGGCATCGCCCAACTCGGTGCGGACGGCTCGGTGACGTTACTGGCCGACGAAGTGGCGTCCAGCGTCGACGAGCACGCCCGATTCGGTGGCGTCGTTCCCGAGATCGCGTCGCGGGCCCACCTGGAGGCGCTGGGGCCGACGATGCGCCGCGCCATGGAGACGGCGGGCATCGTCAAGCCGGATATCGTCGCGGCAACCATCGGACCCGGACTCGCCGGTGCACTGTTGGTGGGAGTGGCTGCCGCCAAAGCATATTCGGCCGCGTGGCAGGTGCCGTTCTACGCCGTCAACCATCTCGGTGGGCACCTGGCCGCGGACGTCTATGACCACGGCCCGCTGCCCGAAAGTGTGGGTCTGCTCGTGTCGGGAGGCCACACCAACCTGCTGCACGTGCGGTCACTGGGCGAACCTATCGTCGAGCTCGGCAGCACCGTTGACGACGCCGCGGGTGAGGCTTACGACAAGGTGGCGCGTCTGCTGGGCCTCGGGTATCCCGGCGGCAAGGCGCTCGACGACCTCGCACGTACCGGCGACCGCGACACCATCGTGTTTCCCCGTGGAATGACCGGACCGCGCGACGACCGGTTTGCGTTCAGCTTCTCCGGGCTCAAGACGGCCGTAGCGCGTTACATGGAAAAGAACGTGAGTCATCCCGATTTCTCTTCGGCCGATGTCGCCGCCGGCTTCCAGGAAGCGGTCGCCGATGTGCTGACCCGCAAGGCGGTACGAGCGGCGAAGGAACTCGACGTGTCGACGTTGCTGATCGCCGGTGGGGTGGCGGCGAATTCGCGGCTGCGTGAACTGGCGGAGCAGCGTTGCGAGGAGGCCGGACTGACGCTGCGCATCCCGCGGCCGCGGCTGTGCACGGACAACGGGGCGATGATCGCGTCGTTCGCGGCGCACCTGATCGCGGCGGGTGCGGCGCCGTCGCCGCTGGATGCCGTCAGCGACCCCGGGCTACCCGTGGTGAAGGGACAGGTGGCTTGAGCGACAAGCTGGACATCATCGAATTGCTCTACCGCTATGCAGAACTCATCGATACCGGCGACTTCGACGGGGTCGGCGCGCTGCTGTCACGTGCGTCGTTCGGCGGCACCGGTCCACACGGTGTCTCCGGTGCGGCGAACATCGCCAAGCTGTTCGCGGCCACGACCCGCCGCTACCCGGACCACGGCAACACACCGCGGACACGTCACCTCGTGCTCAACCCGATCGTCGAGCTCACCGGTGACACCGCGGTCTCCCGTTCGACGTTCTGCGTCGTGCAGGACACCGACTCCGTGCCGATTCAGCCGATCGTCGTCGGGCGGTATTTCGATACGTTCGGCCGTGATGGAAGCGGTTGGCATTTCACCGAGCGCAAGGTGGAAATCCAGATGCTCGGCGATGTGTCCGATCACTTGACGGTCGATCCGACGAACTTCTGAGCGTCGCTGCGGCAGACTCGCTGCCGTGCACTACGACCTGCGATTGCGACCCGCCCAACCGGCGACCCCGGCACCGGATGCCTACCCGGTCCACCGCCGTGAGGTCCCGCCGAGTGAGGGCCGCGATGGCTTGTCGATCGCCTTCGTGGACGTAGGCCCCGATGATGGCTATCCCGTCGTGCTGCTGCACGGATGGCCCGAAACCAAGCGGATCTGGTGGCGCAATATCGGTGCGCTGGCCGAGGCCGGCCACCGGGTGATCGTCCCGGACCTGCGCGGCTTCGGCGACTCGGATCTTTCGGCGGCCGATGTGTACGACCTTGCGGCGTGGAGCCGTGACACGTATCTGCTCGTGCATGACGTGCTCGGCCATCAGCGGTGCGCTGTGGTCGCAGGTGATCTCGGTGGCGCGGTCGCGGTGGACCTTCTGCACCGTTATCCGAATTTCGTGGAGAAGCTCGTTTACTTCAACACGGTGCCGCCGTTCGTCTTCGACGACTTCGTCGCGGCCGGGATAGACGTCGCGTCGATCCGCTCTATCGGCGACGGTCCGACGGCCGACTATCGCCACCTTCAGGGGGCGACACCGGACGCGCTGGCGGCCGAACTCGATACACCAGCCAAGCGCCGCCGGCATATCGCCGGAATGTATGGGCACCGGCTATGGGCGTCTCCCGGCACCTTCACCTCGGCAGACATCGACTTCATGACCGAGCCGTTCGCCACAGCGGAGCGGATGCGCGCGGGCTGGGCTTGCTACCAGCTCCAGCACGGCCGGCCGATGAGCGAGCCGCCGATCATCGATCGCAAGGTCGATGTGCCCACGTTGATCCTCTACGGCATGGACGATCAGGTGATCGGCCCGGACTTTCTGCACACCTGCGAGGTGGCGTTCACCAACCGGACGGGGCCGGTCGTGGTCCCGGGTGCCGGCCATTTCCTGCAGTGGGAGCGCGCTGCGTGGTCAACCCGCTGGTCACGGCCTTCTTCGGGGACCTGCGTGTTCGCCACCGGCGATAGGCAGTGGGGTGATCTTGAGTGCTAGCACTCTCATGTATAGAGTGCTAGGTGGCAGGCGACCAACCCCTGCGCCGGCACCCGCGACGACGGCGCGAGGCACGGACGCTATGCCGAACACCTGGTAATTGAGACCCCGGGATCCCCCGGGATCGACAACCCGAAATTAGTGGAGGGCTCCATCGTGGCGAGCGTGAACATCAAGCCACTCGAGGACAAGATCCTCGTTCAGGCCAATGAGGCCGAGACCACGACCGCATCCGGTCTGGTCATTCCCGACACCGCCAAGGAGAAGCCCCAGGAGGGCACCGTCGTCGCAGTTGGCCCCGGCCGCTGGGACGAGGACGGCGAGAAGCGCATCCCCCTGGACGTTTCTGAAGGCGACACCGTCATCTACAGCAAGTACGGCGGCACCGAGATCAAGTACAACGGCGAGGAGTATCTGATTCTCTCCGCGCGCGACGTGCTGGCTGTCGTCAACAAGTAAGCACCCGTGTCCCGCCCCGGAGCTTCCCGTATAGACGGGTGAGTTCCGGGGCGGCACTCGTTTCGAGTCGTTTCGAGTAGTTTCATTCAGTAAGGACATTCATGAGCAAGCAGATCGAGTTCAACGAAACTGCGCGCCGGGCAATGGAAGCCGGGGTCGACAAGCTTGCCGACGCCGTGCGGATCACGCTGGGGCCGCGTGGCCGCCACGTGGTGTTGGCCAAGGCGTACGGCGGACCAGTGGTGACCAACGACGGCGTCACCATCGCCCGCGAGATCGACCTGGAGGACCCGTTCGAGAACCTGGGTGCCCAGCTGGTCAAGTCGGTCGCCACCAAGACCAACGACGTGGCGGGCGACGGCACCACCACGGCGACCGTGCTCGCACAGGCGATCATCAAGGCCGGGCTGCGCAACGTGGCGGCGGGTGCCAACCCGATCGCGCTGGGCCAAGGCATCAGCAAGGCCGCAGATGCCGTCTCCGAAGCACTGCTGGCGGCGGCGACGCCGGTTAGCGACAAGAAGGGGATCGCCCAGGTCGCCACCGTCTCCTCGCGTGACGAAGAGGTCGGCGAGCTGGTCGGCGAGGCGATGACCACCGTTGGCGTCGACGGCGTTGTGACGGTCGAGGAGTCCTCGACCCTGAGCACCGAGCTCGAGGTCACCGAGGGCGTCGGCTTCGACAAGGGCTTCGTCTCGGCGTACTTCATCACCGACTTCGACGCTCAGGAAGCGGTGCTCGAGGACGCGTTGGTGCTGCTGCACCGCGAGAAGATCAGCTCGCTGCCCGATCTGCTTCCGCTGCTGGAGAAGGTCGCCGAGTCTGGCAAGCCGCTGCTGATCGTGGCCGAGGACGTCGAGGGTGAACCCCTTTCGACGTTGGTGGTCAACGCGATTCGCAAGACGCTGAAGGCCGTTGCCGTCAAAGCGCCGTTCTTCGGGGACCGGCGCAAGGCATTCCTCGACGATCTGGCTGTCGTCACGGGGGGACAGGTCGTCAACCCCGATGTCGGTCTGGTGCTCCGCGAGGTCGGCCTCGAGGTGCTGGGTACCGCGCGCCGGGTCGTGGTCGACAAGGACAGCACCGTCATCGTCGACGGCGGTGGCACCGAGGACGCCATCGAAGGGCGCAAGGCGCAACTGCGCTCCGAGATCGAGGCGTCCGATTCCGATTGGGATCGCGAGAAGCTCGAGGAGCGTCTGGCCAAGCTGTCCGGTGGCGTCGCCGTCATCAGGGTCGGCGCGGCGACCGAGACCGACCTCAAGAAGCGCAAGGAAGCGGTCGAGGACGCCGTCTCGGCAGCCAAAGCGGCTGTGGAGGAAGGCATCGTCACCGGCGGCGGCGCTGCGCTCGTCCAGGCCGGCTCGGTACTGGGCCCGCTGCGCGAGTCGCTCAAGGGAGACGAGGCGCTCGGCGTCGCCGTGTTCGCTTCCGCGCTGTCCGCGCCGCTGTTCTGGATCGCCACCAACGCCGGGCTCGACGGCGCCGTGGTGGTGAACAAGGTCGCCGAGTTGCCCGCCGGGCAGGGCTTCAACGCCGCCACGCTCGAGTACGGCGATCTGGCGGCCGACGGCGTCGTGGATCCGGTCAAGGTCACCCGGTCGGCGGTGCTGAACGCGGCGTCCGTCGCGCGGATGGTGCTGACCACCGAGACGGCCATTGTCGAGAAGCCGGCCGAGGCGGAAGACGACGGCCACGGCCACGGCCACAGCCATGGGCACGGCCACTCGCACTGAGTGTTCTTGACGACGCACCCCCGGTCCTGTTGGGCCGGGGGTGTTTTCGTTAAGCTCCTCCCGCAGAGGCGGGACCACTTCGAGCCTGATGCCATGCGTCAACGACAAGCAAGGCGGGTGCTCTATGCGAACGTCACCGATTCTTCTGATGTCTTGTGCCGCTTTGTTGGTGGCTTGCGGCTCATCGACCGACACCGCCGCACCATCGGTCGTGCAGTCCCGCGGCGGAATCCCGCCCGGCTATCCGCTCGATGTGGACGTGGTGGCGCCGCTGGTTCTCACGGCGCTTTCGCCCGACCCGATTCCGGTCACGGGCACAGACGGAAAGATCCACGTGGCCTATGAGATCGAGGTACTCAACTCCGGACCGAAGCCGGCGACGATCACACGGGTCGAGACCCTCGCCGGCGGTCCTGACGGAGCCACAGTAGCCACCGTCGGACCGCAGGAGATCGCGGAACGAACCATCCTGATTCCCAATCTTCATTCCGGCCCAGTCACCGAAATCCCCGCAGGACGTACTGCGGTGCTCGTGCTCGACGACGTCTACGACACCCGCGCCGAGGTTCCCGCCGAGGTGACGCACCGGGTCGGCATGACGCTTGGTCCGGCGCTGCCGGAGAACCAACCCGTCAGCTCCCGGTACCCCGATGATGTGACGCAGATCGGTGGCGTCGTCCGCATCAGCGCGGCGTCACCGGTGGTCATCGGTCCGCCGCTCGCCGGTGACGACTGGGTCGCGCTCAACGGATGCTGCGGCGTCACGTCGCATCGCGGAGCGGTGATGGGCGTCGGTTCCAGGCTCAACGGCAGTGAGCGTTATGCCATCGACTGGTTACGCGTGGACCCGACCAGGGACCCGGCCGCCACCTTCACCGGCGACGGAAAGCGCAACGAGGACTACCTCGCCTTCGACGCGCCGCTGCTGGCGGTGGCCGATGGCACGGTGACAACGGTGGTGTCGGACCTGAACGAGGCTGTGCCACAGGTCATCACGGCTGATCAGTCCTTCGAGGAGCTCGGGGGCAATCACATCATCATCGACATCGGTGGCGGGCATTTCGCGTTCTATGCCCACATGATTCCCCGGTCTGCCTCCGTGAAAGTCGGCGACAAGGTCACCCGCGGCCAGGTCATTGGGCGGCTTGGCAATTCGGGTAATACCAGTGAGGCTCATCTTCACTTCCATGTGTCCCGAGGACCGGTTCCGCTGTCGAGCGACAACGCGCCGTACGAGATCGATCGGTTCACACTTGCTGGATCGATGGACGGCGATCGCGTCAAATGGGACCCGGCGCCCGGCGAACGCACCAACCAGCTGCCGCTGGACGGGAGCGTGGTCAACTTCCCCTCTTAGCCGGGGTTTCGCACCGGGTGCGCCGATCCGGCTGTTTGCGGACGCCTTGGTACGTAATATCCCGATTGCCGTCGGTGAGCGGTGCCAGTTACGCCCCGGCCCGGGGAGGTGTGGTGAAACGTGCGACGCAGGACGAGCACGCCAGCGGCCGACATGGTGATCGAGGTCGCCAATGCCGAAGAGCTGTTCTATGCGGATCCGAGCGGCCTGCTCGCTGGAGCGCATCGCATTGACAGCGGTATGGACGAACTGGTCGAGCGGTTACTGGCCCAGCGAAGCGTCGACCCTGACCAGCGCGTCGTTCTGGATATCGCCGACGAGTGCCCCGACGAGCAGGCCGCCAACGTGGTCGCGGCCGTCCGCCGCTATTGCGACCTGCGACTGCGGCGGGCAAACCGCGAACACGACCTCATCTGGCGCCAGGGCATGCGGTCGCTGCTCAGTGGCTCGCTGCTGTTCTTTGTTGGCATCGCGCTGTCGTTCGCGTTCTCGCGACCGGGGATGGGCGAATTTGCGACCGACTTGATCGGCAGCGGCGTGTTTCTGGTCGTAGCGTGGGTTGGCCTTTGGTATCCGCTCGACTTGCTGTTCATCGCCCGCGAGCAGGCAAAGCGAGAGATCAGCGTGCTCGGCAAGATGCTCACGCTTCCGGTTGTCGTTCGCGCCGGCGACCGCGCGCTGCCTGGTGCAACGGTGCGCGCTGCACCGGTGAAGCAGGGCTTACCGCTGAGCCTGGAGGCCCGATTCCGTCGCTTTCGTGGGCCGTCCAAGTCGGGTATCTAGGAGGTGCGTATGTTCCCAATCCGTCGGCGTCGCGCAGCGGCTGTGCTCGCTGCCGGTGTGGCCGCAGTCGCTTCTGTGTCACCGGCAAGTGCCGCCCCGATGGACCCGATCCCGGGGAACGGTTTCTTCCTCGTCGGGCCAGATATCTCGTCGGGGCTCTACCAAACGGGCGGTTCGGCGTCGACCTTCGGGGTTTGGATCAACGATGTGCCCACACAGGACTCGATGTGCGTGTGGTTCACCTACAGCACTCCCGATATGAACAAGGACAATGTGGTCGCGACGAATATGTCCATCGGACCGATGTTCGCGAATATCAATACGACGGTGATGGCCTTTGAGTCTCGTAACTGCCAACCCTGGACCCGCGTCCCCTGACAATGGGTGACAACCCAGAAGTCGGGTACCCCAGGATTCATGGTGGAACACGAAGGCGGCCAGTGGAACGTCGCCACGAAAGAGAACGAGGTCTACCTCGAGCGAGTGTCGGAGGACAGCGAGCGGCTGTTCGACGACTCGTTGGCACCTGAAGAAGCTCGCGAATTGGCTCGACTTCTGACGAAGCACGCCGACGGCATCAACGAATCGGCTAAGTCCGCAAAGGCCGACGACGCTGACGAGGCTGACGACTCAGGCGAGGACGGCGACTCCGACGACTCAGACACGTCCGACGACTCCGATAAGTCCGATAAGCCCGATAAGTCCGACGACTAGAGCCCCTGTCTCAAAATGCTTTCCACACCCTCTCGCGTATCTCGGCCCAGACTTGACTCGGTGACGCCTATCCAACCAGCGAAAATGGTCCAAATTCTCAGCTAATGGCATGGTGGCTCTCATGAGCCGGTTTTCCTGCACGTTGTACCGCAAGTGGTTGACGTTGGCGATTACGGGGATCGCCACACTAAGTCTTCTGACGGCCTGCGCAGGATCAGGGCCTTCTTTGCGCGACGACGCGCCCGCGTCCAAGTTCACCGACGACGCCTCCGTCGGCGCACCGGAGGCTCCACCTCAGCAGGAGCCTCTGCCGGTGGAGGACGCCACACGCGATGTCGTGAAGACCGCGTCGATGACCATCGCGGTTGCCAATACCTCTGAGGCCGCGGACAAGGCAGCCGTCATGGTGGAGGACGTCGACGGTCGGGTGGACAGTCGCAGCGAGGATGCCGGCTCTGACCGCGGATTCGCCCGTACGTCGGTGGTGCTGCGAGTTCCGGTGGGCAAGCTCGACGGGGTGGTGCGGGAGCTCAAGACTCTGGGAACGGTGCAGACGGCCGTAACCACGTCCGAGGATGTGACGGCACAACGGGTCGACCTCGACGCGCGCATCAAGGCTCTGCAGACATCGGTGGATCGCCTTTTGGCCATCATGCGCGACGCCAGGGATCCCGAAGCGCTGATCTCCGCCGAGGACGCACTCTCGCAGCGCCAAGCTGATTTGGACAGCCTGCGTGCTCAGCGCGACGCGCTCGGCGACCGCATCGAGTACAGCACCGTAGATGTCACGTTCGTGGCCGAAACGATCGGCGGGCCGGCGCCCAAGGAGTACCAAGGCTTCCTGGGGCAGGTAGAACGGGGCTGGGACACAATGGTTTTCGTTGTGGGAAACCTGGTGCTGCTGTTCGGTTTGCTGCTTCCCTGGCTGGTCGTGCTCGTCGTTGCGGTCGGTCTCGGCTACGGCGTCATCCGGCTGGTGGGCGCCCGCCAACCCAAGGCCGCGGTTCGGGACACACCCGCCGACGAATCAGACGTGGACGTCGCGCAGCCCGACGGCGAACCGCAGGCCTGAGCAGTTGTAGCACCCCACGCACCCGACGCAGTCGGTACAGCCGACGCAACCCAAGCACGCGATGCACTTCTTGCAGAATGCACAGGCCACGCATGCGATACTGCCGGCGACCGCGAGAGACATTGCGGTGACGATACTTCCGGCCACGGCGACGCTGCCTGCGGTGGCAATCGATCCGGCGACGGCAGTACTGGCGACGGTAGCCGCCGAGCTGACCACACCGGCACTCGCCACGGTGGCCGCCGATCCGGCGACTGCCGTGCTCGCCACTGTCGCGGCAGAGCCGGCCACCGCCGAGCTGGCAGTGGTCGACACCGACCCGGCTACCGCGGTGCTGGCCGTCGCCGTTGCGAAGTCGACGAGGCTGCTGTCATGGTCGAAGGCTCCTGGCACGGCGTCCATCTTGCGCTAGGTTCTCGCCGCTGTCGCGCCGTTTCGGCTACGGCCTTGCTCGAGTGTCCGAGCATTGCCCAACTTGATCCGAATCGTCTTGGTGGCGTTCGCGGAATCGAGAAGGCCCCACCCCGGCATCTTCGGGGTGGGGCCTTCTCGATGGATTCGGGACTACGAGGCGCGGCGGATGCCCCGCTTCAGCAAGAGTTCGCGCTCGGACTCCGACAGGCCGCCCCAGATGCCATAGGGCTCACCGACTGCCAGCGCGTGCGAACGGCATTGCGTGATCACCGGGCAGCTCCGGCACATCTCCTTGGCGCGCAGCTCGCGCTGAGCGCGGGCCCGGCCGCGTTCGCCGTCGGGGTGGAAGAACATGGCTGAGTCGACGCCACGGCATAGGCCGGCGATCTGCCAATCCCAGATATCAGCGTTGGGGCCGGGAAGCTGTTGAGGCTGTGGCATTGGAGAAACCCCTCTCTACACACCCAATTCGCCAACTACACGAGTGCGGGAGTTTGGAACCGAACCGAGCGCTAGTCATCGATGACTGCGTGCACACAAACTAGGTGGGCTCAGGAAATTCCGTCAATAGCCTGAGCATGTGCTAATTGACATAACAGCAGGTACAGAATTTACGTCACGTTCATCTTGAGACTCTTGGTGGCCAAGTTCGATGTTTTAGCGAACGTGTTGTGGCGCCCGGCATCCCGCATTTGTCCTGTTCGCGTCGATTGGTGTTGTTCGGGCAAATTGTCAGGACCCGTCGCCGTCTTACATGGAATTAACGTTGGCAGCATCAATTGTTAACCAAAGTGATTTTGATTCCACCCTAAAACGTGCCCGCCGGTACCGGGTACCGCGCGTCTACGTTGATAGCGTCGCGGCCGAAGATGATCACTTCCACCGCAGAACTGACGAACGCCGCGTTCGGCGACGACCCGGGGTGCTGGCCACTGCCCGCCGCGACGACTCCGTATGAACATTGGCTGCGGGCCGTCGCGGCGGGCGGTCAGGGCCGCTACAGCAGCGCGCTGGCCGATCTCGCCGCAGTGCGTCGCGGTCCGGGTGACCCTGTGGTGTCGCTGGCCCACAGCACCCGTGCCTCATTCCTTCGCCAACTCGGCTGGCACGACCGCGCCCGCGCCTTTGACGGCCGGGCGTCGGCGCTCGCGGGTCCCGATCGCGAGGCGGGTGGCGACGCACTGATCGGACTGGCCGCAGATGCGCTCGGCACGGGACGGTTCGCGGCATCGGAGCGGGCACTGCACCGCGCCGCCGACCTGATAGACGAGCGGGGGCCTGCGCGACTGCGCGTGCGGATCGCATGGGTGTCCGCAGAGCTCGCGATGGCCCGCGGTCATGGCGCGGCGGCGATGGACCACGCCGAAACGGCCCGAATTGCCGCCGTGGCGTTCGGCTCGGTACGGCACACCCTGAAATCGGAGGTGGTCCTGGCCGCGGCGTTGTGCTGCGCAGGTGACCTCGACGGCTCCCGGCAGGTCGCCGACACCGCGCTCGACGACACCCAACGTCTCGGAATGATGCCGCTGGTGTGGGCGTTGGCGTCGTTGCTGGCCGGTGTCGGCAGCGCGACGCGCTCAGATGTAGAGGTAACAGCCATTCGCGATGGTGCCGCCGACACAGTCCGGTCACGGGGCGGCGTGTGGGCCGCCCGCTGACACGGGAGCACGCCATCCTGAAAGTTATTGTTTAGCTGAGCCAAGTCCACCGGTAAGTGTCCTGCAAGTAACGCTGGAGAGATCGCCCACGATGACAATTTCGGGAGAACGTCTCGATGATGTCGTTGCTGAGGCTGTAGCGGGCAATCGGGATGCGCTCCGGAGGGTGCTGGAGACCATTCGTCCCATCGTCGTTCGGTATTGCCGGGCGAGGGTTGGGTCGACTGAACGAAGTGGCCTCTCAGCAGATGACGTCGCGCAGGAGGTGTGCTTGGCCGCCATTACGGCGCTGCCGCGCTACAAGGATCAGGGACGACCGTTCCTGGCCTTTGTGTACGGCATTGCTGCGCACAAGGTCGCTGACGCTCATCGCGCAGCGGGCAGGAACCGCTCCGACCCGACGGATGTCGTGCCGGAACGCCTCTCGCTTGACGCAGGCCCAGAACAGATGGCGCTGGATTCCGAGGCCTCGGCCCAGATGAAGCAGCTACTGGCCGTGTTGCCCGAGAAACAGCGCGAAATTCTGATCCTTCGCGTGGTCGTCGGCATGAGCGCCGAAGAGACCGCCGAAGCGGTTGGAAGCACCGCGGGCGCGGTCCGGGTCGCCCAGCACCGCGCCCTGGCGCGGTTGAAGGACGAGATCATGTCGAAGGGGCGCGACCATGCCTGACTTCGGACGCTGGACTTCCAACGGCGGGGACCCGTCGCTCAATGAGATCAACCGCACCGATCGGTTCCTCGACGCACTCGCGTTCGAACAGCCGGTGTACGCAACCGATCGCGGCGAGGCCGAACTGATCAATCTGCTGTCCGGTTGGCGCGACGACATTCGTGATGCGCCGCTGACGGTTCCGGTGACTCCGCGGGATGCGGTGATCGCGTTGGACTCCGCGCAGCGCACGCGCACGCGTTCGCGCCGGACCCTGGCTCTTGTCGGGTCGACTGCCGCAGCGGTGCTGTGTCTCGGTGGCTTCGCCAGCGTCGTCGCGGGCGCAGGCCCGGGTGACTCGCTCTACGGGCTGCGCACAATGATCTTCGGTGAGCAGCCGGCCCCCAGGGACGACGCCGTGATGCTCGCCTCGCAGCAACTCGCCGAGGTGCAGCAGCTCGTCGACCAGGGCCAGTGGCAGGCCGCTCAGGACAAACTGGAGACGCTCACCACCACTGTGGCGACAGTCAACGACGATGTGCGCAAGCAGGAACTGGTCACCGAGTGGCAAGAGCTGACGGTGAAGGTCGAGGCGCAAGACGCCGCCGCGGTCCTGCCGCCCGATGCGCCGCCGCCGGTCTTCCCCGACGTGGTCGTGCTCCAGACACCCACGTCGCCGGACAACACCGGTACCGAGTCGCCGCCGTCCGCCACCACGTCGCCGTCGGAGACCACGCCGCCGTCCAGTCCGACGTCGTCGGAGACCACGCCGCCGTCCAGTCCGACGTCGTCGGAGACCACGCCGCCTTCCAGTCCGACGTCGTCGCCGACCAGCACGTCGTCGGAGACCACGCCGCCGACGTCCGGACCGGTGTCCCAGTTGCCGGCGACTGAGCCCAGCACCGCTCCGCCCAGCACGCCGCCTCCATCGCAGACGTCGGAGGAAGAACCGCTGCCGACGTCATCGGTGGCATCCACACCGCCACTTACGACGACCACCGTCGCGATGACCACGAAGACCCAGCCGGCGCCGTCATCGACTGTCTCCGAGGCCGCCGAAGAGGCGCCGACGGCCACGGTCGAGGCACCGCCGGTAACGGTCCCAGCGCCGCCCGCAACGGTCCAGGCGCCGCCAACACAGCGGCAAGCGCCGGTTACGACGACATTCGTGGTTCCTGAACCCGATACCGGGTCGGGCGGCGAAGGCAGCTAACCGGGAACGGTTGCGCCCTCAGCGATACCCGTCGGTGTCCGTCGTGGCCTCGTTGAGCGAGGCGTCGGCGTAGCCGCGGCAATAATCCCAGGTGACGTAGGCGTCGGGTTCGGGATCGTAGGCAGGCTCGTGCGGCCGGACCGTGCCGTCGACCAGCAGTTGCAGCAGGTTGGCCCGCAGCATGTCCCAATCGTGGTAATGGTCCTGCTGGCATTCGTCGCAGCACACGACCAGGCCACGAATTCCCTTGTGTCCCAACAATGCTTCATATACTGCGAGATCCGCCAGATCAGCCTCGACCGCGGTCCGTTCCTGCGGGTCCAGCGGCTGGCCAGGCTCAAGGGCGTCGAGCGCAGCCGAGGGGTCGCACGGGTCGTCGGCGAACGGATCGGGCGGCAAACCCGGCGGGAGGTGGTCGCGCACGACTCCACATTACGCAGCCGTCCACATTTCGCGCCAGCCGTCCGCCCGGCATGGCGCAACCGGGAGTGTGGCGCGGAACCGGCGACGTCAATGCCGATAAGATGGGGAATCTAGCTCGTCTGTCCCGGGAGGCCCCACCCATGTCGATCGCCGAAAGCAGCCTTCCCCTCGCCGTTCCGGTGCCTACCGGTGGCGATGATCCGACGAAGATCGCGATGCTCGGACTCACCTTCGACGATGTGCTGCTGCTGCCCGCCGCCTCCGATGTGGTGCCCGCCACAGCCGACACCTCCAGCCAGCTGACCAAGCGGATCCGGCTGAGGGTCCCGCTCGTCAGCTCCGCCATGGACACCGTGACCGAATCGCGGATGGCGATCGCGATGGCCCGCGCCGGTGGCATGGGTGTCCTGCATCGAAACCTGCCCGTCGCCGAACAGGCCGGCCAGGTCGAAACCGTCAAGCGCTCCGAGGCGGGGATGGTCACCGACCCGGTCACGTGCTCACCGGACAACACACTGGCCGAGGTCGATGCGATGTGCGCGCGGTTTCGGATCTCGGGGCTGCCGGTCGTCGACTCGCAGGGCTCCCTTGTCGGGATCATCACCAACCGCGATATGCGATTTGAGGTCGACCAGTCCAAGCCGGTGTCGGAGGTGATGACCAAAGCGCCGTTGATCACTGCGCAGGAAGGTGTTTCGGCCGAAGCCGCTCTAGGTCTGTTGCGCCGCCACAAGATTGAGAAGCTGCCGATCGTCGACGGCCACGGCAAGCTGACCGGGCTCATCACCGTCAAGGACTTCGTGAAGACCGAGCAGTTCCCGTTCGCCACCAAGGACAGTGACGGTCGGCTGCTCGTCGGCGCCGCGGTCGGTGTCGGCGACGACGCGTGGACGCGGGCGATGACGCTGACGGACGCCGGCGTCGACGTCGTCATCGTGGACACCGCGCACGCCCATAACCGTGGCGTGCTGGACATGGTGCACCGCGTGAAGATGGCGGTCGGTGACCGCGTCGAGGTGATCGGCGGCAACGTCGCGACCCGCGCCGCGGCTGCCGCCCTCGTCGACGCGGGCGCCGACGCTGTCAAGGTCGGTGTCGGTCCGGGCTCCATCTGCACCACCCGCGTGGTTGCGGGCGTCGGCGCACCGCAGATCACCGCAATTCTGGAGGCGGTCGCCGCGTGCGCGCCCAAGGGGATTCCAGTGATCGCCGACGGCGGCCTGCAGTACTCGGGTGACATCGCCAAGGCGCTCGCCGCGGGCGCATCGACCGCCATGCTGGGATCGCTGCTGGCCGGCACCGCCGAGTCGCCTGGCGAATTGATCTTCGTCAATGGCAAGCAGTTCAAGAGCTACCGCGGCATGGGCTCGCTTGGGGCCATGGCCGGGCGTGCGGGGGGAAAGTCCTACTCCAAAGACCGCTATTTCCAGGACGACGCGTTGTCCGAGGACAAACTGGTGCCCGAGGGCATCGAGGGGCGGGTGCCGTTCCGCGGTCCGCTGTCGACGGTGATTCATCAGCTCACCGGTGGGCTGCGTGCCGCGATGGGCTACACGGGTTCGGCCACCATCGAGCACTTGCAGCAGGCGCAGTTCGTACAAATCACGGCCGCGGGTCTGAAGGAGAGTCACCCGCATGACATCGCGATGACCGTCGAGGCCCCGAACTACTACACCCGCTGACGCGCGCTGCGCGAAGAGGAGATGGCTCAGTGCGTGACACAGTTGAAATCGGCATGGGCCGAACTGCCCGTCGCACATATGAACTCGACGACATCAACATTGTGCCGTCGCGCCGCACCCGCTCGTCCCAGGACGTATCCACGGCCTGGCAATTGGATGCGTACCGATTCGAGATCCCGGTGGTCGCGCACCCGACCGACGCGCTGGTGTCCCCGGAATTCGCCATCGAAATGGGTCGTCAGGGCGGTCTTGGCGTGCTGAACGGTGAGGGCCTGATCGGTAGGCACGCGGACGTCGATGAGAAGATCGCCCAGATCATCGCCGCAGCTGAGACGGGCCCCCGCGACAGCTGGGGAGAGCCGGAACCGTCGGCGGCGATCCGCTTGCTGCAACAACTGCACGCCGCGCCGTTGGACCCCGACCTGCTGGGGGCCGCGGTGGCACGGATCCGCGACGCCGGGGTGACGACGGCCGTTCGGGTCAGTCCGCAAAACGCTGCGGCGCTGACGCCGGCGCTCGTCGCCGCAGGCGTCGACCTGTTGGTCATCCAGGGCACGATCATCTCCGCCGAGCGGGTCGCCCAGGATCACGGAGTCGGCGAACCCTTGAACCTGAAGACCTTCATCTCCGAACTCGACATTCCGGTGGTGGCCGGCGGTGTGCTCGACCACCGCACGGCCCTGCACCTCATGCGTACCGGCGCGGCGGGCGTCATCGTCGGATACGGGTCGACCAGCGGTGTCACCACCAGCGACGAGGTGCTCGGGATCAGCGTGCCGATGGCGACCGCGATCGCCGACGCCGCCGCCGCACGCCGCGAATACCTCGACGAGACCGGCGGCCGCTACGTGCACGTGCTGGCCGACGGCGACATCCATACCTCCGGCGATCTGGCCAAGGCCATTGCGTGCGGCGCCGACGCCGTGGTGCTCGGTACCCCGTTGGCCACCGCCGCAGAGGCGCTGGGGGGAGGCTGGTTCTGGCCCGCCGCCGCGGCCCACCCGTCGCTGCCGCGGGGCGCTCTGCTGCAGGTCGCCATCGGCGAGCGGCCGTCGCTGGCGCAGGTGCTGACCGGCCCCTCAGACGATCCGTTCGGCTCACTCAACCTTGTCGGCGGCCTGCGACGATCGATGGCCAAGGCCGGATATTGCGACCTCAAGGAGTTCCAGAAGGTCGGCCTGACCGTCGGCGACTGAAGGCTCCCACTAAGGGTGACCTGACTAGTAGTTACTGGCGGGTAAGTAGATACTGGGCAAATGAAGCCTGACTACGACGTCTTGGTCATCGGCTCCGGGTTCGGGGGCAGCGTCACCGCGCTGCGGCTCACCGAGAAGGGCTATCGCGTAGGCGTTCTCGAGGCCGGCCGGCGTTTCGCTGATGAGGAATTCGCGAAGACCTCCTGGAACCTGCGCAAATTCCTATGGGCGCCGAGGCTCGGGATGTACGGCATCCAGAGAATCCACCTGCTGCGCAACGTGATGATCCTGGCGGGCGCGGGTGTTGGCGGCGGATCGCTCAACTACGCCAACACCCTGTACGTGCCCCCTGACGCGTTCTTCAACGACCCACAGTGGAAGCAGATCACCGACTGGCGTAGCGAGCTGACCCCGCATTACGACCAGGCGCAGCGGATGCTCGGCGTGGTCGAGAATCCGACGTTCACCGATGCCGACCGCGTCATGAAAGAGGTCGCCGCCGACATGGGCGTCGAGGACACGTTCGTTCCGACGCCCGTCGGTGTGTTCTTCGGCCCCGACGGCACCAAGGCGCCGGGCAAGACCGTTCCGGACCCGTACTTCGGCGGCGCCGGCCCGATGCGCACGGGCTGCATCGAATGTGGTTCCTGCATGACGGGCTGCCGATACGGCGCCAAGAACACGCTGCTGAAGAACTACCTCGGCCTGGCGGAAAAGGCTGGGGCAGAGATCGTTCCGATGACAACCGTGACGAGCTTCTCGCAACGGTCCGACGGCCTGTGGGATGTGCGCACCGCACGCACCGGCAGTCTGCTGCGTAAGCGCCGCACGCTCACCGCCACCCACGTGGTGCTCGCGGCCGGCACGTTCGGCACGCAGAAGCTGCTGTTCAAGATGCGCGATAAGGGCAAGCTTCCGAAGCTCTCGGAGAAGCTCGGCGTGCTGACCAGGACCAACTCCGAGTCGATCGTCGGCGCAGGACGCTTCGAGGTGTCCAAAGATCTGGACCTCACTCACGGGGTGGCGATCACATCATCGATCCATCCGACCGCAGACACTCACATCGAGCCGGTGCGATACGGCAAGGGCAGCAATGCCATGGGCTTGCTGCAGACGCTGATGACCGACGGTGCGGGTCCCTCGGGATCGGATGTTCCAAGATGGAAGCAGTTCTTCCAGCAGGCCGGGTCGAACCCCCGCAAGCTGCTGCGGCTGCTGAACCCGCGCAAGTGGAGCGAACGGACCATGATCGCGCTGGTGATGCAGCACCTCGACAACTCCATCACGACCTTTACGCGTCGCACCAAATTCGGCTTCCGGCGGCTGGACAGCAAGCAGGGCCACGGCGAGCCGAACCCGACGTGGATTCCGGTCGGCAACGAGGTCACGCGCCGGATCGCCGACAAGATCGACGGTGTCGCGGGTGGTACCTGGGGCGAACTGTTCAACATCCCGCTGACCGCTCACTATCTCGGTGGTGCCGCGATCGGTGACACCGCCGAGCACGGCGTCATCGATCCGTATCAGCGGGTGTACAACTACCCGACGCTCTCGGTGCACGATGGCGCGTCGATCTCGGCGAATCTCGGTGTCAACCCGTCGCTTTCGATCACTGCGCAGGCAGAACGCGCTGCGTCGCTATGGCCCAACAAAGGTGAAATCGATCAGCGCCCGGCGCAGGGTGAGCCCTATAGGCGTCTTGCGCCGATCTCGCCGAACCACCCCGTTGTCCCTGCCGATGCACCCGCGGCCCTGCGACACCTGCCCATCGAGCCGGTCAGCTCGGCAGGATAAATCACCAGCAAACGCGTTTGAATTGATCGGCCCCGGGTACCTAGTGCCGATGCGCACCGCCTATCACCAACAATTGTCGGGCCTGGGCGCGCGGCTGGCTGAGATGTGCGGCCTCGCAGCGAAGGCATTGGACGACGCGACACGGGCTCTGCTTGAGGCAGACCTGTCCTTGGCGGAACAGGTCATCGCCGAGCACGAACACATCGCGGTCATGGGCCGTCAGGCCGAGGACACAGCGCTCAAACTGCTCGCGCTGCAGCAGCCCGTCGCCGGCGACCTGAGGACGGTGGTCTCCGCTATCCACGTCGGCGCCGACATCGAAAGAATGGGTGCACTTGCGGTGCACGTCGCCAGCATCTCGCGGTTGCGCCACCCTGACTGCGCGTTGCCCGACGACGTCAGAGCCAGCTTCACGGAGATGGGTACTCGTGCGGTCCTTTTGGCCAGGATTGCACGTGAGGTGCTGTTGTCCGGTGATCTGGAAAAGGCGTCACAAATGCACGACCTGGACGACGCCGTGGACGCAGAGCACCGGCATCTGTTCACGTTGCTGATCGACCACAAGTGGCAGGACGGTGTGTGCTCCGCGGTCGACGTTGCACTGCTGGGTCGCTACTACGAGCGGTTCGCCGACCACGCTGTCGAAATCGGCAGGCGGGTGGTGTTCGAGGCGACCGGTGGACTGCCTGACTCGAAACAGCTGGCTTAGCGCCGTACCCGCTAGCGGTAATCACACTCTTCCCGTCAGCCGACGGCCGAATGGCTGCCAGCGCCGATGACGCTGGGGTATCACACAGGCGACCCTCTTGGCAGGCTGCAGCACAACACCCGGCAGTCGAAATCTATTCCAACTTCGAGGGACGCAACCATGGCCGATCAGAAGACTGTCCACGACGTGACGTATGACTTGCTTCGAACACTGGGCCTGACAACCGTTTTCGGGAATCCCGGCTCCACCGAGCAGTCGTTCCTGCGAGACTTCCCCGACGACTTCACCTATGTGTTGGCGCTGCAGGAGGCATCGGCATTGGCGATGGCCGACGGGTTCGCTCAGACCACCGGCAAGCCTGCATTGGTGAATCTTCACACGGCTGCGGGGACCGGTAACGCGATGGGCAGTCTGATCGCGGCGTACCGCGCCAACACTCCGCTCATCGTCACCGCGGGACAGCAGACTCGTGAAATGTCGCTTTACGACCCATATCTGAACAATCCGAACGCGACGCAGCTGCCTCAGCCGTGGGTGAAGTGGGCCTACGAGCCGGCTCGCGCCGAAGATGTGCCCGCGGCATTCATGCAGGCGTATGCGGTGGCCATGCAGCCGCCGATGGGCCCGGTGTTCCTGTCGATCCCACTCGACGACTGGGACAAGCAGGCGCTGGGTCCGGCCGTGGTGCGCAGCATCAGCGAGCGGGTCGCGCCGGATGCCACCCGGCTGGCCGAATTCGCCGAGCGGATCAATGCGGCGCAGCACCCGATGTTGGTGCTCGGCCCCGAGGTCGACCGGGCCGGAGCATGGGACGCGGGCATCGCGTTTGCCGAGAAACTGGGCGCACCGGTGTATGGCAGCGCGCTGGCGGACCGGATCTCGTTCCCCGAGGATCACCCGCTCTATGCAGGGCCGCTGCCGATGACCATCGCTGAGGTCGAGCAGACAGTCCACGGTCACGACCTCGTCGTGGTGATCGGTGCCCAGGTATTCCGCTACTACCCCTATGTGGCGGGCGAGTTCCTACCTGAAGGCACCGAACTACTGCAGATCACCGCCGATACGCACCTGTCCGCGGTGGCCCCGGTGGGCGACAGCCTGGTCGGCGATGTCGGTGTGGCGCTCACGCGGCTGACCGAAATCGTCCGGGTGCCCGCCGACCGCGAGCGCCCCGCACCGCTGGTGCGCGACCGACGCTCTGACGTTCCCGCGAAGGCGCCGATGACCTCCAATGCGGTGTACGAGGTGATCAGTACCGTCAAACCCGACGACTCCGCCGTTGTCATGGAGTCGACGTCGACGATGGTCGACCTGTTCAACTGGCTGCCGACGACCCACTCGAAGAGCTTCTTCGCCACGGGAAGCGGCGGCATCGGCTGGGGCGTGCCCGGAGCCGTGGGCATCGCACTGGGTGATCGCGCCCGTGGCGTCAAACGCCACATCGTCGCGACCATCGGCGATGGTTCGTTCGAGTACTCGATCCAGGCGATTTGGACCGCGGCGCAGCACAAGTTGCCGATCGTGTTCGTGGTGCTGCGCAACGGCGAGTATGCGATCCTCAAATCCTTTGCGCTGCTGGAGGAGACGCCAAACGTGCCAGGGTTGGAGCTGCCTGGCCTCGACATCGCGTCAATCGCCTCCGGCTTCGGATGCCGTGCGGTGGAGGTGAACAGCACCGACATGCTGGCCGATGAGTTCACCGCTGCGCTCGACGCCGACGGTCCCACTGTCATCGTTGTTCCCACGAAACCGCAACTGCCGCATCTCGGCTGATGGTGACGAAAGGGAGCCCGGCTTGCGGAAGGAGCATGACCATGCACGCGATCGAGGTACCTCACAACGGAGGACCTGAGGTTCTGGAGTACGTCGATATGGCCCAGCCCAATCCGGGCCCGGGAGAAGTGTTGATCAAGGCCGAAGCCATCGGTGTCAACTTCATCGACACCTATTTCCGGACCGGCGCATACCCACACGATCTGCCCTTCGTGCCCGGCAGCGAGGTGTCGGGCACTGTGGCCGGTGTCGGCGATGGGGTGACGTCCCTGCGCGTCGGTGATCGGGTCGCCAGCGCTGATGCGGTGGGCACCTATGCCGAATACTGTGTTGCACCGCTTGATTTGGTTTTCCAGATCCCCGATGGCGTTACCTATCAGGTGGCTGCTTCGGCACTGCTGAAAGGACTGACCGCGCACTTTTTGACCAGGTCGGTGTACGCGGTGAAGCCGGGCGACGACATCCTGGTGCACGCGGGCGCAGGTGGTGTCGGGCTGATCCTCACCCAGTGGGCTGCGTCCTTGGGCGCCCGAGTGATCACGACGGTGTCGACGTCGGCGAAGGCCGACATGTCTCGACAAGCAGGAGCGGCCGATGTGCTCGACTATCCGGATGACCCGCTGAAATTCGGTGCGCGGATCCGCGATCTCACTGGCGGCAACGGGGTCGTCGCGGTCTACGACGGCGTCGGTCGGTCGACGTTCGACGCGAGCCTTGCGAGCCTGGCGGTACGCGGAACGCTCGCGCTGTACGGGGCCGCCAGTGGGCCGGTACCGCCGGTCGATCCACAGCGGCTCAACGCCGCCGGTTCGGTGTATCTGACGCGTCCGATGCGTAGTCATTTCAACCGGACCCGCGAGGAGTTCTCCTGGCGCTGTGGTGAACTCTTCGACGCAATCGCGAAGGGCGTCATCGTTCTCACCGTCGGTGAGCAGTACGCGCTCAAGGACGCCGCGCAGGCGCACCGCGATCTCGAAGGCCGGCGCACCCATGGTTCGACGGTGTTGACGCCCTAGCGCGCCTTGCGGAGCAAGGGCTTCCGGCCGGGCGGCTGCTGCGGCTCGGGCAGCAGAGGTTCACGTGGCCGGATCGTGACTGTCGAAGCGTTCGTCGTACTGAGCTCCAAATCCTCGCCGGCGTGCCGGATGGTCAACGAGGTGTGCGGCCCGTCGCGGACGGTGTAGGTGACGTTCTCGTGGTTCACATCGACAGTGAGCCGGAAGTCTTTCCACCGCAGCCTGAATCGGAGTCTGGTGATGCCGGACGGCAGGTGTGGGTCGAGCGACAGTACGCCGTCGTCGTCGCGCAGCCCGCCGAAGCCCGATACAAACGCCGTCCACGCACCTGCCAGTGAGGCCATGTGCAGGCCGTCACGGGTGTTGTGGTGCAGATCGCGCAGATCGATCAACGCGGCCTCATACGCGTAGTCGTGGGCGAGTTCGAGGTGGCCGACGTCTGCGCACATCACCGCCTGCGTGCACGCCGAAAGCGATGAGTCGCGCGTGGTCCGGCGCTCGTAGTAGTCGACGTTGCGCGCCTTCTGTTCCGGTGTGAACGCGTGGCTCTGCAAGTGCATGGCCAGCACCAGATCCGCCTGTTTGATCACCTGAGCCGGATACAGCCGCACATAGGGTTCGTGCAACAGCAGGGGATAGGTGGTGTTGGACACGAAGTCCCACTCCCGAAGGGTGGTGAATCCCGCGCACTGCGGATGGACGCCCAGGTCGTCGTCGAACGGGATGAACGCGTCGTCGGCCGCGTTTCGCCAATCGGCCATCTCCGCCGCGGTGACACCCAGCTCGTCGGCGCCATCAGGGTGGCGCAGGCAGGCCTCGGCGGCAGTTCGAAGGTTGTGGGCCGCCATCAGATTGGTGTAGACGTTGTCTCGCACCACCGCCGTGTATTCGTCGGGCCCGGTGACTCCGTCGATGTGCCACACCCCGTGCCGGTCATGATGCCCGAGCGACAGCCACAGCCGCGCCGTCTCGACGAGGACCGCCAGCCCGCACTCGGCTTCCAGCGACTCGTCACCCGTCACGATGCGGTACCGCTCGAACGCCATTGCGATGTCGGCGTTCACGTGCCAACCAGCCGTCCCTGCCGGCCAGTATGCCGAGCATTCCTCACCACGGATGGTGCGCCACGGAAAGGCGGCGCCGGTGAGGTCGAGTTGTGCGGCGCGCTCCCTGGCCAGGTCAAGAGTGGAGGCCCGCCATCGCAGGGCGTCGGCGGCCGCATACGGTGCCGTATACGTCAGTAGTGGCAACACGAAACCCTCTGTGTCCCAGAACGCGTGACCGTCATACCCGGTGCCCGTCAATCCCTTTCCGGGGATCGCCCGACGTTCGGCACGCGCGCTGGCCTGCAAGACATGGAAGAGTCCGAACCGCACCGCCTGCTGGCTCTCGGGATCACCCTCGACCTCCACGTCGGCGCAGTCCCAGAACTCGTCGAGATATTCCCGCTGGGACTTGAGCAGGCCTTCCCAACCGGTGTAGCGCGCGCTGCTGAGAGCCGCGGCTGCTTGATCACGTAGTGCAGGGCGCGATCTCAGGCTCGACCACCCGTACGCGAGGTACTTGACGATGCGCAGTCGTTGACCCGGTCGGAGACCACAGATCACTGTGGTGTTCGCCCAATCCTCGCCCGCGCCCGTCGTTACTTCGACACGTCCGGGAACCTCGACGTCGTGGTCCATCGCCGCTGCCATCAACAGCCCACTGGAGTTCGTGCGGTGCAGAAGGATCGCCCCGCATTCGGAGTGTTCGTGCTGAACGGCTTTCAGCGGCTTGTCGAGTACGGAGGCGACTCTCGGATCGTGTGACGACGCGGGTACCGCTTCGTTCGCGACCAACTCGGATTGGACCGTGGCGCGGACGAACTCGTCGAGAGCCTCGACCGTGTACTCGATCGCGGCGACGCTGCGTTGCGCAAGCGACACCAGGCGGGTCGAGGTCACCTTCACTTGCCGGCCCGCCGGAGAGCGCCAATGTGCGGTGCGCGTCAGCGTGCCCGCCCTCATATCAAGGATGCGTTCATGTTCGAGTAGATCGCCGTATCGCAGGTCGAACGGCTCGTCGTCGACGAGCAGGCGAATGAGCTTGCCGTTGGTGATGTTGACGATCGTCTGGCCGGCTTCCGGATAGCCGAAGCCCGCCTCGGCGTACGGCAACGGACGAACCTCGTAGAACGAGTTCAAGTACGTGCCGGGCATCCCGTGCGGTTCGCCCTCGTCAAGGTTGCCGCGCATGCCGATATGGCCATTCGACAGCGCGAAGAGCGACTCGGACTCATCCAGAAGGTCGAGATCGAGTGAGGTTTCGCGGATATGCCATGGCTCGACGGTGAAATTGTCGCCGGTGTTCATCGCAACATCAGCTCCGCCAGGTCGGTGACGACGACGTCAGCACCGTTGTCCCGCAGTGCTTCTGCCTGCCCGACTCGGTCTACGCCGACGACGTAGCCGAACTTCCCGGCACGTCCTGCTGCGACGCCCGAGAGCGCATCCTCGAACACGACGGCCTCCGCGGGCGTGACGTCGAGTAGCTGCGCGGCGCGCAGAAACGAATCGGGTGCCGGCTTTCCCGCGATGTTCTGCTCCCGCATCGTCACCCCGTCCACACGATGCTGGACGAATCTGTCGAGCCCGGTCAGTTCGAGCACCTCGCGGGTGTTCGCGCTGGACGACACGACCGCGGTGCCGAACCCCGCGTCGACGGCCGCCTCCAGATAGCGGCGCGATCCCTCGAAGACCGCGACCCCGTCGGTGTGCAGCGTGTGCTGAAACGCATCGTTTTTGCGGTTTCCGAGGCCGAAGACCGTCTCTGCGTCCGCGCCGTCGTCGGGATTACCGTCAGGCAGGTTGATACCCCTGCTGGCCAGGAAGGACCGGACCCCGTCCTCGCGCTTTTTGCCGTCGACGTAATTCAGGTAATCGGCGTCGACGTCGAATGGCACGAATTCGGTGGCCGTGCGCTCGGCGTCGGCCTTGAGATAGTCGTCGAACATCGCCTTCCAGGCCTTTTTGTGCACGCTGGCGGTGTCCGTCAGCACGCCGTCGAGGTCGAAAAGGGTGGCACGAATCTGTTCGGGTAGACCGAGCACTGGGTGACCTCGCTTTGGTTGGGGTTCGTGCCTCCAGTTCACCATTCCCAGTTTCGTCCCCGGGCATACTTGAGGCATGAGCGTGGACGTCACGGGAGTTCGCGCTGATTAGACTGTCCGGGTGACAACAGGTCCTCCCCGTCCCGTGTTGGTCGTCGACTTCGGAGCGCAATACGCGCAACTGATTGCTCGCCGTGTCCGCGAAGCGCGCGTCTACTCCGAGGTGATTCCGCATACCGCGACCGTGGAGGAGATCAAGGCCCGTGACCCACGGGCCATCGTGCTTTCCGGCGGCCCCTCGAGCGTGTACGAAGACGGCGCGCCGCAGTTGAACGCCGAAGTATTCGACTTGGGGGTGCCGGTATTCGGCATCTGCTACGGCTTTCAAGCGATGGCGCAGGTGCTGGGCGGTACCGTCGCTCGTACCGGGACCAGCGAGTACGGCCGCACTCAACTGGAAGTTACTGGGGGAGAACTCCATTCCGACCTACCCACGACCCAGCCGGTGTGGATGAGCCACGGTGACGCCGTCACCGCCGCCCCTGAGGGCTTTGACGTGGTTGCCACCAGTTCCGGCGCCCCCGTCGCGGCGTTCGAGAACAGGTCAAGGGGCCTGGCAGGAGTGCAGTACCACCCCGAGGTGATGCACACTCCGCATGGCCAGCAGATACTCAGCCGGTTCCTGCATGAATTCGCCGGTATCGACTCGACGTGGACGCCGGCGAACATCGCCGACGCGCTCGTCGACCAGGTGCGCGACCAGATCGGCGACGGGCGGGCGATCTGCGGTCTATCCGGCGGCGTGGACTCCGCAGTGGCCGCCGCACTGGTGCAGCGGGCCATCGGTGACAGGCTGACGTGCGTATTCGTCGACCACGGTCTCTTGAGAGCAGGGGAACGGGCGCAGGTACAGCGTGACTTCGTCGCGGCCACCGGTGCGAATCTGGTCACCGTCGACGTCGCCGACCGATTCCTGGAAGCGCTGTCCGGCGTGACCGACCCCGAGGGCAAGCGCAAGATCATCGGCAGGCAGTTCATCCGCGCGTTCGAGGGTGCTGTCCGAGATATCGTGGGTGATACCGGTTCTGAGGTCGACTTCCTGGTGCAGGGCACGCTGTACCCCGATGTCGTGGAGTCCGGCGGCGGGTCGGGAACTGCAAACATCAAGAGCCATCACAACGTCGGCGGACTGCCAGACGACCTCAAGTTCAAACTTGTCGAGCCGCTTCGGCTGCTGTTCAAGGACGAGGTCCGCGCGGTCGGGCGAGAACTCGGCCTACCCGAGGAAATCGTTGCACGCCAGCCGTTCCCGGGCCCAGGACTTGGCATCCGGATTGTCGGCGAGGTGACCGCTGTGCGGCTGGAAACGCTGCGGCGTGCCGATTCGATCGCGCGGGAGGAACTGACCGCTGCCGGACTGGACCACCAGATCTGGCAGTGTCCGGTGGTGCTGCTTGCCGGCGTCCGTTCGGTGGGAGTTCAGGGCGACGGCCGCACCTATGGTCATCCGATCGTGCTTCGCCCGGTGTCCAGCGAGGACGCCATGACCGCGGACTGGACGCGGGTGCCCTACGAGGTTCTGGAGCGCATCTCCACGCGTATCACCAACGAGGTCCGCGAGGTCAACCGTGTGGTGCTGGACATCACCAGCAAGCCGCCCGGCACCATCGAATGGGAGTGATCAGGCGTCCTCGTGGTTTTCGGGGACGGGCGGTTCCTTCTCGATGAATTCGCCGAGGATCTGACCGACAGTCGTTTCGATCGTCGATTCGATGGAGAAGGCCAACGTGGCCGACACCGCCGAGACAGCCTGGGTGCGGAAGCGCACCAGCATCGTGATCAGTTCGGCCACTTCGGTATCCGGCGGCAGTGCGGCACCCGGGTTGACGCGGTGCAGAACCTCCTCGATACCCGCCTGCACCAGCATTCCGCTGATCTGATCGAGCAGTGGCGAGATCTGTTCGTGTAGGTCGATCAGTTTGTCGGTGGCAACACCGTACTGTCTGATCTCGTTGAACGCCTCGATCAGCTTGGGGCGCACCACGACTGCCTCGCCGTCCTCCAGCTTGATCACGCCCAACCCGACCATGCGGTCGAATCCGGGGTCGTCATCGACCAACCGCCTGGCGTCGGCCACGCTCATCCGCTCGGGTTTTTCCGTCGCCCAGCTGCCGGCGATCGCCGATTCGATTCCCAGCATGTCGCCCAGGTTCTTACCCTGCTCCCAGGCCGACAGCATCTCGTGGACGTGGGCGATGTTGTAGCCGCGGTCCAGCATCGAGGTGATCAGCCGCAGCCGCGTCAGGTGCGTGTCGTTGAACAGCGCGATACGCCCGACCCGCAGTGGCGGGTGTAGCAGTCCGCGGTCGCGGTACACCCGGATGTTGCGTGTCGTGGTGCCCGCCGTACGTGCGAGATCGTCGATGCGGTACTCACCAGAGGTCGCTTCGGCGTGCGGATGAAGCACCGCCGCATCGAACAACTGCGATACGGCGGTCTCGATGACGTCGCGGGAGCCGCGCCGCACGCGGCGAGGTGCGCGCCGCAGGGTTCTCAGTATCGCCGAGATCGCCCCCGCCTGTTGGCGCGGTGGCCTGTCGGGCGGATTGGTCATGCGCTTGAGCGGGCGCTGCTGCCAGTGCGCACGCCGTGTTCCACGGCGACGTAGTCTCTGAATCGAAAGTCGCGCATCTGACGAAGATACTGCGTGGCGAAGCCGGGGTACATCGAAGCGTTGAAGCCGTCGGCCGTCAGATACCAGCTGCTGCATCCCGACATCCACGTCGTCTTGATCAGGCGCTGCTGGATGCGCTCGTTGTAGCGCTGCTGGACCTCTTTGCGCACATCCAGATACTTCAGGTTCTCCTTCAGAATCGTGGTGATGCCGTTGACCGCGTAGTCGAGTTGGCCCTCGACGTAGACCAGCAGCGAGTTGTGGCCTGGCCCCGAGTTGGGACCGGTCATGAAGAACAGATTCGGATAGCCGTTGGCGTTGATGCTCTTGTAGGCCTGCGCACCCGCTGCCCACTCCTGCGACAGTGAGCGGCCGCCGATACCGGTGACCTCATACGGCGGCCCCGTCAGATGCACGTCGTAACCGGTGGCGAAGACGATGCAGTCCAGATGGTGCTCGACACCGTCGCTGGTACGAATGCCCACCGGACTGACCGTGGCGATCGGCCAGTCGATGAGCTTGCAGTTGTCCTGCTGTAGCGCCGGGTAATAGTCGCTGGAGACGAGCATCCGCTTACAACCCGGGGTGAAATCCGGTGTCAGCTGCCGCCGCAGCCAGGGGTCGGACACCTGCCTGCGCAGGTGGGCCTTGCCCAATCTGGCGACCAGCCCCGTCAGCGGTGTATTCCACACCATTGCGGTCGCGGTGATCTCGTGGCCCCAGTAAAGGGCCTGACGCGCAAGCTCTTGAACGGCAGGCACTTTGGCGAACAGAGTCTGTGCCGCAGCCGGGGTGGCGATGTCGAGTCGTGGCAGCATCCAGCCCGGCGTGCGCTGGAAGACCTTGACGAACTCGGCCTGCTTGACCAACTCCGGCACGATCTGAACGGCACTGGCGCCGGTGCCGATGACGGCGACTCGCTTACCGGCGAAGTCGTAGTCGTGGTCCCACCGCGCGCTGTGGATGGTGTGTCCCCGGTAGGTGTCAAGACCGCGGATGTCGGGCACCTTGTGGTCGGGCAGCGGACCCGATGCCAGCACGACGGTGCGTGCATGAAAAGTCTTGGAGCGTTTATCTTTTACCTTCACCGCCCAGACGCCGGTCTTCTCGTCGAAGTCGAGACCGTTGACTTCAACGCCGAACTGGATCCGGCGTCCGATGTCGAATTTCGCGGTCATGTCCTCGATGTGGCGGCAGATCTCGTCAGCCGGAGAGTAGGCCCGAGACCACGACGAGTTCTTGACGAACGAGTACGAATACAGCAGAGACGGAACATCGCAGGCCGCACCGGGGTATGTGTTGTCCCGCCAGGTACCGCCGACCCGGTCGCTGCGCTCCAGAATGGTGAAGTCGTCGACGCCGGCCTGGCTGAGTTTGATCGCCGCGCCGATGCCGCTGAATCCCGCACCGACAATGAGTGTGTCGTAGATGTGGGTGCTCATCATCAGGCCGCCGGCTCGTGGGTGACCTCTTTGACCCAGCTCGGTACCGAGGGCAAAAGCGGCCGCGGATACCGGTCGGAGATCCAGACCATGGAGTTGGCCAGCAGATGGTAGGGATGACGCGGGTTGGTCACCACCCCGGCATAGCGCCGCAGGAACAGGTAAGTCGGTACCCGGTGGGTGTATTGGCCGCGATCGCCGAGTTCCTTGAATCGCTTCACTGCCCTGTACAGCCGCTCGGGCTCCATGCCCATCGCGGTGATCTCGTTGCGAATCCGGTTGATCAGCGGTGCACCCATGATCGCGCCGATGATGAGACCCGGGGTGGCATTGTGGCCCACGAAGTCGATCAGCAACCGCCGGATCTTGGCGTGACCGATCATGTCGAGCACCTCGAAATCGACTACAAGATGCCGAGATTCGTCGTTGTTGATCTTCTCGAAGACCTGATGGCACACGGGATCGTGTACCTCGTCGAGCAGGAACTTCAGCAGAGCGCCGTCGAGCGCCACCTCGAGCATCGGAATGACCGTGCCCAGCAGCGACAGCGGCATATCGTCCGCCCAGCGGTCCAGCCAGTCGATCGCCAGGCGGATGTTGACATTGGGTTCGGGGACCTCGCCGTCTTCGAGCATCCCCCAGCGCTTCATCAGCGCGAGTTCGGCATTGGCGTGCCGCTGTTCCTCGGCGTGGAAGTAGCGATAGATCTCGGCGATCGTCGGCGTCGGGGCCTTCTTGGCCAGCGCCGCGAAGCCGCGGGCACCGATGTTCTCGATCCAGCAGAGGTCGGCCATGAAGGCCTTGAGCTTGGGCCGCTGTTCGTCGGTGATCATCTCGGCACCCGGCGCATCCCAATCGATGTCGGCCAGCGCCCACTGCCGGTCCTTGATCTTGTCGAGCATCACGTCCATGTTGATGGCCATCTCGATCCTCCTACGGTGTCGTCACTCGGGTGGTGAGGCCGACGGCGCGGGTGTACACCGTCGGGGTGAGACGTTTGATGCCCCAGCCGATTCGGGCGTCGGGTTGCGGCATGCAGTAGAGGCCACCGCGGTCGAGGGTGTCCAGGCAGGTGCGGGCCACCCGTTCGGGAGAGAACCCGGTCCAGCGCATCAGCCGATCGGCCAGTTGCGTTGACCGCTCCGAGATCCGGCCCGCGTCGACGATATTGGTCTTGACGAAGGTCGGGCACAGCACGGTGACGTTGACGCCGGTTCCGGACAGTTCGGCGGCCAGCGTCTCGGATAACGACAGCGTGCCCGCCTTGCTGACGTTGTAGGCGGCCATCCCCGGTGCCGCGCCGAACGCCGCAGCGGAGGCGACGTTGATGATTCCGCCATATCCGGCCTCGCGCAGGATGGGCGCAAAGACATGGCAGCCGTAGATCGGTCCCCAGAGGTTGATGTCGAGTACCCACTGCCAGTCGTCGAGGCTCATCTCGCCGATGGGTAGGCCGCCCGCACCCACTCCGGCGTTGTTGATCACCACGGTCGGCGGGCCGCCGAACCAGGACTGGGCCTGGCTGGCGAGCGCGGTGACGTCGTCGATCTGCGAGACGTCGCAGCGCAGCAACGTCGCTTCACCGCCGGCGGCGATGATCGCGTCGGCGGTTGTGCGGGCGGCGTTCTCGTCGATGTCACTACACACCACGCGGCCACCTCGTTTGGCGAGTTCGACGGCGAATGCCGCACCGATGCCGCTGCCCGCGCCGGTGACTACTGCCGCGGCGTCATGGCTGCGTTTCTTCGACGGTCCGAACAGGCCCACAAACGTCACCCCGCTGCCTGGTCGATGGTGTTGTCGTGCAACGCCTGTGAGACGAACGTTGCCATTCGGCGCATCGCCGGTCGCGCCTCGGGTGTCAGCCGTGGAAGCGCCTGGAAGACGTGAACCTGATCCGGCCACACTTGGAGTTCGCAGGTTCCGCCCGCGGTACGGATGTCCGCGTCGAGGGCGTGAGCATCGGCCCGCAGCATCTCGGCGCCGCCGGCCTGGATCAGCGTGGGGGGCATGCGGCGGCCTCCTGCGACATCGAGGGTCAGCCGGCGATGGCCCAGATCTGTTCCGCTGCAATACAAGCCGATGAGCTTCGCGGCATCCGAGGCCCTGATTGCCGGGTCGTTCCGCAGCGCCTCGCGGGCGCGGGCCAGCCCGAAAGTGAGGTCGAACAGTGGGGACAACAAGGCCATCGCGGCCGGATGCGGGACACGGGCCTGCAGCAAAAGGTCTACGGCGAGGTGGCCACCCGCGGAATCACCGGCGATGACCATCTGGTCGGGGTCGAGGCCGCATTCGGTGCGCAACCAGTCCCAGCCCGCGCGCACATCGTCGGCGGCGGTGGGGAAGTGGTACTTCGGAGCCAGCCGGTAATCGATACAGAACACCGGACGTCGCGTCAGCCGGGACAGCCAGGCGGTCAGCCTGCGGTGGGTTCGCGGTGAACACAGGGCGTAACCGCTGCCGTGGATGTAGTAGATGGCACTCTCGCCAATGCTTCCGGGGTCAGCGCGCACCCATTCCCCGACCACCCTGCGGCCATCGGCGAGCCGGACGTCTACGGGCTCGACCCGGGTGCCCGCCAGTGAGGGCCCGAAGGTGTCCATGACACGCGCCACGATCTGACGCGAAGCCCATAGTCCCCAGGCTCGCTCCGGTGGCAACATCGCGCTGATCTGCCGCAATGTCACGCTGCTGATCGTGGCGGCGCCGCGGGATCGCAACGATCCACGGGCGGGAAGGGACTGCTCGGGCATTCGGACCTCCATTGGTCGAGCGCACGATGAGTACACCCCCTATTGGTGACATTTGTCAATGTCACCATTTGGCATTGCCGAAGCACGACGTGACGAAAGGTGCCTTACCGGGGCGGGTCGCCGCGCCAGCTGAAACTGTTGACGTACTTGCCCATATCCAGTGCCAACTGGAGATTGGCGGCCGAGGGCTTACCGGAACCGAAGTCCGGTCCGAAGGCGCGGTACGGGCCGACCGCGGCGGCAACCAGGGCCAGATCGTTCTTGATGGCGACCATCACGATGACGCGCATCCGCGAGTAGCTGGTCATCGCACCCTGCGGCCAGCAATCGGCGGCCAGCCCATATCCGTGCTGATAGCCGACCAACGTGTTCGGGATCTCGTACGCGGTCCTGGTGTCCGGGAAGGTCTGGTTCACCAGTTCGACGGCGATCTCCTTCGGGGTGAGCCCGGCCGCGGGACGGCTGAACAACTGCATGGTGCCACCATCGCCGGCCTGCAGTACCGCGGTGATCCCGTTGTCGTTCTTCGTGACCTCGTAGGCCGCCCCCTCGACCGGGTACGACACCGAGAACGCCCCGTCGGCGGCGGTGAACCGGGGGTTGATCTCCACCGCGCGGTTCATCGGCGGGCTCCCACAGTCCGGCGGGCAGACGTACTTGGGCGCGGGTTTGGAGATCGCCGCGGACAGGCCGACCAAGCCGCCTGCCAGCACGACGATCGCGATCCCCAGTACCAGCACCACTTTTCGGAACGACGTCTTCGGCGGTTGGGTCACCTCGAACGCGCCGGATTGCAGCGAGTAGCCGGGCAGCAATCCGACGATTATCTCTCCGTCGGCGGGCTCCTCGGTGACCCGAATCGGACGTTCCTCGCGCCGCGTCCTGCGTGATCGTCGTGACGACGCGTGCATGGCAGCACCGCACCGTGCGCAGAACGGTGCGTCGGGCACCACGTGATTGCACTCCATGCACAGCAAAGCTTCGTCGCTGTGCATCTCGTCCTGCGCCTCGTGCAACAGTGCCAGGTGCAGACCGATCCGCAGCGCGAGCAGCGCGAGTCCGGTGAGCGTCAGGTGCAGTGCCAGCTGCCACCACTGTGGAAAGCGGGCGACGTCGACCAGGCCCAGCCCGACATAGACGGCGATCACCAGCAGCGCGATCACGATGAGAGTTACCCCGACGAGGCCGCGGTTCTTACCGACCTTGCTCGGCGGTCGAGTGAACCACAGCGCGGTGCCGATCAGGCCACCGACGGCGGCGGCGGTCAGCGGCATGGCGATTCCACGGATTCCGGCCTCGACGAGCAGTCCATCCAGTGGACGGATGCGGTTGACCATCCCGGTGGTGAACTGTGGTGCCAGCCGGGTCAGGGTGGCCGCTGCGGTGAACGTCAGGGCGCCCAGCGCGCCGATGGCGTAGCCGTCCAAGGCTTCCCGGTTGCCTCGCCAGGCGAACCGGGCCACCAGCGCTGGCACCAGCATGAGCAGCATGCTGCCCAGCGGCACCCCGATACCGTCGCGCAGAATTCGTCCGCTGGCGATCCCCGCGCCAAGCGGAACGCCGTAGGCGCGGGCCACTGCGGCACCGGTCAGCAGTACCCAGCCGACTCCGAGTACGACCCCGAGCGTCACCGTCAGCGCCAACGTGCTGCGTGGGATATCGCGGGATACACCGGATTCCCGAAGGTACAAGGCGAATAGCAACGGGAGGCCGAGTGAGGCGATCGCGATGAGAGCGGCGGGCATGCGCATGAACGTCGCGACGGTCAGGGCAGCCACGAGCAGCACCAGGCCCATCAGGAACACCTTGCGCGACCGCGGCGGGAGGTGTGGGAACAGAGAACTCGTCAGCGCCGGCGACAGCAGACGTTGTCCGGGTGCGGCGCTGAAGGCGCGGGCGCGCAACCAGTGCGGGCCGTCGCCACTTTTGTGCTCCGCCAACGGGACGCCGCACAGTCCGCAGTATTCGCCTGCGGGCACATCGATCTGGCAGACCGGGCACTCCATCATGCCTGGGGCGCTCATCAGGCCGACACCTTCTGGGCGATCTGCAGGTTGCGAACCAGGTTGTCGACATCGGGGGTGCCCAGTCCGGTGACCAGGTCATAACCCGGGGCGGCGAGGTCTACGGCGTTGCCGCCCAACGTGATATCTCGGAAGGCGGGCCGCGGCGCACCCTGGGCGATGCGGTACAGCAGCGGATTGATGTCGCCGATCAGCGTGCCGCCGTTGTCGAGCAGATACTGATTCATCAACGCTGTCAGCCCGGCCCAGATGGGCGCCGACTGCGAGGTGCCCCCACCGGCGACGATCTGGTCGTCGAGCACGATCTTCACCCCGGTGAACGGGTCGGCCACCGCGGCGATGTCCGGTGTCATGCGCTTGCCGGTGTTGCGTTCGGACGGGACCGTGAGGGCGGCCTGGCGCTGCCAGGGCGGCAGATCGAACAGTGTCGATACGCCGCCACCGGTGCCCTGGGACAGCGGTACATCAAACCAGGTCTGTTCAGATACCCACGCTCCGTTTGCATCGGTGGACAGCGTGGTGCCCCCGACACTGGTCATCTCGGGCAGCGAGGCAACCGAGTCGAGGCCGATGTCCTGTTCGCTGGGTGGTGATGACCAGTCCTGTCCGCCTCTGCATTCCATGCCGGCGAGATCACCGCTGGCGTTGAAGGCGGTGGTGCCGTGGCTCTGGGCCGTGCGCAGCGCGGACCGTATCGGAGCAAGGTCGGCGGCGGTGATGAGTTTGTCGCAGCCCCAGCCGATGGAGAAGCTCCATACCGCACCGGGGAACTGCCGGTCGGTGTCCTCGAGCATCTCGCCGATCTTGCGATATCCGCCATCACCTTCGACGGTGGGACGAGCGTTCACCACGACCTTGCGGGCGTCGGGCGCAATGGCATGTGCCACTTGGAGATCCATCGACAGCTCGCCGCGTGATTCGCCGGGCAGTCCACCGACCACCTCCGGAGTGAACTGCGGCAGGCCGAAAGTGGTGGTGAACTTGTCGAGGTCGGATTGATTGAAACCGTCGAAGGCGAATATCACGATGGTGATCCCCTCGCCGGTGATTCCGGCCCGGGCCAGATCGTCGGCGTTATAGGTGTTCAGCAGCGCGTCGGGGGCCAACCCTTGGTCGGGGACATCGAGTGGGAAGTGGTCGGGACGTGACATGTGATGCGGTGTGTAGCTGAGGATTCGGCCGATTTCAGACACCTCGTCACGTAGGTGCTCGGGCACTGAAGGCTGATGCGGCGAGGCGTAGAAGTGCTGGCCTTTCCTGCCCTGATAGTCGCGCACGGAGACGTCGAATGCCCGTTCGACGGCATTGGGCGATCCCTCGACGACCACCCAGTCGTCGCCGGGACGCCACTGGACCGACAGCGCCTTTTCGCGGGCCCAGTCCATCAGGGCCTGCGGCTCCGACTGATCGGTGAGGCTGGCGGTGAGTTGGATGCTCTGTTCGCGGGCCGGCCCGAGATCGGTCGACGCGGCAAGCAGCGATGCGTACGGGCCCTCGATGAGCTTGTCATCAAGGGGCTCCTGGCCCACGCGCAGGTCGGCGGCGAGCGCCAGGGCTCCGACGAGAAGCACAGCCGACAGCAGGCGAGCGGTCACCGTACTCATGATTCCAGTGCGATCTAAGGGCGGGCCCGAACGGTGTTCGGACCCGCCCTCAGTGTCTAGGTGTCGCTCAGTTATCGGTGGCTCGGGTTGACGGTCGCCCGCGGTGCCGTCACCGGCGGAGTGAAGATGTCGCCGCCGTCGGGTGCCCGCTTCTCGGTCGGAGTCAGCGGGGGCGCCGTCGTGGTGGTCGTGGTGGTGGTCGATGTCTCGGGGGCCTCGTCGCTTTCGGTGCTGCACGCAGCGGTGAAGCCGATCATCGCGAGGATGGCGGCACCGCCAACCGCTGCCGAAATCCGACGACCCAGACGCTTTGATGCCATGTTCGGTCCTTTACTGGTGTTCCCGTTGTGGTGATCTTCGGTCGGCGCGGACGTCCGCGAAAACCGTGTGCAGCAGGTCCCATTTCGAGACGGGATCTGGTGTCAGAAACTGTAACGCAGCGCCTGTATCAGCGCATTCCCTTATCTGGGAGTGATTCTGTGATGCCGCTGTGGGCGTCTGTCTCCTCTTGACTGTCCAGCCCGGCGCGGTGTTTACTCAAGGTTTCGAACATATGTTCGAAAATTGTTGTTTCGAATGATGCTGGAGGTGCTGCTGTGGCGGTGGCGACGGATCTGAATCGGCACCGAAAAGAGCGTGCTGAACAGGTAGAACAACTACGTCGCAGGATAGCCGAAGTCTCCGGGAAGATGGAAACCCCGGGTGCGTGCAGGGTCTCTGCGAGTGGCACGAATTCTGCGCAGGAAACTTTGCTGGAGACCTTGGATCCGCCGATCGGCCCATCCACCGATGCGTTGCCGGAGCAGCCGGTGTCCGGCACCCTGCCACGGCTGTTGCCCAGAGGGACGGTGGCGGTGCTGTCCGGGGCCAGGTCGCTGATGCTCAGGATGGTGGCTGCGGCCACCGCGGAGGGGGGTCATGCGGCGATCGTCGGGCAGCCCGACGTCGGCCTGCTGGCGGCGGTCGAAATGGGTGCGGATCTGAGTCGGATTGCAGTTATTCCCTACCCCGGTTCCGATCCGGTGGAGGTGGCCGCGGTTCTGTTGGACGGTCTGGATCTGGTGGTGCTGGCGCTGGCCGGCCGTTCGGTGCCGATGAGCAGGGCGCGGGCCGTGACCGCTCGCGCCAGGCAGAAGGGGTGCACATTGCTGGTCACCGGAGGCGATTGGCAGGGCGCCTCGGTCCGGCTGGATGCCAGGGTCTGTGGCTACGAGATGGTCGGCACCGATGGTGGCACGGAGATTTCCGGTCGGGGGCGGATCGGTCGGGTGCGGTTGGATACCCGGGCCAGGAGCCGGACTCCCGGGCTGCCACGCATCGCAGTCGGCGGCTAACGGTGTCGCGAGTTCTCGCGCTGTGGTGCATGGATTGGCCTGCGGTCGGCGCGGCAGCCGCGGCCGGACTGCCTGCCACCGATCCGGTGGCGGTCACCCTGGCCAACCGGGTCATCGCTTGTTCGGCAGCTGCGAGGGCGGTAGGGGTGCGGCGCGGGCTGCGTCGTCGTGAGGCGCAGGCCCGTTGCCCGCAACTGCATGTCGCCACCGCCGATCCGGCGCGCGATGCCCGCCACTTCGAGGGCGTGACAGCCGCGGTGGACGAATGGGTGCCGCGAGCGGAAGTGTTGCGGCCCGGTCTGCTTGTGGTGTCGGTCCGGGGTGCATCGCGGTACTTCGGATCCGAGCAGGTGGCCGCCGAGCGACTGGTTGACGCGGTGGCCTCGGCGGGTGCCGAATGTCAGACGGGTATCGCCGATCAGTTGGCCACCGCGGTGTTCGCGGCCAGGGCGGGGCGCATCGTCGAGCCAGGCCAGGACGCGTCGTTTCTGTCCGTGCTGTCCATCCGGCAGCTGGCCACCGAACCCAGTCTTTCCGGAGCCGGTCGCGAGGATCTGGCAGACCTGCTGTGGCGGATGGGAATCCGCACTATCGGGCAGTTCGCCGAGTTGTCGCGAACCGATGTGGCATCCCGGTTCGGTGCGGATGCGATCAGTGCCCACCGGTTCGCGTGCGGGGAGTCCGACCGTAGACCGTCCGGGCGGGACCTACCTCCGGAGCTCGATGCCGTGATGAACTGCGATCCGCCGATCGATCGGGTGGATGCGGCGGCCTTCGCGGGCCGCTCCCTTGCCGGTGAACTGCACCGCAGTCTGGAAGGCGCCGGCGTGGGCTGCACCCGGCTCGCCATCCAAGCCGTCACTGCCAACGGTGAAGAGCTGAATCGGGTTTGGCGTTGTGCGGAACCCCTGACAGAGGATGCCACCGCTGATCGAGTGCGCTGGCAACTGGACGGCTGGCTGACCCGGCGCCGTGACGACCGGCCGACTGCCCCCGTCGTGGTGCTGCGCCTGCATCCGGTGGAAGTGGTGTCGGCGGGAGCTCTACAGCTTCCGCTCTGGGGATCATCCGGCGACGACGACCGGTTACGCGCTCGGCGGGCACTGGTGCGGGTGCAGGGTCTGTTGGGGCCCGAAGCGGTTCAGGTGCCGGTGCTCAGTGGTGGCCGCGGACCGGCGGAGCGCATCACTTTCACCGCGCTGGGGGACGAGCCGGTTCCGCAGGCCGACCCGACTCAGCCTTGGCCGGGTCAGCTGACTCAGCCCTCGCCGGTGGTATTGCTCGATGATCCGGTGGAAGTTCTTGACGCACAAGGAAGACCGGTGCGGGTAACGCATCGCGGATTGTTCTCATCGGATCCGGCGCGGCTGGAATCTCCGGGGCACGGCGGGAATCTGAGCTGGTGGACCGGGCCCTGGCCGGTCGACGAACGCTGGTGGGATCCGGAACGCAAGCCGGTGGGCCGGACCGCGCGTGCCCAGGTGCTGGTCGATGGCAAGCCAGGGCGGGCTCTGCTGCTGTGCTACCGGCAACGGAGCTGGTATGTGGAGGGTATCTACGAATAGATGTGGCCAGATGGGGTACGCGCATATGGCATGACTGCACAGCCCCCAGATCCCGATCCGGCACACACGTCAGGCCTCGAACCCGGCGGTGGAGTTGCGCCAGGTTCCACACCGCCGGATTCGGCGCAGACTTCTGGCCTTTCGGCCCCGCAGCCGAAGCCCGTCGAAAGTTCACGCCCGCCGTCGTCGCGAGCCTCATTGCCATCGCCATTTTCATCCTGTTGTTCCTCGCGACAGCGCTGGTGCTGGTCTGGTAACGAAGTTCAGATCAGTCGCTTCGCGAACGCACCGACCCGGCTGATGAACCGGTCGAAGAACATCTCCGGGTCAACGCCAACACCTATGAGCGCATTGGGCTCCCGGCCCCACCGGTTGCTCCAGTCCGCGATTGTCATGCCTCGGGTCAGTGTGCCGGTCAGTTCGACGTCGACGGTGACACGTCGGTAACTGACCAGATCGGGATCCAGCACCACCGCTGCGGCCAACGGGTCGTGCAGATGCGCCAGATAGCCCTCGTTCTGGTCGAAGTGGAACTCGAAATAGAACCGCATCGCGTCCTCGAGAACCGCGATCAACGGATTGGAGGCAACCGACCGAGTGCCCCGGTTGTCCAGCACGCTCATCGGAATCGACGACGACGCCGCCACCGTCGCGAGCCGGCTCAGCAGCGTCGGCGTCATGGCGATGTTCTCGGTCAGGTTCAGGCCGAGCATGATTGGGAGATGTTCCGGCGGCTTCAGCCCCCACGCCGCCCCCCACACAGCGAAGACCTCGGCGGCGGCCTCAGGATCCACGCTGACGTTCCATTCCGCGACCGGTGTGGTGTTGCCTCGGTAGTCGAATGCGCCGCCCATGATGACAAGACGACGCAGCAGCCTCGGCAGCGCCGGTTCCTTCCGCAAAGCCAGTGCCAGGTTGGTCAACGGGCCGACGACTACCGCGACCAACTCACCGGGATGTTCGTGTGCCGCACGAACCCACGCGTCGGCGGCATCGTGTGCGGTGGGCCGACGGTCGGTCGCGGGCAACTGCGCGTAACCCATGCCCTTGGGTCCGTGGGTGTCTTCGGCGGTGCGCAACGGTGTCTTGATCGGATGCTCGGATCCCTTGGAGACCGGGATGTCCAGTCCGCAGAGTGCAAGCAGACCCAGGTTGTTCTCGCAGACCTGTTGCGCGGGAACATTTCCCGCAGTCGAGGCAATTCCGACGACGTTGGCGTCCTCGCTGGCGAACAGGTACACCAACGCCATCGCGTCGTCGACGCCGGTATCGACGTCGACGAAGACAGGTAGCGTCACGCTGCCAACGATAGGACCATCCAGGTCACCAGTGCACGCCGGGCACCAGGCGTAGCGCACGTTTGGCCGGGCGGGACACGACCCGCGGGACACGTACCCGGGGCACCGTGGCGCGCGCGGGCCGCTTCGGGCGGCGTTCGGGGGCGGGCTCGGATGCTTCGGCCCCGCGGGCGGCCGCCGAATCCGGGTAGCCCAGATAGATCTGGTGCAGGACCCGCCGCGACAGTTTGGGGGTGAAGTACATGCCGACGTCGGCCAGCGTTCCGACGGGGGTGTCGATCCTCGCGGGTTTGTCGACCAATCCTCGCACCACCATCGCCGCAGCGTGCTCGGCGGTGATCGGGGGTATCGGGTTCAGGCGTCGCGACGGCGCGATCATCGGCGTCTTCACCAACGGCATATGAATGCTGGTGAAGGTGATGTGATCGGAAAGCGTCTCGCTGCCAACGACTTCGGCGAATGCGTCCAGCGCCGCCTTGCTGGGGATGTACGCGCTGTACTTTGGGCTGCTGGCCTGCACGCCTGCGCTGGACACGTTGACGACGTGCCCGAATTTCCGCCTCCGCCAATGGGGCAGCAAGGCGAGCACCATCCGCACCGACCCGAAGTAGTTGACCGCCATCACGCGCTCGTAGTCGTGCAGTCGGTCGGTTGATGCCGACACCGAACGACGGATCGACCGTCCTGCGTTGTTGACCAGATAGTCGACATGCCCGAACCGGCCGAGGATGTCTTTGATGGTGGCCTCGACGGACGTCGAGTCGGTGACGTCGCATGTGAACGCGTGCGCCTGTCCGCCCGCCTCGCGGATTTCGGCGATGAGCTGGTCGAGCGCTTCGGCGTTGCGTGCCAACGCAAATACCGTCGCTCCGCGTTCGGCGACAGCCACCGCCGACGCCCGTCCGATCCCACTGGATGCGCCGGTGATGATGACGTGCTTGCCCACCAGAGGCCCCGCGGGGTCGTCGCGACGCGCGCGATCGGGATCCAGGTGCTCGGCCCAGTACTGCCACAGCTTCGGGGCATATGTCGCGAACTCCGGCACGGTGATGCCGGTGCCGCGCAACGCCTCGTCGGTGTTGTCGGACGTGAAGGTTCCGAATAGGTCGACGACGTCGAGGACTTCGGCGGGAACACCCAGTTGGGTGGCCGCCATATTGCGCAGGATCTTGGCGCGCCCGGTGGCCCGCACGATCGGTGTGGCGACGCCGCGCGGCAGTGAGCCGAGCAGCGGCGGCAAGCCGGCGGCTTTGGCGACGCCACGGTAGATACCCTGCAGCCCAATGGTTTTCGGTGCGGTGAGGTGGAACGTCTGCCCGTCGCGGTCGGGTTTGTGCATGAGATGGACAGCGGCTTCAACGACAAAGTCCACCGGAACGATGTTGGTGCGACCGGTGTCCGGTAGCACCATCGGGGTGATACCGGGCAGTCGCGCCAGCTTGGCCAGCACGCCGAAGAAGTAATAGGGCCCGTCGACCTTGTCCATCTCACCGGTGCGCGAATCGCCGACGACGACCGCGGGCCGGTAGATCCGGTACCGCAGCCCGTGCGCCGAGCGGACCAGCAGTTCGGCCTCGAACTTCGTCTGGTGATACGGCGTCGGCAGCTCCTGCGCGACGTCGAAATCGTCCTCGGTGAACTCGCCCCGGTAGGCGCCGGCCACGGCGATCGACGACACGTGGTGCAAGGTCGCATCGAGCCGAAGGGCGAGATCGATGACGGCACGGGTGCCGTCGACATTGGCGGCACGCTGGTCGGCCTCGCCGACGGTGATGTCGTAGATCGCTGCGCAATGCACGATGTGCTCGACGGTGCCGAGTTCGGCGACGGCTTCGTCGCTCAGCCCGAGGTCGGGTGAGGTGAGGTCGCCGACCAGCGGCTTAGCGCGCTCACCCCACGGGTGGTCGCCTTCGGTGGCGAGTCGCTCGAACCGCTCGAGCGACTCACGCCGGACCAGAACCCACACCTCGGCGTCATCGCGGCTCGCCAGAATCTGCGACACCACCCGCCGGCCAATAAACCCGGTACCGCCGGTAACGACATAGCGCATGCCAGCCATGGTCACCCCTGGCGGGGGAAACGTCAATGGCTGGATCGCCGGCTCGCCGGCGGTGCTGTGTATGGTCCGACACACCAGCGAAGGGAGCCTCGATGCCGCTCGACCCGAATGCCATAGGTGCGAAGACGGAACCGCAGCTTTTCAAATGGACCGACCGCGACACCATGCTTTATGCGCTCGGCGTGGGCGCGGGACTCGACGATCTGGCGTTCACCACAGAGAACAGCCACGACACCCCGCAACAGGTGCTGCCGACCTACGCGGTCATCGCGTGTCTGCCGTTCGCGGCTGCCGCCATGATCGGCAGCTTCAACTTCGCCATGCTGCTGCACGGGTCCCAGGGGATCCGGCTGTTCAAGCCGCTGCCACCGGCGGGCCGGCTGAGCGTCGTCGCCGAAGTCGCCGACATCCAAGACAAGGGCGAGGGCAAAAACGCCATCGTCATGCTCAAGGCGACCGGCACTGATCCCGACTCCGGCGAGGTCATCGCCGAAACGCACACCACGGCGGTCATCCGTGGCGAGGGCGGATTCGGCGGCCAGCCCGGGCAACGACCATCGGCGCCGGAAATCCCAGACCGCGAACCGGATTCGAAGATCGCGCTGCCCACCCGCGAGGACCAGGCGCTGATCTACCGACTGTCCGGTGACCGCAATCCGCTGCACAGTGATCCTTGGTTCGCACGCGAGCTGGCCGGCTTCCCGAAGCCGATCCTGCACGGTCTGTGTAGCTACGGCGTCGCGGGCCGGGCGCTGGTGGCCGACCTCGGTGCGGGTGATGCGACGAAAGTCAGCGCCATCGCAGCCCGATTCACGTCGCCGGTGTTTCCCGGCGAGACCCTGACGACGTCCATCTGGCGGACCGAGGCGGGACACGCGGTGTTCCGCACCGAGGCGTCGGATCCGGACGGCTCGAACGCGCGCTTGGTGCTCGAGGACGGCAGCGCCGAGTACAGCGCCTGACTCCAGCACCGGCCAATTTCGCGGAAGCGCGTCTAACCGCGGTCCCGCGTTGACAGGATTCACCACACGACGTCCGTACAGCGGTGTGCGAGATGGAGGGTGGTTTGGTTATGAAGCTGGTCGTTGGTTATCTGGCAACGCCGGGAGGCGCCGACGCGATAGCGCTGGGGGTGCGGCTGTGCCGCACACTCGGCGCCGAGCTAGGGGTGAGCATCATCTTGCCGCCGGATCGCGTGGTGCCTTCGCTTGTGCCGGTCGGTGGGTACGACGAACACCTCGCCGAGCAGGCCGAGCATTGGCTTGCCGAAGCGCGCGCGTCGATACCCGCCGATATCGTCGTGGGCACCCATGTCAGCTTTGACGACTCGTATGCCGACGGGCTGATCAAAGAGGCGGCACGGGTGCAGGCCGACCTGATCGTCGTCGGCGGCTCGGGCGGTGGCCTGGCGGGCAGCTACTCGTTGGGGTCCGTCGTCAACGAGCTCCTGCATTCGGCGCCGGTTCCTGTCGCCGTGGCACCGCGGGGTTGCCGCTATTGGTCGACCGACCATGTTCGCGAAGTGACGTGCGCGCTCGGTGAGCGTGCAGGCGCGGACCTGCTGCTCGACACGGCGGTGCGGTTCAGCCGGGCCGCAGGAACTCCGTTGCGGCTGGTGTCCCTGGTCGCGCTTGACCCGATGTTCGGCACGCTTCGTGGGGATGACGACGCGGTCCGTGAGCATGCGCTCGTACATGCCCGGCAGACCCTCGAGACAGCGAAAAGCAAACTCCCCGCTGACTTTCCGGTGGCATCGACGATTGTCGACGGCCGCACCGTTGAGGAGGCGGTCAGCAAGCTCCAGTGGCACGACGGCGACCTGATCATGGTCGGGTCCAGCCGGCTTAGCGCGCCCAAGCGCCTGTTCCTGGGTTCCACGGCCGCCAAGATGCTCCGAGTGCTGGACGTCCCGATGGTGGTCGTTCCGCGGGATCAGTTCGAAGCCGGCGACCTGCCGTGAGTGAAACTCAAGAGGACACCGGCCTCGTCTCGAAAGGCCTCGCGACCGGCAAGGTAGGCACCTTGTCCGGTGCGATCCTCGGCATTGCTTCCGTCGCACCCGGATACACGCTCACCGCGAGCATCGGCCTCATCGTCGCCGCGGTCGGCCTGAAGATGCCGGCGATCTTCATCGCCGGATTCATCCCGATGTTCCTCACCGCCTACGCGTATCGTGAATTGAACTCTCGCGCGCCTGACTGTGGAGCCTCGTTCACCTGGTCCACCAAGGCATTTGGGCCGTACATCGGCTGGATGTGCGGCTGGGGAATGGTGATTGCCACCATCATCGTGCTGTCCAACCTTGCAGCGATCGCAGTGGAGTTCTTCTACCTGTTCATCGCGCGGATCTTCAACAACCCAGACATCGCCGACCTGGCCGACAACAAACTCATCAACATCGTCACAACACTGGCTTTCATTGCGATCGCCACGTTCATCGCCAGCCGAGGTATAACCACCAGCGAATACGTGCAATATGTGCTCGTGGGTTTCCAGATGGTGGTCTTGCTGGCATTCGCAGCGATGGCGATCCTTCACGTCGGTCGTGGTGACGCTCCTGCCGGACTCTCCTTCAATCTAGATTGGTTCGATCCCTTCACCGGACTTGCGATGGGTGCCTTCATTATCGGCGTGACGGGGTCCATCTTCGCGTTCTGGGGCTGGGACACGTGCCTGACCCTCGGTGAGGAGAGCAAGGATCCGACGCGGGTGCCAGGCCGGGCCGGACTCTTGTGCGTGTTGACGATCCTGTTGACCTACCTGCTGGTCGCGGTGGCGGTGATGATGTACGCCGGGGTCGGCGAAGAGGGTCTGGGACTTGGCAATCCGGAAAACTCGGAGAATGTGTTCGGTGCGCTTGCCGATCCCATACTCGGTGGTTTCGGCGGTCCTGTGCTGTTCCTGGCCATCTTCGCCTCGTCGGTGGCCAGTCTGCAAACCACATTTCTACCAGCGGCTCGCACCATGCTGGCGATGGGCGCATATAAGGCGTTCCCGGCCAGGTTCGCCAATGTCAGCCCCCGCTTTCTGGTGCCCGCCTACGCGACGGTGGTGGCTGGCGTGATCACCGGCGCGTTCTACACCGTCGTGAGCCTGCTCTCGGAGCATGTGTTGCTGGATACCATTGCCGCACTAGGCATCATGATCTGCTGGTACTACGGCATCACCGCGTTCGCCTGTGTGTGGTACTTCCGTCGCGAGCTGTTCAAGAACCTCCACAACGTGGTCTTCAAGTTCCTCTTCCCGTTGCTCGGCGGGCTCGTGCTCGCCGCCGTCTTCGTGATCTCGATTCGCGAGAGTATGAACCCGGAGAACGGCAGCGGCGCCTCCATCGGTGGGATCGGCCTGGTGTTCTACATGGGGTTCGGCATCCTGTTGTTCGGTGCCGTGCTGATGGTCATCTGGCGATTCCGAAGTCCCGAATTCTTCGAGGGGCGCACCATGGCTGCGAGCAATAGTCGCGCCCGCTCCTGAAACGGGCACAAATCGAGCACGAATACGCCACTGGAACGGTCTGCGTTTGCGGTTGACTCTTTCCATGCAGATGCGTGCGGCCCGAATGCACGGGTACAACCAACCGTTGAAGATCGAGGATGTGCCGGTTCCCGATATCGGCCCCGACGATGTTCTCGTCAAGGTCGCCGCGACAGGCATGTGCCGCAGCGACTGCCAGCTCATGGAGGGCTACTTCACCCACGGTGCGCCACTGACGGCCCCGATCACTCCTGGGCATGAGGTCGCGGGACGGATCGCCGCGCTCGGCGCCGACGTGGCAGACGGTCTCGCCGAAGGCGATCTTGTGGTGGTCAACCCGAACTGGGGCGACGGGACGTGTCGGCAGTGTCGCGAAGGCAACGAGCAGATATGCGGCAACGGACAGATGGCCGGATTCGGGCCGCCCGGCGGGTTCGCGGAGTACATGCCCGTTCCGTACCGCCACGTCATCGCCGTTCCGGACGGGGTCGACACACGGCCCGAAACGCTGGCACCACTGACCGATGCGGGGCTCACGCCGTACCGCGGGATGAAGAAGCTGCGGCAGGCCGGAAAACTCGGCGCGGGCCGCACGGTCGTCGTCAACGGCATCGGCGGTCTCGGGAGCTACGGGGTCCAATACGCCCGTCTGCTCGGCGGTGGTGCGACCGTCGTGGCCTTCGCGCGCAGTGACGAAAAGCTTTCCCTGGCAATGGAGAACGGTGCCCACCACACCGTCAACACCCGCGGCAAGACAGCCGAAGAGGTTCAGGACGCACTCGAAGACCTGACGGGCCGGCGCGACGCCGACGCGATCCTCGACTGCGCCGGAGCCGAAGACGGCTTGGCGCTTGGCGCGGCGGTCCTGGCCCGGGAGGGCGCGCTCACCTGCGTCGGTCTCATGGGTCAGAAGGTGGTCTTACCGCTGCTGCCGTTCACCAACGGAGAGAAGTCGTACTTCGGCTCGTTCTGGGGTAACTACGACGATCTCGGCGAGGTGCTCGCACTCGCGAGTCAGGGACTCATCAAACACACCGTTGTCCCTGTCGCACTCGATGACATCAACGGCAAGCTGGAGGCATTGGCGCGGGGAGACGTCGTCGGTCGCGCTGTCGTCGTCTTCGACTAGCACCTGGCACTGACATTTTGGTGGGTCTATCCCCAATCGGGGATTGATCCACAGGTTTGGCTCGGTGGGATCGGGGCCGACCGGTTCTGGCGGTCGGTGTCATTAGCGTTGTGGTATGGGCGAATTCATCACCGGATCGGCAGCGCGCGAGCGGTTTCGTGTACTGCTGAATCAGGTCGATGCCGCCTACACCGAGATGCGTGAGTTGTCCTCCGACGAGGTGGGCAGCCTGTTTCGCGTCGAGATGGCCGAGCGCCTGGAGACGCAGGAGCGCACCAACCGCGGATTGATGTATCGGGTGTTCGGCCAGATCGCCGACCCGCCGGATGAGGTGGGATTGGTCAGCGGGCTGATCGACAGTCTGTGGGCGCGTCTGCACATACCGCGCAACGAGATCAAGCGGCGAATGAAAATGGCCGAGCGCATCCGGCCGCGCCGTCAGCTCACCGGTCCGCCGCTGCCACCGGAACTCCCACTGGTCGCCGACGCCGTTGCGGCGGGTGCGGTCGGTGAAGACCATCTGCAGGAAATCAAAAGGACGATGGACAGGTTGCCGTCGTGTGTGTCGGCAGAAGACCGGGTGGAGGTCGAACGTAGCCTGGTCCGCGAGGCGGTCAAGAACGACGCCGAGATCGTGAAGGCGGCCGGCCGCCGTATAGATGAGATCTTCAATCCTGACGGTGATTTCGATGAAGCCGACCGCGCGCGTCGGCGTGGCATGGTGCTAGGGCGGCAGGGGCCCGACGGGATGTCGCGGTTATCCGGGTGGATCGACCCGGAGACCCGCTGCTATGTCGAAACAACCACTGCCGCGGTGCGTCCGGGCCGACATCTGCCCGACGGGGCACTGACCGAATCGCCCGATGACCGCAGCACTTCACAGCGGCGTCACGACGGCATCAAGCTCGGGCTCAAAGCCGGTATTGCGTCGGGGCAGTTGGGCGCCCACCGCGGTCATGCCGTCACCGTGATCGCCCGCACCACATTGGCAGAACTCAACCAGGCCGCCCACGCCGTGATCGATCCCGACATTCCGATGCCCTCGCCGGCGCGCACCGGTGGCGATACCGCGCTGCCGATGCGTGATCTGATTCGGATGGCTACCGACGGCATCCATTACTTGGCCGTATTCGAGGATCACAGCGAGCGGCCGATCTACCTCGGTCGTCAGAGGCGTGTGGCAACCGCCGACCAGCGCATCATCTGTTATTCACGCGACGGCGGATGCACGCGCCCGAATTGTCTTGAGCCCGGCTATCACTCCGAGGTGCACCACAGCACCGACTGGGCCGTCGGCGGCGCCACCAACGCCGACCTTCTGTTCTTCGCCTGCGGGCCCGACCACGCGGAGGTGAGCAAGGGCCGATGGCGGACGACGGTCACCGACAGTGGGCGGCTGGCGTGGACGGACGGGACTCGACCTCCCGAGATCAACCAGGCACACCATCCCGAAGAACTGCTGCGTAGCGATCCCGACCCGCCGGACCACGCGGGGGAGTAGGAGTCGCATGACTACCAGGGCTGTTGGGCGGCGCGGCGTCGACCCGTCAGCGTCGGCGCCCTCTGAGCAGAAGCGTTACCCCAGGCCGGTGGAGGAACGTCGTCTGCGGGAAATCGCATCCACGCTTGCCGCCAGGAGTAGCACTCCGCCGGTGACCAGGAAGTTGATATAGGAAGACTGATTGAGCAGGCCGAGTCCGTTGGCGATCGTCGCGACCACGACGCCACCGATCACCGCGTCGATGGCCCGGCCCTTACCGCCGAACAGGCTGGTGCCGCCGATGACGGCCGCGCCGACCGCGTACAGCAGTACGTTGCCCGCGCCAGAGGCCGCTGACACCTTTCCCGCATAGGACGCCGCGATGATTCCGCTCAACGCAGCCAACGACGAGCAGACGATGAACACCGAAACCCGGATGCGGTCGACGGAGATGCCTGCGCGGCGCGCAGCCTCGGCGTTACCGCCGACGGCATAAATGTGCCTGCCGTAAGACGTGCGCTTGAGTACGAGCGTCATCGCGATGAGCAGCACCAGGATCAACGGCAGCACATACGGAATACCGCTGATCTCCACGCTGGAGTTGACACTGCGGTTGACACTGAGCACGAACGTGACTCCGAGAACGACTGCGGCCACAGCGGATACGCGCGCGACGACCACGCCGAGTGGAGCGTGCGACAGCTGCAGGGCCTTCTTGCGCCGGTATTGGTAGATCTCGAGGCCGGCGATGCCGATCACCAGTGTCAGCGCGATCGCCCAGCCGATGGAAACGGGCAGATTGCTGATCGTCAGGCCGCGGATCGCTGGATCGTCGACTCGGACCGACCCGCCCTCGCCGATGAGTTTCAGCGTCACTCCCTGCAGGCCGAGGAAGAACGCCAACGTGACCACAAACGACGGAATCCCGAGTTTGGCGCGCAGCACACCGATGGCGAGGCCGATCAACGCGCCGCAGGAAATGCCTGCCAAGATCGCAGCCCACCACGGCCAGCTCAGGTTGACGACGATCAGCGCAGTCGCACATGCCGATACCCCGCCTGCCACTCCTGCGGACAGGTCGATGTCGCCGAGCAGCAGCACGAACACCAGCCCCATCGCGAGCACGCAGATGGACCCGGCCTGCGTGACGAGGTTGGCCAGGTTCAATGCCGACAGGAAGCGGTCGTTGGCCAGACCGAACACCACGAACAGCACGACGAGGCCCAGGATCGCGGGCAGCGAACCCATATCCCCGCCGCGGACGCGCTGCAGGTAGCCACGTACCGCGTCACCGAACGTCCCATCGGGGTGGGCGTCGCCGGCGAAGTCGCCGTCGGCAAGGGTGACGTCGGATCCAGAACTGACAGTGCTTATTTCGCTCGCCATATGGGCTTCCCTCAGATTTCCATCTCGGTCATCCTCATCGGAGGTCACATCGACTCTGCGGCCTGCGCGGTAGCGAGGCCGAGGCTGCCGGAACGGCCAGCGGTGATGAGCTCCACGATCTGGCCGTGGGTGACGTCGGAGGCCTTGACGTCGGCGGCCACCCGTCCGAGGTAGAGCGCGCAGATCCGGTCGGCGACCTCGAAGACGTCGGCCATGTTGTGGGATATCAGCACAACTCCCAGACCTTGATCGGCGAGCCTGCGCACCAGATCGATCACCTGACGCGTCTGCGCGACGCCGAGGGCTGCGGTGGGTTCGTCGAGCAGGACCACTTTGGAGTTCCACAGCACCGACTTCGCGATCGCCACCGTCTGGCGTTGGCCCCCGGACAGGCTCGCCACCGTCTGACGCACGGACTTGACCGTGCGCACCGACAGCGAGGTCAGGGCCTGACGGGCCATCGTCTCCATTCGGGCCTCGTCGAGCAGCCCTCTGGTCGTGAGTTCCCTTCCCAGAAACATGTTCTCGACGATGTCGAGGTTGTCGCACAGCGCCAAGTCCTGGTAGACGACTTCGACGCCGAGCGCTGACACCTCGTTGGGACTGTGCACGGTCACGGGCTTGCCCTCGAACAGGTAGGTGCCGGTGTCGATGGGGTGAATCCCGGCGATCGCCTTGACCAATGTCGATTTTCCGGCGCCGTTGTCCCCGACCAGGGCCGTCACCTGGCCGGGGTAAACGCGGAAGTCGACGTCATGGAGCACATGGACGACGCCGAAACTCTTGTTGACACCCTGCAATTCGAGGATCGGTTCGGCCGCGCCGGACACGGAGGTCATCGGCAGTCAGACTCCTGCGGCGGCGCACATGGGCGCGAACTGCCCGGTGCACACGTCGTCCTTGGACTGTCCGCCGTCCTCGAACACAACGCCCACCGTGTCCTTGGTGATCGACTTCGGCGTCAGCAGCACCGACGGAACGTCGCGTCCGCCAGTGTCGTCGCGTGAGGTGCTGCTGGTCGTCGGCTCCTCACCCTTGGAGAGTGCGATCGCCACTTCGGCCAGCGCGTTGGCCTCTTCGGTGGCTGACTTGTAGACGGTCATGCACTGGGTTCCGGCGAGGATGTTCTGCAGGCCTTCGACTGTCGCGTCCTGACCTGTGACCGGCACCTGGCCGGCTCGCTTGTTCTTCTCGAGGATCGAGACGACCGACCCGGCCAAACCGTCGTTGGCCGCGTACACCCCGTCGACACGCCCGTCGGCGGCGGTATAGAGCTGCTCGAAGATGGTGACCGCTTTGTCGTTGTCCCAGTCCGGCACCGCCTGTTCGCCGACGTTGGTGATCGTCGGCGTGGCGTCGATGACCGAATGGGCGCCCTCGCTGAACAATGTCGCGTTGTTGTCGGTCGGAGAGCCGTTGAGGAACACGACATTCGCCGGCTTGCCGCCGAGGCAGTCGACGAGTCCCTGGCCCTGGAGTTCACCGACCTTGGTGTTGTCGAACGAGACGTAGACGTCGGCGGAGCCACCCAGGGTCAGGCGGTCGTAGTCGATGGTCTTGACGCCCTGGGCGGCCGCCTTCTCCTGAATCGAGGCACCACTATCCGAGTCGAGGTTGACGATCGCCAGTACGGTGACGCCGTCGGCGATCATCCCGTCGGCGATGGTGGCCATCGTGTCAGCGGACCCTTCGGCGTTCTGAATGGTGAAGTCGACGCCTGCGCTCTTGAACGCGGCCTCCAGCGCGGGGCGGTCCTTGGTCTCCCAGCGGACAGACGACTTGGTGTCCGGCAGGATGACGCCGACCTTGCCCGTCGCCGCTGCGGAGTCCGTGCCTGAGCCCGAGTCCGACCCGCAGGCCGTCAGCGTCAGGCTGACCCCGATGACTGCTACGACGAGCAGGGTGCTGGTTCGTTTCACAAAGACTCCTCCGATTGGGTCGTGGATTTTGTTGTGCGACATCACATACATCGTGACCTAGATCACTTTACGAGCGAGATTGCCGGTTTCGGTCCGCGCGCTCCTCACCGCGCGCCCATCAGGTGCTCGATCGCCAGCTGGTTGAGAGCCACGAAGCCACAACCTTTTCCACCGAAGTACGCGCCGGTGTCGAACCGTTCGTAGGCGGTCGGGTCTGCCAGTAGATCGGCATAGGTCTCGCCGGCTGCCAACGTGGGTTCGCGCAATTCGGACACTTTGGCCGCCGCCATCGCCTCGTGCACGGCCGGGTCGGAGCGGAACGCCGCGGCGCGCTCGCGCAGCAACAGGTACATCCGCATGTTGGCTGCCGCCGACGCCCATACCCCGTCGGCGTCTTCAGTGCGGCTGGGTTTGTAGTCGAAATGCCGCGGTCCGTCATAGGCCGGGCCGCCTTCGGGACCGCCGTGCTCGAGCAGGTCGACCAATGCGAAGGCGTTGGCCAGATCACCGTGGCCGAACACCAGGTCTTGGTCGAATTTGATGCCGCGTTGGCCGTTGAGGTCGATGTGGAAGAGCTTGCCGCTGTAGAGCGCCTGGCTGATGCCGTGCACGAAGTTCAGCCCGGCCATCTGCTCGTGGCCGGTCTCGGGATTGACGCCGACCATCTCCGGGTGCGCGAGTGTCTCGATGAACGCCAACGCATGCCCCACCGTGGGCAGCAGGATGTCGCCGCGCGGCTCGTTGGGCTTGGGCTCGATCGCGAACCGAAGTCCGCTGCCCTGGTCGATCACGTACTCGCACAACATGTCCAGTGCCTCGCGATAGCGTTCCAGGGCAGCCTGGACGTCCTTGGCCGAGTCGTATTCGCTACCTTCCCTTCCGCCCCACATCACGAAGGTGTCGGCACCGAGTTCGGTGGCCAGATCGATGTTGCGCAGGACTTTGCGCAAGGCGAAGCGGCGCACGCCCCGGTCGTTGCTGGTGAAGCCGCCGTCCTTGAACACCGGCTGGGTGAACAGGTTTGTAGTGACCATCGGCACGACCAGACCCGAGGCGCTCAATGCGGAGGTCAGACGGTTGATCATCCGCCGGCGCTCGGAGTCGGAGCTGCCGAACGCGAACAGGTCGTCATCGTGCAACGTCAGCCCGTAGGCCCCCAGCGCGGCCAGTCGCTCCACGGCTTCGACGACGTCTACCGCGGGCCGGGTGGCGACGCCGAACGGGTCCACGCCCGGCCAGCCGATGGTCCACAGCCCGAACGAAAATTTGTCGGATGGGCTCGGTGTCAGCCGTTCCGACGTCGGGACGCTGGACTCCAGGACGGTCATTGGTGCTCCTCGGGAATCGTGGCACCTGCACAGTGCGGGCGAATCTGCGATGAACCTGTATTTTGTTCTCCGTGCGAACATAAGATGTGTCCTGCGACACTGTCAAGGCCGAAAGTGGGGAATGGGTGTGTCGGTGAACGGATCGGAAGACCATCGGGCTGTTCGGGTGGGAACCAGCACCGACGACGTTCGGCGACGCAATCTGTCCAGCGTCCTCACCCTGGTGCACCATCACCGGGCACTCAGTCGCGCCGAGTTGACCCGCCACACCGGGCTGTCGCGATCGACGACCAAGGATCTGGTCGAGGAGTTGGTGGCGCGGGGCCTGGTCGACGAGACCCCGGCGCCGTCGGTATCGCAGGTCGGGCGGCCCAGTCCCATCGTGCGCCCGGGTGATCGGGTGCTCGCGGTGGCGGTTACCCCCGAGGTCGACGCCGTCACCGTTGGACTCGTGGCGATGGGAGGTGCGGTGCTGGACATGGTGCGCTGCCCGACCGAGCGGATTCCGACCGCGGCGGACACCGTGGCCATCGCCGCGGAGGCGGTCGGCCGGATCCGCCGGGGCCTACGCGAGGGTCAGGCGCTGACGGCGGTCGGTGTGGCGGTGCCCGGGCTGGTACATGGTCCTGAATCGTCGGTGCAACTGGCGCCCAACCTGGACTGGCATGACGTCGAGATCGGGCAGATGCTCAGTGCAGCAATGAAATTGCCGGTGTATGCGGCCAACGATGCCAACGTCGGCGCGATCGCCGAGCACCTGTTCGGCACGCATCTCAACGCCGATCATTTGATCTATGTCAACGGCGGGCCCAGCGGTATAGGGGCCGGCTTCGTGGTGGCCGGCGGGCTGCTCGAGGGCGTCGCCGGCTATGCGGGCGAACTGGGGCATACCTACGTCGGTGGTCGCGAGATATGCCACTGCGGCAGTGTCGGCTGCCTGGAGACCGAGGTGACCCAGGCGCCGTTGGCTCGCCTGCTCGCCGAGCTCGACAGCGCACCCGGCGGCGCGCAGCCCCTCCCCAACTCTGCGGAGAGCGATGTGCTCGATCGGCAGACACGCGCGTTGGCGATCGCTCTGGGCAACGCCATCAACATGTTGAATCCACGGCTGATCGTGCTCGGCGGATTCCTGCGGGTCTTCCCCGCCTGCGCCGCGTCGGTGCTGCGCGCCGAATTGGCGCGGCACAGCATGGGGGCGCCACGGGACCTGGTTCGCGTGGTACCCGCGACTCTCGGCGCCGATACGTTGGTGATCGGCGCGGCCGAGTTGGCATTCGCGCCCGTGCTCGCCGATCCCGGGAGGTTCTGAGTCAATCGAACGCATGTTCGATAGACTGCCAGAATGGGTTGGCATACCGGACCGCCGAGCTGGACGGAAATGGAGCGGGTACTCAACGGCAAGCCGCGCCGTGCCGGTTGGCCCATCGATCAGCAGGTGGGCGACGGGGGCGACAGTCCGGCCTGGTCGCGCAAGCGTGGATCGTATGAGCCGCTCGACGTCGACCGGCCGGGTTCGTCGGTGCCATATGCGGAGTTGCATACGCATTCGGCGTACAGCTTCCTCGACGGCGCCAGCACGCCGGAGGAACTCGTCGAGGAGGCGGCCAGGCTCGGTCTGCGCGCCATCGCGCTGACCGATCACGACGGGCTCTACGGGGTGGTGCGCTTCGCCGAGGCCGCCAAGGAACTCGACGTGCAGACAGTGTTCGGGGCCGAACTGTCGCTCGGCGGGGGCGACCGGACCGAGGACCCCGATCCGCCGGGACCGCATCTGCTGGTGCTGGCCCGCGGTCCGGAGGGATACCGGAGACTGTCGCGCGAGCTTGCCAAGGCGCATCTGGCGGGCGGTGAGAAGGGCAAGTTGCGCTACGACTACGACGAGCTGACCGACGCAGCTGGCGGGCACTGGCACATTCTGACCGGATGCCGCAAAGGTCATGTCCGCCAAGCGCTTTCCGGGGGCGGACCGGAGGCGGCGACCAAGGCGCTTGCCGACCTGGTGGACCGGTTCGGTGGCGACCGGGTCAGCATCGAGCTCACCCACCACGGACACCCCTGCGACGACGAACGCAATGCCGCACTCGTCGAGCTGGCGCCCAGGTTCGGTCTCGGTGTTGTCGCCACCACAGGCGCGCACTTCGCCGAGCCGTCCCGCGGCAGGCTCGCCATGGCCATGGGGGCGATCCGGGCGCGGCGCTCAATGGACGAGGCTGCCGGTTACCTTGCCCCGCTGGGCGGTTCGCACCTGCGATCCGGGGACGAGATGGCGCGGCTCTTCGCGCATCATCCCGAGGTCGTGACAGCGGCGGCCGACCTCGGCGAGCAGTGTGCGTTCGGGCTGGCCCTGATCGCCCCGCAGCTGCCGCCGTTCGACGTGCCGGATGGTCACACCGAAGACAGCTGGCTGAGACACCTCGTCATGGCGGGCGCCAGAAGCCGGTACGGGCCACCCGAGCGTGCCCAGCGTGCATATTCCCAGATCGAGCACGAGCTGAAAATCATTGAACAGCTCACCTTTCCGGGGTATTTCCTGGTCGTCCACGACATCACCCGATTCTGCAAAGAGAACAACATCCTGGCCCAGGGCAGGGGTTCGGCGGCCAATTCGGCCGTCTGTTATGCCCTCGGCGTCACCAACGTCGACCCCGTCGCCAACGAGTTGTTGTTCGAGCGGTTCCTGTCTCCGGCACGTGACGGGCCTCCGGACATCGACATCGACATCGAATCGGATCTGCGGGAGAACGCGATCCAGTACGTCTACGACCGCTACGGCCGCGACTACGCCGCCCAGGTGGCCAACGTCATCACCTACCGGGGTCGCAGCGCCGTGCGCGACATGGCCCGCGCGCTGGGGTTTTCTCAAGGCCAGCAGGACGCCTGGAGCAAGCAGATCGGCCAGTGGGGCAACCTGAACGAAGAGACTCACGTCGAGGATGTTCCCGAACCGGTGATCGACCTGGCCGTGCAGATCTCCAATCTGCCCAGGCACATGGGTATCCATTCGGGCGGCATGGTGATCTGCGACCGCCCCATCGCCGATGTCTGCCCGGTGGAATGGGCCCGGATGGAGAACCGCAGTGTGCTGCAGTGGGATAAAGACGACTGCGCAGCAATCGGTTTGGTGAAGTTCGACCTGCTGGGCCTCGGTATGCTCTCGGCGCTGCACTACTGCATCGACCTGGTTCGTGAGCACAAAGACCTCGACGTCGACCTGGCCAAGCTGGACTTGTCCGAGCCCGCGGTGTACGAGATGCTGCAGCGCGCCGACTCCGTGGGGGTGTTCCAGGTGGAGTCCCGTGCCCAGATGGCAACTCTGCCCCGGCTGAAGCCGCGGGTGTTCTACGACCTGGTGGTCGAGGTGGCGCTGATCCGCCCGGGCCCGATCCAGGGCGGGTCGGTGCACCCGTACATCAAACGCCGCAACGGGGACGAGCGCGTCACCTACGAACACCCGTCGATGGAAGCTGCCCTGCGAAAGACATTGGGCGTTCCTCTGTTTCAGGAACAACTCATGCAGCTTGCAGTGGACTGCGCGGGCTTCTCCGCCGCCGAGGCCGACCAGTTGCGCCGTGCGATGGGATCCAAGCGCTCCACTGAGCGCATGCGACGGCTGCGGGGCAGGTTCTACGACGGTATGCGGGCCCGGCACGGGATCACAGGTGAGGTCGCCGACCGGATCTACGAGAAACTGGAGGCATTCGCCAACTTCGGTTTCCCGGAGAGTCATTCGCTGAGTTTCGCTTCGCTGGTGTTCTACTCGTCGTGGTTCAAGTTGCACCATCCCGCGGCGTTCTGCGCTGCGCTGCTGCGGGCACAGCCGATGGGCTTCTACTCGCCGCAGTCGCTGGTGGCCGATGCCCGCAGGCACGGGGTCGATGTCCACGGGCCGGACGCCAACGCCAGCCTTGCGTACGCCACCTTGGAAAATGCAGGGAACGTGGTCAGATTGGGTCTCGGCAGCGTCCGCCACATCGGTGACGAATTGGCCGGGCGCATCGTCGACGAACGAAAAGCCAACGGGCCATTCATCTCTCTTTTGGATCTCACTCAGCGGGTTCAGCTGAGTGTTCCGCAGACCGAGGCGCTGGCCACCGCGGGTGCATTGGGCTGCTTCGGGACCACCAGGCGCGAAGGGTTGTGGGCTGCAGGCGCGGCCGCCACCCAACGCCCCGACCGACTGCCTGGAGTCGGGTCGTCATCGCAGATCCCCTCGCTGCCCGGCATGACCGAACTCGAGTTGGCCGCCGCCGACGTGTGGGCGACGGGTGTCTCGTCCGACAGCTATCCCACTCAGTTCCTGCGCGCGAATCTCGACGAACTCGGCGTCGTTCCGGCCAACAAGCTACTTGGGGTGCCCGACGGGACCCGGGTGCTGGTGGCTGGGGCGGTGACCCACCGCCAGCGGCCGGCGACGGCACAGGGTGTCACGTTCGTCAACCTCGAGGATGAGACCGGAATGGTCAACGTCCTGTGTTCGCGTGGGGTTTGGGCGCGGCACCGCAAGCTGGCGCAGACAGCATCGGCGCTATTGATACGCGGCCAGGTGCAGAACGCCACCGGCGCGGTCACCGTCGTCGCCGAACGCATGGGCAAGCTCGACATGCGAGTGACGTCGAAGTCCCGGGACTTCCGCTGAGCGGAGCGAGGCGGAACATCTGGCCCGGCCGCTGAGCGGAGCGAGGCGGAACATCTGGCCCGGCCGCTGACCGCTACCGTGAGGACGTGACGCGATCCGTGTACTTCCTTGTCGCCGCGGGCTGCGCACTCATCGCATGCTGCTACGGGTTCGCGCGATTTTCCTACGGATTGTTCGCACCTGTGTTCACCGATACCTTCGGGCTCACACCTACGCTCACCGGGGTGATAGGCGCGGGCAGCTATGTAGGGTACTGCGCAGCGATCATCGCCAGCCTGTTACTGACACGACGCCTGGGTGCGAGGCGGGTGGCTGTCGCGGCTGGAGTCGTTGCGACAGTTGGTATTTCAATTGTCGCTATGGCAACCTCACCTTGGGTTCTCGCCGTGGGAGTACTGGTGGCCGGGTGCAGCACCGGGATCGCCTCCCCGCCGCTGGCCGCGGCCGTCGCAGAGTTCGTGCCCAGCAGCGCCGCAGATCGCGCCCAGACAGTCGTCAACGGAGGAACCGGAATCGGCGTGCTGTTGTCCGCGCCGATCGCGCTCCTGCTTTTGGATCAGTGGCGCGTCGCATGGGCGGTCTACGCGATGGTGTCCGCGTTGGTGACCATCGGGGTGATTCTGGCGGTACCCAAGTCGTCGAGCCGACCGGCCAAGGCTGAAGTCGAACAAACCTCGCACCCAGGCACTCTCGGTCTTCTCGCGGCCTCCTTGTTGATCGGCATTGGCAGCGTCGCGGTCTGGACCTTCGGCCGCGACCTGATCACTACTGCCGGTGGTGCGGACTCGACGCGCTCGTCGCTGATGTGGATCGTGCTCGGCGCTGCGGGCATCGTCGGTGCATTCGCCGGCGACGCCGTCGATCGAATCGGCTTGCGTTGGGCCTGGGTAATGGCAACGGTCGCGATGGCCTCGGCAACGGTGATGTTGGCTGTGGCGCCGTCGAGTCTCGTCGTGATCATCGTCGCGGCCGCGTCGTTTGGCGCTGCCTACATCAGCCTGACTGGACTTCTCCTGCTGTGGAGCGTGCGGCTTTACCCGGATCGGGCGTCGTTCGGGGTCGGCTTGTCGTTCTTCACCATCGCCGCCGGTCAAGCATTGGGAGCGCCCGCAGTTGGATCGCTGATCGACGTCGTGGGCGCCAGCGCGGCGTTCGTGGCGATCGCACTCGTGGGCCTATGCGCAGTCGCCCTGCGCCCGGCCCGGGTGCAGCCCCCGCGCACCTAGCCCTCGGTCGGGGTGGTCCACACCTTGTCGACACTGATCTTCAGTCGCAGGTTGTAGGCGGACAGGAACTCGTCGGTGAAGCCGAGGCTGCCTGCGAGCTCGCCGTACTTCGCGCGATATCGCTCGTCCTGCAACGGATTTGCGTTCTCGGCGTCGACGGTGGCCACGCCGCCGACGACGATGACGCCTGAACCGGTTCCATCGGAATCCAGGTTCAAGCTGACTCGCGGATGGTTCCTTACGTGTCTGACCTTGGCGGCGTTGGGCTCGGAATAGACGATGACGTCGTTGCCGTCGAAGTAGAACCACACCAACCGCGGCACTGGCTGGCCGGATTTGGCCACCGTTGTCAACCACCCGGAATGGTCGGCCAAGAGTCTGCTGGACACCTCTTGCGTGAATTCGACTGTCATCCACCCGAATGTAGTCTCCGGATATGACCCTGAACCTGTCCGTCGATGAAGTCCTGACCACCACACGTTCGGTGCGCAAGCGACTGGACCTGGAGAAGCCGGTCGGACGCGAAGTGCTGCTGGAATGTCTCGAGCTGGCGCTGCAGGCGCCGACCGGGTCCAACGCCCAGGGTTGGCAGTGGGTCTTCGTCGAGGATCCCGAGAAGAAGAAGGCGCTAGCCGACATCTACCGGCACAACGCCACGCCGTACCTCGATGGACCCAAGCCAACCTACGGCGACGAGCGCGACGAACAGCGCCCGCGCGTCACCGACTCCGCCAAGTACCTCAACGACCACCTGCATGAAGTTCCGGTCATGCTGATTCCCTGCCTCGCGGGCAGTCCGGACGACGCGGTTGCGGGTAGCGCCGGCTTCTGGGGCTCGCTGCTGCCCGCGGTCTGGAGTTACATGCTGGCCCTGCGCTCGCGGGGGCTCGGCTCGGCATGGACGACGCTGCATCTCGTCGGCAAGGGCGAGAAGCTGGCCGCCGACGTCCTCGGTATCCCGTTTGACGAATACCGGCAGGGAGGCCTGTTCCCGATCGCCTACACCAAGGGCACCGACTTCCGTCCGGCCAAGCGCCTTCCGGCCGAGCAGCTGGTGCACTTCGATCGTTGGTGATACTCGATCGTTCGTGATACTCAGACGGCGCCGTTGTACCCGTGCTGCCGCCACGCTTCGTAGACGACGACAGCGGCGGCGTTCGAAAGGTTCAGCGACCGCCTACCGGCGAGCATCGGGATGCGCAGCTGTGCGGTGATGTGCGGGTCGGCCAGCGTCGCGGCGTCCAGGCCGGTCGGTTCGGGTCCGAACATGACCACGTCGCCCGGTTGGTAGCTGACAGCGTCGAACCGCGCGCTGGCATGTGCGGTGAACGCATACACGCGCTGCGGTGCCATGGCCTCCCATGCTGCGTCTAGGTCGCGGTGAACGGTCACCGACGCCAGGTCGTGGTAGTCGAGGCCGGCACGCCGTAGCTTGGGTTCGGACAAATCGAATCCGAGCGGCTCGACGAGATGCAATTCACAGCCGGTCCCGGCGACCATTCGGATGGCATTACCGGTGTTCGGCGCGATACGCGGCGAGTAGAACAGCACGCGGAACATTCATAGATCATTGCCTCGGCGAGGCCGACAGTCCAAAACGTGTTTGCTCCGTTACCACAATGCGACTCGAAGCCGGCGTTATGAACTCTGTCTGTTCAGTAAGAATTGTGGAAGCACCACGTCACGACTGGCATACTCGGTCAATTGCCAGGCGCCCAACGCCGGCCCGATGATGCGGGCGAATTAGCAGGAAGCATATGAACCACTCTCCAAAACCGAAATGCCGACACCCGGCCGAAATCGCAGACAGCCGCTGATGAGCACTTTCTCGCAGCTCACACAGTCCGACGACGCGCCTGTCAATTTCGAACCCAACGGTGCGCCGCCCCCCAAGCGGCCGAGCCGGTGGTCGGTGTCCAATTGGCCGGTTCGCTGGAAAGTGTTCGCGATCGTATTGGTGCCGCTCGTTCTCGCCGGCGTGTTTGGCGGCTTGCGTATCTACAGCAGCGTCACCGCAGCCTCAGATTTGCGTCGCGCTGCCGACCGCGCCGAAATGGTCCCGGCGATCGTGAACTACATGGGCGCACTCGACGGTGCAATGCTGGCGAGTTCCACCGGAGCAGATCCACAGTCCGCGCTCACCGAATTCGACTCCAGCAGGCAGGAATTGCAGCGCCGGTTATCCGAGACCGATATCGCCGACGATGTCGGCACCGGCGTCTCGAGCATGATCGCCGACGGCCAGGCGCTGATGGACAAGGTCACGTCCAACAACATCAACCTGTTCGAGCGCATCACCACCTACGCACCGATCCTGCTGACCGCCGAGGACGCCATCAACGGTTCGGTGCGCGTCGACGACGAGCGGATCACGGCCGACACCCTCGGTCTGTCCCGTGCCGTCGGTGCCCGTGGCCAGATGATGATGCAGCAGCTGTTGGTGAATCTCGGCGCTGAACTGCCCGAACCCGAGCTGCGGACCAGAATGTTCGCGCTGGCGGGTACGGAGCCCTCGACGCTGTTCGGGATGAGCCAGGTGCTCGGCGTCGGCTCGGCCGAGGCCCAGCAGTTGCAGGGCGAGATGGTCAAGCGGTTGGCGATCATGTCGGATCCGACGGCCGTCTTGGTCAACAACCCGGACCTGCGGGCGTCCGAAGCGATCACCGATCAGATCGCGGGACAGATCATCACCGACACGACCGCGTCGGTGACCTCCACAGTGGAGGAGCTGGCCACTGCGCAGCGCACGGCCGCCATCCGTGACGCGGCGATCATCGGCGGCGCGATGCTGCTGGCGTTGATCGTGGTCATCGTGGTGGCGCTGTCGCTCGTGCGGCCCCTTCGCCGACTGCGGGACAGTGCGCTGCGGGTCGCCCACGATGATCTGGCTCGCGAAATCGAGCTCGTGCGTGCCGGTGGGGATCCAGGCCCGATCGATCCGATTCCGGTGCACACCTCCGAAGAGGTGGGGCAGGTCGCGCACGCCGTCGACGAGTTGCACGAGCAGGCGGTGCTGTTGGCCGGCGAGCAGTCGCGGCTGCAGTTGCAGGTCGGTGACATGTTCGAGACGCTGTCACGCCGCAGTCGCTCACTTGTCGACCAGCAGCTGTCGCTCATCGACCGGCTCGAGCGCAACGAGGAGGACCCGGAGCGACTGGAGAGCCTTTTCCGCCTCGACCACCTGGCCGCCCGGATGCGCCGCAACGGCGCCAACCTGCTGGTGCTCGCCGGCGCGAAGGTACCCCGCGAGCAGGCGGAGCCGGTGCCCGTTTCGGCGGTCATCAACGCGGCGGCCTCCGAGGTCGAGGACTACACCCGCGTGGTCACCGCCACGGTCCCCGACAGCGAGGTCGCCGGATCTGTCGCGGGCGACCTGGTTCATCTGTTGGCCGAGCTGCTCGACAATGCGTTGCGCTATTCACCCCCGATCTCCCAGGTGCGGGTGTCTGCGGTGCACACCGGCAGGGGCGGCCTCGTCATCGAGGTCAGTGACATCGGACTTGGCATGACCGATTCGGATCTGCGGGTAGCGAACACGCGTCTGCAATCGGGCGGCGAGGTCACCCCGTACACCGCGCGACACATGGGTCTGTTCGTGGTCGGGCGGCTCGCATCGCAGCACGGCCTGGTGGTCAGGTTGCGCAGCACGATTGCCGGCGAACCGAATTCGGGCACCACGGCAGGTGTCTACGTGCCCACCGAACTGCTCGGCGGTGCGGATGCGCCCCACCAGTTCGGCGAACCGGAGTACGCCGCGGATGCGCACGCGGGCATATCGACCGCTCTTGCGCTCGATGAGGACCACGGCGACGGTTGGGGTGAGTATGACGCTGCCCCGCAGCATCGCAACGGCCACTCCGAGGTACCGGCCGCGTTGTTGCCGCAACGCGATCCAGGCGCCAGTGGGATATCCGACGTCCCGGTGTCTCTGGCGCCGTCCTCGGCCGCGCCGCAGAGCCAGCCGGAGGATGACTGGCCGGAAGATGATTGGCCAGAGGATTCGATGCCGGCGCAGACGCCCGAGTACGCGGCACACGAGCCAGTAGAGGAGGAGTGGGGCGCTCCGGCGGTGCCCGCTGACCGACCCACCGATACGTCGGGCTTCTTCGCGGCCCGGCAGCAGGCAGGAGACCATCGGGTGGTTGCCGAGCCCGAACCGCAGGCCGAGCCCGAACCGCAGGCCTGGCCCCAACCGCAGGCCGAGCCCGAACCGTCGGCCACTGCGGGCTCTGACGACGCGATCTACCAGCGGATGCTCTCCGAGTGGCTGGTCGATCCGCACGAGTTGGCCAACAGTGCGGATCTGAACTGGGAATCGGTGTGGGACAGCGGCTGGTCCGCGGCGGAGGCGGCGGAGGAAACTCCCGTCCAGCAGCACACCGCCGAGGGTCTACCGGTGCGCGAGCCAGGCGCCCGACTGGTGCCTGGCGCGGCTGAATCCGCCGGTGGCGAGGCTGAGCGCCACCACAACGCCGGCGCTCGCCAGAACATCGACGACGACGAAGCGGTAGCATCGGCGGCTGAGTACGGCTCCCCGGAGTCGGACGCATCATCCGCAGGCGGTGCTCCCCAACCGCCGCGCGATCCCGATGCTGTCCGCGCGAGTATCAGCAGCCATTTCGGTGGTGTTCACGCGGGCCGCTCGCACGCGCGAGAGACCAGAGGAACAGATAACCCATGAACTACCCGCCACGATCGACGCAGCGCGATTCGCTCGACTGGCTGGTCTCCAAGTTCGCCAACGAGGTATCCGGGGTGACCCACGCCGTGCTGGTGTCCGCCGATGGACTCCTGATGGCGGCCAGCGAGCACATCCCGGTAGAACGCGCTGATCAACTGGCCGCGGTCGCCTCGGGGCTGGCCAGCCTTTCGACGGGCGCCGCGCAATTGTTCGACGGTGGATACGTCATGCAGTCGGTCGTCGAGATGGAGAACGGCTATCTGCTGTTGATGCGGGTCGGCGACGGTTCGAACCTGGCGACGCTGGCCTCGCGCAACTGTGATATCGGCCAAATCGGTTACGAGATGGCGATTCTGGTGGAACGCGTGGGCGCGGTGGTCCAGTCTTCACGGCGGCGTGCACCACAGCATTTGTGACCGGCCAATGGACCAATGGGAGCGGGAGGTCGCGGGCGAACCGAGTCTGGTCCGCCCGTACACGCTGACCGCCGGTCGCACCGAGGCCCGGTTTCATCTGCCGTTGGAGGCGCCGATCTCCAGGCCCGCAACGGCGAAGCCACCGCGGTGGCCGGGAAATGATGTACGTGGCCAGATCCTCACAATGAGTGCCGACCTGCCGTCCGTCGCCGAGATCGCCGCCGGATTGGCCTTGCCTCTCGGCGTGGCGCGGGTTCTGATCGGTGACCTCGTGACGCAGGGTTATCTCCAGGTGCACACCACACTCGGCGATTCGGTGAGCAACGACGAACGACGAGAACTCATAGGAAGGACGCTGCGTGGCCTCAGGGCACTCTGAGCGGCGGCATGCCTCGATGGACCCCTCGGCGAGGCGGGCCGCCGCCTCGACGAAGATCGTCATCTCCGGTGGATTCGGAGCGGGCAAGACGACGTTCGTCGGCGCGGTCTCCGAAATCATGCCGCTGCGGACCGAAGCGCTGGTGACCAATGCCTCCGACGGCGTCGACGGTCTGGAGGCGACCCCGTCGAAGACCACCACGACGGTGGCGATGGACTTCGGCCGCATCACCCTCGACGACGATCTGGTGCTGTACCTGTTCGGCACGCCCGGACAGCGCAGGTTCTGGTTCATGTGGGACGACTTGATCCGCGGCGCCATCGGCGCGGTCATTCTGGTCGACGTCCGACGTCTACAGGACAGCTTTGCGGCGGTCGACTTCTTCGAAGCTCGTCACCTGCCCTTCCTGATCGCGGTCAATGAATTCGATGGGGCGCCAAGATATTCCGCTCAGGCGGTGCGCAAGGCACTGGCACTTTCAGATCACATACCGGTGATGTCGGTCGACGCCCGTGACCGCAACTCGGGCCGGGCGGCATTGATCGAGGTCACCGAGTACGCGCTCGACGTCCTGACCTCGCTTCCCGGCTGAGTCGGTGGACAACGACGAAGAGGTCTGGATCGAGCGGGAGTTCGTCGCACACGACTTTCGCAACGCGGACCTCAGTCGGCTGCGCACCGAACGGGTCGTGTTCGACGAGTGCGACTTCCGCGGTGTCGATCTCGCCGAGTCCGAGCACGTGGGCTCGGCCTTCCGCAACTGCCGATTCGAAAGGGCCACGCTGCACCACAGCACATTTGCGCACTGCAGCATGCTCGGATCGGTGTTCACCGAATGCCGGATGCGACCGCTGAAGCTGGTGGAGGTCGACCTGACGCTCGCCGTCCTTGGCGGCTGCGACCTGAAGAGTGTCGACCTGTCCGGCTGCCGGTTGCGTGAAGCCAGCCTCGTCGAAACCGACCTGCGTAAGGCGGTGTTGCGCGGTGCCGACCTGCGTGGTGCGCGACTGCAGAAGACTCGCCTCGATGACGCCGACCTGCGCGGCGCGCGCACCGACGCGACATTCTGGACCACCGCCACACTTCGCGGCGCCAAGATCGACGTCGACCAGGCGCTGGCCTACGCCGTGGCGCACGGGCTCAACATCGGTGGGGAATAACGGCTGCACCGTCCTGTTGAGAGCGGCATGCTAGCTAGTGACATGACGGCGCAGACAGGGTTTCACGACGGAGAGCTCGCGGTCCAGGAGCGTGCAGGCGTTCGTGCGCAGGTGGCCCGCCTCGGAGACGCCATGCTTGCCACGCCCGATTTGAACGGCGGGATGGCCTCCTTCCTGGCAGCCCGCGACTTCGCCGTGATCACGGCCCGCGATCCCGACGGCCGGCTGTGGACGTCGCCGCTCTTCTCGACACCCGGATTCCTTCAGGCCCGTGACCGCGAACTGCGGGTGCGCGCCCTGCCGGGCCCCGGTGATCCGTTGGGAGGCGTCGTTGCCGGCCAGCCGGTCGGCATGCTCGCCATCGAGTTCTCGACCCGCCGCAGGGTCCGGGTCAACGGCATTCTCACCCACGTCGGCGAAACGGGTCTGCAGCTCTCAGTGGACCAGGCGTACGGCAACTGCCCCAAGTACATTCATTCGCGCCTTCTCGAACACGTGGACAGCGCGCCGCAGCCCGTCGAACGTTCATCGGCTCTCAGCGCCGAGCACCAACTGCTCATCGCGAATGCCGACACCTTCTTTCTCGGCACCATCCATCCCACTCGCGGCGCGGACGCATCCCATCGAGGCGGCCCACCCGGATTCGTCCACGTCGACGGCGACAGACTGTGGTGGCCGGACTATCCGGGCAACAATATGTTCAACAGTTTCGGCAATCTCGCCGTGGATCCGAGCGCTGCGTTGCTGTTCATCGATTTCGACACGGGTGCGACGCTGCACGTCTCGGGGAAGGCCGCCGTCGAATGGGTGACACCCAGTGACAACGATGGCGGCACAGGACGTCGCGTGAGTCTGGCGATCGAGTCGGTAGTGTGGGGTGCCCGCATCGGGCTGCATGGCGGCCCACCGACAACGTGAGGACCGGTGGTGAGCACTCGTCGGATAATGGGTTGAGTTGTTCAACGCTGTTGATGCCGAGGAGATTTCGGCGATAGAGCAGTTCCATCCCGACGTGCACGATCGGTGATCTGGCAGCGCCACCACAATGAGCTGAGTTGGTAGGGGCCGTGTCCGGATAGGCGCTGGTGGTGCCCGCGCTGGTGGGTTTGCTGATCGGCAACGCGGTGTTGTTGGGCGTCTTGGTTCTGTTCAGACGCCGTAGACGGGCGGATGGACCATGATCAACAGATGGCAGCCACCTGGGACACGATTGACCGCTATGTCGTCATCTCGACCGACACACACGCAGGCGCAGACCTTTACGACTACAAGAAGTACTTGCCGACGCGCCTGCACGATGATTTCGACGCCTGGGCGAAGACTTATGTCAGCCCGTTCGACGACCTGATCATCGCAACGGCGAAGCGCAACTGGGATCACGAACTGCGGATGTCAGAAATGGATGCCGACGGGGTGGCTGCCGAGGTGCTGTTGCCAAACACCGTGCCGCCGTTCTTTCCGACCAGCCCGAACATCACGATCAGCCTGCCGCAGACCCGCGAGGAGTTCGAACACCGATGGGCGGGGGTGCAGGCGCACAATCGCTGGCAGGTCGACTTCTGCTCGCTGGCACCGGATCGGCGGCGCGGACTGATCCAGATCTTTCCGAACGACGTCGACCTGGCCCTCGACGAGATCCGTTGGGGGGCAGAGCAGAAGTGCTTCGGCGGCGTGCTGCTGCCCGCAGTCTCGCCGGGCGATCCGAATGTCGCACCGCTCTTTCATACCCGCTACGAGCCGATTTGGTCGTTATGCACCGAGCTCGACCTGACATTGGTTCAGCATGCGGGGGCGGGAAGTCCGGTCATGCCGATGGATCAGCCCGCGTCCAACGCCGTGCTGGTGACCGAGATGGCGCTATGGGCGCAACGGACGGTCAGCCACCTAGTCCTGGCCGGGGTGTTCGAGCGTCACCCGACGTTGCGGTTCGTGCCGACCGAGCAGGGGACCATGTGGCTGCAAGACCAGATGATGCTGCTCGACGTCATGGTGCCCAGCATGAAAACCGAAGCCGGCAACCGCACATATGGCATGTTCGGCGGCTCGTCGATCGACGAACTCACGCTGTCGCCGAGCGATTACGCGAAGCGCAACTGCTACCTGGCTTCTGAACTCACGCCGTACGAGAAGTCGATGATCGACTACTTGGGCGCCGATCACGTCATGTGGGGCAGCGACTATCCGCACGAGGAAGGTTTTGCGCCGCATTCCAAGCTGGCCATCCGGTGGGCGCTGCACGACCAGTCCGAAGAGAATTGCCGAAAGATCCTTGGCGGCAATGCGGGTCGCCTGTACCGCTTCGATCTCGACGCCCTGACCCCGATTGCCGCGCAGATCGGGCCGACGGTCACCGAGGTGCACACGCCGCTGCAAGACACGGGTTACGTCGCACCGCCCGCGTTCGGCTACCGGCCGTTCGAGGGCGGGCTCGCCCTCAAGCGGTTGGCACCGGTGCGGACTTGACCCAGGATCGTGGGGATCAGTTGGCAGCGGCGAGCCGGATCTTCCACCGCACCAGGCTCAGATAGCCGATGCAGATCAGCGCCTGCATGCCCATGTTGAACCACCAGGCGCCCGCGGTGTGCTTCCAATGCGAGTCTTGCGGGGTCAGTGGACCAGGCACGAGCCTGATCAAGTCGATCGTCGATGCCGTTGAGGCGAATCCCCAGCGGGCCGGAGTCACCCACGCCATCTGGTCGAGCACGATGCGACCGGTCACCGGGATCATGCCGCCCTGGAACACCAGCTGAGACATGATCGCGATCACCAGCAAGGGCATGATCTGCTCGTTCGACTTGGCAATCGCCGAGAGAGCCAAGCCGACCATTGCCGCCCCGATACAGCACGCCGCAACGTCGATGTACAACTCCAGGGACCGGTTGGGTATCACCGCGCCGCTCTCGACGGATCCGGGGCCCCAACCCTTGCCCCAAATGTTGATGGCGACGACGATTCCCGACTGCATCAACGCAAAGCCGGAGAAGACGAAGACCTTCGCGAGCATGTATGCGGTCGTGGACAATCCGACCGCCTGCTCGCGCAGGAAGATGGCCCGCTCGCTGATCAGCGCCCGGATCGTCAGTGCGGTGCCCATGAAGATGGCGCCCACATTGAGCAGCACCAGAATCTGTCCCGGTTCGTTCGGGGCTTCGCCGCCCTCCAACGCGGTCTTGGGAACGCCGAAGCCGACATCGCCGGGCACCGACAGCGACAGTGCGCCCATGATGAACGGCAGAAACGCCAGGAAGATGAAGTAGCCGCGATCCGAAATGATCAGTCGCATCTGGCGGCGGGCGATCGTGGAGAACTGCTTGCGCAGGCTCGTCTTGGTCGGCTCACCGAGGTCGGAGGGTTTCTCTACCGCAGGCGGCGGTGGCGGCGGCCCGTGTTGCGCGAGGTAGCGCGCTTTGGCCGCGTCGGGGTCGCCGGCGACCGAGCTGAAGATGTCGGCCCAGTTGGTGGTGCCCATCGACGGGCCGATCTCATTGGGCGGGCCACAGAACGCGGTCTTTCCGCCGGGTGCCAGCAGCAGCACCTGATCGCAGACATCGAGATAGGTCAGCGAGTGCGTCACCACCAGGACGACGCGGCCTGCGTCGGCGAGCTGGCGCAGCATCGTCATGACCTGACGGTCCAGCGCCGGATCCAGGCCGGAGGTGGGTTCGTCGAGGATCAGCAGCGACGGCCCGGTCAACAGCTCCAGGGCGACCGAGGCGCGTTTGCGCTGACCGCCGGAGAGCTTGTCGACGCGGGTTTCGAGATGTTTGGTCATCTCGAGTTCCTCGAGGACCTGCATGACGACCTGCTCGCGGTCGGCCTTCGTCGTGTCCGGCGGCAGCCGGAGTTCGGCGGCGTACATCAGCGCCTGCCGGACGGTCAGCTGACCGTGCACCACGTCGTCCTGCGGGACCATGCCGATCCGCGAGCGCAGCGAGGCGTACTCGGCGTGGATGTTGTGACCCTCGAACGTCACGGTGCCGGTCGTCGGATGGGTGTAGCCGGCCACCAACTTCGCAAAGGTCGACTTGCCCGCGCCCGACGGACCGATCACGGCCGTCAAGGTGCCGGGTCGCGCGGCGATCGAGATGTTGTCCAGAAGCGTCTTGTTGCCCTCGATCGTCCAGGTGATCGAGTGCACTTCCAGGCCGCCGGTCTGGGTGGCGGCGGCCGTCTCGGTGCGGCGGGCCAGCGTGCCACCGGTGAACACCAGGTCGATGTTGCCGATGGTGACGGTGTCGCCCTCGCGCAGCATCGCCGAGTCGACGCGCGCGCCGTTGACGAACGTGCCGTTGATACTGCGGTTGTCGCGGATCTCGGTTCCGCTCGGCGTGGGAACGAGGGTCGCGTGATGACGCCCGGCGAGCACGTCGGGCACCACGATGTCGTTATCGGTGGCTCGGCCGATCTTGATGGCGCCAGCGGTTCCTGCGGCGACGGCAGGTCTGCCCGGTCGCAGGATCTTCAGCATGCTCGTCGCGAGATTGCCTTCGCCCGCCCGCGGCGCGGCCGTCGGACCCATCGCAGTGACGGACTCGAGTGCCGGTTGCGACATCGGCTGCGAGGGCGGAGGTTGTCGGGTCGGCGCCGCCGGGCTGGACGGATAGGCCGGGCCGCCGCTGTAGGCGGCCGGCCTTTGCGGCGCCGAGGGGTAGCGCGGCTGTGGCCCGGAGGGGTACGGCGGGGCCGCCGCTGGGCGCGCGCCGCTCGGCGGCGGCTGCGGTCGCGAAACCTGTGGGCTGGACGCCGGCGGATGCGACGGTCCCTGGGTGGGCCACGAGGTATCGGGTGCCGGGCGGGCCGAGGCGATGGGCACCGATTGGGTCGGCGTCCGGCCGACGGCGCCCTGGTGCCGCCCGACCTCGAAACTCAGCTGCGGCCCATCGGGATTGCCGATGTTGAGCTGCTGACCGTCCTGGAGGTCGACGGTGGGCACCCGCCGATTGTTGACGTACATCCCGTTGAGGCTGCCGTTGTCTATGGCGACCCATCGGCCTTGATCGAACCGCAGCACCAGGTGCGCGCGGGAGATCAACGGATGTGCGATACGGATGTCGGCGCGAAGATCGCGACCGACGACTACGTCGTTGCCCGGCGCGAAGGTTCGGGTCGATCCGTCGTATCGAACGGTCAGCGCGGGAGGGGCTGGTCGGCTCATCGCGACCAACTCTATCGGTATGAACCCGATTGCGGCGCAGGTCTGGTTGGTCGTCATCCGCGCCTGGGCCGACTGCCACAAATATTTGCCGGTCCGCCCGGCGAGTCGTCAGACGTCGCGGGCGGGTTCGTGGTGTCGTTGTTCATGGTGTCTAAGGCGCCTGCAGCCCTGGTGATGAGTGCCGCTCTGACCGTGGGTCTGGCGGCGACGATCCCGTCCTCGACGGCCCAAGCGCAGCCGTCGTACCCGACCGACGACCGGGGCTTCATCAACTCGCAGATTCGCTGTGATGCGCCGCAGTCGGCGATCGCGTTCAGCCGCACCGACCAGTCGATGGTGGCGATCTGCGTAGACCAGGCAGGCCGCTACGAATACCGAGGCGCGCGACTGGCCGACGAGAACGCCGTGCTCACCGTGGTCGCCGAGCCCACTGTGCCTGGCGAATTCTTCGCGCAGAAGGACGGCGTCACCTACACGGTCACCGCGAAGGAACTGGTCATCAAGACCGACGAGTGGACGCGCACCGAACCGGTGCTGCAGTTCGGGGCGCCCCCGCAGTTGGCGGTCGAGATGCCTACCCGGCCCCACTAACCGGGCGAGCCCGTCACCACGCAGTGCGTGTGGCTGTAGATCGTGGCCATGCACTTGTTGCAGTGGGTGCACAGCGATCGGATCGAGTGCGCGTCGCCGTCGTCCTTGATGCGGTTGATCAGGTCGGGTTCGGCCAGCAGTGCCCGTCCCATCGCGACGAAATCGAAACCCTCGGCCATCGCCAGATCCATGGTTTCGCGATTTGTGATGCCGCCCAACAGAATCAACGGCATCTTGAGTTCGGCACGGAACAGTTTGGCGTCGCGCAGCAGAAACGCTTCCCGGTAGGGATACGCGCGCAGGAACTTCTTGCCGGTCATCCGGATACCCCACCGCAACGGTGGCTTGAACGCGCCCGCAAATTCCTTGATCGGCACGTCGCCGCGGAACAGATACATCGGATTGACCAGTGAGCTGCCCGCGGTGAGCTCGATGGCGTCGAGCCCGCCGTCTTCCTCCAGCCACTTCGCGGTCTGCAGCGACTCCTCGAGCGGGATGCCGCCGCGCACACCATCGGCCATGGTCAGCTTCGCGGTGACGGCGATGGGGGTGCCTTCCTTCTCCACCGCGCGCCGCACCGCCATCACCATGCCGCGCGCCACCTTGGCCCGGTTCTCGAGCGATCCGCCGAACTCATCGGTACGACGATTGATCAACGGGCTGAGGAACGAACTCGCGAAATAGTTGTGCCCCAAGTGGATTTCGACCGCGTCGAAGCCGGCCTCGATCGCAAGACGGGCGGCGTTGGCGTGCGCGCCGACGATGTCGTCGATGTCGTCGCGAGTGGCCTTCTTGGCGAAGCGCATCGACAGTGGGTTGAAGAATCGCACCGGCGCATACGCCGTCGCCTTCGTCGAGCGGGCGTTGGCGACGGGGCCGGCATGGCCGATCTGCGCGCTGATGGCCGCACCTTCGGCGTGGATGGTCTCGGTGAGCTTCTTCAGGCCGGGGATGGCCTCGGGACGCCACCAGATCACGTTGCCCTCGGTGCGCCCGCCTTTCGACACCGCAAGATAGGCGACCGTCGTCATGCCGACACCGCCCGCGGCGGGCAGCCGGTGGTAGGTGATCAAGTCGTCCGTGACGAGCGCGTTCGGCGAGGAAGCCTCGAACGTCGCCGCCTTGATGACTCGGTTGCGCAGCGTCACCGGGCCGAGTTTGGCCGGGGTGAACACATTGGGCTGTGTGTTCATAGGAAGTGAGCATGCCAGACTGGCTTTGCAGGCGAGCGAAGCGACGGGAGAATGCTGCGTGGGTGCGATCACATTGGACGGTAAAGCCACACGCGACGAAATCTTCGTCGACCTGAAGGAGCGCGTCGCGCGCTTATCCGAGGCAGGGCACACGCCCGGGTTGGGCACGGTGCTCGTCGGGGACGACCCCGGCTCACATGCGTATGTCCGCGGTAAGCATGCCGACTGCGCCAAGGTCGGTATCAACTCGATCCGCCGCGATCTGCCCGCCGACACCAGCCAGGCCACGCTCGACGAGACCATCGACGAGCTGAACGCCAACCCCGAGTGCACCGGCTACATCGTGCAGCTGCCCCTGCCCAAACATCTCAACGAGAACGCCGCCCTGGAGCGGGTGGATCCCGGTAAGGACGCCGACGGGCTGCACCCGACGAACCTGGGCCGGTTGGTTCTCAACGAGCCGGCTCCGCTGCCCTGCACCCCGCGCGGCATCGTGCACCTGCTGCGTCGCTACGAGGTCGAGATCGCAGGCGCCGAGGTCGTGGTCATCGGCCGCGGGGTGACGGTCGGCCGGCCACTGGGTCTGCTGCTGACCCGTCGCTCCGAGAACGCGACGGTCACGTTGTGCCACACCGCGACTCGGCACCTGCCGCAGCACACCCTCGACGCCGACATCATCATCGCCGCCGCCGGGGTTCCGCACATCATCACCGCCGAGATGGTGCGTCCCGGGGCCGCGGTCATCGACGTCGGGGTGAGCCGCGACGACGCGGGCAAGCTGGTCGGCGACGTGCACCCTGACGTATGGGACGTGGCCGGTCATGTATCGCCCAACCCCGGCGGTGTCGGGCCGCTCACCCGCGCGTTTCTGCTGACCAACGTGGTCGAGCGAGCAGAGGTGCTGGCGGCCCAGTGACGCTGCGGGAGTTCGCGCGCAAGGTCTTTGGTGGGCAGTGGCCCATCCTGTTGCCCGGCGTGATCCTGATCGCGGCCTTCGGACTCGTGGTCGCCGGTTACTGGCGACGCGGTGCATTGGTGCTCGCGATCGGGGTGGCACTCGCCGCGGTGCTGAGACTCACGCTGCCCGAGGACCGGGCGGGATTGCTTGCGGTGCGCAGTCGCAGCATCGACGTCGCCACGACCGCGAGCGTCAGCGCGACGATTCTGTACATCGCGTGGACGATCGACCCGTTGGGCACCAGCTAGCGGTCCGTCGACCGATCGCGTCGGCTGACTTGCCTTCGCGTCGACAGTGGACAGCGCTCTCACAGGAAACTGCCCACAAGGCAATCTTGCACGGTGGGCAATATATGGCTACGTTGGGCGCATGGCCGGACTTCGGGAGCGCAAGAAGCTCGATACGCGACGGGCGCTCAGTGACGCCGCGCTGAAGCTCGCACTCGAGGGTGGATTCGACGCGGTGACGCGCGAGGCGATCGCCGACCTGGCGGGTGTCTCGCTGCGCACGTTCAACAACTACTTCAGTGGAAAGTACGAGGCGCTGGCGTATCGCCAGTCCGAACGTCTGCGGCGCAGCATCGACGTGTTGCGCGCATGTCCAGCCGACGAGCCGCTGTGGACGTCGATCACCGAATCCGTGGTCGCTCCGCTGGAGGACGACCTGCGTGACCCCGACGGTGCCGAGAACCAGTTACCCAACCGCGAAGAACTCGCCGAGGTGCGGAAGCTGTTGATGCGTACCGAGATTCGCGATGTGGTGTCGAAGGAGCTGTTCGACGAGTGGACCGATGTGGTCGCCGAGCGCACCGGCACCGATCCCGAGGTGGACATGTATCCACGTCTGGTGGCGGCAGTGGTCCGCGCCGTCGGTGACGCCGCGACCGAGATGTATGTGCGGGCGGACCCGCCGGTCGCGATCAACGAACTGATTCGCGCGGGCTTCGCGCAAGTAGCGGCTGGGCTGCCCGAACCGGCCAGGAAGAGATCATGAGCGAACACGTCGTCATCTCCGGCGCGGGACCCAACGGGCTGATGCTCGCCTGCGAGCTCGCGCTTGCCGGTGTGCGTCCTGTCGTGCTCGACCGGCTGCCCGCAGCCAGCGATGAGCCCAAGGCCAACGGTCTTGTCGGGCAGGTGATTCGGCAATTGGACATGCGTGGGCTCTACCACGCTTTCGGTGGCGACGACGGCCCGCCCCAGCCGACGTACGGCTGGGCATTCGCCGGGATGCCGCTGAACTTCCTGCGCGTCGACGACAACCCGATGTATGCACTTCTCATCGCGCAGCCGCGGTTGGTCCGCCTGCTCGAAAAGCGTGCCCGCGATCTCGGAGTCGAGATCAGGTGGGGGCATGAGCTGACCGCGATCGACATGAGTTCGGATGCCGTCACGCTGACCGTGGATTCCGCCGGGCACTCTTACCGGCTGGAAGCCGACTACCTCGTGGGTGCCGACGGTGGCCGCAGCACCGTGCGCAAAAGTGTGGGCATCGGATTTCCCGGCCACACATCACCGGTCGTGAGTCGGCTGGCACACGTCCGCCTGCCCGACGAGCTGCTGGTCCCTGGTCGAGGCTATGAAATTCCCGGCCACGGCCTGGTTCCGTTCGGGCCGAACAGGTTCGACAACGGCACACTCATCCTGTTCCCGCTCGAGCCCCACCGGCCATTGCTGGGCACCGTCGAGTACGGCTGGACGCCGGGCAGCGCGCCAGGTGAGATGACGCTCGAGGAGCTCCGCGACAGCGTTCGTCGGCTGATCGGGGTCGACGTCCCCATCGAAGCCCCGACCAGTCCCGGTGTGCATGCACTTCGCCGGCTCGACGGGACGAACTCGCGCCAGGCCGACACGTATCGCGAGGGACGGGTGCTGCTGCTCGGCGACGCGGCACACGTGCACTCGCCGATGGGCGGACCGGGATTGAACCTGGGGATGCAGGATGCCGTCAATCTCGGCTGGAAGCTCGCGGCCGTCGTCAACGGCCGAGTGCCCGACGGCCTGCTCGACACCTATGAGTCCGAGCGATATCCCGTGGGTGAGCGAGTGATGCTGCATTCGCAGGCACAGCTCGCCCTCGCCGCGCCGGGACCCGAAGTGACCGCTCTGCGTGGGCTTTTCGGGGAGCTGGCGGATCTGCCGGAGGTGGCCGGACACCTCGCCCGGCTGCTGGCGGGCTCGGATGTGCGCTACGACGTCGGTGACGGCCATCCGCTGTCCGGCCTGATGGTGCCCGACCTCGTATTCGACGACGGTTCCCGCGTCGCCGACCTGCTCCATGAGGCCAGTCCGCTGTTGCTCGACTTGTCGAACGGCGCCACACGATCGGCCGCCGACGCATGGATGGGGCGCGTCGACGTGGTGGCCGCGTCCATGTCCGACCGCCCCGCCGCGGCGATGCTCATCCGGCCGGACGGCTATGTGGCCTGGGCCGCAGACGAATTCGGCGCTGACGATGCCGACCGGTTACGCGGCGCACTGACGCGGTGGTTCGGCGGCGCCTAGTCCAGTGTCGCGCGAATGCTGACCGTGACGTACGGCAGCGCCAAACCTTTGGAATTGGCCAGCGCGGGATGGGTGGTCAACAGGTCGCGGACCCGGTCGAGGGTATGGGTGCGCACCTTCTCCGGCGAGGTGATGCAGTAGCTGCGCGAAGCGACCAGATCGATGAGTGCCTGCGGTGTCAGGTAACTCGTCCAGTCGACGCGGTGACGTTCGACATTGGTGAATACATCGGGCAGCGTGGTCTTTTCGTTGAAGTGGGCATCTTCGTGACCGATGACTTCACCCAGATCCTTCACCCAGCCCAGCCGCTCGTCGCGGGCGTTCCACACCAGGCCCAGCCGGCCGCCAGGCCGCAGCACGCGCGCCACCTCTTTGACGGCGCGCTCCGTGTCGAACCAATGCCAAGCCTGTGCCACCAGCACGGCGTCGACACTGTCGTCGGGCAGTGGAATCTCTTCCGCCGTGCCCAAGAGTGCGGGCGTACCGGGCAACGAGTTGCTCAGCAGCTCGAGCATTTCCGGAATCGGATCGACGGCGATCACGTCCAGTCCGCGCTCGACCAGGCGGGTGGTCAGCTTTCCGGTCCCGGCGCCGAGATCGAGGATGTCGCGCGCCCCGGTCGGCAGCAGCCAGTCGATCGCCTCCGGCGGGTAGGACGGCCTGCCGCGCTCGTATGCCGCGGCTTCCGCACTGTACGACAGCGAGCGCTGCTGGCTGCTCGTCATGAGCGTGACGCCAGCTCCAGCGTCGTGCGGATCAACGCGCCCACCGCCTCCGTCTCGACTAGGAATCCGTCGTGGCCGTAGATCGAGTCGACCACGTTCAGTTTGGTGCAACCCGGAAGGAGCTCAGCCAATTCCTCCTGCAGCCGCAGGGGATACAGCCGGTCGGACGTGATACCGCCGACCACTACGGGGACCGGGCAGCTTCGCAGCGCCGCTTCGACGCCTCCGCGGCCGCGCCCCACATCGTGGCTGGACAGGGATTCGGTCAGCGTCACGTAGGTGCCTGCGTCGAACCGGGCCAACAGCTTGCGGCCCTGGTATTCGAGGTAGCTCTGCACCGCGTAGCGACCGCCGGTAGCCGGATCCTCGTCACCCTGCGGGTCGTTGGCGAAGCGATCGTCCAGTTCGGCTTCACCCCGATAGGTGAGGTGCGCGAACCGGCGTGCGATCTCCATGCCGATTTCCGGTGCCAGCCCGGTGTCGTAATAGTCGCCGTTGCACCAGTTCGGATCGGACTTTATCGCCGCGACCTGGGTGCTCTGGGTGCCGATCTGATCGGCGGTCGCGCGGGCCCCGACGGCCAGCACCAGTGCGGCGCGAACCTTGTCGGGATGGCCGACGATCCACTCCAGTGCCCGGGCACCGCCCATCGAGCCACCGACCACCGCGGCGACCCTGGTGATGCCCAACGCCTCGAGCGCGGCGATGTCGGCCTCTACTTGGTCGCGCACCGAGACGAGCGGGAACCGCGAGCCCCACGCCTTCCCGTCGGGGTGCGGCGAGCTCGGACCGGTCGATCCACGGAAGCCGCCGAGCACGTTGGTGGCGATCGCGCACCAGCGGGTCGTGTCGATCGGCGCCCCCGGCCCGGCGACGCCTTCCCACCAGCCCTCTGTCTCGTCGCCCGGACCGGTCGGACCCGTCACGTGTGAGTCGCCGGTGAGCGCGTGCAGCACGACGACCACGTTGTCGCGGTTGGGCGAAAGCTCACCCCACCGCTGCACGGCGATCGTGACATCGTCGAGGACTGCGCCGTTCTCCAGCGTCAGCGGGCCGATGTCGACATGGCCGACTTCACCTTCGGCGGGCAGGGTTTGCGGGTTGTTCACATCGATGTCCCTATCGAGCAGCGTCATCAGAACGCCGCCGCGGCTTTGGGATCCGCTGATCCTGCCGAGTTGAACTGCTTGGCCGCGGCGAAGCCCTGCTCGAGGTCGGCCAGGATGTCGTCGATGCCTTCGATGCCGACCGCGAGGCGCACCAGTCCCGGCGTGACACCCGTGGCCAGCTGCTCCTCGGGCGACAGTTGCGCATGCGTCGTCGACGCCGGATGGATGACCAGCGACCGCACATCACCGATATTGGCGACATGGCTGTGCAGCGAAAGCGCGTTGACGAACGCCTTACCCGCCTCGATGCCGCCGGCCAGCTCGAACGCCAGCACGGCGCCGGTTCCCTTGGGCGCCAGCTTCTTTCCCAGCTCATACCACGGTGAAGTTGGCAGCCCCGCATAGTTCACGGAGGTGACGCCCTCGTGCCCGGCCAGGTACTCGGCCACGCGCTGCGCGTTCGCGACATGCCGCTCGATGCGCAGGCTCAGCGTCTCCAAACCCTGGGCGACGAGGAACGCGTTGAACGGCGATGCCGCCGATCCGAGATCGCGCAGCAGTTGGACACGCGCCTTCAATGCGTATGCGGGAGGGCCGAGTTCGGCGAACACCACGCCGTGATAACTCGGGTCAGGTGTCGTGAAACCGGGGAACTTACCGTTGGTCCAGTCGAAGGTGCCGCCGTCGACGATCACGCCGGCGATCGCCGAGCCGTGTCCGCCGAGGTACTTGGTGGCCGAGTGCACGACGACGTCGGCGCCGTGGGCGAGCGGCTGGATCAGATACGGCGTCGCGATCGTATTGTCGACGATCAGCGGAACCCCGGCTTCGTGGGCGACACCGGAGACACCCGGAATGTCGAGCACATCAATTTGGGGGTTGGAGATCGTCTCGGCGAAGAACGCCTTGGTGTTGGGCCGCACGGCCGTCCGCCAGGAGTCCAGATCGTCGGAGTCCTCCACGAAGCTGACCTCGATCCCGATCTTGGGCAGCGTGTAGTGGAACAGGTTGTAGGTGCCGCCATAGAGCCGCGCGCTGGAGACGATGTGATCGCCCGCGTTGGCGAGATTGAGTATCGCGAAGTGCTCGGCGGCCTGACCCGATGCCAGGAACAGGGCCGCGACGCCTCCTTCGAGTGCCGCGATGCGCTGCTCGACGACGTCGGTCGTCGGATTCATGATCCGGGTGTAGATGTTGCCGGGCTCGGCGAGGCCGAACAGTGCGGCGGCATGCTCGGTGCTGTTGAACACATACGACGTGGTCTGGTAGATCGGCAGGGCACGTGCGTTGGTCGCGATGTCGGGCGTTTGGCCCGCGTGCACCTGCTTGGTTTCGAACGCCCAATTCTGGGTGGGGTCTTCCGGCGCGCTCATGAGACGGCCCTCCATTTGTGTCAGGGGGCCCGTCAACCGGACCCGCGCTTGCCGGCAACCGCTCGCTAGCGGCTACTCAACCTGGTCTTCACCCGGAGCACCCCACCGCGGTTGGAGGGTTGCCGGCCAGCAAGCCGGGGCTTAGTGCTGGCACTCATGACCGAGGACAGACTATCGCATGGGGCTTGCCGCGTGCCAGCAGCCTGTTTCCAGGCGGCGGCGCGGTCCGAAAGCTACCCGTCAGTAGCTGAAGTGCCCGCTCAAGGGCGCACCGTGACCCACGCGTAGCGTCGTGTTCGACGCAATACTGATAGCCGCCGCACACAACGCGGAGCTTCGTTGAACTGACCACACGCCGGGAGAGCATCACATGAGCGAAGAGCAGCCCACCATCATCTACACCCTGACTGACGAGGCGCCGCTGCTTGCGACCTATGGCTTTCTGCCGATCATTCGTACCTTCGCCGACCCGGCGGGGATCAACATCGAGACCAGTGACATCTCGGTGGCGGCCCGCATTCTGGCCGAGTTCGGCGACCACCTGTCCGAAGATCAGCGTGTGCCCGACAACCTGGGCGAGCTGGGCAAGCTGACGCAGTCTCCCGACACCAACATCATCAAGCTGCCCAACATCAGCGCGTCCGTGCCGCAGCTCTACGCCGCGATCAAGGAGCTGCAGGAGAAGGGGTATGCGGTTCCCGACTATCCGGCGCAGCCGAAGAACGACGAGGAGAAGGCGCTCAACGAGCGATACGGCAAGATCCTCGGCAGCGCGGTCAACCCCGTTCTGCGCGAAGGGAATTCAGACCGCCGCGCCCCCAATGCCGTGAAGGAGTACGCGCGCAGGCACCCGCACAGCATGGGCGAGTTCTCTCAGGCGTCGCGCACCCACGTCGCAACCATGAAGGGCGGGGACTTCTACCACGGTGAGAAGTCGATGACCCTGGACCGCGATCGCAAGGTGCGAATGGAGCTGAAGACCAAGAACGGCAAGACGATCGTGCTCAAGCCCGAGACTGCCCTGGACGACGGTGACGTCATCGAATCCATGTACATGAGCAAGAAGGCACTCGTCGAGTTCTACGAACAGCAGATCGAGGATGCGTACAAGACCGGCGTGATGTTCTCACTGCACGTCAAGGCGACGATGATGAAGGTCAGCCACCCGATCGTCTTCGGCCACTGTGTGAAGGTGTTCTACAAGGAGGCCTTCGCCAAGCACCAGGACGTGCTCGACGAACTGGGTGTGAACGTCAACAACGGAATGGTGGATCTCTACAACAAGATCGAGTCGTTGCCCTCGTTCCAACGTGAGCAGATCATTCAGGACATCCACGACGTTCACGAGCACCGGCCCGAGTTGGCCATGGTGGATTCGGCCAAGGGAATCACCAACTTCCACTCGCCGAGCGATGTGATCGTGGACGCCTCGATGCCGGCGATGATCCGCCTCGGCGGCAAGATGTACGGCGCCGACGGGCGGACCAAGGACACCAAGGCGGTCAATCCCGAGTCGACGTTCTCGCGGATCTATCAGGAGATGATCAACTGGTGTAAGACCAACGGCCAGTTCGATCCGACGACCATGGGCACGGTCCCCAACGTCGGCCTGATGGCGCAGAAGGCCGAGGAGTACGGCTCCCACGACAAGACCTTCGAGATCCCGGAGGACGGCGTCGCCGACATCGTCGACATCGACACCGGCGAGGTGCTGCTGTCATGGGATGTCGAAGAGGGTGACATCTGGCGTATGCCCGTCACCAAGGACGCCGCGATCCGGGACTGGGTCAAGCTTGCCGTCACCCGCGCGCGTGCGTCAGGGATGACAGCGGTGTTCTGGCTGGATACCGAACGGCCGCACGAGGCCGAGCTGCGAAAAAAGGTCAAGGCATATCTGCAGGACCACGACACCGAGGGCCTGCACATCCAGATCATGCCGCAGGTGTGGGCCATGCGTTACACCCTGGAGCGGGTCACCCGCGGACAGGACACCATCGCCGTCACCGGAAACATCCTGCGTGACTACCTGACCGACCTCTTCCCGATCCTGGAGCTGGGTACGAGCGCCAAGATGCTGTCGATCGTTCCGCTGATGGCCGGCGGCGGAATGTACGAGACGGGCGCCGGTGGGTCGGCGCCCAAGCATGTGCATCAGTTGGTCGAGGAGAACCACCTGCGATGGGATTCGCTCGGCGAGTTCCTCGCGTTGGGCGCCTGTTTCGAGGATCTGGGCGATAAGACCAGCAACAAGCGGGCGACTCTGCTGGGCAAGACGCTGGACGGCGCGATCGGCAAGCTGCTGGAGAACGACAAGGGCCCGTCACGAAAGACCGGTGAGCTCGACAACCGCGGCAGTCAGTTCTACCTCGCCATGTACTGGGCTCAGGAGCTCGCCGAGCAGACCGAGGACAAGGAACTCGCCGAACACTTCGCCGCGCTCGCCAAATCGCTCGCCGAGAACGAAGACGCCATTGTGTCCGAACTTGCCGCCGTGCAGGGTGATTCGGTGGACATCGGTGGCTACTACTGGCCGGACCCGGAGAAGACCACCGCGATCATGCGGCCGAGCAAGACGCTGAACTCGACGCTGGAGTCCGCCAGGAACTAGCCGGTGGCTTACCCGATGGCTTCGTGCGGCTTGTCGTCTCGGGTTGGCGTCGCGTAGCGGTCGACGAAGCTGACGATCAGGTCGGCGACCTCGCGCGGCGCCTCGAACATCGGGATGTGCCCGACGTTCTCGAGATGCGTGACGTGCGTCGACTGCGGCAGATGCTTGGTGAAGTGCCTGGTGAATCGAGGATGCGGCAGCACCCGGTCCTTCTCGCAGATGACCAGGTGCGTGGGTGTCTTGGCCTCGGCCAGTTCGAGTAGGCCCGGCATCAACAGCGACTTGAGCAGCAGCTGGTAGTAGGCCGGGCAGTGGGTGACGTCGTCGATGATGTCGAGCCATTGTTCGTCGTTGAGGCGGTCCGCGGTGGCGCTGATCGGCACAAAGCCGAGCTGACGGACAAAGGGCAGCTTCAGGGCGCGCGGCCCGAGGGCCTTGGCTCCCAGCCAGACGGGCAGGCCCGCCACGAACTTGAACACGATCTCGAACTTCGCGGGGGTGTAGCGGGTCCAGCCGCCGGCCGGGGCGATGCCGGTCAGCGATCGGGCCCGACCGCGGCGTGCCAGCTCGAACGCCACCCAGCCGCCAAGCGAGTTGCCGACGATGTGCGCGGTGTCCCAGCCCAGCGCGTCCATCCGGCGTTCCATGTCGTCGGCCAGCTCGGCGGTATCAAGAAAGAACCGGCCCTTGATGCCGCCGTTGTGGCCGGGCATGGTGGGCGCGAGCACCTCGTAGCGGCCCGTGTCAGCAATCAAAGGCGCGACGCCTTTCCACACGTTCTGCGACATCATGAACGGATGTAGCAAAAGCATCGGCTCGCCGGATCCCAGATGTATCGGTGCGCGCTCGTTCATCTGCCCGACACTAAAGGTGGTACCGCCGGTACCGCAAGCCGGGCCCTTGGCTGATCGATAGGGTCTGCTGCTGTGTCCTCGCTGATTGTCTCGACCATCAACGTCAACGGCATCCGCGCGGCGATCAAAGAGCGCTCGCCGGAGAACCTCGGACTGCTGCCGTGGCTCGCGGCCACCACCGCCGACGTGGTGTGCCTGCAGGAGACGCGTGCCGACGACGACCAACTGGCAACGGCCTTGGCGCCCGCGTTGACCGACGGGTGGTATCTGGTGTCGGCGGAACCACATATCAAGGGGCGCAGCGGTGTTGCGGTCCTGTCCCGCCATCCGATTGACGCGACGCGGTTGATGGATTCCGACGAATTCGGCTCGCACGGACGGTATCTGGAGGCCGACTTGGACATCGGACCTGCCGGTCTGACCGTGGCCAGCCTGTACATCCAGACCGGTGAGGCGGAGACCGACCGTCAGCTGGAGAAGGAGCGGTTCATGGCGACCCTTGGGGCGCGAATGGCCGCGCTGGCCGCTTCCGGCCGCGATGCCGTCATATGCGGCGACTGGAATATCGCCCATACCGAGAACGACATCAAGAACTGGAAAGGAAACCTCAAGAAGTCGGGATTCCTGCCCAGCGAGCGGGCCTGGCTCACCGAGCTACTGTCCTCGGGCTGGGTGGATGTGGTGCGGGTGCTCCACCCCGATGTGCCAGGACCGTACGCGTGGTGGTCCTGGCGTGGGCGGGCGTTCGACAACGACGCCGGCTGGCGCATCGACTATCAACTGGCCACGGCCGGCCTGGCAGCGCGTGCCGTATCCGCCCGGGTCGAGCGGGCCGAGGCCTATGCGCTGCGCTGGTCCGACCACGCACCGGTCACCGTCGAATATTCACCCGCCGTGGGCTGTCAGTCGGGCGCATGACCGTTAGGGTCAGCCAATGACCGTCGACACCATCGCCCCGCGGCGTCATCGCGTCGTCATCATCGGGTCCGGCTTCGGCGGGCTGTTCGCGGCCAAACATCTCAAGCGCGCCGACGTCGACGTCACGCTGATCGCGAAGACGACCCACCATCTGTTCCAGCCGCTGCTCTATCAGGTCGCCACAGGCATCCTGTCGGTCGGCGAGATCGCGCCGGCAACGCGAATCATCCTGCGCAAGCAGCGCAATGCCGAAGTGTTGCTCGGCGATGTGGTCGGGGTCGATCTGAAGAACAAGACGGTCACCTCCAAGCTGCTCGACTGGGAACGGGTCACGCCGTTCGACAGCCTGATCGTGGCAGCGGGCGCCCAGCAGTCGTATTTCGGCAACGACCACTTCGAGGCCTTCGCGCCCGGCATGAAGACCGTCGACGATGCGCTGGAGTTGCGTGGCCGGATCCTGGGTGCGTTCGAGGCGGCCGAGGTGACGACATCGGAGGCGGAACGCAAGCGCCGGCTGACGTTCGTGGTGGTGGGTGCCGGTCCGACCGGCGTCGAAGTCGTCGGCCAGATCGCCGAGCTCGCCGATCGCACCCTGAAGGGGGCGTTCCGGACCATCGACCCCACCCAAGCCCGGGTGATTCTGGTCGAGGCGGCGCCCGCGGTGCTGCCGCCGATGGGGCCCAAGCTCGGGCTCAAGGCGCAGCGCAGGCTGGAGAAGATGGGCGTCGAGGTCAAACTGAACACGATGGTCACCGACGTCGACTACCTGGGCCTGACGGTTAAAGAAGGGGGCCAGGACGGCGAAGACACCAGAATCGAGGCCGCCGTGAAGGTGTGGTCGGCCGGTGTGCAGGCCAGTCCGCTCGGCAAGCAGATCGCCGAGCAGTCCGACGGCACGGAGGTCGACCGTGCCGGCCGCGTGGTCGTCGAGCCCGACCTCACAGTCAAGGGCCACCCGAATGTGTTCGTCATCGGCGACCTGATGAGCGTGCCGGGTGTGCCGGGAATGGCGCAGGGGGCGATCCAGGGCGCGGTCTACGCCACCAAGCAGATCAAGAATGAACTCAAGGGCTCGGCAGCTCCGGCGGACCGAAAGCCGTTCAAGTACCTGAACAAGGGCAGCATGGCGACCGTCTCGCGGTTCAACGCGGTCGCCCAGATCGGCAAGGTCGAGTTCGGCGGGTTCCTCGCCTGGCTCGCATGGCTGGGATTGCATCTCTACTACCTCGTCGGCAGCCGAAATCGCATCGTCGCCGTGTACTCCTGGTTCATCACTTTCCTGGGCAGGGGCCGCAGCCAACTGGCGATCACCGAACGGTGGGTTTTCGCGCGCAGGGCACTGGAGCAATCCCGGGATCAGAGCGCCCAAAAATCCATTGGGTGACGCGTGCCAAGATTGACCCATCATGAGCACTGCGCGTCGCGTCTTTTCTGGTGTCCAACCCACATCTGACTCCCTGCACCTGGGCAATGCCCTCGGTGCCATCAAGCAGTGGGTGGGTATGCAGGACGACTACGACGCCTTCTTCTGCGTCGTCAACCTGCACGCGATCACTGTCCCGCAGGATCCCGAGCAGTTGCGGCGGCGCACCCTGGTGACCGCCGCGCAGTATCTCGCGCTGGGCATCGACCCGTCGCGGTCGACCGTTTTCGTACAGAGCCAGGTGCCCGAGCATGCCGAACTCGCTTGGGTGCTGGGGTGTTTCACCGGTTTCGGACAGGCGTCGCGGATGACGCAGTTCAAGGACAAGTCGCAGAAGGAAGGCGCCGAGGCCACCACGGTCGGGCTGTTCACCTATCCGGTCCTGATGGCCGCCGACGTCCTGCTCTACGACACCGATCTCGTGCCGGTCGGTGAGGATCAACGCCAGCATCTGGAATTGGCCCGCGACGTCGCGCAGCGGTTCAACGCCCGCTTCCCCGACACCTTCGTGGTTCCCGACGTGCTGATCCAGAAGGCGACTGCCAAGATCTACGACCTGCAGGATCCGACGTCGAAGATGAGCAAGTCCGCCGCCACCGACGCGGGCTTGATCAGTCTGCTCGACGATCCCAAGAAGTCGGCCAAGAAGATTCGCTCCGCGGTCACCGACAGCGAGCGCGAGATCCGGTACGACCCGGTCGCCAAACCCGGTGTCTCCAACCTGCTGACCATTCAATCCGCGGTGTCCGGTGTCGACGTCGACAAGCTCGTCGAAGGCTATGCGGGCAGGGGATACGGCGACCTGAAAACCGACACCGCAGACGCCGTCGTCGAGTTCGTCACGCCGATCCAGGCGCGCGTCGACGAACTGCTGGCCGATCCGGCCGAGCTCGGTGCGGTCCTGGCCGTCGGCGCCGAGCGCGCCAGAGACGTGTCTGCAAAGACGCTGCGGCGGGTATACGACCGGTTAGGGTTTCTGTCTAGCTAACGCCTGTGACTCGTTTGGAGGGCTCGAATGACACCTCCGGCCGAGTCGATGGATCCAGACAAGCCGGACAAACCCGGGATTCTCGATCGCCTACGCGCGCGATATCACTGGTTCGACCATGCGATGCGCGCCCAGGAGCGCTACCAGGACAGCAAGGGCGACTTCTACGCCGCGGGCATCACGTACTTCACGATCTTCGCGCTGTTCCCCATGCTGATGGTCGGATTCGCGATCGGTGGCTTCATCCTGGCGAACCAACCTGACCTGCTCGCCGAAGTCCAGGGACGGATCAAGTCGACGATCACCGGAGACATCGGGCAGCAACTGGTCGAGTTGATGGACTCTGCGATCAAATCGCGTACGTCCGTCGGCATCATCGGTCTCGCGACCGCGGCGTGGGCCGGCCTGGGCTGGATGGCGAATCTTCGTGAAGCGCTGAGCCAGATGTGGGGGATGGCGCGGCATGAATCCAAGGGGTTCCTCCGTACCAAGTTGTCGGATCTGACGGCCATGGTGGGTCTGTTCCTCGCGCTGGTGCTCACGATCGGGCTCACCGTGCTGAGTAGTTCGGGCGCGATGAAACAAGTCCTGGAATGGTTTGGACTGCAGGATGTTCCGGGTGTGAGTATGGCGCTGCGGGTGGCGTCACTTGCGGTGTCGGTGCTCATCACCTGGCTGTTGTTCACCTGGATCATCGCGCGGCTGCCCCGTGAGTCGGTCAGTTTCCGCAGTGCCCTGCGGGCCGGGCTGATGGCCGCGGTGGCCTTCGAGATCTTCAAGCAGGTGGCGTCGATCTACCTGCGGTCAGTGGTGACCGGTCCGGCCGGAGCGACGTTCGGTCCGGTGCTCGGTCTGATGGTGTTCGCCTACATCACCTCTCGGCTCATCCTGTTCGCGACCGCATGGGCGGCCGTGTCGAAAGACAATCTGGTGGCGGCACCGGTCGACCCACCCAACGCCGCGCAGATCATCCCGCGCGTCGAGTTTCGCGAAGGAATCGGAGTTCGCGGTGCGCTTACTGCGGCAGCGGTGGGTGCCGTTGGTGCGTTGGGTATTTCGCGTTGGACGCGCCGCTCGTGAGCTGCGGCTGCGCTATCCGGGCGTGGCCGCACCCGCGAGCGCAGAGGCCTTGTTCTCGATCTCCTCTTGCGTCGTATCGAGGGCATCGTCGACATCCTGCGCGACCTGAATGTCGAGGCCGCGCAGCGTTGCGGGAGGCGTCATCAGCGATACCGCGATATAGGTCAGCAGGCCGGCCGCGAATGCGATGAACGTGGGCCACCCGTCGAACGATGCGCTGACGAGGTTGTTCGGGATGTAGAGGATCGTGTTCTCGACCCCGAACATCGTCGGGGTCATGACGAACAGTCCGATCCGGACGACGAACCCGACGGCAATCGAGGCAACAGCGGCCGTGGTGGTGCCCCGGCGCCACACCAGCCCAAGGATGAATGGCACGACCAGGCAGGCCAGCATCAGATCGAATGCCAGCGTGAGGAGGATCCCGGTCTGCTGGACGTAGATCGCGAACACGATCGAGAACAAGGTCATCGGAACCATCGCGATGCGGGTGGCCCGCAACAGCGGATCCCTCTTACCGGGCTCGTGCACCCGGCGGACGCCGCCGAGGTTGCGCACGCACACGTTGGAGATCGCCAAGATGGCGCCGTTCGCGGTGGACATCGACGCACCGACCAGCCCGCACAGCACCAGTACGGTCAGCCCAACCGGCGCGTATTGGTCAAGCAGCACGAACAACACCGGGCCGTCGAGTTCTTCGGGCAGGAACGAATGTGCCGCCAGCACAACCAGTCCGAACGGTACGCAGATCGTGACGGTACCCGCGGCCGCGGTGAAGCAGGCCTTGCGCGCAGCCTCGGGTGACTTGGCGGAGAACACGCGGGCCATGAAATCGATCGCGACGATGTCGCCGATGCCCAGCGCAATCAGCGTCGCCCAGTTGATGACCGCACCCTGGGCCGGATCGGAGAGTTGCCCGAGCGCGAACGGCCCGGTTCCCTCGGCGATGTTGATGCCGTGCGTGCTCGACATCCAGATGAACAGGCCGACGGCGCCGATCAGGATCAGCGACATCTGGATGATCGCCGTGTAGGCGTCAGCGATGAGGCCGCCGGTTCCGGTGTAGGCCACTGCAATCGCCGCGATCAGGACAACACCCAGCCAGTAGGGCATGCCGAGGAAGTAGTTGAACAGAAAGCCGCCCGCTACGAGGTTGCCCGCCACCAGCATGCAGAACGCGACGGCCAGGAGCAGCGAGGCGCCCACCTCGACCGAACGCCCGAACCTGAGTCGGTAGTAGTCGGGAAACGACGTCAGCCCCATCCGGTTCATCGGTTTGGCGAAGAAGACGCCGGTGATCGTCAGGCAGAGCGCCAAGCCCAGCGGCAGCGCCGCACCCGCCCAGAAGCCGAATTCGAAGGCGAGGTCGGTATTGCCGAGGGTGGCGTTGGTGTCGACGGCGGCGCCCATGAGCGCGCCGCCGACGAGCCAGAAGGGCAACATCCGGCCGCCGACAAGGAAATTGGAGCTGTCGCCCTCGATGCGTTTGGACACATAGAAGCCGACGGCAACGACAACGGCGATGCTGATCGCCACGCCGAGAAGAATCATGAGAGCCTCCCGATAGAGCACCGGAGGCGGAGCCTCCGAATGGGCACTGGAGTCTCCCGGGTTTTTATCCCGCCGTGGAACGGCCCAGCACCGCTGCCTGGTCGCCTGCGTCTCTCGGACCAGGCCCGGCGTGCCGGCGGAACCCTAGACGCGCCCCACATATTCATGTGAGTCCAAATCAGAAAAGGCCCTGCCCGTTACGAAAGATCGCGATCGGTGTTAACGATGCGTTTCATATAGCGCTGGACAGGAATTCGCGAACGTGCCAACAATGACAGCAGGCGCCGTGCAACCCGGCGCCCCGGACGAGGTGCGTCGTACCCGGTCAGCGACAAGACGGCGCGTGAGGAGCACTCATGTCCGACGGTCCCGAATTCACCGGCAGGCCCGATCCGTCCCTGCCGAACTCCGAAGGTGCGTGGGCGCAGCAAGCAGAGGCAAATCTCGGCGATCGCCGGTTGCGTGAAGAGATCGAACGCGGCCTGAGCTACGGCCTTGAGGCCGCGCCCACCATCAACGACCGGACCATCTCGACGTTCGTCCGCGGCGAGAAGCCACACTTCGCCGGTGAGCGCGGCACGTTCCTCAAGTGCCCGTTCATCGAGGATGTCAACCAGGTCGACGACGCCGAGGTGGCGATCTTCGGCGTGCCGCTCGATGCCGGTGCCACCTACCGGCCCGGTACCCGGTTCGGCCCCCAGGGAATTCGCCGCTCCACCAACCTGTTCGGCACGTACAACTACGAGTCCGGTGTCGATCTGCGCGAGCAGCTGAACATGGTCGACATCGGCGACGTGTTCACGATCCCTGGCAATTTGGAGAAGTCGTTCGACCAGATCAGTCAGGCGATGGCGCATGTGGCACAGAAGGGCGTCATGCCCATCGTGCTCGGTGGCGACCACTCGATCGGCTTCCCGACGATCCGCGGTCTGGCGCCGTACATGGACGGCAACATCGGCATCATTCACTTCGACCGCCACGTCGATACCCAGGAGACCGACCTCGACGAGCGGATGCACACGACCCCGTGGTTCCACGCCACCAACATCAAGAACGCGCCCGCGACGAACCTGGTCCAGATCGGCATCGGCGGTTGGCAGAGCCCGCGCGAGGGCGTGAAGGTGGGCCGCGAACGCAAGTCGACGGTCATCACCGTCGGCGACGTCGAACGGGTCGGCGTCGAAAAGATAGCGGAAATTGCCCTTGAGACAGCGTGGAAGGGCGCCAAGGCGGTCTATCTGTCGTTCGATATCGACGTCATCGACGCAGGCTTCGTGCCCGGCACCGGCTGGCCGGAACCGGGCGGTCTGCTGCCGCGGGAAGCACTCAACCTGGTCAAGATGGTCTCCGAACCCGGGCTGGCCGGTATCGAGGTCGTCGAATGCTCGCCGCCGTATGACTGGGCCGAGCAGACCGCGCTGATGAGCTCGCGGGTCATCCTCGACAGCCTGGCTGCCCAGGTCCGGTCCGGAAAGCTCGGCCGCAAGTCCGCGGCGTTGCCCAGGCCAGCGTGGGGGCCGTGACCGCCTGAATCAGTGCTGGGGGCGGCGATTGACGGACCGGGCGGCCATGATGAGCCCGAACACGATGATCGATCCGACGATGCCCACTCCCACGCGTACGGGGGCGGCGTCCATATCGGGCAGCACCGGCGCGGCATTGAGGGCCTGGGAGCCGGCGGCCGCCTCCGGCTTCGGCGCGAGCAGCGAGGGGTCGGGTTCGATCAGTGTGCCGATCCTGGTGCCCGGCGCCGTCGCGAAGCCGTAGTCCAGGAGATGCGCCGCCTGCTCCCACGGCGCGATCGGCTGGCGAGTGCCACGCAACAGCACCGCCACCAAGCGGCGGCCGTCGCGATCGGCCGCACCCACGAACGTCTGGCCCGCGTCGTCGGTGAACCCGGTCTTTCCGCCGAGAGCGCCGGGGTAGTTGTTGAGCAGCTTGTTGTCGTTCTCGATCGGATAGCCGACGTCGCCTCGGCCGGGGAAGTCGAAGCTGCGGGTGCTGACGATGTCGGTGAAAATCGGGTTCTGCCAGGCATATCGGTAGAACAGGCCGATGTCGTATGCCGAGGTGCTCATGCCGGGACCGTCGAGGCCCGATGGCGTCGCCACCCGGGTGTCGTGTCCGCCGAGCTTGTCCGCCAGGGCGTTGAGCTTGCCCAACCCGGTGTCCCACCCACCGAGTTGCATGAGCAGCGCGTGCGCTGCGTCGTTGCCCGAATACATCAGCAGGCCGTGCAGCAGGTCGTTGATGGAGTAGAAGCCGTTCTCGCCGACGCCGACCTTGGTGCCCTCCTGAGCGGAGTCCTCGGCGGTGCCCGCAACGACCTTGTGGATCGGCAGCTCCTTGATCGCCTGCATCGCGACGAGGACCTTGATGATGCTTGCGGGCCGGTGCCTGCCGTGCGGATCCTTGGCGGCGATGACATCGCCGGTGTCCAGGTCGGCGACCAGCCACGCCTCGGCTGAGACGTCGTTGGGCAGCGGTGGGGTGCCGGGAGCGGTGATCACGCCACAACCCGAGAGCGCGTCGCCGCCCATCGGCTTGGCCGGCACAGGCAGCGGACCGGGAGCCGCCTGACCGGGCTTGGGCACCTCGGACGCATCGATGGCCGGTGGCGTCGATTGCTTGTACGGACATGCGCTGGTATCCGGCGCGGCGTCCGGTTGGGCCGCGGCCACCGCGGGGGAAGCCAACAGAAACAATGCTGCTACCAGGGCCGCAGCGCGCTGCGACGAGGTTCGGACGTTCGCCATGGTGAGCGCAGATTAGGTGTTGGCGGGCGGGATTCCCAGGAGGCGCGCTGTGACTGGTGTGATTCAAGTTTCAATTGTGACTCGCGCGGGTAGCGCGGATGACATCGTTTTCGACGAAGTGCAGAAGAAGTGCGAGTAGACGTCTGAATTTCGTGGATAGCGATGCCGGTGCCCTCAGCGCAAGGCCGTCGCCGCCAGGTCGACGTGTGCGACGGCCGGCGAGCCGATGCAACCCATCCACAATCTGCCTTCGGCTTCGACCAGACCCGTCACCATGCCGAAGCCAGGGTGCTCGGTGCGGACACCTGCAACGGCGTTGCCGGTGTCGGGGTCGAACGCCACCGCCCACACGACCGGCTTGATCTTGGGCTGCAGTCGATCGGGTAGTCGCCACAGCAGCTTTCGTAGCGCGGGTGGAGTCCTTGGCAGCCACTCCGCCGCCGCATTGGTCTGCGACACCATCGCGCACCAGATCCGGCCGTCGGCGCCGGTCGAGAGATTATCCGGATTACCGGGCAGGTTGATGGCCAGCGGCGTGACCGTGCCCGCCTTGTCTCCCGCAAGCCAGTACTTCGACAGTCGTCGCGCCTGGGTCTCGGCGAACACGAGTGCCGACCCGTCGGCGGTGGGCGTGATGCCGTTGGCGAAATACAGGCCGGGGACCACCGTGAGCACTGTGCCGTCGGGATCGCGACGGAACACACTGCCGCGGTTGCGCGCCTCGAAGATCGGTCCCATGAAGTCCGCGTAGGTGAACGCGCTCGTCGACTCGGTGAAATATATTGTGCCGTCAGCTAGTTCGGTGACATTGGAGCAGAACTGCAGAGCCCGTCCGTCGACCTCGGAAACCAACGTTTCGACGACACCGGTGGCCGGATCGAGCACTAGGAGTCCGCCCGGGCTGCTGCAGACCAACAATCGGCCGTCGGAGGCGACGTGCAAGCCCAGCGGCCGGTTGTCGATCTCGGCGACCACGACGGGCGCACCGCCCTTCGAAGGGATGCGGACGATCTTGCCGTCGACCAGGCCGGCCCAGATCTGCCCGTCGCCGTCGACCACCACGTCCTCGGGTGCATCGCCGGGCACCGAGACGACGGTCAGCTCCGCCGAGGGAAGATCCGGGAGCGGATCGACCGGCGGCGGCGTCCAGCGGACGGGGTCGATCGGCGGCTTACCCATTGTGGACGCCACCGATCGACCCCAGCTGCCGTGTCAGAGTCGCCGGCTGGCTTCGGCGAGCACGCCGTGCAGGATTTCGTAGATCGCGTCGAATTCCTTCTGCCCGCTGATCAGTGGCGGTGCCAACTGCACAACTGGGTCACCGCGGTCATCGGCGCGGCAGTACAGGCCTGCCTCGAAGAGCGCGGGGGTCAGATAGCCCCGCAGCAGCCGCTCGCTCTCCTCGTCGTTGAAGGTCTCCTTGGTCGCCTTGTCCTTGACGAGTTCGATGCCGTAGAAGAACCCTTCGCCGCGGACGTCGCCGACGATCGGAAGGTCGTAGAGCTGCTCGAGCGTCGATCGGAACGCCGGGGCCAACTCCTTGACGTGGTCGTTGAGCCCCTCGCGCTCGAAGATGTCGAGGTTGGCCAGCGCCACTGCCGACGACACCGGATGTCCGCCGAACGTGTAGCCGTGTGCGAACGTCGTCTTGCCGTCGTTGAACGGTTCGAAAAGCCGATCGGATGCGACCATCGCGCCGATGGGCGAGTAGCCGGACGTCAAACCCTTTGCGCAGGTGATGATGTCGGGTACGTAGCCGAAGTCGTCGCAGGCGAACATCGAGCCGATCCGGCCGTAGGCGCAGATCACCTCGTCGGACACCAACAGCACGTCGTACTCGTCGCAGATCTCACGGACCCGCTCGAAATACCCTGGCGGCGGCGGGAAGCAGCCGCCGGCATTCTGCACCGGTTCCAGGAAGACCGCGCATACGGTGTCGGGGCCCTCGAACTCGATCGCCTCGGCGATGCGGTCGGCACAGTACCGTCCGAACGCCTTCGCGTCGTGCTCGTAGATCGCAGGTGCCCGATAGAAGTTGGTGTTCGGCGCGCGGAATCCGCCCGGCGTGAGCGGCTCGAACTGCTCCTTGAACGCAGGCAGGCCGGTGATCGCCAGAGCGCCCTGGGGAGTGCCGTGGTAGGCGATCGCACGCGAAATCACCTTGTGCTTACCGGGTTTACCGGTCAGCTTGAAGAAATTCTTGGCCAGTTTCCACGCTGACTCGACGGCCTCACCGCCGCCGGTGGTGAAGAACACGCGGTTGAGATCGCCCGGTGCATAACCGGCGATCCGCTCGGACAGCTCGATCGCCGGCGGCGTCGCGTAGGACCACAGCGGGAAGAAGGCCAGCGTCTCGGCCTGCTTGGCGGCCGCCTCGGCGAGCTCTTTGCGGCCGTGGCCGACCTGGACCACGAACAGCCCCGACAGGCCGTCGATGTAGCTCTTGCCGGTGCTGTCCCAGATGTGGACGCCTTCGCCGCGGGTGATGATCGGCGGCGTGATGCCGGCGCCGTGGCGGGCGAAATGCCCCCACAGGTGGCGGTCGGCGATGGCGCCAAGCTCGGTGGTGTCTTTAGAGATATCGGTAACGGTCATCTTGTACCCCAATTATATTGCTGTTTAACGAGTTTCAGGTAAACAAGTGTCTCGGTTGATATCACTCCCGGTAATGCGCGGATCTGTGTGTTGAGTAGGTCGAGCAGGTCGTCGTCGTCGGTACAGACGACCTCGACGATGGCGTCGAACGAACCCGCAGTCAGTACCACGTAGTCGACGGATTCGATGGTGGCCAGCTTCTCGGCAATCGTGGTGGTGTCGCCGGTGCACTTGATGCCGATCATGGCCTGGCGGGCGAAGCCCAGTTGCATCGGATCGGTGACCGCGACGATCTGCATGACTCCCGCGTCGACCATCCGTTGCACCCGCTGACGAACCGCGGCTTCGGAAAGTCCGACCGCCTTGCCGATGCCGGCGTAGGAGCGCCTGCCGTCCTGCTGCAACTTCTCGATAATCTGTTTCGACAGGTCGTCGAGCTGGAACGCCGCGCCAGGCCTGGACTGGTTGACGCGGAACGATACGGGCCCGAGACCCGGGTTAGCCATGCAAGTGATTGTGCACGGAATCCGTCGCGGCAAGCAACTATGACCATGAAATCATTCGTTTTAGGGCCTGCGCGCTGCGGGAATGCGTAGCTTGGCCCGTCCCGGTCGGTTAGCGTTGGTCCATGACTGTGTCTTCTCCCAAGACCGTGTCCACGAACGTGGCAAGCAGCTGGATCGACGGGGCCCCGGCGATCACCGGCGGTGGGCTGCACCAAGTGGTCAATCCCGCCAACGGAACACCCGTCGCCGAGATGGCACTGGCCACGCCTGCCGACGTCGACCGCGCCGTGGCATCCGCGCGTGCCGCGTTGCGCGGCTGGGCGACGGCTACTCCGGTCGACCGCGCAGGGGTGCTCGCCAAACTCGCCGAACTCGTCGACGCCAACGCGGACGCGATCATCGCCGAGGAGGTGAGTCAGACCGGAAAGCCGGTGCGGCTGGCTACCGAGTTCGACGTGCCGGGCAGCATCGACAACATCTCCTTCTTCTCCGGTGCGGCACGGCATCTCGAGGGCAAAGCCACCGCCGAGTACTCCGGTGATCACACGTCGAGCATCCGTCGCGAGGCCGTCGGCGTCGTCGCCACCATCACGCCGTGGAACTACCCGCTGCAAATGGCGGTCTGGAAGGTGCTGCCCGCGTTGGCCGCCGGGTGCAGTGTCGTGATCAAACCTGCGGAGCTGACGCCGCTGACCACGCTGACACTTGCGCGGCTGGCCACCGAAGCTGGTCTGCCCGACGGGGTCTTCAACGTCATCACGGGAGCGGGCGGTGATGTGGGCACCGCGCTCGCCGGGCACCCCGACGTCGACGTGGTGACGTTCACGGGGTCGACCCCGGTCGGCCGAAAGGTGATGGCGGCGGCCGCCGTGCACGGCCATCGCACGCAGCTGGAGTTGGGCGGCAAGGCGCCGTTCGTGGTTTTCGACGACGCCGATTTGGATGCCGCGATCCAGGGCGCAGTCGCGGGGTCACTGATCAACACCGGCCAGGACTGCACGGCCGCGACGCGCGCGATCGTGGCGCGCGATCTGTACGACGACTTCGTCGCCGGTGTCGCGGAGGTGATGAGCAAGGTGGTGGTCGGCGATCCGGAGGATCCGAACACCGACCTGGGTCCGCTGATCTCGATGGCACACCGCGCCAAGGTCGCGGGCATGGTGGAGCGTGCACCTGGTCAGGGCGGACGCGTTGTGACCGGCGGCAGCGCGCCTGACCTGCCCGGTTCCTTCTACCGGCCGACGCTGATCGCCGACGTCGACGAAGCCTCCGAGATCTACCGCGACGAGATCTTCGGGCCGGTGTTGACGGTCCGGTCGTTCACCGATGACGACGACGCGCTGCGGCAGGCCAACGACACCGCGTTCGGTTTGGCGGCGTCGGCGTGGACGCGTGACGTGTACCGGGCGCAGCGGGCGTCACGCGAGATTCACGCGGGTTGCGTATGGATCAACGACCACATCCCGATCATCAGCGAGATGCCCCACGGCGGCGTCGGCGCGTCGGGCTTCGGCAAGGACATGAGCGACTACTCGCTGGAGGAGTACCTCACCATCAAGCACGTCATGAGCGATATCACCGGGGTGGCCGACAAGGAGTGGCACCGGACCATCTTCACGAAGCGCTAGCGGAGCTGAAGCATCGGGCCTGTCCCGAAGCGTTAGTCGGCTTTCGGGACGACGATCACCGGGACGTCGACGCCGGCCAGGATGCGCGCGGCCGTCGAACCCAGGAAGATCCGTCGTGGCGCGGCGAACCTGCTGGAACCGACGACGAGCAGATCGCCGTCGTCCCAGCGGAGCTTCTTCAGCGCGGACTCCAACGTCATACCGTCGGCGACGAGCGATTCGATCTCGGGCGCGTCCGGAAGTGCCCGCGCCGCCACAGCGAGGTTCTCCTCGGCGGCGGCCCTTTGGAGCTGGCGCACCTCGCGTGCGTTGGCGGCCTCGGTGAGGTTCTCGGAGGACACCAGCGAGAGCATCCGGATGGCCAGGTTGGCGGCGCTGGCAAGCGTGATCGCGAACGGTAGTGGGTTGTCGTCGCCGGGGCGGGTCGGCACGGCGGCCGTCACGGCGACGAACTTCTCGTCCGGGTCGTCGGCGTAGCCACGCGGAGCCAGTGCCACCGGAATCGGCGAGGAGTGCAGCAGCGCACCGGTTACCGGGCCGATGGTGTGGCCGCCGAAGAACCCGTCGCGTGCGCCGCCGACCACGATGAGATCCGAATGCTTCTGTTCGGCGAAGCCGACGAGCGATTCGGCGAACGACTCACCGACCAGCACGGTCGACGATGCGCTGACACCGTTGGCGGTGAGCCGGTCGATCGCCCGGGAGATCCAGTCCTCGCCGCGCTCGACGAGCAGCTGCTGGTACTCCGCGCGCCCGGGATGGCCGTCCGGAAGCTCTTGCCGCACAACCAGAACAACGTCAACAGTGGCGTCGAAGGTCTTGGCGAGAGCGCTCGCCAATGCGACGCCGTCGTCCCCGGTGCTTGTGGCTAGGTATCCGACTGTCAGATGCATTGCTTTTCCTGCACTCTCAGTAGGTGTCTAGAACCTTGACTTCGGTTTGGGCGGTGAGAGTCTCGCCACGGAAGAACCGTTTGGTGCCGAATGCGAAGCACGCCAGCATCAGCGGAATACCGAGCACGAGCATTCCGACGCCGAGCACGAAGACGCCGCCGATCGGCCCGAATGCGGTGTAGCCGTAGTCCGGTGCGATCATGTCCTTGGCGCTGATGCCGAATGCCGTAGCCATTGCCAGCCCGCCGATCAGCGGGAAGATGCCGCGGAAGAACAGGTTTCGAGCCGAGGAGAACAATGTCCTGCGGAAGTACCAGACGCACGCGAACGCCGTGATTCCGTAGTAGAACGCGACCGCGAGCCCAAGCGAGGCCACCGAGTCGGCGAGTGCATTCTCCGACAGCAATGTCAGCAGCAAGTAGAAGAACAGCGCCGCGCCGCCCATCACGAGGGTGCCGAAGGCCGGGGTCATATAGCGCGGATGCACACGGGCGAACCGCTTGGGGATGGCCTCGTAGACCGCCATCGACAGGGTGCCGCGAGCGGTGGGCAGGATGGTCGTCTGGGTCGACGACAGTGCCGAAATGGAGACTGTGAGCAGCAGCAGGGACGCCGCGATCGTGCCTGCCACCGGTTTACCGAGCACCGTGAGAACGTCGTCGGTGTTCATGGGGTTGTTCAACCCGATGCCCACCTCGCTGAAGCCCGAGAACGACTGCACCGCATAGGCGACGAGCACGTACGTGCACACCAGGATGAGCGTGGTGATCACCGCGGCGATCCCGGGAGTGCGGCCGGGGTTCTTGGTTTCCTCGCCGACCGCCAGACAGGCGTCCCAGCCCCAGTAGATGAAGATGCACAGGATGATCGCGGCGGCGATCGAGGACATGTCCAGACCGCTCGGCCACAGCCATGACAGCTGCGGCGTGACCGCCTGGGCTCCGGCGGTTCCGGAGAACACGCGGACCAGCGCGATGATGCTGACGATGACCAGCACGCCGAACTGGATGGCGATCAAGATGTTCTGAAACCGCTCGGAGACGACGATCCCCCGCGCACTGATCAGTGTCATGGCGACGATGAAGAAGCAGCCGAGCAGCACTTTGGCAAGAATGTTCTCGGCGAGGTCGTCGAGGCCGAGGAACTTGAACAGGTAGATCGCCGCGATCTCGGCCACATTGGCCAGCACGATGATCGCCGACACGGCCAGGCCCCATCCGCCGATCCAACCGATCCACGGCCCGAACGCCTTGGTTCCCCACGTGAACGTGGTGCCACAGTCGGGGGTGTCCTGGGACAGTTCCTTGTAGGCAAACGCGACCAGCAGCATCGGGATGAACGCGAGCAAGAACATCGACGGCGCTTTTTCGCCGACCGCGAGGACGACGTAGCCGAGCGTCGCGGCCAGGCTGTAAGCGGGAGCCACGGCGGCGAGGCCGATGACGATGTTGCCGACGAGGCCGAGGGCACCTGCCTGCAGTCCCTTGTCGCCGACGACGGGGGCGTCGGGTTCCTTGATTGCCATGTGCGGAATATACGGTTTCCGTGGTTTCTGCGTGGGTTCAACTCGGGAATCGACTCATGCGGGTTACATCGCAACGAAATCAGTCACATTGGGGGCCGGTTCTAGACTTGGTTCATGACTCGGTTTTCCGGAGGTACGCGGGTCGACGAGTTCGAGGAGCTGCGGCCGCACCTACTGTCCGTCGCGTACCGACTGACCGGAACCGTCGCCGACGCCGAAGACATCGTGCAGGATGCGTGGCTGCGGTGGGACCGTTCGGATGCCGACGCGATCGCCGATCTACGCGCCTGGTTGACGACGGTGGTCAGCAGGCTGGCGCTCGATCGGCTGCGCTCGGCCTCACATCGTCGGGAGATGTACTACGGCGAATGGCTGCCGGAGCCCGTCGTGACCGCACTGGACGGCGATGATCCGCTGGCGGCGGTGGTGGCCGGTGAGGACGCGCGGTTCGCCGCCATGGTGGTGCTCGAACGGCTCAACCCCGATCAACGGGTGGCGTTCGTGCTGCACGACGGTTTCGCCGTGCCGTTTCCCGAGATCGCCTCGGTGCTCGGAATCACCGACGCCGCCGCGCGTCAGCTGGCATCGAGAGCGCGACGGGCGGTGGCGAGCGCGCCGCCTGCGGTCTCCGACGAGATGCACGCCGAGGTGGCCGGCGCCCTGATGCTCGCCATCGCCGCCGGTGAGATGGAAGCCGTTGTGCGACTGCTACATCCAGAGGTGACATTCACGGGCGACTCGAACCGCAAAGCACCCACCGCCGCACGGGTCATCCATGGTCCCGACAAGGTGGCGCGCTTCCTGTTGGGGCTGGCTGCCCGCTACGGGCCGGAGTTCCTGTCGTCGAGCCAGTTGGCGAACATCAACGGACAGCTGGGCACCTATCTCGCCGGCTCGCCGGCGAACGACGGCTATCCCGAGGTGATGCCGCGCGTCACGGCGATGACGGTGCGCGATGGAAAGGTCTGTGCCATCTGGGATATCGCCAATCCGGACAAGTTCACCGGTTCGCCGCTCAGGCCAGATTCTCCTCGGTAGCCCACGGCACCCGGCACGCATCGCCTGAGCTGAAACCCTGCTCGGTGATACCCAGCGCCGAGTACATCCGTGCGCGCATGTTCTCCACGCCGATCTGGTAGGTCAGCTCGATCACGCCGTCGTCACCGAAGCGGCCTTTGAGGTCGTCGACCTGTTCATCGGTGATGGTGTGCGGATCCGTGGTCATGGCGTCGGCGTAGACGATGGCGGCTCGCTCGTCGTCGGTGAAGAGTGGGGACGTGGCGTAGTCGTCGATGTGCTTGAGTCGGTCGACGTCCAGGCCGTCGAGGCGCTGCAGCATCGAACCGAAGTCGACACACCACGAGCACCCGACGGTGCGCGCCGTCCAGAACACCGCCAGTTCGAGCACATTCTTGGGAAGCTTCTTCGACGCCGACCCCAGCATGCCCTCGTGCACCACGTTGGCCAGCATCAGCCGCGGGTGATGTGCGGCGACGGCGAAGGGTTCGGGCACCTCGCCGAACTTGCGCTTGGCAATCCGGTAGAAGACCTTGGTCAGCAGCGAGGCGTGCTTCGGGGATACGGGTTCGATGCGTGAAGTCGTGTTCATACCCGTTAGACGAGGCAGACCCGCGAGGTGTGACACGGCGAGTGGGGACGAGACACTTTGAACCTGCCGATGGCGGGTAACCAGGCCCAGTGACGGATGAATCAACAACGTTTCCCAGTCGCGGATCGATCTACGGCGCCCATCTTCGGTCGAGTGCGGTGGTGGCGGTGCAGTTCGTCGCGGTGGCCGCGGCGCTGTGGGTGCTGGCATGGCTAGTGGGCAAGACGTGGGTGGTCATCCTGCCCGTGGTGCTTGCGCTGATCGTGTGCACCGTGTTGTGGCCACCTGTGCGCTGGCTCCTGCGCAAGCGCGTTCCCCCGGCTGCTGCGGTCATGTCGGTGCTTCTGGTCGCCGTGGCGGTGATCGCCGGTGTGATAGCGGCGGTGGCGCCTGCGATCGTCGAGCAGTCCACGGAGCTGGCCGAACAGGCTTCCGCCGGCGTCGTGCAGGTGCGGGACTGGCTGGGCGGGCCACCGCTGAATATCAGTGAGGCGCAACTCGATTCAGCGGTCGCCGCGATCAACGATCGGCTGAGTTCCAGCAGCGCACAAATTGCATCGGGTGTGTTCACCGGAGTCGGTGCCGCGACGTCGGCGCTCGTTACCCTGTTCGCCACGATCGTCGTGACGTTCTTCCTGCTCAAGGATGGGCCGCGGTTCATTCCGTGGTTGCGCGGCGTACTGGGTCGCCCTGCTGCGCCGCACGCTGCGGAGATACTCGAGCGGATCTGGTCGACCCTGGGCGGGTTCGTCCGGACTCAGGCGCTGGTCAGTCTCGTCGACGCGGTGCTCATCGGGATCGGCCTCGTGATCATGGGCGTGCCGTTGGCGTATGCGCTCGCGATCATCACATTCATCGGCGGGTTCGTCCCGATCGTCGGCGCGTTCGTCGCCGGCGGTCTGGCCGTCCTCATCGCGTTGGTTTCCAACGGTGTGGTGGACGCGCTCATCGTGCTGGCGATCATCGTGGCCGTTCAGCAGCTCGAGGGCAACGTGTTGCAACCGTGGCTGCAATCGAAGTCGATGAAGCTGCATGCGGTGATCGTTCTGCTCGCAGTGACGCTGGGCGCTGCCACCTTCGGCGTCATCGGTGCGTTTCTCGCCGTGCCTGTGGTGGCCGCGGTGGCGGTGGTCGTTCGCTATTACGGCGAGCAGGTGGGGAAGCGGGCAGGCGAAGCCTCAACGGCCTAGCGCGCGAACATCAACGCGCGCTTGACCTCCTGGATGGCCTGCGTCACCTGGATGCCGCGGGGGCAGGATTCGGTGCAGTTGAACGTCGTGCGGCAGCGCCATACCCCGTCGACCTCGTTGAGGATGTCGAGGCGTTCGGCGGCGCCCTCGTCGCGGCTGTCGAAGATGAACCGGTGGGCGTTGACGATCGCGGCCGGCCCGAAGTAGCTGCCCTCGCTCCAGTACACCGGGCAGCTGGTGGTGCAGCAGGCGCACAGGATGCACTTGGTGGTGTCGTCGTAGCGGTGGCGGTCGGTCTGGCTCTGAATGCGTTCGCGCGTCGGCTCGTTGCCCGTCGTCATCAGATACGGCTTGATCGCGCGGTAGGCGTCGAAGAACGGTTCCATGTTCACCACGAGGTCCTTCTCGACCGGCAGGCCGCGAATGGGCTCGATGGTGATGGTGAGTTGCTTGCCGGCCTTCTTGGGCAGCAGGTCACGCATCAGGACCTTGCACGCGAGGCGGTTGACACCGTTGATGCGCATGGCATCCGAGCCGCAGACGCCGTGCGCGCACGAGCGCCGGAATGTGAGCGTGCCGTCCAGATACCACTTCACGTAATGCAGCAGGTTCAGCAGCCGGTCCGACGGCAGGCACGGCACCCGGTAGCTCTGCCAGCCTGACGTGTCGGGGTCCTCCGGGTTGAAACGGGCGATCTTCACCGTCACCATCACCGCCCCTTCGGGCACCGGTGGCAGCTCGGGGTCCTTGGTCGAAACCTCGGGTGCGATCGTCATATCAGTACTTCCGTTCCATCGGCTCGTATCGCGTCTGCACCACCGGCTTGTAATCCAGCCTGATGTCGCTCAGCAGATCGGCGCCTTCCTTGTAGGCCATGGTGTGCCGCATGTAGTTGGTGTCGTCGCGGTTGGGGTAGTCCTCGCGGGCGTGTCCGCCGCGCGACTCCTTCCGATTGAGTGCGCCGACGACGGTGACCTCGGCCAACTCCAGCAAAAAGCCGAGCTCGATGGCCTCGAGCAGATCACTGTTGTATCGCTTTCCCTTGTCGTGCACGGTGATTCGGGAATAGCGCTCCTTGAGCGCGTGGATGTCGGTGAGCGCCTGCTTGAGCGTCTCCTCGGTACGGAACACCGCCGCGTTGTTGTCCATCGACTGTTGCAGCGCGCCGCGGATGTCGGCGACCCGCTCGTTGCCGTGCTCGCTCAAGATGTCGCCGACCCAGGTGACCACCATGTCCGCCGGGTCCGCGGGCAGGTCCACGAAATCGTGGCCGAGCGCGTAGTTGGCCGCGGCGATACCGGCGCGCCTGCCGAACACGTTGATGTCCAGCAGTGAGTTGGTGCCCAGCCGGTTGGCGCCGTGCACCGAAACGCACGCGCACTCGCCTGCGGCGTACAGGCCGGGCAGGGGAGTGGTGTTGTCGCGAAGCACCTGGCCGCTGATCGTCGTCGGGATGCCGCCCATCACGTAGTGGCACGTCGGATAGACCGGCACCAGCTCGGTGACCGGGTCGACGCCCAGATAGGTGCGGGCGAACTCGGTGATGTCGGGCAGCTTGGCCTCGAGCACATCCGCGCCCAGGTGTCGGACGTCGATGTAGACGTAGTCCTTGTTGGGACCGGCGCCGCGGCCCTCGAGCACCTCGAGCACCATCGAGCGGGCGACGATGTCGCGCGGCGCCAGATCGACGATCGTCGGCGCGTACCGCTCCATGAAACGCTCACCCTCGCCGTTGAGCAGCCGGCCGCCCTCGCCGCGTACCGCCTCGGAGATGAGGATGCCGAGACCGGCCAGGCCCGTCGGGTGAAACTGGTGAAACTCCATGTCCTCCAACGGAAGTCCCTTGCGAAATACGATGCCAAGGCCGTCGCCGGTGAGGGTGTGCGCGTTGGAGGTGGTCTTGTACATCCGGCCCGAGCCGCCGGTCGCGAACACGATCGCCTTCGCGTGGAAGACGTGGATGTCGCCGGTCGCCAGCTCGTAGGCGATGACGCCGGTGGCGACGGGGCCCGACTGCGTCTCGGTGATGGCGATGTCGAGTGCGTAGTACTCGTTGAAGAACTCGACGTCGTGCTTGACGCAGTTTTGATACAGCGTCTGCAGGATCATGTGGCCGGTGCGGTCGGCGGCGTAGCAGGCCCGGCGCACCGGCGCCTTGCCGTGGTCGCGGGTGTGCCCACCGAACCGGCGCTGGTCGATGCGGCCCTCGGGGGTGCGGTTGAACGGCATGCCCATCTTCTCGAGGTCGAGCACCGCGTCGATGGCTTCCTTGCACATGATCTCGACGGCGTCCTGGTCGGCGAGGTAGTCACCGCCCTTGACGGTGTCGAAGGTGTGCCACTCCCAGTTGTCCTCTTCGACGTTGGCCAGCGCCGCGCACATGCCGCCCTGCGCCGCGCCGGTGTGGCTGCGCGTCGGGTAGAGCTTCGTCAGCACCGCCGTACGCGCTCGTGGCCCCGCCTCGACGGCGGCGCGCATACCCGCCCCGCCTGCACCGACGATCACCACGTCGTAGCGATGTTCTTGAATCATCTTTCTCCCATTACGAGATGCTCGCGTCGAAGGTGACCAGCACGTAGCTGCCCAGCACCAGGGTGAATCCGGTCGCCAGCAACAGCAGCGAATTCAGATAGAACTTCGTCGTGTTCTTGCGGGCGTAGTCGCCGATGATCGTGCGCATGCCGTTGGCGCCGTGAATCATCGCCAGCCACAGCAGGGCCATGTCCCAGATCTGCCAGAACGGTGATGCCCACCGCTGCGCGACGTAGTTGAAGTCGATGCGGTACACCCCGCCGTCCCAGATCAGCATGATGAACAGGTGGCCCAGCGCCAGAAACACCAGTGCGACCCCTGAGAAGCGCATGAACAGCCACGCGTACTTCTCGAAGTAGGGGATGCCCCGCGGGCGCCGTGGAGCGCGTGGGTGGTCCAGGCTGGCGGGGCGGTCGTACTCCTTCTCCATCACGGGGGCGATGCGGCCCTCCTTGTGATGTGGCGTCCAGGCGCCGGTCGGGCCGCTCACAGGAACCGCTCCCACATGTGCAGCCCGATCATGCCGAGCGCCGGGATGAAGACCGCCAGGAAGATGCCGACGACGACCCAGAGCATCTGCCGCTGATAGCGCGGACCCTTCTGCCAGAAGTCGATGAGGATCACCCGGACGCCGTTGAGAGCGTGGTAGAGCACGGCAACCACCAGGCCGATCTCCATCAGTCCGACGATCGGAGACTTGTAGGTCTCGATGACCTCGTTATAGGCCTGTGGGCTGACACGCACGAGCGCGGTGTCGAGCACGTGCACGAAGAGGAAGAAGAAGATGGTGGCACCGGTGATGCGGTGCAGCACCCACGACCACATCCCGGGGTCACCGCGGTAGAGGGTGCGTCTGCGTGACGGCTCAGGCCGGGGAGCCGGCACCGCCGCGCTCCCGGGCGACTGCCCAGCAGTCTGAGTACTCATATGGCCTCCAACGCCTTCGGTGGACGCTCGGGGCGGGGGTCCCACAGGCTCGCAATCAGACCGGTCGTGGACCACTGCCCCAAACCTCGGGGCGACTCTAATCCCAGTTGTACTGCTAAACGAACTACCGTTTAGCCGTCGGCGCACGCAAAACGGCAAAAGTTAGGGTTACCTTCCTCACTTGTCTCATTGCGGAACGGGGTCTTCGGAATGCATTCAGAATCGGTCCGGAGGGATTGACATGACATCCGATATCGATTGGAAAATGTTGCGGCACAAGGCAACTGAGGCGGCTAGCCATGCCTATGCGCCGTATTCAGGCTTTTCCGTCGGTGCCGCCGCGCTGGTCGATGACCACCGGATGGTGTCGGGCTGCAATGTGGAGAATGTCTCATATGGCCTAGGTCTCTGTGCCGAGTGTTCAGTGGTCTGCGCCCTGCATTCCGGTGGCGGCGGCAGGCTGATCGCCCTGTCCTGTGTAGACCGCGCCGGGAACGTCGTGATGCCGTGTGGACGGTGCAGGCAGGTGCTGCTGGAGCATGGCGGCCCGGAATTGCTGGTCGATCATCCGACGGGGCCGCGGACGCTGGGCGAGTTGCTGCCCGACGCGTTCGGACCGCAGGATCTGGCCCGGCTCGAGGTACCCCACGAGGAAGTGCCGTAATCCGGTGATGCAGTTCATATTCGACGCGCGGAGGCTGTATGCCGCATTCGTTTGACGCTCCCACGATCATCCGGACCAAGCGCGACGGTGGCGTGCTCTCCGACGCGGCGATCGACTGGGTGATCGACGCCTACACGCACGGGCGGGTGGCCGACGCGCAGATGTCGGCGCTGCTGATGGCGATCTTCCTGCGCGGCATGACAAGGCCTGAAATCGCTCGCTGGACGGCGGCCATGGTGGCCTCGGGTGAGCGGTTGGACTTTACAGATCTTCGGCGCGATGGAAAGCCACTGGCGTTGGTGGACAAGCATTCCACCGGCGGAGTGGGTGACAAGGTCACCATTCCACTGGTGCCGGTCGTGATGGCCTGCGGCGGCGCGGTGCCGCAAGCGGCCGGTCGCGGACTCGGCCACACCGGCGGCACGCTCGACAAGCTGGAATCCATCCCTGGCTTTTCTCCCGAGTTGTCAAAAGCCCAAATTCGCGAACAACTTTGTGACATCGGCGCGGCGATCTTCGCCGCGGGGGAGCTGGCGCCTGCGGACCGGAAGATCTACGCGCTGCGCGACGTCACAGGCACCACCGAATCGCTGCCGCTGATTGCGAGTTCGGTGATGAGCAAGAAGATCGCAGAGGGTGCCGCCTCCCTGGTGCTCGATTGCAAGGTGGGTTCCGGCGCGTTTCTCAACACCGAGGAGGAGAGCCGCGAACTGGCCGCCACCCTGGTCGAGCTCGGCACCGAAGCCGGGCTGGTGACGCGCGTGCTGCTGACCGACATGTCGACGCCGCTGGGCCGTGCGGTGGGCAATTCGGTCGAGGTCGCCGAATCGCTGGAGGTGCTGGCCGGTGGCGGTCCGGCAGACGTAGTGGAGCTGACGCTGGCACTGGCCGCCGAGATGCTCGACGCCGCGGGTGTCGACGGCACCGACCCGGCTCAGACGCTGAAGGACGGTACCGCGATGGACCGGTTCCGTGAGCTCGTCGCCGCGCAGGGCGGCGACCTCGGCGCGCTGTCTCCGGGCGCGTTGCCCGTGGGCAGCTATACGGAGACCGTCACCGCCCCGCGTGGTGGCACCATGGAAAGCATCGACGCGATGGCAGTTGGACTGGCGGTGTGGCGGCTCGGTGCCGGCCGCTCTGTCCCCGGTGAGCGCGTGCAGTCCGGTGCCGGCCTGCGCATCCACCGCCGTCCCGGCGAGCCCGTCGCCGCCGGCGAGCCGCTGTTCACGCTGTACACCGAAACTCCTGAGCGACTCGAGGCCGCGATGGCTGAGCTGGACGGCGGCTGGCGCGTCGGGGACGAGGCGCCGCCGGTGCGCCCGCTGATCATCGATCGGATCACGTCATGACGACGCCGCTGACGCTGGAGTCGATCCGCCAGGCGCCCAAGGCGCTGCTGCACGACCACCTCGACGGCGGGCTGCGGCCGGCCACCGTACTGGAACTGGCCGAGGCCAACGGCTATGACGATCTGCCCGCCACCGATGTCGACGGACTCGCATCTTTCTTCCGCACCGCTGCTCACAGCGGATCGCTGGTGCGCTATCTGGAGCCGTTCGCGCACACCGTCGGAGTGATGCAGACACCCGAGTCGCTGCACCGGGTGGCCTATGAGTGCGTCGCGGACCTTGCAGCCGACAACGTCGTGTACGCCGAGATCCGCTTCGCGCCCGAACTGCACATCGACGCCGGCCTGTCCTTGGACGCCGTCGTCGATTCCGTGCTCGCCGGCTTCGCCGACGGCGAGAAGGCTGCCAGCGCCGAGGGCCGATTCATTGTGGTGCGATGCCTGGTCACCGCGATGCGGCATCAGGCGCGGTCGCTGGAGATCGCCGAGCTCGCGATCCGCTTCCGCGACAAAGGCGTGGTGGGCTTCGACATCGCCGGCGCCGAGGCCGGATATCCGCCGACGCGTCACCTCGATGCGTTCGAATACATGCGGGGCAACAACGCCCGGTTCACAATTCACGCCGGCGAGGCGTTCGGGCTGCCGTCCATCCACGAAGCGATCGCGTTCTGCGGCGCCGACCGCCTCGGTCACGGGGTGCGGATCGTCGACGACATCACCGAGGGACCGGACGGGGCCGTCGAGTTGGGCAGATTGGCGTCGCTGTTGCGGGACAAGCGGGTTCCATTCGAGATGTGTCCGAGCAGTAACGTGCAGACCGGTGCGGTCGGCAGCATCGGCGAGCACCCGTTCGATCTGCTGGCGCGGCTACGGTTCCGAGTCACCGTCAATACCGACAACCGACTGATCAGCGACACCACGATGAGCCACGAAATGCTGCGTCTGGTCGAGGCATTCGGTTACGGGTGGAGCGACCTCCAACGGTTCACCATCAACGCGATGAAGTCGGCGTTCATCTCGTTCGACGAACGGCTGGCCATCATCGATGACGTGATCAAACCGCGCTTCGCGGTTCTGATCGGCTGACTCTCCTCGCGATTACTGCAAGACCCCTCGCAGCGTAGCCGCGAACTCCACTGGCGCGCCCAGGAATCCGCCGTGGTCGCCGGGGAATGTGACCGGCGCGCTGCCCAGTAGTTCGGCCAGCGCCGACGAGGTCCGGTATGTCAGCAGCCTGCCGGAGTCTGCGCCGATGCCGACCACGGTGCGCGTCGGGCTCGCCCGCAGCGCAGTGATGTCGGGCTCGTAGTAGCACGTTGGGCGCAGGTCGATGTCGAAGAATCGGGCCATTTGGCGAGCTTCAGCGGCGGACGGCTCCGGATTGGTCGGCGGCGCGTCGTCAGGCGGTACGTCGAATCCGGCGTTGGCCATGAAATGCCCCCACCCGGCTTCGAACCCGTCCCGGTGGAACGTGTCCACGATGGCCTCGGTGTTGACGCGCTGTTCCGCCGCGTCGGGCAACAGCAACAGCGACGGCGGCTCGTGGGCGACCAGCGTGCGGATCCGTCCGGGATATCGCGTGACGAGCGCCAGCCCCGTGACCGCGCCGCCACTGGACCCGAACAGGTCGGCCGATTCCGCGCGCAGGTCATCGAGGATCGCGTTGACGTCGTCGGCGCGCTGTTCGACGCTGGACGGTGCGTCCGGGTCGTCGACCGTGCTGGCCGCATAACCCCGAGGGTCGTAGGTGACGACGGTGCGGTCGCTCGCCAGGGTCTCGGCCAAGGGTGCGAACTCCGCGGCCGCCATGGGGGAGCCGATGACGAGCAACAGTGGGCCCCGGCCACGGAGCTCGTAGTGCAGCCGGGCGCCGGGCACGGGGACGGAACGGGTAGTGATAGGGAGGGTCATACGGGTGCAGACTTCGCGGCAGGGCGAAAGTCACCGCAGCGTACGGTGTGCGTCGTGATCACCGGCGCCCACGTCATCGTTTGCCGTCGCGACGCCGATGCCGATCGCGCCTTCTTCCGCGATGTCCTCGACTATCCGCATGTCGACGCAGGCGGTGGCCGGCTGATCTTCAAACTGCCGCCCGCGGGAGGTGGCCGTGCACCCAGCAAGGCCAAGGGCGAGCTCGCCTTTACGAGCCGCGCCACCCGAAAGCGATCGAGCTCTAGTCCTATTCGGGTCGCAGTCGCGATTCGAGGAAGGTTTCCAGCGACCCCCACTGTTCGACCGCCTTGGCGTACGGGGGCGTCGGTTTGCGGACTTTCTCGGGATCGAGCACGTACGACACGATCTTGCCCAGCGGCTGATCGGCGTCGAGCGCTTCTGCGACCACCGTCTCCTCAGCGTATTCGCCAACGTCCCTGAGTAATTCGACGGCCAGGTCGAGCTGGTCACGGTCGATCGCGTCGGGTCCCTCGGCGAGATAGTCGACGATCTCGGTGAGCACGTAGACGTTCTCGTCCGCGACGGTCACCCGTAGCGAGCCGTCGTTGGCCGCCGTGCGGATGTCGTCGTAAGTGGCAAGGTTGGAGATGTCGTGGTCATGCTCGTCGGCCAGGTAACGCGCCAGCGCACGTTCGGATCCGAAGACGCTGATCCGGCCGTTGCGTCCCAGGAAGACCGGCTGATCGTCGAGGTAGCACCGCAGTGTGTAGTACGTGCCGCCGGTGGTCATGATGCGCACCGGGTCGATGCCGACCTTGACCCAGAAGTCGTCGTCGCTGCCCAGCACCGCACCGTCGGCGTGGTCCTCGAGTTCGTCGGCTTCTTCGACGACGTCGTCGTCTTTGCTGGTCTCGTCGTCTTCCTCGACGATTTCCTCTTCGACCTCCGGGGCGTCTGCTGCCAGCTCGTCGGCGGCCTTCTTCGAAGCGACCGCGTCGACATCGGGGGTACTGACAAGCTCGTCGATGGCATCGAGGACGTTGTCCCAGCTGCGACCGATCGCCGTCTCGATTTCGCTCCATCGCTTCCTGCCGACGCGTCCCGAGAACGCCTCGACCCCGCCGCCCAGCTGGCCAAGCCCCGGATTGCCGTTGAAGAACTTGCTGATCGCGGGGAGCTCACAGACCGATCCGATGGACGATGCGATGGCCAGCGACCGATGCAGCTGCGCCACCGTCTCCTCGCTGGGCTTTTCGGCGGCCAGCTCCGGCACGCCGACGACGTCGTACTGCCGTTCCTCGCTGGGATCCAGCCGATGCGCATTGGCCTCGGTGAGCTTTTCCCAGGCAGGATGGTCGGTCAGGTCATTGTCTTTGTTGGTCCTGACGAACGCCACCAGGTCGGCCACCGTCTCGAAGGCATAGAGATCCTCGTCCTTGCCGAGGAATGCCTCCCACTCGTCGCCCTCGTCGCGCCACCGTGGCGCCCAAAGCGTGTAGAGGTCACCCTTGGTCAGCCCAAGACGGATCGGCACGATTTCAGCAGCCATGGCGCACAGAATAGCCACCGTGGTCGAGGGTGAGTTCGACGAGCCTCGCGATGCTGGCGATATTGCCGAGCCCGTCGACCGCTACGCTCTCCTGGTGCACGGAGCGGTGACGGTTCATATGGACGCTTCGCCAATGGAAATCTGGACGCTGGTCGCCGATGTCCGCAATACCGGAAAATTCTCGCCGGAGACATTCGACGCGCAATGGCTCGACGGAGTTGCCGAACCCACGCTGGGCGCTCGATTCCGTGGTCACGTCAAGCGCAACGAGATCGGTCCCGTGTACTGGTCGACCTGTCGGGTGACGGCATGTGAGCCGGGCAGGGAATTCGGTTTCGCCGTGTTGGTCGGCGACCGCGCGGTGAACAATTGGCATTACGCCTTCGTCCCCAGCGGTCAGGGAACCGACGTGACCGAGTCTTTCCGGACCATCGAATCGGCAGTCCTGCGGCCGCTGGAGTTCCTCTTCTACCTCCGCAAGCGACGGAACCTGCGTGATATGCGGACAACGCTCGAACGCATCAGGGCCGTCGTCGAAGCCTGAGCGGTTCACGCGGTGGGACGCCAAAACCCCTGAAAGCCCTGGCCTGCGTTGCCAGTTCGAATCGACGACAGTTGCACCGGGTCGCCGGCTTCAATCATCGTGTCGTTGCCGACGATCATCGCGACATGGCCGTCCCATACCGCGAGATCGCCCGGTCGAAGATCGCCAGCCGCGACGGGCGCACCGACGTCCTGCTCCTGAGCCAACCGTGGAAGGTTCAGTCCCGCTTCCGAATACGCCCATTGAGTCAGTCCGCTGCAATCGAGGCCGACGCCCGGCGTGGTGCCGCCCCAGTCGTACGGCACTCCCAACTGAGTCAGAGCATGTCGGACCGCGCTGGCTGCCACTGCATTCGGCGCTGTGACAGTGGTGCCGTCGGGAAGGCGAATGGCGACGCCATCTCCTAATGTGGCGGCTTCCGGTGACGATGTGGGTGCATCTCGCGTGAACAACCCGGCCAGCTCGCCGAACCCCGCGCTAGATGTTCCGTTAGACAACGGACTCATCGGGGCGGAGCCGGCCAGACCCGAGCCACCCAGACCCGGGCCCATCGACGGCATCGACGCTGACCCCAAGCCCGCGGGTGCCGTGGACACCGGCGGGGGCGCCGCGGGACCGGTGAGCGCCGCGGTGTGTCGGTCCAACTCGTCTTGAAGTTCCTCGACGACGGTGACCGCCTCGGCGAGTGATCGTTGCGCCTCGGCCCTCAGCGACGCGGCGACTTCGGGTGAGTCGAGGAAGGGTTCCAGCGCCGCAGCGCGCGACTCGAAATCGTGGACGATATCGCGCAACCGCTCATGAGCACGCGCGACCGCGGCGCCGGCAGCACTTGCCGCCACGTTCATAGCCTCGGCTCGATCGGCAAGGTCGTCGATGGCCGCCACGGTCCTCGCCGTGAAATCGGCGGCCCCGTCGGCGCCAGCACCGGTCCAGTCGGTTTGATGCCAGGCCCTCCTGGTCGCCGCCGACACGGCTGAGAGCGCGTCGCGCACTCGGGTCAGCATGGTGCCCGGATCGGCAGCAGGATCAGTGGACCATCCTGGACCGACCGTCGACTGCACCGCCTTGAGCGGAGCCGCAAGGGCTGCGACCAGGCCGCTGGTCACAACTAGGCGCCCGCGATGCGTACGGCCGCGCCGCTGTCGGCCGAATCATAGGCGGAGGCAACGGCATACGCGGTCGTGTTCGAAAGCCCGAGGTGGTCGCTGATCGCCGCGGCCAGGCGTGATCCATCTGCGGCGGCCTCAGACAGCGCGGACAGGAACCGTGCGCCGACAGGACCCAGCGACGATCCGGCCGCCGCGACGGGCAGCGACGACAATGCGGCGGCAATAGCCACCAGGTCGTCGGCGTGAATCGAATGAGCGGACCCCAGCGCACGGATGGCATCGGTATCGGCGAACATGCGCTTAGGACGGCTCCCGAACCCCGTCGGTTCCATCAAGGAGCAGGTGTGGCGAGTCGGGCCCCATCAGCGACGTCATCGGGCTGTATTGGCGGCCGACCAGTGCATGCGATGTTGCAAGTTTGCTAGAGGATCTGATTGGTTCAGGCCGCCTGCCGGGGTCAACCACCCGTGCGGCATGGCCGCTGTCATTTGCCAAGATCCGTATGGCGAGCGAATTTGTTGCTCAATACTGCCGCCACATCTCCCACGTACCTGTTGCGTCGCGGCCTTAGCGGCGCCGGAGACCGTCGAGGTCCCGCTCGCCCCTTCGGCGCCCGATCGTGCGGGAAAGGCCAATGCTTCAGATTCGATCCACAAGCGGCAAGAGTCGCATCTACCAGGCAATTGACTGGATATTTTGCACGTTCCGCAGTGTTGTATCGGTTGATCGGCCGGTCACGATGGATGCGTACACGAATCACGCCCGGGGTATACAACTGACCACGGTGTTGCCTGCGTCCCACGGGGGTGCGACCAACTTAGCTAAGTGATACTCTCGCAAAGGCAGCAAAATTCCCTAGCATCACATCTGTCTGTCAGCTTCCGGTCCGGTCGCTAGATCTTCCGGGGGCCTAGACGGGGGGCACAGTTAATTGCTATCAAAGAGGTGGCAAGTATCTCTGACAGACCGCTTCGGGCGAACCTGGTTCACACCGGGGCCAGCGGCGCGCACAAACTCAGACATTCACGCGGCTATAGGGGTATCGGAGAATCGCTATGTCCAACAACGGAATCGACATTGTCGGATTGGGTGTCGTCAGCGGCTACGGATGGGGTCGCGACGTCTTCTGGGACGGGTTGGCCAGCGGTAAGCCCGCAGCGCGATTGGTCGGCGGCTACGGCGAAGACCACACGGAATCGGCGTGGCTCGCCCTGGTTCCAGAAGGCGGCGATCCGGAGGACGGTGAGGGGCTGTACGGACGCGCCTTCATGGCCGCGGGCCGGGAAGCCGTCGCCGATGCCAGGGCCAGGGGATGGGTGCCGGGTGCGCGCGTCGGCGTGATCAACGCAGCCACCGTCTCCGACATGTACGGATGGACCGAGTTCAATACCGGTCGTGCGCGGCGTTCCCGGGATTTCGTACGGGTGCTGCCCTCGACGCCGGTGGCGATGTTCATGCACGAGTTCGGCTTCCACGGACCGTCGATGATGGTGTCGGCCACCTGCGCGTCGTCGAACAAAGCGTTGCTCATGGCGAAACTCTGGTTGGACGCCGACAAGGTCGACGACGTGGTGGTGGTGGCCGCGGATTTGTCCATGACGCCGGAGGTCGTCGCCGGATTCACGCGGCTGGGTGCGGCGGCGGTCGATATCGAACCGCTTGATGCCTGCCGGCCGTTTCAGGACGGTGGTAAGGGTTTCGGCCCCGGTGAGGCGGCTGTCGGGTTCGTCATGTCCTCGCGACAGCAGGCCGGCTTCTTGACCGTGTCGCGTGCGGCGCCGTACGGGGCGCTGCTGGGTGGGGCGATGACGTCCGACGCCCACCATGCCACCGGAGTGGACCCCTCGCACAGCGAGGTGATCCGGTGTGTGACCGAGGCGATCGACGATGCCGGCGTCGCGCCCGAGGAGGTGGGTTACCTCAACGCGCACGGCACCGGAACCCAGCAGTGCACCGACGCCGAAACCCATGTCCTGGACGAGGTTTTCGGTGCCGACGTTCCGCACATCTATGCGCTCAAGCCGTTGGTGGGCCATTGTCTGGCCAGCGCGGGGGCGATCGAACTGGCGGGCACCCTGATGGGTTACGAGCACAAGCAGGTTCCGGCCTCGCGGATCGTCAGCACCGCGCACCCGCGCCTGCTCGACGGTCTGACTCCGCTTGAAGGTGGACTGACCCTCAAGACGTCGATGGGGATGGGTGGATACAACTCCGCCGTCGTCGTGGGCCCCGCGGCCGGTATCTGATGGGCCGCGGAACTTCAGAGACGTTGGGGTGCCTCCGCTTTTCGCGCGGAGCGTCGACATGGGGCCACGGTAGGTGATTTCCGTCCAGTTGGCGTCATTGACGTTGGGCCACTACACTATTGGAGTGTTATCCCTGAAGCGACGTAGATGGTTGGCGAGAGCAATGGCGCCCGTCCTCGTCGTCCCTGCCGCCGCTGTGATCGGATGCACCGCTACCGCGCAGGCGCCGTTGCCCGATGTCGCCGTGAGCACCCCACGCAGCATTCACATTGAGCAGACAATCACGGGTTCGGTGAATAACCCGTTGTCCGGCAAGTACTTCTATGTCGATCCGACGACGTCGTCGGTGGTTGCTGCGGCCGAGACTCAACCGCTATCGAGTGAGTTGCTCACCATTGCAGGCACGCCGCAGGTCCGCTGGATCGGCAATGAGGTGCCGATCGACCGAGTCGCCGCAGACGTCAATTCCTATGTGCGAGCGGCAGAATCGGTCAACAAGATGCCAATGCTTGCGTTGTACGCAATTCCCCACCGCGACTGTGGTGGCTTCTCCGCCAGTGGTTTCGCCACGGGTGACGAATACCGGGCGTGGATCTCTTCATTGGTGGAGGGTCTCGGGACGTCGCAAGTCTTGGTCGTACTGGAACCCGATGCGTTGACCGCGATGGACTGCCTGCCGCCGGATCTGCAACAGGAACGGATGGACCTGCTACGCGACGCCGTAGACACGTTGACCCGCAAGGCGAACGTGGTGCTCTACATAGACGGCGGTCATTCACGCTGGTTGCCCGCCGAAGAACTGGCCAGGCGTCTGATCGACGTCGGCGTCGATCGAGCTCGCGGATTCAGCCTCAACACGTCGAACTTCTTCACCACCGCGGAGGAGATTGCCTTCGGGGAGAGGGTTTCGGCGTTGACGAACGGGGCGTCCTACGTGGTCGACACGTCGCGCAACGGTGCTGGCCCGGCCCCCGACGGCCCATTGAATTGGTGTAATCCACCCGGCCGGGCCATCGGGGCTGCGCCGACGACCAACACGACCGGACCGCACGCGGATGCGTACCTGTGGATCAAGCACCCGGGTGAGTCCGACGGGGAGTGTCACCGGGGCGATCCCAGATCCGGATTGTTCTTCACGCAGTACGCGATCGATCTGGTGCGTGCCGCAACGCCCTGACGTCGGACGCACCGATCGCCCGCTCGTAAGCGTCGATGACCCTCGGGATCACGGCTGATGCGGTGAATCGTTGTGCCCAGCGCCGTCCTGCGCGGCCGCAGTCATCTCGCAGCCTGCGGTCGGTGACGATCCGGTCCAACGCTGCGGCCAGTGCATCGGGATTGTTGGGTTCGACGACGAGGCCGGTCTGTTCGTGCTTGACGACTTCCGGCAGCGCACCCACGCGGGTCGCCACCACCGGGGTTCCTGCCGCCATGGCCTCGATCGGGACCAAACCCAGGGGCTCCTGCCAGCGCGAGGGCGTAACGGCAGCGGTCGCCGCCGCCAGGGTCGCCATGATCTCGTTGTGCGGCAGCCCGGTATGGACGAAGATCGGTCGATTCTCGGATCCTTGAGGGATGCGGGTGTCGGCCCGCACGGCGCCGATGATGACCAAGGGCAGCGCGGTTTTCATCCGACGATGTGCCTCGGCCAGTAGCTCGACGCCCTTGTGCTCGCCGAGCGCGCCGACGAACACGAGGAAGTCGCCGTCGGGTAAGAAGCCCGGCCGTGGAGTGGACAACGCGTCCCGGGGCGCGGAGTCGTCGATGAATGACGGTATGACGTCGACCCTGTCATCGGGTATATGCGACAAGCTTTTGGCCGCGACGACGGTGCTGATCGGAAGGAAGAGGGTGACACGGTCCATCCTCCGGCGACTCTCGGAGAGTCCGAGTGTCAGCGCTGATCCCTTGATCTTTCCGTAGTAGTCGCCAGCGCAGCTGAGGCAGCGACCCAGCTGTGGTCCGTCGCACGCCTCATCGAGCCGGTCGTGGTTGATCAGGGTCTTCTTGGCGCACACGGCGCTGTAGTCGTGCAGAGTGGCGACGAGCGGGGTGTGAGTCGGCCGACGAATGGCCATACAGGAGTTGAGAATCCAACCGTGGGCATGGATCACGTCGGGGCGGATCTCGTCAATGAGCTCAGAGAGGCGTTTCACGAGCTGGGGGTCGGGGCACGTCGGATGGAAGAAGTGCTGCGGGTCGGCAGCGAAACGGCGCAGGTGCCGGGTGAAGCCGTCGAGGCGCCGGATTTCGACGCCGTCGATCTCCTCGGCCGGCACCGAATCCGGTCGGCTCAATGTCGCGACAGTGGTCTGGATACCGCGCTCGACCAGGCCGACTGATAGCGAGTGAACTGCTCGCTCGAGCCCGCCCACCGCGGGGGCGTAGCTGTCGGTGACCTGCAGAACCTTAATGGTCGGCCGCCTGGATCGCCACCGGCACAATGTCTTCCATTGTTCGCTCGGCGACGTCACCGTCAGTCGGTGCAGTGCCACCGAAGACGTTTCGCCAGCGCGCGATCACCCATGCAGCACCGGCTAACTGGCTGACCAGCCAACACACGCCGACACCGATGATTCCCATGGAGGGCAACACGATCCACGCACCGATGACGCAGCCCGCGAGCATGCCGCCGTTGAGCATCAGTGCCGTGTACGTGCGATCGGTAACCCTCAGCACGGCCACAGCGATATTCGTGATTGCATCGGGGATCGCCGAGAGCGTGAGTACCAACAGCAGGCCGTACCCGTTTACGACATAGTCTGCACCGAACAGCCCGAGAATGAACTGTCCGCCGATCAGGTAGACGATCATCGGGCCGGTCAGCAGGGCACCCACGAACATGAAGCAGCGCCGCACCAGTTGCGGCATCGCGTGCGGGTTCGCAGCGCCCTCGACGAACAGCGCGGCCGATATGGCCGGGCTGATGATGAAGAAAATGGATCCCAGCATCCAGGTGATGTAGAAGTACGCGTTGTCAGTGGCCGACAGTCGGGCGTACACCACAACCGGCAGAACGTAGCCGGCGAGCATGGCGGTCACCGTGATGAGGTGCTGGCCGATCAGCGACGACGCCATCTGGCGCAGGTGCAGAGGCAGTTCCGTGAAGCTGGGTCGTAACGAGTGGCCGGACCGGGATCCGAAGGTCGCGACCGTGCACACCAGGGACAGGGCCGCAGCGACCGTCCAGGCGAAGAGGATCGAATCCGCGCCGCTAAGCGCCAACACGGGAATGAAGATCAACGGGATCCGCAACCCGCACAGCACCATGTTGCGTACCAGCAGCAAGCCGCCGCGGTGTTCTGCCACGGCGATGTAGTCGATGACGAGGCCGACGGCGAAGAATGCGCACGCCGCGCAGAAGAGTGTTGCCCCCGCGGGTGTCGCGAGCTGAGGCAGCGTGTTGAAACCCAGGCCGAGTACGCCCACGACGAAAACGGCACCTACCGTGGCGGTCACGATCGATACGAGCATCGCCGTGGTGACCCGCTGCCGCCACTCCAGGGCCGTCGTGCAACGGGGCAGCCACTCCACGAGCGCCGCCGCGGCGCCGATGCTGGCGATCAGGACGGTCGCCTGGATGGCGCTGGTGGTCGCGGCAGCCGTACCGTTCACCTCACGGCTGAAAAGCCTTGCGGCGATGAGCCAGAAGGCGTATCCCAGCATTGAGGTCAGTACGGTACTTGTCATGATTGCGAGACTGTTGCGCATCATCGGGTCGGTCAATGCGCCCCGGAGCTTGGCGCTCAGGCCCACAGGCGCCGCGTCGACATCGTGCTCACTCATTTGACCTCCAAGACGGTGGAAATGAATCCTGGTGCGGGGACAGCTGTCCCGTCGGTTGTAGCGGGCACAACGGTCACTGCGACCACGTGCCCACCCCGATTCATCGGTGCTGCGAACGTGACGGCGCCGTCCACGGTGCTCGTCGCACCCGGCTCGTCGGGCTCGGTGGAGGGGCCGACATCGATGGCGACGTTGTCGACCGGTGAACCGTCGACGGTCACGCTGACGCTCGCCGAAGTTGTCGACAGGTCGTATCCGTAGCCGCGCAAGACCCAGTTGAGCCGGACCTGGCCTCCGGGGGCGGCATCGGCGATGCGACCGTCGACAAATTGCGGAGTGTCGATGAACCCGAGTGAGGCGTACCGCTCGACGTGATGCGGCTGGATCGCCTCGGCCACGACCAGCGCCAGGGCAATAGCCGCGACGGAACAGATCACCGCGCCAACGTCCTTCATCCGGCGCCTGGGTTCCCCCGGCAGGGTGGCTGTAGTACCGACGTCGGCGGTGTACGTATGGACGTTGTGCGAGCGGCGCCACTGGCTCGCGACCGTCGCGGGAAGTCCCACAACCCCGACGCCGATCGCCAAACTGGTTGCATTGATCGATGTTCCGATCAGGTTCAGGATCAGCGCAGTAGCCAGCCACAGCATCAGCCCGAACAGCACAGTCAACGGCAGCCGGATCGCCTGGTCCTCCCGCTCACCGAAGAGCAATCTTGTCAGAGCCGCACCTGGCAGGATCATGAGTACGCCCGCGGCGACTATCCGGACCGGCCACGGCGCCTGCGTCATCGACCCGAACATTGCCAGGACGAGCACAGCCGTGGGAATCGCGTACCCCATCAGGCTATGGCGCACCCCGGTCACGCGTGGCGGACGAGACTGTAAGTCGGTCATGATGTTCCCCTCGGTTGCATCGCGATTGGCATCAGATCCAGCCGGTAGACCCGCAGATGCTCGGTGGTGATGACCCGGGTCGCCCACGGCACGGAATCGAGGCGCGTCAGGTTGGTCATCGGCGTGGCCCGCCCGCGTAGCGGGTCGTTCTCGCCGAAGTTGTGCCCGTTGAAGGGTGCCTCCTCGCCCATCCTGACGTCGACCACGAGGAAGTTGTAGTCGGACGAGACCAGCATGCCGGCCAGCTCAGGGCTTGGATCCTCGCTGGACTGAACCAGCTGCCAGGCGGGGAAGCCTGGTGAGGGAGCAGCCAGGATCATGCCGCCGTACGCGGCCAGCTGGAGCCTGGTGTACGAGTCCGAGACCACGCGGACGCGTCCTACTTCACCATTGAGATCCCTTGCGACGGTGCGGGCTTCGTCGCTGGCGGAGTTGGTGTCGGTACCCCATCGGAACGGGCTCGGGAAGCGGTAAGGGTCGTTCAAGCCACCGCCGACATTTCCGACGACGAGCGCAGCGAACAGTGTCACCAGCACCGGTACCCGCTGTGTCGCCAGCAGCCAACGCGGGCGGTTCTGCGGCCGGTGCACGACCACCATCGCGACGATCAGGGCGACGCCGACGTAGGCGAATCCCCACGACCGTCGTGCTCCTTCCGCCCCCGACGGCGCCAGGATGAACGGTAGCGACGCAAAATAGAAGAGACCGAAGACCACGAACCCCCACGTAGTCGAATCGAGCCGGATCTGCCGCCGGCGCAACATCATCGCCGCGGCGATGACCACGCCTGCCAACAACAGCGGCGCCGCCGCGGTCAGCAGTTGCTCCCACATCGGCTGCACATTGGCGGCCAGGAGCTGGCGTCCGGTGTCGGGCTTCTCCGTCGTCATGGTCTGGAGCTGATCCACCGAATTGCCGAAGTAAGGCTCGAGATACACCAATGTCGGGCGGGCGGCGAAGATCACCCAGCCCGCGGCGATGGCGAGCACGGCGGTCCACATCAGCCACCAGGTCAGCAATTCACCTCGGATCGAACCGCCGCCTCCGCCGGACCGGCGGCTTAGCAACAGAGTTCGGACGGTCGCGGTCGCCACCACCGTCGACATCGCCAGTATGAGAAAAACGGTGCTCAGATGGTGGACGACGACGCAACAGAAGGCGGTCATCATCGCCGTCGCGACGAAGGCCCACCGCCGTCGCGACGTGTCCCGCGCGGCAATCGTCGTCAGCGCCAACGTCCACAGGAAGAAATTGATCGCAATGCTCTCGTAGGCGTACTGCGTATCGAAGTAGATGGCAGAGGGATTGATGCCGTAGATGAGCGCGGCGATAGCGCCGGCCCGGGCAGATGACAACAGTTTCTCGCCCAGGAGGAACATCGCGAACAGTCCGAGGATGTGCATGAGGAGCACGACGAGTGCGCCCGCGGCCCAGATGCTGAGTCCGCTGAATGAATGCGTGGTCACTGTCAGCGCAGACGTTCCTGGGAAGTATTGAACGATCGGGATGACGGTGTTGGGCCGGAATAGCTGACCGGCGGAGGCAGCGTCCACCGCTTCCCGCCAGTGCGCGTATTCGTCGTGGTAGCGCGGTTCACCCGGATTCCGGAGGAACTTCGGGACTGCGGTGAGCACGCCGATCAGCAGGATCGTCCACAGTCGGGCGGTCCGATCGGTGCCGACGGCGCTGAGCTTCAGCGTCGCGGGCAGAAGGGCGCCGAGCATTCCGATCCAGAAGACCAGGTAGTAGACATCGGCTGGAAAGGCCTGTGCAGACAGCCGATATGACAAGCCGATGACGATGATGCCGATGGCGGCTGCGCCGATAGTCAACGGCCATGCGGGTGGACGCCACGTGCGGCGGTAGGGCACAAGGCTTTCTGGATCCGGCGTTCCGATATCCCGAGTCTCGGCCGAGTCGGCGAGATCGAGGGGCGCTGCGACGATCGTCACGCGGTCTTTCCTTCAGCTATGTGCTTTTCGATCGCCCTCTGCACGTCCTGCCAGGAGTGAGGGTCATCGAATCGGCTGTCGCGCCGCGCCACAACGTCGAGCAGTGCGTTGCGCAGTGCGTGAACATCGTTCGGCGGCACCAGAACTGCACCCTCGTAGTCGCGGACGGCCTCGACCAGCCCGCCCACGGAGTACATCACGACGTGCAGTCCGGCGCTCATCGCGATCTGCAAGGGCCCACTGGCCGAACCGCGCCGGTAGGGCAATACGACCACGTCCGCACGCGCGAAGTACTCCGCCGCTTCGGCGTCGTTGACATACCGGTTCACGAAGTTGATCCGGTCGCGGTGTCGGCTGGCCGCGATGGCCTCCGCAGGCAGCGTGCACTGCTCCCAGGTCTCGCCGACGATGTCGATCTCGAACTGTGCCGCTTCGAGATCCGACATCCCGTCGAGCGCGTAGACCAGATCTTCCAACCCCTTGTACGGCCTGATCAGACCAAAGAAGAGCACCCTGGTCCGAGCGCTCGTGCGCGCCGTCGCGGATAGCTGTTTTACGACGTGGTCGTATGGGCCGTGCGGGGCGATCGACACCGGGACGTTTCGGAGGAGATCCACCCCGAAGGTCGATATCAACAGGTCCACATCGTGGCTGTTGTGACAGATTACCCCCGCCGACTGGGCCACCAGCGTGCGCAGGTTTCGCCGAGCGTAGGAGGCGACCAGCGGGATTCGAGCCTCGCCGGTGTCCTGCGCTTCGTGGAACTCGATGACTATTGGAATGCCAATGCGTTTCGCGACGAGGGCGAGCATGAGGTACGTATGCAACGTCGCGGCCGTCCACCACTGCAGGACGATGACGTCCGGTTGTAAGGTCCGGAGCGTGCGTGCGACCTGCGCCATTGACCGGCCCCAGTACCAGTTGAGCTCACCGATCGCTCGTACTCGCTCGTCATAGGTCAGCGACGTCAGGTCGTGCCCGACCCGCGCCGCCCCGGGGTACAGGAACTTGGGAACAAGCCGGTCGATCAACAGCACCGACACATCGTGCGAGTCGGCCAGCGCGTTGGCCAGCCGGCAGGTGTAGACAGATAGGCCGCTAAGGAACCGAAAACCCGGTCCCACCAGCAGGACTCGCTTGGAGTCGGAACTAGGCGGCAGCTTGAGCTGCCTGCATGTGGACAGTGCCTCAGGTTGCGGCATTGACCATCTCTTCGTCGGGCCACTCGTCGTGGGCCATGATCGACTGCGGCATCGGAACGACGACGCGTGCGAGCTCGTAGGCACGTTCGGGCAGGGTGACCGGCTTGCGCAGGCGGACCATCAGCAAGATCCATATGCAGGAGAACCCGTCGCGCCACGTGATCTTCTTGCCATGCATCAGGTCGCGGCCGTTGTAGGTGATCGGCACCTCGTAGGGCCGGATGCCTGCGCGCAGCATGGACGCGGTGAGCTCGGTGTCGAGGCCGAAACCCTCTTGAGCGAGTGCTAGCGCTCGGAAGTGCTCCAGCGGAACAAGTTTGAAACAGGTATGCATGTCGGTCAAGCATGCGTCGTACATGAGGTTGGCCGCGACGGTAGTGGCACGGCCGCCCATGGCGAAGCGGTACGACGGGAACCGAGTATTCATGCCGAACACCCGCGACCCGAAGACGTGGTCCGAGAAGCCCTCGATGACGGGCGTCACCATCGAGGGGATGTCCGTCGGGGAGTACTCGAGATCGGCATCCAGGATGATGACGTGCGTTCCGGTGGCCTTGCGGACCCCGGTCAGCACGGCTGCGCCCTTCCCCCGGTTCACGGGGTGACACAGCACGGTGGCGCCGCGGCTGCCATATTCGCGGATGAGCCGGCCGGTGCCGTCGGTGCTGCCGTCGTCCACGACGATCAGCTCGACTGAGCACGGGTAGTCGACGGCGAGCACTCGGTCGATTGCGTCGGTGATGGTGGACGCCTCGTTGTAGACCGGCATGACGATCGAAAGCCTGATCACGATCTTCCCCCAAAGAGGTTCATGTGAGGCCGTGGCCTCGGAAATTGCGGGCGAGCGGGTGCTCCTGCGTCGGCGACTTCGACGACGTCCCCTTCAACTGGCGTTAGCAGGCATCCGCATCAGCCAATGATGTGCAGTTTGCTGAATCTAAGCAATTTGCGCAAGTCCGAATATTTTCTGGCTTGCGTCGGCTCGGCCCAGGGCGAGAAGACATTGTTTGCTAAATCTGCACCAGTATGTGTAAGACGCTGCTCACGTCGTGTGTTGTCCGGTGGCCGGGAGATTGGCTGCCGGACGCTCGAACGACCTACCGAAGGATCGTGAAGATCTTTGAAGTCGCGTAGCCCGAAGTCGGCCTCGGTGGCGGCGCTTTCGGCTCCTGCCATCCGCCTGATAGGCACGTTAACTGCAGGTTATCGTTGATTTTCGCCCAGTGATCGATGTTGCACCACACGCTCGGGTCAGTTACGTTACCGCTGGGTGGCGTCAGCTGACGGTGTGGTCTCCTCCAGCCGCGATCGCGAGTGTGGACTGGGTCACACAGGATGCGACGGTACTAGCTAAGTGTTACTGTCAGCAAACACGAGAGACTTTTCTAGCTCTTGATCCGCGCGTCAATTTTCACAGGTCGGCACCGGAGCCGGTCAACGGAGATTCTTATCAGGAAGTTCGTTGCTAAAGATGGATAAGCAAGCACAATTGCCAGGAAGTCGCCGTGCCGCTTCCAAGCCGCGTCCTGGCCTCTGGGTACGGCGGGCGGCGCGCATCGCAGTCGCTACCTCCCTTGTTGGTGGTCTCGGCTGGTGGGTCGCCACTGCATCGGCCACCGACCCCGTGGCAGCTGCGGATTCCTATTACGTCTCGATCGGCGATTCCTACGCAGCCGGCTATCGCCCCAGCTTCATGGGACCGGGCGCCACCTCACGTGACGGCTTCGCGTACCGGGTTGAGGAGAAGCTGCGTTCCGGAAGCGAAGATGTCAGGCTTGTCAACTTCGCGTGTTCAGGCACCACGGCCTACGGAATGGCCTTCGACAAGGGGTGCGCAGACGACGCCCGGGCCCCCGGTGGACCGGAGTACACGGACACCCCTCAAGCCGCGGCAGCGGTCGATTTCATTTCCGAGCATCGCGATCGGATCAAGCTGGTGACGCTCGGCATCGGCGCCAACGATCTGCTTCGGTGTGCCAACGAGGCCGACCCCGCGCAACGGCAGACATGTGCCGAGGCGGAGGTCCCTCGCGTCCGGTTGAGTCTGGACTCTGTGCTGGAACGCATCCGGGCAGCGGTCGGCCCGAACGTGCCCATCGTCGGCGTCTCCTATATCAACGTGTACCTGGCTGATGCGCTCAAGCCGGACGGTTCAGCGAAGGCCGACGCCGCGACCATCCTGTTCCAGAACTACCTGAACCCGACGCTGGCGCAGACATATTCGAAGTACGGCGCGAAGTTCGTCGATACCACCGCGCTGGCCGGGGGCTATCTGCCAAGCACCGATAAGACCTATCTGGAAGGTCATGGCACCGTGCCCGCGTCGATCGGCCGGGTATGCAGTCTGACCTACTACTGCACCGACAACGACCCGCATCCGAATCGCGCGGGCCACGACCTGATCGCCGGCGAGGTCGAGAAGGCGGTCGGACTGTGACCACTCCCGCTATCACGCTGGTGACACCGGGATTCGCGCCCGATACCGGCGGTGTCGAAGCGCACACGTCCGCGCTCGCGGAGGAGTTGGCGCGGTCCGGTGTGGATGTCGAGGTGCTGACGGCCAGCCGTGACCTCACCCGGCCAACGGTGACCGAGTACCGCGGATGCCGGGTGGTCACGTATCCGGCGTGGCGGTTGCGCGCGATGTCGATCTCACCTCAACTCGTGCGGGCAGCCGTCCGGCGCCGCGGAATCGGGCGCGTGATGCATGTCCACAGTTATCACGCGACGACGGCCCTCGCGGTCTTCGGTCCGTCCGCGCCGACGGTGTTCACGCCTCACTACCACGGCCGGCGCGGACACTCGCGCGCTGCGGACCTTCTGCACCTCGGCTTTTTTCACGTCGGCAAGAGACTCTTCCGTAGGTGCGCGGCCGTCGTCTGCGTGTCGGAGGCAGAACGCCGGTTGTTGTTGCGTGACTTTCCATTCCTGGCAGACAAGGTGTCGGTGATTCCCAACGGCATCTCCGCCGCCGAGATCCGGCGCGCCGAAGCGTTCCCCAGTGAGCCACCGACCGTCCTCTGTGTTGGACGGCTCGAGTCCTACAAGCGGGTCGCCGACGTCGTCAGGGCATTCGGGGACGTACCGGAACCTGCGCAGTTGGTAATCGTGGGCGACGGTGGTCAACGTGAAGAGGTCATCTCGCTTGCAACCGATCTCGATCTAGCACATCGCGTTCGGGTGTTGGGCAAGGTGACCGACTGCGAGCTGCACAGATGGCTGAAGACGGCGCACGTCTTCGTGTCGATGTCGGAGCGCGAGGCTTTCGGCATCGCCCCGCTGGAGGCGGCCAGTGCCGGCGCCCGAGTGATCGTGAGTGATCTGCCCGCTCACCGCGAGATCGTCGCGGACTTTCTGGGCGACGGTGCCGTGATCCAGAGCGACAGGTCTGCAAGCGCGCTGGCGGCGCAGATCCGTCATCAGCTCGCCCATCCACGCGAACAGGCGGCCCAAGTGCCGGACTGGCGCGACGTTACCGCCAATACCGCGGAGATCTACCGGTCATCAGTGGCCGGCCAAGCAATACCGCTGTCCTGCAATGTAACTGTTCCCGACAAGGAGATATTCGCATGAGTGATCTGCCCGTTGGCCGGGGGGCCCGCACGAGCTACCTCGACCGCACCTGGCTGAACCATTGGACTGTTCTGGGCTTGGCGCCCATCGTTGCCCCCGATATCGACGAGGTGCACGCGAAGTACGTCGAGTTCATGGAGTCCGACCCGACCCACCCGTTGTGCTGCACTCTCGAGGAGGGCGGGACGCGCTGGCGTCCGGTCCCGGCCGGGCAGCGACGCGCGCACGTAGAACGAATCATTGTGCGAGGTCCTTCCTGTGACCGCGAGGATCCCTTCACCTACCTGGTCGACAATCAGCCGCCGGACGGGTACAACGCCCCGTTCAAGGTGGTGATCGGTGGCGACTCGATCACCTCCTACTTCGCCCACGCCACAGGTGATGCCGCGGTGTTCTCCCCGTTCTCGGTGCTGATGTCGCTCGGCGACATCGAGGGCTTGAAGCCGTTGCGTGCCAATGCCGGACTGGGCGTGGCAGGCAAGATCTTCCTGAAAGAGGCGTCCGCGCACTGGCGCGACTGGTGGGACCACAGCCGTTCAGCACAGGTCGTAACACCGACCGCGAGGGTGGCGGCCGGCCCGGTCGCGCAGCCGACCGGCACGACCACCGCCGTCGGAATGAAGCTGTCAAACGAAGAGTTCGGACGCTTCAAGGCGTGGCGGAAGGCGAACTACCCTGATCTGTCGACGACCGCGCTGATGGCGTCGGCGGCGTACCGCGCGCTGGCCGGTCAGGGATTGCCGGTGAATCCCGCTGGGTTCTACACCCTGGTCGACCTGCGGCGCCATCTGCCCAAGAACCAGGCGTTGCGCCCCGGCAACCTCGCGAAGAGCGTGTTCATTCCCGCAGACATGGACAGCCCGTGGGATGTCTCGACCGGTCTGAAGCGTCTCGTCGACACGTCGCGCGGGGTGCCGGCACTGTTGGCGGGGGCCGTCTCGGCTGCACTGCGCCGGGAATCACATGATGAGGCCCCATCGGGGCCTGGTCCCCTCACGATGACGTTCAACTCGATGGCGCGCCTCCCGGGTCTTGAACACGTGCCGTGGTCTGAGCTCAGTCAAGCGCAGTACTTCACGATGTCGTATCCGGCTGGTGCGAACGGTGTCAGTGTTGCGGCAGTCTCCGTCGAGGGCCAGCTCATCTTCTCGGTGTCATTTGATCCCGGCGTTCTCGACAAGGACGCTGTGCAAGCCGCTCTGGAGCAGTTGCGCGATATGGCGTCGCTACTGCCTGCGGCATCTCTCGAATTGGCAATTCCAGGCCCGCAGGAAGTCTCGGCGTCGGCGATGCACGCCTACGCCAGCCGCAACGGCGCGCAGTAACAAATCATCTACACGGCTACCAGACGTAACGGAGAATCACTATGTCCAGCAACGGAATCGACATCGTCGGCTTGGGTGTCGTCAGCGGCTACGGGTGGGGTCGCGACGTCTTCTGGGAGGGCGTATCCAGCGGTAAGCCCGCAGCGCGATTGGTCGGCGGCTACGGCGAAGACCACACGGAATCGGCGTGGCTCGCCCTGGTTCCAGAGGGCGGCGACGCGGAGGACGGTGAGGGGCTGTTCGGACGCGCCTTCATGGCCGCGGGCCGGGAAGCCGTCGCCGATGCCAGGGCCAGGGGATGGGTGCCGGGTGCGCGCGTCGGAGTGATCAGCGTCGGCTGCTTCTCTGATCAGTACGGGTGGACTGAGTTCTGCTCCGGGCGTGCGCGGCGTTCCCGGGATTTCGTACGGGTGCTGCCCTCGACGCCGGTGGCGATGTTCATGCACGAGTTCGGCTTCCATGGCCCGTCGATGATGGTGTCGGCCACCTGTGCGTCGACGAACAACGCATTGCTCATGGCGAAACTGTGGTTGGACGCCGACAAGGTGGACGACGTGGTGGTGGTGGCCGCGGATCTGTCCTTCACGCCGGAGGTCGTCGCCGGATTCACGCGGCTGGGTGCTGCGGCGGTCGATATCGAACCGCTTGATGCCTGCCGGCCGTTTCAGGACGGTGGTAAGGGTTTCGGCCCCGGTGAGGCGGCTGTCGGGTTCGTCATGTCCTCGCGACAGCTCGCGGGCTTCTTGACGGTGTCGCGTGCGGCGCCGTACGGGGCGCTGCTGGGTGGGGCGATGACGTGCGATGCCCACCATGCCACCGGAATGGACCCCTCGCATGCCGAGGTGATCCGGTGTGTGGCCGAGGCGATCGACGATGCCGGCGTCGCGCCCGAGGAGGTGGGTTACCTCAATGCGCACGGCACCGGAACTCAGCAGTGCAGCGACGCCGAAACCCATGTCCTGGACGAGGTTTTCGGTGCCGACGTTCCGCACATCTATGCGCTCAAGCCGTTGGTGGGTCATTGTCTGGCCAGCGCGGGGGCGATCGAACTGGCGGGCACCCTGATGGGTTATGAGCACAAGCAGGTTCCGGCGTCTCGGGTCGTGAGCACCGCGCACCCGCGCCTGCTCGATGGTCTGACTCCGCTCGAAGGTGGACTGACCCTCAAGACGTCGATGGGGATGGGCGGATACAACTCCGCCGTCGTCGTGGGCCCAGCGGCCGGTATCTGATGGGCCGCGATTGGGGTGGCAGAGATGAGCCGAGCTGAGTTAGTAGACATTCTGTGCATCGGATCCGGCAGTGCGGGAATGGCTGTCGGGATCGCCGAGGCGGACGCCGGCTTGAAAGTGTTGGTCGTCGAGCTGAATCGAGAGGTCATATCGCCAACGCGGTCGGTCGGTGCCTCCGTTGAGTCATGGACGACTCTGCTCCAGAGGCGCTGGGGTGTAGAGGAATTCAACTCATCAATCAACGACTACCTCGAGGAGTTGACGAGCAGCCTGGGGCCACCGGCGCATGCGAAGGCGAGTCGTCACCTGCCGATCGGCACAGTCGAGACATTCACCGATAGAAAGGCTGATCCGACCCAATCCGTGCCGCCGTTCCACGGCGCGGAACTGGCCACGTGGGCGCGTGAATGCCTCACTTCGCCGTTCGGATTGATGCTCAGCCGGGTCAGCTCGCCGATGTTGACGTCGATGCGCAAGGTCGATGGCCCGACGATCAGGGCGGGCCTCATCGCGCCCGTCCCGACGAGCCGGAGCCGCGAAATGACCGTTCGGCAGTGGTTGTCCGGGCTGGCGCGGGAAAAAGGTGTCACGGTCCAGGAGTCGTGCGCAGTTCGGCGACTGATCTTCCACGACGGCCAGCTCGTCGGCGCGGTGTTTGACACACCCGACGGCGTCCGTACGGTACGGACCCGCCGCGGTGTACTGCTCGGCACGAGCTGTTCTGCAGGCGACGACACATTGGCGATCTTGCCGATGGCGCTCGGCAGCGACACCACACTCTGCGTAGTCGGCAGGCCGGCTAGTCGCTTCGCCCGGCTGGAATTCCTCCGCAGCGCAGCGTCTTACAGCCAGTGCGCGGCACCAGGTCGCCTCGCATGACTTCGTTCTCCGGATAACGTCCCGGCTTTGCGCTCCTGGTCGCATCGGTTCCATTAATGTGCGGCCCATGGATGTGCGCGTCGTGGACCACCCGCTCGCCGCCGCGCGGCTGACCACACTGCGCGACGTGACCACCGATAACGCGGCGTTCCGTGCTGCCCTTCGCGACCTCACCCTCATGCTGGTGTACGAGGCAACCCGCGACGCCGCCACCGAAACCGTCCCGGTCCGCACACCGCTCGCGGAGACGACCGGGTGCCGATTGGCCAACCCGCCGCTACTCGTACCCGTCCTGCGCGCCGGCCTTGGCATGGTCGACCAGGCGCACGCGTTGATCCCAGAGGCACGTGTCGGCTTCGTCGGTGTCGCGCGGGACGAAGAGACACACGAACCCACTCCGTATTTGGAATCGCTGCCCGACGATCTGAGTGCTCAACCCGTATTTGTCCTAGACCCGATGCTGGCCACAGGCGGCTCCATGGCCCACACCATCGAACTGCTGCAAGCCCGCGGTGTCGCCGATGTGACTGCGATCTGTGTCGTGGTCGCCCCCGAAGGCCTTGCGGCATTGGAAGAGGTGGCCCCGAATCTGCGCCTGTTCACGGCTGCGATCGACGAGCGTCTCAACGAGATCGCCTATATCGTCCCGGGGCTGGGCGATGCGGGCGACCGCCAATTCGGACCGCGCTAGCTGCGTACTGAGAGCGCCGCCCGCCGCTAGGACCAGCCATGTGCCGCGCGTTAGCCGGGATGACGTTGCGGTGACACTGAATTGTTGACTGTGAGGTCGCCGCATCCGTTATTCCCAATTCTGGGACGGTATGCCCGTATTAGAAATGTCACTTAATGTTTATTTGCTGAAAATGGACGCGAACGTCAATGGCCACACTGTCAGCAGCGCGCTGGAGCGCGCGCATACATGTTTGCGTCGTGAAGTTTCGGCAACACTACAGCTAACTTACTGCCGAGTATGAAACGGGCCTTCGAACTGCATGAAAACGTGATTCTCGGTGGTCAACTGCAATGTTGTCGCACGTAAATAGCGTGTTGCACAGGTATTGCAGGAACGCATCGCGATTGCATCGATAGCCTGATCAGGATAATGTTGGTCGTGACCGAGGTTTGAGAGCAAAGTCTGAGATGCTCACTGACGCGGGAGTTGCCTTCGTCACACGGCGGACAACCAAACCGTCTAACTGCTAGCCTCCCTGATAGCTATTGATTGCATTACCGATAGTTCCGATTCGAGATATTGACCGCGGCGGCAGAGTAGCCGACGAAAACTTTGATAATGAGAAGGAAGCGTTGCTGAAGTGCGCAGCCAAGCTGAGTCTGAGACGAACCGGTCAGGCGTCGGCGTCGAACCCGCGGTTGCGGTGTGAGTGCCGCGATCGAGGTCATGACCATGTCCAACAGCGAGCTCGTCGACATCGTGTGCATCGGGTCGGGCAGCGCAGGCCTGGCTGCAGCCATCACGGCGGCGGACGCCGGAATGTCGGTGTTCGTGGCAGAGCCACGTCGAAGGACATCGCAGACGGCGGCGTCGACCGATCCGGTCGAAGCCTGGCCGGATCTGCTGCAGAGGCATTGGGGCGCCGACGAGTCCGACGAGCCGACGGCTGCCTACCTTCATCAGCTCACCTGCGACCTGGGTCCACCACGACGATCCCCGACTCATGGTCAGTTGCCCATCGGTTCCGTCGAATCCTTCGGCGACGATCCGTGCGACGACCGGCGGGGGACCGTCCCACCCTTCTACGGCAACGAACTCGCGCATTGGGCGCGTGAGTGCCTGACCTCGCCGTATGGCCTGGTGTTCAGCCGGGTGTCACCGTTGACCATGTCTTCGATGCGCTTGGAGGATGGCACGACGATCAGAGCCGGCGTCGTCGCGGAGATCCCGTTCGCTCGGCGATCTGGGACGACCTTGCGCCAGTGGCTGCGAGACATGGCCAAGGAGCGCGGGGTGAAGATTCACGGCTCGAGCACGATTCAGCGCCTGCTCTTCAACGATGGCCAACCCGTCGGTGCCTTGGTCCACACGCCCGATGGCATTCGCCACGTGCGTGCACGCCACGGCGTGCTGCTCGGCACCGGTAACTCGAACGCCGACGATCTGCTCGCCATGCACCCGGCGCCAGTGCTCCGCGACGGCCGGCTGTCCCTGGTGAGCAGGAAGGCAAGTCGATTCGCCCGTCTGGAACTGTTGACCAGCGCGGCGAGTATGAACGTCTGCACGCCGCAGAGTCGACTGGCCTGATCTCCAGCGCAGCGTCACCACCGCCGCGCGTCCTCCTCGAGCTGTGTCATCAACATCGTGGCGTGTGCGCGCGTCTTGCCTACGTCCGGCACGTTGTTGCAACGAACCTCGATGTAGGACTTGACCTTTGGCTCCGTTCCCGACGGCCGCACCACCACGCGGACCATGGTTTCGCCGTCGCCGCCCGACAGGACCACCGCGTCGGTGTGCAGCGGGCCGGTCACGTTCCGCAGATCGGTGACCGTCGCGCCGAATCCGGCAAGTGTGTCCGGTGGCGCCGTGCGAAGCCGGTTCATCACCGACTGTGCCTCCTCGGCATCCGCGACCTGTCGTGACACGGCGGTCGTGGTGTGCACACCGTGGCGGCGAGCCAGATCGTCGAGCGCATCGAGCAGGGTGAAGCCACGGTGTCGCAGCGCGACAGCCAGATCACACACGAGCACTGCGGCGCTGATGCCGTCCTTGTCGCGGACGGCTGCGGGATCGACACAATGCCCGATCGCCTCTTCGTATGCGTAAACCAGGGTGCAGGCCGGCAGGTCGATGTCGGCGCGCGACAACCATTTGAACCCGGTCAATGTCTCCACGTGGCGCGCGCCGTGCTCGGCTGCGATAGCGGCAAGCATTCGCGAAGAGACCACCGAGCTGGCCACCACGGTGGCTGCCATGACGGGACCGGGCTCGATCTGAGAGAGAATGTAATCGCCCAGCAGCCAACCGGTTTCGTCGCCCGAAAGCATTCGCCAACCGTCGGGTGTGGGGATGCCAACTGCGCAACGGTCCGCGTCAGGATCGAGCGCCACCGCAATGTCGGCGTCGATGTCGGCGGCCAGTGTCAGCAGGGCGGCCACAGCGGCGGGTTCCTCCGGATTGGGCAGCGCCACAGTGGGGAAGTTCGGGTCGGGCGCGAATTGGCTCTCGACAACGTGCACGTCGTCGAACCCGGCGCGCACCATCGCGTCGAGGACGAACTCGCCGCCGACGCCGTGTAACGGCGTGATCGCCACCCGCACCGAGCCGTGCGTATGGCGAACCTGGGCTGCGCGTTCGACGTAGCGCTGAACTTCGTCGACCCCGGAGGGGGTGACTACCTGCCGCCGAATCTGGTCGGCGTGTGGTGCGTCGGCCATCGCCTGCTCGATCTCGTGGTCGACGGGCGGAACGATCGGGAATCCGTCGTCGAAGTAGACCTTGTAGCCGTTGTCCGTCGGCGGATTGTGTGACGCAGTGATCTGGACACCCGCGACGGCACCGCCGTGACGGACGGCGAATGCGACTATCGGCGTGGGGACCGCTGTGAACAGCAACGTGACGGAGAACCCCTGAGCCGCAAGGACTTCAGCGGCAGCCAGTGCGAACTCGTCCGAGCCGTGCCGGGCGTCGCGGCCGACCACCACGTTGCGGCCGTGCAGGCCGCGTTCCCTGAGCACCTTGGCGAGCGCCCAAGAGGCACGCAGGACAACTGCGAGGTTCATTCCATTCGGCCCTCCGCGCAGGGGCCCACGCAGCCCAGCGGTACCGAATGTCAGGGGATGGGCGAACCGTTCGTAGAGATCGGCTCCGGTGCATTCGAGAAGTTCGGCGGCGGTCTTCGGATCGGGATCGTGAGCGATCCATTCTTGCGCGGCGGTCGAAGTCCAATCTCGCGCTTTCATCCGGATAGTGTGCCCAGTTTTGAGTCGGCTTATGTGGAGTCGGTGTACGCCAGCTTGCGCAGCACCGGCGCGACGAGCATCACGAGGTCGAACTCGAGCTCCGACAGGTTGTCGCGCATGGTCGTGTGCAACCACGCGTCCCGTTCCGCGCGGTCGGCTTCAAGCAGTTCGGTGCCCGCAGCGGTGATCTCGATGAGTTGGCGACGGCGATCGATTTCGTCGGGCCTGCGTGCGATCAGGTCCCGGCCCTCCAACGCATTGATGCTGTCCGTCAGCGACTGCACTCGAACGCCCAACCGTGCGCCGAGCTCGGCAGGCGTGGTGATGCCGGCACGGCTCACTTCGCCGAGCAGTTGCATCTGGCTGAGCGTCAGGCCGTGGTCGGGCCGGTGCCGGCGCATCTGCTGGTTGACGGCGACGATCGACTCCCGCAGCTCGGTGGCCGCCGACCTGCGGATTGGTTCGGCTTGATCCATATACAAGTTATACCTTGGTAAATATCGATAGTCACGTGCCTAAGGTGCAAGTTGCATGCCGAACATAGTAAGAGGATACTTGTAATCAATGGTGATGAGACGGTTGCGGAAGTGGTGCCTGCTGGTCGTGGTGACGGCCGGTGTCACCTATCCGCTGACCCTGATCGGCGTACCGTCCGCCGCGCTGTTCGCCGCGCTGGCCGTCGGCGTGGCGCTGGCTCTCATGTCGCTGGCGCCCGCGCAGGTGCCCCGTCCGGCCGGCGTCGCCGCGCAGGGCGTGCTCGGCGTCTACATCGGCACGATGGTCCACCAGGATGCAGTCGACGCGCTCGGCCCGCACTGGCCGATCGTCGTGGCGGTCGCCGTCGCCACCCTGCTGCTCAGTGTCATGGCCGGTGCACTGCTGTCGATGCACCGCGACGTCACCCCGCTTACGGGCTCGCTGGCGCTGGTTGCGGGAGGTGCTTCAGGGTTGGTCGCGATCGCCCGCGAACTCGGCGGCGACGATCGTGTGGTGTCGGTGGTGCAGTATCTGCGCGTCGCGTTGGTGACGGCTTCCATGCCCGTCCTGGTGACGCTGGTCTATCACGCCGACAGATCGCGGCCGGACACCGTGCTGGCCCAATCCGATTCAGCTCCTTGGTATCTGAGTATCGGCATGCTCATCGCCCTGGTCGTGGTCGGGGCTACCGTCGGCCGGTGGATCCATCTGCCCGGCGCGGGTCTGCTGGGGCCGCTGGCGTTGACGGTGCTGCTTGAGGTCACCGGCCTTTCGTTCGGGCTGTCGGTCCCGATGGTGCTCGTTCAGGTCGGCTACGCGCTGATCGGGTGGCAGGCCGGGCTGGCGTTCACCCGCGATTCGATGCGTGCGGTCGCGCGCATGCTGCCGACGGCCATCGGCCTGATCGCCGCGCTCAGCATCGCGACGGCCGGCCTGGGTGTCCTGTTGTCTCACGTCGCGGGAGTCAGCCTTCTGGATGGCTACCTCGCCACCAGCCCCGGTGGCGTCTACGCCGTGCTGGCCACCGCCGTCGAGACGGGGTCCAACGTCACGTTCATCATCGCCGCGCAGGTGGTGCGGATCCTGTTGATGCTGTTCGCCGCGCCGCTGCTGGCCCGCAGCATGGTCTGGGTGAGCGGGCGGTTCGGCCGTCAGAGCCGGGAGATGACCCCGGCGAGCAGGGAGCCCATGCGCGTCGCGGACTGACGGCCCGCCGCCAACACCTCGTCGTGGCTCAGCGGCTGACCGGTCATTCCCGCCGCAAGGTTGGTCACCAGGGACACCCCCAGCACCTGTGCGCCCGCGGCGCGCGCCGCGACAGTTTCGTGCACCGTCGACATGCCGACGAGATCGGCACCCAGCGTCCGCAGCATCCGGATCTCCGCCGGCGTCTCGTACTGCGGTCCGTTCAGTCCGGCGTAGACGCCATCGGCCAATCCAGGGTCGATCTCGCGGGCCACCGCGCGCAGCCGCGGAGAATAGGCGTCGACCATATCGACGAAATGCGCTCCGACCAGCGGCGACCGGCCGGTTAGGTTCAGGTGGTCGCTGATCAGGACCGGCTGGCCGACGGCGAGGTCCTCGCGCAGGCTGCCTGCGGCGTTGGTCAGGACGATGGTGCGCGCACCGGCCGCACATGCGGTACGGACGGGATGAACGACATGGCGGAGTTCGTGGCCTTCGTAGGCGTGGATCCTGCCGACGAACACCAGCACCCGATGGTCGCCGACGCGCAACGACAAGATCTCGCCACCGTGTCCCGCCGCTGCGGGTGGGGTGAAGCCGGTCAACTCGGCCATCGGCACCACCGCCACCGGATCACCGAGTTCGTCGACCGCTGGCGCCCAGCCCGAACCCAGCACAATCGCGACGTCGTGTTGATCGACGCCGGTGCGCTGCCGGATCTCGATTGCCGACTGCCCAGCTTCCGCATCCGGCGTCGTCACGGTGGGCAGCTTAGCCGTCGAAACGGCACGCGCTGGGGCAGTGAGATACTTCGGGGATGCCCACCGTCACCGCGTCGAGTTGCGTCGAGGACGCCGTCAATCGACGCCGTGGTGATTTGGTCGAGCTTTCGCACTCGATTCACGCCGAACCCGAACTTGCTTTCGCCGAATACCGCAGCTGCGCGAAGACCCAGGAGCTGGTCGCCGCCCGCGGTTTCGCGGTCACCAAGGCGCTCGGCGGCCTGGACACCGCCTTCCGGGCCGACTTCGGCAGCGGCCCGCTGGTCGTCGGGATCTGCGCCGAATACGACGCACTGCCCGGCATCGGACACGCCTGCGGTCACAACATCATCGCCGCGTCGGCGGTCGGCACCGCATTGGCGCTCGCCGAGGTGGCCGATGAACTGGGGCTGACGGTGGTTCTGCTCGGAACTCCTGCCGAGGAAGCCGGCGGCGGAAAAGTGTTGCTACTCAACGCGGGAGCGTTTGACGACATCGCCGTCACCGTGATGCTGCACCCCGGCCCGCTGGACATCGCGGCCGCCCGGTCACTGGCACTGTCACAGGTCGCGGTCGGCTATCGCGGCAGGGAGTCACACGCGGCCGTGGCACCGCACCTAGGGATCAACGCCGCCGACGCGATCACCGTCGCGCAAGTCGCGATCGGGCTGCTGCGCCAGCAGCTGGCGCCGGGCCAGATGACGCACGGCATCGTCACCGACGGCGGCCAAGCCACCAACATCATTCCGGGCAGCGCCGAGATGCATTACACGATGAGGGCCAACGACGCACCGTCGCTGCGCGAACTCGAAAAGCGGATGTCCGACTGCTTCCTCGCGGGCGCGGTGGCCACCGGCTGCGACTACACGGTGTCCGAGACCGAGCCGGCTTATGACGAGCTGACTCCCGACTCGTGGCTGGCCGACCGATTCCGCGACGAAATGGTGCGGATCGGCCGATCGCCACTGCCGGCCGAGATGGAGGGGGCGTTTCCGCTGGGCAGCACTGACATGGGCAACGTCACCCAGATAATGCCCGGTATCCATCCGATCGTCGGGATCGACGCCGGTGGCGCGTCGGTGCATCAGCCGGCGTTCGCCGCGGCTGCCGCCGGACCGGGAGCCGACACGGCCGTGATCGAAGGTGCAATCATGTTGGCTCGCACGGTGGTCGGGCTCGCCGAGACGCCGGCGCAGCGGGACCGAGTAATGGAGCTGAAGGCGAGGCGGGCGGCATGAGTCTGCACGACGCCACTGAACTGTGGCTGGACGTCCATTACGCCGAGATGGTCCAGTGGCGCCGCCATCTGCACGCCCACCCTGAGCTGGGCCGCCAGGAGTTCGCCACCACACAGTTCGTCGCATCGCGTCTGGCCGATGCCGGCCTCAATCCCAAGGTGTTGCCCGGGGGCACCGGCCTGACGTGTGATTTCGGTCCGGAGCACGGGCCGAGGATCGCGTTGCGCGCCGATATGGACGCGCTGCCGATGGCCGAACGGACGGGGGCGCCCTACCAATCGGTGGTCCCCAATGTGGCGCACGCCTGTGGTCACGACGCGCACACCTCGATGCTGTTGGGAACCGCCCTTGCGCTGGCGTCGGTGCCGCAGCTGCCCGTCGGCGTGCGGCTGGTCTTCCAGGCGGCCGAGGAGCTGATGCCCGGCGGTGCGATCGATGCCATCGCGGCGGGAGCCCTGACGGGGGTGTCGCGAATCTTCGCACTGCATTGCGATCCGCGGCTGGCCGTCGGCAAGGTTGCGGTCCGGCCCGGGCCGATCACCTCGGCCGCCGATCAACTCGAGGTGACACTGCACTCGCCAGGCGGGCACACCTCGCGACCGCATCTCACCGGCGACCTGGTGTACGGGATCGGCACCTTGATCACCGGCGTGCCTGGGATCCTTTCTCGGCGCATCGATCCGCGCAACAGCACCGTGATGGTTTGGGGCGCAGTGAATTCCGGCATCGCGGCGAACGCGATACCGCAGACGGGAACGCTGGCGGGGACCATCCGCACCGCAAGCCGCGATACCTGGGAGACCCTCGAAGACATCGTGCGCGAGGCGATCACATCGCTGCTGGCGCCGCTGAACATCGAGCACAGCCTGCAGTACCGGCGCGGAGTGCCGCCAGTGGTGAACGAGGAGATCTCGACGCGCATCGTCACCCATGCCATCGAGGCGATCGGTCCCGAGGTGTTGTGCGACACCCGCCAGTCCGGTGGCGGCGAAGATTTCTCGTGGTACCTCGAGGAGGTGCCTGGCGCGATGGCGCGACTGGGGGTGTGGTCGGGGCGCGGGCCGCAGCTGGACCTGCATCAGCCGACGTTCGACATCGACGAACGTGCGATGGCAGTGGGTGTGCGGTTCCTGGTCAACATCATCGACCAGGCGGCGCAGGTCTAGGACTGGAAGAGCCGCTTCGCCGCCGTCCACCATTACGTCGTGGTCGGTCCTATGGGCGAGAGTGAATCCAGGGCTGTTGTCGAGCATCCACAACCCTGAGTTCACTCTCGGTTGTAGGACGCAATTTGTCAGTGCGCCCGGCCAGCATCGCGGTATGGAAGACGTCTTCATCGGCAGTGAAGCGCTGGTGCGCGGCGTGCTCAGCCGCGCGGAACTGCGGTGGAACTACCGGGCCATGTTTCCCGACGTCTACATGCGCGCCGAAGCGGTGCCGTCGCTGTCGCAGCGCGCCGTCGGCGCGTGGCTGTGGTCTGGTCGCCGAGCAGTGGTCGCGGGTCTCGCCGCGGCGGCTCTGCACGGCGCGCGATGGGTCGACGAACTCGCAGATGTGGAAGTGATCTCCCGCAATAGCCATCCGCCGCAGGGAATCGTCGCCCGAAGGGAGCGGATCGAATCCGACGAGATCAGCGACATCGCCGGCATCCCCGTCACGACACCGGCGCGGACAGCGTTTGACCTTGCCAGACACCACCCTCGCGACCTCGCCGTCGCCTACCTGGACGCGCTCTCCGCGACAACGGGTGTCACGGCTTCGGCTGCACAGTCGCTGGTCAATCGATATCAGAGCTCACGACATTGGCGGCGCGCGGTCGGTGCCCTCCGCCTCATGGACGGTGGGTCGCAGTCGCCGCAGGAGACTATGGTTCGCCTGGCCCTCATCGACGCCGGTCTTCCCGCGCCTAAGACTCGATTCGCAGTCACCGATGGAGAAGCCACTGCGGTGATCGCGATGGCGTACGAAGCCCCGATGGTTGGTGTCGAATTCAGCACCGTTACACCGGATATCGTTGTGCGACAAGGGTGGACGATGATCCGTGCCACTGACTCGGTCAATCCGAAGGTCATCGTGTATCTCGTGCGTGCAGCGGTAATCGAGCGCGGGTATCCGCTGTGGAAACTGAACAGGCTCTCGCGCGGCTAGGTGCCCGGACCGATGTTGCGGGCCGGTCGGGTGCGCAGGCTGTGTACATACTCCTGCGGTGCACCGGCGATCTCAGCGGCGTCGGCCATCACGCCGATATAGCGCGCGGACGGCAGCCCACCCTCCCACGCGTCAACCACGTACAGCCACGCCAGCACCGGCTCGAAGCTGGTGTCCGACGAGGTGCGGTGCACCCGGCATCGGATCTTCTTGTGGATGCCGAGCTCTGAGCCCTCCCAGCGGTCGAGGTTGGCCTCGTCCTCTTTGGTCATGTCGTAGAGCACGACGAACACGCTCGCCGCAGGATCTTCGACGACAGTGGCCAGCGCACCTTCCCAGCCGATGTCCTCGCCGCCGAACGTCAGCCGCCAGCCGTGCAGCCACCCAGTTCCGGCCATCGGCGAGTGGGGCGCCCGCTCCAACATCTGCTCTGGATGCATGTTGGATCCGTAGGCGGCGTACAGCGGCACCAGGAAACTCTAAAGCTTTTCCGGCTGGCTTCTTCCACCGGCTTCGTCGACAGGCTGGGCGATCAACCACCGGCTTGGCTAGCGTTGAGGTCGTGGCAACACGCATCGTCATCATCGGCGGCGGTCCCGCCGGCTACGAGGCTGCTCTGGTAGCCGCCGCCCGCGGACCCGAGGTCGCCGAGGTCACCGTGGTCGACTCCGACGGGATCGGGGGTGCATGCGTGCTGTGGGACTGTGTCCCGTCCAAGACGTTCATCGCCTCCACCGGCGTACGCACCGAGCTGCGACGTGCCTCAGGTCTCGGGTTCGACATCGCGATCGAGGACGCCAAAATCTCACTGGACCAGATCCACAACCGCGTCAAGACGCTGGCGAAATCGCAATCGACCGACATCGGCCACCAGCTGCTGCGAGAGGGCGCCACCGTGGTTCACGGCCACGGTGAGCTGGTCGACGACACCTCCGGCATGGCCCACCACCGAGTGAAGGTCACCACCGCCGGCGGCAGGGTCGGCACGCTCAAGGCAGACGTCGTGCTGATCGCGACCGGAGCCAGTCCGCGAGTGCTGCCGAATGCCAAGCCCGACGGCGAGCGGATCCTGAACTGGCGTCAGCTCTATGACCTCACCGAACTGCCGCAACACCTCATCATCGTCGGGTCCGGCGTCACCGGAGCCGAGTTTTGCAACGCCTACACCGAACTCGGTGTGCCCGTCACCGTGGTGGCCAGCCGCGACCAGATCCTGCCGCACGAGGACCGCGACGCGGCGGCGGTGCTCGAGGAGGCGTTCGCCGACCGCGGCGTGAAGCTGGTCAAGAACGCCAGGGCCGACTCGGTGACCCGGACCGCCGACGGCGTGCTGGTGACCATGGCCGACGGGAGAACCGTCGAGGGCAGCCATGCGCTGATGACCGTCGGCTCGGTGCCCAACACGGCGGGGCTGGGACTGGAGAATGTCGGCATCGAGCTGTCCGCGGGTAACTACCTCAAGGTCGACCGGGTGTCGCGCACGTCGGCGTCGGGAATCTATGCGGCTGGAGACTGCACGGGTCTGCTGCCACTGGCCTCGGTGGCCGCGATGCAGGGGCGCATCGCGATGTATCACGCGTTGGGCGAGGGGGTGACGCCGATCCGGTTGCGCACCGTTTCGGCGGCAGTGTTCACCAGGCCGGAGATCGCCGCGGTCGGGGTGCCGCAGACGGCCATCGACAGCGGCAATGTGCCCGCCCGCACGCTCACGCTGCCGCTCAACACCAACGCGAGAGCCAAGATGTCGCTGCTCCGCCTGGGCTTCGTGAAGATCTTCTGCCGCCCCGCCACCGGCGTCGTGATCGGCGGTGTCGTGGTCGCCCCCATCGCCTCGGAACTCATCCTGCCCATCGCCCTGGCGGTGCAGAACAACCTCTCGGTCACCGACCTGGCCCAGACGCTGTCGGTGTACCCCTCGTTGTCCGGATCGATCGTGGAGGCGGCGCGAAGATTGATGGCGCACGACGATCTGGACTGACTCCACGTAACCTGGGACACGGTGAACGTACCGACCAGTAACTAGGAGCTATTTCCGGTGAGCGACCCGATCCCCGCGAACGGGCAGACACTGCTGAGCCCGGAGCAACGGGCAGAGGCCTGGGAGCGGCTCGGCAGCGAGCAGTTCGACGTGGTCGTCGTCGGCGGCGGGGTGGTCGGCGCGGGCGCTGCTCTGGATGCGGCGACGCGCGGTCTCAAGGTAGCGCTCGTCGAGGCGCGCGACTTCGCGTCCGGCACGTCGAGTCGCTCGTCGAAAATGTTTCACGGCGGCCTGCGCTACCTCGAGCAGTTGGAGTTCGGGCTGGTTCGCGAGGCGCTTCACGAACGGGAACTCTCGCTCACCACCTTGGCTCCGCATCTCGTCAAACCGCTTCCGTTTCTGTTCCCACTGACCAACCGGGTGTGGGAGCGGCCTTATGTGGCGGCGGGAATCTTTCTTTACGACCAACTCGGCGGGTCGAAATCCGTTCCACCGCAAAAGCATCTGACCAAGTCTGGTGCACTGCGGCTGGCGCCGGGGCTGAAGCGGTCGTCGCTGATCGGCGGTATTCGCTACTACGACACCGTTGTCGACGACGCGCGCCACACCATGACTGTCGCGCGGACCGCGGCGCACTACGGCGCGGTGGTGCGGACGTCGACGCAAGTGGTGTCGCTGCTGCGCGAGGGTGACCGGGTCGTCGGGGTGGAGGTGCGTGACTCCGAAAACGGCCGCGTGACCGAGGTGCGCGGACACGTGGTGGTCAACGCCACCGGTGTGTGGACCGACGAGATCCAGGCGTTGTCCAAGCAGCGCGGGCGATTTCGGGTGCGGGCGTCCAAGGGGGTACACATCGTCGTCCCCCGCGACCGCATTGTGAGCGAGGTGGCGATCATCCTGCGCACCGAGCAATCGGTGCTGTTCGTCATACCCTGGGGCACGCATTGGATCATCGGCACCACCGACACCGACTGGAACCTCGACTTGGCCCATCCGGCGGCGACCAAGGCGGATATCGACTACATCCTCGAAACGGTCAACACGGTGCTGGCGACGCCGCTGACCCACGACGATATCGACGGGGTCTACGCCGGTCTGCGTCCGCTGCTGGCAGGTGAGAGCGAGGAGACCTCCAAGCTGTCGCGCGAGCATGCGGTGGCGGTTCCCGCGCCTGGCCTGGTGGCGATCGCCGGCGGCAAGTACACCACCTATCGGGTGATGGCCGAAGATGCGATCGACGCCGCGGCCGAGTACGTTCCAGCCCGGGTCGCCCCGTCCATCACCGAAAAGGTGCCGTTGATGGGTGCTGACGGCTATTTCGCGCTGATCAACCAGACCCAAAGCGTCGGCGTGCATTACGGACTGCATCCGTATCGGGTGCGGCACTTGCTCGACCGGTACGGATCACTGATCGGCGAGGTCCTGCAGATGGCTGAAGGCAGGCCGGAACTGCTCACACCGATCACCGAGGCGCCGGTTTACCTGAAGGTAGAGGCGCACTACGCGGTGGCGGCCGAGGGTGCGCTGCACCTGGAGGACATCCTGGCCCGGCGCATGCGGATCTCCATCGAGTACCCGCACCGCGGTGTGGACTGCGCACGTGAAGTGGCCGAAGTGGTTGCACCCGTGCTGGGTTGGAGTGAAGAAGACGTCGACCGCGAGGTTTCGACGTACTTGGCGCGCGTCGAGGCCGAGGTGCGCTCGCAGCAGGAACCCGACGACGAATCCGCCGATGCGCTGCGGGCCGCCGCGCCGGAGGCGCGTGCAGAGATCCTCGAACCGGTGCCACTCAATTGATGCGTGCCGCGCCGCGGGGGAGGCGTGCGGCGCCCTTACCGGTGCGCGACGGACTCGGCCCGGCGCGCGTGCGCTTGCGTGGCGGCGCCGTGCTGGTCGAGTTGGCCGACCGTTTCGGCGAAGGTGCCGCGGCCAAGGTGCTCGACGGCGAGGTGGTGACCTCCGACGGCAGCGTCGTCGGCGCTGCGACGGTCTTGCCGCCCGGCGCCTTCGTCTACCTTTATCGCGAGTTGCGCGAAGAAGTTCCGGTCCCCTTCGACATGCCGATCCTGCATCGCGACGACGACATCATCGTGGTCGACAAGCCGCACTTCCTGGCGACAATGCCCCGGGGTGGCCACGTCGCGCAGACGGCGCTGGTGCGACTGCGACGTCAACTGGACATGCCCACATTGTCTCCGGCGCACCGGCTCGACCGACTGACGGCCGGCGTGCTGCTGTTCACGACGCGACGTGAGGTGCGCGGCGCATATCAGACCATGTTCGCGCGGAGCCTGGTCCACAAGACGTATCTCGCGCGCGCGGGTGTGAATCCGGACATCGAGCTGCCGAGGGTATTGTCCAGCCGGATCATCAAGCGGCGCGGACAGTTACAGGCGTTCGAGGAGCCAGGCGAGCCGAATGCCGAGACACGGGTTGAGCACATCGGAGACGGCGTGTACCGGTTGACGCCCCGCACCGGGCGAACGCATCAGCTGCGAGTGCACATGGCCGCGCTCGGGATACCGATCACCGGGGACACGTTGTACCCGAACGTCATCGACGTGGCGCCCGACGACTTTTCCCAACCCCTGCAACTGATTGCGCACAGTCTCGAGTTCGACGATCCGTACTCGGGTGAACGCCGTGCGTTCGTCAGCCGACGATCGCTAGCGTGACCCCGCGGCGATGACCGCGCGATTTCGCCCCGCCACCACCGGGAGGTCGAGCTTCATGATCTGCCGGTCGTAGGTCATGTAGCCGTTGACCTCGTTCTCGACATCGGTCGTCTGGGTGTAGATGGCGCCCGACAGGCCGACCTCGTGCACGATCCTCTCGAGGTGCAGGCTGACCTCTACGTAGCGTTCGGTCAGCCGCGCCTTGGTGTCGGTCATCTCGTAGGCCATGGGCGGGCCGGGCCAGCGATTGCCCTCCTCGATCAGGCCGAGCCCGCCGTACTCACCGTCGACAGTCACCCGGCCGTCGCGAACCACCGGTCGGCCGGGGCCCACATACGTGTGGTCGTCGAAGATGTCGCCGGCCCTGCTGTCGCCACGCGATTTACAACAGTTCGCCCCGCTGTTCGGCACCACCATGCGCGTGGGGTCTTCGGCCTTCACCGCTCTGGCGATTCTGGCTGTGTCGTACTCGCCCCAGCCCTCGTTGAACGGCACCCAGCCGACGATCGATGTGACGCTGCTCAGCTGATGGACCAATTCGGAGAGCTCGTTTTCGAAATGCGCCTGCGCATCGCGACGCGGTGTCGGAGCCGGCCCTGTCGGGATGTCGAGTGACACGTCCAGCGACGGCATGTCCTGCCACACCAGGAGTCCGAGCTTGTCGGTCCAGTAATACCACCGCGCAGGTTCGACCTTGGCGTGCTTGCGCACGAAGTTCATTCCGAGCGCCTTGATCTGCTCGAGGTCGAACTTCAGTGCCGCGTCGGTGGGGGCCGTGTAGATCCCATCGGGCCAATAGCCCTGGTCGAGTGGGCCGTGCAGGAACGTGATCTTGCCGTTGAGCGCGATTCGCGACCGGCCCTGCGCGTCTTTCACCGTGCCGATCGTGCGTAGGCCCCCATAGCTGGAAACCTCGTCGACCACCTGGCCGGACCTGCTCACCAGTCTGGCGGTCAGGTCGTACAGATATGGATCCTCGGGTGTCCACAGATGCGGGGACGGCACCAGGAGGCGCAGAGTCGCACCCGGCTTTCCCGACGCACGCGCCACGACCTCGCCGCCCGGCTTGGAGACGACCACCTCGGTGCGCTGATCGTTCGTGCCCGAAACGCGGGGCGTCACAGTGAAACTGGCCAGGTCGGGCGTGACGTCGAGCTTGTCGATGTGCGCGGCGGGCACCGGTTCCATCCACACGGTCTGCCAGATGCCCGACGCCCCGGTGTAGAAGAGTCCGGCGGGGTTGTAGCGCTGCTTGCCGACGGCGAAGGCGCCCTTTTCATTGCGGTCCTCGACGCGCACCGTCAGCTCCTGCGGTCCCGACGGTCGCAGTGCGCTGGTGATGTCCGCGCTGAACTCGGTATAACCGCCCTCGTGACGCGCCACCTGCTTGTTGTTCACCCAGACGGTAGCGATCTGGTCGACGGCGCCGAAGTGGAGCAGCACATGCTGGCTGTCCCAGTCTTCGGGAACCTCAAACACCTTGCGGTACCACATTTGATCGTCGTGGCGCTGGAGTCCGGACAGCGCGGACTCGGTGGGGAAGGGGACGAGAATCTGCTCGCGATAGGCGTCCTTCGGGGGCGGCGCGGTCGCCCCGGCCTTGGCGGGCCGGCCGGTGTAACCCCATAAGCCATTGAGGTTCAGCCACTTCGTTCGCGACAGCTGCGGGCGCGGATACTCAGGCAGCGCGTTGTTGGGTCCGACCAACTGGGTCCACCTGGTCGACAGCGGTGGTGTCTTCGGTTGCCATACATCGGCCGCATGGGCCGGCGTATTGCCGATCGCGATGCTGCCCAGCAGTGCCACCCCCACCGTCAACGCGATGCGGGCGAGTCGAACCCCTATCACCGCGCGAGCGCGAAGTGAAAAGCCCGGGTGCGGGTAGGACGGGTGACGTGTGCAGCCATGATTCATCCCCAGGTTCGAGAAGTCGGGTCCGACTTGGCGGCGCCCACCTCGAAGGTCCCCCGGCACACCGTTACGTCACAGCAAACATAGCGGGAAGTGGTTCCCGACGGAAGTAGTCGAGCCTGGCAATTTGCGCAGAATCGTCAGCGAAGCGTTTGTCACTATCCGCCCAGCGAACACCAGGCGGCCCCAGCTGCGGACGCGGGTCGAAGGGATAAGCCCTTTTCTTCATCGCAGCTATGGACTTTCGGGCATGGAGGTGTGTCGTGAGCCGCGATCTCGGCACCCGATGGTCCGGTATGCGGTCCCCGAGCGGCCGGGGCGGCACGCGCAGGGTGTCGCAGGGCGGTGAAGCGTTCCGACGTCTACCACGCAGCAAAGCATTTTTGCGCGCGGGGCGCCGCGACCGGTCGTCTGGCGCGTCTTTTTCGGGTCCTTTCTGAACCCTTCCGAGCCCTTTCCCATCACGCGGCCGCGGGAACTGCGACAATCGTCATTCCGCTGCGTCCTGTACGACGGCAGCCCTTTTGAAGGAGCCATACGTGCGCAAGATCTGGCTGTGTGCCGCGGCAGTGTTGTTCGCGGGCGGATTGGTGAACGTGGGGACACCCACCGCTGACGCGACGCTGTGCGGATCCATCGGTGGCAGGTTCGTCGACGTCACCGGGTGCAGTGACCCCCTGTCCTACCTCAACGACGCACTACCCCCGCCGCCACCACCGCCGTACTACGCACCGATAGCGCCCAACGTCGATGTGTGCGCCAACGTGGGCAGGCGCATCAGCGTCAGTGGT